>NZ_JACHZA010000001.1:0-1478986 GCF_014193305.1 Rhizobium sp. BK181
ACCTGACGAGCAAGCAGGATGTGCTCGCGGGTCTGCGGCATCGGGCCGTCAGCTGCCGAGCAAACCAGGATCGCGCCGTCCATCTGAGCGGCACCGGTGATCATGTTCTTGACGTAGTCGGCGTGGCCGGGGCAGTCAACGTGAGCATAGTGACGGTTCGGGGTCTCGTATTCGACGTGCGCCGTCGAAATGGTGATGCCGCGGGCCTTTTCTTCCGGAGCAGCGTCGATCTGGTCGTACGCCTTGAACTCGCCGAAGTACTTCGTGATCGCTGCCGTCAGAGACGTCTTGCCGTGGTCAACGTGGCCGATCGTGCCGATGTTAACGTGCGGCTTGTTGCGCTCAAACTTACTCTTTGCCATTTGAATGCTTCCTGTGAACGAAATGGATGACCCCGGCGAACCGGTTTAGTGCCGCCGTTTAAGGCTTTCGGGGAAATTGCGCAAGACCTAATTGCGGGCCGTATTCCTAGCCCGATTCCCCGTATGCCGGCGCATATGGGAAGCGGGCGCGCATTCGGCAATATCTACTGCAGATGGCGGTGAGGAGATATTCGCGAAGAGCGGGCGCAGTGCAGCCAAGGATATGATACTACTTCATTTGCCGTCCTGGCGGGGAAGCACTATCCGGAGATTGGGCATGGAACCGAAGGAAATTGCAAAACGATCCGCAGGCAACTTTCTGATCTTTGCAGGCTGTGCATTCATCTTGTGGATCCTTGCGGCTTCGATTGACTGGGTCGCACAGGTATTGCGCCTGTCCTCGCCTGAGCGTCTTCCGGCTCTGGCAACCTCTATCGTCAACTCATCAACACTGCAGGCAATCGTTGCCATATGGCTGCTCACCGCCGCATTCGCGATCGCCTTCCCAAAAATGCTGACGCCGCTTTCGGCCACCACAGCCCTGATGTTCGACGTGGGATATGGCATCCTCGGCGCCCTGGCCGGCTTCGGCATCGCCATCGGCCTTTTCGGCGGCGGCTGGTCGATCCTGCTGCGCGCGGTCATCTACAGCGCGATCATCGCCATCGGCTTCATTGCCGTCCGCATGTGGCTTTCAAGGGAAGACCTGAGCGCCAGCGGACAGAGGCGCTGGACGATTGCCGGAATCATCGCGCTGGCTTCGCCGTTTGTGCTGCTGTGGGGCTAGAGGTACGCATTTGCGACAGCGCAGCTTGGTGGGTAGCGGGATTCGAACCCGCGTATTCAGCTGGGAAGGCTTTGGGTGAATTACTAATCATCCGATGCGGTCGCAGGCGTCAACGGACAATAGGTCGTGCCATTCGATAAACAAGGCTTGCTCGACGCCACTCGCTAGCAAGCAACACGATCGTGATCCCCGTCATTTCGAAGAACCAGAGCCACTTGAAGCCAAAGAGGCGGCTACTGAGGAAGTGGTCGAAATGATGAAAAGATGCAGCGCGAATTAGTACGTAGCCCAGCACGAACGTTGAACCGACAAGCGCCAGCCAAGTCTCACGTGGTGATTTTCTTGCCCAAAAAAGTAAAGCAGGTACCGCGGCTGCGCATGCGGCCACGATGCCGATGATAAAGTAAACCTGCACAGTCCGACGCATCTCATACCACCCGCCGGAATGGGCTACCACACGGCCGAGTTCGGTCATTGCTGACTGAAGATCGAGTTGCTTATTTATCCCGAGAAGGAAAAAAACCACGGAGATCGCACGCCAGATGGAGCCGTCGGATTGCTGGTTCGGATCTTGTCGAAAGACGACGCCCTTTGTTTTCCAGCAGCTTATGCCAGCAAGCAAGTATAAGGCGACGGTAATCCAGCCACCGATCGTGGGGTCGCCGATGCTGGGTTGCCAATTAAAAATCTCTGCCACTCGCGATCCCCACGATGCGTGCGAAGCACTTCATCCAGGTTCATTGTTCGCGGTTTCCGCTCCGCACGCCAAGTTCGTCTTTGGTGGTACTTCAGTCGAAAGCAAGACTGAGCCGGCATCCTCGCGCCTCGGAATGCGTCGGAGATAGCGGAATAGCTTTCGCCTTAAGCAGGGCAAGGTTCGGCAGCCCTCGCGCGCCGAAGAGCGCAAGTGAAATGAGGTGACACGGAGCGACACGCGGTATTGCTGAGTGGCCGGAAAAACTTGGAGCGGGTAGCGGGAATCGAACCCGCGTATTCAGCTTGGAAGGCTGCTGCTCTACCATTGAGCTATACCCGCGGGGTGGTATCCGATCCAATGACGAATGGTGGAGAGAGTTGGATTTGAACCAACGTAGGCTGAGCCAACGGATTTACAGTCCGTCCCCTTTAACCACTCGGGCATCTCTCCAGTTTTTTTCGTCCGGATCGTGAGACCAAGCTCGTCAGACTTTCGAAGCGTTGCCGCCCCTCGGTCTGCGCCGCGTATATGACCGGACGATTTCCGCATGTCAACACGATGACGGTGGAAAAAATGTGAAAAATTTCATCGCCCGGGGAAAGGTGGGCTCCTGAAAGAAATCCTATGCGGAAAGAAGCGCCCCGGATATAAAGCCGCATGAGCAAAGACAACAAAAGCGGTGGCAAGCCCACAAACGAGAAGTCCGCCAAGGACACACATTACGCAACCCTGCGCCGCGCGCATCGCGACAGCAAGCGTGAACGCGGCGAGATCCCGACACCGCCGCCGCAGAAGCGCCGGCGCGGCGCCGAGGACTGGAAGCCACCGGCACTCGCACCTGAACAGGTCTACCTTTACGGTCTTCATACGGTTCGTGCCGCGCTCGACAACAAGGAGCGCAAGAACGTCAGGCTCTCGGTGACCCAGAACGCGCTCGCCCGTCTTGAGGTCGATGCCGATTCACTCGGTATCCCTGTTGAGATCGTCGCCCCGCATGATATCGACAAGTTCCTTGGGCCGGACGCGATCCACCAGGGCGTCATGCTGGAAACCCGGCCTCTGCCCGTTCGCCGGCTGGAAGCGCTGAAGGACAGCCCGCTACTGCTCGTGCTCGACCAGGTGACCGATCCGCACAATGTCGGCGCCATCATGCGCTCCGCAGTGGCCTTCAATGCCGGTGCCGTCATCACCACGCAGCGCCACAGCCCGACCGAATCGGGCGTATTGGCGAAGTCAGCTTCAGGCGCGCTGGAACTCATCCCCTATATCCAAATCACCAACCTTGCAGACGCGCTCGGCGAACTACACAAGCTCGGCTTCTTCACGATCGGCCTTGATTCGGAGGGCCCGGCTCCGCTCGAGGGTACATTCTCGGGTGACAAGGTGGCGTTGGTATTGGGCTCCGAAGGCAAGGGGCTGAGGCAAAAGACGCGCGAAACCGTGAGCGCCCTTGCGCGGCTAGACATGCCAGGCGCTATCAAATCTTTAAATGTCTCGAATGCAGCTGCGATCGCGCTCTATGCGGCGCGGCTGCATCTGAAAGCATGATGCGATAGCGGCGGAGCGGCGAAGGTATGCCGCTCCTGCCTCAATCGACCCACCTTGCCTCGTGAGTGACTGCAAGTGCGAACGACTTCGCCATGTCACCCGCCGGAGACCGAGCGACCCGACGAGCGCTTCTCGTACTGATGAGCACGAACGACCGACCATTTCATTCGACTACGGGGAGACGGCAGCCTCGGGAAAGCAGGTAAGGATCCCGTAAACCTTTGCTCGTGGCAGAAAAAACCTCCGCACGCCTCGGATTTAACTCTGCCATCCTCTATAGCTTCCCGCACTCGAACAGGAGGAACGTATTCCATATGGCTGTCCGCTCCCTCATTGTCGGCACTCTCTTCGTCGCTGCATTCGTAGCCCTCATCCTCAGCATTGCTTGGATCGACAAGTCGCAACCAATCCACCAACCCGCTCCGCTTGCACCGGCGCCCGAACGCCCTATTCCTCCGCCCGCGGAATAACGGCTGGATCGATCGCCCGCGGAACTGAGATCAATCTGAGGCGTTTGCCACGCACGATTTTCAAGGAGAAACACGTGCGAGTGATGATCGCCGTCATTGTTTTGATGATTGCCTCCGTTCTGAGCATCGTCGTCACGCCCTCAGGAGCTGGAGAAAGCCCCGACACGAAGTTGCAGGCCAGCGTGCGACAGACAGCTCAAAACTAAAGCTGCGAAAGCGCCACCGTCTACGTCAACGGGCAACAACTATTTTCAATTGGAGAAGGATGGTGCCCCCGGCAGGGTTCGAACCCGCGACCCCCTGATTACAAATCAGGTGCTCTACCAACTGAGCTACAAGGGCGATGCCTGCCAAGTACCAGATTCTGCGGTCCTGTAAAGAAGAAATCGGCGCCATCCTCATTTCATCGGCGCGGTGTCACCATGGGTGTTGACGTCCGAACGTGCTCGGGCGCTCCGGCGAACGTTTAGTGGCATAAAACGCCTTGTCGGGCGGGCTTGCAATCATTTAGCTAGGCCGAGATCAGAAAAGGGAACTCCATGGGCCGTTCATTTCAGACGCTTTCCTTCCTTGCCTCCTCGGCGACCGAGGCGCTGGCGGCGCGGGAAGAACTGATTCGCATTTATGGCGACGTGCCCCCCGACGAGTCCGATGTCATCGTCGCCCTTGGTGGCGACGGCTTCATGCTGCAGACGCTGCACGGTACGATGAACTCGGGCAAGCTTGTTTACGGCATGAATCGCGGTTCGATCGGCTTCCTGATGAACGAATACCGAACGGAGAAACTTCAGGATCGGATCTGTGCGGCCGTCGAAAACGCATTTCACCCCTTACAGATGACGACCGCGAATACGGACGGCTCGAATTCGACAGCACTTGCCATCAATGAAGTGTCGTTGTTCCGTCAGTCTTACCAGGCCGCCAAGCTTCGGGTTGAGGTCGATGGCGTCGTTCGCCTTGACGAGCTCATCTGTGACGGCCTGATGGTGGCAACGCCAGCGGGTTCGACGGCGTACAACCTCTCCGCCCATGGCCCAATCCTGCCGCTTGACGCGCCGCTGCTTGCGATGACACCCGTCAGCGCGTTTCGGCCGCGGCGTTGGCGCGGTGCGCTTTTGCCGAACAAGGTGACCGTCGATATCCATATTCTCGAGGCGGAGAAGCGCCCGGTGAACGCAGTTGCCGACAATACCGAAGTGAAATCGGTGCTTCACATTCGCATCGCTCAGTCGGAACATACCACGGCACGCATTCTTTCCGATCCTGATCGCTCATGGTCCGATCGTATTCTTGCCGAACAGTTTGAGGACTGAGAGATGGGGCTGCGACCAACGGCGCTTTGTGCAATGCTGCTCACAGCATCCTCGCTCTACGCTCAAACTGCGGCGGCGGATGATCCGATCCTGCCGGCTTCGATCATATTTGCGACCAGCACGGGTTACTGGGAAGACGACGGCACCGCACCTGCCGTTCAGCGGGCACCATCGGCACCTCAGCCGACGGCATCAAGTCCCGCGACAGCCAAGCCGCGCCATGGTTACTACAAACTGTTTGCGGTCCGGCAATCCGACCGCACGGCCAAGATCTACCTACAACAGATCGAGCAGGGGGACGGCGGGCCGGCGATCACCTCGACGGTTGAATTGCAAGAACTCAACGAGCTAAAGCCATATGTCACCGACATCCGGCCAGAAAACTCCTCCGGAATGCTCAAGGAGCCCGGCCTTTTCGCAATGGTTTATCTGAAGACCGATCCGGATGCGGAATCGGAGACCTGGACGGTCGTCATCGACGAATTTGGTGAGGTCACTGTCGGGAAGGCAAGCAACTAACACTTTGCCGCTGAACGTCGCGCACCCCTAAGCCAACTGGCTTTGCCGATGAAAAAGGCCTCTTTCGAGGCCTTCTCAAATCCGCTTAACGGTAGTCAGTCAACGTCGTCGACGACCGCGTCCGGCTTGCCGCTGATGCGGTGCGCAAGAGCTGCTTCCATGAACTCGTCGAGTTCACCGTCCAACACGTCGCCTGGTGCTGTGCTCGCCACGCCGGTCCGCAGGTCCTTGACCAACTGATATGGTTGCAAGACGTACGAACGGATCTGGTGTCCCCAGCCAATGTCGGTTTTGGACGCCGCTTCTGCGTTTGCCGCTTCTTCGCGCTTCTTCAACTCCGCCTCGTACATGCGGGCACGCAGCATATCCCAGGCCTTGGCGCGGTTCTTGTGCTGCGAGCGCTCCTGCTGGCAGGCGACGACGATACCGGTCGGAATGTGCGTGATACGCACGGCCGAGTCGGTCGTGTTAACGTGCTGACCACCCGCTCCCGATGAACGGTAGGTATCGATGCGGCAATCGCTTTCATTGATCTCGATGTTGATCGAGTCGTCGACCACGGGATAAACCCAGATCGACGAGAAGGAGGTGTGGCGACGTGCATTGCTGTCATAGGGCGAGATGCGCACGAGGCGGTGAACGCCCGACTCGGTCTTCAGCCAACCATAAGCGTTGTGACCCTTCACCAGCAGCGTCGCGGACTTGATGCCCGCTTCTTCGCCGTCGTGGACTTCGAGAAGCTCGACCTTGAACTTCGAACGCTCGGCCCAGCGCGTGTACATGCGCAGAAGCATGTTGGCCCAGTCCTGGCTTTCCGTGCCGCCTGCGCCGGAGTGAACTTCCAGATAGCTGTCGTTGCTGTCGGCTTCGCCCGAAAGCATCGCTTCGACCTGACGCCGGGCAGCCTCGGCCTTCAATCCCTTGAGGGCATCTTCGGCGTCCTTGACGACGCTTTCGTCACCCTCTTCCTCGCCCATTTCGATGAGCTCGATATTGTCGGTCAGCTCCTGCTCGAGCTGCTTCACGCCATTGATGCCGTCGTCCAGCTGCTGGCGTTCGCGCATCAGCTTCTGTGCTTCCTGCGCATCGTTCCAGAGGGTCGGATCCTCTGCCTTGTTGTTCAACCAGTCCAGTCGCCTTACCGCCTGGTCCCAGTCAAAGATGCCTCCTCAGCAGGGTGATAGCCTGCTTGGTTTCATCGACCACGTTCTGGATTTCCGCTCGCATTTTCCTGCTTCTTTGCGTTGCTACGAAGATTGCCCGTCAGATAATTGTGGCGGCTGCGGATGTAAAGAGCCGCAGCCGTCACAAGAGTTCGGGGAAGACTTAGTAAAGGCCGCCGGCGCCGGACTGAACTGCCTGATTGGCTTGGGGAGAGGTCCGTAGAATCTCCTCAGGTGCCATAGCGTTGTCCATCCCGATGACCGACAGACTGTCGGCAGGACCGGTGCCGGGCTTGAAGGCTTCGATAATCGTGTTCGGATCACCCTGCGCGGCTGCCATACCGGTCTTGCGGTCGATCGGGATGAGGTTCATCCCGGCAGGAATAACGAATTTCGACTCGGGCATGTCCTTGACGGCCGTCTGCATGAATTCATTGAAGATCGGCGCCGACAGCGAGCCGCCCGTGCCGCCACGGCCAAGGGTCGAGGGCGAGTCGAAGCCGATGTAGAGACCGGCGACGAGGTCCGGCGTGAACCCGACGAACCACGCATCCTTCTCGTCGTTGGTCGTCCCGGTCTTGCCCGCGACATCACGACCGCCGAGATCAATCTTGCCGGCTGCAGTGCCACGCTGGATGACGCCCTGCAGCATCGAGGTGATCTGGTACGAGGTCATCGGGTCGAGAACGGTTTCGCGATTGTCGACGACGTTGGGTTCGTCCTGGTTCTGCCAGTCGCTGGCGTTGCAGCCCTCGCAAACGCGTTCCTCATGCTTGAAGATCGTGCGCCCGTAGCGGTCCTGGATGCGGTCGACCAGTGTCGGCTTGATCTGCTTGCCGCCATTCGCGATGACCGAATAGGCCGACACCATGCGCAGCACCGTCGTCTCGCCGGAACCCAAGGACATGGCGAGAACCGGCATCATGTGATCGTAGATGCCAAAGCGCTCGGCATATTCGGCAACGACATTCATGCCGAGGTCGTTGGCGAGGCGCACCGTCATGCGGTTGCGCGAGTGCTCGATAGCGAAGCGAAGCGTGTTGGCGCCACCACCCTCGCCTTCGTAGTTATCTGGCGCCCAAACCTGGCCATTGCCCGTCTGGATCGAGAGCGGATCGTCGCTAACGACCGAGGCCGGTGTGTAGCCGTTGTCCATGGCCGCCGCGTATACGAACGGCTTGAAGGATGATCCCGGCTGGCGCATCGCCTGGGTGGCACGGTTGAATTCCGATTGCGCATAGGAGAAGCCGCCGACCATGGCAAGCACGCGACCCGTTTTCGGATCCATCGCCACCAGGCCGCCCTCGACCTTTGGCGGCTGGCGAAGCCGGTAAGAATTGGAGCCCTCGGCACCCAGCCGCTCTACATAGACGACGTCACCGGCGGAGAGGACCCCTTCGGGCGACTTCGCCGTCTTCCGGCCAGTAGCGGAGCGATATGCCCACTGCAGGTTCTTGGCCTCGATGATCCCGCGCTCGCGCTCGGAAGGAATCTTGCCCGCGCCGTCCTTGGGCGGCTGCAGGCCGATGTCGACGCTGTCGTCCGAGACAGCCAGCACAACAGCCAATTGCCATTCGGGGACATCCGTCAGTGCCGGAATATCGGCAAGCGCCTTGCCCCAATCGGCCGCAGTGTCGATCTGCTTGATCGGACCATGGAAGCCACGGCGCTCGTCATAATTCGTCAGACCATCCTGAAGGGCTTTGCGGGCGAAGACCTGTAGCTCGGGATCAAACGACGTGCGGACGGACAGACCGCCTTCGTACAGCATCTTCTCGCCGTACTGCTCGATCAGCTGGCGACGGACTGCCTCGGCAAAATAGCCGGATGCGAAGAGCGAGGGACCGCTGCTGCGACCGGTCACGCCAAGGGGCTGCTTCTTGGCTTCGGCGCCATCGGACTGGCTGACATAGCCATTCTCGACCATGCGATCGATGACCCAGTTGCGGCGGGTGACCGCTGCTTCGGGATGACGGAAAGGATGATAATTGGCCGGCCCCTTTGGCAGCGACGCAAGATAGGCCGCATCAGCGATCGTCAGTTCGTTCACCGACTTATTGAAATAGGTGAGCGACGCGCTGGCAATGCCGTAGGAGTTCAGACCGAAGAAGATCTCGTTCAGGTACAGCTCGAGGATCTTGTCCTTGCTGTAGGCCTGCTCGATGCGGAAGGAGAGGATCGCTTCCTTCGCCTTGCGCTCCATCGTCTGCTCGCTGGAAAGCAGGAAGTTCTTGGCGACCTGTTGGGTGATGGTCGAGCCGCCCTGGGTCGGACCGCCGGTCAGATAGGCGACCACTGCGCGGGCAAAGCCGGTCACGTCGATGCCGGGATGCTGATAGAAATTCTTGTCTTCAGCAGACAGGAAGGCAGCCTTGACGCGATCCGGGACTGCCTGGATCGGTAGGAATAGTCTGCGCTCCTTGGCATACTCCGCCATCAGCGCGCCGTTGCCTGCATGGACGCGGGTCGTTACCGGTGGCTCGTAGCTGCTCAGCACTGCGTAGTCCGGAAGATCCTTCGTGACGGTTGCCAAATAAACGGCAACAATAGCCGCTACGCCCAGGAACAGGACGCAAGCCACTCCGAAGAAATATCCAAGAAGTCTAATCATATTTAAGCTACCGGTATCTCAATCATCGATCGGCGCGAGCGTAACAATCGCAGGGATCGGGCATCTTGCACGTTGGGCGACTTACTCCATGAGCGTTTTCGCCACAAGCCAATTCAGTTTCATCGATGGAAACACAAGGCTGAGTAACGGCGTGAATGTGAGTAAAATAGGGCCTTGAAGCGCTATTCCCACATTGAGATCGCGTTACCCCAGCAAGTGTCACATCTGCGCCACGGCCGCAATCAGCCACCATTTGCAACCATCGCCGTGCGGTAGTGCTTGACGGCTTCCGTCAGCAGATCTGCCATCCGTCCCCGCCATGCATCATCAAGCAGGAGTTTTTCGTCGTCCTTGTTCGAAAGGAAGCCCAATTCCAACAGGATAGACGGCACATCCGGCGCCTGCAGAACACGGAAACCGGCATGGCGATGAGGATTGTTGATTGTCCCCACCTGATCCTTGAACGACGTGAGTACACTCTCCGCCAAGGAAATCGAAAAAGCCTGCGTTTCGCGGCGCGTCAGATCCAGCAGAATATCCGCGACCTCAGGAGGTTCGGCCACGGTCTCCTTGCCGGCAATCTGGTCTGAAAGATTTTCGCGGTCGGCGAGATCGGCGGCAAGCTTGTCCGAGGCCTTGTCGGAAATCGTGTAGACCGTCGCGCCGCGAATGTCCTTCTGCTTCAAGGTATCAGCGTGCATCGAAATGAATAGCCCTGCGTGGTTTTGGCGGGCAATCTCCACGCGCTCGGATAGCGACAGGAACGAGTCGTCACTTCTGGTCAGAAACGCCTTGATGCCAGTCTCCCGATTCAGTCGATCGGCCAGTGCCTTGGCAAAAGCGAGCGTTACGTCCTTCTCTTGCGTCTTGGTATCGACGCCAATTGCGCCGGTATCGATCCCTCCGTGACCGGCGTCGACAGCGATAACGAAATCGCCGTTGACCGGCTTCTCAGGCGCCGGAATTGCGCCGGTGGTCGACTGGGGCGAAGGATCGCTCCATGATTGAGCCTTGACGAGGTCAGTGAACTTGTCCTTGTCGGTCATCGCGGCGTCGAGGACTAGGCGATGACCCTTGCCGTCGTCATCCGCCTGAACCTTGGCCACTTCCAGCTTCACCGGTTTTTTGGCGGTCAGCACGATGCGGGCGCTGTCCTCATCCATCTTTCCGTAACGGATGTCCTTGAAAAGGCCCCTCGCCTCGAGATCGCCCGCCGGGAAGCCGAAAGCTGTCGCCGGAAGATCGATCACCACGCGTTCGGGATTGGCGATGTAATGAATCGAAAAATCCGGGGCGCGATCGAAGTCGATAACGATGCGAGTCCGGGCGTCATCGCCGATGATGCGGGCGCCATAGGCGAGCAGCGGATCGACCTTTGTCATCTCGTTTGCTCGTGCCGGTGGAGGAAACGCAAAGGCCATTGCGGCCGCAGCAACGGCCACCGCGCCGGCAAAACTCGTTTTCCGCCATCCGGATATCACCGACGCGGGTCGTACCCTCTTAAACAATCGACCGCCACACCTTAAATATCATTCCGATCAAGTTCTCCCGGTAAACGCGAATTCGCCGGTACCGGCGCCGTTCGCGGCCATGGAGCCGAATCGGCGCCCTTAATCCCCGATTTTGTATGCCTTCCAAAATCCATCAATATTATGGCACATTTGGCTTTTCCCTTGCTATTGTGACAGAGAAAACATACAAGGATTTTTAGGGTAGAAGTGCTGACGGGATAGAGTCGCCTGCACGGCAGCCAAACCGCAAGGGAACTGGCGCCACAACCGGCAATCGTCCGCCGTCTTATGTGTTTCCACTCGAAATTGGATCCTGAATTTTCCTGCGTATGCGGGAACTTCATCGGTGGGATAGCCACCAACCGCTCTTTGCAGAGAGAGCAAACTCATCGGACCTGAACAAGGTCTTAGTTTTGTTGATCTCGCTTGGTCTTTGATGGTGTCGCAGCAGGTTTTATCTGAAGTCTACAGGCCCCGGGAGAACGTCTCCCCCGCTGCTGTCTGGCTGCTGCTTTCCACACCGCACCAATCGCGACTTTCATTATCCGGCGCCGCATTGACGAGCCGCACCCCTCCTGTCTCATCGACCCGAGGGGATGCCGACGTTCGACCGCGCCGAGGAGCACACCTTACATGGCAGACAAGATGCTTATCGACGCGTCTCACGAGGAAGAGACGCGCGTTGTTGTCGTTCGCGGAAACCGCATAGAAGAATTTGACTTCGAGTCACAGCACAAGAAGCAGATCCGCGGCAACATCTACCTCGCAAAGGTAACGAGGGTCGAACCCTCGTTGCAGGCAGCCTTCGTTGATTACGGCGGCAACCGGCACGGCTTCCTGGCCTTTGCCGAAATCCACCCCGACTACTACCAAATCCCGCTTGCCGATCGTCAGGCCCTGCTTCGCGCCGAAGCCGAAGAGCATCGCCGCGACGACGACGTCGAACACGTCGAGACGGCGCCGGTCGATCTCTCCACTCAGGAACAGCCTGATGTTGGCGTCGCAGCGGCGGTCGCCGAGACGCCGGCAGCCGAAGCAGCTACTGAAGTAGACCCTGCCGCAGCAACCGAGACGGTCGAGGCCGTTGCGGAAGTTGCCGAGGAAGCACCAGCCAAGAAGGCAAAGCCCCGCCGCAGCCGCAAGAAGGCAGCGCCGGCCGCTGAAGCGCCTGCAAGCGAAGATGTTGCCAGCGAAGCGACCGCCGACGGCGACGATGAAGGCTCGTCGGGCAACGAGATGGCCGCAATGGTCGAAACCGACTCGATTTCCGAAGAGGTCGACGCCCGCCGTCGCAGCGATGACGACGATGACGACGATCACGACCATGAAGAGGAAGTGATCGAATCGGTCGGCGCCGAAGACGCGATGGAAGAAGTTCCCGATCGCGTCCAGCGCAAGCCGCGCAAGCAGTATCGCATCCAGGAAGTCATCAAGCGCCGCCAAATCCTGCTAGTACAGGTGGCAAAGGAAGAGCGTGGCAACAAGGGTGCCGCCCTGACGACCTATCTTTCGCTGGCCGGTCGTTACTCCGTCCTCATGCCGAATACGGCGCGTGGCGGCGGCATCTCCCGCAAGATCACCAATCCGCAGGATCGCAAGCGCCTGAAGGAAATCGCTCGGATGCTCGAAGTGCCGCAGGGCATGGGAGTCATCCTGCGCACGGCGGGTGCAAACCGCACCAAGGTCGAGGTCAAGCGCGACTTCGAATATCTGATGCGCCTGTGGGAAAACGTCCGGACGCTGACGCTGCAGTCGACCGCTCCCTGCCTCGTCTACGAGGAAGGCTCGCTCATCAAGCGTTCGATCCGCGATCTCTACAACAAGGATATCAGCGAGATCATCGTTGCCGGCGAAGAAGGTTATCGTGAAGCGAAAGACTTCATGAAGATGCTTATGCCGAGCCACGCCAAGGTGGTTCAGCCGTACCGCGACATCCATCCGATCTTCTCGCGCTCCGGCATCGAGGCGCAGCTCGATCGCATGCTGCAGCCACAGGTGACGCTGAAGTCGGGCGGCTATCTGATCATGAACCAGACAGAAGCGCTGGTTTCGATCGACGTCAACTCCGGCCGTTCGACGCGCGAGCACTCGATCGAAGATACCGCGCTGCAGACGAACCTCGAAGCGGCGGAAGAAATCGCCCGTCAACTTCGCCTGCGCGACCTTGCCGGTCTGATCGTCATTGACTTCATCGACATGGAAGAAAAGCGCAACAACCGCGCCGTCGAGAAGAAGCTGAAGGAATGCCTGAAGAACGATCGCGCCCGCATTCAGGTCGGTCGCATCTCCCACTTCGGCCTTCTGGAAATGTCGCGCCAGCGCATCCGCGCTTCCGTTCTCGAATCAACGACGCAGGTCTGCTCGCATTGCGGCGGTACCGGCCACGTGCGTTCGCAGTCTTCCGTTGCCCTGCATGTCCTGCGCGGTATCGAGGAATACCTGCTGAAGAACACCACGCATGACATCACGGTTCGTACGACGCCTGACATCGCGCTCTATTTGCTCAACCATAAGCGCCAGACGATCGTCGACTACGAAGCCCGCTTCGGTGTCGCGATCATCGTCGATGCAGACGGCTCGGTTGGGTCGCAGCACTTTGCGATCGACCGTGGCGAGCCGGTCGAGAACCCGGTCAAGATCGAGAGCCTGTTCAACTTTGCCGCCATCCCCGATGACGAGGACGACGATATCGTTGTCGAAGTCGACGAGGAGGAAGAAGAAGAACTGGAAGCAAAGCCGGCCGCTGCGGAACGTCCGGCACAGCGCACCGAAGGCGATGGCGAAGGCCGCAAGCGCAAGCGTCGGCGTCGGCGTCGGGGCCGCAACGGCAATGGCGAAGCGGTAGCCGCCGACAACACCTCGTCCGACGCTGAGGAAGAAGGCGACCTGACCGACGGTGATGACGAGGATGAAGGCGACGAGAGCATTGCTGCCACCTCTGAGGCGCGTGAAGACGGTGATGAGACCCAGCGCCGCAAGCGCCGTCGTCGTGGCAAGCGCGGCGGTCGCCGCAACCGCGAGGAAGGCGGCGAGCAGGCGGGCTCTGAGGCCGAACTGGCAAGTGATGATGCTGGAGAGGGCGAGACCGAAGTGACCGCTGCCGAAGTCATCGAGGTTGCCGCCGAAGAAGCCGTCGAGGCTCAGCCGGCGATGGCCGCCGTCGAGGCGGGCGCGTCGGTTACCGAGGACGTCAAGCCGAAGCGCGCACGTCGAAGCCGCAAGGCATCGCCGGTCGAAGAGCCTGTTGTGGAAGTTGCAGAGGAGACGACACCGGCTGTCGAGGCTGATGTTGAAGTCGAGGCCGCGGCCGCAGACCTCGCAACGCCGGCCGCAGAGGAAGCAAAACCTGTCCGCGCCAACAGAGAGTCGAACATCTCCTCGTCCGAACCGACGGTTAAGTCGACCCGCGGCGATGCCGCGGAGGGCGAAGGCGACAAGCCGAAGAAAGCTGGCTGGTGGCAGCGCCGCGGTTTTTTCTAAGATGGATACTCGGTGATAAGTAATACGGTCCGGCTGCGGCGACGCAGCCGGATTTTTTACGCCAACCGCGCGCTCGATGCATTGCTTGCATTATCGCGAGGAGCATCGCTAGATGCGACATGGCCTTTTGACGGCACAGTTGCGCCCAAGTGTCCGTTCTTTTTGTCGGCAACTGCTGCTTTCGTCCGCATGCGGAGCGGCTTCCCATCCACATGATCTATGTCGAATGAATTCGTCTTCTTGACCAGATCGCTTAGCTTCCGGAAGCCATATGTCCGCGGATCGAAGTCCGACGCCAGATTTGCGAGTTGCGCTCCGACTGCACTGAGCGATACCCATCCATCTTCACTCTCCATCTGCGCAATGACCTTCTTGATAACGGGCGTCGCTGCACTCGGCTGGCGGAGCGAGGGCGCTTGCGTTACCTCAGTGCCGTTTGATGAGACCGTGGGCACTAGGTTCTCAGTATAGATAAATCTACGGCAAGCCTGACGGAAACTCTCAGGGGCCTTCTGCGTACCAAACCCGAAAACATCGAGGCCTTGCTCACGGATCCGCAAGGCTAACCGGGTGAAATCGCTGTCCGAGGAAACAAGACAAAACCCATCGAAGCGGCCGGTATGCAGCAGATCCATGGCGTCAATGACAAGCGCAATATCGGACGCGTTCTTGCCCGTGGTGTATGCGAATTGCTGTTGAGGGATTATCGCGTGTCGCACCAGCACGTCGTTCCACGCTTTTGAGCAGGAACTGGCGAAGTCGCCATAGATGCGCCGCACGCTTGCCTCGCCAAGCTTAGCGATCGCTTCGAACAAGCCGGCGGCGATTTTTGCAGAAGTGTTATCAGCATCAATAAGCACGGCAAGTCGCGGCGTACGGCGCTCGGGCATTCATAGCTCCAGTCTCTCGTGATAGACCGGCGCCCAGCATCAAACAGCCGACTACTGCCCGCAACTATTAGTAATAAAGTTAGTAAATGACACGTCGACCGCCTGTCTCTTCCTCACGAGGCAGGCGGCACGTCCATCCCTCTTCCAGCGTTAGGGTGAGGTCGTGGCAGATCCTGGCAGCGCGTTTCACTCGCGCTCGGAAATCATGGTCTCTCGCGGATACTCTCCGCAGAAACCCCGCCAGTTGGCGATCGCGAAACCAAAAACCACAAGCGCTCCTGCTTGATGCAGCAGCCCCCAATGAAGCGGGACCTCCAGCAACAAGGTAGCGATTCCAATCGCCGCCTGTATCGTCACCAGTGCAAACAGGACGACGGCGCGCCGAGCATGGGTCGTGGACGGCGCAGCGGTCAGAGCAATGATCATGTTGACAAGCGTCAGCGCGAAAAGGGTATAGGCCCCCAGTCGATGAACGAACTGCACCGTCTTTGGGTTCTCGAAGAAATTGATCCAGGCCGGTTGCTGTATCAACAGGTCGGAGGGCACGAGGGCACCGTCCATCAACGGCCACGTATTGTAGGTAAAGCCGGCATCGAGGCCTGCTACGAGTGCGCCGAGGTAGATCTGGAATAGCGCAAACGCCGCAATTGCGCCCGCCCAGACATACGAGCTCCGCGTAGGCGCCGGGTCGTCGGAGTGCGGTGAGAGCCCCCGCATGATCCACATGCAGGAGGCGAAGATCAGACAGGCCATCACAAGGTGCGTGGCGAGCCGGTATTGGCTGACGTCAGTCCGGACCGAAAGCCCCGACGATACCATCCACCAGCCGATCGCGCCCTGCAGACCGCCCAGCATCAGGATCCCGAAAAGAGGCCAGCGCAGCGGTCTCTCCACCCTTCCCGTGATCCAGAAATACAATAACGGCAGTGCGAAGATGACACCAATGCCGCGCGCGAGCAGCCGGTGTGCCCACTCCCACCAAAAGATGCCCTTGAATTCGTCAACGGTCATGCCGCTGTTCATCTGCTGATACTCGGGAATGCGCTGGTAGAGCTTGAATTCCTCTTCCCATTCGGCGGCGTTCAGAGGCGGGATGACGCCGTGGATGGGCTTCCACTCGGTGATCGACAGGCCCGAATTCGTTAGCCTAGTGGCACCCCCGACGATTACCAGACAGAACAATGCCAGGAGCACGAAGCCCAGCCAGATGCGGACAGCGCGGCGATTGCCGTCCTGACGGCGGATCTCGCGCAGGATCTGCTGTTCAGTGCTCAAGTTCGCGATGGCCATGGCTGCTCCTTACTTCCGGCAGTTGATTTGCCTGAGCAGCTCATGCAAAACAAGCCCTGAACCTTTGCGGCATGCCGTCGCGGCAATCCGAACACCACTGCGAAAGATATTTGATGCCAGTCCGCCTCCGCAAATTCATCGGTACGATCCTGATTGTCGTGCTCGTACTCGCCTATGCGGTGCTCGCAAACACGATTGCCGTTGCAACGCTCGGCAACGCGCCGTGGTGGGGGCAACTCCTCTACTTTTTCCTGACCGGCCTGTTATGGGTGCTCCCCGCCATGGTCATCATCAAATGGATGGCCGGACCGAAGCAGCAGTAAGCCGTTAACGCCGGGATAACCCTGATCGATGGAAAGGACGGTGCCACGTCTCTCATAAACGAATTGGATGCCCCGCCGCCCTATTCTCCGCTCCGGCAAGTCAGACCGGAGAGAGACCGTGCAGGCGCAAACGCTTCCTGTTCCAGATAGACCGCATCATTCAGCAGAGTCCGACGGTTGCGAACTCGAAATCACCGTCTTGGACAGTCTGGCACCACTGGAAGTGCGTTGGCGGGAGCTTGATCGCGACAATCTGAATTCGCTGCATCAGGGCATCGACTGGTGCATGTCCTGGGCCAAAGCCCATGTGAACCCGTTGTCAATTGTCTGGGGCAGGCTTGGCGCGGAAACAGCATTCATTCTGCCAGTGGAAATCAACAGGTTTCATGGGTTCCGCACCGCGAGATTCATCGCTGCCGATCACAGCAATATCAACACTGGTCTCTTCACAACGCGCTTCATCGAACTGGCCAAGGATCTCGAGCCGGAAAAGTTCGCAGGGCTGCTGCGTCGGGCGCTGATTGGGCGTGCCGACCTTCTCTTGCTGCAGAACATCCCGTTGGAATGGCGGGGCCGCCGTAATCCCTTGGCGTTGTTGCCGATGGTGCAAAACCAGAACCATGCCTACCAGCTTCCCCTTTGCGAGAATATGGAAGCAACAGTCCAACAGTTGAATGCGAAGGGACGGCGCAAGAAGTTCCGAACCCAACTGAGACGCCTGCAGGCGCTCGGCGGATTCGACTATGTCGCCGGCGGCACGGCGGATGAACAACATAAGTTGCTCGATCGTTTCTTCACACAGAAGAGCGGCCGGTTTCAGGCACTCGGCCTGCCGGACGTGTTTGCAGATCAGGCAACGAAAACCTTCTTGCATGGCGCAATCGACATCCGCGAACGCGCGAACTCCATGGTGGGATTGGAGATGCACGCGATCCGCTTGAAGGGCGAGCATGATGGCCATATCGCCGCGATCGCCGGTATTTCGCGCAAGGGAGACCACGTCATCTGCCAGCTCAGCGCGATCGATGAGAGTGTGGCGGCAGAGGCAAGCCCCGGCGAGTTCCTATTCTGGCAGATGATCGCCGGTCAGCACGGCAAGGGTGTCAGCCTGTTCGACTTCGGCCTTGGCGACCAGGGCTACAAGCGCTCCTGGGCGCCTGTGGAGACCGAGCACTATGACCTCGTTCTGCCGCTTTCCCTACGGGGTAGTGTCGGTGGTGTGGTGCATCGCGCGATCACGAGAGGCAAAGCCTTCATCAAGTCTCGCGCGAAGATTTACCGCGTTGCGCAACGCATACGCCGGGCAATCCGTGTTTGATCAGGCGGCACGCTGCGACAGCGCACTTTCGATAGGCTCGCTGCCATCGGACATCAGCACCACACGTTCGTAGCCTGCCGCTTCGAACTCGGTCATGGCCGTGACGAACTCCTGTTCGACGATCTCGGGCATCGACAGGATGATTTCGACGTCCTTGCTTTGCGTCAGGCGCGAAACGCCGGCGACATCAGCGGCGCCGCATTCCACGATCACCAAATCGTAGGCCGAGACCAGAGCGTCCAGCAGAAGCGAGAGACGAGCGGCGCCGCGCATTGCCCGATGCGGATCGCTAATCCCCTGCGGAATGAAGTGTGCGTCCGAGCGACTATCGCCGTGGATTGTGTCCCCAAAGGCCGCATCCCCGCATAGCAAGTCGGTTATGCCAAGCATGCTGCGATCTTCTGCCATTAGGTCGGTCGGCAGGCCAGAGCCTGTCATGTCGACCAGAATGACACGCGAGCCATCCTCCGCCAACTTGCGGGCAAGTGATACGGTCGCCGCGGATCCGTCGTCACCGGTCGGCGAAATGGCAATTGCCAGAGGCGCCCTGCTGCCGCGAAGGTAGTCGGACACGGATGCGATCGAGAACTCGCTCGCCTCGACAACCGGTTCATCCTCTTGCGTTTCGGCCGGCGGCTCACCGTCTGCGGGCGTTGCCAGCAGGCTCGGCGTAGCGATCCGCTTCGGGCTAACACTCGTCGTTGCTGTCGGTTCGTCGGCTTCCTCGCGCGCGTCCTCCTCAGGAGACCCTACCGGACGGAGTGCCCGTCCGCTGAAGAGTTCGGCGAGCATGATCGCAATCGAAGTCATGATAAGAGTCGCCAAGGCAGCGACAACGACGATCGGCGCAAGTTTGGGGAAATAAGGGTCGACGGGTTGGATGGCCTTCGACACAACGCGAGCGTCGGCCGGACTCGAATTCTTGTCGGCACGCGACGCCGCCTCGCGATAGCGAGACAGGTAGGTCTCCAAAAGCTGGCGCTGAGCCGCGGCTTCCCGCGTCAAGGCGTTGAGACCGACTTCGTCTTCGCCGGCCTGCGCGCTGTTGGCCTTGAGCTTGTCGGCCTGCTGCTCCAGTTCCCTTTGGCGGACAGCGGAGACCTTCGCTTCGTTCTCAATGCTCGCCAGGATTTTCTGCGTCTCCTGCCGGATCTGCGCCTTGATATCCGAAAGCTGGGCGCGAAGGCTCTTCAGACGCGGGTGGTTGTTGAGCAACGATGTCTGCAGGTCTGAGATCTGCGACTGCAGTCCCGACTCCGTGCTCTTCAACCGCTGCATGGACTGAGACGACATGATGTCCTGCAACGTATCGGATGCCTCGCCGGCTGAGAGAGCATTGCGCACCGACTGGGCGCGCGCCTCGGCATTGGCACGATCTCCGCGGACGCGGGTGAGCTCCGCCGAAATATCGTTCAATTGTTGCGTTGGAAAATTCGCCCCACCGTTGGTCGGCAACAGGCCGTGCTCGGCACGATATTCGGCGACCTTTTGCTCGGCGTCATTTACCTTCTGGCGGAGGTTTTGGATCTCTGGTTCCAGCCAGCGTGTCGCCTCGGAGTTCGAGGCTAGTTTCGCGCCGCTCTGGGTAGCAAGATAGACCGCCGCCATCGCGTTCGGGATCACTGCCGCAAGCTTCGGATCCTTCGAGGTGAAGGTGATGCCGATTACGCGCGACCCCGGAACCTGATAGACCTGCAGCCTCTCCGTGAACGCGTCGATCACGCGCTCTTCGGGGGGATTTTCATAGGGATTTTTCTTGAGGTGGAGAGCCACCAGAATATCTGTCAGCGCCGAGCCGTTCGCGGCCGCATCGAATTCCGGCAGATCATATAGCTTCTGGCTATTGATAACCTGCTTGATGAGGTCCGCCGACTGGAGTAGCTGCACCTGGCTTGCAATGTTGAGTTCGTCCAGCAATGGACCGGCGTTGGCATCGGCTGCCTGCGCATTGGCGAAGGCCGGTGCGCGCGGCTCGATCAGGATGCGCGTTTCGCTTCGGTACTTCGGCGAGATCATCTTTGCGCCCGTGAAGGCGACCCCTGCCCCCAACGCGGTGATTGCCAGAACCTTCAGCCGGCGTGCCCAAACGGCGCGGACCAATTGCCCGAGATCGATGTCCACATCCTGATTACCCGATACGCCGGACATGCTTGTACTCCAAGAACAAACGTGGCCGCGAGGGTAAATGACTATAGTAACCCAACAGTTAATGCTTGTTTCCGGATTCCGGCGACATGTCGCGCTCGTCGACGCCAAAAAAGATCGCCGGTTTTTACCGACCATTAACCCTAACGGATTGATAACGGCTGAGACCGATTTCGTTTTTCTACGAGCAGACGCGATGCCTTTCGCACAGCCCAAGTTCCTGATGGCTCTGAGCCTCGCCGCCACGACCGCGGTCCTGAGCGGCTGCAACAGCTACAAGCCGGCGCCTCAGGCTTTCAACCAGGCGACGATCCAGCCCTATTCGCTGGACAGCGGCGACCGGCTGCGCATTACCGTGTTCGATCAACCGAGCATGACCAACACCTACACGATCGACCAGGCCGGTTACATCGCCTTCCCGCTTGTTGGTCAGGTTCCGGCCCGCGGGCGGACGCTGCAGCAGCTTTCGGGCCAGATTGCCCAGAAACTCCGGCAAGGCTACCTGCGCGATCCCGATGTCACGATCGATGTCGACCGCTACCGCTCGATCTTCGTTATGGGGGAAGTCGGCCAGTCCGGCCAATATGCCTACGTCCCCGGGATGACTGTGCAGAACGCTGTCGCCGTTGCCGGCGGCTTCAGTTCGCGTGCCAATCAAGGCGCCGTGGACGTGACCCGCAAGATTAACGGGCAGGTACTCACCGGTCGCGTCAACATCTCGTCGGCGATCATCGCCGGTGACACGATCTACGTTCGTGAACGACTGTTCTGATCCTCAATGACCGAACAGCGCCCCCTCCGCATCCTCCATTGCTTCAGGTCACCGGTCGGCGGAATTTTCCGGCATGTCCGCGACCTCGTACTGGAGCACAGCAAAGCGGGACACGAGGTCGGAATCCTTTGCGACAGCTCGACGGGCGGCGAGCACGAAGATCGCCTGTTCGATGACATTCGTCCCTTTCTTTCGATGGGATTGACGCGCATGCCCATGCGGCGGCACGTCAGCTTCTCCGACATCGGGGTGATCTGGGATACGTACAAGAAAATCAAAAGTTTGCGGCCGGATGTGCTGCACGGTCACGGCGCCAAAGGCGGTGTGCTCGCGCGGCTTGCCGGCTCAGCCCTGCGGGTGAACAGGTATCGCGTAGCCCGCCTCTATACTGCGCATGGCGGGAGCCTGCATTATTCCCGCAGATCGTTCGTCGGGCAATTCGTGCTCCGCATGGAGCGCTTGCAGGAGTATTTCACCGACGCCCTCGTCTTCATCTGCGAATACGAGCGTGATTCCTACACGAAGAAGGTCGGGCGGCCGCGAACAGAAACCCGACTGATCTACAATGGGATCGCCGAGCGGGACTTCGAACTCATCCCGACCCGTTCGGATGCTGTCCACTACATCTATGTCGGCATGCTTCGGGACCTTAAGGGTCCCGATCTCTTTGTGGAAGCCTTCGCGAAAGCCGAGCGCATCCTCGGTCGTCCGCTGTCTGCCGTGATGATCGGCGACGGACCGGATCGCGACAGGTACCGCGATATGATGATCGAGCGTGGCTTGGGCAAGCGGATCAGCATGCTGCCGGCAATGCGCGTTCAACAGGCTTTTGCCATGTCCCAAAATCTCGTTGTTCCGTCTCGGGCGGAAGCCATGCCCTACATCGTCCTCGAGGGCTTGGGTGCCGGTAAGACGATCATTGCCACGCGCGTCGGCGGTATTCCTGAGGCTTTGGGAAGAGACAGCCTCGCCCTCGTCAACCCCGAGGATGCCGACGACCTTGCACGCGTCATGGCTGATGCAATTCGCATTCCCGGCTGGCACGATGCGGCCATGCCCTCAACGGAGCGGGTCAAATCGGTCTTTTCGGCCTCGGTTATGGCCAACGATGTCCTGAAACTGTACCACGACCTCCTCGATTTCGAATCCAAGCAAGCTGTTGCGGTTGCTTCGTAAAAGTTTCTTAGGGGCTTTCTGCTAATGCCGTTTTGACAACCAGCGGCGGTAGCCTCATGAACAAGGCAGAGAAAAGCGATCAGTTTGATCTGGAGGCGCTGCGCAAGCAGGTTTCTGACATCAATCGGCGCGGCGAAGACGCGGATGAGAAGGTTCGGCCGGAGCCGATCAATACCTATGCCCGTCAGATCGCCGAGCAATTCAGCGCTGGAAACCGCTCGCCGGCCATCATCATCGGTCAGTTCCGACTATTCGAATTTGTGTCGCAGTTTCTGATCGGCTTGCTTGTCTATCTTCTCTGGCCCGGGAGCGGCGCGGAGACCCTTTCAGCGCGCGCCACCGCCACCGCTGCTATTGCGGCTTTGCTTGTCTTTGGACTCCAGACGGCCGATACCTATTCCATCCCGGCGCTACGCACCCGTATGCGACTGCTCCCTCGCGTCTTTGGCGTGTGGACGTTGGTCTTCGTGATCGGCACGGCGGCCAGTGTGCTCTTTGGAAATGTCGGATGGCCACAGGTGCAGGCTTACATCGCCTGGTTCATTGCCGGTGCATTCTTCCTGCTTGCCGCTCGCTTCCTGATCGCCTACGGCATCCGCAACTGGTCACGCAACGGCGTCATGGAGCGCCGGGCGGTGATCGTCGGTGGCGGAGAACCGGCAAAAGAGTTGATCCGCATCCTGGAACAGCAAGCCGACAACGACATCCGGATCTGCGGTATTTTCGACGACCGCGGTGAGAAACGGTCACCGATCATGGTCGCCGGCTATCCGAAGCTTGGAACGGTCGCCGAACTCGTCGAGTTCGTCCGTATCACGCGCATCGACATGCTGATCATTTCCCTTCCGCTGAGCGCGGAGGCCCGTATCCTGCAACTGTTGAAAAAGCTCTGGGTACTGCCAGTCGATATCCGGCTGGCCGCCCACGCCAATCGACTGCGTTTCCGTCCCCGCGCCTATTCACGCATCGGCTCCGTCCCGATGCTCGACATCTTCAACAAACCGATCCGCGACTGGGACTCGGTCGCCAAGCGCTGTTTCGACATTTTCTTTGCGCTGCTCGCGTTGGCGTTTCTCTGGCCAATTATGCTGGCAACCGCAATTGCCATCAAGCTGACGTCCAAGGGGCCTGTCTTCTTCAGACAGAAGCGCCACGGCTTCAACAACGAGATTATCAACATCTTCAAATTCCGGTCGATGTACGCCGACAAGGGCGACCCCACCGGCCGCGCCGCCGTCACCAAAGGCGATCCGCGCGTCACGCCAGTCGGACGCTTCATCCGCAAGAGTTCGATCGACGAGCTGCCCCAGCTTTTCAACGTGCTGACGGGCGATCTGTCGCTTGTCGGGCCGCGTCCGCATGCCGTGCTTGCCCAGGCGAAGGATCGTCCTTTCGGTGAGGTCGTGGAGGGCTACTTCGCCCGCCATCGCGTGAAGCCAGGCGTCACCGGCTGGGCGCAGATCAATGGCTGGCGGGGAGAGGTCGACCATGACGACAAGATCAAGTTCCGCACGGCCTATGACCTCTACTACATCGAGAACTGGTCGCTGTGGTTCGACCTGAAGATCCTCTTTCTCACGCCTTTCCGGCTGTTCAACACGGAAAACGCCTATTGAGCGCGGTCGAGGCGACACATTCGCGCGTTGCTCAGCCACAGCGGGCGGCCCTGCGCCTCGTTGGTTCCGCAATGGTCGCCTTCGGGGTCTTTCTCTCAGGCTTCGTTATCAACGAGCCGGCGCCTTACGAACTTTGGATGGCTGCGCTTCTCGGCATATGGTTCATCCTTGGTCTCAGAATTTCGCGATTCACAGCGCCGCTTCTGGCTCTGCTACTTGCTTTCAACGTCGGTGGCATGCTGTCGTTGACGCAGATGAAGGATCTGGGGACCGGACCGATGTATGTCGCAGTCTCGAGTTTCCTCGCACTGACGGCTATCTTTTATGCGGCAATTGTCGAGGAAAGCCATCGGCGTCTGCCGCTGATCTTCAATGCCTGGGCATTCGCCGCCGTTTTCACGTCACTCCTTGGAATTCTCGGCTACTTTCACGCCTTTCCGGGGGCGGAGGTTTTCACGCTCTACGATCGCGCCAAGGGCGCCTTCCAGGATCCGAACGTCTTTGGTCCGTTCTTGGTCCCGCCGTCGCTCTATCTCGTCCACGGCATTCTTGCTGGCAAGTTGAGAATGGCACCGATCAAGGCCTTCGCGCTGCTGATCCTTGCGCTTGGTGTGTTTCTGTCTTTCTCGCGCGCGGCTTGGGGCCTCTTCCTTCTCGGCATTGTCATTCTAGTCTTCTGTATGCTGCTCAAGGAGCGCAGCGGAGCGTTCCGCCTGCGCATCCTGATCCTGTCTCTCGCCGCAATCATGTTGCTGGTAGCGTCGCTGGTCGTTGCTTTGCAGTTTCCGAAGGTGAATGCGCTCTTCTCGTCGCGAGCCCAGCTGGTACAGCAATATGATGGTGAGCACCTCGGCCGCTTCGATCGTCACCGCATCGGCTTTACGATGATGATGGAGCGCCCCCTCGGTATCGGGCCGCTGGTCTTCGGTACGATGTTTCCGGAGGATGAACATAACATCTGGCTGAAGTCGCTAACGAGCTATGGCTGGCTCGGATTTGTCAGCTATGTCGCTATGCTCTGCTGCACGATCTATCTCGGATTCAAAAACCTTCTCAGGGATCGGCCTTGGCAGCCGTATTTGATGATCGCCTGGATCGGGGTGCTTGGCCATGCCGCGATCGGTAACGTCATCGACATTGACCACTGGCGGCATGTCTACCTGCTTTTCGGCATCGTGTGGGGTTGCGCGGCGCTGGAGGAGCGCCATAAGCGCAATCTTGCGGGTGCGCGCCGCATATCGGGCTTGCGAACAAGCGACGGCGCGCTAGTCTCTCATCTATGATAACAGCGACTCAAATACGCGGCGCCCGCGCCATGACCGGAATGAGCATCGAGGAACTGGCAGCCGCATCCGGTCTGCCTGTTGCTACAGTCGAAACGATGGAGCGCGACGAGCAGGACGGCGAGCCGCATGCGCTGCTCGCGATCAAGCAAGCGCTTGAGGCGGCAGGCATCATCTTCATTGCCAGTGGCAATCATGACGAAGGTGGACCGGGCGTCAGGCTGAGAGCGCGAACCGGAGTCGATGAGGGTATCCGCCCGGAAAACCTCAACGCTGCAAACGACGACTAGCTCATCGGTAGTTCAAAGCTCCAAATTACAAATAGGCCTTGGCGAGCGCCGCAAGCTTGCGTTGATCCTTGACCCCCTGCCGGTAGAGTTGGATCAGAAGCGCACCGATGGCCTCGGCAGCCGAGGTATTTCGCTCGAGCCTCCGGTCTTTGCAGACATCGTCAAGCACCCCGGACAGAAGATCGAGATCGTCCGAGAAAAGCGGCAGGTCACGTGGAAGAACTGGGGATTTAAGCATGAAGCCACGGGTCCCGTCAGGGGCTGTCGATACCAGGAACGTTGTCGTCGGGCGCCCATCCATAGCCGACGATGCGGTCACTATGCGCGCCGACCGGCGATTTATCAACCGAACATTTCGGCTTGAAACATATATGTGATGACGCGAACCAGCGCGCTTGTCCCAAAAGCTGCAGCCTCAGTTTTTCAGCCGCTCTGAGGCAAGCTCTGACTGGATCGAGCCCTCAATGATGACCCTGGCGGTGACTTTGAAGACATAGGCTTCGGCCAAATCGCTCAGTGCCAGCGCAACTTCGTGCTCTGGCCAACCCGAGGATGTAGCCTTCTCGACAAGTGTCGCAAAGGGCTCAGACAGGGTTTCCCTGCATGTTTCGCTCGTCTCGCGGTTGGCCATCCGTCACCCACCAATGTTTTTGCTGGATGTATATTATCGAAAACTAATATTTTTTCGAGCTACCAAGACAAATTTCTGACAGCAATAGGTCTGGCAAAGATTGGTAGGCAGTCAGAAGAGCACGGTTGTGCCGCTCGACGCATCATTCTTCTACAAGACTAGTCATGAGTTGGAGAGATACCTTCCGGCTTCTGGGGGTGCCGAAGGTTAGTGTAAATGGTCGGGGCGACTGGACTCGAACCAGCGACCCCTTGACCCCCAGTCAAGTGCGCTACCGGGCTGCGCTACGCCCCGACCTGCCGAAACGGCCTGATCCTGTTAGTCTTTTGGGATTTCTGGTGCAAGGGAAAAATCGATCGTCAGGAAATATTACGGAAAGAGCGGTGTGGAAAAGGCCGCCATGCTTGACGCCATTCGTTTCTGACCGCTGTGAAATCGATTTGGGCGGTCGGAGGTTTGATGCGGCGTCCGATGAAAACAAACAAACTAGCGGAGAGCGTTGTTGCTCGCTCTCCGCTTTCCGTCCTTCGATCATGCGAACCGGATGCCCCAGCCCTCCAGTTCTCCAGCAGCAGAAAAACTGACGCCAGTGGGGAGAAATATAGATTCTAATAGGCGAACGAACATCGGACCTTCGTCTCACGATGTTTCAGACCTCAGGTACCGTAGAGGTGGCTTGGGATTCGAGCAGCAATCCCGCGATCGAGGCGGTTCCTTCGTAGATGAATGGCTTTCGGGATGAGGACTTCGCTGAGGGAGCCACGAATTCCGGTGACGCAGCAGCGTCTGGAATTCCGGCGCAGACTCAATCTCTATACATCGAAATCATGGCTTGCTTTAGCAATTACTTAATAGAATCCTCCATGAGAGAAACCACTAAATTTCCGCGATTCTCTTGGGGGACGACATGAGGCAGATCGTGATGGCTGGGGTACTGCTGCTTAGTTCCTGCGCGGCGGTCAATCCGCGCGACCAACCAATCCCTTACACGCTCTCAGAGGGTGAGACGGCCGCCGTTCAGGACGGAACTCGAAAGTTTCTTAAAGATCCCACCACTGCGACGTTCGCCAGCATAACGGCAACGCAGACACAGCCGGGGGTCGTCTCCGTTTGCGGTGTAGTAAACTCCAAAAACAAGGCAGGCGCCTTTACCGGCGGGGAGCCCTTCGCTGGCGTTTTGAGAAACACCAGCCCGGCGGGGAGAGCCGGCTTCTCGTTTACTCTAACCGCCCAAGGCAACGCAAAGACAAACTTCAACGATTTGTGCCGACAGAACGGCGTCATCATCTGAAGGTCATCCCTCGAATACCTCCGACGGCATTCGACCTCGGCCAGCTGCGTGCAGATGTCCGGTCGAATTCCATAGCATGACCTAATTCGTTGTTGTGGGTTGCCAGGATCGCTCTCGTTGTGTCTCCTTTGCAGCGGCTCGCCAAAGGCGAGTCGTTGCCACCAGGAGAAATCCGACCATGAAAATGCTACAGGCAATAGCAGTTGCGGTTCTAAGTTTGGCATGCCTAGGTGCG
The DNA here is from genome assembly GCF_014193305.1 of Rhizobium sp. BK181. Taxonomy (NCBI): domain Bacteria; kingdom Pseudomonadati; phylum Pseudomonadota; class Alphaproteobacteria; order Hyphomicrobiales; family Rhizobiaceae; genus Rhizobium; species Rhizobium sp. BK181. The sequence continues at coordinate 27,722 of NZ_JACHZA010000001.1, forward strand.
GCACAGCCGCCAGCTTCGACAGGCGATTTCGGCGCCCAGACACTGGCTTTGATCAATTCCTACAGGACGAGCCGTGGCCTATCTCCCTTGGCTGCGAATGGCACGTTGAAAGCCTTGGCGCGGCAGCACAGCCAGTATCAGGCAACGCGGCGACACATCAGCCACGACGGCTTTCGACAGCGATCGGCGCAAGCCAGGGCCGCTGGGCTCAGCATCGTATGTTCAGAGAACGTCGGTCATGGATATCTGACCCCGCAGCAGCTGTTTTCCGGATGGAGGCGTTCGCCGGGCCACAACACAAACCTGCTTCGACCCAACCTGCGATATGCGGGGGTGTCGGTTGTCGCAGGCTACTCGACCTTCTTCGCTTGCCAGTAGCGTTACACCGACCTTGACCGGTCCACGAAGGCGAGAAGCTGCAAGTGTGAGCAGTCGGTCGAAAAGGCTTGCTCGAATAAGCAGGCCCGAATAAGAGACCTGCAAAACGCGAGACTCTGGACGAAAACATGCAGATTGAGATCCCCTGCCCGAAGTGCAGGAACACCCGAATGAAATTCGAGCGACCCGAGCCGGTCGACACCGACGTCCTTGTCTGCTTCACTTGCGGGCACGAACTCGGGACACTGGGTTCGGTGAAGGCAAAGATGCTTGCCGCCTACGAGCGCATGGTAAAGCAGGCGCCGCAGCGCAAGCAGTAGCAGCGTCTATTCGAGCAGTGCAACGCAGCCGTCGGGACCGACGTCCACACGCCAGCCGCGGTAGTCCGGGATTGAAAAGTGTGGGGTTGCAAACGGCGTCGTGTGCGTTTCGGTAATGACCGTCACGTCGGCACCGGCCGCTTCGCCTGCAAGAATTCCGGCAACGGCATCTTCGAACACCAGGCATTTTGTTGGATCGACGCCGAGGCGCTTGGCGCCCAGCAAATAGCATTCGGGGCTCGGCTTCCCGGCTGCCACTTCTTCCCCGCTCACCATTACCACCGGCGTCGGAATGCCAGCCGCCGTCATGCGGCGCTTCGCGAGTTCGATCGGCGCTGAGGTTACGATCGCCCACTTCGACGGCGGAATGCTGTTCAGGAAATCGACGGCACCTGGGATCGCGACGATGCCTCCGACATCGTCCATTTCCTCTTTCAGCAATTGGCTTGCCTCATATTCCGGATCGACGCCTGGTAGCGCCAACTGGCGGATGACGTCCGATGCCCGAATGCCGTGGATCGTCTTGAGGAAAACCTCCGGCTCGAAGCCGTGCCGCACGGCCCACTCACTCCAGACACGTTCGACTACGGCAATAGAGTTCAGGAGCGTGCCATCCATATCGAACAGGAAGGCGTCATAGTACTTGCCGGGAACTGAATGAGACGCGGTCACGAGAGATTTTCCTTGAGGCTGACTGAATATCGAACGAGGCGCTGCGGTTCCGATAAGGGACTGCTCGCGAAAGAATGGGCTGCGAACCCATGTAGGGTGGCTGACGCGTAGCGGCGAATCGATCAGCGAACCTGGTCCAAGAGGCGCTTGCATTCTAGAAGATCGTAGAGTGCCTCCTGCAGCAAAGCACGGTCCTCCTTGCCGACGCTCGACTTGCCGATCGAAACTTCGGGGGAGTCTTCATCGCCCCCGCCGAAATTGAAGAAGCGGCGTGTGATCGGCGGCTTCGCGCGACCGACAACCTGATCCTCATCCGACATTCCAACCCGTGGCTCGGCAGAATCGCCACCGTCCTGCTGACCGCCTGTCAGCGCCTGAACGCTTGCAAGGTCTCCATGGCCGATCGCAATGACGAACTTGTTGCCATTGGTCTTCAGAAGCTTCTGCACGCCCTTGATGGTGTAGCCATGATCATAGAGCAAGTGGCGGATGCCCTTCAGGAGATCGATATCCTCGGGCCTGTAGTAGCGTCGGCCGCCGCCACGCTTCATCGGCTTGATCTGCGGAAAACGCGTTTCCCAGAAGCGCAGGACATGCTGTGGAAGGTCTAGGTCGTCCGCCACCTCACTGATGGTACGGAAAGCATCGGGGCTCTTATCCAACATCCTTACTCCCTACGCGGTCTTGGGGCGCCGCGCGTCCGTTCGGCTGGTAAGCGCAGCTGATGTCTCACGAACGTCAGAACCGAGCCGCGACTCATCATATTTCAACGGTTTGACGCCGCGAATTCAAGTCACGTCTTGAATACCGCACAGATCGTTCAGGAAATATTGGAACTCGTCGCCGTTTAACGAGAGGAGTGCCCCCGTGCTGCGCTCGATCAAGAAGCCGGATTGGCAGCTTTCTGCTTGGTCTTGCGCAGCGTATGCGCCTTCAGAATCCGCGTCTTCAAGACATTGGACGCCTTGAAGGTCATGACGCGACGGGGAGAGATTGGCACTTCCTCGCCGGTCTTCGGATTACGGCCGATGCGCTCGTTCTTGTCGCGCACCTGGAAAGTTGCAAAGGACGAGAGCTTGACGGTTTCGCCGCGGACGATCGCGTTACAAATCTCGTCAATGACAGTTTCCACGAGCTCAGCAGATTCGGTTCTCGAAAGACCGACCTTACGAAAAACTGATTCCGCCAGGTCTGCTCGCGTCACTGTCTTTCCGGTCATGGTTTCCCCGCCCATTTGCCAATTATATTATGAAAGCGAACAAAGAGTATTTGTCTTGCGCCTCACGGTCAAGCTCTTGTTCGTCGGTAGTTTTTTGGATTTTTGGCTTACCAGCGCAGGAGTGCTGCGCCCCAGGTGAAGCCGCCGCCCATCGCTTCCAGCATGACCAGATCGCCTTCCTTGATCCGGCCATCCCCGGCAGCCGTTGCCAGCGCTAGGGGAATCGAGGCCGCAGACGTATTGCCGTGAAGATCAACCGTAATGACTACCTTCTCGGGCGCGATATGCAACTTCTTGGCGGAGCCGTCGATAATACGGCGGTTGGCCTGGTGCGGCACCAGCCAGTCGAGATCGTCGGCAGTCGTGCCGGTTGCCTCAAACGCGGCCTCAATGACGTCTGTGATCATGCCGACCGCATACTTGAAGACCTCCCGGCCCTCCATGCGAAGCTTGCCGACCGTGCCCGTCGTCGAAGGGCCGCCATCCACGTAGAGTTTCTCCTTGTGGGAGCCATCGGAACGCAGGTGCGCCGTCAGCACGCCGCGATCGGCTGTCGTACCCTCGCCTTCCGCCGCCTCGAGGACGATCGCGCCAGCGCCGTCGCCGAACAGGACGCAGGTGGTCCGGTCGTTCCAATCGAGAATGCGGGAGAAGGTCTCGGCACCGATCACCAACACGCGCTTGGCAAGGCCACCGCGGATGTAGGCATCAGCCGTCGTCACGGCATAGACGAAGCCCGTGCAAACGGCCTGCACGTCGAACGCAAAGCCATGGTGCATGCCCAGCCGGTTCTGAATGTTGACGGCGGTCGCCGGGAACGTGTTGTCTGGCGTCGAGGTGGCACAGATGATGACATCGATGTCGGCTGGTGTCAGACCGGCTCTATCGAGCGCCGCGCGCGCAGCAGCTTCGCCGAGCGACGATGTTGTTTCGCCCTCACCGGCTATGTAACGCTGGCGGATGCCCGTGCGCTGGACAATCCATTCGTCTGATGTGTCCACGACATCTTCCATGTCGCGATTGGTCATAACGCGTTTCGGAAGTGCGGCTCCGAACCCGCGAACAACTGAACGGATCATAATGCTTAAACCCCGTCGCTCATGCGGCTTCCGGCCCGATCGGGGGCAGCCGCTTGGCATGATACTTTTGAAGATCGTTTTCTATTTTCTGATTGAGGCCATTCTTGGCCATGTCGTAGCCGACTTCGATGGCGGCTGCGATGCCTTCGGCGTTGGCGCCGCCGTGGCTCTTGATGACCACGCCGTTGAGGCCCAGGAAGACGCCGCCATTCACCCGACTCGGATCCATCTTCTCGCGAAGCATGTCGAAGGCGCCTTTGGCGAAGAAGTAGCCGATCTTGGCGAGCAGCGTTCGCGACATGGCAGAGCGCAGATATTCAGCGATCTGTCGTGCCGTTCCCTCGGCCGCCTTCAACGCGATGTTGCCCGAAAAGCCTTCGGTCACGACGACGTCGACGGTTCCCTTGCCAAGGTCGTTTCCTTCGACAAAGCCATAATACTCGAGCGAGTCGATGTTCGCCTCGCGCAGCAAGCGCCCGGCTTCCTTGACTTCTTCCTGCCCCTTGATCTCTTCGACGCCGACATTCAGCAAGCCGACCGTCGGGCGTTCGATCTCGAACAACGCGCGGGCCATTGCCCCACCCATCAGGGCGAAATCCATCAATTGCTGCGAATCCGCGCCGATCGTCGCGCCGACGTCGAGAACGATGCTCTCTCCCTTCAGCGTCGGCCAGATGGCGGCGATCGCCGGGCGCTCGATATTGGCCATCGTACGCAGACAGAACTTGGCCATTGCCATGAGGGCGCCGGTATTGCCGGCCGAGACGGCAACGTCCGCTTCCTTCGTCTTCACCGCTTCGATCGTCCGCCACATGGTGGAGACATAGCGACCGCGGCGGAGCGCCTGGCTCGGCTTCTCATCCATGCGAACGGCGAGTTCGCAGTCGTGGAAAACGGTCTTTTCCTTGAGCTTCGGAAACCTGTCGAGAACCGGCTCGCACTGTTCCTTCAAACCATACATCACGAATGAAATATCGGGATGTCTTTCCAGTGCCTTAGCGGCGCCGGGGATGACAACCTGGGGACCAAAGTCGCCACCCATGAGGTCGATAGAAATTCTGATCACGCGTCCCTGATCCTTATTTTTCGCCTCCGGCGGGCGAAATTTCGGCCAAAATACCGGTTTTCCCGTCGCTTACAACTGAATTGTGTCAAATAGCCAACGGGGTTCAGTCCTTTTTCCAATCCTTGAGCACGGCGAAAGCAGAGGGCTTTTTGTCGTTTTCGCCGGTGTCTTCGATGTGACCCGAGAACTCCACGCCGGGTTTGCGCGGATAAGGATCAATCGCAAGCGCGGCGAATTCCGTCACCACCTCACCTGCATCGATTGTATCGCCGGTAAAGCTCTCGGGAAGGTCCGGACCATCGGGGTCAAGCACCATCTCACCGGCATCATTGGCCGGGCGACGCGCAAGCTTCGAATTCTCGGGCACGAAGATCTGCTCGAACGTCTCGTCGATTGCGGATGGCACAGGATCAAGAGTGACGACGCAGGATTGGACAATGTTCGCCTGAACCCTGCCCTTGATGCGGATTCCGTCGCGCTTCCACCGCGCGATCTGGAGCTCGGCCTTGAAACTGTCGACTGAAAGCACATTCCAGCTCTTGGCAATATCCTCCAATTCCCGCTTGTCCGCTTCCAGGCGCACCTCGACGGGATTGGTTGATATGTGGCCGACATTTACCAGGTAGGAGAACGGCACATCATCTCTTTTGCTTCTCATCATCTCCTCCTTCACGCAACCTTCGGAAGCGTCGCCGAACCTGTCGCAATCACATCCTCCGACTGGGACAAAAGATAGTCCTCGGCGGCAAACATCCAATCTGCGAGGCCGCGCATATCAACCGCCTCCTTGGCCTTGGGATGGATGTTCCGAACAAGCGCCGTCGCAAGTCCTTCGGCATCTCTGCTGTCCATCGCCTGGGCGTAGGACTCCAGCCGGCCATAGAACATACCGGCCAGTTTCTTCATGCGCTTGGGAACGCTGTTGTCACCAATTCCCAACTCACGGATGGAGTAATCGATATCTTGGAAGAAGGCGTCGACGATTTCCTGGGCAATCTCCTGACCGCTGGTTCCGGACGCTCGTGTGCGCCGGAAGAAGAGGATCATCACCGCCGAGAGCATTTCGAAACGCCCCATGACCGTATCCGGGACATTCAGGCGCTCGTAGAGTTCCGGCATGCGGGCGGCGGATGTCAGTGCCTGATATTGCCGATCTACGATTGCCTGGTTGCTGTTTTTCTTGCCAAAGAGCCCGAAGATCATCGTTTTTTCCGGAAAGGCCTCATTCTGGACGCCAAGCGGCGTCCGGCCTTGTTGCATGATTTTGAAAGCTGGTTTACCGAAGCAGGCGCGAATTGCAATGCCGAAGGTGGCCACTTTCGGGACAGCACCCCATCTGTCCGCACGAGCCAACGGGATGTCTCACCCCGGAATGGCCACAATGGTTTTGCATCAGCGATCTGAGGCCTGTGGCTGCCATTCATAATTTTAGGAGTAGATGTCGTTGACGAAACGGTATTTCAAGACTGACAAAAAATTCCTCAACAGTGCCGCCATTGCCATCATGATTGCCTCCACCGGACTTTCAGGCTGCCAGACAGGAACTGTCCTCAATGGCGGATATGTGGCCGACGAACAGTCGTTGAATCTTGTCCCGGAAGGATCGAGCCGCGAGCAGGTTCTCCTGTCCCTGGGTACACCATCGACAACAGCAACGTTCGATGGCGAAGTTTTCTACTACATCTCGCAGCGCCGCGAACGTTCCATGGCGTTCCAAAAGCTGAAGGTCGTCGACCAGAGCGTTCTGGCGATCTATTTCGACAAGGACGGCATCGTTACGCGTCGCGCGAACTACACGCTCAAGGATGGCAAGGTCTTTGATACGATCACGCGTGTCACCCCGACTGGCGGCAAGGACTTCACCTTCCTGCAGCAGCTTTTGTCCGGCGGCAGTGCCGCGAACGCTGCCAAGGGCCTCTTCGGTGGCGGCACGTCGCAGCCGGCTTCGCCTCAGAACCCGGCCAGCTTGCGCTAGAGCGAGCGAATGCTCAAAGAAAAACCCGCCGGATCGCTCCGGCGGGTTTTTTAGTGTTCTCGGTTAGCCTCAGGCCAGAACGGCAAGAAGAAGCAGCGCGACGATGTTGGTGATCTTGATCGCCGGGTTGACGGCCGGACCGGCCGTGTCCTTGTAGGGGTCACCTACCGTGTCGCCGGTCACCGAGGCCTTGTGGGCATCGGAGCCTTTCATGTGACGCACCCCGTCCTTGTCGACGAAGCCGTCTTCGAAGCTCTTCTTGGCGTTGTCCCATGCGCCGCCGCCCGAGGTCATCGAGATCGCAACGAACAAGCCGTTGATGATCACGCCAAGCAGCGAAGCACCCAGCGCCGCAAAGGCCGAAGCCTTCGAACCGGAAATGAGCAGCACGCCGAAATAGACGACGATCGGCGCCAGTACCGGCAGCAGCGACGGGATAATCATTTCACGGATCGCCGCCTTGGTCAGTAGATCAACGGCACGGCCGTAATCCGGCTTCTCCGTTCCTTGCATGATGCCGGGCTTCTGCTTGAACTGGAGGCGAACCTCCTCGACGATAGCGCCGGCCGCGCGACCGACGGCTGTCATTGCGATGCCGCCGAAGAGGTAGGGAATGAGGCCGCCGAAGATCAATCCGGCGACGACATAAGGATTGGAAAGGTCGAATGAGATATCGCCGATGCCTGCAAAATATGGGTACTTGTCGCCATTGGCGGCAAAGTACTTGAGGTCGTAGGAATAGGCGGCAAACAGAACCAGGGCGCCGAGACCCGCCGAGCCGATCGCATACCCCTTGGTGACGGCCTTCGTCGTGTTGCCGACAGCATCGAGCGCGTCGGTCGACTTGCGCACCTCAGGCGGCAGATGGGACATCTCCGCAATGCCACCCGCGTTGTCCGTCACCGGACCGAAGGCATCGAGGGCGACGATCATGCCGGCAATGCCGAGCATGGCGGTAACCGCAATGCCAGTGCCGAAAAGTCCGCCGAGCTGATAGGTCGCTAGGATGCCGCCAACGATGACGATCGCCGGTAGAGCCGTCGATTCAAGCGAAACCGCAAGCCCCTGGATGACGTTGGTGCCGTGGCCGGTCACCGACGCCTGAGCGATCGAATTGACCGGGCGTTTGTTGGTGCCGGTGTAGTATTCGGTGATGACCACGATTAGCGCCGTCACGATCAGACCGACCAGACCGCAGACAAAGAGGTGCGTGCCGGTGATTTCCGCACCGTTGACAGTGCCGACAGGGCCCCAGCCGATCGTCAGCGACGTCGCGGCGCCAAGACCGATGATCGACAGCAGGCCGGTGACAATGAGGCCCTTGTAGAGAGCACCCATGATTGAGCCGTTGCTGCCGAGCCTGACGAAGAAGGTGCCGACGATCGAGGTGATGATGCAAGCGCCGCAGATCGCGAGCGGATACAACATCGCCGATTGTAGGAGGGGCGCGCCGGCAAAGAAGATTGCGGCGAGAACCATGGTCGCGACGACGGATACGGCATAGGTTTCGAAAAGGTCGGCCGCCATGCCGGCGCAATCGCCGACGTTGTCGCCGACGTTGTCAGCAATCGTTGCGGGGTTGCGCGGATCATCTTCCGGAATACCTGCTTCGACCTTGCCGACGAGGTCGCCGCCGACGTCAGCGCCCTTGGTGAAGATACCGCCGCCGAGACGGGCGAAGATCGAAATCAGCGACGCGCCGAAGCCAAGCGCGACAAGGGAATCGATCACTTCGCGGGAGCTGCCATCGTGTCCAAGCACGACGGTCAGCACATAGTAGTAGATCGACACGCCAAGAAGCGCCAGACCAGCCACCAGAAGCCCGGTGATAGCGCCCGACTTGAAAGCAATCTCAAGTCCGGCAGACAGGCTCTGGGATGCTGCCTGCGCCGTGCGGACGTTGGCGCGCACCGAGACGTGCATGCCGATGAAACCAGCGGCGCCGGACAGAACCGCGCCAATGAGGAAGCCAATTGCAGCCGTGCCGGAGAGCAGCAGCCAGGCTGCAATGAAAACGACGATGCCGACGATTGCGATAGTCTTGTATTGGCGCGTCAAATAAGCCTGCGCGCCTTCACGAATATAGCCTGCAATTTCCTGCATGCGCTTGTTACCCTGATCGGCGGCGAGCACCGACCGGGTTGCCCAGATGGCATAGACCACCGAGAGCAGACCGCACGCTATTACCCCTAAAAGAATGCTCATTTCGCTCTTTCCTCCAAAAGAGCCGGAGCTCACTCCCTCTCCGGCTGCGAATACGCCGACTCGATTTCCTCCCACAGAAATGCTGCAACGCCGCGCGGAGATTGCGTGGAGGAAAACGGCGCGTCAAGCCCCGCAAACGCCAAAAGCCCTTGCAGCACAATGGGAACCGGGAGTTTTTGGAGGTCGGGGCAACAGCCCCGCCAGAACGCTATTTCTTGGCTTCGCCGCGAACCTGTTTGGCGATCCGGTCAAGCACCGCATTGACCAGTTTTGGCTCGTCGTCGCTGAAGAAGGCCTGGGCGATCTCGACGTATTCCGTCACGATGACTGCGACCGGAACGTCCTTGCGATCCAGGATCTCGAACACGCCGGCACGCAGGATCGCGCGGACGGTGCTATCGAGACGCGACAGCGCCCAGTCGTCCTGCAGCGCGGACGCGATCAGCGGGTCCAGACGACGCTGCTCTCGCACGACGCCTGACACGATGGAGCGGAACCAGGAGGGGTCGGCCTTCAGGTAGGTCTCGCCGTCGAGTTCCTGGCCGAGGCGATGCGCCTCGTATTCGGCCACGATCTCCAGCACGCCGGTGCCGCCAATATCCATCTGGTAGAGCGCCTGAACGGCAGCAAGGCGCGCAGCACCTCGCTGGTTCGCAGTCTTGACGGGACGCTCCGAGTTTTCGTTGTTCATTCGTTATGCACCCAATTTCTTCTTCAGCTCGATCATCGTGAGAGCTGCACGGGCGGCAAATCCGCCCTTGTCCTTGTCCGAACGGCGGGCACGAGCCCAAGCCTGATCGTCATTCTCAACAGTCAGAATACCATTGCCAATGGCAAGGGATTCGCTCACGGCCAGATCCATCAGCGCGCGAGAAGATTCGTTCGAGACAATATCGAAATGATAGGTCTCGCCGCGGATGACCATGCCAAGAGCGACATATCCATCGTACTGCGTGCCTTCATTATCTGCTCCGTCGAGCGCCATGGCAATTGCCGCTGGAATCTCGAGAGCACCCGGGACGGTAACCACCTCATAGGTTGCCCCGGCCTCTTTCAAGGCGAAAGTCGCGCCTTCGAGCAGCGCATCGGCCATGTCGTCGTAGAAGCGTGCTTCAACGATCAAAATGTGGGGAGCGGTTTCTCGCGCCATGCTTCACCTTCGGAGCTAGAGGACTTCACTGTTTGGCAGGCCGCGGTCAAAACACGCCGCGACCGGAATGGCAAGCAAATTCGGATCATGGCTCCGATGCGAAATCCGGAATCGCGACAAGCACATGATGGACACTGCACACATCGGCCTGAGGCCACCGTTGTGCGGCGCCTCGAAAATGGCGAATGAAGGGCAACCCGCATGAACAATTTGTAACCAAATTCCAGATAGTTATTGGTTGAAGGCGGACAATCCAGCTACCAATTTCAGCTGTGTAACGCTGACGATCCATTGCCGACGGCCGATCGTCAGAGCAGATGAAAGGATAGTTCCATGAATCGCGTTGCCGCCATCGCCTCCGCAGTCGTTACTCTTGCCTTCGCAGACGCCAGCCGTGCGGAAAGTCTCGACATGAACGCCCCATCAGGCATCGAGCGCACCCTCCGAACCTTCAGCGGCGCAAATCTCGATGTTCGGCAGGTTTACGATCACGGCGGATCAGGAAATATCGGTGACCCGAAATCCTTTGCCGCACGCAGCGTCAATGACCTCCAAATGATCCGCGCCGCCATTGCTGCTAACAAGCCGCTCCTGCATCAACTCAACGCCAAAGGCGTGCTGCTCGGAAACATCGTCAACGTTGATCAGGCTGTAGATGGCGGTCTCACCGTCTACTATCGATAAACGCGAGGGCGGCGGCACAAGCTGTCGCCCGGCATGATGCTTTGCGGTTGTATTTTCTCGCTGGATGGTGCCTTTTCTCCGGAAACAGGAGGGAGACAATGTCCAGCGTATCGAAGCCCGTGATCAACATCGCCGATTTGAAGCTTGAGCATTGGAAGCAAGGAGACCTGTACGAGGGCACGGACGCCTCGTTCGGCTCGCTTCTCGGTCTCGCCGGCCTCGGCATCAGCTACAACGAGGTGCCGCCCGGCAAATCCAGCTGTCCGTTCCACAATCATCATGTAGAGGACGAGCTGTTCTTCGTTATCGAGGGCACCGGCGAGTATCGCTTCGGCCCCAATCGCTACCCTATCCGGAAGGGCGACACGCTCGGCGCTCCGGCTGGAGGACAAGAGACCGCGCATCAGATCATCAACACTGGTTCGACGCCTCTCATTTACCTCGGTATCTCGACCAAGGCGAAGACCGAGATCGTCGAGTATCCCGATTCCGGAAAATTTCTCGCCAAGTCCAATCGCGACGAAGAACAAACGAACCGTTTTCGTTTCATGGGCAGAGACAGCGGTAATTTGGACTACTGGGACGGCGAACCCGGCGCATGACGTCCATTCGAGAGAGCATTTCATGATGACCAGCATTCCGACCATCGAGACCGAGCGGCTGCTCCTACGGGCGCATACCGTCGATGATTTTGAGGCCTACCAGACGATGTGGAGCGACGAAGCCGTCGTCCGCTTTATCGGCGGCGTGCCGTCGACCCGTGAGCAAGCCTGGGCCCGGCTTCTTCGCGTTGCAGGCATGTGGCATCACATGGGCTTTGGATTTCTTGCGATCGAGGAAAAGCGGACCCGGCGTTTTGTCGGTGAAGCGGGCTTCCTCGACATGAAGCGGGACATGCAGCCGGTTTCCACGGAAGGCACGTTGGAAACTGGCTGGGGGCTTATGCCACTCGCGCAAGGCCGGGGCTACGCCAGCGAGGCGCTGACCGCCCTGATCGCCTGGGCAGAAGAACGGTTTCCCTCCAAACCGATGACATGCATCATCGATCCGGGGAACGACCCCTCGCTGCGCCTCGCGCGAAAGCTCGGCTTTCGCGAGGTCCAACGATGCAACTACAATGGAGAAGTCATTCTGCTTTCGCGGTCGGGAACTCGGCCAGCCTAGCAGCATAGCGGGCCATGGTGTCGACTTCGAAATTGACGAAGTCGCCGGCCTTGCGCTCACCCCATGTCGTGACCTCAAGCGTGTGACGGATCAGCAGAACATCGAAATCGGTACCGTCGACCGCGTTGACGGTGAGCGACGTGCCATCCAGGGCGATCGAGCCCTTGGGCGCAACGAACTTGGCAAGATGCTGCGGCGCGCGCAGACGAAAACGTGTGGCATCGCCCTCTTCGGTGACGGAGAGGATCTCTGCCTTGCCGTCAACGTGACCGGAAACGATGTGGCCACCGAGTTCGTCGCCGATCTTCAGCGAGCGCTCGAGGTTGATATGGCTGCCTTCCTTCCACGTCCCGATGGTCGTCAGGCGCAGGGCCTCTTCCCAGGCTTCGACCTCGAACCAGCGGCCGTTGCTACCATCACCAGGCAAGCCGGTCACCGTCAGGCAGATGCCGGAATGCGAGATCGAGGCGCCCATGTCGATCGTCGCCGGATCATAGGCGGTGGCGACGCGCAGCTTGATGCCTTCCTTCAACGCGGAAACGGATTCGATCGTGCCGACGTCGGTGACAATTCCGGTAAACATCAAAGCTCTCTTTCGTATTCGTCCAGGCGGTCGTCGCCAAATATGAAGGTCCCCCTGTGTAGGAGGTCCGATGGCATATCGGTCTTCGTTACTGGGGATTCAATACCATCCTGCCCGATCACCTCGGGGCCCTGATAGAGGAGGATGCGATCGACATAGCCGGCATCGAGGAAAAGCTTAGCCGTCCGCGCGCCGCCTTCAACGACAAGCGAGGAAATGCCGCGCGACGCGAGCGCCGGCAGCAGCTCGTCCAGACGGTTGGGATTGCATTGGACCACCTCGACGCCCGCCTGATCCAGCGCGTCGCGGCGCGCAAGAAAGGCCTTGTCCTCGCTGTTATCGAAGCGCGGTGGCTCAGTCGCGACAACGATCAACGGCACTTGCCTGGCAGTTGCAACCAGCTTGCTGTCCAGCGGCAAAGAGAGATGTTCATCGAGCACGACGCGAACCGGCGAGCGCGTCTCAAGGCCAGGCGTGCGAACCGTGAGCAACGGGTCATCGGCGACCGCAGTACCGATCCCGACCAGAATCGCGTCGGTTTCAGCACGCAACTTCTGGACTTCGGCCCGTGCGGCCGGACCGGTGATTGCAACCTGTCCCTCACCCTTCTTGCCGATCATACCGTCGGCAGAAACTGCAAGTTTGAGAGTCACATAGGGCCGGTTCTTTGTCTGCCGCGTGAGGTACGCGGCGAGCGAACGCCTGCCTTCCTCTTCGAGAATTCCGGACTCGACTTCAATCCCGGCGTCGCGCAGCATGGAGATCCCCCTGCCCGAAACGCGCGGATCCGGATCCGTCACGCTGATAACGACACGACCGACACCATAGGCAATCAGCGCCTCCGCGCAGGGCGGCGTCTTGCCGTAATGCGAGCAGGGTTCGAGCGTGACATAGGCGGTGGCGCCGCGCGCCCGTTCGCCCGCTTCGGCCAGGGCTTGCGGTTCGGCATGGGGACGCCCGCCGACTGCCGTCACCGCACGGCCGACGATCTGACCGTCACGCACGATCACGCAGCCGACAGAAGGATTGGTAGACGTCTGGCCGAGATGCAGGAGACCCAGGCGGATCGCCTCTTGCATGAAACGCGCGTCGTCTTCCGAAGCGCTCATGAGCTAGTTGTCCAGGGGATCGCGGGCGATCTTGGCGTTGATCTCGGAAATGACCTTCTCGAAATCCTCGGCGTGCGAGAAATCCCGATAGACCGAGGCATAGCGAACGAAGCCGACGTCATCCAGGCTCTTCAACGCTTCCAACACCTGAAGGCCGATCTGCTCGGAGCTGATCTCGACCTCGCCCGAGCTTTCAAGCCGTCGAACGATACCGGAGACCGCACGCTCGATGCGGTCGCGATCGACAGGGCGCTTGCGCAGTGCGATCTCGAAAGATCGCACCAGCTTGTCGCGGTCGAACGGCACCTTGCGACCGGTCTTCTTCGACACCATCAGCTCGCGGAGTTGCACGCGCTCGAAGGTCGTGAAGCGACCGCCGCAATCGGGACAAATACGCCTGCGGCGGATGGACGTATTGTCCTCCGCCGGGCGTGAATCCTTGACCTGTGTGTCTTCCGATCCGCAGAATGGGCAGCGCATGCGCTATCCTTAGCCGATGTAATCGTACATTGGGAAGCGGTTGGTCAGGTCGACCACCTTGCCGCGAACGGCTGCTTCCACGGCTGCGTTGCCCTCGTCGGAATTGGCGACCTTCAGGCCGTCGAGAACCTCAACGATGAGATTGCCGATTTCCTTGAATTCCGCTTCCTTGAAGCCGCGCGTCGTGCCGGCCGGTGCGCCGAGGCGCACACCCGACGTGACGAAAGGCTTTTCTGGATCGAACGGAATGCCGTTCTTGTTGCAGGTGACGTAGGCGCGGCCGAGTGCAGCTTCTGCGCGCTTGCCGGTGGCGTTCTTCTTGCGAAGGTCAACCAGCATCAAGTGGTTGTCGGTGCCGCCGGAAACGACGTCGAGACCGCCTGCGATCAGGGTTTCGGCAAGCGCCTTGGCGTTCTTGACGATCTGGGCCGCGTAGTCCTTGAACTCGGGCTGCAGCGCTTCGCCGAAGGCAACGGCCTTGGCGGCGATGATGTGCATGAGCGGACCGCCCTGGAGACCCGGGAATACGGCCGAGTTGAACTTCTTCGCCAGATCCTCGTCGTTCGTCAGGATCACGCCACCGCGCGGACCACGCAGAGACTTGTGGGTTGTCGTCGTGGCAACATGGCAGTGCGGGAACGGCGACGGATGCTGGCCGCCGGCAACGAGGCCGGCGATGTGGGCCATGTCGACCATCAGGTAGGCGCCAACCGAGTCAGCGATCTCGCGGAAACGCTTCCAGTCCCAGATGCGGGAGTAAGCGGTGCCGCCGGCGATGATCAGCTTCGGCTTGTGCTCTTCGGCCTTGCGGGCAACTTCGTCCATGTCGAGCAGATTGTCGCCTTCGCGCACGCCGTAGGACACGACGTTGAACCACTTGCCCGACATGTTGACCGGCGAACCGTGCGTCAGGTGACCGCCCGAGTTGAGATCAAGGCCCATGAAGGTGTCCCCCGGCTGCAGCAGCGCCAGGAAGACGGCCTGGTTCATCTGCGAACCGGAGTTCGGCTGAACGTTGGCGAAATTGACGCCGAAGAGCTTCTTGGCGCGCTCGATGGCGAGTTCCTCGGCGATATCGACGAACTGGCAGCCACCATAGTAGCGCTTGCCCGGATAGCCTTCAGCGTACTTGTTGGTCATGATGGAGCCCTGGGCTTCCAGAACCGCGCGGGAAACGATGTTTTCCGAGGCGATCAGCTCGATCTCATGACGCTGGCGACCGAGTTCCTTTTGGATCGAGCCGAAAATTTCCGGATCGGTATCGGCAAGCGAGCGATTGAAGAAGGTCTGGGTGGAAGCATTGGTCATGGGCGGGCTCCTCAACTGGAATGCGCGAAGGTATTAGCGCCCTGCCCTGCCAAGGGCAATACGGAGAACGACATTTGCTAGGCAATCTACGCGCCGCGTGTTCCAGGCTCGATGCGGCAACAAAAAACCGCGCCAGAGGGGCGCGGTTTCGAGAAAATCAAACACGATCCAACTGACTTATTGAACCGGCTGCTCCGTGGTGGCGGTCGTGTCTAGCGCAAGCTCGGCGTTGCCGTCGAGCTGGTAGATATCGTCGCGGAACTGCACGACGCCATCCGGCATGCCCCAGGCGGAAATGTACACGAAGTAAACCGGCACTTCTTCGGCAAGCTTGATCGGTGTGTTGACGCGGGTCGTGATGACCTGCTCCATCTGTTGACGCGACCACGGCGGGGTCTCGCGCAGCAGCCAGGTCGTCAGGTCGCGAACGTTCTGGACGCGGACACAGCCTGAGGACTCAAAGCGCATCAGCTTGTTGAAGAGACCCTGCTGCGGCGTGTCGTGCATGTACTCGCCGTTCTTGTTGTAGAAGTTGATCTTCGTGGACGCCATGGCGTTGATCTTGCCCGGATCCTGACGGAACATGAAATTCGGCGCCTTCTCCGCATTCCAGTCGACCGTTTCCGGCGCCACCTCGTTGCCCTTGCCATCGATCAGGCGAATGGCATTCTTCTCGAGGTAGGTCGGGTCCTTGCGCATCAGCGGCACGATGTCTTTTTCGACGATCGAACGCGGTGCCGTCCAATAAGGATTGAGAATAACTTCGTAGATCTTCGAGTTAACGAGATGCGTCGGACGGCTGAGACGGCCAACGACCGCGGCGTGGCGCGTCGCAACGCTGCCGTCTTCCACCGCCTCGACGTAAGCCGCCGGAATGTTAACCATCACATGGCGGCGTCCCAGCTCTTCCGGGAAGGTCTGAATCCGGATGAGGTTGGTGTTCAGTTGCTGCAGGCGAACATCGGCCGGAACGTTCATCGCCTTCAAGGTGAACTCGCCGATAACACCGTCAGCCGGAAGGCCGTGACGCGCCTGGAAGCGCTTGACGGCGCCGTCGACATAGGAATCGAACGCCGAAGACATGCCCGCCTCGCGCGGCAGGTCGCCGGTAATGGCCAAACGCTGGCGAAGACCCTGGACGGCCGGGTCCGTCACGCCGATCTGCAGGCGCTGCTGGCTTGGGCTCACTTGCGGCCAACCGCCCGCGGAGGCGATCTGCTGATACTGCATGATCGCCTGCTGGATACTGGGCACCGACTGCGGTCCGAGAATCGGCGTGTTCGAAACGACAGCCGTCGCCGTACGGGATGCCGCCTTTGCATCGAATTGGTCATCCCAATCGCCGCGCTGCGGAGCATTAATGAGCGAATCGATCGCCGACTGCGCGAGTGCGGGGGTAGCCAATGCGCCCGCTCCCACCATTGCCGCAGACGTCAGAAACGCCCGACGAGAAAGAGCTTCAGTTCCGATTTTCTTCGACATTCATCCCAACCACTAAATTGCCGCTGCTTGAGAGACCGACGACCTTCGCTATCCCTGCGAGAGCGCAAATCCCTACCAACCCGTCGCCACGGCGCATTACACAATCTCTCTGCCGGCAATCACAGGATTGCGAGCAGGGAGCACGAGGTTATCGGACCTCAATTGGGGAAGCGCCATTTTGCCGTGCATTTCCGCTGACATGCTAATATGGCCAATTCGTGTCGCCTCGCACCACACTCAACCGCCGGTCGCAGACAACGCAGAAAAACCATATCGATCCACAGAATGTGGCGGTTAATAGCGGCTAAAAAACGGCTTGAATACAGGCGATTATGCTTGCCTGCCATGCGTTGCAAAGATGTCACGACAGCGTTGACGGAAGGTGCCTACTCGCGCCAGTGGTCGGCCACCCAAGGCGTTGGTCGGATGTAGTGGCGCAGATAACGAAACAGCGGCCTGTTGCGTCTCCGTTCGGGATCGAACATGTGTCGGATATGATCCAGCGGCGGCGCCGCGCGGCCCTTCAACCCGAACCGTCCTTCGACCGCGAACTGCGGATGGAAGTCGCGTGGAAACAGGATCACCCGCGCATCGGCCGGCAGGCGTGGCGTCAGGAAATAATTGAGCGGGAACGGCCAGCGGCAATCCTGCCTGAAATGGAGCACCCACCGACGCGGAAAGAACTTCGCGCCGCCGGGCGCATTTCTCGTCACAAAGCGCTGCTCGAATTGATACTTGTCAGCAACGCCTTGGGGATCGGCGCGGAATTTTTCTTGCAGCGGAACAAGCTTGCCGACAGGAAAGCGGAAGAGTGATGTCTGTCCGAGACGTTCAAACGGCGTCGTCTGGTTGCGCGACAGGATGACGTCGTCAGGACCGCCGACCTCGAAGAATGAGTCGAGGGAACCGACGATGACCAGATCGAGGTCGAGGAACAGCACTGGACCACTCAAATTTCCAAGCTTCGGCCCCCAAAGTCGCCCCTTGGGCCAAATGCCCTTCGTTCTCACCGGCATGTTTTCGACATCCAGCGGCGGCAGGTCCTCGCAAAGGATCTCAGGATTCAGATCGCTGCGATTGTCGGTGAAACAAGTGAAGGTGAAGGGAGGCGTGATGTTGCGCTTCACCATGGCATAAAGACGGTTGATGAAGGGGGCACCATATTTCGTTCCCCAACTGATGCAGATGACCTGCTTCACCCCACCGCTCGCCGCCAAGACAGCTGACACCATGACCTGCAACTCCTGATTCACGCTGGAACCCCCAAAGGTTCGTGCGAAGTCATTAGCAAGTTGTCGAGCGAATATGTAGTCCCCGCAGCGGAGCGAGGGAACGCGAAAAGGGCGCTACGGAATACCGTTGCGCCCTTTCGTGCCTTGGAGGTCTGATAAGCCAGCAGGGAAGTTGGCTTCCGAGATTACAGGCGGTAGAGGATCTGGTCGTTCCAGAAGCGGTCCAGACGGGTCAGCAGCTTGTTCATCTGCGTGAATTCGTCGGTGCCGATGCCGCCGACCTTGTCGATCGAGCCTACGTGACGCTCGTAGAGCTTGGCGACGGTTTCCGCGATGTCCTGGCCGGTTTCCGTCAGGCTGATGCGGACCGAGCGACGGTCGATGCGCGAGCGCTGGTGGTTGATGAAGCCGAGGTCGACGAGCTTCTTGACGTTGTAGGAAACGTTGGAGCCCAGGTAGTAACCGCGAGAGCGAAGTTCGCCGGCGGTCAGTTCGGAGTTGCCGATGTTGAAGAGGAGAAGTGCCTGGACAGCGTTCACATCGCTGCGACCCTGACGGTCGAACTCATCCTTGATGACGTCGAGCAGACGGCGGTGAAGACGTTCAACAAGGTGAAGGGATTCCATGTAAAGATCACGGATGCCCTGTTCCTGCTGGTCACGGAAGTTCGATACTGCCTGCGGCTTGATTTTCGTGTTCATGATGACTGCCTCACTGTTTGTTTGGCGGTGTTGGTTTTCTTCCCGCCTTGAGACAGACCCTATCGAATACAAATAAAATTCTACTTAAACCGCAGGCTTAACAGTGCCTTACCGAATCTCCTAGATGTATCAGGGTAAATCAACGCTTACCTGCTGGCGCCGCTTTCGCTTCTCGTACCAGAGCACGGCGCGGAATCCCACGTAGACCAGAGCGACCGCAATATGCAGGAGAACGATCAGCCGGTTGGACCCGAAAACGTCCGGCATGAAGCCGTGCATGATGACCTGTCCGCCTGCCGCTAGCACCCAGATTACCGGGCCCCAGGAGACGGCCAGCCAAAGGCCGAGGGACGCAACAGGAAAGAGAACGGCAAGGCAGGTGCTTGCGACCTTCCAGGGTAGGCTGAGCAGGTCGAAGCGCCCTGCCCCCACCAGCGAGTAGCCGACAAGCATCGCCCAATACTGCAATCCGAACCAGAAGCAGGACATCGCGACCAGCCGCAAGAACAGGATGAATAGAACGCTGGTCAGCGTCGGCTTCGGTATCGTCGGAGAATCAGCGTCCATATCTAAAACAATAGGGTTGCAGTTGGGACTTCGCCAGCGGCTCGATTATTACGGCCAATCGTCCGGTTTGGTTTTCAGCCGTGCCATGATAATGAGCGCATCGACAATTGGAATGGCAGAAAGCTGGAACGACCATGCAGGACAAGACGCATCTCGTCGACGACATCACCGGCCATCGGCGCATGCGCCGCAACCGCAAGGCCGACTGGACGCGGCGCCTGGTACAGGAAAACCGGCTGACGGTGGACGATCTGATCTGGCCGGTTTTCGTCGTTCCCGGCTCCGGCATCATCGAACCGATACCGGCAATGCCCGGCGTCAACCGGATGAGTGTGGACAAGCTCGTCGAAGCCACCAGGGAGGCGGCCGATCTCGGCATCCCGGCGATCGCGACCTTTCCGAACATCGAGATGGAACTCCGCGACGAAACCGGATCGAACAGTCTTGAGGCCAACAATCTGATCAACCAGGCGACGATCGCTATCAAGAAGGCAGTGCCCAATATCGGGGTCATCACGGATGTGGCGCTCGATCCTTTCACCAGCCATGGCCACGACGGGATCCTGCGACATGGCGAGATCGTCAACGACGAGACGGTCGATCAGGTTGCGCGCGCGGCCGTCATGCAGGCCGATGCCGGCTCTGACATCATTTCGCCGTCGGAGATGATGGACGGCAGAATCGGCGCCATCCGCCGCGCCCTTGACGCTGCCGGGCACCAGAATGTTGGTATCATGAGCTACGCCACCAAATTCGCCTCGGCATTCTATGGCCCCTACCGCGAGGCAATCTCGACCGGCGGGCTGCTCAAGGGCGACAAGAAGACCTATTACATCGATCCGGCAAACGGGACCGAAGCGATCCGGGACGCGGCGCTCGACGTCGAGGAAGGCGCCGACATGCTGATGGTCAAGCCGGGGCTGCCCTATCTCGACATCTGTTGGCGCATGAAGGAGGCTTTCGGACTACCCACCTTCGCCTACCAGGTTTCGGGCGAATACACACAGATCAAGGCGGCTGCGATGAACGGCTGGATCGATGGTGAACGGGCGATGCTGGAAACCCTGCTTTCATTCAAGCGCGCCGGGTGTGATGGCGTCCTCACCTATTTTGCGGTCGAGGTGGCCAGGATTCTAGCGAAGCGCTGACTGAGCGCAAATATTGCATTTGCGGGAAGCGATACCATATCAGCGGCATCGCTTTCTCGAAAGGAGACCGCAACAATGACGCTCACTCCCAACCCGCTTTATGCCGCACCGGACGACTGGCGCGCCTACAGCGGCACGCTGAGCCGTCGTGTCTTCGCATTCATCCTCGATTACGTGATCGTTCTGCTGCTTTGCATCCCGGCAGCCGTCGTGCTTTTCTTCCTGTCGATCGTCACACTGGGGCTCGGATTCTTTCTCTATCCGGCCTTGTTCGTGATCGTTGCCGGCCTCTATTTCGGCTTCACCGTTGGCGGTTCCAGTCAGGCCTCGCTTGGGATGCGCGCAATGGGAATCGCAATCATCCGAGTCGACGGGCAGCAGATGGATTTTCTGACCGCCATCGTTCACCTGGCGCTTTTCTGGATCTTGAACTCCGTTCTGACGCCGCTGATTCTGCTGGTCGGCCTGTTTACCGAGCGCAGCCGGCTTATCCACGATTTTCTGGTCGGCACGGTCACCGTACGCACCGCCTAAATCAGGTCCTTACACGCTAAAATAAACGCGGCTGCTGGCCTTTGCTGGCAGCCTTTGGGCGCCATATCCAAAAGTATAACGGGCAACATTGGACAACGGAATGGCCGCGCTGTTGACGTTTTTTATTCTTAAGTCATCCTGTAGATAAACAGCGAACCGAAGGAAATCTCCGGAACAGATGAATACGCAGACGACGCCCTCACCGCAGTTTTACCTGACTGCTCCGGCTGCGTGCCCTTATCTGGCCCACGAGATGGAACGCAAGGTCTTCACACATCTCGTCGGGCCGCGTGCAGCGGAGATGAACGATATCCTGACACAGGGCGGCTTTCGCCGATCGCAGAACATTGCCTATCGGCCAGCGTGCGAAGCCTGCCGTGCCTGCATCTCGGTGCGCATCCTCCCGCAGGAGTTCTTGCCGACAAAGTCGATGAAACGGGTTCTGGCGACAAACGACGATATCATCTCCACGGAGTTTCCTGCCCAGCCTTCCAGCGAGCAGTATTCGCTGTTCCGACGCTATCTCGATTTTCGCCACCAACAGGGCGGAATGTCCGACATGACTGTGCTCGACTACGCCATCATGGTCGAGGATACGCATGTGAACACGAAGATCATCGAGTATCGGCTTCGAAAGGAAGGGGCCGGGATCGAAGAGCGCCCAACCGGCGAACTGGTGGCCGCCGCCCTCACCGATACCATGAGCGACGGCTTGTCGATGGTCTATTCCTACTTCAACCCTGATATGGATCGGCGCTCGCTCGGGACCTTCATGATCCTTGATCACATCAGGCGGACAAAGGCTTTGGGTCTTCCGCACGTTTACCTTGGCTACTGGGTTCAAGGATCGCGGAAAATGGACTACAAGACTCGCTTCCAGCCGCAGGAGCACCTGACTTCGCGCGGTTGGGAACGTTTCGATCCCTCCGCATTGCCCGAAAGTACACGCTACTAAATGCTCCTCCCCTCCCTTTCCGATCATCGGAAGGGTCTGCTGCTGACAGCAATCGGCGGCCTGGCTCTTTCCATGGACATTCCCCTCGTGCGCCTTGCTCATGGAGACATGTGGTCGATCCTCGGCGCACGCAGCATCACGACCGTCGCCGTGACCGTGGTCCTGATCTGCCTCATCCGATACGTCAAGGGAACATGGCCAGTGCTTGTGCCCGGCAAACATGGCCTTGCAACGGGATTGCTCTACGGCTGCTCGACGCTCACCTTCCTGCTCGCCGTCTTCAACACGGCAACGGCGAATGTGGTCTTCATCGTCGCGTTCAATCCGATGTTCGGGGCCCTCCTCTCCTGGATATTCCTCAAGGAGCGCCCTTCGCTCTCCACGCTCGTTACCATGGCCGTCATGGTGTTCGGTGTTGGCTTGATCGTCCGTGACGGATTGGCCGGCGGCCATGTCTTCGGCGATGCCATGGCGCTGCTCAGCGCTTTCATCCTCGCGTCGGCGATCACAGTCGGTCGTGCGTCGCGCCGAGACATGGGCTTCGTGCCGCTGCTTGCGGCCGCCATGCCTGCCATCCTCGGTTTTGCCAACGCTTTGCCAGCTGGACTCGTCATAGAACATCCGGCGTGGATCGTCCTCAACGGCGCGCTGTTGATGCCGGTTGCGTTTTGGTGCCTTGCCACCGGGCCACGTTACCTGTCGGCGCCGGAAGTCGGCATGTTCTACCTGCTCGAAACCATTCTGGCTCCGATCTGGATCTGGTTAATTTTCGCAGAAGCGCCGCCGACGATGACTCTCATCGGCGGCACGATCCTGGTCTGCGCGATTATGGCGCACTCGCTTTGGATGGTTCGGCGGAAACCTTCGCGACAATCTCTGGCACATTGACCACCTGCATGGCATCGAGTTCGCGCTCGAGCCCTTGCATGACGTGAACCCAACCCTGCCGCGTCTGCTCCTCGAACTGCCCCCATTCAGAGCACATTTCGTGTGAGAGCGTCAGCCGTGTGCCTTCTGCAAGGGGTTCGATGTCGATCTGGATTCGGTCCGCATTGTGATCATGCTCGGCTGCAGAGAAGCAGAAGACCATCCGTCGCGGACGACGCAGTTCCAGAAACACGCCGTAATGAACCGCATCACCAGTCGGACGCCGATCGATGACGAGAAAATGCCCGCCAACCTTCGGATCGATATCGGCGCGGATCACGCGGCCTTCATCGCTTGCGAAGAGAAAGCGTTTTGCAATCTGAGGGTTCAGCCATGCGTCATAGACAGCGCAGGGCGAGGCATTGAAAGTATGCGCAACATTCAAGGTGATGGTATTGCAAGCACTCATCAACATTCCTCCGTGATCGACATGATGCTCCCGAAAGCGCCACATTCGATCATTCCGTCCGCCTACGGAATGATGTCTGTCCATGTTGTGATTACAGGACAGAATTAGAGGAATTGCGCCGCTCGCCAAGAGCGGCGCGCGGATTTATTTTTGCCTCAACCTGCGAACTTGCCGCTGCGCGGAAAACCCTTCGGAACGGTGCGACCGGCGGTCGCGCGATCGGCGAGCCACTCGGCCAGCTCGTCCTTGTTTTTCGTAAAGGTGCGGCCGGCACTATCTTCCCAGACGAGGCCGTCGGCGATGGCGAAGCAGCGCACATCGGAAATGCCGCCGTCCTTGTAGCGCTGCAGGCGGACGCCCTTGCCGCGCCCCATTTCAGGCACCTGCGCCAGCGGGAAGGCGAGCAGCTTGCGGTTCTCGCCAACGACAGCGACATGATCGCCGCTGACCGGAACAATCAGCTTCGTCTCCTCGGGCATGGAGACGTTCATAATCTGCTTGCCCTTGCGGGTATTGGCTACCATGTCGGTCTCGGCGACAACGAAACCGTTGCCCGCCGTCGAGACGATCAATTGCTTACGGGCCGGATCGTGCACGAACGCCGTCAGCACGTCCTGATCATTTTCCATGTCGATCATGATACGCAGAGGCTCGCCATGGCCTCGACCGCCGGGCAGCTTGTCGCCACCAAGCGTGTAGGCCTTGCCACCCGTGGTTATGATCAGGATCTTGTCGGTCGTCTGTGCCGGGAAGGCAACCTTCAACGCGTCGCCTTCCTTGAAGGTCAGGGTCGCGGTGTCGGAGATGTGTCCCTTCAGCGCGCGGATCCAGCCCTTTTCGGAGACGACGACGGTGATCGGCTCCTTCTCGATCATCGCCTGCTGGATTGCCTGCTCATCGGCTTCGGGCGCATCGGCAAACTGTGTGCGGCGGCGGCCGAGCTCGGTCGCCTTCGCGAACTTCTTCTTCACCTCGCCGATTTCCCAGGCGACCGTCTGCCACTGCTTGTCCTCGGATGCCAGCAGCGCCTCGATCTCGCCCTTCTCCTTGGTGAGCGCGTCGAACTCGGTGCGGATCTCGAATTCCTCGAGCTTGCGCAACGACCGCAGGCGCATATTGAGGATCGCTTCGACTTGGTTGTCGGTCAGCGACCAGCGCGCGATCATCACGGGCTTCGGCTCATCCTCTTCGCGGATGATGCGAATGACCTCGTCGATATTGAGGTAGGCGATCAGCAGGCCGCCGAGGATTTCCAAGCGACGATCGATAGCGGCGAGACGGAAGCGCGAGCGGCGCTGCAGCACTTCACGACGGTGGTCGAGCCACTCCTTCAGCACCTCGTTCAACGCCATGACGCGCGGGATGCGCCCCATCGACAACACGTTCATGTTCAGCGGGAACCGGCTTTCCAGTTCCGTCAGCTTGAACATAGATTCCATGAGGATCGTCGGATCGACTGTCCGGTTCTTCGGAACCAGCACGACGCGGACGTCTTCGGCGGATTCGTCGCGGATGTCCTCGAGCAAGGGCAGTTTTCGCGCCAACAGGAGTTCGGCGATCTTTTCGATCAATCGGGACTTCTGGACCTGGAACGGGATTTCGGTAACGACGATCTGATAACCGCCACGACCGAGGTCCTCGGTCTCCCACTTGGCGCGTGTGCGGAAACCGCCACGGCCGGTCTTGTAAGCCTCAATGATGCTTTCGCGGCTGTCGATGATGATGCCGCCGGTCGGGAAATCCGGGCCGGGGATGAACTCCACCAGCTTTTCGACCGAAGCATCGGGATGCTTGATGAGATGAAGTGCGGCGTCGCAGAGCTCGTGGACGTTATGCGACGGAATGGAGGTCGCCATGCCGACGGCAATACCAGACGAGCCATTCGCCAGTAGGTTCGGAAAGGCGCCCGGCAGGACGACCGGCTCTTCGTCTTCCTCGTTGTAGGTCGGGCGGAAATCAACGGCATCCTGTTCGATGCCATCGAGCAGGAGACCCGCGACCTCGGTCATCCGGGCTTCGGTGTATCGATAGGCAGCAGCACTGTCGCCGTCGATGTTGCCGAAGTTGCCCTGCCCGTCGACGACAGGGTAGCGTTGCGAGAAATCCTGCGCCAGACGCACCAGCGCATCATAGACCGACTGATCGCCATGCGGGTGAAACTTACCGATGACATCGCCGACGATACGGGCACATTTCTTGAAGGCGGAATTGGGCCGGATGCCCATCTCGCTCATGGCGTGAATGATACGGCGGTGCACCGGCTTCAAGCCGTCGCGCACGTCGGGCAGCGCGCGGTGCATGATAGTCGATAGCGCATAGGCGAGATAGCGCTCTTCAAGCGCCGCCTTCAGATCGACCGGAAGGATACTGTCGTCGTCTCCGCCGGAGGGCGGCAAAATCTGTTGTCCCATAGGTCCTGACTAGCCGAGATGTCCTATTTGAGCAAGGAATCCAAGCATTCGGGCTGTGGATGAAGTCTTGGAACGATGAGAAAAGAATGACAGTAGCTGCTTTGCCCGAATTTGGTCGTTCTTTCGTTTTCCCTTCAACACAAATTTAGAAATCCACAAATATAAACCGCGATCGAACCGCAGTAGATCGGCTACGAACAGAGCCACCGCTACGCACCGCCACTAAGGGACCCAAGATGACTTTTTACCGGACGACACGGCTGATGCTTTCGGGCGCCGCTTTTCTTTCTCTCGCCGGCTCGGCCTTTGCCCTCGATGGCCAGGCTCTGCTGACGAAGATCAACGCCGCTTACAGCCAGCAGGGAGGCACGATCGTTGCCGATGGCGTCGATGTCGACGGCACGACGGTGACGCTGAAGAAGGCGAGCTTCAAGGCCAACAGCGGCGAAGCGGTGCAGATTGGCGACATCACCATGAAAGGCGTCGAGGAAGACGAAGACGGCGGCTACTATGTCGAGGAAGCATCCTTCCCGAACATCAGCGCTACGAACGAGGGCTCCACTTTCACAGCAACCGACCTGACGCTGAGCGGTATTTCGATCCCTGCCGATCCGAAGGGTGAAGGGCTCGACTCGATGCTCCTCTACGAGAGCGCCCACAGCGGTCCGGTGAAGGTTGTCCAGAACGGGGCAGAGCTGTTCTCGCTCGCTGAAAGCGACATGAACCTGACGCTTCGCGAAGACGAATCCGGCTTCGATTTTGATGGCGCTTTCAAGGGTCTCAAGGCAGATCTCAGCAAGACAACCGACGCGCAGAGCAAGGAAGCGATCGACAAGCTCGCGCTCCAGCACGTCCAGGGCGACATCACTATGAAGGGCGCCTGGGAGCTGACACCCGGCACGATCGACGTCTCCGAATTCGCCTTCGACTTCAACAACATCGGCAAGCTGAACCTCGCCTTTAAGATCTCCGGCTACACGATGCCTTTCATAAAGTCGCTGCAGGAGGCGGCCAAGCAGGCGGAAGCAAACCAGAACAAGGAAGAGGCGCAGCAGGCCCTCGGTCTGTCGATGCTCGGGCTGATGCAGCAGCTGTCGTTCGAAAGCGCCCAGATCCGCTTCGATGACGCTTCCATCACCAAACGCGCCCTCGACTACGCCGGCAGCCAGCAGAACATCTCCGGCCAACAGATGGCGGATTCGTTGAAGGCGATGACGCCGATCATGCTGGCGCAACTCAACATCCCGGAGCTGCAGAACGCCATATCGGCGGCTGTCAGCACCTTCCTCGACAATCCGAAGAACCTGACGCTCGCTGCCGCTCCGGCAAAGCCCGTTCCGTTCCCGATGATCATGGGCGCCGCGATGGGCGCGCCGAATACCCTGCCGCAGGTTCTCGGCGTGAAGGTTTCCGCCAACGATTGATCTGAGCCTCTGGAACCCGACGAGCCGCTCTGCCCGCTGGGTTCCCTTCTGTTTAAGCGCAACGGTCACGCAGTGTAGCGGCGCAACTCATTCATTGCGTGGCCGGTCATTTCACCTAGTTCTGAGGCAGTGGCGCCGTCACGTGCCTGGACCGACATGCCCTGGACGATCGCCCCCATAAAGCGGGCAAGCGATCGGGCGTTCGCATCCTTCCTTATATCCCCTTCCTTGATGCCGCGTTCGATGCGCGCTACGAAAATGTCGAGCGTCTGCGTCCGCAGCGAGGAGACATATTCGGCAATGTCCTCATTCTCGGCCGCGCAATTCAACACAGCCGTCGAAATCATACAGCCCTTCGGATGGCCTGGCGCGGTGAAAATGGCGGCCGAGTTGTTCAGGAACCGCTCGAAGGCAGTGACGGTGTCGATCTCTGCCTGGAAAGGATTGCCGGGCTCGGGGCGCGGCATGCGGCGATATTGCGCGAGCGCCTCGCGATAAAGCTCCGCCTTGGAGCGGAAGGCCGCGTAGAGGCTCTGGGGCGTAATCCCCATCGAGGCAGTAAGATCGGCGATCGAGCTGCCGTCATAGCCGTGCTGCCAGAAGACGTCGCGTGCGGCGGAAAGCACCGTCTCGCGATCGAAGGCCGGCGGGCGACCGCGCTTCTTCTGACCGCTATTTTTCCCGTCGTCGTTATTTTTCATAGTGATCACTCTAGAAATATCATTCGATCCAGTTTATTCAGGAACGATCATTGTGATTATAGGAGGTTTGATCCAATGAGTCTTCCCCTCGAAACCCAGCACACACAGCAGACTGCCGACCTCGCAATCGCACTCGACGCGGTGATCGATCGCACGATCGCAGCAAGACGTCTCGTCGGCGCGGTGGTCCTCGTTGCCCACGAAGGCGTCGTTATATATCGCCGTGCAGCAGGCCTTGCCGATCGCGAAAAAGGACGGGCCATGGCCGAGGACACGATTTTCCGGCTCGCCTCGATCACAAAGCCGATCGTGACGATCGCAGCGATGCGGCTCGTCGAACAGAGCCGCATCAACCTCGACGATCCCGTGACCAAATGGCTGCCGGATTTCCGCCCGCGACTTGCGGACGGGACGGAGGCGGCCGTCGCTATCCGCCATCTGCTCACTCATACCTCTGGACTCAGCTATGGCTTCGCCGAAGAGGATGGTCCTTATGCCAAAGCAGGGATTTCCGACGGCCTCGATCAACCTGGCCTGCCGCTGGCCGAAAACCTGAAGCGGCTGGCGAGCGTCCCTCTCCTCTTCGCACCTGGCTCACAATGGCAATATTCGCTCGCCATGGACGTGATCGGTGGCGTCATCGAAAAGGAGACAGGTGCCCCGCTCGGCGAAGCCGTGGCAAAGCTGGTGACGGAGCCACTCGGCCTTGCCGACATCGCCTTTGCCGTGCGTGATCCCGGTCGCCTCGCTGCCGCCTATATGAACAGCGCACCGGAGCCCGCGCTGATGGGCAAAGAAGCCTCCGTGCGGGCTCTGAACGGCTCTGTGCGTTTCACGCCGGACCGCATCTTCGATCCGGCGTCCTATCATTCCGGCGGCGCCGGCATGGCGGGAACAGCGGGCAACGTGCTGGCGATCCTGGAGACGATCCGCAAGGGCGGCTCGTCGCTTCTCTCTTCCGAAACAGTCAAGACCATGACGGCAGATCAGGCGAACGGCGTGCGCCAGCTTCTCGATCCGGGCGTCGGCTTCGGTTTCGGCTGGGCGGTGGTGACCGACCCAGTCTCCGCGCAGGTGCCGTGGTCGAAGGGGACGTTTCGCTGGGGCGGCGCTTACGGCCATAGCTGGTTTGTCGATCCCGCAAAGAAACTGACCGTCGTGGCGCTGACGAATACGGCGCTGGAGGGGATGTGGGGGCAGTTCACGGTGGATCTGCGCGACGCGCTCTACGCGGCGCTTTGAGTGCAAAGAAAAAGCCCGGCTCAGGCCGGGCTTTTTATGCGAGCCTACTCAGTCCTTCTTGACCGGCGGGATCGGGCGGATCGACAGTTCGCGCAGCTGCGTCGGCGTTGCCGGGGTCGGTGCGCCCATCAGCAGGTCCTGCGCCTGCTGGTTCATCGGGAACAGCGAGATCTCGCGCAGGTTCTTGGCGCCGACGAGCAGCATGACGATGCGGTCGATGCCGAAGGCCATGCCGCCATGCGGCGGCGCACCGTACTGGAATGCGCGGTAGAGGCCGCCGAACTGCTCCTCGACCTCGGCCTGCGACTTGCCGGTCAATTCAAAAGCCTTGACCATGACTTCCGGCAGCTGGTTACGGATCGAGCCCGAGGCGATCTCGAAGCCGTTGCAAACCATGTCGTATTGGAAGGCCTTGATCGACAGCGGATCGCTGCCATTGAGCGCATCGAGGCCGCCCTGCGGCATCGAGAACGGGTTGTGGGCGAAGTCGATCTTCTTCTCGTCTTCCATCCATTCGAAGAACGGGAAGTCGACGATCCAGCAGAATTCGAAGCGATCACGGTCGACGAGGTTCAACTCCTCGCCGGCCCTCGTGCGGGCTTCGCCGGCAAACTTGTAGAACTTCGACGGATCGCCAGCGACGAAGAAGCAGGCGTCGCCGTCATCGAGGCCGAGCTGCGTGCGGATCGCGTCGGTGCGCTCCTCGCCGATGTTCTTGGCGAGCGGGCCGGCGCCTTCGAGCTTCTCACCCTCCTTGCGCCAGAAGATATAGCCGAGGCCCGGCTGCCCCTGGCTCTGCGCCCAGGCGTTCATGCGGTCGCAGAACGCACGGCTACCGCCAGTCTTGGCGGGAATAGCCCAGACCTCGACCTTCGGGTTCGAGGCAATCATGTTCGCGAAAACCTTGAAACCGGAGCCGGCAAAATGCTCGGTGACCGCCTGCATCTCGATCGGGTTGCGGAGGTCGGGCTTATCGGAACCGTACTTGCGGATCGCCGTCTCATACGGAATGCGCGGGAACTTCTCGGTCACCGGCTTGCCTTCGGCAAACTCGACGTAGATGTCGCGAATGACCGGCTCCATCGTGTTCCAGACGTCTTCCTGGGTGACGAAGCTCATTTCGAGGTCTAGCTGGTAGAATTCGCCCGGCAGACGGTCGGCGCGCGGGTCTTCGTCGCGGAAGCACGGCGCGATCTGGAAATAGCGGTCGAAGCCGGCAACCATCAACAGCTGCTTGTATTGCTGCGGCGCCTGCGGCAGCGCGTAGAAGGTGCCGGGGTGGATGCGTGACGGCACGAGGAAGTCGCGCGCGCCTTCCGGCGAGGAGGCCGTCAGAATCGGCGTCGTGTATTCGGTGAAGCCGACATTGCCCATTTCGCGACGCATGGCGGAGATAACCTGCGTGCGCTTGACGATGTTCTTGTGCAGGGTCTCGCGGCGCAGATCGAGGAAGCGATACTTCAGGCGAACGTCTTCCGGATAATCAGGCTCGCCGAAGACCGGCAGCGGCAATTCCTTGGCAGCGGAGAGAACTTCGATCTCCTGCGCGTAGAGTTCGATCTCGCCGGTCGCCATGTTCTTGTTGACGGTGTCTTCCGTGCGCGCCTTGACGAGGCCGTCAATGCGGATCACCCACTCGCCGCGGACCAGTTCAGCCTGCTTGAACGCGGGCGAATCCGGATCGGCAACGACCTGGGTGACGCCGTAATGGTCACGGAGGTCGATGAACAAAACGCCGCCATGGTCACGAACACGGTGGACCCAGCCGGAAATCCGGACATTGGCGCCGACATCCGACTTGCGGAGGGCTGCACATGTGTGGCTGCGATAGCGATGCATAATCTCAATTCCCGGTATCTGGCTTAAGACGGCGGCAAGGGGCTCTGATGGCTCTCCCGCACCGACAAGAAAATCGGGCGGAAAAGCGCATGGACGGTCTGATTTGTCAAGGGTTGGCACGCTAAGCATGCGCTTTGCGCCAGCTTTATGACAGGCCCGCAACCATGCGACCGCGAATACCCATGCGGCAGTTTGGCAACTCCCTACCATATTGCTGAAGCTCGCAGTCAACTTTAAAGAAGAGCAATATCCTCGCGCGGAGCCTCTACATGCCCCTTTTCACTCGCCGCAACCTGCTGAAAGCCTCGGCCGTTGCGGGTGCTTATGGCGTCGGTGTCGGAATAGCGGGGAAATTCGGGTTGGCGGAAGCGGCGCCGGAGCCAAAAGTGCTGAAAGCGTTAAAGACGACGGCCAGCCTCACCGACTCCGCCGTGACGAAAGACATCATGACTTGGGGCGACGCCGGCATGCCTCCGGTATTGCGAATGACGAAGGGCAAACCTTTTGCGGCAAGGCTGACGAACACGCTCGACGAGCCGACGACGATCCACTGGCACGGCCTGAGAATAGCGAACAAGATGGACGGCGTGCCGTTCATGACGCAGCCCTATGTCTATACCGGTGACAGCTTCGACTATGCCTTCACGCCGCCGGATGCCGGCACCTTCTGGTATCACCCACATTGCAACACGCTGACACAGATGGGTCACGGCATGACTGGCGTTCTCGTGGTGGAGGATCCAGATGATCCGGTATTCGACGCCGAGGTTGTGCTCAATCTGCGCGACTGGCGGCTCGGTGGCGACGGGCAGTTCATCGCGGCCTTCCGTCCGCGCGATGCGGCAAAGACCGGCACCTACGGAACAGTCAGGACGGCCAACTGGCACCAGGAGCCGCAATATGATGCGCCGGCCGGCGGCCTCGTCCGGCTCCGCATTGCGGTGACTGACGTCACCCGCATCTTTTCCCTGAAGACGGAGGGCGCCGAGGCGACCGTCATCGCGCTCGACGGCAATCCTGTCCCGAAACGCTTTCCGCTCGATCTGCTGTTGATCGGGCCCGGTCAGCGCCTCGATCTCGCCGTCAGGATGCCAGACAGCGAGGGTGCCGTCGCCACACTCGAAGACATCAGGGGCACAATGCCGAAGACGATCGCCAAGCTTTGCGCCGTCGGAACCTCGTTGAAGCGCAATGTCGGCGATCTCACGGCGCTTGGCGAGAACCCGGTTGCTAAGCCCGATCTGTCTGCGGCACAGAAGATCCCGCTCATTCTCAGCGCTACGGCCGAGAGTGCGCCTGTCGACAGCATCTGTGGTACGCTGGGCTACAGCTTCTGGGCCATCAACAAGGTACCGTGGCCCGGCGACACGCCGGATCCGACCGCGCCGCTGGCGGAATTGAAGCTGGGTAAGAGCTACATCCTGCAGCTCGAGAACGTGACGCCGCACACGCATCCGATCCACCTGCACGGCATGAGCTTTACCGTGCTCTCGTCCTCGACGCGGAAGGTCGAGCCGCTCGTTAGCGACACCTATCTCGTCCAACCCGATGAAAAGGTGCAGCTCGCTTTCGTTGCTGACAATCCAGGCGATTGGCTGTTGCACTGCCACATCATCGAGCATCAGAAAACCGGCATGACCAGTTATGTTAGAGTTGTTTGACCGGTCTTTGCGGGTTCTAGTTGACATATCCGGCCGAAAGGAGAAGGAAGGTTCAACTATGTCTATCCTGCGAATGAATTGAGATGATCGAAACAACCGCCGATTTGGAGGCGGCCTGCAAAGAGCTGGCCAAGTCAGAATTCATTACCATCGACACCGAGTTTCTCCGAGAGACGACGTTCTGGCCGGAACTCTGCTTAATACAGATGGCAAGCCCAACGACGGAAGTGCTGGTTGATCCGTTGGCGAAGGGCCTCGACCTCAAGCCGTTTTTCGAGCTGATGGCCAATCCTGCCGTGCTCAAGGTCTTTCACGCCGCCCGCCAAGACATCGAAATCATCTACAACCGCGGCGGCCTCATTCCACATCCGATCTTCGACACGCAGGTTGCCGCGATGGTGTGCGGTTTCGGGGACTCGGTCTCCTATGACCAGCTCGTCAGCCGCACCAAGGGCGTGCAGATCGACAAGTCGTCGCGCTTCACAGACTGGAGCCGGCGGCCGCTCTCGGAAAAGCAGCTGGATTACGCCCTGGCCGATGTCACGCACCTCCGCGACGTCTACCTCTACCTCAAGGCCGAGTTGGAACGCGAAGGCCGCTCCTCCTGGCTTCGGGAGGAGATGGATATCCTTGAGGCCCGCGAGACCTACGACATGCATCCGGATGATGCATGGCAGCGGCTGAAAATGCGCCTGCGCAAGCCGCAGGAACTCGCCATCCTGAAATATGTCGCCGCCTGGCGCGAGCGTGAGGCCCGCAGCCGCAACGTGCCGCGCTCGCGCGTGCTGAAGGACGACGCGATCTATGAGATCGCCCAGCAGCAGCCGAAGGACGCCGAAGCGCTTGGCCGCTTGCGCACGATCCCCAAGGGTTGGGAACGGTCGGCCGCCGGCGCTGCCGTGGTCGAAGCCGTCAATGCCGCGCTTGCCTTGCCGAAGACCGAAATGCCGCACGCCCCACGGCAGGCACAGCCACCAGAGGGCGCCGCCGCCGCCGCCGAATTGCTGAAGGTCCTGTTGAAGCTGATCTCGGAAAAGCACGGCGTCGCACCAAAGGTGATCGCCAACAGCGAAGATCTCGACAAGATCGCCTCTGAGGGCGAGAAGGCCGAGGTCGCGGCGCTTCACGGCTGGCGGCGGGAGCTCTTCGGCGAGCCTGCGCTGCAGCTCATCCAGGGCCAGGTCGCCCTTCGCTTCGTCGGTAAGAAGGTCGAGACGGTGGCGCTCTAGCGCCATCAAGCGGACGTTTTTGCGCGTATAGTCACTTCGAGATTGTATTGATCGCGGAACGAACCTGGCGTGTCTTTTGGAAGCACCTGCTGCTTCCTATATGCCTTGGGTATCCCGGCGACGCGTCACCGCGAAAAGGACTCCATGAGGGAAATATCACCAGTTCAGAACTGGCTATTGATCGCGCTCGTCATTGCCGCGAGTGGTGTGCTCTATGACATGCGGTTCTATGGGGGTCATCCCGTGCTCGGCGCAACGTTTGCGCTCGCAATAGGCCTGCCGATCATTGCCTTCGAGCGCAAAGTGATTTTGCGCTCCCTCTACCGTCGCATGCAGGCGCTTCCGACGCTGACGTTCTTCCTCGCGGAGATCTTCGTCTACGAAATACTGATGAGCGCCGGATTTGCAGTTGCCGGCCTATCCATGTGGTGGCTCGGCTTCTTTCATCCGGAATCGTGGGTCGATGCCGTCGTCCTGCCTTTCAACGCATTTCTCTATGCGCTCGCGGTGTGCGCGCTGATCATCTTCGTGCTTCGGATACGTGAACTACTGGGGCGGGATATCTTCCTGAACATGCTGTTCAGCCGATACCGCAAGCCGATCAGCGAGGAACGCGTCTTCCTGTTTATCGATCTGGTGGACTCGACCTCTTTTGCCGAGAAACACGGCGATCTCAAAGCGCAGCAGATGCTGAGTTCCCTGTTCGCCTCGTTCGCCGAGCCGGTGAGAAAGTACAAGGGTACCATCGATGACTATGTGGGCGATGCCGCGATCATCAGCTGGCCATTGGAACGCGGGATCAAGTTCGCCCGATGCGTGAACTGCATATTCGATATCGTCGGCGCGATCGAGGCGGACGCCGAGCACTGGCTGAAGGCATTTGGTCAGGTCCCTCGCCTGCGCGCCGCCTTGCACGGCGGCACCGTCATCACGGCTGAAATCGGTGTCGACCATCACAAGATCACCTATTTCGGCGACACCGTGAACACCACGTCCCGACTGGAATCGCTTTGCAAGACCTTGAACCGCTCGGTCCTCATCTCCTCCGACCTCGCTCAGCGCATCAAGATGCCGGAGACGGTCTCGGCGCAGGACCTGGGAACCCACGCCGTCAAGGGTCGCGGCCAGAGCCTCGGCGTCATCTCGCTCGTCAAGGCGGACAACCGGCTGGCGTCACCAAAGCTTCACGCAAGCGTCAACGCGCCGACATGAAAGCATTGCTAATCGAAACCCGCATTCCATCCTTTGGGGGTTTCAATGAAAAATACTCTTCTTGCTTCCGTTTCATTTGCTCTTTTGATCGCCGGTTCGGCCGCTGCTGACCAACAGGAATTTCCCGCCAAGCTCGCGGGCCAGGCGATCCTGCCGGCCAACACGCTGGTTGCGGCTCCGGCCGATGCACCTGAGTTCCTCAAGCACTCCGGCAAGTTCACCACCGCCGACCGCAAGCGCACCGAAGCGCTCGGTAGCGTTCCCGGCAAGGACGGCGTTCGCGTCACTGATCTGAAGCTGCCGTTCGACGGCCAGCCGATCCAGGGCTTCTCCGGCATCAAGACGATGGCTGACGGCAGCTTCTGGACGCTCTCCGACAACGGCTTCGGCTCCAAGGCAAACTCCAGCGACGCGATGCTCTTCCTGCATCAGGTGAAATTCGACTGGCAGACCGGCAAGGTCGATGTCGTCAAGAACCTGTTCCTGTCCGATCCCGACAAGAAGGCCCCCTTCCCGATCGTGCTCGAAGGCGCGGACAAGCGCTATCTGACGGGTGCTGACTTCGATATCGAATCTGTACAGCCTGTCGCCGACGGCTTCTGGATCGGCGAGGAATTCGGACCCTATCTCCTGAAGTTCGACACCGAGGGCCGCCTGACCGACGTGGTCGCGACCACTGTTGACAACAAGCCTGTCATGTCTCCCGACAATCCGGTCCTCTCCGTTCCGGCGAACCCGACCGCCAAGATGCCGGTCTTCAACCTGAAGCGTTCGGGCGGCTTTGAGGGTCTTGCCATGTCGAAGGACGGTAGCAAGCTCTATGGCCTTCTGGAGGGCGCCCTCTATCAAGACGACGGCAAGATGGAATCCGTTGACGGCCATACTGCCATCCGCGTCATCGAGTTCGACACGGCTTCCAAGAAATGGACTGGGCGCACCTGGTTCTATCCGTTCGAGGACAAGGGCGTTTCGATCGGTGACTTCAACATGCTCGACGATGCGACGGCCCTCGTCATCGAACGTGACAACGGCGCCGGCACGAAGGACAAGGCTTGTGCCGATCCCAAGCAGCCGAAGCCCGATTGCTTTGAGGCCCCGGCTGAACTCAAGCGCATCTACAAGATCGAGTTCAACGACGCCAACGTCGGCAAGGCTGTCCGCAAGATCGGCTACATCGACCTGCTGAATATCAAGGACCCCGACAACAAGAAGAAGGCCGGCAACAAGGATGGCATCTATGACATGCCTTTCGTGACGATCGAAAACGTCGACCGCGTCGATGCCACCCACATCATCGTCGGCAACGACAACAACCTGCCCTTCTCTGCGGGCCGCGCCATCGACAAGGCTGACAACAACGAGTTCAGCCTGCTCGAAGTCGGTGAACTCCTGAACGCGAAATAAGCTTAAGTCTCACGAGGAAGGTCCCGCTTGAAAAGCGCGGGGCTTTCCAGAAATGAACGACGCCTGGGCGGCAAGCCTTTAGGAACCCCGAACTATCGCTCCGTAGCACCCTTTCCAGCGAGAATGTGATCTCGGAATTTAGCGATCCGCGTCGTTCGCGTTTCCGACTTCTTCACCCCGTTGAGATTAATCACGTAGCTCTTCTGTCGGCCAGGTGTCAGATCGTGAAACGCCTCGGCAAGTTCAGGATCGGAATCGAGAGCCTCAACCAGCTCATCGGGCAGATCGACTTCGCCTTGCCTCTTCGACGGCTTGATGCCCGCCTCGGCGTAGCCCATCGCTTCCTTCAGGTAGGACCGGATGACAGGTTCCATCTTTGCGACCTGTGCGTTCTCCACAAAGCGGAGCATGTCGGGATGTTGAGTGTTCGGCCCCTGCTTCTCGAGCACGCCTTCGGAATCTCTCAGCAATGCGGCGTTAAAGAAAGTCAGGCGATAATCGCCGCGAAAGGCGCCCATTATGGCGATGTTACGGCCTTCATGCATGTAGCAGGGATGCGCCCATTTCACCGTCTCGACGAGACCCACCTCACGACAGACGCGGCGGAGCTCGTTCAGGCCGTCAATCCATTGCCGCGTCGAACAGTCCGGCGTCGCAAAGCGCTCGCAGCGTCCGCATCCTTTTGTGAAAAAGTCCTCAATGTCGGTGATCATCACTCTCGCCCAAGCTCCATTCGCAGTGGTTGGCTGCTCACTTGAAGCATCCCAAAGCAATACGTCAACTTAGGGCCGAAATCTTTACGAATGCGACGCAGGCGATTAACGCCTCCCCGGTGAGGGGCAAAGAGAGACGGCCGGCTTGTCGCGGGCAGGTTCGACTGTCGACGGTGGCCCGCACCCTCAGGCTTTTGCGGCCTGTGTCTTCGGCTTCAGGAAGATGATCAGGAGCAGACCGGCGACGATGAGAGCCGCGCCCTCGAGATGATAGCGTTGCAACTGTTCCCCGAGGATCAGATAGGCGAGGATCGCGATGAAAATCGTCTGGATGTAGAGAAGCACGCCAGCCCGCGCCGCACCCAGGGCCTCGATGCTGCGATTGAAGAGATAATACATGATCGCCCCGCCGGGGATCGCGACGTAGGCGAGCGCAATGAGCCCGCTGGTATTGAGCGTCGAGCGTTCGTCCGAGGCAAGCTCATAGAGGTAGAAGGGCAGAGCCGTCAGCACCGCGGCGCCAAGAAGCAGCACAAGCAGCGCTAGGCGGTTCAAATCGAATTTCGCCCGGCGAAGCAACACCGTATAGAGGCTGAAACAGAACGCGCCGGCGACGATCCACAGTTCGCCCGGATTGAGATCGAGACGCATCAACGCAGCCGGGCTGCCTTTGATGATGATGACCACAATCCCGAAAAAGGCCAGGATCGATCCGATCACCTGCCAGCTTCCCATCGGTTCGGCGAGAAACAAACGGGCGAGGATCATGGTGATGATCGGGATCAGCGCGATAATGATGCCCGCAGTCGTGGCGTCGGCATGCTCCAGGCCGACAAAAATCAAGCCTTGGCAGATCGCAAGTCCCATGCCACCGACGACAAGCAGTTCCAGGCCGCGGGCTCGGATAAGAGCGACCATGTCGCCGAAATGCCGGCGCACGATCGGCATCAAAATCGCCCAGGCAATCAACACGCGCCAAAAGCAGAGCGTCCAGGGCGGCATGTCAGTCGAGACCCATTTCGCGGCAATATAGACGCCCGCCGATAGCAGCCAGCAGAGGATGCCCACGGAATAGGCGGTTGCAAGCGAACCGCCCGCTGCCTCTCCCGTTCCAACCGTGTCGCGATGGACCGTCACGCCATGTATCGCCATGGGTGAAAGTTATGCCACAGTTCCCCGCCTCTGCACAGGCGCTCCGCCACCATGATTGGTCTTGGCTCGTCGAGGTTGTTTTGCGGCTCGTTCCAACCACCATTCCTCGAAAAATTTGAACGAAATGGGCGTGAATTGGTTGTTCCAAGGTCACCACCTCAACAATGGAGACACTTATGAGCAAGACAGACGTGAAAGAAATCCAAAAGCGCGCCGAGCGTCAGGTCGAAAACACCAGCGGTGGCGGCCATCTCGGCGGAACCTATTTTGGGCAACAACCCGACGGCAAGACTGCATCGGTTTCCAGCAAGGAAGGGCCGAAAGCAAGAGCCAACGATGGCTAGGACGGAACCCCGCCAAGAGCGGGTTCCTCCGTTCTGGCATGAAGCATCCACATCGAGCCAAGATTAGCGAGCGGAAGATGCTTTCGCCTCGCACCTCGGTCGTGCGTCCCCAATCGCTATTCGAAGCGGAAAGCCAAACGGTGATTGGTCAGCTTGGCAAGCTGTTGCAGCCGGCCTTCAAGGCGCTCGCCGGCGAAGTCGTGATATTCCGCCGGAACCACGAACTCCAGGTCGAGATCTGGTTGGGACGACTTCTGGAAGGTCAGGTTTCGCACGATTCCCGGCATGGATGCCGAAAAGAGATAGACCACCCGCAACAAACCGCCGAGCAGCTTGGCGCGCTCGATGAAGCGCGGAGTCGCGATCGCCGCAAGCGGGCCTGTGGCACCGTCATCGTACGGTCCTTCGAACCGGTAGTAGTTCGTTAGCGCAATGAAGGCGCGGCCAGGATGACTGATGCCAACAAAGGACGAGTGCGCAATGATATTCAGCGCCTGTAGTCCACGGTAATCAGGGTGCGCGCGCCAACTGATGTCGGCAAGCAGGCAGGCTGCCTGACGATAGCGCGCCTCCTCCTCCGTCTCAGTGATGCCGAAATAGGGCATCATGCGGCCGGTCCATTCCGCCAGCTCTCTGGCGTGCTCTGGCGAACGTGCACGCAGAATGGCGAGTTCGCCGGCGGCCGCCAGCAGCGGATCGGTGCGACGCTCACCGTCCGAGAGCAGTGAATAGAGATAGCCTTCGCGCACGCCCTGCCCCGAAAACGAGATAACAGAGGGCTTCATTGCGCTTAGAACTTCTTTCATGGCGACGGCGCCGAAGGGAAGCAACGCGCGGCGATGCTTCGAAACAGCCATCCACGCAGGATCCTTTGAATCCCGAGCAATCTCCACCTGATCGAGGAATTGCATCATCGCCTCGAGCGAAACCTCGTAGCCCTGCATCATGTGCAGCGGATACTGCGTCATCTCCATGTGCAGCTTGGCGATGTTTCGCCAAGTGCCGCCGACCGCGTAGAACGTTCGCCCGGCGCCCTTCGCGAGCAGCTTGGAACTGGTTTTCACATGCTTGCGGGCAAAGGTTCGAGCCTTCTCCAGCGAGCCGCCTGCATATTCCGAGAGGCGAAGGCCACCGAGCGGCAAGGTTACCCCCTTGCCGATTTCCTTACCCTTGATATCGATCAATTCGAGTGAGCCGCCACCAAGGTCGCCGGCAATGCCGTCAGGCTCATAAAAGCCGCTGACGATGCCGAGTGCGGAGAACTTCGCCTCCTCCTCGCCGGAGAGAACACGAACTCTGCGCTGAAGGATCGTTTCTGCCTGATGGATGAAGTCTGGACCGTTCGATGCTTCGCGCGCCGCCGCCGTTGCGAGCACATACATCGTGGAAGCGCGCGCCTGGTCGGACAAAGCCTTGAAGCGATGGAGGGCGGCCAGAGCGCGCTCTACGCTCGCCTCATCCATCTTGCCGGTCAGCGCAATACCGCGGCCCAGGCCGCACAACACCTTCTCATTGAAAAGGATCGTCGGCGAGCGGGACATGCCTTCATAGATGACCACACGGATCGAGTTCGACCCGATGTCGACGACGGAGACCGGGGCAATCCCTGGAAGGCGCCCCTGGGCTTCTGATTCAACCATGCAGGTCCAATTTTACTTGTTGTTTCGACCGGAGAGGAGCCCGGCAATCAGCTTGGGTGCACTGGACTTCAAAGCTTCACCACGGCCGGACAGGCTTGGGTTTGTCATGAAATACTGCTGCGCGTTGAACGGCTCTTCGCCCTTGCGCACTTCCATGCGCCTTGACGTTCCGTCGGGCAATATCTCGTAGCTTTGCTGATTGTCAATAATATTGCCCAGCATAATCTGTGAGAGAACCTGCTCGTGCACGGTCGGATTGGTCAACGGTACGAGCGTTTCGACACGGCGATCGAGGTTCCGCGGCATCATGTCGGCCGAACCGATATAGACCAGGGCCTTGTCGGACGGCAGCCCATGACCATTGCCGAAGCAGAAGATACGGCTGTGCTCCAAAAAGCGCCCAACAATCGACTTCACCCGGATATTTTCAGAAAGGCCCGGCACTTGCGGGCGCAGGCAGCAGATGCCTCTGATCACAAGGTCGATCTCGACGCCGGCGCGGCTTGCGGTATAGAGCGCATCGATGATCTCGGGGTCGACAAGCGAATTCATCTTCATCCAGATCGCCGCTGGCGCGCCGTTCTGGGCATGCTTGATCTCTTCCTCGATGTGGCGAACGATGCGCGAGCGCAGCGTATACGGAGACACCGCCAACTTCATGCTCTGTTCCGGCTCGCCGTAACCGGTGATGAAGTTGAAGATATTCGCCATGTCGTGGGCAATCACCGGGTTGCAGGTGAAGAACGACAGGTCGGTATAGATTTTCGCGGTGACCGGATGATAGTTGCCGGTGCCGAGATGGCAGTAGCTGCGCAGCTTGCCTTCTTCGCGGCGGACGACCAGCGACATCTTGGCGTGGGTCTTCAACTCGATAAAGCCGAACACGACCTGCACGCCGGCGCGTTCCAGGTCGCGCGCCCAGCGAATATTCGCCTCTTCGTCGAAGCGGGCCTTCAGTTCGACGAGAGCTGTAACCGATTTGCCCGACTCGGCTGCATCGATCAGCGCGCGGACGATCGGGCTGTCGTTCGACGTGCGGTAAAGCGTCTGCTTTATCGCCAAAACGTCAGGATCGCGTGCAGCCTGGAGCAGAAACTGGACCACCACGTCGAAAGACTCGTAGGGGTGGTGAACCACCATGTCCTTTTCCCGGATTGCGGCGAAGCAGTCGCCGGCGTGCTCTCGGACTCGTTCGGGAAATCGCGCATTGTAGGGCGGAAATCGAAGGTCTTCGCGCGGCGCCTTGGTGATCTCGGACAGCGTATTCAACGCGAGAAGTCCCGGCAGAACCGCAACTCGGTTTTCCGGAACACTCAGCGCCTGTACGACGAACTGGCGCAGCGACGCTGGCATCTCCGAATCGGTCTCAATACGGATCACTGATCCGCGGCGGCGACGCTTCAGCGCGGTTTCGAAGAAGCGCACCAGATCTTCGGCCTCTTCCTCAACTTCGATATCGCTATCGCGGATGATCCGGAATGTACCCGAGCCCTGCACCTCATATCCGGGATAGAGCCGGTGAATGAAGACGTTGGTGACGTCTTCAAGGGTGATGTAGCGGATCGTGTTACGGTCATCCGGCAGCCGCACGAAGCGGTCGAGTGCCGGAGGCAGGCGCAGCAGCGCCGTCATCGGTTCACGACCGTTCTTGCTGATCAACTGCAGGCCAATCGAGAATCCGAGATTCGGGATGAAGGGGAATGGGTGCGCGGGGTCGATCGACAGCGGCGTCAGTACGGGGAAAATGGCCTGCTCGAACTCCGTCGCGAGCCACGCGCGGTCAGTTTCACTAAGCGCTCCGGGGCGCACGATCAGGATATCTTCCTTGGCGAGATACTGCTGAAGCACAGCAAGCGATGCCTGTTGCTCCATCTGCAGATTGTCAATCTCCTGGAGGATGGCGTCGAGCTGCTCGGCTGGTGTCTTGCCGTCAGGCGTACGCACGACGATGTTCTGGCGCACCTGACCTTCGAGACCGGCTACGCGGACCATGAAGAATTCGTCGAGGTTTGCGGCCGAGATCGACAGGAACCGCACGCGCTCCAGCAGCGGATGCTCGGTGTTCAGCGTTTCCTCGAGAACACGGCGATTGAACTGCAACCAGGAGAATTCGCGGTTGATGAAGCGCTCCGGACTTGAGAGCAATTCCTCCAGTGAAGGCACGGCCTCGTTGGTTTCCGGAGTGGGTTCGTGGTGCTCCGTGACTGCGCTATCCATGGTCTGATTGCCCCGTATTATTCGCCCAAGCGAATTATATCAGTTTCACGACAGAACTGTGACGGTCAATCCGTCGGCTCCGAATTACCCAATTCATTCAATACTTCAGCTGCAAGAGCTCGGGTAACCTTTGTGCCTCTGGAAAGGGCAAGTCGATCAAGCCTGTCGACGATCGTCTGGGCCGCGTTCAGCGACCGCTCCATCCGGTTAACGATATAGAGAACCAGTTTGTCATCAATATAAAGCTGGCGGTCGGCGAACAGCTTTACAATCACCTGGGACAGCAGTTCCTCATCCGGCTCACCGATCTCGACGACCGTCGCCGCCTTCAGACGCGAGCGCAAATCCGGCAGTTCGACGGGCCACGACATCGGCCAAAGGCGGCTCGTCATGAGAAGGCTGTGACCGTTTTCGCGCACACTGTTGATGACGTGAAAGAGTTCGTTGTCGTCGAAGCCAAGCCGATCGACATCCTCGAACAGGACCGGCCCATTGGCTGCATCGACGGCCGCATTGGCGCCTGCCTTCGGATGAATCTCAAGAGCACCGCTGTGATCCTTCCAGATGTTCGCGAGGTGCGACTTTCCGGAACCCACGGGGCCTGCGAGGATCACGACGGGCGAAGGCCAGTTCGGCCAGGCATCGACGATCGACACGGCTGCCGCCAGCCGTTCGGAGATCAACAGATCATCACGCCCCGTTGCGGCATCGTGCGAAAAGGCCAAGGGAAGCTGCTCGACGGCATTGCGCCTTGGACCAGCATTTTTCACATCAGTCATTTGGGATCAGCTTTTGTCTTCCTGATCTGGCCGGTCTTTGCCGTGCCAGCATAAAGATCGCTTTGAAGGTAACGCGAAAGCGCAAAACGAACAAGCACACCAACCGCGGCGGCGGCGGGCACCGCGACCAAGAGCCCGACGAAACCAAACAATGCGCCGAAGGCAAACAGCGCAAACATCAGCCATACGGGGTGCAGGCCGACGCTGTGGCCGACAAGCTTCGGCTGCAGGATATTGCCTTCCATGAACTGGCCGCTGAAGAAGACAGCAAGGACCGCGCCAACCCAGAGATAGTCGGGCCAGAACTGGACGATGGCAACGCCGACGGCAAGAACGAGGCCGACCAGCGAACCGACATAGGGGATGAAGCTAATCATTCCCGCGAAGAGGCCGATCAACAGGCCGAAGTTCAACCCGATCAGCGACAAGCCGACGGCGTACCAGATCCCGAGGATAAGGCAGAGCGACCCTTGGCCGCGGATGAACCCGGCAATCGCCTGGTCGATCTCACGCATGATCTGATGGACGTTGGCCACATAGTCACGCGGAATATACTGATCGACCTTGGCGATCATGCGATCCCAATCCAGCAGCATATAGAAGGCCACAACGGGCGTGACGATCATCAGCGAGATGACATTGACCACGGCAAGGCCGGAACTCCAGACCTGACCGAACAGACCGGTGAGCAATCCAAACCCCTGAGACAGGATTTCCGAGAAGTTGTTCTTGATCGTGCCGAGCTGGCTCCTCACCCAATCCGGCATGAGGGAATTCTGGGACTGTATGATGAAGGTCTGCAACT
This sequence comes from Rhizobium sp. BK181, assembly GCF_014193305.1. NCBI lineage: Bacteria > Pseudomonadati > Pseudomonadota > Alphaproteobacteria > Hyphomicrobiales > Rhizobiaceae > Rhizobium > Rhizobium sp. BK181. Next base: position 71,842 of record NZ_JACHZA010000001.1, read on the forward strand.
GATCGATGTAACCCGGTAGACGGCCAGCAAAATCGCTGAACTGGCTCGCCAAAACCGGAATCAGTATCATCAATGCGAGTACGATAATGACGACGAACGCAATCAGGATGACGACCGTCGCCATCAGGCGGCTGAGACCGAGGCGCTCGAGCCGGTCGGCAATCGGGTCAAGGAAGTAGGCCAATGCCATCCCCGCCAGGAACGGCAGCAGGATCGAGCTGAAGAGGAAAAGGAAGCCAATAAAGAAGGCGAGCACGATCAGCCAGAAGATCACCTGGCGCTTCAGACCTGCCCCGCTAACCTGCTGTGGCATCACATTCCCCGCTGATCGACTGTCTCGATTTTTTGCATCATAGCGATGCAACCTTTCGAGCACATAGGATGTGGCCGAGAGAATGGTCAACCCCGGCGCTAAAAATCGAGAGAGCCCGCGTCAATTGAGCGGGAAATTGGGGCTTTTTCCATGCAATCCCTTGCATGTAGGCCCGTGTCATGCAATGGCGACCCGCATATTGAGGCGGTGACATTTCCCGCCCGCGCACAGCCATCGGAGAGCAGCATGAGCCAGTCTGGAAAAAACGGCCTGACCTATAGCGACGCAGGCGTCGATATCGATGCCGGAAACCTTCTGGTGGAGAAGATCAAGCCCGCAGTGCGCTCGACGCGCCGCCCGGGTGCGGACGGCGAGATCGGCGGCTTCGGCGGCCTGTTCGACCTCAAGGCTGCAGGTTTCACCGATCCGGTTCTCGTTGCCGCCAATGACGGCGTCGGCACCAAGCTGAAGATCGCCATCGATGCCGATTATCATGACACTGTCGGTATCGATCTCGTCGCCATGTGCGTCAATGATCTGGTCGTCCAGGGTGCTGAGCCGCTTTTCTTCCTCGATTACTTCGCGACGGGCAAGCTCGATCCTGACCAGGGTGCGGCGATCGTCGAGGGCATTGCCGCCGGCTGCCGTGACGCGGGCTGCGCGCTGATCGGCGGCGAGACCGCCGAGATGCCGGGTATGTACTCTTCCGGCGACTACGACTTGGCCGGCTTCGCTGTCGGTGCGGCCGAGCGCGGCCAGTTGCTGCCGTCAGGCGATATAGCCGAAGGCGACGTCATCCTTGGCCTCGCCTCGTCAGGCGTTCACTCCAACGGCTTCTCGCTGGTTCGCAAGATCGTCGGGATTTCTGGCCTCGCCTGGGATGCCCCGGCTCCATTCGCTGAGGGCAAGAGCCTCGGCGAAGCGCTGCTGACGCCGACCCGCATCTATGTAAAGCCGCTCCTGAAGGCCATTCGCGAAACAAAGGCTATCAAGGCATTGGCTCACATCACCGGTGGTGGCTTCCCGGAGAACATTCCGCGCGTTCTGCCGAAGCACCTCGCAGCCGAGATCGATCTTACTGCCGTCAAGGTTCCGGCGGTCTTCTCCTGGCTTTCCAAGACGGGCGGCGTTGAAGCCAACGAAATGCTACGCACCTTCAACTGTGGTATCGGCATGATCGCGGTCGTTTCAGCTGAGAGCGTCGCGACGGTTACTGCGGCCCTCGAAGCCGAAGGCGAGACGGTTGTAACGCTCGGCCGGATGATTGCCCGCGCCGAAGGTGCAGGCGGTACGCTCTACAAGGGTACGCTCGCCATATGACGTCGCCGCGCAAACGCGTCGTCGTCTTCATCTCCGGCGGCGGTTCCAACATGATGGCGCTGGTCGCAGCAGCCAAGGCTGGCGACTTTCCGGCGGAAATCGTCGGCGTCATCTCCGACAAGGGCGACGCCGGCGGGCTCGCCAAGGCGGCAGCCGAAGGCATCCCCACCTTCGCTTTCGTCCGCAAGGACTATGCGAGCAAGGAAGCCCACGAGGAGGCAATCTTTGCCGCGCTCGATCAGCTTTCGCCCGATATTCTTTGCCTTGCCGGCTACATGCGACTGCTGAGCGGCACCTTCATCCAGCGCTACGAAGGCAAGATGATCAACATCCACCCTTCCCTGCTGCCGCTGTTTCCTGGGCTGCACACGCATCAGCGCGCGATCGATGCCGGGATGCGGATTGCCGGCTGCACCGTGCACTTCGTCACCGAAGGCATGGACGAGGGACCGGTTATCGGCCAGGCCGCCGTTCCTGTTCTCTCAAGCGACAGCGCAGACAGCCTCGCCGCGCGCGTGCTCACGGTCGAGCATCAGCTTTACCCGCAGGCGCTGCGGCTCTTTGCTCAGGGCAAGGTGAAGATGGAGGGCGGCAAGGCCGTCAGCACCGACGCTGCAGCAGCGCCGGCGGAACGTAGCAGCGTTATCTCGCTGATCGGCGAAGGCGCCTGAAGCACGGCGCGATCCTTTGGATCCCGCCCTGCTCTAATTCTCTGTTTCTACGCATATCCATGTCCCGAAAGGCTCCGCTTTCGGGACATATTCCGTGCCCTCAGGCGGCAAGCGCTCGAGGCTGATGAAGCGTGCCGTCGCTGTAGACAAATAGGCCCTTGCGGAAGGTGGCGCGGATGCGATGCACGTCACCGGCTTCGATGACAACCAGGTCGGCCTGCTGACCGACGGCAATTTCACCACGATCGAGAAGACCGGCGGAGCGCGCCGCATTGCGGGTCGCCATTGCGACGGCGTAAGGCAGGCTCGTGCGCTCGGCGATCTTGAAGATGCCGGGCACGAAGGCTGCAGGATGATAGTCGGCGGCAATGACGGTCAGAAGGCCGGCGGCAGCGGCATCCAATGCGCTGAGATTGCCGGACATCGATTGACCACGCAGCGCGTTGGGAGCGCCCATCAGCGTCCAGAGACCGCGACGCCGCGCTTCTTCCGCCGCCGGAAGCGTCACCGGAAATTCGCTGATCGTGACGCCGAGACCGTGCATCTGCGCGACCTTCTCGGCGCTGTCGTCATCGTGGGAGGCGAGCGACAGCTCGTGCTTCAGCGCGAGATCGACGATCTGCTTCAGCTTGATCTCGATGTCAGGATTGTTGCGCATCTCGATACGCTTGGCGACCATCTCGGCGGCCGTCTCCTCGGAAATGGCGCGGCGCTCGGCGATGCTCAGGATGTAGCTCTCGATGTTGTTGTACTGCCCCTGCCCCGGCGTGTGATCCGTCAGCGAGACCATGTCGACATGGCCGGCTTCGAGCAACTTTTCGAGCGTCGGCGCGGCGCCGAGATTGGTGATCTCGTAGCGCGCATGGACACGATGATCGATGAGCAGGTTGTTCTTCAGCCGGCTGATGCTTTCGATCACGGCAGAGGTCGTTTCGAGCGAGCGGACGTGGCCGTAGACGCTTTCCGTTGCGAAGGAGACGGCCGCGAATGCTGTCGTGACGCCTGCGGCTGCCAGCTTCTTGTCCAGTTCGTGGATGCTGAAATCGATCGGCATCGGCGCATTCGGGCGCGGCGCGATTTCGCGCTCCACCATGTCGCCATGAAGGTCAACAAATCCCGGCATCAATAGGCGTCCACTGCCATCGATCGCGGCGTTCGCAACCGGTTCGGGACGGATTTCAGCGATGACGCCGTCCTCGACGCGTACCGAGCCGTGGCTCACGATCTCATCTGGAAGGACAAGAGTAAAATTGCTGAGCCACATCGTTTTTTCTCCAGGCCGGGATTTATGACAAGGCGGAGCGCTTAGCGCTGATTCATGACATGGGTGTGAAGGATAAGCCTCGCAAATTGGCCCATGCCCTAGCGCAGCGCGCCGCGGTTCATTGCCGCCCATTGCAGCAGCGTGATCGTCTTCAAGTCGATGATCGCGCCGTGCTCGATCATGGCCATCGCCTTGTCGAGCGGCACCTCCAGAACCTCGATGTCCTCGTGTTCGTGAGCAAGGCCGCCGCCATCGGAGACGCGGTCAGCAGTGTCGATCGAGGCGGCAAAGAAGTGCAGCAACTCCATGCTCGAGCCCGGCGAACTATAGGCCTTGAAAAGGAAGCGGACGTCACGGACGCGGAAACCGGTTTCTTCCTCGGCTTCGCGGCGGATGGCGGCTTCCGGGGCATCGCCGTCGAGCAACCCCGCCGGTGCCTCGATGATCCAGGCCGGCTCGCCGTGAAGGAAGACCGGCAGCCGGAACTGCCGCACGAGGACAACGGTGTCGCGCTTGGGATCGTAGAGCAGGATCGTCGCGGCCGGCGTGCGATGATAGACCTCACGCTGCAGCCGATGTGTCTCGCCTTCGGAATCCGTATAGTCGATCTGGAAACCGCTCAGGCGCGTCCAGCCGTTCGAGAGCGTCTTTTCATCGACGATCTCGGCCTTTGCCTTGTCAAATTTCGTCATGCAACATCCTTGCGCAGCCAGACCTTGTTGTCGTGAACCGCAGCCCCGCCGTAGGGAGCCACCGGATCGGCGCCGGTCAGCACGTTGATCCCCTCGCCGTCGACATGCGCCTTGTTCGGCCAAAGGCCTTCAGCGATCAACACGCCCGGCTTCACCTCTTCGGTTACCCGCACATGGATCCTGAGGTCGCCACGGTCGTTCCCGATCCGCACGAGGTCGCCATGGTCGATACCACCGGCAAGGGCGTCGGCCGGGTTCATCATCAGTTCCGGCCGCCCTTCCTTCTGACGCGAGGTCTTCGTTTCCGAGAAGCTCGAATTCAGGAAATTGCGGGCCGGCGACGTTGCCAGGCGGAATGGATGCTCGGCATCGGCAAGCTCGATGACGTCGACCTGATCCGGAAACGCCGGCAGCAGCTCGTGTGGTCCGAGAGCACCGACAGCGGCCGGCGGCTTGTTCGGCGCAGCGCCGTCAACCCAGTCCGGGCGGAAATGGAACTTGCCGTCGGGATGCGCAAAGCCCTTGAGGAAGTGCGCGTCCTCGAAATCCGGCTGGCGGTCGAACCATTTGTGTTCGAGGAAATGATCGTATCCCGGCAAATTGGTATCCTGGAGAACACGGTCGATCATTTCGCGCGCGGTGAAACCGAAGCCCGGACGATCGGCGATACCGAGGCGTTTGGCCAGTTCCTCGATCACGAAGAGGTTGGTGCGGACGGTTTCCGGCGGTTCGACAAGCTTGGGGCCGAGCAGAATGTGGTTCTGGCCGCCGGCGCGATAGATATCGTCATGCTCAACAAACATCGTCGCCGGAATGACGATATCGGCCATCTCGGCCGTCTCGGTCATGAACTGCTCATGCACGGCGACGAAAAGGTCGTCGCGGGCAAAGCCACGCTTCACCAGCCGCTGTTCGGGGGCGATGTTCACCGGATTGGTGTTCTGGATCAGCATGGCGGTCACCGGGCCGCGATGGCGGAGCGCCACAGCATCGCCTGTCAGCGCGCGGCCGATCTGCGACTGGTCGATCATGCGGATATCCGGATCCTTCATCGACTTGCCGGTCAGCTCGGCATTGTTCATGCGGAAGATATCGCTGTTGGAGTGGAAGGCACCGCCGCCTTCATATTGCCAGGAACCGAGCACCGTCGCGATCGAGGCCGCCGCATGCATGGCGACGGCGCCGTTGCGCTGGCGAGTGAAGCCGTAGCCAAGGCGGAAGTAGCTCTTCTTCGTCGTGCCGACGAGGCGTGCGAAACTTTCGATCTCATCGACGGAAAGGCCGGTAATGGCAGCGGCCCATTCAGGCGTCTTCGTCTTCAGATGCGCTTCAAGGCCGGCGGGATCGTCGGCGTACTTCGCCATGTATTGACGATCGGCATAGCCATCGCGGAAGGCGATATGCATGACGGCGCAGGCGAGCGCCGCATCCGTGCCCGGCTTGACGATCAGCGCCATGTCTGCCTGCTTCATCGTCGGATTGTCGTAGATGTCGACGACGACGATCTTGGCGCCGCGCTCCTTGCGGGACTTGATGGCATGGGTCATCACGTTGACCTGCGTCGACACCGCATTGGTGCCCCAGATCACCACGCAATCGGTGCGGCCCATCTCGTGCGGGTCGGGCCCGCGCAGCGTGCCGGTGGCCATGGTGAAGCCGGTCCAGGCCGGATTGGTGCAGATCGACGAGAAGAACCCGGAATAGCGCTTGGCGTGGCGCAGGCGCTCGATCGAGTCGCGCTGAACCCAGCCCATGGTACCGGCGTAGAAATAGGGCCAGATCGCTTCGCTGCCGTCCCTCGCTTCCGCCTTGACGAAGGCTTCGGCGATTTCATCGAGCGCTGCGTCCCAGGAAATCTGCTGCCACTGCCCTGCTCCCTTGGCGCCCGTTCGGCGCAGCGGATGCATCAGCCGGTCCGGATGATAGAGGCGCTCGGCGTAGCGCGCGACCTTCGCGCAGATGACGCCCGAGGTGTAGCTGTGATCGTTTGCGCCCCGTACACGGCCGATGCGGCCGTCGTCGCCGATCTCCACCTCCAGCGCGCAGGTGGAGGGACAGTCGTGCGGACAGGCGGTGTGACCGAGCCTGACATTCGACTTGGCGGATTTGGCGTGAATGGGGGTCGCAATGTTCATGGCTTTTCTATATTCGAACCAGAAACCAGCCAAAAGTCAGAAATGACGTTGATCAGGCGAATTCATCACGGGCATCAGCGAAAATGAACTACCGCCACATCTACCACGCGGGCAATTTTGCCGATGTGCTCAAGCACGCCGTTCTGGCGCGGCTGATCCGCTACATGCAGAAGAAGGATGCTGGCTTTCGCGTGCTCGATACGCATGGCGGCATCGGGCTCTATGACCTCTCCTCCGAGGAGGCGCAAAAGACCGGCGAATGGAGCGACGGCATCGGCAAGCTTCTGGACGCGGAACTTGCCCCGCAGGTCGCCGAGCTGCTGGAGCCCTACCTCACCGCCGTGCGTGAACTGAACCCGGAGGGCGGGATCCGCTTCTATCCCGGCTCCCCTAAGCTCGCGCGCATGCTGTTTCGCCCACAGGACAGGCTCTCCGCGATGGAACTGCATCCGGAGGATTTCGCGCGGCTGCACCGGCTATTCGAGGGCGACCATCATGTCCGGATTACCGAACTCAACGGTTGGCTTTCGCTCGGCGCGCATCTGCCACCGAAGGAGAAACGCGGCATCGTCCTCGTCGATCCTTCGTTCGAGGAGGATGGCGAATACGAGCGTCTGGTCGATGGCCTGGCGAAAGCCTATCGCCGCTTCCCCGGCGGTACCTACTGCCTGTGGTACCCGCTGAAGAAGGGCGCACCAATCAAGGAATTCCATGAGGCGCTACAGGACCTCGACATTCCAAAAATGCTCTGCGCGGAACTCAGCGTGCGTAGCGACCGCGGGATCACCGGCTTGACCGGCTCAGGGCTTGTTATCGTCAACCCGCCATTCACGCTGAAGGACGAGTTGCACGCCTTGCTGCCCGCGCTCAAGGATCACCTGGCGCAGGATCGCTACGCTTCGCATCGCGCGTTTTGGCTGCGGGGCGAAGGCAAGATGGCAAAGGACGGTTGACCGACTCTTGCCGGCGCGAAATAGTCGCGCCGCAACATGACCATAGGGAAGAGCGACCATGAAGATCCTTTGCGCACCGACGTCTCCCTATTCCAGCAAGGTACGCATGGCCGCGCGCTACTTGGAGCTGGATGCGATCGAGATCCGCGTGGATACGAACGCCGGGCCTGCCGTTCTCGTCGACAACAATCCACTCGGCAAAATCCCGACATTGTTGACCGACGACGGGCTGTCGATCTTCGACAGCGTCGCCATCATGCACTATTTCGACCGATTGAAGGGCAAGAAGCTTTACCCATCCAAGAGGGGCAAGCGGACGGAGGTCGAAATTCTCGAATCCCTGTGTGACGGCATCTGCGATTGCCTGCTCGCCATCGTCTACGAGCGGCGCTTCCGCGACGAGGAAAAGGTGCACCAACCCTGGATCGATCGACAGTGGAAGAAGGCAGTCTCCGGCCTGAACCATCTCAGCGTCCACCTGCCGAAAATAGGCAAGCGACTCCACGGCGGCCACTTCGCGCTCGCAGCGACGTTGGGCTACCTGGACCTCCGTTTTCCGGGCCAGTGGGAGGCGGAGCACTCCGAACTCATCGGCTGGCGCCGGGAATTTGAAAAGAAGTTTCCTGCCTACAGCCAACTGAAACCTCAGACCTGAGGCGTTCCCTTGTCAGTCTTCACGAAATCGATGAAGGCCCGCAGCGCCGTCGGGAGTTGTCGACGGCTGGGATAGTAGAGGAAGAAGCCCGGATAGAAGGGACACCAGTCCTCCAGCACGCGGATCAGCCTGCCTTCTGTGATCGCGGCTTGCGCCTGCTCTTCGAAAAGGTATCCAAGACCGCAGCCGCGCAGCACGGCATCATGGATAATGTCCTGGTCGCCCAATGTCAGCGGACCACCGACCTCGATCTCCAGTTCGATGCCGCCACGCTCGAACTCCCATCGATAGAGAGCGCCGCCGGAGAAACGATAGCGCACGCATTCGTGGTCGCGCAGATCGTGCGGTGTCACCGGCCTGGTTCTGCCTTCGAAGTAACTCGGCGCGGCGACGACCGCGAAGCGATGACGCGGGCCGATCGGCACCGCAATCATGTCGGCAGCGATGCTTTCGCCGAATCGAACGCCGGCATCGAAACCTGACGACACCATATCAACCAGTCCGTCATCGATGACGATCTCGACCTCGACGGAGGGATAAGCCTTCAAGAAACGGGCGACGATCGGCAGGAGCACGAGTTTCGTGGAGACGCGCGCCGCATTGATGCGGAGCTTCCCGTGCGGTTGGCCGCGAAAGCTATTGAGGTCGTCGAGGGCGGCATCAATGTCGAGGAAGGCCGGCCGGATCCGGTCGAACAACCGCTCGCCGGCCTCAGTCAGCGCCACGCCACGCGTTGTCCGGTTGACCAGACGCACCTCAAGTCGCTCTTCGATCGCCCGCAGCGCATGGCTTAAGGCGGAGGCCGTAACACCCAACTCGACCGATGCCCTCCGGAAGCTTCGGTGGTTGGCGATCGCCAGGAAGATCGCAAGGTCGGTGGAGCGCACACGTTTCATTGATGAATTTTTCTCAGCAACTCATGAAGCACAGCGTAAGTTCTCTCACCTATGTCGATACGCTACCTTCACTCCGTAAGCAAATCGCAGCGCAACGGACAAAGGAGATCGTCATGCGTGTTTGGTTCATCACAGGGGCTTCGCGTGGTTTCGGCGCCCTCATCACCCAGGAAGCACTCAATGCCGGCGACGCTGTCGTCGCGACGGCGCGCAACCCGAACGGCCTCGAAGCGAAGTTCGGCAATCATCCCAACCTGCTTGCCGTATCGCTTGACGTGACCAACGAAGCCTCGGCTCACACGGCGGCGGAAGCAGCGGTCAAGCGCTTCGGCCAGATCGACGTGCTGCTCAACAACGCCGGCTTCGGGCTGTTGGGCGCTGTGGAAGAGGCAACCACCGAAGAGATCGAAAAGCTCTACGCAACAAACGTCTTCGGTCTATTGAAGGTTACCCGCGCTGTCCTGCCGCATATGCGCCGCCAGCGCTCGGGGCACGTGCTGAATATCTCGTCCATCGGCGGCTACGAGTCGCACGCCGGCTGGGGCATCTATTGCTCCACGAAGTTCGCGGTCGAAGGCATCACCGAGGCGCTCGCTGCAGAAGTGGCACCGCTCGGAATCAAGGCGACGGTCGTCGAGCCCGGCTTCTTCCGCACCGACTTCCTGGACGAGAGCTCACTCGCCGTCAGCCCGAGCTCGATTGCCGACTACAAGGAGACGCCAGTGGGCGCGATGCGCGAATTCGCTGCCGGCCATAACCACCAGCAGCCCGGCGACCCCGCTCGGCTTGCCAAGGCGATGGTCACTCTGGCGCATTCGGACAATCCTCCACTGCGTATGCCCTTCGGCAGCGACACCGTGGCGGTCATCGAAGCGAAGAATGCCCACGTCGCCAAGGAACTCGCTGCATGGCGCGAGCTTGCGGTCTCGACCGACTTCCCCAAATAGGCCGCGGCTAATCGCACAAACAGAAAAGCCGGGCTGGAGCCCGGCTTTTCCGTATTCGTTCGGCTTAGAACTTGACGCCGATACCGACCTTGACGCTGTGCTCGTCGTAGCCGCGAGAAATGTTTGCGCCGCCGACATGGAAATCGCTGTCGGCGTAATTGGTGTAGCGGTACTCGACACGCGCCGTGATGTTGTTCGTCACGAAGGTTTCGGCACCCGCACCAACCGTGTAGCCAAACGAGCTGTCGGTGTCAGAGCCGGCAGCATTGCTGAACTTGTTCTTGGTGGCGGCAAGACCAGCCGTACCATACAGCAGGAACGGGTTCAGATCGTAACCGACGCGACCGCGGATCGAGCCGTTGACTTCGTTCTTGCCTTCGCCGCCGCCAGCAGCGCCGTCAGCGCCGGAATAGCCGATGTCGGCTTCCGCACCGTAAACGATCTGGCCAGCCTGCCAGTTGTAACCGGAATAAATCTGACCGCCGAGAGCACGAGCGTTGTACTTGTCGCCAAAGCCGCCCAGGTTGTAGGTGCCGGCACCGCCGAGGTAAAAGCCCTGCCAGCTCGCCGCGGGAGCCGGCTCATTCTGTGCAACCGGAGCTTCCGGGATCTGATCAACGGCATCGGCTGCATATGCGGCGGAAAACCCACCAAGGGCAACGGTCGAAACCAACAGACTAGCAATAAACGTACGCATACTCTTCTCCTTTCAGCCCGCGTCCTTCGTCAACTGTCCTACAGCGAAGCATTCGCGGGTTATTACAAATGTCCCTTGCGGTTCGGAAGGGAGATTGATGCCCAATTGAGGATTTGAAAGAGCCGAATTGTGATTTGATTGCGGCGTGCGGGTGGCTAAAATTCGATGTTGCTTTGTCGCAACAGAATATTTGTTAACCATAACGAATGGTTAAATCATGAATACTTATTTTAATGAATTATGTTCTTCAATAATACACGTAGTAATTCCGACGGCATCGCAATGAAAACGGCTATTTATCTCACCTTCGCCCGCGCCTATATAAGCAGCGAACAGAGTTTCGCGGCGAAAAGGCATGATTTTGAACGGGAAAAGACTTCGCACAGCACTCGTGACCGGGGCGGCTAAAAGAATAGGCAGGGCAATCGTCGAGGATTTGGCTGCGGATGGCTTCGCAGTCGCGATTCATGCCAGCCGTTCGATTGAGGAGGCCGAGAATTTCGCGGCGGAATTGCGGCAAAGAGGCGCCAAGGCAGTTGCCGTTCGGGCTAACCTGCAGAAAATCGATGAGACCAGCGACTTGGTAAAAAAGGCGTCGGACGCGATCGGACCGCTCGATCTACTTGTCAACAACGCCTCGGTTTTCCACGAGGATTCCGTCCGCCATATCAATGCCGAGGCATGGGACGAACATTTCGCCGTCCATGTCCGCGCTCCCTCGATTCTGTCGGCCGGCTTCGCCGCGCAACTGCCGGACGGGACGGATGGACTCGTCGTCAACATTATCGACCAGCGGGTCTGGGCGCTGCGACCGAGCTTCTATTCCTATACGCTGTCGAAGTCCGCCTTGTGGACCGCGACGCAGACCATGGCACAGGCGCTGGCGCCACGCATCCGCGTCAACGCCGTCGGCCCCGGCCCCTCGATGCCGAGTGAACGGCAGTCGCAAGAAGACTTCCAAGCGCAGGTTTCAGCGCTTATCCTCAAACGAGGGCCGCAGCTTGAGGAATTCGGCAAAACGATTCGCTTCCTCTACGAAACGCCCTCGATCACCGGCCAGATGATTGCCCTCGACGGCGGCCAGCACCTCGCTTGGCAGACGCCCGATGTGGCGGAGATTACGGAATGAATTCAAGAAAGCTGCCGGATGGCGGCGTTCTTTACGACGAGACGGATTTAGACGACGATATCGAAGTGGAGAGCGATGCTTCCACGCCGGCGCCGGCGGCTGCAATCGATTGGAACGAAGGCGGGACCAACGAGACCGGCCTTGTTGGCGCGGATCTTATCGCGGAGTTCGTCAAGCGACTGCCGAACAGCCCCGGCGTCTACCGCATGTTCAACGAGGCCGGCGACGTTCTCTACGTCGGCAAGGCACGCAGCCTGAAGAAGCGCGTTGGCAACTACGCGGTTGGCCGGGTGCACTCCAACCGTATCGCGCAGATGGTGCGACTGACGGCGAACATGGAGTTCGTGACGACTCGCACGGAAACCGAAGCGCTGTTGCTGGAAGCGAATCTCATCAAGCGCTTGCGCCCGCGCTTTAATGTGCTGCTGCGCGACGACAAGTCGTTTCCCTATATCCTGATATCAGGCGACCACCGCGCGCCCGCGATCCTCAAGCATCGCGGCGCCCGCGCCCGCAAGGGCGACTATTTCGGCCCGTTCGCCTCAGCCGGTGCCGTCGGCCGGACGATCAACTCGCTGCAGCGCGCTTTCCTAATCCGCACCTGTACCGACAGCGTATTCGAGACGCGCACCCGTCCCTGTCTGCTCTATCAGATCAAGCGCTGTTCCGGCCCCTGCACGCACGAGATCAGCGACGAGGGCTATGCCGAACTCGTCCAGGAGGCGAAGGACTTCCTTTCCGGCAAGAGCCAGAAGGTCAAGGAACACATCGCCGAGGCGATGAACCTTGCGGCCGAAGATCTCGATTTCGAGCGCGCTGCCGTCTATCGCGACCGTTTGGCCTCGCTCTCGCATGTGTCCAGTCACCAGGGCATCAATCCCGCGGGAGTGGAGGAGGCTGATGTCTTCGCAATCCACCACGAAGGCGGCATTTCCTGCATCCAGGTGTTCTTCTTCCGCACCGGACAGAACTGGGGCAACCGCGCCTACTTCCCGAAGGCCGACCCGCAGCTATCAGCTGCCGAGGTGTTGAACGCGTTCCTCGCCCAGTTTTACGATGACAAGCCGGTGCCGAAGCAGATCCTGCTGTCGGAGACTGTCGAAGAACTGGAACTGCTTGCTGCCGCACTCGGCGAGAAGGCCGGGCATAAGGTCTCCATCCTCGTGCCGCAGCGCGGCGAGAAGCGGGATCTGGTTGAGCATGTGATTGCCAATGCGCGCGAGGCGCATGGCCGGAAGCTTGCGGAAACGGCGTCGCAGTCGCGGCTGCTCGAAGGTTTCAAGGAGACCTTCAAGCTTGGCTATGTGCCGCAACGCGTGGAGATCTACGACAACTCGCACATCATGGGCACGAACGCGGTCGGCGGAATGGTGGTCGCAGGGCCGGAAGGCTTCGTGAAGAGCCAGTACCGGAAGTTCAACATCAAATCGACCGACATCACGCCGGGCGACGACTTCGGCATGATGCGCGAGGTGATGACCCGCCGCTTCTCCCGCCTGCTCAAGGAAGAAGGTCTGCCCGACCGCAGCCAACCGGCATCGCCGACGGATGCGGCCGACATGCCCTTCCCCGCCTGGCCCGATGTGATCCTGATCGACGGCGGCCAGGGACAGATGACAGCCGTGCGTGGGATCCTCGAGGACTTGGGAATCACTGATAGCGTCATAGCCATTGGGGTTGCCAAGGGCGTCGACCGCGACGCCGGGCGCGAGCGTTTCTTCCCGCAAGGACGCGAGAGCTTCACCCTGCCGCCGCGCGATCCGGTCCTCTACTTTATCCAGCGCATGCGCGACGAAGCGCACCGCTTCGCCATCGGCTCGCATCGCGCCCGGCGCAAAAAGGAGATGGTCAAGAACCCGCTCGACGAGATCGGCGGCATCGGGCCATCCCGCAAGCGCGCCCTGCTGCAGCATTTCGGAACCGCGAAGGCTGTCTCCCGTGCCGCGCTCTCCGACCTGATGGCAGTCGAAGGGATTTCGGAGACTGTCGCCAAGCAGGTTTACAATCATTTTCACGACGACGCCGCGAAATAGGTGGCGCCAGTCGCAAATTCCACGCAAAGGCAGCGGAAAAATAGAAAGAATGTTGACGCTTTACGGTCAAAGCCGTCATCTACGGGCACATCACTTCAGAGACATGTTTCATGGCATCGCGCGCATATAATATTCCGAACCTGCTGACATACGGCCGCATTCTGGCAGTGCCGCTGATCGTGCTGTGTTTTTTCCTCGAAGGAAAGCTGGCGATCAGCAACACGGCACGATGGGTGGCGCTGTGGATCTTCGTCATCGCGTCGCTCACCGACTTTCTCGACGGCTACCTCGCCCGGATCTGGAACCAGACGTCGAACATCGGCCGGATGCTCGACCCGATCGCCGACAAGCTGCTGGTCGCGTCCATTCTGCTGCTGGTCGCCGCCGACCAGACGATTGCCGGCTGGTCGATCTGGGCGGCGATCACCATTCTTTGCCGGGAGATTCTGGTCTCCGGTTTACGCGAATATCTGGCTGCCTTGAAGGTCAGCGTGCCTGTCACCCGCATTGCCAAGTGGAAGACGACCGTACAACTCGTCGCGATTGCGTTCCTGCTTGCCGGCCCTGCAGGTGACGAGATCTTCCCTTACACGACGAAGACAGGCATCGCACTTCTCTGGATCGCGGCACTGCTGACAATCTACACCGGCTATGACTATTTCCGTGCCGGCCTCAAGCACATCGTGGATGATGAAGAATGACAAAGCTCGTCTATTTCGCCTGGGTGCGCGAACGGATCGGCAAGGCCGAAGAGGAAATGGTCCTGCCGTCTTCCGTCGTTACCGTTGCCGATCTTCTGAATCATTTGAAGACGATGGGCGAAGAATATGAGACCGCGCTTCAGTTTCCCGACGTGATCCGGGTCGCAATCGACCAGGAGCACGTCGAGCACGACGAGCCGATTGGAAATCCCAGGGAGATCGGCATTTTCCCGCCGATGACCGGAGGCTGACGTGACCAGCAAGGTCGAGCCGGATATTCGCGTCCAGCGCGAGGATTTCGACCTTCAAGCGGAAGTCGATCGGCTTGGCAGGCGAAACGGCGGCATCGGCGCGATCGTCACATTCTCGGGCTTGTGCCGTGACGAAGGCGGCAGGCTCGCGGCGCTCGAACTCGAGCATTATCCCGGTATGGCCGAGGCGGAAATGAGCCGGATTGGCAGCCTTGCGATCGAACGCTTCGGGCTTATGGGCCTGACGGCCATCCATCGCTACGGCAAGATCGCCGCGCGCGAGAATATCGTGCTCGTCATCGCCGCGGCGCCCCATCGCCAAGCCGCATTCGACGGCGCCAACTTCGTGATGGACTATCTGAAGACGGCCGCTCCCTTCTGGAAGAAGGAACACGGCAAGGATGGCTCCACCGGCGAATGGGTCACGGCCAAGGACGAGGATGACGCGGCCCGCGACAAGTGGAAATAGTCAGGGTATTACCCTCTCCCTCCTGCTGAGGACCAACAGGAGCACGAGCAGCGAAAACACCACAAGGTCACGCCAGAGATAGGGGCCGTAGGCGCTCCACATCGTTTCCGCTACACCGAGACCGGCTGCACCGCCAGCCGACTTCAAAGGGTCCGAATAGCCTCCGACCGCGGCGACCATCAAAACCTTGAGGCCGAACATCAGGCCGGCGCCGAAATCCATCGTGCCGTAGTAGAAGGTGGCGAGGATGCCGCATGCGGTAGCGATCAGGCCTGCCGCCGCATAAGCGACGAGGAAGACGCGCTCGGCGCTCGTCCCGCACAGTTCTGCCGCAAGAGGATCGTCGGTCACGGCGCGCCAGAGGCGCCCCCACGACGTGCCTCTCATGACGGCAACGCCGAGCGCGACCATGGCGCACATCAATCCGGTATTGATCAGCTGTATCTCGGTCAGCGTCACCTTGAACGCCCCGTCACTCCAGAAGACGACAACGCTGTTCAGGAATGGCGAAAGCCATATGCTCTTGGTGTCGGATGCGAACCTCGCCGTTTCCATCAGCACGATGGTAATGCCGAGGGCAGCGACGATCACCGTGTTCGATGACTGGCGCACTAGGGGCAGCATGATGGAGCGCCCAATCCAGACCGCCGCCAGCATAGAATAGATCGCCGAGAACAAGGCGCCCAGCACCAGTGCAGCCGGAAGGATCAGAAACAGCCTGTTGTAGGCGATGTCGGTGAAAAGCAGCAGAATCTGGCCCGAAAACGCGAAGATCGCCCCATAGGTAATATCGGCACGTTTGGTGACCCCGAAGGCAACGGCGTAGCCAAAGGCAAGCGCAGCATAGAGCGCAGCCAGCGGTACCGCGTTCGCCAATTGCTGCAGCAGATAGGCCATGAAAAACTCCTGATTGGCGAAATCATAACTAGCAAAACATATTTTACCAGTTATATTTTCACTATGAGCTTTACCTGGACCCCACACCGCTTTTCCGGAGGCGCGTTGGCGCTGGATGTCGCCAACAGCGTTGTGCTTCGGCATGACGAGACGCGACGGATCGACCGTTTCGAAGCGTCAGCCCAGCTGGAAGCCTTTCCGCAGGCTGCGGCCGAGTTCTGTGCGGAGCGGGCGCTCTTCGGTGAGATGGTTGGTCCGGCACCACAGAACAGGCGAAACTTCCTGGCGTTGCGCGAGGCGACGGACCGCTACTTCCGGGCCCGTGTTTCAGGCGAAGGCAATGACCGACTGCTTGCCGATCTTCTGGAGGCGCTGGCGCGCACCTTGCGTGGCGCCAACGAAGCAAACGGCCTCGACGCGGCAACCGCGCATTCGGTGTTGCGGCTGATCGCCATGCCGGATCCAGAGCGCATGAAGATCTGCCGCAATTGCGGCTGGCTCTTCATCGACCGCAGCAAGAACAGGAGCCGCGCCTGGTGCGACATGGCGGTGTGCGGCAATCGTGCCAAGGCGAGCCGCCACTATCGCCGGAGGAAAGAGGAGGAAGCGCCATGAAAGCGCTGTCGATGGCTGTTTTCGTTGCAGCCGCCGTGCTGACGGGATGCCAGCGAGAGACCGACAAGCTGGTCGAGATCAGCGGTCGCGTCTTCGTTTTCAATTATCGGATCGCGGTTGCGACCTATGTCGTGACCTTGAACAAGAAGGCCCCTATTCCGGAAGGCACGCTCGCCATCGCGGAATTCGAAAACCCGGCGGGCGGCGATGTGCTGGTCACCAACGAGAAGGTCTATCCGTTCTGGGACAAGATCACGCTGCAAAGCCCCGCGCTTCATTGCGTCAAGAAGGATAAGCCTTACGCCGTGAACGTTCGCTTGGTCGATGCCAAGGGAGAGACCTTGCAGAGCCTGAAGACCGAGGTGATCTCCAGCCTCGACCAGTCGGTCATGCCGGGCAAGCCACTCGTTGTCGGGCCACTCTATACGAAGAACCCCGAGGTCTTCAAACCGGATGGCAGCGTGGACTACGACTCTGCCGCCACCTGCCCTTCAACGTAAAAAAGGCCGGAGCAGAGCCCCGGCTTTCAGAGTCAATTCAATGGCTTCAGCGGTGTCGCTGAGCGCCTGAATCAGCCGACGATTTCGGTGTCGGAGAACCAGTACTTGATTTCCTGTGCAGCGGTTTCCGGAGCGTCCGAGCCGTGAACCGAGTTCTCGCCGATCGACAGGGCGTGAACCTTGCGGATCGTGCCTTCGTCAGCGTTTGCCGGGTTGGTCGCACCCATGATTTCGCGGTTCTTCAGGATGGCGCCCTCGCCTTCCAGAACCTGAACGATGGTCGGGCCAGAGGTCATGCCTTCAACCAGTTCGCCGAAGAAGGGGCGTTCCTTGTGAACAGCGTAGAAGCCTTCGGCTTCGCGCTTGCTCATCCAGACGCGCTTGGAGGCGACGACGCGCAGGCCGGCATCCTCGAGCATCTTGGTGATAGCACCCGTCAGGTTGCGCTTCGTTGCGTCCGGCTTGATCATCGAGAAAGTGCGTTCAATCGCCATGGGTCGAATTCCTTTATTTCGTGGGAAAAGTGGGCGGTGTTTACCCGCCTGATAGCCCGAAAACAAGTGGGCTCAGGCAATTTCACGCGGCTGTCATGCAACGATTGCCTCACGTCGAGCGAAAGCCACTCCTCCGCCCGCGCGATAACGCTGCCGCTTCGATGAACATCAAACGTCCGCCAGGACAGTAAATGTCAGTTGGATACGCTCCATTAACCGCGTTTCACTGTTCAGCAGCGTAATTCAACTACAAACGACCGAGCTTAAGCTATTTTTAGCGCGCTAGTTGCATAGAGAAACCAAACGCCGATGCCAAAGTCGGAGCGAGGGGAACGTCATGCGAACTGCGCCAAACTCACAGGTACAACGAGAAGCAGCACAGCGCCCGGCCGCCGCCCCGACCGATCTTCAGCGGATCGCCCAGCATATGACCCGGCTTGCAATCGCCGGCCTGCCACGTAACTACGAACTCCTGCATGACGCGATCATCGGCCAGAACGCCGCCCTCGCACAGGATATCGCCGCGCTCGGACCGAGCCCGCGGCAGGCCTCGCTCGATGAAATCGGCCTGAAGTATCGGCTCGTCAGCCATTGCGGTCTCGCAAGCGAGATTTCGCATGCGGAAACAAGCAGGATGCTCCGTGATGCGGCGGATAGACTTTCGGACAGCTTGCGCCAGAAGCAGGCCTTCCTGCGCGCGGCGGAAAGGACGCTTCAATCGATAGCGGGGAATGCCGACCAAAACCTTGGCGCGATCATGAGCGAGATGGAGTACCTGTCGACCTCTCTCTCCAACGTCTTGGCTTCCGAAAAGGATATCGAGGCCCGGCTGAAAAGCGACGTCGAACGCCTTGAGGCGATCGAGCTTGGTATCGCAGCGGCTCACTCAGCATCGGCCACTGACAAGCTGACCGGAATCCCCAACCGCATCGCCCTCAACAAAGCGATCGCCGATCTCTATGACCGGGAAGAAGGCGCCGCCGGCAGCGCCCTCATCATGGTCGACGTTGACGACTTCAAGGCATTCAACAGCCGCTACGGTACACAGGTTGGAACGCGAGTGCTGAAGAAGCTTGCTGATCTCTTCCGCAAGTCGATCAAGAAGAACGATCTTGTTGCACGGATCGATGGCGACGAATTTGCTTTCCTGTTTGCCAATGTCGGCATGCAGGAGGCTCTTGCGATTGCCGATCGCCTCCGAGCCTCGGTGGAAGACCACATGACGTTCGCGGCATCCGATAACACTGCCTCGGCCGGGCTTACAATTTCGCTCGGGATCGCCTTGAGCGCCGACGCAACGACTGCATCGCAGTTGCAGGCAAATGCACGCGTCGCACTCCACGCCGCTCAGTCAAATCGCCGGCAGCCCGTGCAAGCCTTCGGTCGCTGAGCCGCAGGCTCTTGCACTGATCACGGCTTTCGGCCAAAACGCCGGCTATGATCACGATTTCCGATATCTCCGCACGTATTGCCGGCCGACTGCTTCTCGATCACGCCAGCGTTTCGCTGCCAGCCGGCACGAAGGCAGGTCTTGTCGGTCGCAACGGCGCGGGTAAATCCACGCTATTTCGAGTGATTACCGGCGATCTGGCCGCGGAGAGCGGCTCCGTCTCGATCCCGAAGAATACGCGCATCGGACAGGTTGCGCAGGAAGCACCGGGAACGGAAGACGCGCTGATCGAAATCGTGTTGGCCGCGGACAAGGAGCGCTCAGCGCTGCTGGCGGAGGCGGAAAGCGCCACCGATCCCCATCGCATCGCGGAAATCCAGATGCGGCTGGTGGATATCGATGCGCATTCCGCGGAGGCCCGTGCTGCCAGCATTCTGGCGGGCCTCGGCTTCGATCAGGAAGCGCAGTCGCGGTCGGCCTCCTCCTTTTCGGGCGGTTGGCGAATGCGCGTCGCTCTCGCTGCGGTTCTGTTCTCCGAACCGGACCTGCTGCTTCTCGACGAGCCGACCAACTATCTCGACCTCGAAGGCACCTTGTGGCTCGAGGATTATGTACGTCGCTATCCGCACACGGTCATCATCATCAGCCACGACCGCGATCTCCTGAACAACGCAGTCAACGCGATCGTTCATCTCGACCAGAAGAAGCTGACCTTCTATCGCGGCGGCTACGACCAGTTCGAGAGGCAGAAGGCCGAAGCGGACGAGTTGCAGACGAAGGCGCGGGTGAAGAACGAGGCAGCCCGCAAACACCTGCAGAGCTTCATCGACCGCTTCAAGGCAAAGGCCTCCAAGGCACGCCAGGCACAGAGCCGCGTCAAGGCACTCGAGCGCATGGGAACGGTAGCCGCCGTCATCGAGGATCACGTCCAGCCGATCACCTTCCCCGAGCCGGAAAAGCAACCTGCCTCCCCCATCGTCGCCATCAGCGGCGGCGCAGTCGGCTACGAACCTGGCAAGCCGATCTTGAAGGGGCTCAACCTGCGGATCGACAATGACGATCGCATCGCTCTGCTCGGTTCCAACGGCAACGGCAAGTCCACTTTCGCGAAATTCATTTCCGGTCGCTTGGCGGCGGAGGCAGGCGAAGTCAAGCTCGCTCCCAACCTCAAGATCGGCTTCTTCGCGCAACACCAGCTCGACGATCTGATCCCGGACCAGTCGCCGGTCGAGCATGTACGTCGCCTGATGTTGGACGCGCCCGAAGCAAAGGTGCGGGCACGTGTCGCCCAGATGGGCCTCGCGACGGAGAAGATGTCGACTGCGGCAAAGGATCTCTCCGGCGGCGAGAAGGCGCGCCTGCTGATGGGGCTCGCTGCCTTCCACGCGCCCAATCTCCTGATCCTCGACGAACCAACGAACCACCTCGACATCGACAGCCGGCGAGCGCTCATCGAGGCGCTGAACGACTACGAAGGCGCGGTCATTCTGATTTCGCACGATCGCCACCTTATCGAGGCGACTGTCGATCGGTTGTGGCTCGTCAACAAGGGCACGGTCACGACCTTCGAAGGCGATATGGATGAATACCGCGACCTCGTTGTCGCATCTGGCAGGAAGAAGGACGAGAAACCCCAGCTTGCGGAAGAGTCCGCCTCGAAGGCGGACCAGCGCAAGCTGAACGCCGAAAAGCGCGCATCGCTCGCGCCGCTCAAGAAAAAGATCAACGAAATCGAATCCTTGACCGGCAAGCTGGAGAAACAGATTCAGGCGCTTGATGCGGAACTTGCGGATCCCCTGCTCTATGAAAAAGCGCCTGCGAAGGCTGCGGAGAAGGCCAAGCAGCGCGGTGAGGCTGCCGCAAAGCTTGCCGCCGCCGAGGAGCAGTGGCTCGAGCTCTCTTCAGAATACGAAGACGCTATGGCGGGATAGCCACAGCTCTTTGTCAAGGCTCGTCGGACCCCGCACTATTGAGTGCATTGCAAAGCGATCGAAACCGATCGTTAACCATAATCATAAAGGTTGTCTCAACATTCATTACTGATTTGTTGAGCCCTTTCATGCATCGCGTCGCCTTCCTTTCCGGTCTCATCTTGAGCGTGGCCCTCGCCGGCTGCCAATCTGCCAGGCGGACTGCGCCCGATACCACGATCAAAACCTCCTCAATTGTCGCGCCGGAAGGCCAGATCTCGGAAGCCGAAGGTAGCCCCCTCCAAATGTCTCGCGATAGTCTCCAGCATCACCTTGCTGGTCGAACGCTGACGGTCGCCTCCATCCATGATCTGCGCCTTGAGGACAAGGAAGTCATCCTCAGCTTCGACGACGGTCCGATTCCCGGCCGCACGGACCGCGTCCTTGCGACGCTGGATCAGTTCGGCGTCAAAGGCGCATTCATGATGGTCGGCGAAATGGCGGAGTTACATCCGGAACTCGCCCGCAGGGTCGCTATGGAAGGCAACGCGATCGGCAGCCACACCTACCGACACGAGAACCTGGCGGCGCTGACCTTCGACATGGCGATGAAGGAGATTACCCGGGGCGAAGCCGCTGTCACCAGGGCGACGGGAGTCGAGGTCAACTTCTTCCGCTTTCCATATCTTGCCGACAGCCACCAGCTTCGTGCCGCCGTTGCAATGCGCGATATGGTCGTGATGGATGTCGACGTGGACAGCAAGGATTACTTCAGCACATCGCCTGCCGCCGTGACCAAGCGGACGATGGACCTGCTGCACAAGCGGGGACGCGGCATCATTCTCATGCACGACATCCACAATCGCACGGCGACCATGCTGCCGACACTGCTTTCAAGGCTCGAGGTCGAGGGGTATAAGGTTGTAACGCTGCAATTCAAGAAGCCGACTGCCCCCGCCGAGATGGCGTCTCTTTGATAGACCATCGACGCTTGCCCGCCAGTTTGTTTCTGCTAAAACAGGCGCAAAATAAGTCATACTTTTGAGCGAAACACCGAATGCGAGCCACCAGCATGTCACCTATCAACCTCGCCATCGTCGGCGTCGGCAAGATCGTCCGCGACCAGCACCTTCCTTCGATCGCCAAGAATTCCGACTTCAAGCTCGTAGCCACGGCAAGCCGTCACGGCACCGTCGAGGGCATCGAGAGTTTCACGACGATCGATGCGATGCTCGACGCCGTCCCTGATATCGACGCGGTTTCGCTCTGCATGCCGCCACAGTATCGCTACGAAGCGGCACATAAGGCACTTTCGGCCGGCAAGCATGTGTTCCTCGAGAAGCCTCCGGGCGCCACCTTGAGCGAAGTGGCCGATCTCGAAAGCCTCGCTGCAAGCAAGGGCGTTTCGCTGTTTGCCAGCTGGCATTCGCGCTATGCGGCTGCTGTCGAGGCCACGAAGTCCTTCCTGGCTTCGACGACCATCAACAAGGTCCACGTCATCTGGAAGGAAGACGTTCGCCACTGGCATCCGAACCAGGACTGGATCTGGCAGGCCGGCGGTCTCGG
This sequence comes from Rhizobium sp. BK181, assembly GCF_014193305.1. Taxonomy (NCBI): domain Bacteria; kingdom Pseudomonadati; phylum Pseudomonadota; class Alphaproteobacteria; order Hyphomicrobiales; family Rhizobiaceae; genus Rhizobium; species Rhizobium sp. BK181. The sequence goes on from NZ_JACHZA010000001.1 coordinate 94,340, forward strand.
CGTTTTCGATCCGGGGATCAACGCCCTGTCGATCGTCACTCACATTCTGCCGAAGGCGATCTTCCTGACCGGCGCAACACTTGAATTCCCGGAAAATCGCGACGCGCCGATCGCCGCTGATCTGCATTTCAAGAATGCCGATGGCGTGCCTGTTCATGGCGAATTCGACTGGCGACAGACGGGCAAGCAGAGCTGGGATATCCTTGCGGATACCGCGGCCGGCCACATGGAACTGGCAGAGGGCGGCTCCAAGCTCTCGATCAACGGTGAACTGAAGTTTTCCGCTCCTGAAGAGGAGTATCCGGCGCTCTACCGCCGATTCGCGGAAATCGTCAAAGCCGGCAAGTCGGATGTCGACCTCGCGCCGCTTCGGCACGTCGCCGATGCCTTCATGCTCGGCAAGCGCAAGTTCGTCGAGGCTTTCTACGATTGATTCAAGCACGCCGAACCTCGTGATATTGTGAAGTCTCACGGTCTTCAGGGAGGTTCGGCATGCGAGACGATCCGGCTTACGGCCTTGGCTTGAAGAATTTGACGGTTTCGCTCGCCGAGCCCAATGCCTTTTGGGAGCGAGCCTATGCCAGCGAAGCGCATGCCATCGGCCAAGCACTCGGCGGCGCGGTAATCGAGATTCAACATGTCGGCAGCACAGCCATTCCCGGCATCAAGGCAAAGCCTATCATCGACATCGCTGTCGGTGTTAAGCACCTCGACGACGGTCTGCGCTGCATCGACGCCATGGAAGCAATCGGCTATGACTATGCCGGTAACGACATTGTCCCCGACGACCACATTTTCGGTCGTGGCGTCAAGGATGAGAGCCGCACTCATCTGGTCCATGTCGTGGAGCATCGTGGGGATAACTGGAACCGCATGATCGCTTTTCGCGACGCCCTGCGCAGTGATATCCGGCTCGCACGCGCCTACGAGCAGCTCAAGGTTGGGTTGGCCAGCGAGCATGCGGAGAGGCGCGCGGAATATACCAAGGCAAAGCGGGACTTCATTGACAACGTCCTGATGGCTTCCGGCCTACGCTAGTTCAAGCCTTCTTCTCCCATCGACGCTCCGGCGTCTGCTGCCAGTATGTCAGGCTGTGCCCCTCGCCTTTCAGTTTCTTCCACTGCGCGCGGGCAGCCTCAAGCTGCTCCTGGTCATAACCATCGAACATGAAGACAATCCGCTGGTAAGAATCAACAGCAGGCGGCTCTGCGCCATCGACGATAAATCGCACCGTCGCAGCGTTGGCGTTTCCTTCGGAGATCGTGAGGAGAACTGGCTGATTTGCCGCCATGTCCCCCTCATCCGTGCCATGCGGCAAGAAACTATCCTCGCGAAATGTCCAGAGATGCTGATCGAGGAAATCGCGCCGCGCAGCATCCTTCAACTGGATGGAGACCCGCCAGCCGCGCTCGACGCTTTTTTCGAGCAGCGGCGGGAGGGCATCTTCCAGCTTCGATTCCGTAAGGTGATAGAACAGGACTTCCGTCATGACTCGTAGTTGGTGCGCACCAGCTCGTCGAGTAGCCGCACGCCGTAGCCGGATCCCCAGGACTGATTGATCTCATCCTGCGGCGAACCCATGGCGGTTCCCGCAATGTCGAGATGCGCCCAGGGCGTGTCTTGCACGAACCGCTTGAGAAAATGGGCCGCGGTGATCGAACCCGCGTGACGACCGCCTGTGTTTTTCATGTCGGCGAACTTGCTGTCGATCATCTTGTCGTATTCTTTGCCGAGCGGCATGCGCCAGAGCTTTTCGCTGGTTTTCAGACCAGCAGCCGTCAGTTGGGCCGAGAGCTCGTCGTCGTTCGAGAACAGACCGGCATGGACATTGCCGAGTGCAACAAGAATGGCGCCCGTCAATGTCGCCAGGTTGATCATGAACTTCGGCTTGAATCGGTCGTTGCAATACCAGAGCGCATCACAGAGCACGAGCCTGCCCTCCGCATCCGTATTGATCACCTCGATCGTCTGACCCGACATGGACGTAACGATATCACCGGGACGCTGTGCGTTTCCGTCGGGCATGTTCTCGACCAGACCAATGATACCGACCGCGTTCACGGCGGCCTTGCGGGCGGCGAGAACGCGCATCAGGCCGGTGACGGCCGCGGCACCGCCCATATCGCCCTTCATTTCTTCCATGCCGGCCGCGGGCTTGATCGAGATGCCGCCGGTGTCGAAAACCACGCCCTTGCCGATGAAGGCAATTGGGCTCTCTCCACTCTTGCCGCCCTTCCACTGCATGATCGCCAACCGCGGAGGCCTCACCGAGCCCTGCGCCACGCCCAACAGTGCGCCCATGCCAAGCTTCTGCATTTCCTTCTCGGTGAGGATTTCGACCTCGACGCCGAGCTTTTCCAGTTCGCTTGCCTTGGCGGCGAACTCCACCGGCCCCAGGACGTTCGGCGGCTCGTTCACCAGATCGCGAGCCAGGTTGACGCCGGCGGCAACGGCTTCCGAAACCTTGAATGCCTTTGCTGCATCCGCCGCATTTGCCGTAACAATGGTCACGGCGACCTGCCCATTGCGGCCGTTGCTGTCCTCGTCCTTCTTCTTCGTCTTGTAGGTATCGAAGCTATAGGCGCGCAAAAGCATGCCAAGCGCAAAGTCCGCAGCCTCTTTCGCGCCAACGCCGACACCTGGCGCATCGACGAAGACAACCACCTCTTCGGCCTTCTTGATCTTGGAGGCGGCGACGCCACCCGCCTTCAACCAATCGTGAGCAGTCAATTCGTCAGGCTTGCCAAGGCCAACGACGAAGAGCCGCTCCGCTGCTGAACCTTCCGGAGCAACAAGATCCAATACGGTCATAGGCTTGGCAGAAAACGCTGCGATCTTTGCGGCCCTGGCGATCACGCCGGCGGGATCTGCGATCTTAGCCCCTGCGGCACGATCCGAACCGCTTGCCTGCAGCAGCACCGCATACCCCCCGGCGATCTCGGCGGTTGTCACAAATGAAACATCGAACTTGGCTGACATATCTTCTCCAGTGGGATTTTCCTAAATCCGCTCCATCCGATCATTTCGAGTTTCACCCTCGAAGACAAGCCTTGGCCCAACGCCATGGCTGCCGACCGGCCGTGAACGCGTTAATCGGATGTCATCTTCGCCGCATATTCCTCCCGTCGTATTGAGTCTACAGGAAACGCAAGATTGCTTACAGCACTAGGACTATCCAGCGGACGGGCACCTTGGCGTATTGCGGCATCGCATGGGACCACTCCCGCCCGTAGATTTATCGGTCTACTCTTTCTCTGGTGGGGCCTCCTTGCCCTGTTCAACGTCTTTCCCGAGATCGATATCTACGCCTCCACGCACTTTTTTGTTCAGGAAATCTGTGCCAACGCTGCCATCGGGAAATTCTGTGGCCATTTCCCCTACCGGCAAGAGACCTATCTCGCGCTCCTACGAACTCTCTTCCTCCGGCTCCCGTATGCCATCGCTTTGATGATGCTTTGGAAGCTTGCGGCGTGTTATTGGCACCATGGAGCCACCTTCAATGCCGTACGCGCCCGTGCGTTCAAAGTCGCGCTCGCCTCCCTGATCATCGGTCCAGTGATTTTGGTAAACTTCGTCCTCAAGGCATACTGGGGACGGCCGCGGCCCTACCAGACAGTGGACTTCGGCGGCCACCTCGACTTCGTACAGGCGGGTTCGATGGCTGGAAAGTGTATGGCGAACTGCTCGTTCATCTCAGGCGAAGCCGCTGGCGCGGGTTGGGTCTTCTGTCTCATTTTCCTGCTCCCGCAGCCGGCGCGTACCGCGCTTGCCCTGCCGCTCGCCGCCATCTCTTTCCTGGCGCCTGCGATGCGCGTTGCTTTCGGCGCGCATTATCTCTCGGACGTGATCCTCGGATGGCTGTCGTCCGTCGTGATCTTTGCAGGTTTTCTTGCACTCACCGATTCGCCACAGGGCAAAAAAAAATCTGAAATTTGAATGAATTTTCGACGCTGCCTTGTCGCAAAAGCGAACCAAAGAGCGTAGATGGATTTCGCTGCGCAGCGGCATCGGTTCGCAAATGGCGTTCAAGGGCATGAATGAAACTGCTTGAAACATATATACTCCGGCGCGTTGGCCAGATGTTTCTCGTTGCCCTGTTGCCGGTGCTCGCGATCATTTGGACGACTCAGGTCCTCCAGCGCGTCAATCTGGTGACGGATAGCGGCCAGTCGATGGGATCGTTCGCCAAGCTGGCGACACTGATCCTCCCCTCGATTATTCCGATCGTGCTACCCTTCGCAATTGTCATCGGCGTCACTCAGACACTGACGACCATGAACAATGATTCGGAACTGACCGTTATCGATGCGGCAGGCGCCAAGCGCGGAATCATCCTGCGACCGATTCTGATTCTTGCAGCGATCATCAGCGCCTTTTCTTTTTTCGTAGACAACGTTGTCGAGCCGAAGGCCAAGACCGGCGTTCGCCAGATGGTGGCCGCCGCCTACGCAGATCTGCTTTCCACGGTGATCGAAGAAAAGAACTTCCGCCGCATCGATACGGGTCTTTACGTGCAGATCTCGGAGCGATTGGCCGGACGTGTGCTCAAGGGGCTGTTCGTCGTCGATGAGCGCGATCCTGCTTTCGAGCTCATCTACTATGCACGCGAGGGCGCCGTTGACGAGAAGGGTACGTCGCTCATCATGCATGACGGCGAGGTTCACCGCAAAACGCAGACTGGTGAAGTCTCCGTCATTCGTTTCGATTCCTACTCCTTCGACCTTTCCGACCTCACACAGAACCGTGGCCAGGCGACGCTTCGCGCCTCCGACCGCGAGCTGCCGTTCCTGTTCAATCCAGATCCGAACGATAAGGACTACATCGCCAAACCAGGCAGTTACCGAGCCGAATTGCATCGGCGCCTGACGGATTGGGTTCTGCCGATGGTCTTTGCACTGATTTCGCTCGCGATTGCCGGCGATGCGCGTTCCCACCGTGAAGCCCGGCTGCATCCGATGGTGTCTGCACTCGTGTTCGCATTCGCAATTCGCTGGGCCTCGTTTTATGCCGCCAATCAGATCGACACGGATCCTGAGTATATCGGTGTGCTCTATTCGATTCCTGTGATCGCCAGCGTGCTCGCGATCGCGTCTCTGTCGCTTCACAAACGTCTATCGATTGTGTCTACGGTCACCGACCGGATCGCTGCGCTCTGGCAGAAGCTGTTCAAGCGCTCAGCCGATCCGTCAGCGGGAGGCAGCGCATGATCTTCGGAACGCTCGGTCGCTACTTCTTCCGCCGCTACCTGCTGACGACAATGTGGTTCTTCCTTGGCGTGATCGGCATCGTCTACCTCGTCGATTTCAGCGAGACGGCGGGTCGCCTCTCGGGTCTTCCCGGCTATACCGTGACCGGCGGCCTGGTGATGACCGCCGTGCGCCTGCCGCTCATTTTGCAGCAGACTGTTCCCTTCATTGCCCTTTTCGTCGGCATGACGGTTCTGATTGCCCTCAATAGAAAATACGAACTGGTCGTGACTCGCGCCGCTGGCGTCTCGGTGTGGCAGTTCATGTCGCCTTTCCTTGCTGGCGCCTTTTTGCTCGGCGTTCTGGTTATGACTGTTCTCAATCCGCTGGCTGCGTGGGGGCAACGCCAGGCCGCCATCGTCGAAAGCAACTGGCGCGGAGAAGGCTCGGCTTCGAACACCGCCCCGCAAGTTCCGTGGATTCGCCAGATCAGCGGTGGCGACGATGCCGTCATAGGTGCGCACACGATTCTCGAGAACGGCACGCTGCTGATGGATGCGGTATTCGTGCATTTCGATTCGTCCGATCACATCATCCTGAGACAGGACGCCGCTTCGGCAAAATTGGAAGATGGTTACTGGCTTCTAAAGAATGTTGTGGAGCGTCGCCCGGGCGAAGTCGCCGTGCGCAAGGATGAGGTGCGAGTCCGCACCAATCTGAAACAAGATTTTGTCCAGCAGAGGCTCACAGCCCCTGAAACTGTTGGATTTTTTGACCTTTCGAGGCGAATTGACGCTGCGAAATCCTTCGGGATTCCGAGCAAGGCACTCGAGACCCAATTTCATTCGTTGTTGTCCCAACCGCTGTTGCTCGTGGCCATGACTCTCATTGCTGCAACAGTGTCCCTAAAATTTAGCCGGTTCAACCAATCGAGGTCAGTGATTCTGGGTGGAATCCTTTCAGGCTTCGTGCTTTATGTGGTCACCGTGCTTGTAAAAGCATTCGGAAGCAGTGGGGTTGTCCCGCCTTTCGTGGCGACGTGGATTCCGGTCACCGTTGCCCTGGCTTTGGGTGCAACAATTCTGCTTCATCAGGAGGATGGCTAGTGGCGGCAGGCGACCGCAAGACTTTTAGTAAACAGTTGGTTGCCCTGCTCGTAGGCGCAGCTCTGTCTACCTATTCCAACGGCTTTCCTGCTGCCTTCGCACAGGATGCCCTGCAAGGTATGAAGCCGAACGTTGCGGACGACCAGAAGCTGATTCTGTCTGCAAACGAGCTGGTCTATAACAAGGACTCACAGATCGTTTCGGCCATTGGCGGCGTGCAAATAAATTACGCCGGCTACAAGATGGTGTCGCAGCGCGTCGAGTACAATCAGCAGACCAGACGCCTGATGGCGCTTGGAAACGTTGAACTGGTTGGCCCTGACGGCAATCGAATGTATGCCGACAAACTTGACGTCACCGACGACTTCGGAAACGGCTTCGTAAACGCGCTCAGAATTGAGACCGCCGACAATACGCGCCTGGTAGCCGAAACCGGCGAGCGCGTTGGCGGCACGCAAATGATCCTGAACAAGGGCGTTTATACAGCCTGTTTGCCGTGCGCCGAGAGACCGGAAAAACCTCCGTTCTGGCAGGTCAAGGCCGAACGAGTCATCCAGGACGGCGTCAAGCATACGATTCGCCTCGAAAAGGCGCGCTTTGAGCTCCTCGGACAACCGCTGGCCTACGTTCCGTGGATCGAAGTTCCGGACAATACAGTGAAGCGGAAATCCGGCTTCCTGTTTCCGAGCTTTGTCACTGCACAAAATCTCGGCTTCGGCCTGTCGGTCCCGTATTACTACGTCATCTCACCAAGCAGCGACGTTACGGTGACGGGTACCGGCTACACAACGCAAGGGTTCTTGCTCGACGCCGAGTATCGTCAGAGGTACGAGAACGGCACGCATATTTTGCGGATGGCCGGCATAGATCAGGCGAGCCCTGGTACGTTCACGCCGGGCACGAGTGATGCCGAAAAGGACTTCCGAGGCGTCGTCGCATCGAAGGGGGATTTCCAAATCAACCCGCGCTGGACGTTCGGTTGGGACGTAATGGTGCAGAGCGATAATAACTTTGCCCGTACCTATAGTCTTAAAGGTCTGGATTACTCGACGAAGACAAACCAGGTTTACCTGACGGGCCTCGGCAAGCGGAATTATTTCGATCTGCGGTCGTTCTATTTCGATGTGCAGAACGCCGATCCGAACGATGTCGCCGAGAAGCAGCAGGCGATCGTCTATCCGGTGATGGACTATCACTTCGTAGCGCCGCAGCCGCTCGCCGGGGGTGAACTCTCCGCCGATGTCAACTTCACGAACCTGTCGCGTTCCCACGACGACTTCTACAGTGTCGCCGGCTTCGACCGATTCCGTGGTCTCGACGGGCAGACGTCGCGCCTGACGGGGGAACTCGAATGGAAGCGGACTTTTGTGACGCCCGAGGGCTTCCTTATCACCCCGATGCTGGCTGCGCGCGGTGACGCTTTGGCGTTGAATATGACTGCACCGCCGACCTCTGGCACGTTTGTCTATGATGGCAACTACGATGACAGTAATGCGGCGACGCGTTCGATGTTTACCGCCGGACTGGAAATGCGCTACCCGATCCTCGGGACGACCGCAAACAGCACGCACCTCTTCGAACCCATCGTTCAGGTCTATGCCCGACCTGACGAACGGCTTGCCGGCGCTCTTCCAAACGAAGACGCACAGAGCTTCGTGTTCGACGCGACCAATCTTTTTGAGCGTGACAAGTTCTCTGGTTACGACCGCATTGAAGGTGGCACGCGCGCTAACGTCGGTTTCCAGTACACTGGCACGTTTGACAACGGCTACAAACTGCACGGGATTTTCGGCCAGTCCTACCAACTCGGCGGTCAAAACTCCTTCGACACTGCCGATCTGGTGAATGTCGGTGCAGAATCCGGTCTGGAAAGCGACGTCTCCGACTTCGTCGGGCTTGGCGGCATCGAGACGCCGCAGGGCCTCGCGCTGGCGGCTTCTTACCGGCTTGACGAGAAGAGCCTGGCTTTCCGCCGCGGCGATCTGACAGCCGGTTTCCAGAACGACGATTTTCAGAGCCAGTTGATCTATACGCATGTCTCGGCGCAGCCGGAGTATGGCTTTGCCGAAGACAACGATGAAATCCAGGCGAAGGGTTCTGTTAAATTCAAGGACTATTGGTCGGTATTTGGCGGCATCGCGTGGGATCTTCAGGACAACAGTGTCGTTAGGAAGACATTCGGCCTGACCTACGAGGACGAATGCACCATCTTTACGATCGCCTACAGCGAGAAGCGTGACACGACTGCCGAAACCGCTAGCGACTGGAGCATCGGCGCCAGGCTCACCTTCCGGACGCTCGGCGACATCAACCTTGGCGGTCCCGTAGATACCAGCACGAGCATCTACCAGAATTGATGGCAGTTCTGCTTACGGCGCAAGAAAGGGCCTTTCTTTCGCCGTAAGACTATGCAGGACATTGTCGCCAGTTGAGATCTAGGGCATATGCTGAATTTTCAGTTTAGAGCGGCACCACCCGTTTGGTCTCGGGAAGGTATGTGCGCCGCAACGTGAACGCGCGGCGTCAATGGGAAGGGTCGATATGATTGGCGCAAGAAAAACCGTAACAACGATGATTGCCGGCGCGGCTTTCGCGATCCTGGCGGCTTTTGCCACGCCTCAGACGGGTTCTGCCTTTGCTGCAAGCGAAGTCCGTGTGGTTGTCAACGGCACCGCAATTACCAGCGGTGATGTCGCCAAGCGCCAGGCCTTCCTTCGGCTCCAGCATCAGAAGGCGGATGCCAAGGCGGCTGAAGAGCAGCTGATCGAGCAAACGCTGAAGCAGCAGGAAATCTCGCGCGTGCGTATGTCGGTTTCCACAGACGACGTCAATGCATCGTTCGCGCGGTTCGCCACCGGCAACAAGCTGACGACTGATCAGATGACGCAGATTCTCGATCGCGCCGGCGTTGGTGTCGATCACTTCAAGGCCTTCATTGCCGTGCAGATGAGCTGGCCGCGTCTCGTCAATGCGCGTTACGGCTCGAGCAATCGTATGTCGAATGCCGATCTCGTCGCCCGCATGATGGAGAACAAGCAGAAGCCGGAAACCACCGAGTATATTCTGCAACAGATGATCTTCGTCGTCCCGGCCAGCAAGAAAGGCATCGTCGGCAAGCGCAAGGGCGAAGCCGAAGCATCCCGGTCGAAATATCCGGGTTGCGATCAGGCAAAGGTCTTCGCAGCAACGATGCGAGACGTATCGGTCCGCGACCTCGGTCGCGTTCTTGCGCCCGAACTTCCGGCTGAATGGAAGCCACTTGTGGAACAGGCCAAGGGCAACACGACGGCGACGCGCGTGACCGACAGGGGCGTCGAATACATTGCAATCTGCAGCCAGCGCCAGGTGTCGGACGACCAGGCCGCGGAAATGGTGTTCCGTCAGGAGGATCTCGACAAGGCGAAGGCAGATAAGAACGCCCCTCCGGACAACCCCAACGCCAAGAAATACATGGACGAGCTGCGCAAGAAAGCGCAGATCATGCGTCCCTGAGCACGATGTCGATCTCATTCTCGCGCCCCCTTGCGCTGAGCCAGGGTGACCCGGCAGGTGTCGGGCCGGACATCACATTATTGGCCTGGATGCGACGCAGGGAGCTTGGGCTCCCTCCATTCGTGTTTATCGGCGATCCCGATGTGTTGGCCTTGCGCGCCAAGCTGCTTGGCGTGACGGTTGCCATTCGCGAGACCGATTGTGCCAATGCCGATGCCATTTTTGCCGATGCCCTCCCCGTGCTGCCCGTAGCTGCAGGCGTCGAGGTCGCGGCAGGCAAACCCCACGTCGCAACAGCGAAGGCCACGATTTCTGCGATCGAGACTGCCGTCGCGCTGACGATATCGGGCGAGGCGCTTGGCGTCGTCACCAATCCGATTGCGAAGTCGGTGCTCTACGAGTCCGGCTTCCCGTTCCCCGGACACACCGAATTTCTGGCGGATCTCTCCGCACGAGCAACGGGACAGGCGGTGATGCCGGTGATGATGCTCGCCGGTCCGAAGCTCCGCGCCATTCCTGTGACAATCCACATCCCCCTCAAGGACGTGCCTCAGTCTCTGACGGCAGAACTCATCATCGAGACCTGCCGGATCGCTGACGCCGATCTCCGACACCGTTTCGGCATTGAGCAGCCCCGGCTCGCGATTGCCGGACTCAATCCGCATGCTGGTGAAGACGGCACGATCGGCAAGGAAGATGAGGCTGTGATCAAGCCCGCCATCCAATTTCTGCGGTCCGAAGGCATCAATGCGATCGGCCCCCTGCCCGCCGATACAATGTTCCACGACGAAGCTCGGGCGCGCTACGACGTCGCAATCTGCATGTATCACGACCAGGCCCTGATACCCGCAAAGGCGCTTGGTTTCGACGATTCCGTTAACGTGACGCTTGGATTGCCCTTTGTGCGCACCTCGCCCGATCACGGGACCGCGTTCGGCATTGCCGGTAAGGGGCTTGCTCGCGAAGGCAGCCTTGTCGCGGCCCTGAAGCTGGCCGGCCACCTTGGGCGCACCGCAGAAGGGCGCCGTTGATGGCTGCCTTGGATGGGCTTCCGCCCCTTCGCGACGTCATTCAACGTCATGGCCTCGATGCACGTAAGGCGCTCGGCCAGAACTTCTTGCTCGACCTAAATCTGACCCAGAAGGTCGCGCGAACGGCTGGCTCGCTCGAAGGCGTTACCGTCTTTGAAGTTGGCCCCGGTCCGGGTGGCCTAACGCGCGCCATACTGGCACTTGGCGCGAAGAAGGTGATCGCCGTCGAACGCGATTCTCGTTGTCTGCCTGCTCTTGCCGAGATTGCGGACCACTATCCGGGACGGCTCGAGGTCATCGAAGGCGACGCCTTGAAGACGGATTTCGAGACCTTGGCTCCGGAAGGCCCAGTGAAGATCATTGCTAACCTGCCCTACAACGTCGGGACGCAGTTGCTGGTCAATTGGATCTTGCCGAAGCAATGGCCCCCCTTCTGGGAATCGCTGACGCTGATGTTCCAGAAGGAGGTCGGCGAGCGCATCGTGGCAACGGAAGACGACGACCACTATGGACGGCTGGGTGTACTCTGCGGATGGCGTACGAATGCGCGTATGGCGTTTGACGTCCCACCGCAGGCCTTCACGCCTCCCCCGAAGGTCACGTCGACGGTTGTCCACCTGACGCCGAACGAGAGCCCCATCCCGTGCTCTGTCACCGCCTTGGAGAGGATCACGCACGCTGCCTTCGGCCAGCGCCGCAAAATGCTGCGGCAAAGCCTGAAGCCTCTCGGAGGCGAGGCCTTGTTGAACAAGGCTGACATCGATCCGCAGCGACGCGCCGAAACGCTTTCGGTCGTCGAGTTTGTTCGACTGGCGAATTGTCTCTAAGCTGCCTCCGCTTGGAGCGGTAGGCCAGGCCCTGCAAGGTATTGGAACGGCCGACACCGGGCTCGCGTCGGGCCCATAACATCACTGGATCGAACTGCTGGCTTAGAGCTTCGGCTCTTCGGTCAGCAGCCCGTTGACGAAATCGAACAAACCGTGGCGCCGGTCTCGGCGGACGCGTTCGGCATTGACGATGCAGCTGACGTTGCGAAACGCCTCGTCAAGATCGTCGTTGACGATGACATAGTCATATTCCCGCCAGCGTTCGATCTCTGCGCGAGAATTTAGAAGGCGCGTGCGAATAACCTCTTCCGAATCCTCAGCGCGACGATGCAGGCGCGACTGCAGTTCGGTCATTGTCGGAGGCAGCACGAAGATCGACACGATATCGGCCTTCATCTTGTCCTGAAGCTGCAAAGCGCCCTGCCAGTCGATATCGAAGAGCATGTCGCGGCCTTCAGCCATAGCGGCTTCCACCGGCTCCCGCGGCGTGCCGTAGAAATTGCCGTGCACCTCCGCCCACTCGAGCAGATCGCCCGCGTCGCGCATCCTCTCGAACTGGGGCACAGTGATAAAGTGGTAGTGCTTACCGGCGATTTCGCTCGGTCGCTTGGCTCTCGTCGTAACGCTGATAGAGATTTCGAGACTATGGTCGTCGCGGAGGAGGTTGCCGGCAATCGTCGACTTGCCTGCCCCAGACGGCGAAGACAGAACAAGCATCAGCCCGCGCCGGGCGATCTTCGTTGGTGTGCTCGACTGGGCCGGGTTCATAATTCACTCCAGATTCTGGACCTGCTCGCGGAACTGGTCGATGACGACTTTCAGTTCGATCCCGGCGGCCGTGACAGCCGCGGCATTCGACTTGGAGCAGATGGTATTCGATTCTCGGTTAAATTCCTGTGCAAGGAAATCGAGCTTACGCCCGACCGGACCCCCTTTGCCGAGGAGGTCTCGGGCAGCGACCACATGTGCCTTCAGACGATCGATCTCTTCACGAAGATCGGCTCTCGTGGCGAGCAGCGCCGCTTCGGCGTGCAGCCTCTCGCGGTCGAGCTTTGCCGACGCCTCCAGGAGCAGAGACACCTGAGCCGCCAGCCGCTCGGCAATCTCCTTGGGAGAACGGGAGGGGTCACGCTCGATCGTCAGCGTCAGTGCTTCCATCGTCGAAACGTGATCCAGAAGCACGCGCGACAACGCGGCGCCTTCCAGTTCACGCATGTGCCGCAACTCGGCAAGAGCGGCAAGCAACCCTTCGACGACATCTTTGTCGCGGGCTGCGATGGCCTCGTCGCCATCTTCGGTCTCGCGAAACTCGACAATACCTCTGATGCCCAGCAGTGTATCCAACTGCAGTGGCGTGGGATCGATTATGCCGCCAAGCTGGTCGCGCAAGGATAACACAGCCGAAAGTGCTTCCTGGTTCAGCACCGTCTCGACGCGGCTCTCGCCGGCGGACAACGACAGCGACGCCTGCATGTTGCCCCGGCTGAAGTGCTCAGCGGCGAGACGACGGACATCATTCTCCATGCGCTCCAGCCCGGGTGGAAGGCGCAATCGCAGATCCAGACCCTTGCCGTTAACCGAACGCAGTTCCCAGGCCCAACGCCAGCGGCCGCTGGTGCCCTCACGCCGCGCAAAACCGGTCATGGACTGCAAAGCCATGCGAGCCTCCAAAATCAGTTGGTCTTCTTTTTCTTTTGGGCAGCAGGCGCAGCAGGCGTTTCCGGCTGCGTCTGGCTCTCCGGCTGTCCGTCGACCGCAATATTGGGGTCTGCTCCCTTCGCAGCTTCCAGTTGGCGCCAGCGCTTGACGTTGGCGTTATGGTCTTCAAGGGTGGCCGCGAAAACATGACCGCCGGAACCATCAGCAACGAAGTAGAGATCCTGCGTCTTCCACGGATTGGCGACAGCCTCCAACGCGTCTCGGCCCGGATTGGCGATTGGCGTCGGCGGAAGGCCCTTGATCACATAGGTGTTGTAGGGCGTTTCCTTCTTGAGGTCCGATTGATAGATCGGACGATCCGCCGGCTTTCCATCGCCGCCAAAGAGCCCGTAGATGATCGTCGGATCGGACTGCAGCCGCATCCCCTTGCCCAGCCTGTTGAGGAAGACGGAGGCAACATGGGCGCGCTCGTCGGGAACACCGGTTTCCTTTTCGACGATCGAAGCAAGGACGACCAGTTCATCCTTTGACTTGAGCTGCAGCGACGGATCGCGCTTGTCCCAAACCTGATCGACAAGCTTCTGCTGGGCCGCCGCCATCTGCTCGATGATCTCTGCCCGCTTCGTTCCACGTGAGAACTTGTAGGTATCGGGACGCAGGCTTCCCTCTGCAGGGACCACGGCCGGCAGGTCGCCTTCCAACACGGCGTCCTCGTTCAGACGATTGAACATCTGGCGGACGGTAAGGCCCTCAGGGAACGCGACAGAGTACAGAATCGACTTGCCGGATTTCAGCAATTCCATGATGTCGTTCATGGAAGCATGTGCCTTGATCTCGTATTCACCCGCCTTGAGGCTCTCGCCATCATCCAGATGCGTTGCAGTGAGGTAACGGAAGATACGGGCGTCCGACACGATGTTGTTGCGCTCAAGACTTGCGGCAATCTCGGCCACGCCAGCGCCGCTTCGCACAATGAAATTTGTGTTCGTCTCCAGCGGCCCAGGGTTCTGGTACGTCGAGATCGCGTAGTAGAAAAGGAAGACGGCGGCTGCACAACCGAGAACGACAAGCGTCATCAGGAAATTCAGGAAAATGATAACCTGGCTGCGCGCTTTCTTCGAGCGCTTCGGCGGCTCGGGCACGCGTTCCGGCCGAAGCGCCTCGCTTGGCGACTTGGGAATAATCGGCCCACTCTGGGTCTGCTGGCTCTCTTCGCCGATCGTCCCGTTGTTCTGGTTCGTATCGTTCACCGGCAATCCTCTAAACTTGGCCTCAAGTCCCGCTTCTTGCTAAGCAATGCGGCAAAATGCAGGTGGGGCCACGCCGCGCAAGGTGCAGCCCCACTGCCAGGACGTCAACACCTGAGATCAGGCGACGTAGCGGCGAAGCACCAACGAGGCATTCGTGCCGCCGAATCCGAAAGAATTCGACAGGGCGACGTTGATTTCCCGCTGCCGCGCCGTATGCGGGACGAGGTCGATCGCGGTCTCGCGCTCCGGATTGTCGAGGTTGAGCGTTGGAGGCGCAATATTGTCTCGGATTGCAAGCGTTGCGAAGATCGCCTCGATTGCGCCAGCGGCACCGAGCAGATGACCTGTTGCAGACTTCGTCGACGACATCGAGATTTTGGAGGCTGCATTGCTAACCAGCCGCTCGACTGCACCGAGCTCGATCGTGTCGGCCATCGTCGATGTGCCATGGGCGTTGATGTAGTCGATATCGGCAGGCGTCAACCCGGCACGCTTCAACGCCATCGTCATGCAGCGTTGCGCACCTTCGCCGTTCTCGGACGGGGCCGTGATGTGATAGGCATCACCCGAGAGACCGTAACCGACCACCTCGGCATAGATCTTGGCGCCGCGCGCCTTGGCGTGTTCCAATTCTTCGAGAACGACAATGCCGGCACCCTCGCCCATGACGAAGCCGTCGCGATCCTTGTCGTAGGGACGCGACGCTTTGGTCGGATCGTCGTTGTGCTGCGTCGAGAGCGCCTTGCAGGCGGCAAATCCGGCCAGTGAGATGCGGCTGACCGGGGATTCCGTGCCCCCGGCGACCATCACGTCGGCATCGCCGAACGCGATGAGACGGGCGGCATCGCCGATCGCGTGAGCGCCGGTCGAACATGCGGTGACCACCGAGTGGTTCGGACCGCGCAATTTGTGACGGATCGATACCTGGCCGGATACCAGATTGATCAGGCGACCGGGAATGAAGAACGGCGAAATGCGGCGCGGGCCCTTGTCGCGCAGCGTATAGCCAGCTTCGACAATCCCTTCGATGCCACCGATGCCGGAGCCGATCAGGACACCGGTCGCAACCTGGTCCTCATCGCTCTCGGGGTGCCAGTTCGCATCGTTCAGCGCCATGTCGGCCGCTGCCATGCCGTAGATGATGAAGGGATCGACCTTGCGTTGTTCCTTAGGCTCCATCCAGTCGTCGGCGTTGAAAGTGCCGTCGCTACCGTCGCCAACCGGGATGCGGCAAGCAATCTTCGCAGGAAGGTCGTCGACTTCGAACTCAGTGACCAGACGGGCGCCGTTCTGACCCGCAAGCAAGCGGGACCACGTCACTTCCGTTCCGCATCCCAAAGGCGATACCATGCCGGTACCTGTTATTACGACCCGTCTCATCGACTGCATTCCCCCGCCTTTTTTGTTCTTGGAGAACCATGCCAGAAATAAAAAGGGCGGACTCCGGGTCCGCCCTTTCTCAAATGCTCAGGATTAAGCCTGGGCCTTTTCGATAAACTTCACGGCATCGCCGACCGTCAGGATCGAGTCAGCTGCATCGTCCGGAATTTCAACGCCGAATTCTTCTTCGAACGCCATGACCAGTTCGACAGTATCGAGCGAGTCTGCGCCCAGATCGTCGATAAAGCTGGCGCTTTCGACAACCTTGTCGGCATCGACGCCAAGATGATCAATAACAATTTTCTTTACGCGTTCTGCGATATCGCTCATGTCGGTTTCCTCGACCTTATGTCTGATCAGAATGCCTTGTGACATCCCTACCCTGTTTCAGCCTGCGGCGCCCCTTGAAGCCACCCTCGGCAAACTCTTTGAACCCGGCTACCAGAAATGTCCCAGGCTTGCACAAAAGCCCGCCGGTCCGTCTGCTTTCTCGGGAGACTGTTCACAGTCATGGCCCGCTTAACACGGTTTAAGTCTGCCGCAAAGCCAGAAAATCAACCCCACCGGGTTGGTCAACACGCTATTGCGGCGAAAACCGCCTCGAAAGGCAGTTTACCGTTTCAGATCATGGCCATGCCGCCGTTTACGTGCAGCGTCTGGCCTGTCATATAAGAGGCTTCCGACGAAGCGAGATAGGCGACCGCGGAGGCGACTTCAGCGCCCGTGCCCATGCGCTTCATCGGGATCGCTCCCATGATCGCTTCCTTCTGCTTGTCATTGAGCTTGCCGGTCATGGCGGATTCGATGAAGCCCGGCGCCACGCAGTTGACCGTGACGTTGCGGGTTGCAATCTCCTGAGCCAGCGACTTGGTGAAGCCGATCATGCCCGCCTTGGACGCGCAGTAGTTCGCCTGGCCGGGATTGCCGGTAACGCCGACGACCGACGTGATGTTGATGATGCGGCCATAACGGCGGCGCATCATCGGGTGGGTCAGCTCGCGCGTGAGACGGAACATTGCGGTGAGGTTCACCTCAATGACGTTATCCCAGTCTTCGTCGCTCATGCGGACGAACAGGCCGTCCTTGGTGATGCCGGCATTGTTGACGAGGATGTCGACGCCTTCGAGATCGGCTTCAGCCTTGACGCCGAGCGCCTTGACCTCATCGCGGTCAGCAAGGTTCGCCGGGAAGATCTTGACGCGATCGCCGAGATCGTTGGCCAGCGCCTCGAGCTTCTCGACGCGGGTGCCGTGCAGGCCGACAATCGCGCCCTGCTTGTGGAGGATGCGGGCGATTTCTTCACCGATACCGCCGGATGCGCCGGTGACCAGAGCCTTGCGGCCGGAAAGATCGAGCATGGAAGTGTTCCTTGTATTCGTTAAATCAATCAGGCCATCAGGGCGGCAACCGCCGCGTCGATATCGGCGGGCGTGTTGACCGCGATGCCGTTCACCGTCTTGTCGATGCGGCGCGCAAGGCCGGTCAAAACCTTGCCGGACCCGAGCTCATAAAGTGTTGTTGCGCCATTGGCCGCAAACCATTCGACCGTCTCGCGCCAGCGGACCTGGCCCGTCACCTGCTCCACCAACAGCTTGGCAATCTCGTCGGCGTCGGTCACCGGCGCTGCGCGCACGTTTGCGATAAGAGGCACGACCGGGCTGGACTTCTTCACGCCGGCCAGAGCTTCGCGCATCGCTTCGGCGGCAGGCGCCATCAGCGAGGAATGGAAGGGAGCGGAGACCGGGAGCAGGATCGCGCGCTTGGCGCCCTTCTCAGTCGCGATCGCGGCACCTTTTTCGACAGCCGCCTTCTCACCCGAAATGACGATCTGGCCGCCGCCATTATCGTTGGCGATCTGGCAGGAGCCGACGGCAGAGGCTTCCTCGCAGACAGCGACGACGTCAGCATGCTCAAGGCCGATGATGGCAGCCATGGCGCCAACGCCAACCGGAACGGCGGCCTGCATGGCATTGCCGCGGATGCGAAGCAGGCGTGCGGTGTCGGCAAGCGAGAAAGTGCCTGCGGCGCAAAGCGCGGAGTATTCGCCGAGCGAATGGCCGGCGACATAGGAGACCTTCGCCTTCAGGTCGACGCCCTTGGCTTCGAGGACACGGACAACCGCCATCGAGACCGCCATCAGGGCCGGCTGCGCATTCGCCGTCAGCGTCAGCGTGTCTTCCGGTCCGTTGAACATCGTCTCCGACAACTTTTCGCCCAGCGCTTCGTCGACTTCTTGGAAGACGGCGCGTGCCTCGGCGAAGCTTTCGGCGAGTTCTTTGCCCATGCCGACAGCCTGGCTGCCCTGACCCGGAAATGTGAAAGCGATGGTCATCCTACGTCCTTTGTTAATGGACCTCTGGTTATTTCGCCTCCAATTGACATTCTTTCCTGCAGAGTCAAGTGCCGGAGGCCCGCGTTCCAAGGCTTTTGCGGGCGCGAGAAAGCCTCGCGATCCCTCTTGCGCTTGCGCAATTCCGGTCTAGATTTGCGCCGCCCTTCCAGACCATTTCTTTTCCAGATCACTTTCAAGGCTTTCAGATGAAATACAGGAAACTTGGCCGCACCGATATTTCCGTGTCCGAAATCTGCCTCGGCACCATGACATGGGGCACCCAAAACACGGAGATCGAGGCACACGAGCAGATGGACTATTCCGTCGAGAAGGGCGTCAACTTCTTCGATACGGCCGAGCTCTATCCGACAACGCCGGTTTCCGCGGAGACCCAGGGCCTGACTGAAGACTATATCGGCACTTGGTTCCAGAAGACGGGCAAGCGCAAGGACATCGTGCTCGCCACGAAGGTCGCCGGACCCGGCCGTTCCTATATCCGCAACGGCGACGGTGCCGACGCGAAAAACATTCGCCTTGCGATCGAGGCAAGCCTGAAGCGCCTGAGGACCGACTATATCGACCTCTACCAGATTCACTGGCCGAGCCGCGGGCATTTCCATTTCCGTCAGGCTTGGCACTACGACCCCTTCAAGCAGGACCACGCCAAGGCCATCGCCAATATCACCGAGATATTGGAAACAATGGGCGCCCTTGTGAAAGAGGGCAAGGTTCGCGCCTTCGGCCTCTCCAACGAAACGACGTGGGGCACCCAGAAGTACCTGACGCTTGCCGAGCAGCGCGGTCTGCCGCGCGTTGCCACAATCCAGAACGAATACAATCTGTTGTATCGTCATTACGATCTGGATCTGGCGGAGCTGTCGCATCACGAGGATGTCGGTCTGCTCGCCTACTCCCCGCTCGCCGGCGGCATCCTCAGCGGCAAGTATATCGACGGCGCGAAGCCGGAAGGCTCGCGCGGTTCGATCAACGGCGATCTTGGCGGACGTCTGCAGCCTCTGCAGGAAGCACCAACGAAGGCCTATCTCGACATCGCCACACGTCACGGGCTCGATCCGGCTGCGATGGCGCTCGCCTTCTGCCTGCACCGCCGCTTCATGGCATCGGTGATCATCGGCGCGACGACGATGAACCAGCTCGAGACTGACCTGAGCTCTGTCAATCTCAAACTGTCGCACGACGTCTTGGCTGAAATCGAGACGATTCATCGCCAGTACCCGATGCCGATCTAGGCTGCGGTTCAAACAGCCACGATCTGGCCAAGGAAGGCCAGATCGCCTCCCGCAAACATCACAACGACAAGTTTCGACAACTTTGCCGATACGGCAATTTCCGCTTCTCCGACTTGTGCAATTCGGCTAGTTTTGTAGGGCTCTGTGCCGAGCGCGGGGGCTTATTCCGTGGAACGGAAGCTCGCAGTCATACTTGCCGGCGATGTCGCCGGCTACAGTCGCCTTGTTGCAACCAACGAGGAGGATGCGCTTGCGACACTCGGCATCTACAACGCCACGATTGGCGACCTCGTGCAGGAGCACGGCGGACGGATTTTCGGCAGCGCCGGAGACAGCGTGGTGGCGGAATTCCACAGCGCGGTGCAGGGCGTACGCGCGGCCGTCGCCATCCAACGCGCCCTTAATCGCCGCAATGCAGACTTGCCGCCTGACCGGCGCATGGAGTTTCGCCTTGGGCTCAATCTCGGCGATGTCGTCGTCTCGGGAGACAATCTGCTCGGCGACGGCGTGAATGTCGCGGCGCGTCTCCAGGAGGTGGCGCTGCCTTCCGGCATCTGTATTTCCGGCGCGCTGCGGCAGCAGATCGAGGGAAAACTCGACTTCCCACTCATTCCGATGGGAGACCGCACTCTCAAGAACATCCCGCGCCCGGTGCCCGTCCACCGGGTACATTGGAGTCGCGAAGACCCTGTGGAAGCGGGCGCGCTCGGCGGGCCGCTCAGGCTGCCTGACAAGCCCTCGATCGCCGTATTGCCCTTCGTCAACATGTCCGACGATCCCGAGCAGGAGTTTTTCGCGGATGGCCTCACCGAGGACATCATCACGGCGCTCTCGCTTTACCGCTGGTTTTTCGTCATCGCCCAGAATTCGTCCTTCGCCTACAAGGGGCGCGCGGTCGACGTGAAGCAGATTGGCCGCGATCTCGGCGTCCGCTATCTCGTCGAGGGTAGCGTACGCCGGTCGGGGACGCGGGTTCGCGTCACCGGGCAGCTGATCGAAGCGGAGACCGGCGTCCACCTCTGGGCACAACGCTACGACCGCGAAATCGCGGATATTTTCGCCATTCAGGACGAGCTGACGCAGAATGTCGTCGGCGCCATCGAGCCGGAAATCCTGATCGGCGAGAGCCGCCGGGCATTGCTCAGAACGACGGACAATCTCGACGCCTACGAGAGCCATATGCGCGGCACTTGGCTGCACAATGCCCAGGATACCGCCGAGCATTTCATCGAATCCATAGCCTGGCATCGGCGAGCCATCGAGCTCGATCCCGAATTCGCGCGTGGCCACATGATGCTCGCTCGATCCCTCTACGCACGCTGCTTCCACGGTTTCAGCGAGGATGTCGACAAGGACAGCACGGAACTTCGGACAGAAGCGGAGCGCGCGGTCGCACTCGATCCGCGCGACCCCTATTCACACTACGCAATGTGTCTTGGCCATTTCGTCGCCCACAATGCGCCTGCCGCAGTAGAAGAGGCGCAGCAGGCGATCGACCTCAACCCCAATTTCGCCCTGGCGCATATGGGTCTTGGATGGGCCAGAATCTTCACGGGCAATTTCGCGGAAGCTTACGATCCTCTCCACATGGCCTTGCGGCTCAGCCCGCATGATCCCCTTGCCTATCTCATCCTCGATCGCCTTGCCCTGTCGCACTATCACCTCGGCAACTACGAGGAAGCGATTCACTATTCCGAACGTGGGTTGTCGCTCAGGCGCGCCTATTTCAACCGCGTCGTGCTTCTCGCAAGCTTGGGGCAGCTCAACCGCCAAGAGGAAGCCCGACGGCTGATACCCGAGATCCTGGCGAATGTTCCTGCCGATCTCGAGCATTACTGGAAGATCCTGACGCCCTACGTCGACCCCAGTCACTACGACCATTTCGTCGACGGGCTGCGCAAAGCGGGACTGCCTTCGCTGAACTCGCAGCGAGAACATTGCTGACGCTCTTGCGTTTCCGCCAAAAATCCGTATAAGCCGCCCTGTTCGCAAACCCGGTCTTCTGGCTGGTGGCTGAACGGAGGGCCGGTTTCCCACGGGAAATCGTTCGGAACGGAAGCGTTCCAGCCTCCCGTGTCTCCGCTCTCGACCGTCTCGGAACGCTTTTCTTGCCTGGGTTCGCCCAATCAGGAGCAGTCGTTGAGGCTTAGCCGCCGAATATCGGGTTGAATAAACGCAAGAAAGGCAAAGCTGTCATGGCTCTTTATGAACATGTATTCCTTGCCCGACAGGATATTTCCGCTCAGCAGGTCGATGCCCTCGTAGAACAGTACAAGGGTGTCCTCGAAGCTAACGGCGGCAAGGTCGGGCGCGTAGAAAACTGGGGCCTCAAGTCCCTCACCTACCGCATCAAGAAGAACCGCAAGGCTCACTACGTTCTCGTCGACATCGACGCCCCGGCTGCTGCCGTGCAGGAAATGGAACGTCAGATGCGCATCAGCGAAGACGTCCTGCGCTACATGACGATCGCTGTTGAAAAGCACGAAGACGGCCCGTCTGCCATGATGCAGAAGCGCGACCGCGACGACCGCGGCCCGCGTGAAGGCGGCGACCGTGGCCCGCGCCGCGAGTTCGGCGACCGTCCGCCGCGCCGTGACGGCGACTTCCAGCGTGGCCCGCGTCCCGATCGCGCTCCGCGCGAAGACCGTGCATAAGGAGAACTGAGAATGTCTGAATCTTCCTCCGCACCGGTTCGTCGCCCGTTCCACCGTCGTCGCAAGACTTGCCCGTTCTCCGGCGCAAACGCTCCGCGCATCGACTACAAGGACGTTCGTCTCCTGCAGCGCTACATTTCCGAGCGCGGCAAGATCGTTCCTTCCCGTATCACGGCTGTTTCGCAGAAGAAGCAGCGCGAACTCGCCCAGGCGATCAAGCGCGCCCGTTTCCTCGGCCTGCTGCCGTACGTCGTCGCTTAATCAGCTGACGAGACCAAATCGAGGGAAGGCAGCAATGCCTTCCCTTCTCCCTTTCGCGATGGGCGCGGATCGGAACTCTTAAAACCCATGTTGAGGCTTTTCTGAACCAGATTCAGGAAACGCGCTCTAACTGCTTGATGAAGCAGGACAGCGACCGTGAAGCAACTGAACACAAAAACGCTAGGCATCGGCGCACTCGCCGGATTGACCGCCGCACTTCTAGTGCTCGGCGCAAGCCTCCAGCCGTCTTTCAGTGCGGTTGTCTATGCGGCCTCTGCCCTTCCCATTCTTCTCGTCGGCCTCGGCTGGGGCAACATGGCGGCGATCTCCGCCGTCGTCACCGCCGCTGTCGTCGGTGCGATCGCCATCTCGCCGTCCTTCGCGCTGATGATGACGCTGGTCACGCTGCTGCCGGCTGGCTGGCTCAGCCACCTTGCAAATCTCGCCCGTCCCGCGTCTGAACTTGGCGGCCCCGAGCATCTGATGGCCTGGTATCCGCTTTCGGATATCCTGCTGCATCTCTGCGGCCTGGTCACGATCGCCGTCATCGTCGTCGGCGTGATGATCGGTTACGGTCCTGAACTCATCGACCGGCTGGTCGACGTGCTGTTCGGCTCGCTTGCACAGCAGCAGCCCGAGTTTTCGCCCGATCCGGCCGTGACCGCGCAAACCAAGGCGCTGGTACTGCTCATGCTGCCCGCTATTCAGGGCGGCATGTGGGTGGTCATGCTGTTTGCCGCCTATTACATCGCAATCCGGATCGTCAGCGCATCCGGCCGCGGCCTGCGCCCGCGCGAGGATATCCCCTCGGCGCTGCGCATGAACCGCAATTCGATCTTCGTCTTTCTCGCCGGTCTTGCCGCCACCTTCTTCGGCGGCATGGCGGCGATGATCGGAGCAACTGTCGTCGGCACCTTCGGCGCCGGCTTCCTCCTTTCCGGATTCGCCGCGCTGCACTTCCGCACGCGCGGCAAGGATTGGCGCCTGCCGGCGCTGATCCTCTGCTACCTGGCATCGCTGATCGTGATGGTGCCAGCCTTTTTCATCCTCGTGTTGGGCTTGAGCGATACCCGCAAGGCGATCGCGCTGACCCCGAACAAGGATGCTGATGCCCCCAAACAGACAGATACAAAAATCTAGAGACACGAAAGGAACACGAACATGGAAGTCATTCTTCTTGAACGCATCTCCAAGCTCGGCCAGATGGGCGAAACCGTAAAGGTTCGCGACGGCTTCGCTCGTAACTACCTGCTGCCGCTCGGCAAGGCTCTCCGCGCCAACGAAGCCAACAAGAAGCGTTTCGAATCCGAGCGCGCAACGCTCGAAGCTCGCAACCTCGAGCGCAAGTCGGAAGCACAGAAGGTCGCTGACGTTCTCGACGGCAAGTCCTTCATCGTCGTTCGCTCGGCTGGCGAAACCGGCCAGATGTACGGCTCTGTCGCTGCTCGCGACGTCGTTGAGATCCTCGCTGCCGAAGGCTTCAACATCGGTCGCAACCAGGTTCACCTGAACACGCCGATCAAGTCGATCGGCCTGCACAAGGTTGAACTGCAGCTCCACGCTGAAGTCGAAATCCACATCGAGCTCAACGTCGCCCGTTCGGCTGACGAAGCTGAGCGTCAGGCCAAGGGTGAAACCCTTAACTCGGTTGACGCGATCTACGGCGTTGACGAAGACGCTCTTCGTCCGGAAGACTTCTTTGATCCGGAAGCCGACCTCGAAGGCGACGAAGCCTAATTTCCGAGATACCATTCCGGAAATGGACGAAAGCCCGGCTCACGCCGGGCTTTCTGCTTATTTGGCTGAGGTGTTCTGTTGCGGAGCAGCACTCTTGTCGACATCGACGACGACCGAAAGCCCAGGCCCCAAGTCCTTGATCGCCGGCTGATCGGGATCGAAGCCAATGCGAACGCCGACGCGCTGCGCAATCTTAACGAAATTGCCTGTCGCATTGTCGGCCTTGATGACCGCGAATTCGGATCCGGCCGCCGGCGAGAAGCGCTCGATGTATCCCTTCAGCCGCTGCTTGCCGAGTGCATCCACCGTGATGGTAACGGGTTGCCCGACCTGCATCCCGTAGACCTGTGTCTCCTTGAAATTCGCGACGACCCAGACATCCTCCGGCACCACGGCCATGAGCTGCGTTCCCGCCGTCACGTACTGCCCGACGCGCACGCCAACTTCGCCGAGATGGCCCTCGCGCGGCGCAACGATCTTGGTGTTCTGCAGATCGATTTCCGCAAGACGCACAACCGCTTCGGCGCTCGCCACATTGGCCTCAAGCAGCGAGCGATTGACGATGATCGTCGCAAGGTTCTGCTTGGAAACCTCAAGAGCGGCCTCGGCCTGGTTCACCGCGGCCTTGGCCTGGTCCAGCGTCGCCTGTGCTGCCTCCGTCTCGCTCTGCGATGCGATGCCACGGTTGCTGAGATTGTTTATGCGATCCCAGGCCTGCTGCGCGCGGGTCAGCGACGCGTTTGCGCTGTCGATCTGGGCCTGACTGGAGGCGATGCTTGCTTTTGCCGCAAGCTCAGACTGGCGAGAATTCTCCAGCGACGCTTTCTGCCCGTCGAGCGCGGCGCGCGCCTGGGCAAGTTTCTGGACGTAGATGCGGTCATCGATCCGCGCCAGCGTGTCTCCCTGTTTGACCTGCTGATAATCCTTCACCGGCACTTCGACGACATAACCGCTCACCTGTGGGCTCATGATCGTGACGTAGCCGCGCACATAGGCGTTATCCGTCGTCTCGATAGACGTCACGAAAGGTGGCAAACGCCAGGCGTAGAGAACGAGGAGAACGCCGGCGATGCCGGCAAGCACTGCGATGATGGTCGAAGGGGACCGGAGGGATTTCAGCATGATGGGATCCTGAGATCACGATTGAGCGGGAATTGCGTCGGCGCGCGCTGCCCAGGGCAGCCGCCGCCACGCCTGATGGAGAAGAATGAGGATCAGACCAACGAGCGACGCGTAGCCGATGACGAGGAAAGCGTCATTGTAAGCGAGAATGTATGCCTCGCGGCTAACCTGCTGGGCGAGCAGCGCCAGGCCTTCGGCATTGAGCAGCATCTTGTCGCCAAGCACCTTGCCGTAGGCGGCGCTGAGCTGTGAGACGCGCTGGGCCACAATCGGGTCCTGCAGCAGGATGTGCTCGACGAGCACGTTCGAATGGAACTTCTCCCGGATGGTCACAAAGGTTCCGAGCATCGCCGACGCGAACAGGGAGCCAATACTCTGCGTGAACACGAAGATTACGAGGAAGTTGACGATAAAGGGCATGCCGCGGGACATCGCGGCCTTGAACCCACTCGCCATCACAGGTGGTAGGAACATCGCCGCGCCGGCCGCGACCATCGCCTGGCTCAGATACATCTCCGGTGGTCTTGTCAGGCTCGTCGACCGGCTGTCCAGAAAGGCGCCGGCGGCGATAAGAAGGAGAGCCAGTACATGGGCGGTCTCGACGTAACGTGTGGTCATCAGAAAGGCACAGAAGAGCCCGCCAACCAAAGAGGCGAGAAGGATAATCGCGTAAAGCGTCACCGTCTGATCGTTCAGAAGCCCGAGCTGCTGATAGAAACTGGCCGCGGAGGAGGATTGCTCGGAGGAAACGAAACGGAAGAGAAGCAGCACCCCCGCCATCCGCATGTTGGCGCCTGAGAACAGCCAGCGGAAATCGATCAGCGGACTGGCGCGCGGCAGCTCCATGGCGAGCACGAGCGCGATGGAGCCCACCGAGATCGCCAGCAGAACGCCGATCCACGGTGCCTCGAACCACCAATAGAAGCGGCCGAGCGTCAGTACGACGGCGAGGCAACCGAAGCCGACCGCGAGCAGGAGATAGCTCAATATGTCGTGCGGCTGGATGACGTTACCCCGAGGCGGCGCCGTGAGCGGCAGCAGGTAGATGATCGGAAAGACGATAAGCGCCATCCCCATCTCGAACGTATAGAGCGCCTGGTAACCGCCGAACTGAAGCAGCGAAGGCGAGACGATGCGCGCGACGGGGGATGCAAACAGCGTGCACATCAGCGCCAGGCTAATCCCGAGCGACAGCTTCTTCTCCTGCGGAAAGGGTTCGAGCATGTAGAGAAAGCCGAGCGTCGAAAGCGGTGCGGCAGCCATCCCGCTTAAGGTGCGCACGACGATCGCGGAATGCAGGTCGGTAATGAGAAGATTGAGGACCGCCGCAACGACAAAGCAGATGATACCGAGCTCCGCGAAACGGCGAAGGCCGTATTGCGTGCGGATCTTGAAGAGCGCGATCGACATGCTGGCGTAAGGCGCCATATAGGCTGCCGAAAGCCAGGAGACCTCGGTTGTAGTTGCAGAAAACGATCCTTGCAGCTGGTAGATGTTGACGTTGAGCAAATTCATGCCGAGGCCCTGCGTCAGAAAGAGCAGGACCGACGCCACCATATAAAGCGGAGCCTTCCAGGCGGGCATCGCCACCGCTCCAGCAGCCGGAGGCGACGGTGGCGGCTTTTGCGCTCCCGTCTCTTCGGCGGACCTGGGCGCCATATTGTCATTGGCGCTTTGGGCGAGGCTCATCGGCAGGACCTCAAATTCCGCGGACACCCTGCAGGTTGGCTTGCATGGCCCGTATCACTTCCAAGGTAGTTTTCAGATCGTCTTCGGGAATACCGGCGATGACCTGCGCACGCACTCTCACGGCGATGTCATCGATTTCGCCTGCCACGACCCTGCCAGTCTCGGTGATATAGATTTCCTTGGCACGACGATCGGAGCCGGCTACGCGGCGTTGGACGAACCCTTGGCCTTCCATGGCGTCGAGTATCCTGACGAGCGTCGGCGTCTCGAGCTCCAACCGTTCGGCGAGTTCACGCTGGTTGATGCCGTCCTTCTTGTTGAGCGTGAAGAAGACGCGGGCGCGCGGCAACGTCATATTGCGTTCCCGCACTATCTTGTCGAAGACAGCCCTGAGCTTGCGGTTGAATGCTGCAAGATCTTCGATTAGCTCACGCCCGAGAACGGGATTCCCCATATTTTCAGCCCTATTTTGTTAGTGCACTAATTATATCTTTACTAACTATCGTATTTCCCGATCTTTTTCAAGAGCCGACTGCCTATGCTTGGGTGCAAGTCTCCTCCGACAGGCTTACACTATCATGTAAGGCATCATGGAAGTGAGTCGTTTCTGGCCGTGCTCTGCAGGTGACACTTTCGGTATTTTTGCACCGACTGCAAGTGTGACTGTGGAGAAGTCGAACAACGGGCAAACTATCCCCGTATCGATGGCGGCAGGGAAAACCTTCTTGCATCCGCGCTTGATTTTCTCGGTTGCGCACGCCAAACCCGAAGCTGAAGAAGACAGAACGGATCAAGATGAACGACGTCGCTCGAAAGATTGCCGCCGTTGCTCCAGCGGAGCAGCACTACCGGGAAGCGCCCAACAATATCGAAGCCGAACAGGCGCTCCTCGGCGCGATCCTGATGAACAACGATGCCTATTACCGGGTGTCGGACTTCCTGAAGCCGATCCACCTCTACGAGCCGCTGCACCGCAAGATCTTCGAGGTCGCGGGCGACATCATCCGCATGGGCAAGATCGCCAATCCGGTGACCATCAAGACCTTCCTCAAGGCTGAGGAAAAGGTCGGCGACATGACGGTCTCCGAGTATCTCGCCCGCCTTGCCCGCGAAGCCGTGACGATTATCAACGCCGAGGACTACGGCCGCGCTATCTATGATCTGGCGCTACGCCGTGCGCTGATCACAATCGGCGAAGACGTCGTCAATATCGCTTACGACGCGCCGCTCGACATGCCGCCGCAGACGCAGATCGAAGACACCGAGCGTCGCCTGTTCGAACTCGCCGAAAACGGCCGCTATGATGGCGGTTTCCAGTCGTTCAACGACGCCGTGGCGCTGGCGATCGACATGGCGGCCGTTGCCAAGGAACGTGACGGCGGCCTTTCGGGCATCTCGACCGGCATCCACTCGCTTGACGGCAAGATGGGCGGCCTGCAGCGCTCCGACTTGATCGTGCTTGCCGGACGTCCGGGCATGGGCAAGACCTCGCTTGCCACGAACATCGCCTACAACATTGCCGCCGCTTATGAAGGCGAAGTTCAGGCCGACGGCAGCATGAAGGCGAAGCAGGGCGGCGTCGTCGGCTTCTACTCGCTCGAAATGTCTTCGGAACAGCTCGCCACGCGTATCATCTCGGAGCAGACAGAGGTCTCCTCCTCGAAGATCCGCCGCGGTGACATCAACGACGCCGACTTCGAAAAGCTCGTCGCCTGCTCGATGATGATGCAGAAGGTACCGCTCTACATCGACCAGACCGGTGGTATCTCGATCGCCCAGCTTTCTGCCCGCGCCCGCCGCCTGAAGCGCCAGCGCGGTCTCGATTGCCTGGTCGTGGACTACATCCAGCTGATGACCGGCGCCGGCAAGGGCGACAACCGCGTCCAGGAAATCACCCAGATCACCACCGGCCTGAAGGCGCTCGGCAAAGAACTGAACGTTCCGATCATTGCGCTCTCCCAGCTCTCGCGTCAGGTGGAAAGCCGAGACGACAAGCGTCCGCAGCTCTCCGACCTTCGTGAATCGGGCTCGATCGAGCAGGACGCCGACGTCGTGCTCTTCGTGTTCCGCGAGGAATACTACGTCAAGAACCTCGAGCCTCGTGATCCCAACGATCCGAAGTATGCGGAATGGGAAGCCCTCTTCGACAAGGTGAAGGGCACGGCCGACGTCATTATCGCCAAGCAGCGCCACGGACCGACCGGCACGGTGAAGCTCGCGTTCCAGTCGGAATTCACGCGCTTTGCGGATCTCGCCGACCCATCCTTCATCCAGTACGAAGAGCACTGACGAGGTCTTTCCCGTCAGGGCTCCATTGCGGACTATAGGCCGGCTGCTCGCAAGATCGCAACAGTTGCCACCCCGACGGCAACGCTTGCGAGCATCGGCAGGCGACGCGCTGCGAGCGCCGTGACAAAGCAGGCTGCCGTTTCGGCCCAACCTGTCGCAAAGGCGGTTGGCGCGATCACCGCCATCAGTACCGCAGGCGGTATCGCCTCGATGGCCGTTCGGGTTTGCTCGGTCATTTCGACATGGCGAATGAGAAGCAGACCACTCATACGGGTCAGTATTGTTGCGGCCGCCATGGTGAGGATCGCAGCAAGGGTGTATATATCCAGAGTCATGCCGTCACTGCCTTTGTCTTGCCAGTCAAAAGCGCAGCCGCAAGCCCGGCAAGGGCTCCGGCAGCAATGTACCAGACACCGGGGATGAACTGGTGCACCAGGACGGCGGCCAGAGCACTGGCAGCCAGCACCGAACCGGTTTCGCGGCCTTTCCAAAACCCCATTGCCAGCACAACAAAGACGGCGGGAAAAGCGAAGTCGAGCCCGATGGCGGCTGGATCGCCGAGGAACGCGCCAAGAGAGGCGCCGATCAACGTGGACCCGACCCAGGCAAAATAGAAAGGCATAGCGATGCCGGCGAACCACGAAGGCGTCAGTCGCGCCACGCCCGCACGGAATTCCGCGATCGCCCATATCTCGTCGGCCAGGAACAGCATGGCGGCATATTTCCGCAGGCCGGAGAAACCTTGCATCTTCGTGCCAAGGGACGCGCTCATCAGGACGTGGCGAATGTTGACGAGCAGCGCGGCAAAGCCGACCCCGGCCCAGCTTGCCGGATGCGTCCAGATATCCATGGCGATGAACTGTGAGCCGCCAGCGAAGACGAGCGCGCTCATCAAGGTCGCCTCCAGGGCGGACAGGCCTTTCGTTGCCGAAACCGCACCGAAGACGAGACCGATCGGAATGACGGCGACGACGAGCGGCAGGATTGCCCGCGAGCCGGCAAGGAAATCGCCGATGGGTCGCCTTTGAGTGAGCATTGGAACCTCCACAACTGCTAGAATTCGGAGGTGTTAAGCCGCCCAGCCGCGACTGTATTGAACGAAAGTGATCAGCGGGCGCGATATTGTCCCGGCGTAACGCCGGTTCGCGCCTTGAAGTGACGGGTGAAGTGCGCCTGATCAGCAAAGCCGCACTGGATTGCCACATCGGCCGGCGCCTTGCCGTCCCGCAACAGTTTGCGCGCTTCACGCACCCGCTTGTCAGTCAGAAAGGCATGCGGCGTGATGTGATATTCCCGGCGGAAGGCCCGGATGAGGTGCGCGCGGCTCAAGCCTGCGACCTCGGCCAGTTCGTCAAGGCCGATGTCGCTGTCGAAATTGTCGGTCAGGTAGTCACGGGCGCGACCGACTGCGGAGCGCTCCTTGGTGTCAACTGGTGTCACGATCGTGCTGCCATAGCGCTGGAAGATCGCAGCCAGCACGCGGAACATCCCCTCCTCTGATTCCAGCGCTCCGGCGCCGCTCTCCAGCACACGATGGGCGACATGGAAGGCGGCGGCCATCTCGGGATCGTTGAGGAGTTCCTTCGGAAAGGAGGGTGCGGCGTTGAAGGCCTTGCCGGTGACGTCTTCGAGGATATCGACGAACAGCTTCGTGTCGGGATAGATCATCCGGTAACGATATCCCTCACCGCCCGGCACGCCGTCATGCACGACGCCGGGATCGATGAGATAGAGATCGCCGGCGCCTGTCTCCTCCCGAACGCCCTTCATCGTCGCGATCTGCGTGCCGCTCTCGATCGCGCCGATACTGAAGGTGTCGTGGGCGTGAGGCGCATATTCATGCGTCAGGAAGCTTGCGCTCAGACACTCCATATTGCGAAATCGCCGATCACGCCAGAAGCGAGTCCGCTCGGCGCCTGCAAGCGGCATCGCGTCGGCCGCCTCTTTCTGCGATACATTTTCCATCGAACCAATCTATCGCCGGCGCTACCCTGCGTCTTGAACAAAAGTGATCGCCGCGCCGATATCTCCTTGGCCTGCTTTCACTTTGCCTTATTGATCCTTAGACTGCCGTGCGACAAGTACTCTCCCCTCTTTTGTGAAGCACGATGACTGATTTTGTTGATAGTTTCGAAGATCAAGATCCATTCGATTCGGCCGGCTTGCGCCTGACCGTGGATCTGACGGCACTCACCGAAAACTGGAAGGACATGGCGCGACGCTCCGGCAAGGCCCGTGCTGCCGCCGTCGTGAAGGCAGATGCCTACGGCACCGGGATCGAAGACGCCGGCGAAGCGCTCTTCATGGCCGGCGCACGCGATTTCTTCGTCGCTACCGTCGACGAAGGCGTGACGCTTCGGCCTTATGCGCCTGACGCCCGCATTTTTGTCCTCTCGGGTGTCTGGCCCGGCACCGAGCGGCGCCTGTTCGAAAACGACCTCGTGCCGGTGATTTCATCGGAAGAGCAGCTCGCCTTCTGGATGGCGGTTCTTGCCGATTACGGCGATTACCCCTGTGCGCTCAATGTCGATACGGGCTTCAACAGGCTGGGCCTTTCCATGCACGAGGCCATGGCGCTCGCCGATGACGTCTCACGCCCGGCAAGTTTTGCGCCGGTGCTTGTCATGAGCCATCTCGCCTGCAGCGACGACCATTCCTCTGACATGAACAGGCAACAGCTTGAATCATTCCGGCAGGTTAGCGCCGCCTATGAAGGCATCGATTCAAGCCTTGCGGCATCGGGCGGCATCTTTCTTGGCAGCGACTATCACTTCGATCTCACCCGCCCCGGCATCGCGCTCTACGGCGGCGAAGCCGTCAATGGCATGGCAAACCCGATGCGTCCGGTGGTGACCGCCGAGGCACGTGTCATTCAGGTGCGCTCGGCCAAGGCAGGCGAGTCCGTCGGCTACGGCCGCGCCTTGCAACTGACCCGCAACAGCAAGCTCGCCGTCGTGTCGGCCGGTTATGCCGATGGCTACCTGCGTAGCCAATCGAGCGGGGGCGTGCCGCTGCGTCAAACGGTGCCGCAGGGAGGTCACGGCTTCGTGGCCGGACGGAAGGTGCCCGTTGCCGGCCGCATCACCATGGACCTGACGATTTTCGACGTCAGCGATCTTCCGGAAAATGCAGTGCGCGCAGGCGATTACGTCGAACTGTTCGGAAAGAACGTGCTTGTCGACGATGTCGCTCGGTCAGCGGGGACGATCGGCTACGAGATCCTGACCAGCATTGGCCTTCGCCACGAGCGGCGGTATCTCTTCGAAGACGAGTGAGTCTCTCAGCGGGTGGTCAGGGCCAGCCGCACGCCGAGCGCCACCAGCAGCGCACCAAGGCCGCGATCGAGCCACAGGCCGATGCTTCTCTTGCGCTTGACGAGATCGGCAAGGCGCCCTCCGGCGAGGATGAGCGGCGGCTCGATGAAGGCTGCGACGACAATGATCAGGACACCGTGGACCGCCAACTGCAGCCAGGTCGGCCCGGCGCCCTCGACCACGAATTGCGGCAGGAAGGCTAGGAAGAAGATCGCGACCTTCGGGTTCAGCAGCGAAACGAGGATGCCCTGCCTGTAAACGCGGCTCCAGGGCAGGACGTCCTTTGCAGCATTGACCAGGCCGCCATCGCCCTTCGAGCGCAGAGCCTGAATGCCGAGCCAGACGAGGTAGATCGCGCCGACCCACTTCACGGCGGAGAAGGCGACCGCCGAAGCGGCGAGGATCGCCGAGAGACCAAATGCGGCCATTGCTACATGCAGGCTGGCGCCGGTCCAGATACCGAACAGGGCGGCAAAGCCGGTCCTCGTCCCGCTTTTGACAGTGTGGCCGAGAATGAAAGCCATGTCCGGACCGGGCGACAGGTTCAGTAGAACCGCCGCGGTCAAGAACGCGATCCAGTGCGCGAGCGAATAGTCCAGCATCGTCGGGATCTCCAATACAGTGGAGAACAAGTGCCACCGTGGCCCCTTATAGGGAAATCATTAGTTTTGATCGGTGCCGCGAATGATTATTTGAGCAATCAAAGTGATTCGATGCGGCGCGCTGGCGACCATCCAACGGAAAGCATGATCGATGGCGAAGGCCAGGACACACTTCATCTGCCAGAGCTGCGGCGCGGTCCATAACCGCTGGGCCGGCAAGTGCGACAATTGCGGCGAGTGGAACACCATCGTCGAAGAAGACCCGATGGGCGGCATTGGCGGCGGGCCGACCAAGACGCCAAAAAAGGGGCGACCGGTCACCCTGACGACGCTGTCAGGAGAAATCGAGGAAGCGCCGCGCATCCACACCGGCATTTCCGAACTGGACCGGGCGCTTGGCGGCGGTTTCGTGCGCGGCTCGGCGGTGCTGATCGGCGGCGATCCCGGCATCGGCAAATCGACGCTGCTGATGCAAGGGGCGGCGGCATTGTCGCGCCGCGGCCATCGGATCATCTACGTCTCGGGCGAGGAAGCGGTCGCGCAGGTGCGGTTGCGGGCGCAGCGTCTGCAGGCTGCCGATACAGACGTGCTGCTCGCCGCGGAAACCAACGTCGAGGACATTCTGGCGACGGTGGCCGAAGGCAAGCGGCCGGATCTCGTCATCATCGACTCCATCCAGACGCTCTGGAGCGAACTGGCTGAATCCGCGCCCGGAACCGTGACGCAGGTCCGCACCGGTGTCCAGTCGATGATCCGTTTCGCCAAGCAGACAGGGGCTGCGATGGTCCTTGTCGGCCATGTCACGAAGGACGGGCAGATCGCAGGTCCGCGTGTCGTCGAGCATATGGTCGATGCCGTGCTCTACTTCGAAGGCGATCGCGGCCATCACTACCGCATCCTGCGGACGGTCAAGAACCGTTTCGGCCCCACCGACGAGATCGGCGTCTTCGAGATGTCGGACAAAGGGCTGCGCGAGGTCGCCAATCCATCCGAGCTATTCCTTGGCGAGCGCAACGAGAAATCGCCGGGAGCTGCCGTCTTTGCTGGAATGGAAGGCACACGCCCGATCCTGGTGGAAGTGCAGGCGCTCGTCGCGCCGACATCGCTCGGCACGCCCCGCCGTGCCGTCGTCGGCTGGGATTCGGCGCGCCTGTCGATGATCCTCGCCGTACTTGAGGCCCATTGCGGCGTTCGGCTCGGGCAGCATGACGTTTATCTCAATATCGCAGGCGGTTACCGCATCTCCGAGCCGGCCGCCGATCTTGCCGTCGCCTCGGCCCTGGTTTCGTCGTTGGCCGGTATTGCCCTACCGGCCAATTGTGTCTATTTCGGCGAAGTCAGCCTGTCGGGCGCCGTCCGGCCGGTTTCACAGACGTCCCAGCGCCTCAAAGAAGCCGAGAAGCTGGGCTTTTCTGCCGCGCTGCTTCCCTCGGCGTCAGCCGACCTGCCAAAGGGTTCCGGCGGTCGCTGGAACGAGATCGACAGCCTTCCAGACCTGGTTGCACGTATTGCCGGGTCAAAAGGCGCACTGCGACGTGTGGAAGAAGAGGTTTGATCCTTTCATCGCCAGCATCGGTGATGTTATAGGAAGCACGCAATGAGGCGCGACCAAGCCGTAGATAAACGGCGGTCCTGGAGTTGAATTTATATGCCCATTACGATTTTCGACGGTATTGTCATCGGCGTCGTTCTTTTCTCCGCCGTACTTGCAATGGTCCGCGGCTTCTCCCGCGAAGTTCTTTCGATCGCAAGCTGGGGCGGCTCGGCAGCCGCCGCATACTATTTCTATCCGTATCTGGTTCCCTACGCGAAGAAGTACACCGATGACGACCGCATTGCGATCGTCGGTTCAGCCGCGGTGGTGTTCCTGATCGCACTGATCGTGATCTCCTTCATCACCATGAAGATCGCGGACTTCATCATCGACAGCCGGATCGGCGCTCTGGACCGCACTTTGGGCTTTCTCTTCGGCGCGGCTAGGGGCATACTTCTTCTCGTCGTCGCCGTCGCCTTCTGGAACTGGCTCGTGGCGGATCACGGCCCGGCCTGGGTTAACAACGCCAAGTCGAAGCCGTTCCTGGACTCGATGGTCGTCAAGTTGCAGTCCGTGCTACCAGCGGAATTCGCGCAGATGGTGCGGGCGAACGTTATGGACAAAATTCAGCCGCAGGGCGGCAATACTGAGAGCGGCGACACGCCCGCATCGGACCAGGCGCCAGCCGAAGACGCAACGCCCGCCCCTGCGAATGGTGCACAGCAGCCGTCTAATTGACGCAGTGTTCAACAGCTTGACCCGCCGCCTGGCAATTGCCATCTGAGCGGAACGTGAATAAAGGTCCGGCCGGGCATCCGCTCTGTCGGGCCTCAGCCGTTTAAAACGCATGATCACGGCGTCATGCTATGGAAAGCCGATCCATTCTTGTGAGAGCAAAGGCCCGCATCGATGAACCAGTCTCATTCCTTGACGCTCAATGACGAATTCGATGGAGACACGCTCCACGAAGAATGCGGCGTCTTCGGCATTCTTGGCCATGACGATGCGTCGACCCTGACGGCGCTCGGCCTGCATGCCCTTCAACATCGCGGGCAGGAAGCAGCCGGTATCGTCTCCTTCGACGGACTGCGTTTCCACTCCGAACGGCATATGGGCCTGGTCGGCGATCACTACACAAATCCGACGACCCTCGCCCGCCTGCCCGGCAATATCTCGATCGGCCACAATCGCTATTCCACGACCGGCGAAGTCGCGCTCCGCAACGTGCAGCCGCTCTTCGCGGAACTTGAAGTCGGCGGCATCGCCATCGCCCATAATGGCAATTTCACCAACGGCCTGACACTTCGTCGCCAATTGATCGCCGGTGGCGCCATCTGTCAGTCCACCTCCGATACGGAAGTCGTTCTCCACCTCATCGCCCGCTCGCGCTACACCTCCACAGCCGACCGCTTCATCGACGCGATCCGCCAGATGGAAGGCGGCTATTCGATGCTCGCCATGACGCGCACCAAGCTGATCGCGGCCCGCGACCCCACCGGCATCCGGCCCCTCGTCATGGGTGAACTCGACGGCAAGCCGATCTTTGCTTCGGAAACCTGTGCACTCGACATCATCGGCGCGAAGTTCATCCGCGACGTCGAGAATGGCGAAGTCATCATCTGCGAGATCCAGCCTGACGGTTCGATCTCGATCGATGCGCGCAAGGCCGGCAACGGCCAGCCGGAGCGCCTCTGCCTCTTCGAATATGTCTATTTCGCCCGCCCGGACTCGGTCGTCGGCGGCCGCAGCGTCTACGTTGCCCGCAAGAACATGGGCATCAACCTTGCCAAGGAGGCGCCTGTCGACGCCGACGTCGTTGTTCCTGTTCCGGATGGCGGCACACCGGCAGCTCTTGGCTATGCGCAGGAAAGCGGCATTCCGTTCGAGTACGGCATCATCCGCAACCACTATGTCGGCCGCACCTTCATCGAGCCGACGCAGCAGATCCGTGCATTCGGCGTCAAGCTCAAGCACTCCGCCAACCGGGCAATGATCGAAGGCAAGCGCGTCGTGCTCGTCGACGATTCGGTCGTGCGCGGCACCACCTCGCTGAAGATCGTGCAGATGATCCGCGATGCCGGCGCCAAGGAAGTGCACCTGCGCGTCGCAAGCCCGATGATCTATTATCCTGACTTCTACGGCATCGACACGCCGGATCGCGAGAAGCTGCTGGCCAACCAGTACGACAGCCTCGAAGCCATGTGCAAATACATCGGCGCGGACTCCCTGGAGTTCCTGTCGATCAACGGCCTTTATCGCGCCGTCGGCGGCGAGGATCGCAACGATGCCCGTCCGCAGTTCACCGACCACTACTTCACCGGCGACTACCCGACCCGCCTCCTAGACAAGGACGGCGAGACGATGGGCCGCAAGGTTTCCTTGCTGGCGACCAACGGCTGATTGCCATTGGCTTTGACATTTGACCAAGGGGCGCTTATTGCGCCCCTTGCTTTTTCAGCTACGGGGGAACCGGGGGACCATGACACTCAACCTTGAAGGCAAGATCGCGCTCGTCACCGGCGCGTCCCGCGGCATCGGCTATTTCACCGCGCTGGAACTGGCAAAGGCCGGGGCGCATGTGATTGCCTGCGCCCGCACGGTTGGCGGCCTTGAGGATCTCGATGATGCCATCAAGGCGGTCGGGGGCTCGGCAACCCTCGTTCCTTTCGACCTTGCCGACATGAACGCCATCGATGGGCTGGGCGCCTCGATCTTCGAGCGCTGGGGCAAGCTCGACATTCTCGTCGCCAATGCCGGCGTACTCGGCGTGATCTCGCCGATCGGCCATGTCGAAGCAAAGACCTTCGAGAAGGTGATGAATATCAACGTGACCGCAACGTGGCGGCTGATCCGCTCAGTCGATCCGCTGCTGTCGCGCTCGGATGCCGGCCGTGCCGTCATTCTCTCGTCCGGTGCTGCGCACAAGTGTCGCCCGTTCTGGGGGCCCTACTCCGCTTCTAAGGCTGCCGTCGAGGCGCTTGCTCGCACCTGGGCCGGCGAAACGCAGCGCACGCCGCTCCGCATCACCAGCGTCGATCCGGGCGCGACCCGCACTGCCATGCGGGCCCAGGCCGTTCCGGGTGAAGATCCCGAAACGCTGCCGCATCCCTCCGAAGTCGCCAAGGCGATCCTGCCTCTGGTCGGCCCTGATGTGACCGAGACCGGTAAGCTCTTCATCGTGCGCGAGCACAAGCTGGTCGACTACCGCCTGCCGGAGTAGCCTGCGTCAGTCGGCTGTCACAATCGGGAACAGGTGCGCGAAGCCCGTTTCCGACGGGCACAACGCGTTGAGGTCAACGGGGCCTTGAATGCCCTCGAGCCTGCCGTTGTCGGCGAACTGCCAGATTGACCAATCACCGCAATCGTTCTGGTGGGGCTCCTGCGCGATACTGCGCAGCCAGAGATAGTGATCGGGGAAGCGCGTCTCGTTTCCCTTGATGTACTGCTCGAAGAACTGCTGGTTCAGATAGAAGATCGGCTTGCCTGGATAGGCGCCATTCAGTTCGTCGAAGAAGGCATTGATTTCCAGGCTCAGTTCGTCGAGCGTCGGCACCTTGCCGCAATTGCCGGTGAATTCGAGATCAATCGCGATCGGCAGCGCATCCGCTTCGACCGGCACCGTTTCGATCAGATTGCGCGCCTGCTCGCGGCCGGGGCGGCAGAAGGTGAAGAAGTGATATGCACCGCGCACAATGCCGGCGTCCTTTGCTGCCTTCCAGTTCTCGGCAAAGCGCTTGTCACGATGGTCGCCACCCTCGGTCGCCTTCATGATCACGAAACGGACGTTCGCCTGGCGCGCCAGGACTTCCCAGTCTATGGCACCCTGATGATGGCTGATGTCGATACCCTGTATCGGATAGTCCGCAAGCGTCGGAGAAGTGAACGGTGCCATGCCGCGATCGTATGCCAGATACAATGCGACCGCGACAGCCAGAATCACCAGCCCGAGGATTGTTCGATAGAGGGTTTTCACGTCTGGGGTCTTCCGCACGTCCTGGCGCGTTGTAGCAGAATTTTGTCGGGCTCGTGCGATTGGCACCGGCCCGGCCCTTCGCTTCCGCTTCGGGCGTTCGGCGCTGCAATCGATTCACTGGATCGATTGCTCGGACTGGCGCCAGACCGCTCCTCACCCCCTTGACCAAACCCCGTTGGCGCGCCATAAAACCCGCCATGAAAACGGTTATCTGCATTATCTGCCGGAAGATTATTCGCTAGCGCGCTCGCTGGCCTGGCCGTTTTCGTCTCCTGAAAAGTCCAAGATGAGAAACGCCCCGGCCCGCCGGTGGTAGAGTTTTTTCGGATCATTGCATTTGGGAGAGTAGACATGGCCGGCGCGCCAGACACTAAGAAGCCGGAACTGAAGCTTTACAACACGCTGACGCGCGAAAAGACGGCCTTTGCGCCGATCGATCCGCAGAACGTCCGCATGTATGTCTGCGGTCCGACTGTCTACGACTTCGCCCACATCGGCAACGCACGCCCGGTCATCGTCTTCGACGTGCTCTTCCGGTTGCTGAACCATGTATACGGCGGCGAGCACGTCACCTATGCGCGCAACATCACCGACGTCGACGACAAGATCAACGCACGTGCTTTGCGCGACTATCCCGCGCTGCCGCTCAATGATGCGATCCGCGCGGTGACGCAGAAGACCGAGAAGCAGTTCCTCGACGACGCCAAGGCGCTCGGCTGCCTTGAGCCCTCGGTCCAGCCGCGCGCGACCGACAATATTGCCAAGATGATCGAGATCATCGAAAGGCTGATCGCCAATGGCCACGCCTACCAGGCATCGGGCGAAGTGCTGTTCGACACGAAATCGATGGTCGATTACGGCCAGTTGTCGAAGCGCAATCTCGACGAACAGCAAGCCGGTGCCCGCATCGCCGTCGACGCGCACAAGAAGAACCCCGGCGATTTCGTGTTGTGGAAGCTCTCAAGCGACAACGAGCCCGGCTGGGAAAGCCCCTGGGGCCGCGGCCGTCCAGGCTGGCACATCGAGTGCTCGGCCATGAGCGAACGCTATCTCGGCGAAGTCTTCGACATTCATGGCGGCGGTTTGGACCTGATCTTTCCGCACCACGAGAACGAGATCGCCCAGTCGCGTTGCGCGCATGGCACCAAGGTCATGGCGAATGTCTGGATGCACAACGGCTTCCTGCAGGTCGAAGGCCGCAAGATGTCGAAGTCCGAAGGCAATTTCGTCACCATCTACGAGCTGCTGCACACCGAGAAGTTCGGCGGCCGCCAATGGCCGGGCGATGTGCTGCGTCTTGCGATGCTCATGACCCATTATCGCGAGCCGATCGATTTCTCGGTCAAGCGGCTCGAGGAAGCCGAACGCCTGCTCGCCAAATGGCCGGCGGCGGATGCGGCAGGCGCGCAGCCGGACGCCGCCGTGGTCAATGCCCTGGCCGACGACCTCAACACGGTGGCGGCAATCCAGGCATTGCACGCGCTTGCCCAATCAGGCGATCACGCCACATTCGCAACCAGTGCCGCCCTGCTCGGCGTCCTGCCCGAAATGGCGGAGATCGACGAAGCGGTTGCCATCGAGATCGACCGCCGCGTCAAAGCGCGGCTGGAACTGCTGAAGGCGAAGAACTTCGCAGAGGCCGACAAGATCCGCGACACGCTGCTTGCAGAGGGCATCCAGCTCAAGGACGGCAAGGATGCGGCGACCGGCGAACGCGTGACCAAGTGGGAGGTGAAGAGATGACCACCTACACCGGTGGATGCCAGTGCGGCGCGATCCGCTTCCGCGTTCGCGGGACGCTCAAGGATTCGTCCATCTGTCATTGCCGCATGTGCCAGAAGGCTTTCGGAGCCTATTACGCGCCGCTGGTTTCCGTTCGCGGTGCCGAATTCGAGTGGACGCGTGGCGAGCGCAAGCTTTTTCGCTCCTCCAACCTCGTCCAGCGCGGTTTCTGCGCGGATTGCGGCACGCCTTTGACCTACGAGGCGCCGGATGGAGTGGCGGTGGCGGCGGGTGCCTTCGACGACCCTTCCGCGCTTCCGCCTGTCATCCAGTTCGGCACCGAGCGCAAGATCGATTTCGTCGATCGCCTGCGCGACTTGCCTGCTCGCGAGACCGACGAGGACGCCGAGGCTGCGCCCTTCCTGCACGACATCGTCTCCTACCAGCATCCGGACCACGACACGACCAAGTGGCCCGAGGAGAGTAACTCGTGACAAGGGCTGCGAACCTGAGCGGAGGTTGCCAATGCGGCGCGGTTCGCTACCGGGCCGTTGGCGAACTCGGCTATCCGCACCTTTGCCACTGCCGCATGTGCCAGAAAGCGGCCGGGAACTACTTCATGCCGCTGGCCGCCGTCAAACGACGGGATTTTGCCCTGACGCGCGGCGAGCCAAAGTGGTTTCATTCGTCCGATATCGTTCGCCGCGGCTTTTGCGCCGACTGTGGGACCCCGCTTTTCTATGATGTTCCGGACGCGGACTTCATCAACCTCGTGCTCGGTTCACTGGACGATCCCGACAGCGTCAAGCCGGTGATGCAATCGAACACAGGACGCAGGATGAGTTGGTTTCACGAGCTCGACGCTCTGCCCGTTGAACCGGAACCGGAAACGCCCGATCGCGAGAACGCGATTGCCGCCAGCAATCACCAGCACCCCGACCACGACACAGCCCATTGGCCAACCGGAGCCTCAGCATGAGCGAACCCATTCGAACCGGCGGCTGCCAGTGTGGCGCAGTCAGATTCCGTATCAGCGGCAAGCTTGGCCGCCCTTCGATCTGCCATTGCCGCATGTGCCAGAAGCAGTTCGGCGGCTTCTTTTCCGCGCTAGTGACAACGCCTGAGGAAGGCATGGAGTGGACGCGAGGTGAGCCAAGCTATTTCCAGTCTTCCATCAACATTGAGCGTGGCTTCTGCAAGGACTGCGGCACGCCGATGACCTACCGCCACCCGGGGGGCCTCGAGCTGGCAATCGGTACGTTCGACGATCGAACCGACTTGGCGCCGCAGATCCAGGTCAACTACGACGCACGCATTCCATGGGTGGAGACGATCTTCGACCAACCTGTCCACCAAGACCCGGATTATTACTCGCAGCAGGAGAAGATCATCTCCTTCCAGCACCCCGATCACGATACTGCAATCTGGCCAGCCAAAGGCGTCAAAATATGACTGAAGTGCTCCGTACTCTCTATCCTGAAATCGAACCCTACGCCTCGGGTCACCTCGATGTCGGTGACGGCCACAAGATTTATTGGGAGCGTTCGGGCACACCGGGTGCAAAGCCGGCGGTGTTCTTGCACGGCGGACCGGGCGGCGGTTTCTCGCCGAGCCACCGCCGTCTGTTCGATCCCGCTCTCTACGATGTGCTGCTGTTCGACCAGCGCGGCTGCGGCAAGTCCATGCCATACGCCGATCTCAACGCCAACACCACCTGGCATCTCGTCGCCGACATCGAGCGGCTGCGCGAGATGGCAGGTGTTGAAAAGTGGCAGGTGTTCGGTGGCTCCTGGGGTTCGACGCTGGCGCTTGCATATGCCGAGACCCACCCGGAGCGCGTGTCAGAGCTCGTTGTGCGCGGCATCTACACGCTCACCAAGGCCGAGCTCGACTGGTACTATCAGTTCGGCGTGTCGGAGATGTTCCCCGACAAGTGGGAGCGGTTTATCGCGCCGATCCCGCCGGAGGAGCGCCATGAGATGATGCTGGCCTACAATCGCCGGCTGACCGGCGCTGACCGGGCAGTTGCCCTTGAAGCTGCGCAGGCCTGGAGCATCTG
This sequence comes from Rhizobium sp. BK181, assembly GCF_014193305.1. Taxonomy (NCBI): domain Bacteria; kingdom Pseudomonadati; phylum Pseudomonadota; class Alphaproteobacteria; order Hyphomicrobiales; family Rhizobiaceae; genus Rhizobium; species Rhizobium sp. BK181. Next base: position 136,809 of record NZ_JACHZA010000001.1, read on the forward strand.
GGAAGGCGAGACGATCACTCTGCTGCCGGAGAAGTCGACCAGCGGCAAGTTCGAGGACGCCGACTTCGCCTATGCCTTTTCCCGAATCGAGAACCATTTCTTCGTCAATGCCGGCTGGATGGACGAAGGCCAGCTGCTGCGCGATGCCTACAAGCTGAAGGACATTCCCGGCGTCATCGTGCATGGCCGCTACGACATGCCCTGCCCGGCCAAATATGCCTGGCTGCTGCACAAGGCCTGGCCAACGGCCGAGTTTCATCTGATCGAGGGCGCCGGCCATGCCTATTCTGAGCCCGGCATCCTCGACAGGCTCATCCGCGCCACGGACAAGTTCGCCGGAAAGCAATAACAGGCCGCAAGGCTGACAGGACCACCATCATGACTCGCGAAAAGATCTACCTCTTCGACACGACGCTCCGCGACGGGCAGCAGACGCCCGGCATCGACTTCTCCGTCGAGGACAAGATTGCGATTGCGAGCATGCTGGATGAGTTCGGCCTTGATTATGTCGAAGGTGGCTATCCCGGCGCCAATCCGACCGATACCGCTTTTTTCAGTGAGAAGCGCACGACACAGGCTCGCTTCGTTGCCTTCGGGATGACGAAGCGCGCGGGCATCTCGGCTTCGAACGATCCCGGCCTGGCCAGCCTGCTGCAGGCCAAGAGCGACGCAATCTGTTTTGTCGCCAAGAGCTGGGATTACCACGTAAAGGTAGCGCTCGGCTGTACCAACGAGGAAAACCTCGAAAGCATTGCCGAAAGCGTCAAGGCCTGCGTCGCCGCCGGCAAGGAAGCCATGGTCGATTGCGAGCATTTCTTCGACGGCTACAAGGCAAATCCCGCGTATGCTATCGACTGTGCAAAGACGGCTTACGAAGCGGGTGCGCGCTGGGTCGTGCTCTGCGATACCAATGGCGGAACTCAGCCGCCGGAGATCCGTGCGATCATCGAGGCGCTAGTCGCCGCTGGCGTTCCGGGACACTGTCTCGGGATTCATGCCCATAACGATACCGGCCAGGCGGTGGCCAATTCGCTCGCGGCTGTGGAGGCCGGTGTGCGCCAGATCCAGGGCACGTTGAACGGGATCGGTGAGCGCTGCGGCAATGCCAATCTCGTGACTCTGATCCCGACGTTGGCGCTCAAGGAAACCTACGCGCAACGCTTCGAGACTACGATCGACAACGACCGGCTGACCAACCTGACGCGCCTTTCGCATGCGTTCGACGAGCTTCTGAACCGCTCGCCCGATCACCAGATGCCGTATGTGGGCGCCTCAGCCTTCGCGACCAAGGCCGGTATCCACGCTTCGGCACTGCTGAAAGATCCGCGCACCTACGAACACGTGACACCTGAAAGCGTCGGCAATTTCCGCAAGGTCATGGTCTCCGACCAGGGCGGCAAGGCGAACTTCATCAACGCCTTGAAGCGGCGTGGCATCGAGGTCGGCAAGGACGACCCGAAGCTCGACCATCTTATTGCGCTGGTCAAGGATCGCGAGGCGTCCGGCTATGCCTACGAAGGCGCCGATGCGAGCTTCGAGCTTCTGGCCCGCCGCACACTCGGAACCATCCCGGAATTTTTCTCGGTCGATGGCTTCCGCGTCATGGTCGAGCGCCGCTTCGATTCCCACGGCCGTGTGAAGATCGTCTCGGAAGCGGTCGTGAAGATCGTCATTGACGGGCAAACGATCATGTCGGTTGCCGAAGGCGACGGTCCGGTCAACGCGCTTGACCTCGCGCTGCGCAAGGATTTTGGCAAGTACCAACACGAAATCGACGATCTTGTGCTGGCGGACTTCAAGGTGCGTATCCTCAACGGCGGTACCGAAGCCATAACCCGCGTTCTGATCGAGTCCACGGACAGCGACGGCGTTCGCTGGTGGACGGTCGGCGTCTCCGAGAACATCATCGACGCGTCGTTCCAGGCGCTGATGGATTCGGTGATCTACAAGCTGATGAAGAACCGCCAGCTGGCCGGCAAGATTGCCGCCGAGTAGGTTTCACGCACCGAAGACAAGGCCCCAATCGACTTCTGAATACCATTCCTTGCCCTGTCGCGGGCCTTTCCAGCGAAGCGCGCGAACCTGATCCATGCCACCCTTGTAGAAGGCGGCTTCCAGCCGCCTGTAGCTATCGAGCGCGCGCTTCACGGCTTCTCCCCAGACAAACGCAACTGGGCAGAGATACTCGGCTGCGTAACCATGTTCCTCGCGCCGGAACAGGAAGAATCCGGCATAGGAAGCAAGCCCCGTCGGCCCTCTCGCGTCGACATCGGGAACACCGAGCGGCAGGATGAGCCGGCCACCGACACGCAACCGCTCCACCCAGGCGTCAACGAGAAAGTGGATGGCGAAATTCACGTAGACGGCGTCTGTGGGCTCGCGCGGCCATTCGAGCCCGTCGCCGTGGACGACACGAACGTTCGGATAGCCGCCGAGATTTTCTTCTGCCCGCGTCGCCAGCTCGGCATCAAACTCCACGGCGGTCACATGGCCGCTACTGCCAACGAGCAGAGACAGGATCGCGGTATAGTAACCGCTGCCAGCGCCTACGTGGCAAACGGTGTCCCCCTCGCGGAGCGCCAGCTTGTGTATCCCCCGGGCGTGAAGGCTCGGGCTACCATTATTGATGTGCCGCTGATGCTGAAGCGCAAACAGTGCATCCTGATACACAGCTGCGGGATCGTCCGAGGCAATGTCGACATAACCGCCCCACCCCGCCATTTTCCACGGCGGCGGTCCAAGAAACCGCTCGCGCGGCACTGTCGCAAAGGCTCGCAGCAACGCCTCGTCACTGAGCACGCCTTCCTTCGAAAGCACCTGGGTGGCAAATGCCCTGCGGCTGTTCGCAAGAGCCTCGTCGTCCATGGTCCTCACCAGCGTGAAGGCCGGCATCCATTCACCGAAATGAATTGGCCTATTCACGTCCGTTAGGTTAAGCGGGTCCGTAAAGAACAAATATGGAAACACTCGATGTCCGCCAATGCAAGCGCTCCGGTCGCCAAGAATGAAGACAGTCCACGCGGCTTCGCCTTTGCACTAACGGCCTATCTCCTCTGGGGTTTCCTGCCGATCTACATGAAGGCCGTGGCCCATATTTCTCCGGCCGAGGTCATCGCGCATCGCATTCTCTGGTCGCTGCCGCTGGCAGGCCTCGTGCTCATCGTGCTCGGCCGTACGCAGGACATCCGCACGGCCTTGCGGTCGCCGCGGATGCTGGCGATGGCCGCTCTGACCGCATCGCTGATCACGGTGAACTGGGGAACCTATGTCTGGGCGATCGGCACCGGCCATTCGCTCGACGCCGCACTCGGCTACTTCATCAATCCGCTGTTCAGCATCTTCCTCGGCGCCGTCGTGCTGAAGGAGCGGCTGCAACCACTACAGATCGCGGCCATCGTGCTCGCCGGTCTTGCGGTGGTTGTACTGGCACTCGATAGCGGCGGCCTACCGTGGGTGTCGCTGACGCTGACGATCTCCTGGGGTCTATACGCGCTGTTCCGCAAGACCTTGCCGCTTGGTCCGAACCAGGGCTTCTTTCTTGAAGTGCTGATCCTCAGCATTCCGGCATTCTTCTACATACTCTATCTCGAGCTTGGTACGGGCGAAGGGCACCTCTACCGCACGGGTCTGGCGGATACGGTGCTGTTGCTCGGCTGCGGTGTCGTCACCGCCGTGCCGCTCATGATCTACGCGAACGGCGCCAAGCTGCTGCGTCTATCGACGATTGGGATCATGCAGTACATCGCGCCGACGATGATCTTCCTCATCGCGATCTTCATTTTCCACGAGCCGCTCGGCACGGCGCGCATGATCGCCTTCCCGCTGATCTGGGCCGGCCTCGTTCTCTATAGCTGGGCGATGCTGCGCGGCAGCAGGGAGCGCTAAGGGGCGGCCGAACGGACGAGCGAACCAAAATACCGTTCTAACGTCAGAATCGACGGGACGCTGGCCCCTCGCCCCGGTGGCGCCCTACATTTTTGAGATCACCGCATCTTCGCCGTCGCGATCGACAGAGGCGATCTCGGCAGCTTGCGCCATGATGCCGGGGATGATTTCCGAAATATCGTCGATGACGAGCGGTTGAACGCGATGGGCGGTGTGAACGAAGCCTTCGTCCGTCATATGCCGCAACAGCTCCATCATCGGATCCCAGAAGCCGCCGATGTTGGCGAATACCATCGGCTTCTCATGCCGGCCGAGCTGTGCCCATGTCATGATCTCGACGATCTCCTCCAGCGTGCCTATGCCGCCGGGCAGCGCCACGAATGCGTCCGAACGCTCGAACATCGCATGTTTGCGCGTATGCATGTCAGGGGTTACAATCAACTCATTGAGCTGGCCGAGGGAATGGCGCGTAGCCTCCATGTCGATCAGGAACTCCGGAATGATCCCGGTTACCTGGCCCCCGTTCGAAAGCACGCCGCTCGCCACAGCCCCCATGATGCCTTTGGTGCCTCCGCCATAGATGAGGCGTAGGCCATACTCGGCGATTTCCTTACCCAGCGTACGGCCAGCGGCCATGTGGCGAGGATCGCTGCCCGGTCGCGAGCCGCAATAGACACAAATGGAGCGAATGGAATGAGATTGATCTGTCATACGGGCAAACAACTATTCTCTCTGGCTCCAGTCAAGAAAAATGACGGAAAACCTGTCTCTTACATTTGCCCGGCTACTTTGACTGCTTGTGCAAAGCAGCGGGAATCGCTAGCAATTTTAGGAAGTCCGGCAAGATTGCCGCCTGGGGAGACGTGATGATGAGAAACCGTGCCGGCTTGCTGGCTCTTGCAGTGCTTGTAGTCGCAATTCTTTTGATGGTATTTTTCGTCATGCCCCGCATCGGCGGAGACGCCGCAAAAGTTGGTGACGCAATCAACGAGGCCGGCTCCGAGGTGAAGAAGACGGTCACCGAATCCGCAAAGACATCCCGCCCCGCAGCTCCAGACGACGCCGCCACGACACAGACAGTCGGGCGCCTTGCTTCGGAAGCGGGCCAGTCGATCTCGGAACTTAAGGCGCTCTTTGCTGATGGCAAGGGCCCGACCCAGGAAGTTTTCGAAGCAGCTAAATCGAAGGCGGCCACGTCTCTCCAGACTCTTGCAGATCTCGCGATCCCGGATGGCACGAATCCGGTCACGGCGGCTGCCGCCACCAAGGCCAAGGATGGCGCCGCCAAGGCTCTGACCATCATCAAGGCCTTGCCGGAAAACACTGCCGATGCGGCAATGGCGGTTGCAAAAGCTGAGGCGACGCTGACCGGCTCCACGGAAACTGGCACGGCGGCGAGCGAGCCGTCGCCGGCGGCTACCCCGACCGAAAATGCGAGCAACCTTCCGACGTTCGACGTGCTACGCGTCGAGCCGGACGGTTCTACCGTCATAGCCGGCTCGGCCGAGCCGAACAGCAAGCTTGAAATCGTCGACGGCGACAAGGTCGTCACCACCACCAACGTCGGCCCGACCGGCGATTTTGCTGCGGTGCTGGACAATCCGCTTGCCGCCGGCGATCATCAACTCGTCCTCCGAGCCACCGGCAAGGACGGCAAAGCGTCGACATCTGAAGAGGTTGCCACCGTTTCCGTTCCGAAGGACGGCAAGAGCTCCGAACTGCTGGCGATGGTCTCCAAACCAGGAACTGCGAGCCGCATCATCACGGCACCCAAGCCAGACGCCCAGATTGCCTCCAATGGCAATGTTGCGCCGTCGGATCAGCCTGCAGCTCCGGCCCAGACACCGAGTTCGACAGATGTTGCGAATGCGCCAGCAGCTGCCGGTGCACAACCCGGCCCTGCTGCGGCCGCTGATGTCATGGTCAACGCCGTCGAGATAGAAGGCGATAAGATCTTTGTCGCTGGCATGGCAAAGCCGTTGGCAAATGTGATTGCCTACGCGGACGACAAGATGATCGGCAAGGCAAAGGCCGGTCCAGATGGTCATTTCGTCGTCGATGGCGTCATGCCGCTTTCCGTCGGCGATCACAAGATTCGCGTCGACGTGCTCGATGACGCCGGCAAGGTCGCTGTTCGCGCCTCCGTCAATTTCAACCGTCCGGAAGGAAATCAGGTGACGGTTGCGGCGCAGGGCGCCGGCTCAACACCCGCAGCTTTACCCGCGACGGTGCCACTCGATGAAAGCGCACTTGGAAAGCTGAAAAGCGACGCCGCCAAGGCCTTCTCTCTGCTGAGCGGACTTTTCGCTGACGGCAAGATACCGGGAGCGGAGCAGCTGGCCGCCGCCCGCTCCGCCAACGAGTTCGCCCTGCGCGCCATCACAGAATTCCGCCCCGCAGCCGATGCGACTACCGAATTCAAGCAGCAGGCGTCCACCGCAGCGCAGACCGCTGCAGGGGCACTGAAGACGGTACAGGCCCTACCGAAGGATGCGAAATCGGTTGGCGCTGCGTTGGCCCAGCTCGGTGCTGATATCGCGCAATTGACGAGCCCTGCGCTGGTGCCAAGTGCGCCCGCGACGAACGAAGTCGCAAGCGGTCAGGGCGAGCCGACGACGATCGAGCAGGCGCCGCTTGCTCCGAGCAACGAGACAGTCATTATCCGCCGCGGCGATACGCTCTGGCAAATTTCTCGGCGTATCTACGGCGCCGGCGTTCGCTATACGACCATCTACGTCGCCAACGAGGACAAGATCACCAACCCGGACCGTATCCTGCCGGGCCAGATCTTCGGGCTTCCGAAGGATGCCCTGCCTAACGCAGAAGAGCTTCACCGGAAGCGGATGTCCGGCGAACATCTCTAGTACGCTGATACAATAAAAAGAGCGGCCGGACGGAGATCACGTCCGGCCGCTCTTTTCCTCTGGCGTCGATCTGTTGTATTGCTCCCGCCAACCCCTATATGGCGGTGACGACGATCATGTCCGGCGAAGCCTTTCGGCATTTCCGCCGCTCCCAAATTTGTCGGCAACGCAGCGCCATCAGCGCCTTTCGGCGGGAGATTCGCATGGCAAACGGCAAAACAGTCTCTGATTCCAACCTGCTGCGGACGCTGTTCAATCTCTGGCCCTACATGTGGCCGACCGGTCGTACCGATCTCAAGATGCGCGTCGTCTGGGCGTCGGTCTATCTGCTTGTCTCCAAGTTCGTCCTGCTGCTCGTTCCCTATTTCTTCAAGTGGTCTACGGATGCGCTGAACGGCAGGATGGACCTCGCCGGGAAAGTGCCGGACCTTTTCGTCGGGGCGACGGCGTTAGTGATCGCCTACAACGTCACGCGCCTCCTTCAACTCGGTCTGAACCAGTTACGCGATGCGCTCTTTGCCAGCGTCGGACAACACGCCGTCCGGCAGTTGGCCTACAAGACGTTCGTGCACATGCACGAACTGTCACTGCGCTTTCACCTGGAACGAAAGACCGGTGGATTGTCGCGGGTCATCGAGCGGGGCACGAAAGGGATCGAGACCATCGTCCGCTTCACGATCCTCAACTCCGTTCCGACACTGATCGAATTCCTGCTGACCGCCATCATCTTCTGGTGGGGCTATGGGTTTTCCTACCTCGCCGTCACCGCGTTCACAGTCTGGGCCTACATCTGGTTCACGATCCGGGCCAGCGACTGGCGCATCGCCATCCGCCGCACGATGAACGACAGCGACACCGACGCCAACACCAAGGCGATCGACTCTCTCCTCAACTTCGAGACGGTCAAGTACTTCGGCAACGAGGAGATGGAGGCCCGGCGCTTCGACAGGTCGATGGAGCGCTATGAGAAAGCGGCGACTGACGTCTGGACCTCGCTCGGCTGGCTGAACTTCGGCCAGGGCGTAATCTTCGGTCTGGGAACGACCGTCATGTTGATCCTGTCGGCCCTCGCGGTCCAACGCGGCGAGCAGACAGTCGGCGATTTCGTCTTCGTTAACGCAATGTTGCTGCAGCTCTCCGTCCCGCTGAACTTCATTGGCTTCGTCTATCGCGAAATCCGCCAGGGGCTGACCGACATCGAGCAGATGTTCGATCTCCTTGAAGTCAAGGCCGAGGTGAAAGACGCACCCGATGCCGCCCCCCTGGATATTAAGCAAGGCGCCATCTCCTTCAAGGACGTGCATTTTTCCTACGACCCCGCCCGACCGATCCTCAAAGGCATTTCCTTCGAGGTGCCGGCCGGCAAGACTGTGGCAGTTGTCGGCCCGTCTGGGGCGGGAAAATCGACATTGTCGCGTCTGCTCTATCGTTTCTACGATATCCAGAGCGGTTCGGTCTCCGTTGACGGCCAGGATGTCAGGGCGGTGACGCAGAAGAGCTTGCGATCGGCGATCGGCATGGTTCCGCAGGATACCGTCCTTTTCAACGATACGGTTGCCTACAACATCCGCTACGGTCGCCCATCCGCCAGCGACGCAGAGGTAAAGACTGCCGCCGAAATCGCGCAGATCGCTCACTTCATCGATCTGTTGCCGGAAGGCTTTGACACCAAGGTCGGCGAGCGCGGCCTGAAGCTGTCCGGCGGCGAAAAGCAGCGCGTCGCAATCGCGCGAACGGTCCTGAAGGCGCCACCGATTCTCATCCTCGACGAGGCCACTTCCGCCCTAGACACCACGACCGAGCGAGACATCCAGACCGCGCTCGATGTGGTATCGAAGAACCGCACGACGCTGGTCATCGCCCACCGCCTGTCGACAGTCATCGGCGCCGACGAGATCATCGTTCTGAAGAGCGGCGAGATTGCTGAACGCGGCACCCACGCAGAACTCCTTCAAAAGAATGGCCTATACGCCTCGATGTGGAACCGACAGCGTGAGGCCACGCAGGCCGAAGAGCACCTGAAGCAGGTCCGCGAAAATGACGATCTGGGTATCGTGAACAGGCTTGCGCCCGCGAATTAGCCCGGCAATTCGGCTGCCCTACTGTCGAGAATCCCGTCATGGCTGTGGGTCACGGAGGCACAGCATTGCCCCGGCCGCGGTTTCCTTGTAACCAGCGGTGAGAAAAGAACGCTAGGAGCGCGGTATAGATGAGCTTGTTCAATACGGTACGCAACACCATCGTCCCGGTGCACAAGGAAGGTTATCCCTTCATCGCCGCGTTCTTCGTCGCATCGCTGGTTTTGGGATGGATCTTCAAGCCGCTGTTCTGGATCGGTCTGATCCTGACGCTTTGGTGCGCCTATTTCTTCCGTGACCCCGAGAGAATGACGCCTCAGGACGACGATCTCGTCATCTCCCCGGCTGATGGCAAGGTTTCATCCGTCCAGATGGTCGTACCGCCGGTCGAGCTGAATCTCGGCAGCGAGCCGATGCTGCGCATCTCGGTGTTCATGAACGTCTTCAACTGCCACGTGAACCGCTCGCCGGTGCGTGGCCGGATCGTCAGCGTGAACTACCGGTCGGGCAGCTTCGTGAACGCCGAGCTCGACAAGGCGAGCGAAGACAACGAACGCAACGGTCTTGTCATCGAAACCAAGCATGGCCAGATCGGCGTCGTGCAGATTGCCGGCCTTGTTGCCCGACGCATCCTTTGCTGGGCAAACCCGAACGACCCGCTGGATGCCGGCGAACGCTTTGGCCTTATTCGCTTCGGTTCGCGTCTCGACGTATTCCTGCCGGCAGGCGCGGCGCCCCGGGTGACGCTCGGCCAGACGGCAATCGCCGGAGAAACCGTGCTGGCCGAATTCGGCTCGGCCAAGGGTCCGGTCGTCAGCCGTCGAAGCTAACAGCACTGGAGAGCGACATGGAAACGCCCTTCCCGCCCTTCGAACCGAACGGCCCGCCGGATGATTCGGGTCGCGGACCACGGCTTCGCGAAATTCCGTTTCGCCTTATCATTCCGAATCTCATCACGATTCTGGCGATCTGCGCCGGTCTGACCGGCATCCGCCTCGCCTTCGAGAACCGATACGAGCTGGCGGTCGGCATGGTGCTTCTTGCCGCGTTCCTCGATGGGATCGATGGGCGAGTAGCGCGCCTTATGAAGGCAACGTCGAAGTTCGGCGCACAAATGGACTCGCTGGCCGATATCGTGAACTTCGGCGTCGCGCCGGCACTTGTCGTCTATGTCTTTGCGCTCGATCAGGCCCGCTCGATCGGCTGGATCGCCGCCTTGATCTATTCCATCGCCGCAGGCCTTCGTCTGGCGCGCTTCAACGTCATGGCCGAGCGTGAGAACAAGGCATCGTGGCAGTCGGAGTATTTCGTCGGCGTGCCCGCGCCGGCCGGCGCGATGCTCGTGCTGTTGCCGGTCTACCTCGGCTTCCTCGGCCTCACGACGGATCGCACCTTCGCCTATCTCTCCTCCGCCTATACCGTGCTGATCGCCTTCCTGCTCATCAGCCGCCTGCCGGTCTGGTCCGGCAAATCAGAAGGCAGCAGGCTGCGGCGTGATCTCGTGCTGCCGGTCATGCTTGGCGTCGTTCTATACGTCGCCCTGCTGTCGAGCTTCACCTGGGAAGTCATGGTCGTGACCGCGGTGCTTTACCTTTGCACGCTGCCGTTCGGCGCCCGCAAATGGAAGCGCAAATACGGCACGCTGACGATCGAGGAACCCGGCGTCGGCGAAGACGATATCGGACGCCACATCTGACACTTTCCCGCGCTCCTTGCGGACGTAGGCCTGACTCAAGCCTCGCGAATTATGCATTGGATTCATAATTCCTGATGTGCGGCGCCTCGATTTTGTCGCTATTGCAGGCAAAAGAGCAATAAATATAAGAGTCTAGGGACAGCACGTGAGGAGAGTATTGTGACCCCGAAGAAGACAAGCGTCGAACAGCCGGCAAAGTCGGACCTCAGCGCTAACTACCGCCCGCTCGGCCTGAAGGCCGTCCTTGCGGCCGCCCTGATGCTCAAGAGCAAGCCGCCGCTCGTCAAGAAGCTCGCCTAGCGATCGAAGCCGCCATAGCGGCAGACAACGACAGCCCAGAGCGGGCTTTTATTTCCGTCATCGAATTGAAATTGCAGCGCGCGTCTGATGACGCGCGACTGGTTGCTACTGCTTGCCGGAAGCCTAGGTCGGGTGGAAGAAGCGGACGAGCAGACTTATTGCCAGCAGTCCCATGACAATGCCGATGATGACGTCAAGAACCCGCCAGGCGGCTGGCTTTGCAAAGATCGGCTGCAACAGCCGAGCGCCGTAGCCCAAACCGAAAAACCAGATGAAAGACGCGGTCGCGGCGCCGATGCCAAAGGCGATGCGATCCACTCCGTTGTAGGCGGCGGACAGGCTGCCGATCAGGACGACCATATCGAGGTAGACATGCGGGTTTAGGAACGTGAAGGTCAGGCAGGTTGCGACGGCTGCCTTCAGACCCAGTGGTCTCGGAGAATCAGCCTGCATTGCGCCCGGGTGAAAGGCCCTGCGAAATGCCACCACGGCGTATGAACCGAGGAAGATCGCCCCCCCTATCGTCACGACTGAGAGCAGAATTGGCGATTGAGCAACGAGGGTGCCTAGCCCGCCAACGCCGGCCGCAATCAGCGCTGCATCCGACAGTGCGCAGATGAGGCACAAGATGAAAACATGCGACCGGAGCAGACCCTGGCGCAGGATGAATGCGTTCTGCGCTCCGATCGCGATGATGAGCGAGGCGCCAAGGAAGAAGCCGGCAAGTGCGGCCGAGATGGAGATCATGGAATGTTCCGGAAAAATGATGCGGTGGGATTATCGGATTAGAAGAAGCTGAGCTGGCCGTCGTCCGGCTTTTTCTTTTCGGGCCGCGACAGCGCCTTTTCCACGCTCACCCTGTCCTGCAGATCAGCGCCCATATTGGCGACTTTGTTGACCTTGTCGGAAACGGGGATTGCCTCGAAAAAATCCTCCTGAACCGGCCTCATCAGGTCGGCAATGTCGCGCGGTTCTTGCGTCTTGCAATCCAACCAGCGGGAAAAGTCTTCGGGTTTGATGATGACGGGCATGCGGTCATGGATCGGAGCGATCGCCGCATTCGCCGCAGTCGTCAGGATCGCGCCGGTATCGACTTCCGAACCGTCGGCAGAGGACCACGTCTCCATCAGGCCCGCGAAGGCGACGACACCGCCGCGGCGCGGCCTGATCCAGTAGGCCTGGGACTTCTCGCCGCTCGCCTTGCTCGGGCGATGCCATTCGTAAAAGCCGGAGGCAGGGACGAGGACGCGCCGGTGGCGCATGGCGGCACGAAAGGAGGCCTTGCCGATCGCAGTTTCGGCGCGGGCATTGATCAGCAGCGGAAACTGCTTCGGATCTTTCACCCAGCCGGGCGTAAAGCCCCAGCGCACGAGCACCGCGCGCCGTTCCGGAAGATTGCTGCCCTTTTCGCGGGTTTCATCCGAGACGACTACGAGGACGGGTTGGGTCGGGGCGATGTTGTAGCGCGCGGGAAAGTCCTCGAGATCCATGATCCCGAGGATTTCCTTCAATTCTTCAGGGGATACCGTCAGCGCGTAGCGTCCACACATAGGAGTGTCTTTGCACTCCGATCCGCTGCGGTCAAGGTTCCTCAGCTGCGCGGCGCGAACAGGATCATGGCGGTGCCGCAGAGGCAGACGAGTGCACCACCGATGTCCCAGCGGTCGGGGACACGGTTTTCCACAATCCACAGCCAGATCAGCGAAGCTACTATATAGATGCCACCATAAGCGGCGAAGGTGCGGCCAGCGGCCTCACTTGGCACGAAGGTAAGGAGCCATGCAAAGAGCGCCAGAGACACCATGCCCGGCGCTAGCCACCAGGCGGGCTTTGCCATCCGCAGCCATGCCCAGAAGGCAAAACAACCGGCAATCTCGAACACTGCAGCAGCGGCATAGATGATATAGGTCACGACAGCTCCTTCGAATCGCCGAGTTCACTATCCGGTGGAACGGCGGCGGCGCCAAGCAAGCCAACACAAGATCGACGTGGCATCCTCATGAGTTCAATTCCGAAGGCCGCATCCTCGGCTATCCTCCAGCGTGGAGACCGCTTCTTGCTCGTGCTCCGGCGCAATCCGCCGTCGGCCGACATGTATGCGTTCCCCGGCGGACGGGCTGAGCCCGGCGAGACGCCCGAGGAAGCTGCCTTGCGCGAACTCGAGGAGGAAACCGGCATAACAGCTCACAGCCCTGAGCTCTTCGCGACATACGATCTGAAGACACATGCCGCCGACGGTGCTGTCGTCAGCCACTTCTTTCTGTCGGTATTTCGCGTCGAGGCCGACGGGGCCGCCATCGCAACCGCAGCCGACGATGCGGCTGCTATCGGCTGGTTCACCGTTGAGGAAATCCGCCGGCTGCCAGCGCCGCAAAGCGTGCTGGAATGTGCCGAACGGCTGGCATCCGGTGGTGAATAAGACAGTGGAAATTCTTGGCCGCGCCTTGTTCCCGTCACGGTCAGAGTATCAACTATGAGCATGATTCCCGTTCGACGCGTGTTCTTGTCTCTTGCACTATGCGCAAGCGCCGCCCTACCCGCTCCCGTATGGGCACAGGGTCCAACGCCGACAGTGTTGCCGGAGGAAAATGCGCCAAAAACGGTCACCGTTCCCTACGACGACAAGCTTTCGCGGCTTGCCGAAGTATTGGGGTCGGTTCACTACCTGAGAACTCTCTGCAAGGCGGAAAACAGCGGCGAGTGGCGGGCGCGAATGCAGCAATTGCTTGATTCAGAGGCCAAGGACGAGCCGCAACGCAAGGAACAACTCACTGCCGCGTTCAATCGCGGCTACCGTGCTTTTGCGTCCGTTTATACGGATTGCACGCAGGCAGCCATCGTGGCAGAAGAGCGATACCGTAACGAAGGTGCAACACTTGCCACAGAAATTACGTCGCGGTTCGGAAATTAACGGTTAATTAACCTCTTTTCACTGGCGGCCGTGTCGTTTTGGGAAAAGGCTGATAAGGTTGTTAACTACGCAGTAAGGCATGCAGTTTGAGGAAATGACAATGGAACCAAGCCTCAATGACATCGACGACATGATCGTTCATGAGAAGACTCAGGCGGCCTTGGAGTACCATAACGAAGCCTGGGCCGATGGCATGGCAGACGGGATCGAACCCGAGATCATTGCCGATACAGCAATCATCCATGCACTACGTGAAACCATTCGACTTCATGGCGAAAACAGTGCGGAAGCGCTATTGGAATCCCTACGCGAGCGCATGCTCGCCGGCGAGTTTTCTCCGACCCGCACCCTGCAATAACGATCACAGAGAGTTTCATGCATTCCGCTAGGGACAATGCTTCGCGGCCCGCGATCGTGCCGCTTTTGCTTGCAATCGGCCTTAGCGCCAGCAGCTTTCTGACCGGGACGTCAGCCCTGGCACTTTCCGAACTGCAAAAGACTCAAGGACAAACTGAACAGAGCGCTCCCGGGCAAGGCGGCGACAAGCCGGCGCCCTCTCCGACCGCGCCCGGCGTGCCGATGCCCGACCCGTTGGTCAACTCGCAGGCCGGCCAAGGCAACGACAAGACGCCCGGCGCTCAGGACAACTCCAAGCCTGTCGAGGTCATCTACGATATCAGCAAGGTTCCTGAGCCCGTTCGCAAGATGCGGGAACAGATCGTCGAGGCTGCCGCTTCCGGCGATCTCGAGCGGCTGCGTCCCCTGCTCGGCACTGGTGCCACGCAGACACAGGTAACGGTCGGCGAGCCGACGGACGACCCGATCAGCGCGCTGAAAGACCTGTCGGGTGATCCCGAAGGTGATGAGATCCTGGCGATCATGCTTGACGTCATCTCAACCGGCTTTGTCCACGTGGGTCAGGGTACGGCTGACGAGATGTACGTCTGGCCCTACTTCGCCGAAAAGGATCTGAAGGCTCTTACGCCTCCCGAGCGTGTTGAATTGCTGCGAATCGTGACGGCCGGCGACCTTTCCGACATGCAGGAATTCGGCGGCTATAATTTCTATCGGCTGGGCATCACTCCCGACGGCAAGTGGAAGTATTTCACCGCCGGCGACTGAGACTTGCGATCCCCTCAACGAAGACATACTTCTGAGCGATAACGAACGCGACAGGTGCCGCCATGCCAGCCGTATTTCTGAAAAACCGCTCGCTCGTTCGGGTCGGCGGCTCGGAGGCTCAATCCTTCCTGCAGAACCTGATCACCACGGATATCGCCACACTTCCGACTGAAGAGGCGCGGCCGGGCGCGCTGTTGACCCCTCAGGGCAAGATCCTGTTCGACTTCATGATCTGGCGGGACGGCGATGGGTTCGTCCTGGAGACCGACGACCATCAGCGGGACGCGCTGCTTAAGCGGCTGACGATGTACAAGCTCAGGGCAGCCGTCGACCTATCGACCGCCGGCGAAGGTGTCACCGTTTCCTGGGAGGGCGAAAGCAAGGGGCCTGTCGACGGCCGCTTTGCCAAGGTCGGTCTTTCGCTCGTTCGGCAGCCGGGGCAGCACGGAATTGATGACCTCGACGCCTACCACGCCATGCGTATTGCGAACGGAATCGCCGAGTCGGGACAGGACTATGCACTTCAGGACGCATTCCCGCACGATGTGCTGATGGATTTCAACGGTGGCCTGTCCTTCAAGAAGGGCTGCTATGTCGGCCAGGAGGTCGTCTCGCGCATGCAGCATCGTGGAACTGCGCGCCGTCGCGTTGTCACGGTGAAGGCCGAGGCGACGCTGCCACCTTCCGGCACGGAGATCACCGCTGCCGGCAAACCGGTCGGCACGCTTGGGTCGGTCGTGGGGAACGGCGGCCTTGCGATCGTTCGTATCGACCGTGCGGGAGAAGCCATGGCTGCCGAAACGCCACTGCTCGCAGGCGACATCCCCGTAACCCTGGAACTGCCCGCCTGGACCGGGCTGACATTTCCGTCAACGGCGGACGAGGCCAGCGCGTGACGGTAAAGGCGCCGCGCGCGTGGCAGCGCATGCTTTCCGGCCGCCGGCTCGATCTGCTCGACCCTTCACCACTCGACGTTGAGGTCAGCGACATCGCGCATGGGCTCGCACGCGTTGCCCGCTGGAATGGACAGACGTCGGGAGACCATGCCTTTTCCGTCGCCCAGCATTGCCTTGTCGTGGAGGATATCTTCCGTCGGCTGAACGACACGACAGCCGATCAATGCCTGATGGCGCTGCTCCACGATGCACCCGAATATGTCATCGGCGACATGATTTCGCCGTTCAAATCGGTCGTCGGCGGCGGATATAAGGCCGTCGAGAAGCGCCTGGAGGCTGCGGTACACCTTCGCTTTGGCCTACCACCCCACCCGACACGCGAACTCAAGGAGAGGATCAAGAAGGCCGACACCATCGCCGCCTACTTCGAAGCAACACAGCTTGCCGGGTTCACGGCGGCTGAGGCGCAGAAGTTCTTCGGCCAACCGCGCGGGATCACGAAAGACATGCTTCTAATGACACCGCTCCCGGCTGTCGAGGCGCAGCGCCTCTTTTGCGAGCGCTTCGAGACGATCGAGGCCATGCGGGGCAGCAAAGCATGACCACGATCGTTGTCGCTCCGCTGACCCGGATCGCCGAGATGGCGGTCAGGCACGGCGCGCGTGAGATGATCAGCCTGATGGCGAAGGAGCAGGCCTTTCACCGCCCTGCGGTGATCCAGGCGCACCGGCACTTACTCCTCAACATGAACGACATCGCCTTCAAGGGAACCGGAAACCTTGTCGCGCCGGATGAAACCCATGTACGGCAGATCATCGATTTCACCCGTGATTGGGATCGGGTTGCGCCGCTGCTGATCCATTGCTGGATGGGCGTCTCCCGATCGCCCGCGGCAGCCTTGATTGCCGCGCTCTCCGTATTTCCGGAGCAAGAGGACATGGTGCTCGTTCGCCGGCTTCGCACTGCCTCGCCCTTTGCCACACCGAATACACGGCTGGTTCAGATTGGTGACGACGTGCTCGGACGACGGGGACAGCTCGTGGACGCGGTTCGTTCCATCGGCAGAGGCGCGGACGCGGATGGAAACGCGCCTTTCGCACTCACTTTGAACGACCAAACCGCCGGAACGTTTTGAGTCGATACCGGTTAACCCTCTAGAAGAGGTTGATCGATGCCGCTGCAGAACTATCGCGATACGTTTATAAGCTGCTTGGCCACTCTCAAGAGCCTGACAAGCGCGTCGGATGAATATGTCCGTTTTCGCTGGCAGGCGATCTATCTCACGCGGGACCGATTTTCCTATTTTTTCCGAGGGGATCTCGATGGTGTCAAGACGAGCTTCTTTGGCCAGCAGATGGACGTGACAAACGGCGCCATCAGCTCGGTTCCGACACGTTCGATCGCCCTCTATGGAGCGACATTCGGTTTGAACGAGACTATCACGGTCTACGATGGGCCTCAGAGATCAGTCATCGACGTTGCGCATGCATTCAGCGAAGAAGGCGTTGAAGATTACCAAGCCGAGTTCTTCTACGTGAAGATGAGCTTGCTGCACGCGACCGATGACAGCCGAGCGGGATTGGGCGATGATCCCCTTCTGCGTGAGAATACCAATATCATATTCGTGGGGCTCGAAGATCGCGCGACTGCCGATCTGCTCGAAGGGAGCGGCGTCGGGCGATTGATGGCGACTGACAAGCCTATGGTATCAAGCGATTGGTATGCCGAGCGATATTACTATCGCTGAGTCGGTACGAACTACTTGATGACGCCACAGGCGAGGCGCTCGCCTGCGTCTCCTGCAGGCTGGCTGCGATAATCATCGGAATTGGAGTGAACGATAAGAGCTCGACCGCGAATGCCATCCGTCTTGCCGTCGAGGGTGACCATGCTGTCAAAAATTTGCGCCCGTAGAACACCGTCCTGGTCCACATACTGGTTCGGCATGTCTCCGGCATGAGGTCCTTTTGCGGATAACAAGCCGTGTTCGGCATTGGTGGGATTGAAGTGTTTTCCGGCTGACTCGTGATGGCCGGCAGCATCACAATTGCCGGTCTCGTGGACGTGGAAGGCAACCCATTTGTTGGCGGGCAGTTCAGTCACCTCTACTTCTATCAGCACACCGCCGTTTGCCGCGGTCGTCAGCGTCGCCCGGCCGCTTGCTTTCCCGTCCTTGTCAACAAAGTCGGCGGTAGCAGTTTGCTTCTCCTGAGCCATTGCCACCGACGAGATGCATATGAACGCCAGAGCGGCGATCGAGAGTGTTGTTTTCATTGGAGCTTCCTTCCGTGCATCGTCGTTTCCAACGTGTGAGGCACGAAGCTGTTCCTGAAACGGCGACAAAGAAAAAGCCGGCCTTAGCGGCCGGCTCTGCAAATTTCAGCCTGCACAGCGTAATCAGATGTCGAGATCATACTGACCGTAGGTGCTCTTATAGAGATCGGATGAAGCGCTCTGCTGGGACTGCGGATAAAAGTTGACGCTACCGCTCTCGCGCGTGCCCATCATGAACGCAAGCACGCTATCCGACAGCTTGGGCGCGAATTCCTGGCTGCCGCCTTCTTCGCCGAGCTGCTTCAGAATGCCCGGCTTCTCATCAGCCGCCCGCTCGCCGCGGCTCAACACGCCATCGCCGTTTGTGTCCAGCCGCGACAATGTCGCAAGGTATGCGTAGGACGTATCACTAACCGATGAAACTTGGCTCATACAAACCTCCACTCACCGCCGTTTCGGTGATGTTTGTACGCAATACGAAATGGGGAAATTGAAAGACTAAGCGGTCGTTAAACTGATTTGCGCACTGCGTCAATAAGCTGTTAACACACCATTAACTATGATTGACAAAGTGTGATCTTCGAGCATCGGTTGCCCGGGCCCTACGTTCAATTCGCCTGGTTCTGAAGGCAATACGACAACATCCACCCAAATATAGTGCCCACGATATATTCGTTTGCGGTGCAATAGAATTTTAATGCGACCGAGGGATTATCTCCTCCACGGTGCGCTGCGCCACGTGAGTTTTTAAATTGCCCAGACAATAGTTTTTCGATTGCTTCAAAAGGTTCTTTCATGTCTGACGCGCAGCGTCGCAATTGCAGGCTAGTAGGCGACTCTCAGGATTCCGCTCAAGGGCTTTTCTCTCCCGAAATCGAGATTGCCGCAAATGGATGCTGAGACCCTCTTCCGGCAGCAATGGGCGAGCGCTGTCGGCGGGGACGGCTCTGCAAACGCCGAGCGTCTGGTGGATCTCGTTGTCGAGACGTATCGGCTGCAGGCAGGAAAAGCGCGGGCGACCGAGCATCGATTTCAGCGGCTGAGCCACGACACCGACAGACTGAAAGGCACGCTTGCCGAAACGACGGCAAAACTCGCGGAACAGCGACGCCTCTTTCAGATCGTACTCGACAACCTGCCAGAAGGGCTGAGCGTCTTTGACGCAGAACAACGCCTGATCGTCTGCAACACGCGCTTCCGACAGCTTTTCGGGTTCAGCGCTGATGACGCATCGCCCGGGGCCTCCATGGGATGGCTGATTGGGAAGGTTCGCGGCACCGAGCGAGTTGAGCAAAAGGTTTCCCGTTTGCGTGACGCCAGCCCGCAGGGCGGACACATCCGTCACCGCGAATGGATGATGGATGACGGACGGACGATCCGGAGCGTTATCACCGTTCTGCCCGATGGCAGCAACATTTCCATCCACGCAGACATCACCGAGGAGCGCCGGGCGGCCGAACGGATCGCCTACCTTGCTCATCACGATCCGCTGACTGGGCTTCCAAACCGCATCAGCCTCAGGGAACGCATCGACGCAGCACTGCTCGGCCGCAAACCGGACGAACAGATCGCACTCGTACACCTCAATCTTGACCGCTTCAAATCGATCAACAACACCCTCGGCGTTTCGGCCGGAGACAAGATCCTGCGGCAGGTCGCCGAGCGCATCCGCATGTCGGCAGGCGCCGGCAACGTCTTGGCGCGCCTCGGCTCCGACGAATTCGCGATTTTGCAATCCGGCCGCCAGCAGCCATGGAATGTCACGGCTCTTGCCGATCAAATCCGGCGGGAACTGTCAGAACCGTTCTTCCGCGGCGAGAAGGCCGTCGAGCTCAGCGTGTCGATGGGTATCGCCATCAGTTCACAAGACGGAACGGAGACCGATATCCTGCTGAAGCATGCCGGGGTCGCACTGTCGCACGCCAAGAGCAGCGGCGGAAAGGGCGAGCGCTTTTTCACCGCCGACATGGAAGCGCAAATCGAGGCGCGGCATGCACTGGAAGCGGATTTGCGAAAGGCCGTCGAGCGCGAGGAATTCGAGCTCCACTATCAGCCGCTCTACGACCTCAGCCAGCAACGTATCTGCGGGTTCGAGGCGCTCGTGCGGTGGAACCACCCGACGCGCGGTCGGGTGCCGCCGCTGGAATTCATCCCCCTCGCCGAAGAGGTCGGTCTCGTGGTCGACATTGGCCGCTGGGTGCTGCGCCGCGCGTGCCGCGATGCCGTTTACTGGCCTGAGGATATCAAGGTCGCGGTCAACGTATCGGCCATTCAATTCACGGACAGTGACCTGCCAAGCGACGTCGCGGCAGCCCTTGCTGAAGCCGGGCTTGCGGCCGGTCGCTTGGAAATCGAGATCACCGAAAGCGTGCTAATGGAAAATCTCGATGAGGCTCTGCCGATCCTGCACGTGCTCAAGCAAAGCGGCATTCGCATCGGCATGGACGATTTCGGCACCGGCTATTCGTCCCTCAGCTATCTCCGGCGGTTTCCCTTCGACAAGATCAAGATCGACAAGTCGTTCGTCAACGGCATCGTCGAAGACAAGGAAGCCTTTGCGATCATGCGCGCCATCATTCTTCTAGGTGACGCGCTCGGCATGCGCGTAACGGTGGAGGGGGTAGAAACGGCCGAGCAAATGGCCTTACTTCGGTCTGAAGCGTGCGATGAAATCCAAGGCTATCACATCAGCCCGCCACGGCCTGCCGTTGAGGTTCCTTACCTGCTGTCACAGCTGCCGGAACACGAAAGGTTCAAGGCGAGCTGAACGGCAGCTCGTTGCGACTCTTGGTTCCGGCGGTTAAGGAAGGACACCATTCTTCCAACACGGTGATCCCATGTTCCAGGCCAAGGCCTTCGCTCCCTTTGATAAGCTTGCCAGCGAGCTCGTGGTCCACTCGTCAGAAGGCGACGACGGTTCGCATGACATTGCGCATGTGCTGCGGGTCTTCAAGAACGCAATGCGGATCCAGGCTCTCGAGGGTGGTGATGCGAGAATCCTTGCTGCCGCCGTCCTGCTGCATGACTGCGTCGCCGTGGAAAAGAACTCCCCTATGCGATCGAAGGCCTCTCTGCTGGCGGCAGAGAAGGCATCGGCCGTTCTCGCTGAGCTTGACTGGGACGGCGACGACATCGCAGCCGTGGCGCACGCCATTGTCACGCATAGCTTCTCGGCCAACGTTCCGCCAGAAACACTGGAGGCGAAAATACTGCAGGATGCCGACCGGCTGGATGCAATAGGTATGATCGGGGCTGGTCGCTGCTTCTACATCGGTGGCCGAATGTCATCGGCACTCTACGATCCATTCGATCCTTCCGGCAGCAATCGCCAACTGGACGACAAGCGCTTCGTCATCGACCACTTTCAGACCAAACTGTTCAAACTGGCCGATGGCTTTCAAACTAAGGCCGGACGCGCGCTTGCGGCAGAGCGCGATCAACGGCTACGCGACTTCCTCGCGGCATTCATGGACGAAATCTAGGAGCACTTGATGCGAATCACTGATCTTTTCATCTATCCGCTCAAGAGCACCCGAGGCATCGCGCTGGAGTCGTCGGAGATCGATGCATTTGGGCTTCCGGGCGACCGGCGTGCGATGATCACCGACAGGGACGGGCACTTCATCACGCAACGCGAATTGCCGGACCTCGCTCGCATCGGTGTTCAAGCCGGGCCTTCGCAGCTCCATCTCAGCATGGGCGACAAGCAGATGGTTGCGCCGATCCCTATGGCCGCGAAGCGGATGGATGTTTCTATCTGGAAGTCCATCGTCAATGCTGCCGTTGCCGACGACGCCAGCAATCACCAACTCTCGGAATGGCTTGGTCGAGATGTGAAGCTGGTCTTCTTCGATCAGGATGCCAAGCGTTCCGCCAGCGCAGAATGGGCCGGCGAAGGCGCGCCGGTCACGTTCGCCGATGGCTACCAGATCCTGGTGACGACAACCGGCTCCCTGCGGGCGCTGAATGCCGACCTTGAGACACACGGCGAAGGCCGCGTCGGCATGGAGCGGTTCCGGCCCAATATCGTGGTCGATACGGAAGAGGCTTGGAAGGAGGACCATTGGGCGGCGATCGAAATCGGCGGCATTCGTTTTGATCTGGTCAAACCCTGTGCGCGTTGCATCATGACGACGCAGGACCAATCGACCGGATCGCGCGACGTTCCGAATCCGATGCCGGCCATGGGTCGCATTCGGATGTCAGCGGACCGGCGCGTACCCGGCCCGCTCTTTGGTTGGAATGTCACCCCGCGCGGAACCGGCAGGATCACGGTTGGCGATACCGTCAGGGTTGTCGAAGAAAGACCCGAGGGTTGGACCTTCAAGGTGCGCAACCGCGCCTAAGTCCGAAGCTGAGCAAGAGTCTCGTCGATTTCCGTCATCACCGCAGCAGGTAGTGGGCCTTCGGCCAGCGCGCCGGCATTCTCTTCAACCTGGGCGACGGTTCGGAAGCCCGGGATCGGCAAAGTTCGGGACGAGCGCGCCCACAGCCACGCCAGCGCGCCCTGCGTGAGCGTTCGACCGCCCGACTTCAGCAGTTCGCGCACCGCCTCAAGTCTCGCGGCGAACTCCGGCGCGATGCGCCCATCCTTGAAATAGATCATCCAATCCAGGCTCGCTCCGCGAACATCCTTGTCACCGACCTTCGTGTCGGCGCTGAATTTTCCGCTGAGCAATCCCATCGCCAGCGGCCCGCGGTTGATCGAGATCAGTCCATGCCGCTCGATCACCGAGATCATATCCGGCACCGGCTCGAAGACGTTCATCGTGTGCTGGACAGAAACGAAGCCAGGACGCGCTGCATGTCGCGCAGCCCGATCGGGATAGTCGGTACTCCAGCCAAAGGCGTCGACCTTACCTTCACTGCGCAGTTTCTCCAGCGTTTCGAAGACGTCATCCGACTGCTCAAGCGGAAAGTCGTTCAAGTGGAACTGGAGCAGATCGAGACGATCCCTCTTCAGCCGACGCAGCGATGTTTCCGCCGACCGCCTGATAAAGTCGGCGTCGGCAAAGGCCCCAATTGCCTGCTTCGTCTCAGGATTGGTTGCGAAACCGAACTTGGTCGCAACGACAACGTCGCTGCGGTTGCCGATCGCCTCCCCAAGAACCTCCTCGGAATGCCCCGCGCCGTAGTTCGAGGCCGTATCAAAGAAACGAATGCCGAGCTCGATTGCACGATGAATGGCAGCGATGGATTCCTTGTCATCGACCTCGCCCCAGCCAAGCGGCGTATCGCCAGCATAGAACGGCCCTCCGATCGCCCAGCAGCCCATGCCCAATCGCGGGATTTCATTGCCGTTCCAAAGATTTATCGTGGTCGTCGTATCGGGTTTGGTCAGCATGGCCTACTCCTCCAATCGCTGGGCTGTATGCGATCGACATAGGAAGATGTCCGTGGCGCGTAAAGCGCCTGCGCTGCACGACATTTTTCAAACATGAAAAACCGTCGATCAGGCCGGCAAGCCGTCCTTTGCGGAGGCGGCTTTTAGCGCCTTCAGAGCCGCCTGTACGAAGCCCTCGCGTGCCGCTGCCGCCTCCACGCCACGCGGCTCATAGACATGGCGATGCAGAAAGAATGCCGTCAACCGGAACGCGGCATTGAGGCTGTCGATGTCAGCCGCACGGTTCTGCTCGCTATTGAGGAACGGGGGCAGCAGCAGCATCTTGTCAGCCCACGGTGCACCCGCAGCCCGGCTGACCGCCCTGCCCGACTTCGGCGACACGTAGGCGAGGTCGGAACGCGCGCCGGTCGCGGCACATTCGGTCAGATCGAGGCCAAAACCAAGGTCATTCAGCACAGCGAGTTCGAAGCGAACGAAGAGTTCGCCTGCGTCGGCCGGATTGTGGAGATTGTCGAGGATGACCTCGAGAGCTTCGAACAGGTGCGGATGCGGATCGCGTTCCGGCAACAAGCGTAGCAACGCGCCCATCGCCTGCACGCCATAGACGGCGGTTGCCGTTTCCATCAAGCGCGCGGCCCGCAACGTCAACGGTTCGACACGAAATTCGCCAAGGTGCTCGTCGAGACGGGCTCGCCATGTGACCTCGACCTCGTTGCCAGCCTGGAGCACAGGCTGCATGGCCCGCGACCGGCCGGAGCGGACCATTCCGAGATGGCGTCCGCGCTCGCGCGTCATCACCTCGGCAATAACGCTGTTCTCGCCGTGGCGCTTGACGCCCAAGATGATTGCTCGGTCGTGCCACTGCATCGGAAACGAACCCTGAACCCTACGATTCGATCCTACCGCAACACCGACGCCCTGTCATGAAAAGGCGCTCAGGCGTCCGCCGGGAACAATTTCTGAAGGAAGTCGCGCATCGCCGACTCGCCAAACGGCTTGACGAGCAACGGCACGTTCCGGAGGTCTTCGGGAAAGTCCTTCGTATCTGAATAGCCGCTCACAAAGCCGAAGGGAATGTTCACGCGCGACAGATGGCGCGCGAAATCGAAGCTCATGACCTCACCAAGGTTGACGTCCAGCAGTGCGAAATCGAAAGCCTCGGTCTTGGTCACCTCCATTGCCTGTTCGAGGCCGCTGACGATACTAATCGTTTCGACACCCACCTGACGAAGGATATCCTCCGCCTCCATAGCGATGATCAAACTGTCCTCAAGGACCAGAACACGGTTTGCCTTCATACCCAATACGCCCCTTGCTGAGTGTCGCCTAAGACGCTCGGCCCCTGCATTTTCCGGATTTCCACCTCTGACGCCCCATATCCGACGACTATCTACCGCTTAACTTGCATAGCCGCTTTTTCGTTTCGGGTCGATAAAAAGCAAGCAGGAAGAAAGATGGCATGGATGACCTTAGGTCCATGTCTCGCAGGATGCATTTAAAAAAGACATAGCGCCCGCATGCATTATATGAACGGCCGGACTTTTTCTCCAAGCCCTTCCCACCCAGCGGCGGCAAGCAGCCCTTCGCCATCAAGCACCTCGCAGGCACGCTCCTGCCAGCGGATCAAATTTCGATTTGATAATTTTTTCAATGTTTTATTCGTGTGAACGATCGATAAGCCGAGCGTATCCGCCACATGCTGTTGGGTAATCGGGATCGACGCATTTTTGGTGAGAAGCTTTAGTCGCCTTGCCCGCTCGAACAGGAATGCAATGAGGTAGGCTGCGCGCTCGAGGGCTGTCCGGCGGCCGATGCTCAAGAGATGTTCATCAAGCATTCGCTCTTCCTGGGCCGCGATCCAGGTAATGTCGAAGGCGAGCGACGGATGCTTGTTGTAAAGAGCCATTAGTTTGTCGCGTTCGAAGACGCACAGGGACACAGGCGATAACGCTTCCACTGAGTGCTGCATTTCACCCATGATCGTCCCCTGCAGACCGATCAGATCGCCCGGCATTATATAGTTCAGGATCTGCCGGCGCCCGTCTTCCAGCGTTTTATAGCGGAAGCCCCAGCCGGATAGAACCGTGAAGAGATGAGCGCTATGGGCGCCCTCGACAAGGATTGTCGCGCCGGCGTCAGCAGCCAGTTCGCCTCGCTTGAATTTCGAAACGAAGTCCAGCTCTTCGCCACTGAATTCCCGGAACGTCGGGTCGGCACGCAGCGGACACTGCTCGCACGGTGTTTTGAACGAGTGAGTGGCGCGCGGGGTTGCCATAGAGGCCCTTGTGCTCGAATGACGAAACGCCGCCGGCAATGGCGACGCGTTCATATAAGAACACGCAAACCCCAGGGTTGTTCCATACGCAACCGAATTTTTGCCGCAGAAACAACGCTGTAGAAGCTGTTTTCGCTACTTCGGGAAATCGAGCCCCATTTCGCGGAAGCGCTCGGGATCATCGCCCCAGTTTTCGCGAACCTTCACGAACAGGAAAAGATGGACCGGCTGCTCGAGAATTTCGGAAAGCTCTCGGCGTGATGCAGAAGAGATAGCCTTGATCGTTTCGCCGCCCTTGCCGAGCGCGATCTTCTTCTGACTGTCGCGCTCGACGTAGATGACCTGCTCGATGCGAACCGAGCCGTCCTTGCGTTCTTCCCACTTCTCCGTCTCGACATGCGACGAATAGGGAAGTTCCTGGTGCAGGCGAAGGAACAGCTTCTCGCGGGTGATCTCAGCCGCAAGCTGGCGCATGGGGAGATCGGAAATCTGGTCTTCGGGGTAATACCATGGCCCCTCCGGCAGCGTCTTTGCCAGATAATCCATGACGTCTTCGCAACCGGACCCGTTCTCGGCCGAGATCATGAAGGTTTGCGTGAAGGTGACCTTCTCGTTGGCAGCTGCTGCCAGCGCCAACAGGTCTTCGCGCTTGACCCGGTCGATCTTGTTCAGGACGAGGATCTTCGGCTGATGCACCTCCTTGAGGCCCTCAAGAATGGCTTCCGCGTCACCGCGCAAACCGCGCTCGCTGTCGATGAGCAGCATGATGAGGTCGGCATCCTTGGCGCCACCCCAGGCCGACGTGACCATCGCGCGATCGAGCCGCCGGCGCGGTTTGAAAATACCTGGCGTGTCCATGAACACGACCTGGGCATTGTCGTGGATCGCGATGCCCCGGACGATCGCACGCGTCGTCTGCACCTTGTGGCTGACGATGGAGACCTTTGCGCCGACCAAACGGTTCACCAGTGTCGACTTGCCGGCATTCGTCGGACCGATCAGGGCAACGAAGCCCGAACGTGTCGCACCCGCAGTTTCAGCGGAGCCGTCCGCCATTTCGTGTTCTTCTGTCATCTGTCCCGTCAGTTTCCGGCAGAGGATTTCTGCCAAATGCCTTCGCGCTCCAGCATTCGCGTGGCTGCGACCTGCTCCGCAGCCCGCTTTGAGCGTTCAATTCCCGTTTCGGGCTGAACACCGGCGACCTCCACAGTAACCGTGAAGCGTGGATCATGATCCGGTCCGCTGCGTTCATCAACCCGGTAGATCGGCGTGACGCCGAATTTGGCATGCGACCATTCTTGCAGTTCGGTCTTCGCGTCGCGCCGCGCACCGTCGGCGCGTGCTGCCCGCTTCTCCCAGAACTTCAGGATAAAGCGCCGCGCGACCTCAAGGCCGCCGTCGAGGTAGATCGCCGCGATGAGACTCTCGACCACGTCGGCCCGGACATTCATCATGCGCTTTCCGGTCAGCTTCTTGACGTCAGCGCCGGTGCGAATGAAGTAGTGCAGACCGAGTTCATCGGCGACCTCGGCGCAGGTATCGGCACTGACGAGCTGATTGAGACGGACCGAGAGCTCGCCCTCGGTTGCCGCGCCGAATGTGCGGAAGAGCAATTCGGCGACGCAGAGGCCAAGCACCCGGTCGCCAAGAAACTCCAGCCTCTCGTAGTTCCCGCCTTTTTGCGTGCGGGCACTCGCATGCGTCAAAGCCCGATCCAGCCGCTCCTTCTCGGCGAACTGATGACCGATCAGGGCTTCAAGCCGTGTCCGATCCGCCGCCGAGAGCGTCTGCGCCTTACTCATTCAACGCCCTTGAAGAGACGATCCCAGCGCATGTTCGTCGGCCACTTCCAGATTTCGCGGAACGATGTGTCGTTGCCGAGCGAGAAGAAGATGACGCTGGCGCGTCCGACCAGATTTTCCGCCGGCACGAAGCCGACATCGAAGCGGCTGTCGAGCGAATTGTCGCGATTGTCGCCCATCATGAAGTAGTGACCTTCCGGAACGATGAACTCGCGCGTGTTGTCGCCACGGGAAACCGGAGACTGGTCGAGCGTGTCGTAGGTAACGCCATTGTCCAGGGTCTCGCGGAAGACGGGCACATCCTGGCCCGGATCTTGAGCATAGTCGGAATTGAAAGTGCCGTCCGGCACCTTCGGAACTGCCGTGCCGTTCACGTAGAGAACACCTTCCCGGACCTGAATATGATCACCGGGAAGGCCGACCAGCCGCTTGATGTAATCGACTTCGGGATTCGGCGGGAAGCGGAAGACAACGATGTCGCCGCGTTTCGGTTCACTCGCGAAGATGCGACCGCTGAACAGGTTCGGGGAAAAAGGCAGCGAGTACTTCGAATAGCCGTAGGCGAACTTGTTGACGAAAATGTAATCGCCGACAAGCAGGGTCGGCATCATGGAGCCGGACGGAATGGTGAACGGCTGAAAAAACACCGTTCGGATAACCATCGCCAAAATCAGCGCCTGTGCGATGACCTTGATGTTTTCCCAGAGGGCGTTCGGCTTGGTTTCGACTTTTTCGGACACGCAGTCTTATTCCTTCAACGCGCCAATAACGACGCAACTCTTGTTTGCTTCTCTCTAGCGGCTTCGGCCGATTGCGGCAATGGCGCCAACATTAAAAGCGACTCTACGTCGCTGATCAGACGCTATCCGGCAGTGCTTCGATAATGACGAAAGCCTGCGCCAAGGGATAATCATCCGTTATCGTCAAATGAATGGCAGCCCTGTGGCCCGCCGGCAGCATCGATTGCAGCATCTCTGCCGCGCCGCCCGTGAGCTTCATCGTCGGCTTGCCGCTTGGCAGGTTCACAACACCAAGATCCCTCCAGAACACGCCTTGCGCCATGCCTGTTCCAAGGGCCTTGGAGCATGCCTCCTTGGCGGCAAAACGCTTGGCATAGGAGGCCGCCCGATTGGCACGCCGATCGGACTTCGCCCGCTCGATCTCGGTAAAACAGCGATTGGTGAAGCGCTCGCCGAAGCGCTCGAGGGACTTCTCGACGCGCCTGATATCGATGAGATCACTGCCGATGCCGATGATCATACGGTTTCCTGCACTGGATGTGACAAACGAATGCGGGCACGCGTCATCAGCCGTTCGCGGCGGCGCGTCTGGAAGCCCTTCACGGCGTAGAAGGTTCCGAAATACACGATGACAGAGGTCAAAAGTGCAGGCGGAATGGAGCCGACAAGCATCGGCTCGAGAACGGGTCGCCAGAGTTCGCTGAAATGCAGTTCGTGGAACAGCGCGCCGAGGTCGATCGATTGCCCCGGCATTGCGTCGTGACGCGCAAGCAGCAGGTGACCTATCTCCCAGGTCGCTCCCCAGATGAATGGGTAGGTCAGCGGATTGCCGAAAGCGGCGCAACCGAGCGCCGCAGCGACCATATTGCCGGAGAAGAAGTAACTGAGCACGAAGGCCATGACGAAGTGGACGCCAATAAAGGGCGTCCAGGACACGAAGATTCCTGCGGCGACACCCATCGCGACGGCGTGCGGCGACGCCGTCAAGCGGAGAACACGCATCGTGAGGTAGCGGAGCGGCCGCAAGAATCCCTTACGGGGCCACAGCAACTCACGGACCTTTTCACGAAATCCGGCAGGTTTTCTACGTCTGAACAACATGGCGCGTATGTAGTGCACGCCGCACCGGCGTGACAAGAGCGCCAGACCATCTCAGTCAATATTTGATCATCGCAGACTGAGCATTCACCAGGGGCGCGATATGCGATACGCCCCTCCGTTCTTCAAGTATAGGCTCGGTATTACCGGATGCGGAACAGGCCGCGATCAACCTGACGCTGACGATATTCAAGATCGATACGGTCGAAAGAGCCGTTCAGGTAAGCCATTTCACGTTCTTCAGCAGTCGGCGCACGCAGTGCACGGGCGATCTTCTTGATCGGTGTAAACATTTCTTTGCCTCATCTTCTGTTCAATTTTCCGATGACTGGAAGATAGGCGCACGGGGCCGTGATTACCAACGCTCTAACATAGGCGCAGCCATGCGCATATCGCATACCTAGCCCTATATCCGTGCGATTTCCGTCACGAAACGATCACAAAATGTGCAACAGCCTTATTCGTAAAGCCGACGAACGGTTGCGACGCACTCCAGATCCTTCAGCTGGGCGAGCAGCTGGTTAAGCTGCCGTAGATCCCATACCTCGACGTCGAGCGTCATTTCGGTGAAGTCGGTTGCGACACGGACGGTGTTGAACACCCGGATATTGACGTCGACACCGGCAACGGTCTGCGCGAGTTTCGCCAAAGTACCCGGCTCGTTCAGAGCATTGACCATGATGCGCGCCATGAACCGCGACTTGTTGGCCTCGTCGAGATCCCAGCGCACGTCGATCCAACGGTCCGGCTGATCGTCAAAACGCTGCAGCGTCGGAGACTGGATCGGGTAGATCGTGATCGCGTTCCCCTTCTCCGTGACGTTCATGATCCCGACGATACGGTCACCGGGGACAGCGCCGGTCGGAGCGAACTGCACCTCGACATTGCTGGAGATGCCGCGGATCGGCATCGCATCCATATCGATGTCCGCTTTGACATCCGCGCCGTCGATGGCCGACTTGGGCTTGCCGGGAATCTTGAAGATCATGCCTGAGGCGCTGCGAACATTGAACCATCCGTCGTCGCCGCTCGGCTTGGCCGTCACACGCTCCTCCAGATGATCAGGATAGACCGCACGCAGCACGTCCAGTGACGACATCTCGCCACGACCGACTGCCGCGATGGCATCTTCTACGTCTTTCTGCCCCAGGCGATGGAGCGCGGGCTTCATCGCTTCGCGCGAAAAGATCTTTCCGGCTCGGTCAAACGTCCGCTCCAGAATGCGATGGCCAAGACCGGCATACTGTTTGCGGATAGCCAATCGCGTGGCGCGACGGATCGCCGCCCTCGCCTTGCCCGTTACGACGATCTCTTCCCAGGCTGCCGGCGGCACCTGGACGCCGGAACGAATGATCTCGACCTCGTCGCCGTTCGCCAAACGGGTCACGAGCGGCATGATGCGGCCATTGATCTTAGCGCCGACGGTCGTGTCGCCGATATTGGTGTGAACCGCATAGGCGAAGTCGATCGGCGTCGCGCCACGCGGAAGCGCGATCAGCTTGCCCTTTGGGGTGAAGCAGAAGACCTGATCCTGGAACAACTCAAGCTTGGTATGCTCAAGAAACTCTTCAGGGCTATCCCCTTCTGCGAGTGCCTCGATCGTATGGCGCAGCCAGGAATAGGCATTGGATTCACGCGAAAGGATATCGTTGTCCGAGGTCGAGGCGGCGTCCTTGTAGAGCGTGTGGGCAGCAATACCGAACTCTGCAATCTCATGCATGCGCCTGGTGCGGATCTGCAGCTCGATGCGCTGGCTGGACGGGCCAACGATCGTCGTGTGCAGCGACCGGTAGTCATTCTGCTTCGGTGTCGAGATGTAGTCCTTGAAGCGGCCGGGCACCACGCGCCAGCGGGTGTGAACGATACCCAGCCCCCGATAGCAGGCAGGAATATCGTCAACGATGATGCGGAAACCGTAGACATCCGAAAGCTGCTCGAAGGACAGCGACTTCGACTGCATTTTGCGAAACACGGAGTACGGCTTCTTCTGACGCCCCTTGACGATCGCGCCGGTCATCCCGTTGGCAACGAGCAGATCGCCCAGTTCGGTCTCGATCTTCTTGACCAGACCTTCGTTGCGCTTCGAGAGTTCCTCGAGCCGCCCGGTGACAGTCTCGTAGGCTTCCGGGTTGATATGGCGGAACGAGAGGTCTTCCAGCTCCTCGCGCATGTCCTGCATACCCATGCGTCCGGCCAGCGGCGCATAGATATCCATTGTCTCCTCGGAAATGCGCGCGCGCTTTTCCGGCGACATGTGATCCAGCGTGCGCATATTGTGCAGGCGATCGGCGAGCTTGACGAGCAGCACACGCACATCGTCGGAAATGGCCAGCAGCAGCTTGCGCAGGTTTTCAGCCTGCTTGGCCTTCTTGGTGACGAGATCGAGCTTCTTGATCTTCGTCAGCCCTTCGACCAGGCGCCCAATGTCCTCCCCGAAGAGCTCATCGATCTCGGCGCGGGTTGCCGTCGTATCCTCAATGGTGTCGTGAAGCAGCGCAACCGCGATGGTCGACTCGTCAAGGTGCATGTCTGTCAGGATGGCGGCAACTTCCAGCGGATGCGAAATATAGGGATCGCCGCTCGCACGCTTCTGTTGCCCATGCTTTTGCATTGCATAGACGTAGGCCTTGTTCAGCAGTGCTTCGTTGGCATCGGGCTTGTATTTCTGAACCCGCTCCACGAGCTCGTACTGCCGCATCATCCCGAAACCGCTCCATTAAAAAACAAAAGCGCGCCAATCACGGATTGGCGCACATGATATGCAATAATATGCCGAAGCTATAATGGTGCAAGGTTGACGATTAGTAATCGTCGCTCTTTTCCGGCGGCACCAGGCCTTCGATACCAGCCAGAAGCTCTTCTTCCGACATCTGGTCGAAGGTAATCGTTTCCGGCAGGTCTTCCTGCTCTTCGCTGTCTGCCGCGGCAACGCCACCAGCTGCGATGAGGCTCGCCGGATCGGGCTCTGGCTCGTCGATTTCGACGTGCTTCTGCAGCGAATGGATCAGATCTTCCTTCAGATCATCCGGGGACAGCGTCTCGTCAGCAATTTCGCGAAGCGCCACAACCGGGTTCTTGTCGTTGTCACGATCGATCGTGATCGAAGCGCCCTGGGAAATCAGCCGGGCACGGTGGCTGGCAAGCAGAACCAACTCGAAACGGTTCTCAACTTTATCGATGCAATCTTCAACGGTGACACGGGCCATTGCCTGTCCTTTGCGGTCGTGATCTCGGGATTAACACGCCCGATACAATTAAAACCGGGCAAATTCAAGTTTTCATTGCGCAAAGCCCCAACTCACAACGCCAACGAATTTTGGATGCAAAGCGGGTTTCCACCAAAAGTTGCTTGGAATATCGCGAATCGTGCCCTAAATCTTTCTTATATGAATAGTTCATAAAGTAAGAATTGTTCCAAGCGATCGCATAACCCATTGTTTTTTTGGGTTTCTGACGAAAGCATTAAGATTGCTCACATTGGATTGGTACGCGATGTTTGATCCACGCGAAAAAATTGCTCTTTTTATCGATGGCGCCAATCTCTACGCTGCGTCCAAAAGTCTGGGTTTCGATATCGACTACCGCAAGCTGTTGAAGGCATTTCAGAAACGCGGCTATCTCCTGCGCGCCTACTACTATACGGCTCTGATCGAAGATCAGGAATACTCCTCCATTCGCCCGCTGATCGATTGGCTCGACTACAACGGCTATAAGGTCGTCACCAAGCCGGCCAAGGAGTTCACGGATTCGATGGGACGCCGAAAGATCAAGGGCAACATGGATATCGAGCTGGCGATCGATGCCATGGAGCAATCGGAAACCGTCGATCATCTCGTCATCTTCTCCGGCGACGGCGACTTCACGACGCTTGTCGAGGCACTTCAGCGCAAGGGCCGCAAGGTCTCGGTCATCTCGACGATGGCAACGCAACCGCCGATGATTGCCGATGACCTGCGCAGGCAGGCCGATCACTTCATCGATCTTCTGTCGTTGAAGAACGAAATCGGACGCGATCCTTCGGAGCGGCCCCCGCGGCCTACGACCGAACCTGCGGCACCAACCGACCTGGACGCCTAAATTCGAGCGTTCAGCGTCGTCTTCAAGGCAGATGCTCGGATTCCGATTAGCCGTTGTCCTTGAGAAGACGGCTCTTCTGCCTGTTCCAATCGCGCTCTTTCTCGGACTCGCGCTTGTCGTGGAGCTTCTTGCCCTTGGCGAGCGCCAATTCCATTTTCGCGCGGCCGCGGTCGTTGAAATAGATCTTCAACGGAATCAAGGTCATGCCCTCGCGGTTGATGCCGGCGCGCAGCCGGTTGATCTCGCGGCCGGAGAGCAGCAGTTTGCGGCGCCGACGCGGCTCGTGATTGAAGCGGTTTGCCTGCAGATATTCAGGTAGGTAAGAATTGATCAGCCAGATCTCGCCATCTTCGTCGGAAGCATAGGATTCGGCGATATTGGCCTTCCCCTCGCGCAACGACTTGACCTCGGTGCCCTTGAGCACGAGGCCGGCTTCGTAAGTGTCGATGATCTCGTAGTTGAAGCGCGCCTTGCGGTTTTCCGCCACGATCTTCTTGACCACGCGCTCGCTGCCTTTGGGCGCCATAACACATTCCAAAATGCTCGAGGGCGCGACGACCGCGCCCTTCTCTCTTGCCTTTATGTAGGGGAACATCGGCTGCCTGTGAAGGCAGGCCGAGCAGCTTGCCTCAGTTCAGCAAGCCGGCATGGCGCATGGCGGCATCGATCGCTGCTTCGGTGGCGGGTTCCAGCGTCGAAATCAGCGGCGAACGCACGTTGCGGCTCATTCTTCCCAACTTTGCGAGGCCATATTTCGCCCCGCAAAGACCGGGTTCCAGGAAAATCGCCTTGTGCAAAGGCATCAGACGATCCTGGTATTCCAACGCCTTTTCATAGTTGCCGGCAAGCGTCGCGGCCTGAAACTCGGCGCAAAGGCGCGGCGCGACGTTGGCCGTCACCGAGATGCAACCGACGCCACCGTGGGCATTGAAGCCAAGCGCCGTCGCATCCTCACCCGACAATTGTCTGAATTCCTTGCCGCAGCTAAGGCGCTGCTCGGACACGCGCTCGATCTTGCCGGTGGCGTCCTTGACCCCGACGATATTGGAGTGTGCCTTGGCAAGAGCGCCCATCGTTTCCGGGGTCATATCAATCACGGAACGGCCGGGGATATTGTAGATATAGATCGGCAGCTTCACCGCCTCGGCGATTGCCGAAAAATGTGCGATCAGACCCTTCTGCGTCGGCTTGTTGTAGTAAGGCGTAACCACGAGGATCGCATCCGCGCCCGCCTTCTCGGCATGCTGGGCAAGTTCAATTGCTTCGCGTGTATTGTTCGAACCAGCGCCGGCCATCACAGGCACGCGCTTGGCCGCAGCCTCGATGCAAAGTTCCACCACCCGCTTGTGCTCGGCATGCGACAACGTCGGAGATTCGCCGGTCGTGCCGACCGGAACGAGACCGCTGCTGCCTTCTTTGATCTGCCAGTCGACGTGGCTCGCGAACGAGGCCTCATCCACCTGGCCAGCATCAGTGAAGGGAGTGACGAGAGCGGGAATGGATCCCTGGAACATGCAGAACTCCTCATGGCCGACTTCACGCTTCGGCCGCATTCCTTGAATATTGGTGGGGCACCATAGTGCGGTGAAATCGTCGCGACAAGCGCGCAGGGATCGGTTTAGGGCAAATTCCGATAGCAAATGTGAACGAAGTTTACTGGCTTCAGTAAGCTTTCGTTAAGATGGCTCCCGCCAAATGGTTGGGCGTGTTTTCATTGCGAGAGTCCCATGAAGAGAGCAGTCCTGATCCTGTCCGCCCTCGGCTTTACCGCCGCCGCGTGGAGCAGCCTGGCGTCTTCGCTTCCGAATGAGGCCGTGCCCGTTCCCGATGTAAAGCCGATAGGTTTCGTTCCGCAGACGTCGGTACCGGAATCAATCATCACCGGCTCGATTCCGCGCAGCCAGGCACCGATCAACAGCGACCTGAAATCCGGGCTGGACGCGCTTTCGGATAACAATCCCGCGCAGGCGATTTCCATTCGTGACCGCATGGGAAGCGGGACGCTTGACCGGCACATTCTGACTTGGGCAATCGCGGTCTCGGGCCAGAAGGGTATTCCCTCCTCGGAAATTGCCGCCGCCGCCCAGGAGTTGCAGGGATGGCCGGGGCTTGCGAAGCTACGGGCCTATTCCGAGCGTGCAATCTACGACGAAAACCCTGCCCCTGGCTCCGTTTTGGCTGCCTTCGGGCAGACTGCGCCCGAGACGACGTCCGGCGCGATGATCCTGTCTCGGGCACTCGTCGCCACCGGCAAGCAGAGCCAGGCAGCAAAGTACATCCGGAAGGTCTGGCGCGGCGAGACACTCGACAAGCCGACTGAAGACAAGATTCTCGCAGAATTCGCCAGCCTGCTGACACCAACCGATCATAAGGCGCGAATGGACTACTTGATGTATCGCAATCGCGCGGCGCAGGCCAAGCGCTTTGGTGATATGGGGCAGGCTCAATCGCTCTACAAAGCCTGGGCGGCTGTCATGAACAAGGCGCCCAACGCCGGTGCACTTCTCACCGCTGTCGACGGCCAGTGGAAAGGCGACGCCGGCTACCTTTTCGCACGCATCGAATACCTGCGAAAACAGGACAAATATGCGGAAGCCGCCAAGCTATTGCAAAAGGCCCCCCGCAATCGGGACGAACTGGTCAATGCCGGCGAGTGGTGGAACGAACAACGGATTGTGAGCCGCGGCCTGGTCGATCAAGGGGAATTCAAGACCGCTTACGGGATTGTTGCCAACTACACTGCAACAACACCGACCGACGTCGTTGAGGCGGAGTTCCATGCGGGCTGGTACGCTCTGCGGGGCCTACAGGACGCGGCGGCAGCACAGGCGCATTTCCGCAAGATCCTCGATTTTTCCAATGGACCGATTTCGGTGTCTCGCGCCTGGTATTGGATGGGACGGTCCGCCGAGGCCGGTGGACCTGGAAAGGCATCCGAATTCTATGCCAAGGCCGCCAGCTATCCGACGACCTTTTATGGGCAACTGGCCAGCGACAAGCTCGGCCGCAAGACACTGAATGTCACCTACCCATCACCCACCCAGGCCGACCGGCAACGCTATCTTGCACGTGAAGCGGTGCAGGCAATCGCCCGCTTTGACGCGGCCGGCCATGGGTGGCGGGCGAAGAGCCTTTATCTCGCGCTCGCCGAGCAACTGCAGAGCCCCGGTGAACTTTCGGTTTTGAGTGCGCAGGCGGAACGTTCTGGCGACCACCATCTGTCGCTGCAGGTCGGCAAGATCGCCTATTCGCGCGGCGTCGATGTCGCAGCGCTGGCCTTCCCTCTCGGCGTCATTCCGACGAATGCCAACATTTCCGGTTCCGGCAAGGCACTCGCGTACGCGATTGCCCGGCAGGAGAGCGCCTTCGATCCGGCCGCTGTTTCGGCAGCGGACGCTCGCGGGCTTTTGCAGATACTGCCGGGAACGGCGAAGGCCGTCGCCAAGCGCCACAGCATTGCCTATTCCAAGGACCGACTGACGGCCGACGCCGGCTACAACGCGACTCTCGGGGCGCACTATCTCGGCGAGCAGATCGACGCCTTTGGCGGTTCCTATATCATGACGTTCATAGCCTATAACGCCGGTCCCAAGCGTGTGCCCGAATGGATCGGCCGCTACGGCGACCCACGCGGCCAATCGATCGACACCATTGTCGATTGGATCGAGCGGATCCCCTTCCCCGAAACCCGCAACTATGTGCAGCGGGTGATTGAGAATTACGAAGTTTACAAGGCGCGGCTGGGTCAACCGAGCGACATCGTCCGCGACCTGACCTACGGCCGTTCCTCCTGATTGGCGGATATCGTCGGCCTCGCTAAGCTGAGCCTGAGACAGCAGGAGTAGCGAGCGTGGAACCAGCAGCAAACGATGGCTTTCGAGCGATAACCTACAAGAGTGATGACGGGCTGACGCTGTACGCCCGAGATTATGGTGCCCCAGAGATAGCGGACCGGCTGCCGGTGATCTGCCTGCCCGGACTGACAAGGAATTCGCGTGACTTTCACAGCCTAGCGCTGTTGCTGTCGACAGACTCGGCGACTCCGAGACGCGTCATCACGATCGACTACCGGGGGCGAGGCCACTCCGAATGGGACGCCAACAAGGCAAACTACAATCTCGGCGTTGAAGCGCGCGATGTCATCTCGGCTTGCCAACATCTAAAGATCGAGCGTGGCATCTTCATCGGCACCTCGCGCGGCGGGCTGCTTCTCCATCTGCTGGCGCAAATGAGGCTCGACCTGATCGCCGCCGTGATTCTCAATGATATCGGACCGAAGATAGAAGCCAACGGCCTCAAGCGCATCCGAGATTATCTCAATGCTGCCGCAGCGCCGCACTCCTGGCCTGAGGCGCTTGCCTCCCTCAAGGCTTGTCAAGGCCGGTACTTTCCTGCCCTTCAGGAAGAAGACTGGCGCGAGATGGCTTCGGCAATCTACCGGGACACCGACGGGAAGCCGGTGGCGGACTTCGATCCAGCCATCGCAGCACAGCTGCTGGCGATCGACTTCGCTCAGCCACTGCCGGATCTCTGGCCGTATTTCGATGAACTGGCCAAGGTGCCGATACTCGTCGTCAAAGGAGAACACTCGGATCTCATCGCTGACAGAACGGTCGATGAGATGAAAGCCCGGTGTTCGTCTCTTTCGACGCTGAGGGCACCAGGCCAAGGCCACGCGCCATTGCTGCATCTCGAATCAGTGTTCCCGCGGACATGGCTTTTCATCTCGGATGTGCCTTAGTTCTGAGCGAGTTCACCTGATCGGTATCCATAAACACGAAAAAGCCCGGCTCGAAAGCCGGGCTCTCCTGATTGACCGAAGTCAGACCAGATTAGAATGCACGCTGCAGGCGGAAGTAGCCGGTCGTGACGTCGTCGATGTTGTCGCCGTCGAGGTACTGAACCGAAGCCTTAGCGTAGAAGTTGTCGGTGATCTGGTAATCAACCGTCAGACCAACCTTCCAAGCGTCGTCGTTGCCGAAGTCAGCATCGCTGCCATTAGGTCCAAAACCAGCCAAGTTGACGACATTGGTGCCGTAGTTGCCGTACCACTGAGCACCGGGGGTGATCTTCAGCTTGTCGGTAGCCTGGATTGCATACTCAGCAGCAATTGCCCACTCAGCAGCGTTGTAGTATGCGCCCGGATCGCTGGCGTAAACGGCAGCGAGGCCGAGAGTGCCGGGACCGATGGCAACAGTGCCCATAGCGCGGACAGCAGCAGCTTCGTTGTCGAAGTCATAACCAGCGGTAACCTGGTAGGTGAAAGCACCAGCCTTGCCACCGATGCCGACAGCGACACCTTCGTTGTTCGGAACTTCGCCGTTGTAGTACGGGCTGTCTTCCAGCTCGTCAACGGAGATACCAGCGTAGAAGTCGCCAGACTCATACTGATAACGGAGCGAGTTATGCAGCGTTACAGGGCTGCCGATGTCGTCCGTTTCGCCCGAAAGACCATCGTCCCACCAGCTGTAGAACAGACCAGCGCGGAAGCCAGCGATGTCGATGTAAGCCGAGTCGAGGATCGCATTCTGGTCCGAGGCGTTGTCGCCATTGTGCTGCAGAACGATCACACCGGTGAGCGGGCCGTACTCGGTGTCGCTCTTGGCCGTGAATTGAACCTGACCGCGGGTGAACGCATCCCAGTCAGACGTACCGCCCTGATTGCCGCTTGCGCCGCCGTTGACCTGGTCCGGACCAACGTCAACCTGGAAACGGATGTAACCTTCGATCTTCAGGCAGGTTTCCGTGCCCGGGATGTAGAAGTAGCCAGTGCCGTAAGCGTCGCAGACGCGAACGTATTCAACCGGTTCCGGCTCAGCAGCAACGATAGCGTCAGCAGCCTGAGCACCGGAAACTACTGCGAGAGCAGCAGCGGAGCCGAGAAGAAGGCTCTTGATGTTCATATTGACCTCCAATTCAAAGTTTCGATCGGGTCTGGGTTTTTCGCCGTTAGAGCAGCGTTCCCTGCCCCATCCCCATGTTTCAAGAAGTCGGACGATCAACCGCCCTCGCTTCCGAGGTTGAAAATACAAGACCGGGACTGTCACGCAATCACCAACTTGCCCGTTTGGGGTGTTTGCGACAGCCTTCCCTATG
Organism: Rhizobium sp. BK181; assembly: GCF_014193305.1. Taxonomy (NCBI): domain Bacteria; kingdom Pseudomonadati; phylum Pseudomonadota; class Alphaproteobacteria; order Hyphomicrobiales; family Rhizobiaceae; genus Rhizobium; species Rhizobium sp. BK181. The sequence continues at coordinate 176,267 of NZ_JACHZA010000001.1, forward strand.
CGCTGTTGCGGAAAGGTCACAAATGCGGCATCCGCCCCTGCCGTTTCTTTATACTTTATTAAGAAACCCCTGATTCTGCGGGAGTTTGGCTACAATGAGCCGCGGTGCCGGGCTGTGGATTGTGCCACATTGGAACCAGTTTCTCGCCGGATTCGCGTCTTTTGTTGAAGAAGGAGAAGGCCAAGCATCGACGCCCGCCTCGGGCCATGGGCGCAATTGACGAAGAATCAGTTTCCCTGACGAAGGATGATTCTCGGTTCGATTCTGTTGACGCGAGATTCGGCGGGCTAAGCGCGCAGGTGGCAGCGGTCACTACGACAGCGCGCTGCGGGTGATGATGGTCGAAACAGATGGTAGGAAAGTTGTGATGGCGGAGAAGATGGGATTCGAACCCACGATACCCTCTCGGGTATACTCCCTTAGCAGGGGAGCGCCTTCGACCACTCGGCCACCTCTCCGGTGGGAGCCTGATAGAGTCATTCGACAGGTGACGCAAGCGCTTTTTCGGCTTTTTCACCTGATGCCGGGGCCGTCGGCCTCAGCTCAGCAGTTGCTTAAGATCGGTAGACGCGTCGGCGATGATCGTCCTGTCGGGATTGATGCCGGATTCCAGCATCTTCTTGCCGCTGACATAGGCCTTGGCATCATTGATCGCATCGACGGCAATGAATGAGCCGTTCTTGAAATACCAGATCGAGTGCGCGCCCTCGCGGGCGCCCGGGCGCAGGACCGTATCGTCGTATCCCATATTGAAGCCGGCGATCTGCAACTTGACGTCATACTGGTCCGACCAGAACCAGGGCTTGGGGTCGTATGCTTCGTTACCGCCCGCGATGATGGCGGCGACCGCCTCTGCCTGATCAACTGCGTTCTGCACCGATTCGAGACGAATCCGCCCACCCTGCCACGGGAGAACCGCACAATCGCCGGCGGCAAAAATCGACGGATCGGATGTGCGGGCAAATTCGTCCACTATGATTCCATTGGCGACCTCGAGCCCCGCCTCTTTGGCGAGCTGGTCGTTTGGAACGACACCGATGCCGACGATGACGAAATCCACGTCGATCGTGGATCCGTCGGAGAGCTCCGCCGCGACGACCCTGCCCTCGTGACCTACAAGGTGCTTGAGCCCGGTCTTTTCCCGGATGACAACGTCATGCGTCTCGTGAATCACACGCATGATATCGGCGGTCTCCTTGGCAGCGACGCGCTGCAGGATTCGGTCGGCCATCTCGATCACGGTGACCTCAAGGCCGCGATGGCGAGCGACGGCAGCCGCTTCAAGGCCGATATACCCCCCGCCAATGATGAGCACGCGACGCCCCGGGCGCATCTCCTCGGCCAACAGATCGGCATCGCGCTTATCGCGGGCCACGTAGACGCCTTCGAGATCTCCGCCGATCGCAGCCGGCAGCGCTCGCGGCGTGGATCCGGTCGTCAGTGCCAGTGTACCGTAGTCGAGCACCGAACCGTCCTGCAGGAGTACCTGTTTCTTGTCGCGCACAATCTGCTCTGCCCAGGTGGAAAGCCGGATTTCGACATTATTGTCAGGGTACCAATGCTCCGGCCGGAACAGCAGACGATCGAACGTCATCTCGCCGAGCAGATATTTCTTCGTAAGCGGCGGACGCTGGTAGGGCAGCGCATCTTCGGCACCGATGATGGTGATTGGGCGCGTATCCTTGAGCGCACGCAGTTTCGCGGCCAATGCAAAGCCGGCCTGCCCCGCGCCGATGATCACCAGTCTGTCCGTCACGTTCTCACTCCCAGCCCGCAGCCACGCGTTCCAGCAAAGGCCTACCCCCTGCCCCCAGCGCCGTCAACCGGAAGGGATCGACCTCAATCGATCTCGATCCAGCGGCGCTCGTGGAATGACTGTGCCATGGCGTGAACAGACTTCTCTATCCTAAGACCGTCTTCGAATGTCACGATCGACGACGGCTCGCCGGAAATTGCACGGATCAGTTCGCGGCATTCGATGATCTTCAGATCGTTGAAGCCAAGACCATGACCAGGCGCCGGAATGAAGCGGTCGTATGGACGATGCGCCGGGCCGGCCAGTATCTTGCGGAAGCCCTGTTCTGAGCCGCGGCCCGCCACCTGATAGAGCTCGAACTCGTTCATGCGTTCCTGATCATAGGCGATCGAACCCTTCGAGCCAAAGATCTGCAGCGCGATTCGACCCTTGCGCCCCCAGGCGGCGCGATTCGCCATCAGGACAGCGGAAATTCCACCGCCAAGTCGCATCAGAACGTTGGCGGCGTCGTGATTCTCGACGTTGCGACGTCCACCTTCCTTCACCGGACGATCGGCATAGGGCTTCACCATATCGGTAATGACAGCCTCAACGTGACCGAACAGATACCAGAGCAGCGACAGCGGATGCACGGCGAAATCATCCAGAGCGCCATACCCGGCGGAAAGCTCACTCTTCCAATAGAAGAACGCGTCGGGATCGGCCATGAAGTCCTCGTCCATTTCGACGCGGATGTGGTTGACCGCGCCGATCGCACCTTCCTCGATCAACGTCTTGATGTGGCGCATGACCGGATTCTGGATGTAGTTGTAGCCGAGAACTGCGACCTTGCCCGCAGCCTTTGCTGTCTTCAGCATACGCTCGGCATCGGCATATGCCGGCGCCATCGGCTTCTCGCACCAGACATGCTTGCCCGCTTCGAGCGCAGCAATTGCCATCTCCGCGTGGAACTGGTTCGGCGTGGTGACCGACACGACGTCGACCTCAGGATCAGCGATCAGCTTGCGCCAATCGGCGGTTGCCTTTTCGAAGCCGAATTCGGAGGCGCGCTTGGCCGCAAGGTCTGCATTGGCCTCGGCCAAATGAATCAGGCGTGGACGCTCGACGTCCCCGAATACCGTCTTCACTGCGTTCCATGCCAATGCGTGGCATTTGCCCATATAGCCGGTGCCGATCAGGCCAATTCCGAGTGGCTTCATCTTGTCTCCTCCGCGTTCCTCGCCGATTTTTTGGAATATTTAGATCATTTTGACAAGCGCCGTTGATGGCCACTTTTCGCCGCACGCTTGGTTTTTCTGACCAAACCCCTTAAATTACAGCGAAATAAAAACAGTTAGGCACGCGGATGGAAATCATTTATGGTCCGAATTATGGAATGTTTATTTCATTCATCGGATCGTGCCTATGGATAGTGACACCAAGACGCCCATACGCGTGCCGCGCGACTTCGAGAGTCTGCGCAGCACGATTATCGAGCGCAAAGCAAACATGCCGAAGAGGCTGGCACAGGTCGCCGCTTTCGCCCTCGGCAATCCCGACGAGATCGCGTTCGGCACAACGGCGAGCATCGCTGCGGCCTCTGACGTGCAGCCGTCGACGCTGGTGCGTCTCGCGCATCATTTAGGCTACGAGGGGTTCTCCGATCTGCAGAGCATCTTTCGCGAGAGGTTGCGCGATCGGACGCTGAGCTATGAAGAGCGCCTGGTCACGCTGGAGCAGGCCAGCGGCGATGACGAGGACGCCAACCTGCTTTCCGGCTTCATTTCGGCTGCAAGCCAGTCGGTCAACCGACTGGCTGCCACTGTGCAGACCGATACCTTCACCAAGGCGGTCGATATTCTCGCGGCTGCCGAGACGATCTACCTGATCGCCAAGCGCCGCTCCTATCCGCTGACAGCACACATGACCTATGCCTTCTCGAAGCTGAACATCCGGCACCAGATCGTCGCGTCGCCAAATGGCGTCGATCCGGAAATGGTGCAATTTGCGACTCACAAAGATGCGGCAATCGCGGCGAGCTTCTCGCCTTATGCCGCCGACAGCCTGAGCCAGGCGGAAGCGCTCGCAGATCGAGGGGTGCCCGTTGTTGCTATTACCGATTCGGCCTTCTCGCCGCTCGCTGCCCGCGCCACCTGCTGGTTCGAAGTGGCGGAGGCGGATTTCGCCGGTTTCCGCTCGCTCTCGGCCTCGATGGCCCTGACGATGGCGCTCCCAGTTGCGATCGCGGAGCGGCGGCGCAAGCGAACCCAGGTAAAATCGACAAAATCAAAAATGGAATAAACATTCCGAATTGACAACAATACGGAACCGATGTTTCATTACTCGCAATCAGCAGGCGCCAAGCCGTAGCTAAAATCTAGCGGGAGGACATCATGGCACAACCGAACCCGGGCTCGCAGCCGGAACCGTCGCTTGACGTGATCACCATCGGCCGCTCTTCGGTCGATCTCTACGGCCAGCAGATCGGTTCGCGGCTCGAGGACATCGGCTCCTTTGCCAAGTCCGTCGGCGGCTGCCCTGCCAACATCGCCATCGGGACGGCGCGTCTTGGCCTGAAGTCCGGCCTGATCACCCGGGTCGGCGACGAGCAGATGGGCCGCTTCATCATCGAGCAGTCTGCGCGCGAAGGGGTAGAGACGAAGGGCATCAAGACCGACAAGGAACGCCTCACGGCACTGGTGCTGCTGGCTGTCGAGGCCGAAGGCGTCTCGCCGATGATCTTCTATCGCTCTGACTGTGCCGACATGGCGCTCGACGAAGGCGACATTGATGAGAGTTTCATCAAATCCTCGCGCGCGGTGCTGGTGTCGGGCACGCATTTCTCCCGGCCGAATACGGAAGCCGCCCAGCGCAAGGCTATCCGAATCGCCAAGGCCAACGGCCGCAGGGTTATCTTCGACATCGATTATCGACCGAATCTCTGGGGCCTTGCCGGCCACGCCGAAGGCTTCGAGCGCTATGTGAAGTCCGATCGCGTCTCCTCGAAGATGAAGGAAACACTTCCGGACTGCGACCTGATCGTCGGAACGGAAGAGGAAATCCTGATTGCCTCAGGTGCCGATGACGTCCTCGGCGCGCTCAAGGAAATCCGTCGCCTTTCGCCGGCGACCATCGTTCTCAAGCGCGGCGCCATGGGCTGCATCGTCTATGACGGCCCGATCAGCGACAATCTGGAAGACGGCATCGTCGGGGAAGGCTTTCCGATCGAGGTATTCAACGTGCTTGGCGCCGGCGATGCCTTCATGTCGGGCCTGCTACGTGGCTGGCTGAAGAACGAGCCGCTGAAGACCTGCGCGACCTGGGCCAACGCCTGCGGCGCCTTCGCCGTCTCCCGCCTGCTCTGCTCGCCCGAGTATCCGACCTGGGCCGAACTCGACTTCTTCCTGAAGCACGGAAGCCAGCATCGCGCGCTGCGCAAGGACGAGGCGATCAATCACATCCATTGGGCTTCGACGCGCAAGGGCGACATTCCGCTCCTCATGGCGCTTGCCATCGATCACCGTTCACAGCTGACCAGCATCTGCGACGAACTGAACCTGGACTACAAGAAGATCGTCGCCTTCAAGCGCCTTGCCGTGGAGGCCGCGGCGCGTGTCGCTGATGGCCGCAGCGGTTACGGCATGTTGATCGATGAGCGTTTCGGGCGCGATGCCTTCTTCGATGCGGCAACCAAGAACTTTGCCTGGATCGGCCGCCCGGTAGAATTGCCGGGGTCCAAGCCACTGCGCTTCGAGTTCAGCCAGGATATCGGCTCGCAGCTCGTCGAATGGCCGCTCGATCATTGCATCAAGTGCCTCTGCTTCTACCATCCGGATGATCCGGCAGCGCTGAAGACCGAACAGCAGGAGAAACTGCGCACGCTCTTCGAAGCCGCGCGCAAGGTCGGCCGCGAACTGCTGATCGAAATCATTTCGAGCAAGAACGGGCCACTAACCGACGACACGGTCTCGACGGCGATGGAAGAGCTCTATGCACTCGGCATCAAGCCCGACTGGTGGAAGCTCGAACCGCAGGCCTCGACGGCCGCCTGGAAAAAGATCGAGGCCGTGATTGCCAAGAACGACCCATGGTGCCGTGGTATCGTGCTGCTCGGACTTGAGGCTCCGGCCGACGAGCTGCTCAAGGGCTTCGAGGCGACGCTGGCTGCACCTTCCGTCAAGGGCTTTGCGGTCGGTCGCACGATCTTTGCTGAAGCGGCACGCGGCTGGCTTTCCGGTAAGCTAAATGATGAGGAAGCGATCGCAGACATGGCCGGACGCTTCCGCCAATTGACAGACGCCTGGTTGAAAACCCGCGGCCTGAATTAATTAAAGCATTTGGGAGGTGCCCCATGGGCAAGACTGTACGATTGACGATGGCTCAGGCCGTCACGCATTTCCTCAAGAAGCAGATGACCGTGGTCGACGGCAAGAAGGTGCCGATCTTCGGCGGCGTCTGGGCGATCTTCGGCCACGGCAACGTCGCCGGCATCGGCGAGGCTCTCTACCAAGTGCGAGGCGAACTGCCGACGTATCGCGCCCACAATGAGCAAGGCATGGCGCATGCGGCGATTGCCTATGCCAAGGCAAATTTCCGACAGCGTTTCATGGCGTGCACGACGTCGATCGGTCCAGGCGCCCTCAACATGGTGACGGCTGCCGGTGTTGCCCACGTCAACCGCATCCCGGTTCTCTTCCTGCCCGGCGACGTCTTCGCCAATCGCGCGCCCGATCCCGTGCTACAGCAGATCGAGGATTTTGGCGACGGCACCGTTTCAGCCAACGACGCCTTCCGTTCGGTTTCCCGCTATTTCGACCGCATCACGCGGCCAGAGCAGATCATCTCGGCGCTGAAGCGCGCCATGCAGGTACTGACCGATCCTTATGATTGCGGCCCGGTCACGCTGTCATTGTGCCAGGACGTGCAAGCCGAAGCCTTCGATTATCCCGAGAGCTTCTTCGAGGAGCGTGTCTGGACCACGCGCCGCCCTCGCCCGGATGCCGACGAGCTGGCAAGCGCCATCGCGCTCATCAAGAAGTCAGAAAAGCCGGTGATCATTGCCGGCGGCGGCGTGCTCTATTCGCAGGCCACCAAGGAGCTCACGGCGTTTGCCGAGGAACACCGGATCCCCGTCGTCGTCACGCAGGCCGGCAAGTCGGCGATCGACGAACGGCATCCGCTGGCGCTCGGCTCCGTCGGCGTCACCGGGACATCTGCGGCCAATGCGATTGCAACCGAAACGGACCTGATCATCGCGGTCGGCACACGTTGTCAGGACTTCACGACGGGCTCGTGGGCGCTTTTCCAGAACGACAAGCTGAAGATCCTCGGCCTCAACATTGCTGCATACGACGCAGCCAAGCACGACGGTCAGACGCTGGTGGCCGATGCCCGCGAGGGGTTGAAGGCCGTTTCGAGCGGGCTTGCAGGCTGGAAGGCGCCGACCGCACTGGCGGAAAAGGCCGAGCGGGAAAAGAAGGCCTGGATGGACGCCGCCGCCAAGGCGATGGCGAGCACCAATGCCGCCCTGCCCTCTGACGCCCAGGTGATCGGCGCTGTTACCCGCTCGATCGACCTCGAAAAGGCCATCGGCCTATGTGCTGCCGGCGGTCTGCCGGGCGAGATGCACAAGCTCTGGCCGGCGACCGCGCCAGGCAGCTACCACATGGAATATGGCTTCTCCTGCATGGGCTACGAGATTGCCGGCGGCCTTGGGGCCAAGATGGCGCATCCTGAGAAGGAAGTCTTCGTTCTTGTCGGCGACGGCTCCTACATGATGCTGAATTCCGAGCTCGCGACATCGGTCATGCTCGGCCTGAAGCTCAACATCGTCCTGCTCGACAACCGTGGCTACGGCTGCATCAACCGCCTGCAGATGGCGACCGGTGGTGCCAACTTCAACAATCTGCTGAAGGACGCGCACTACGAGGTCATGCCGGAGATCGACTTCCGGGCACATGCCGAGAGCATGGGCGCGATCGCGGTCAAGGTTGCGTCGATCGCCGAACTCGAGAAGGCGATTGCCGACTCGAAGAAGAACGATCGCACTTCGGTCTTCGTGATCGACACCGATCCGCTGATCACCACGGATGCCGGCGGCTACTGGTGGGACGTTGCCGTTCCGGAAGTCAGCCCGCGCGAGCAGGTCAATAAGGCGCACGCGGCCTACGTCAAGGCGCGGGCCGCCCAGCGCATCGGCTGATCGACTGATTTCATCTTCTGGAAGAGCGGCAACGCTCTTCCGACAATGCTTTTGAGGAGACTATTGATGAAGGCCAAACTTGGCATGTCGCCGATCGCCTGGTGGAACGACGATCTTCCCGAGCTCAGCGACGACGTATCCCTGGAAGAATGCCTGCGCCAGTCGCGCGGCGCCGGCTTTACCGGCATGGAACAGGGTCGCCGCTTTCCGAACAATCCGGCCGAGATGCTGCCGATCCTGCGCGCCGCCGACGTGACGCTTTGCGGCGGCTGGTTCTCTGGCACGCTCGTCGACGAAGAGCTTGCGGCCAACAAGGATCGCATCGCGCCGATGATCGAGCTGTTCAAGGCCGTCAACGCGCCCTGCATCGTCTATGGCGAAGTTGGCCGCTCCATCCAGGGCGACCGCTCCAAGCCCCTGGCCACCAAGCCGCGCCTCTCGGATGACGAGATGAAGGCCTATGCGCGCAAGGTCACGCAGTTCGGCGAATGGTGCGCCGAGCAGGGCATGCCGCTTTCCTATCACCACCATATGGCCGCCGTCGTCGAGACCGAACCGGAGCTCGACGCCTTCATGCGCAATTCGGGCGAAGGCATTCCGCTGCTGCTCGATGCCGGGCATCTGGCCTTTGCCGGCGGCGACGTTCTGCGCGCCATCGACAATCACCACGCCCGCATCAACCATGTTCACGTCAAGGATATCCGCAAGCCAGTCGTCGAAGGATTGGACCGCAGCAAGCAGTCCTTCCTCGACGCGGTGGCGCTCGGCGCCTTCACCGTACCGGGCGACGGTTCGCTCGATTTCGGTGCCATCGTCAAGCGGTTCGCCGGTTACGGATACGAAGGCTGGTTTGTCGTCGAGGCCGAACAGGATCCGCGCAAGGCGCCGCCGCAGAAGATGGCGGAGATCGGTCATGCCGAGCTGATGCGGGTGATGACGGCGGCTGGCTATACGGTCGAGACAGAAGGGTTCCCGAAGGGGGCTTGAGGATAAAGCCCCTCCCCACCCCCCCCCCACAAGGGGGCGGGGCATAATTTGCCGCAGCGCCTTGCCACTATATTCGTTCTCGCAGATGAGACGCAGCAACGTGAATGCCGAGAGCGCAGCAGGTTAGCCCCTCCCACTTGTGGGGAGGGTTGAGGAGGGGAAAATCGCGCTGAATATCGAGGAGAGACCTCCATGCCAAACCTGAAAGTGAAACCATCCGGCGCGCATGGTCGCGTCACTCATGTGACGCCTGAGAATGCGGGTTGGACCTACGTCGGCTTCGACATGCACCGCCTCAAGCCGGGTGAGACCGTATCCGGCAACGCCAGCGACCGCGAAGTCTGCCTTGTCTGGGTGTCAGGCAAGGGCAAGGCAACGGCCGCAGGCGAGGATTTCGGCTCCGTCGGCGGGCGGATGAGCCCGTTCGAAGGTGCGCCACACTCGCTCTATGTACCGGCTGGCTCCAGCTGGTCGGTAACGGCCGAAACGGACCTCGAGCTCGCCGTCTGCTCTGCGCCTGGCGGTGGTGACTACAAGGCAAAGCTCATCCCACCCGGCGTGCATCCGCAGTTCCAGCGCGGCAAGGGCTCGAATGTGCGCCTCGTGACCAATATCATGCCCGAGGACGACAACTCCGCGCACTCGCTGCTGGTCGTCGAGGTCATCACGCCCAGCGGAAACACCTCGTCCTATCCGTCGCACAAGCACGATCAGGACAATCTTCCGAATGAGAGCCTGCTGGAAGAAACCTATTATCACCGCATGAACCCGCCGCAGGGCTTTGCGTTCCAGCGTGTCTACACCGACGATCGCTCGCTCGATGAGGCGATGGCGGTGGAAAATGGCGATGTGACGCTGGTGCCGAAGGGCTATCACCCTTGCGCCACCATCCACGGCTACGACCTCTACTATCTCAATGTGATGGCCGGGCCGAAGCGTGTGTGGAAGTTCCACAATGCGCCGGAGCACGAGTGGCTGTTGAAATAAGACGACGCAGAATCGCTAAATAATCTGACAGCGGGCGAGCCGTGCGGATGGTTCACTGCCTCCATCGAAATCAAACCGATGGAGGATTACCATGCACGGCTCAACCACCATTATTCCGGCCGACAGCCGTCGTTCGGCCAAGCCATCGCGGCTCCCCACCGCGTTTCTCTCCATTTATCGCTGGACGGCTCGCAAATTAAGAGAACGGCGCAATCTGAACGCCGTCATGGAGCTATCGGACGAGCAGCTGAAAGATATCGGCCTGTCGCGCTATCAGACCGAAAGCGATGTGCACGTCTATTGCCGGGACTGAACTGTGCTAGGATGCCGATAGCAGGCTTCATGCATGCAACTTCCGGAACCGTCATGACGCAATTCTCGACCGAGCTGCTGCTGAAGACGAAGACGCTCACGATCCGTGACGTCATCTGTAATGGCGCGTGCCGGCATAAAAGCGACGAGGAATGCGCCCACAGGACGAGCCTGGTCTATCCTTACCGCGGTGTTTTCATGCGCCACGTCGGGCGCAACGACACCGTGGCGGAGGCGAACCAGATGCTGTTCTTCAATACCGCGCAAGGCTATCGGATCAGCCACCCCGTCGACGGCGGCGATGCCTGTATCGACCTATCCATCGACGAAGCATTGCTTGCCGAGCTGGCGCCGAAAGACCAGATCCAGCCGGGCGAGCTTTTCGGCTTCCGCCGGCAGCGACGGCGGATCGATCCGCGGGCGCAGGCGCTCGTGGCGCTGTTGCGTCACGGCCTGCATCGCAAGGCTGCAGAGACACTGGAAGCCGAAACGCTGGCACTGACGCTCGTCCGCCGGTCGCTCGGAGAACGAACATCACATGCGGCAGGTGCGAGCATCGGCCGGCAGAAGCTTGTCGACCGGGCAAAGCTGGCCCTTTCCTCGGATCTTGCTCGCCGGTGGACGCTTGCCGAAATTGCCGCGGAAATCGGCGTCTCCCCTGTTTATCTCACGCAGGTCTTCCAGCAGGTCGAGGCCACCCCGCTTTACCGCTACCAGCTGCGGCTCCGCCTTGCCAGGGCGCTCGATCTGCTTGGGCAGTATGACGATCTGACCGCGCTTGGCCTGGAACTGGGCTTTTCCAGCCACAGCCACTTCACCTCCTCGTTCCGCCAGAACTATGGTCAGACGCCCGCGGAATTCCAGCGCGCGGCGCGGCTTCGGCGCTGACAAGTTGCTAAAGAATTCGACAGCGGCGGCCGCGACGAAAGTGCTCTGATGGTCCGGTCCCAAATGGGACATGAAACCGGAGGATCATTGCCGTGAAGAAAACCACCTGTGCCGCCTGCGACCGCGAACTCGGGCCCGATGTCATCAGCGTCAAGCTCGGCGGGAAGACCGTCGAGGTCTGCTGCCAGGAATGCGCTGAGGCGCTCAAGGAAGCCGATGCTGCAGCGACCATTGCCAGCGGCGACAACAATGAATGAATCGGAAAGCCGCGCCCATGAGGCGCGGCTTTCATCGCTCACGCGGGGAGCAGGCCGTAGCGCCAGCCCTTGCTTTTCGCGAAGCGAACAAGCACCCAGGCAGCGAGCAGCAGCATGCACAATTCCGCAAAGACCGGCACCATCCAGATGCCCATCTCGCCGAAGAGATGTGGCAGCAGGAAAGTCAGGGGCAGCGTGAAGAGATAGGGCCTTGAGAGGCCGAAGATCGCCGCGCGCTTTGCATCCCCGATCGACTGGAAATAGCCCGAGAGCACGATCATCTGGCCGAAGAGGAAATAGCAGCCGACCGTCCAGGGCAGGATGCGCGCCACCTCGCTCACCACAGCAGGATCGCTAACGAAGATCGCCCCGAACCGTCCGGCCAGCAATTCGACGACCAGCTCGATGGATGCGCAATAGACGAGCGCCGAGACCATCGCGATCCGCAGGCTGCGGCCAACTCGATCGGAGAGCCCTGCCCCGAAATTGTTGCCTGAGATGGTCTGGAAGGCGACGTTGAGGCCGAGCAGCGGCAGATAGGCGAAGGTCATGATCCGCGTGATGATGCCGTAGGCGCCGATCGTCGCCACGTAGTCGGACCTGCCCCAGAGCGAAAGATTGAAGATCACCGCGGCCGAGCTCAACGAAATCCCGATGAAACCGAGACTCATGGGCATGCCCAATGCGAGGATGGTTTTCCATTCGCCAGCCGCGCCGCGACCTGCCGGTCGCAAGGCGTCTGCCTTGAGCCAGCGATAGGCGAGGATTGCGGCAAGGCAGATCGCTTGCGCCGAGACGGTGCCGATCGCGGAACCGGCAACGCCCCACTGCATCACCGCCATGAAAAACCAGTTGGCTGCGATGTTGAGGAGCGATGCGGCGAGCGTCACGGCGGTCATGAAGCCGATCCGACCTTCGCAGCGCAGGGCATCGATGTTCAGCGACAGGAAGAAGGCGATGACCGCGGAGCCGATCATGATCGCCATGAAGAGCGTGGCGTTCGCGGCCACCGTCGCGTTGCCTTCGGCGGCCGCCTCGACGATCCGCCAGCCGATACTCCAATAGACGAGATTGAGTGCGGCCACGACTGCGATCGCCAGGAGATGCGCAGTGGCAAACGTCCGGCGCGCGGTCGGCCTGTCTCCTGCACCGAGCTGGCGCGCAAGGATGCTTGCCATGCCGTTCGATACGAGGGATTGCAGGGCGATGACCATCATCAGCCCGGGAAAGATGAGCGTGACTGCCGAGAGCGCTGCCGGCCCGACATAGGCACCGAGAAAGTAGGCGTCGACCACGGCGAAGAGCCCATTGATCGTGGTGATCATGATGATCGGCGCCGCCGTCCGCGCGAAGACGACGGCAAGCGGGGCGGTCAGAAACATGTTCTTTTCAGCATTGTTTTTCATAGGGATACCGAAGAGCTACGGCACGCGGCTGCGGGCCGTGTGGGACGGAAAACCGGGAACGGCTCAGATGTCGAGAACGAGGTGGGGAACGCCGTTCGACGTCTTGCGCGGCGACACGCCGTTGCCGTCGACCTGTGCATTGATGCGCTGCCGGAACGCCGAGAAACTCTCGAAGGTCACGACATCGACAGGCTCGTCGAAGTGGATGGTGATCTTGTGGAGCCCTCCACCGTGCGCCGAAAGCGCCAGGATCTTGCCGCTGAACGCCTGGTTCAGATACCGGCCGCGGACTTGGGCGCCGACGGAAAGCGCGGCGATCGGCTCTTCGTTTGGCCGCGTCGCAAGCGCGGAAAGCGTGTTCCAGTCACGCAGGCCGTGCTGTTGCGCGACAAGCTCAAGGGCGGCGCTGTGGGAGATCGCGGTGCCGCGTGTTTCCATCGCCTGACGAAGACGCTTCGCCTGCGATTTCAGTTCTTCGATCGTTGGATATGCAGTGGTCACGGATTCAGCCTTTCGGAAGGCATGCCATTTCGACCGTTACAAGGGAGCTCGCATTGCCTGCAGTCAGCATGCACCAAATGGCTGTGACTGAATCTTGCCGAGGACTTCACCATGGACTTTTCGTCCGCGAGCGGCCGGCGCCTCGAGCCATGTCCGATATGCTTGAAGGGCGACGGACTGTCAAGCAGGCCCGTCTTGCCCAAGAATGAGCCATTTTGCTCTCCAGACAGGCATAAGCTTCAGATTGTAGGGAGATTGTTCAGAAGTTGTCAGCAATCTTGCGCTAATCTCGAAGCGTACAACAAGCGGAGGCTACCGTGGCCTTTCAGATGCACCTCGACACAGAACACCCGCAGCCCGAACAGGCCTACCGGGAATTTTCGCTCGATCGCCCCGGCAAGATCATCTTTGTCGGACACCACCTCAGCACGGGAACGCAGGTCCGCTGCTTGATCCGCACCATTACGCTTGCGGGCGCGGTCATCGAGGTCAACCCGAACCTCGAGGTGCCGAATCATTTCTTCCTCGAGATCCTCGGCATTCACGACGAGATCGGCTCTACGGTCGTCAAGCGCGAGGGCGACCTCGTGACAATCAGCTTCAACATGCTGATCAACCCGGAATTCCTGCATCACGTCTTGCGACTGAATTTCGAAGCGTAGCCGGCGTGCGACCGCTCTCGCATTTCGCCCGCGACAACGCCGCGTTCCTGGCGGCACTGCGTCTCGCGGCCCGCCAAGCGAAGAGCCGCACGATCAGCTGAAGGCTCTGCCATTCCGGGCCTTCGAGCGGATCGCTAAACCGATCCCGGTGAACTTTTCGATTGCGATCCTGAAAGGTACTCCAGACAACCACCCAGTTGAGATCCATTGCTCGGGCCTCCATCTATTGCTGATGTGACTGAGCTAAGTCTCCCCGTACTCTCGATGTAGATGCATGGGAGAAAGAGGGTTTTCATCCATGAAAGATGCGAACTGGGACGACCTGCAGTTGTTCTTCCATGTGGCTACTGGCGGTGGGCTTTCGGCTGCGGCAACGCAAACCGGCCTCAGCGCACCGACGATAGGCCGTCGCATGCTGGCACTGGAGCGTGCGACGGGACGCGCGCTCTTCAACCGCGGACCGACGGGATACCTGCTGGCAAACGACGGAGTTGCGCTTCTCGAGCGGGTTCGCTTGATGCAGGACGCAGCCCAATCCATTGCGGATTGGCGAGGCGAAGTGTTGACGCTTCCCATCGTCTCGATGGCCGCCGACAGTTGGACGTCACGCTTTGTGGCCTCCCACCTTGCAGCCATCTGGACGCCGAAGGACGCCTTTCGGATGTGCTACAAGACCTGCGACGGCGGCGTCGACTTCACCTACCGCGAGGCCCACATCGCTATTCGCCATGACCGCCCCGACACCGGCAACGTTGCAATTCGGCGATCCGTCGGCGTTGCACATGCCGTTTACCAGGCGCGCAGCTTCGACGATCGCAACCGCAACTGGATCTCACTCGGCACAGACATCGCCATCACGCCGGCCGACAAGTGGACCTTCGAGCATCCGGACTACTGGATCACCGGCTGGACGAATACGCCGCATATGCTCTTCTATCTCATCCGCGGCGGTGCCGGACGCGGCGTCCTACCGTGCTTCATCGGGGATTCTGACCAGAGCCTCGTTCGCGCTGGGCCGCTTATCGAAGAGTTGACTTACGAGATGTGGGTCACGGCTCACGACGACGAGCGTCAACGCCCGGAAGTGCGCACCGTCATTGACCGACTGGTCGGGCTTATTTCCGAGAACGAAACGCTCTTTGCCGGTGAGGCGCCGGGACCATAGAAGCCGCCGGCGCAGATCCGGGTTTGGCGATAGTGTCTCAAGCAGCAAGGTGTCGCTCTATCTGGTCGACAGGCAGATTGATGTAGTCCTTCGGCACTTCAGCCGAAATCGCAGCCTGAACTTGAGGTGTCAGGCTGCTCCGCAGGGTACCGAGTGCCTTTGGCGGCGCGACCAAAATGATGTTGCGAGCATTCTTTTCGCGCACCAACAGGTCCATTTTCACGGCAACCTGTTTCAGAAACTGTGCCTCGGCCTGCTCATGCCAATCTGTTTGCTCGACGGCACTAGCGCTCTGCCCATCGGCCGCGTGCGTTCGACCCGGTTTGTCGGCTCCTATTTCGCGATCCGGCTCATTGGGCTGGCTCAAGGTTTCCTCAACCTTGAGGTTCATCAATTCTATGTCGCCCGCGTTCCGCAGGATCAATGCCTTGGCACCATCGCAAACGACCACCCACGATTTCGACGGAACTCTGACATCAGCCATTGTGATTTCCTCGCTTTGTAATTTTGAAGCGCCATCGGCGCCCCCGACAATCAGAAAAACGTGCAGAGCCGAAAAGAGTTCGATGACTTTTTTACGACAATTGCGGCGCATCGCGGTGCTCGCAGCCCTGGCCACTCGATCTTAATTCCCGTCTTCCAAGGTGGGGCGCCCGGAAAACGACTGCGTCGTTAAAATTGTATTTGGTTCCTTGACAATTGCGCAAAGCATTCGTGTGAAGCTCCAGTCGAAGAGGACCGGGACGACCTTGGTTCCAGGGAGACACGCGGAAATGTCGATGCTTCGCGCCACGCACCTTGCGACCGTAAAATCTGCGGTTTACGAGACGCGCTGGGAACAGTTCAGTGTTAGACGCCCTGCGCGTATCATCGCGGTGCGGCCCTGCCTTACCGGTATCTCCATCCGCAGCGCAGAGATCATCGACATCTCGCGCGGGGGTGCCACGTTTGTCGTTTCATCCACAGCGGGCCTGCCAAAGCACTACTACCTTAGTATTCTTGGCCTTGCTTATCGGATTGGTTGCGCCGAGGTCTATCGCAATAACGAGCGCATTGGCGTGCGGTTCATCAATACAATCGAGCCGGAGGTTCTACGTCGCGTAGTGCGTGCGGATTTCATGGCCGGCAACGTGGAAGCACTCGAAGCCCGCGGAGCCGTACGCATGTAAATCGCGCTCACCGCGGAATAATGTTTCTTGCCTTGGCGGCAGCAGAGCCTATTCTCGGTCCGATTTTCCACAGCATCCAGGAAACTGCCCCAGCATGTCCGCCTTTTCGCGCTTCACGCCGCTTGCTAGCGCCCTTCCCTCCACCGTTCCCTTCGTCGGTCCAGAAGCGATCGAGCGCCAGCGCGGCCTTTTGGTCAAGGCGCGTATCGGCGCCAACGAGAACGGCTTCGGCCCAGCCCCATCCGTGCTTGCCGCCATGCGCGAGCAGGCTGGTGATATTTGGAAATACAACGACCCCGAAAACTATGCACTCAGGGAGGCGCTCGCCAGGCCTCTGGGCGTCGGAATCGACTCCATCGCGATCGGTGGCGGCATCGATGAATTGCTCGGTCAGATCGTGCGGCTTGTGATCGAGCCTGGGGCGCCTGTCGTGACCTCGCTCGGTGGCTATCCGACCTTCAACTTCCACGTTGCCGGCTTCGGCGGCCGGCTCGTCACCGTGCCCTATGTCAACGATCGCGAAGACCTCGACGGCCTTCTGGAGGCCGCTAAGCGCGAGAACGCGCCTCTGGTCTATTTCGCCAACCCGGACAATCCGATGGGAAGCTGGTGGGATGCCGATAGCATCGTCGCCTTTGCCCGCGCGCTCCCGGAAACCACGATGCTGGTCCTCGACGAGGCCTACAGCGAAACCGGGCCGGCCGGATCTCTGCCAGCGATCGAGGCGCTCATCGACCTTCCCAATATCGTGCGCACGCGGACATTCTCGAAGGCCTACGGCCTAGCTGGCGCCAGGGTCGGCTATGTCATCTCGACACCAGGCACCGCACGCGCGTTCGACAAGATCCGCAATCATTTCGGGATGAACCGGCTGGCGACGGTGGCGGCTCTGGCGGCACTCAAGGATCAGGCCTATCTCGCCGAAGTCGTGAGCAACATCCGCATGGCACGCGACCGGATCACCACAATTGCCAAGGCGAACAACCTGCTTCCACTTGCGTCCGCGACCAACTTCGTTGCTATCGACGCCGGACACGACGGCACTTATGCCCGCGCCATCGTCGACGGGCTGATACAGCATGGTGTCTTCATCCGGATGCCGGGTGTTGCTCCACTCAATCGTTGCATCCGCGTCAGTGTTGGACCTGAAGCCGAGATGGCGCTTTTCGAAGAAGCACTACCGGAAGTGCTCAAGGCGCTGGGCTAGCGCAAAGCAAAGAACCGCGCCGGCCTTGTTCCTGCCGGTCGCGGTTCATGTTCGTGGCATCGACTTCTTCAAAAAGCTCCCGCCGTCCCTCTTTTGAGGTTGTTATTGATTCTCGCTCGCGTGTTGGCGGCCAGCCGGTTTTTAGTGGATCGTCATCCACTCGCGAGCGGCCCGGAGCGCCTCGACGATCTGCATCTTGTCCATGTTTGCGGCGACATCGGCGCGAAGCTCGGCGGCGCGGTCGTTGCCCTTGATCGCCGCAATGTTCAGCCACTTGTGCGCGGCGACCAGATCGACGGCGCAACCGCGACCGGTCGCATACATAAGACCCATCTCGCAGAAGATATCGGCGTTGTTTTCGCCACCCATGGTGGCCATTTCAGCATTATGCGTTTCAAAGCGTGCCATCGGTTTATCCCTGTTTAGCCTGTTGTCGACTTACCCTGTTTTACCTTCCGGGCCTTGCCGTCTATCGCGGCTTTAAGTGCCCTTCGGTTCGGCGGGTTTGCCCCGCTCGTTTGATAGCTCCACTATGCCAATACCTTTTCAAAAAACGCCTAAAATGCATGATTAATTTGAAACAAACAAAGTGCAAACACTTGGTAAAATTGGATTTTTGTTAAACATCGCGATGCCTGCCGATTAAGGATTTTCGACACAATTTTACGGAATATTCAGATCTCGAAATCAACCTTCCGTTCACCACGAAATCAGCATCGCATGTCTGAAACGGAAGATTTTGTCGCCTCTGACTCATCAAACGCGGTTGTCGCGAACCACAAGAAACAGATTTACGTTTACGTTCGCGTCATATATTTTCCCGCCGGGACATTAGGGAGGAACGAATGATCCGCACGCTTATTTTCGCTGGAGCGTTGGCGCTTGCTACCGGGACGGCCTTTGCAGACGAACCGATCGTCGGCAATTGGAAAACGGCTTCCGGTGACACGGCGCATATTGCATCCTGCGGCGGCAGCTACTGCATCGTGCTGAAGACGGGCAAATATGCCGGCAAGAAGATCGGAACACTTGCAGGCAGCGGCGTGAGCTACAGCGGCCAGATCACCGATCCCGCCAACGACAAGACCTACAGCGGATCGGGCAACGTTCTCGGAAACTCACTGAAAATGAAGGGCTGCGTCCTCAACGTGCTCTGCAAATCCCAGACCTGGACGCGCCTGTAGCAAGATGAATCGCGAAAAGAAGCGCCCGGACGATGGCCGGGCGCTTCTTATTTCATCGGGCGCGCTGATTGAAGAGGATCTTCTGTGCTTCCTTGTCTTCGGCAAGGTTGCTGCGTTCGCGCTCTTCCTTGCCGACCGCCGTCCCGCGAATCACCGCCGGACGCGCCATCATCGTATCGAACCAGCGCTTGAGGTGGGGAAACTCATTGAGGTCCTGCCCCTGCTTCTCATAGGGAATGACCCAGCCGATACTGGCAATATCAGCAATCGAATAGTCGCCGGCGAGATATTCACGATCCGCCAACCGCTTGTTCATCACGCCATACAGGCGGTTTACTTCGTTGGTGTAGCGGTTGATGCCGTATTCGATCTTCTCCGGCGCATAACCGCGGAAGTGGTGCGCCTGTCCGGCCATTGGGCCTAAGCCGCCCACCTGCCAGAAAAGCCATTCCTCGATCTGCACGCGTATGCGCTCGTCCGTCGAATAGAACTTCCCGAACTTGCGGCCGAGGTACTGGAGAATAGCGCCGGATTCGAACACAGAGATCGGATCACCCCCAGGACCATCCGGATCGATGATCGCCGGCATACGGTTGTTTGGCGCGATCTTCAGAAACTCCGGCGCGAATTGCTCGCCGCGTCCGATGTTGATGTATTTGACCTCGTAGGGAACGCCGAGTTCCTCGAGCATGATGCTGATCTTCCAGCCATTCGGGGTGGGCCAGTAATAAAGCTCAATCGGTGCCGTCATGAAAATCTCCTTTGGGGACTCAAGAGATAAGCAGTGGTAGCCGCGCTTCAAGCTTGCCGACTTCCTGAACGGCGGATGAACCGGGATCTCAGCACCGGTTCAGCCATAGCGTGGCAAAACTGTCCCAACGCTAAGGCGATACCGGGGCAAAGTCATGGATATGCTCATTTTGGCAAGACGTTTCACAATCATTACACTGTTTGCTGCGGTCTTCGCCGTCAGCTTCTCGGCGGCCGTCAGCCGCAACGCAGGCGGCGGTGCGCAGTCTCACTTCGGAGCCAACTATACGTGCTTCGACACCAGCACCCCGTTCTGCAGGACAATCCGCTAATCCATCGGCGCGAGTGACATCGGCCGCGCCTCAAACCTGTGCAGCCCCCTCCGATGCGTCGTTTGCTTGTTAAAAACAACACCCTATAATGGCGCATGAGCAAACGAATCTCTTCACCCCTCGACATTCTGTCCCCGTCCCCCTTCGTTCCGCAAACCTTTGACGATCCGGTCAAGGCTGTCGATGTGCTGACGGAACTCTATGAGCGCAATACCAACTTCCTGATCGAGAGCTTTGCCAGCCTTGCCAAGGGCGCGCCGATCACGTCGCGGTATCGTGCCTTCTATCCGCAGGTGAGCATCGAGACGACCAGCTACGGCCACGTCGATACGCGGCTCTCCTACGGCCATGTCACCGCCCCCGGGATCTACACGACGACCATCACGCGGCCGCAGCTCTTCCGTCACTATCTGAAGCAGCAGCTCGGCTTGCTGATGAAGAACCATGACGTACCGGTCGTCGTCTCGGAATCGGCGACGCCTATTCCCCTGCATTTCGCTTTCGGCGAGGGCGCGCATGTCGAGGCATCGGCTGCAGCGTTCCTGGACATTCCGATGCGCGATCTGTTCGACACGCCGGATCTGAATACGACGGACGATGAAATCGCCAACGGCGAATACATTCCGCCGCCCGGCGAACCTTCGCCGCTTGCTGCCTTTACGGCTCAGCGCATCGACTACTCCCTCGCCCGGCTTTCGCACTACACCGCGACCAGCGCCCAGCACTTCCAGAATTTCGTGCTGTTCACGAACTATCAGTTCTACATGGACGAATTCTGCCTCTGGGCACGCAAGCTGATGGCCGAAGGTGGCGATGGATACACGGCCTTCGTCGAGCCCGGCAACATTATTACGCATGCCGGATCCAGTCGGCCGGAGACGGACGTTGCGCTTTCACGCCTGCCGCAGATGCCCGCCTACCATCTGAAGAAAAAGGGGCATGCCGGCATCACGATGATCAACATCGGCGTCGGCCCGTCCAATGCCAAGACGATTACCGACCACGTGGCCGTGCTTCGTCCGCATGCCTGGCTGATGCTCGGCCATTGCGCTGGTCTGCGCAACAGCCAGCGTCTCGGCGATTATGTCCTGGCGCATGCCTATATGCGCGAGGACCACGTTCTGGACGACGACCTGCCGGTCTGGGTGCCGATCCCGGCGCTCGCAGAAGTACAGGTCGCGCTTGAGGGTGCTGTCGCAGAGATTACCGGCTATGAGGGCTTCGAGCTGAAGCGGATCATGCGCACCGGTACGGTTGGTACGATCGACAACCGGAACTGGGAGCTGCGCGACCAGCGCGGCCCTGTGAAACGTTTGTCCCAGGCACGTGCCATCGCGCTCGATATGGAGTCGGCCACGATTGCTGCAAACGGCTTCCGCTTCCGCGTGCCCTATGGCACCTTGCTTTGTGTATCGGACAAGCCCTTGCACGGCGAATTGAAGCTGCCGGGCATGGCCACTGCGTTCTACCGGACTCAGGTCAACCAGCATCTGCAGATCGGCATTCGGGCGATCCAGAAGCTCGCAGCAATGCCGCCGGAAGCGCTGCATTCACGCAAACTCAGAAGCTTCTTCGAAACGGCCTTCCAATAGGCCGTTTCCCTACTGGCGCGTGGCGGCAACCGCGATGGCGAGTTGCTGCTCGTAACGCTGGCCTGCGGCATCCAGCGCCAAGATAGCGACTGAAAGAACGACAGCGACCACGGCGAGCCGGGTGACTATGCCCCGCTTCGTGGACGGTCTTGTATCGAGGCGTTGGCGCTTGTCCGGGTGGCGAGTCGCCGTGATGCAGTTCGCCAGTGCAATCTCGAAAAGATTCATCGTCGTCACTCCTTGTTGTTGACGACACTTTGTCGAAGCTGGCCGGTTCGTTTCGACGCGACCTCCCCCAAAAAGATTTTTTTCGCTTGCTGTCGAAATCGCCCTAGGCTGGCCGTCCAGTGATTGACGCAACCAACGGAGAGCCAACGATGAAATATCTCTGCCAGGTCTGGTTCGAGCCTGTGACGCTTGAGACCATGACCGACGACGAGAAAAGGAACCTCGACAAGGCGTCCCTTGCCTACGACGATGATCTGATCGCAAGCGGGCACATGCTTGCCGCCCACGCTCTGCAATCGCCAAGGAGCGCCATGACTGTCCGCGTTCGCAACGGTGAGATGTCTGTGACGGACGGTCCCTTTGCGGAAACAAAAGAACAACTCGGCGGCTTCATTCTCATCGAAGCAAAAGATCTGAATGATGCCATTCGCGTCGCCGCCGGCATTCCACTTGCGAAACTCGGATCGATCGAAGTCAGGCCGATCTACGACATTCCAGTTCACAAATGAGGGAGACGTCATGAAATATCTCTGCCAGATCTGGTTCGACACCGAGAAGAGCAAACTCGTCCCGCAGGAAGAGTGGGATGCGCTCACGCAGGAGTGCATCGCAAGCGACAATCATTGGGAAGAGCGCGGGGTGTTCCAGGCCGCGCTTGCGTTGCGCGCGCCGGAAACCGCCGTCACGCTCCGTTGCAAGCAAGGCGTCACCACCGCAACCGACGGCCCCTTCGCCGAAATCAAGGAACACCTCGGTGGCTTCGTACTGATCGAAGCTGCGGATATGGAAGAAGCCAAGACGATCGTCTCCACGCTTCCGATACTGAGGTATGCCTCGATCGAGATCCGTCCCGGCTATTCCATCAAGGACGGGAGATGATGCTATGCGCTTTGTTTGCCTGATCTACAATTCAGCTGATGTAGATGGTCGCCAGACGGTGGCTGAAACGGAGGCAGTCGTTCGTGCTCACTTCGGCTTCGACGAAGATTTGCGCGATCGTGGGACGCTGATCCACGCCGATGCCCTCGAAACGCCCGACAAGGCCGTTGTCCTTCGGGTGCGCAACAATGAGATCAGCATGACGGACGGCCCGTATGTCGAGACCAAGGAGCATCTGGCCGGTCTCTACGTCATCGATGCCTCTGATATGAGTGAGGCAATAGCCATTGCCGCTGGAATTCCCTGCGCCCGAATTGGAACTGTGGAAGTCCGCCCCGTGAGGATTTTGCCACTACTGGAGTAAACCTTGGAACGTCTGATCGAGGATATCTACAGAACGCAGTCTCGCCGGGTGCTTGCGACCCTCATCCGTCTCCTCGGCGACTTCGACAGGGCCGAGGAAGCCTTGCACGACGCGTTTGCAGCCGCCGCGCGGACGTGGCCACGCGATGGCGTACCGGCGAACCCCTTCGGCTGGCTGGTTTCGGCGGGGCGGTTTCGCGCGATCGATCACATCAGGCGCCGGTCTCGCTTTGATGTGTCGGTGAAGGACATCGAGGACAGCCTCTATGGGTCTTTCGACGAAACGGAGATCGGCGACGTGGAACTGATCGAAGACGACATGCTCCGCTTGATCTTCACGTGCTGCCATCCAGCCATACCATCTGACGCGCAGATGGCGATGGCTCTTAGAGAAATATGCGGGCTTACGACCGAGGAGATCGCCCACGCGTTTCTCGTCCCCGCCCCGACTGTGGCGCAGCGTATCGTTCGTGCGAAGAACAAGATCCGGTCGGCGAAAATTCCCTACGAGGTCCCCGAACGGGACGAATTGCCGGAACGGTTGGACCGGGTGTTGCATGTCATCTACCTCGTCTTCAACGAGGGCTATTCCGCGTCCTCGGGCGATGAGATCGTCCGGGCAGATCTCACCTCGGAAGCCATCCGCCTTGCGCGGTTGCTCGCGGGGCTCCTCCCACATCCTGACGTCTCGGGGCTGCTTGCCCTGCTCCTCCTGCAGGATTCGCGCCGTGCCGCCAGGCGAAGCCCAGGGGGAGGTCTCATTCTGCTTGCCAATCAGGATCGCAGCCTTTGGGATCATGAAAAGGTTCGTGAAGGTCTTGGACGTCTCGACGGTGCCATGCGGAATGGAGAGGTCGGTATCTATACGCTGCAGGCAGCCATTGCCGCGGAGCACGCCCGGGCCGAGGCGCCGGAGAAGACGGATTGGCGAAGCATCGTCGGCTACTACGATCTGTTGCTCTCCGCCCATTCGTCGCCGATTGCTGAGCTCAATAGAGCCGTTGCGGTGGCGATGGTCGAAGGACCAGAAAAGGGACTGCAGTTGGTCGATGCGATTCTGCAGGCTGGAGAACTGGAGCACTATCACCTCGCGCACTCTGCCCGCGCCGACTTGCTGCGGCGGCTCGGCCGGAAGGAGGCCGCAATTGCGGCCTATGAGGCGGCGTTGCGCCTGTGCCAGCAGGCGCCGGAGCAGGCCTTCCTGAGAAACCGCATCTCAGAGCTTTCGGGTGCGGCCCAGAGGTAGCGAGATCGCCGTGCCGGTCAGGGCCGAAACGATGATCAGCAGATGTGCGTTGATGCTTGCTTGTGCCAAGGCAGCGAGGGCTGTCTTCTCGCTGGATGCGCCAAGGGCGACAGCCCCGGCTGTGATCCCGGCGGGATACGTCCCAACGCCGCCTGGAGCATGCACTGGGAGCACCGAGGAAAGCTCGCCGCCAAGCGCCCCTCCGAAGCTCGCGGCCATCGGCAAGACGCCCATCAAGCTGAGCGCCCAGGCGAGCACCAGAACCTTCACGAGCCAGTTGATGACGGTCATCGCCCAAGCACGCCCAAAAGCAGCCGCGTCGATGGGAAGGCCCCTCTCGATTTCTATGACGAGTTTCTGAGCCTTGACTGGTAGGAGCCTGCCGGCAAGCCGAAGCAGCGGCCGCCTCAGAGTAAAAGCAACGACTGGAATCGCCAGAAACGCTGTCCATATCACCCACGCAATCACCTTGTGCGGCGATGCAATCGCAAAACCTATGCCGGCTGCCGCCAGCAAGGCGTGCAAATCAAGCAGACGCATGACGAGGAGCGCGGATGTTCCGCGCGCCAGAGGGATGCCGAACTCGGTGCGCATCAACACCGGAAAGCTCGTCTCGCCGGTTCGAAACGGCAGCATGATGTTCAGGAGATTGTGGATCTGCGTAATGCGGAACAGCACCTTGAAGCGGCCCGCGGTCTCGCGTGGGAAATAATCGTAAATGCGCCAGGTCCGGAGGAAGTAGGTGCTGGTAAGCATGACCAGAGCGCCGACAACCGGGATTACCCCCACCTCGGCCCATTGTCCGAGAATGACCGGCCAGCCCCAGAACCACTGGATGAAAAGAGCATAAGCCACGACGATTGCGATCGTCAGCAGCGTCATTCGATTGCGGATAAACCAGGATTGTCGGCTGGCAACAACCGGAAACTTCATATAGTAGGCTTTCCTGACTATCGCGGCGAAAGCCGCCTGCGGCCGTGCGCCTTGTAGGAGAAATCAAACGTGCAGACAACGGTAGACTCGCGTCAAGGCCTCGTGGAAGCGACGCGGCCGGTCGAATTGTCGCTGGTGGTGCCCGTCTTCAATGAAGAAGAGAGCGTCGGCCCGCTGGTCGATCGCATTTGCCTGGCCATGGCAAATTACGCTGATCGCTGGGAGCTCATCCTGATCGACGATGGCAGCACGGACGCAACGCTCGCGAATGCACGCAAGCATATCGGCCGCGAGGGGCTTACCCTGAGGATTGTCGAGCTGCAGCGCAATTTTGGCCAGACCGCAGCAATGCAGGCCGGCATCGACGCCGCGACCGGGCGGCTGATCGCCACGATGGACGGCGACCTGCAGAATGATCCGAAAGACATTCCGTCGATGGTCGCCGAACTCGAACGCCGCCAGCTTGACCTTCTTGTCGGCTGGCGCAAGAACCGGCAGGACGGTCTTCTGCTGCGCAAGATCCCATCATGGTGCGCCAACTATCTCATCGGCCGGATTACCGGCGTGAAGCTTCACGACTACGGCTGCAGCCTGAAGATCTATCGTGCCTCGGTCATCAAACAGGTGAAGCTGATGGGCGAAATGCACCGCTTCATCCCGGCCTGGGTTGCCGGCGTCGTACCGAGCTCGCGTATCGGCGAGATGGTCGTAACGCACCATGCACGTCAGCACGGCCAGTCCAAGTACGGCATCTCACGGACCTTCCGCGTGATCCTCGACCTGCTCTCGGTGATGTTCTTTATGCGATACAAGGCACGGCCGGGTCACTTCTTCGGCTCGCTCGGTCTTGGCCTCGGCGCAATCTCAGTCGTTGTCATGCTTTACCTGCTCTTCGACAAGTTCGTCATGGGCGACGATATTGGTACACGTCCGCTGCTGATGGTTGGCATTGTCTTCATGCTTTCCTCGGTCCAGCTGATTACGACCGGCATCCTCGCCGAAATGATCGCCCGTACCTACTACCGCGACGACACGTCACCGAACTACATCGTCCGCCAGATCTTCGATGGAAGTGAGAATGCGTAATCTGCTGGCTCGCAAGCCGGACACTGTTGTCCTACTGCTGGCGGCATATTTTGTTATCAGTTTTGTCGTTCGCCTGCTCGTGCCAAACGGGCTGCGAGTGGATGAATCCCAACAAGCGTTCTTCTCTCAATGGCTCGTGGCTGGATACGACACTCAGCCGCCGCTCTACAACTGGTTTCAGGCCATCGTCGTGTCGGCGTTTGGGCTGTCTGTCGTAACGATTGCCGCAGCCAAGAACCTGATCCTGTTTTTCCTTTTCCTGAGCTACTACAAGCTCGCAAAACTCGTACTCGACGATCGGTTGTTTGCCGCCATCGCGACGCTCTCGCTGTTCGCGATTCCGCAGGTTTTCTGGCAAGCTCAAAGGGACCTGACCCATACGGTCGCCCAGATGCTGATGATCAACCTGCTGCTCTACAGCATCATCAAGACGCTGAAGGCACCGTCGCTGCTTTCCTACGCGATGATCGGCGTCACGCTTGGCCTCGGCATGCTGACGAAGTACAACTTCACTCTCGTCGTGCTCGCAGCACTGGTTGCGGTATTCCTGCATCCGGTCGGACTGAAGCGACTACTCGACTGGCGCTTCCTGTTGTCGGTGGCGATTGCGGGCCTCATCTTCCTGCCGCATGGCCTTTGGCTGATCGACAATCTCGGCCTGGCCGCAACCCGCACGCTCCATACCATGGCACAAGAAGCGCCGAGCAGTGCGCTCGCGAAGCTGATCAAGGGGCCGACCGAGTTCTTTGGTCAGGTCCTGGTGATCTTGGCGCCGCTCGTCGCGGTTTATGCGATCATCTTCGGCAAAAAGTTTCTCCGCAGCCTGCGACCGACCACCGTTTGGGCTCACTTTTTCGACACCATATTCCTGGTGATTGGCTTGCAGGTTCTACTGCTGGTCTTCGCCATCGGCATAACATCCATGCGCGACAGGTGGGTGCTGCCCCTTCTCTTCCTGATGCCGATCGCCTTTTGCCTCAAGATGCAGGCACGGGGTATTCGGCCGGAAGACTTCGCAAAACGCTTCTTTATCGTCCCGCTCGCGGTGATGATCGTCGTCCCGTCGCTTATTTTAGTCCGAGCGCACGCACCGACGCTGTTCGGTCGACCTGAGGCCTACAACGCGCCTTACGAAGAGTTTGTCGGCAAGATCGTCGCGGAGGAAGGCAAGCGCCCGGGGCTGGTGTTGACCGATGGGTGGCTCGCTTCAGGAAACCTGCGCCTACAACTGCCCGATGTTCCGACCCTCTGCACGTTCTTTGGCAATCTGCTTGTTGACTACGAGTGGACAGCTGACAGGCCGATCCTCGCTGTTTGGCTCCCCTCCCGGGAGACCACCACGCCGCCGCCGGAGTTGGCTGAGTGGATCCAACAGAACCTTGGTCCGCAATACGGTACAGTCACCGTGAAGAACACGAGCATCGGATACATCGGCGGGCGACCACAGGACCAACGCCTTTTTGGTTACGCCTGGATTTATCCTCGCTGACGTCTACGCTTAGTGCAGTTCCCGCCATGCAGCATCAAGCGCCATCTTCGCGATGCGCACCATTTCGTCCACCTCCTCGTGGGTGATGACGAGCGGCGGTGAAGCAAGCATCCTGTCCCCCGTGGCGCGCAGGACAAGTCCATTTGCGAGAGCATGATTGCGGACCAGCGCGCCAATCGCATCCGGCTTTTCGAAGCGCGCGCGGCTTGCCTTGTCGGCCGTCAACTGCAGCGCTCCCATGAGGCCGACATTGACGGCCTCTCCGACGAGATCGTGCTCGCCAAGCGCTCCCCAGACCTCGCCAAAATAGGGGCCAATGTCGCTTCGAACACGTTCGACGAGCTTTTCATCCTCGATGATGCGGAGATTTTCGAGGGCTGCGGCGGCACAGACAGGGTGGCCGGAATAGGTAAAGCCGTGGTTGAAGTCTCCGACCTCGTTGATCAGCACCTTAGCGATGCGGTCACCGACGAGGACGCCACCAATCGGAAGATAGCCCGACGAAAGCCCCTTGGCGATCGGCGCCAGATCAGGCTCGACGCCGAAATACTGGTGGCCGAACCACTCCCCGAGACGGCCGAAGCCACAGATCACTTCATCGCAAACGAGCAGGATGTTGCGTAACTTGCAAATACGGGCGATCTCCGGCCAATAAGTCGCCGGCGGGATGATGACACCGGCAGCACCCTGGATCGGCTCCGCCACGAATGCTGCGACATTCTCCTCGCCGAGCTCGTCGATCTTCGCCTCCAGCTCGCGGGCCACCCTGAGGCCGAACTCAGCCGGGGAGAGATCACCGCCCTCGCCGTACCAATAAGGCTGTCCGATATGGACGATGCCCGGTATCGGCAGGTCGCCCTGTTCATGCATGTATTTCATGCCACCGAGGCTAGCGCCCGCCACGGTCGAACCGTGATAGCCGTTCTTACGGGCAATGACGGCCTTCTTCGAGGGTTTGCCGACCGCGCTCCAATAGACGCGCGCCATCCGGAACCATGTGTCGTTTGCCTCGGAACCCGAACCGGTGAAAAACACGTGATTGAAATACGGTCCGGCATGGGATGTGACCCTTTCGGCAAGCAGCGTCGTTGGTGTCGTCGTCGTGCCGAAGAACGTGTTGTAGTAGGGCAGCTCGTTCATCTGCCGTGCGACGGCGTCGGTGATTTCCTTGCGGCCATAGCCGACGTTGACGCACCACAATCCGGCAAATCCGTCCAGATACCGTTTGCCCTGATTATCCCAGATGTAGACACCTTCGCCGCGTTGGATGATGCGCGTGCCGTCAGTATTCAGCTTCCGCATGTCCGAGAAAGGATGGAGGTGATGCGCCGCGTCGATAGCAGCGAGGTTTGAGCGTGCGTAAGTATCGGACATGATTTACAAAACACCTTCGGAATTGAAAGCCTCATCTCAATAGGCTACGAGCTTGGCCTTCTCCGAGGGGATTTTCAAGATCATGGCAGAGGACACGGATCACGGTACAGCAGCGAGCGGTAACGCGCGCATCGAGCTCCTGCTCGTCGGCATGAATGGCGACCTCCGCGGCAAGCAGATTCCACTCGACGCCCAGAACAAAATCTGGGCCGGCGAAGTCCGCCTTCCCTCCTCCACGCAGTCGCTCGACATCTGGGGCGATGACAACGATGACATCACTGGCCTCTCGCTTTCCGTCGGCGACCCGGACGGCAATTGCATTCCGGACGAACGCAGCCTGACGCCGATGCCATGGGCGCCGGAGGGGTCAATGCAGGTCCTTGCAACGATGCATGAGTTCGACGGCACGCCAAGCTTCATGGACCCCCGAGCGATTCTTGCCTCCGTGCTGAAGCGGTATGATGAGCGCGACCTCACACCGGTTGTGGCGACTGAGCTGGAGTTCTACGTAGTCGATCCGAACTGGCGTGAGACTGGCCGCCCCTCGCCGCCGGTCAGCCTCACCTATAAAGGGGAAGCGAACGGCTTTCAACTCTACGACATGAGCGCTGTTGATGCGCTCGATGACTATCTGCAGACCGTGCGCGCCTATGCAAAGGCGCAAGGGCTGCCGGCCGATGCGACGACGGCGGAATTCGGCCCCGGACAGTTCGAGATCAACTTGCTGCATCGACCAGACGCGCTCGCGGCAGCCGACGACTGCATCTATCTGAAGCGCATTGTGGAACAGGCTGCACGCAAGCACGGGCTGAAATCCACCTGCATGGCCAAGCCATACTCCGATCATGCCGGCTCCGGCCTTCATGTACATGCCAGCGTCATCGACAAGGACGGACGGAATATTCTGGATGCCAAACATGGTGAACCGCGCAAGCTGAAATCCGTCTGCGCCGGCCTGCTTCAAACCATGCGCGAGGCGCAGCTCGTTTTTGCGCCGTTTGCCAACTCCTATCGCCGCTTCCAGCCCGGCTCGTTCGCTCCCGTCGACCTCACCTGGGGATACGGCCATCGAGGCACCGCTGTCCGCATACCCGATCTGAACGGCCCAGCCGCTCGTATCGAACACCGCGTGGCAGGCGCCGATGCAAATCCCTACTTGCTGCTTGCCGCTATCCTAGGGGGTATGTTGCTCGGCATCGATTTCGAGCTTGACCCCGGCGAGGACACGACGCCATCCCATACACCTGGACACACGGCACAACTGACGCACGACTTCCTGACGGCAGTCGACGCTTTCCGTCTCTCGCCGTTCATCGCCGACATATTCGGCGAGCCCTATCAGAAACTCTACGGCGACACGAAGCGCAAGGAGGCCATCACCTACCTGCGCACAGTCTCGGATTTCGACTACCGCACCTACCTGTCTCGTCTGTAATGGTCACCCCTGGAAGCGGGCCGAGGGTTCATTTGATCCGACGGCAAGGCGGCCGATCCGAATCCGGCAGATGATTGCAACTGCTAGGGAGCAATTTCGCGTCGCTCGGCCTCATCAACCTGCGCCGCAAGTCCTTGCCGGACCAATACCTTGAGTTCGCCGGGATGCAGTTTCAGCGTAACGTCACGCTCTAGCGGACGCAATTCGCCATCCATCACGCAGTTCGCCTTTGAAGGCAGCTTCGGAAAGTGCAGATGCACCTCGGCTGGATGCATGACCATGACGTCTGCGTTCTCCCTCACCTTGCCTCGCAAGAGGTCGACCGCGAGACGCGCGACGCCGATCGGTTTCAGCGGCTTGGCGGTATAGAACCCCAGTTCGCCGCTGGTGAGGCAGTCTGCATAGAGCAAGGCGTTCTGACCGAAGGGGTTGTTCGAAATCGACACCGCGGAAACTCGGCGACGCCCATAGACGCCCCCCGCTGCAAACTCCACCTCGAATTCGGGCGGATTGAACACGACGCCAAGAGCGGCACGAGCGCTTGCCCCGATCTTTCCAAAACGCGAGCGGTAGGTATAGGAATTTCGATAGCGCACCATGCGCGCATGAAGCCCAGCTGAAAATTGATGAATGAATGGCCGACCATTCGCGCTGGCGATGTCGACGTGATCGACTTCGCCAAAGGCCAGCGTCTCCAACGCCATCCAAATGTCGAGCGGAACGCGCAGCGAGCGTGCGAAGAGGTTCATTGTCCCGGCCGGCACGACGCCAAGTGCAATTCCATTCTTCCAGGCTATCGAAGCTGCCGCGGAAATCGTCCCGTCGCCGCCACCGGCGACGATGCCATCGATATCGTCACGGCGGGCGGCCCGTTCCATGGCTGGCACGATCTCCTTGCCGGAAAAGACGATCGCATTGAAATCGTGGCCGGCCTCCCTGAACACGGCTTCGGCCCGGTTTTCATAGGCTTCCATATCGGTGGTCCTGAAAGTCCCGCCATCGCGATTGAAAAAGCCAATAAGTTTCATATGGTTCCCGTTGTCCGCAGCAAGAAGCGACGACCTGTCCAGCGCTGCTAAGAGATGGTTCTTACACCCACGATTTCAAGCTAAAGCCTGTTTTACGAACGCCGAGATCGGTAGCAGCACCGCCGAATTTGCAAGGGACGTATGCATATCGGGCGACGCTGCACTGCAGAAAATGCACTCGACGCCTGGCGGTCAATCATCGATAGATGGGATAGTGGAGGATGCCTCCATTTCCCTTCATCTCTGGCCGACCGGTTCTGGCTGCGCCCGCGCCTTGTCCGTACGTCACGCATCGAATGCCAAGGAGTGCCTCTTGAGCCAGGTCGCCGTAAACGATTCCATCGACGTCAATCCGGTAGACACCGCCCCGTCGCCAATGGCGATCGCGCTCGTGCAATTGGCGCTTGCTTGCGGCGGCTTTGGTATCGGCACCGGCGAATTCGCGATCATGGGCCTCCTGCCCAACGTTGCCGACACCTTCGCGGTCACGACGCCGCAGGCAGGCTACGTGATCAGCGCCTATGCACTGGGCGTCGTCGTCGGCGCACCCATCATTGCCGTGCTTGCCGCGAAGATGGCCCGCCGCTCGCTGCTCCTGCTGGTGATGGGCATCTTTGCGATCGGCAACATCTTGAGCGCGATGGCGCCGACCTTCGAAAGCTTCACGCTGATGCGCTTCATCACCGGCTTGCCGCACGGAGCCTACTTCGGTGTTGCAGCGATCGTGGCGGCCTCGATGGTGCCGACGCACAAGCGCGCCCGCGCCGTCGGTCGCGTCATGCTCGGATTGACGGTTGCGACCCTGCTCGGGACACCACTTGCGACCGTGTTCGGGCAGTCACTCAACTGGCGCCTTGCCTTTACGATCGTCGGTATCATCGGCCTTCTGACGGTCGCGCTGATCTGGTACTACGTGCCGCGCGACCGCGTCGCCGAAGGCGCAAGCTTCAAACGCGAGCTCGGCGCCTTCAAGCGCCCACAAGTACTGCTGACGCTTGCGACGGCATCCGTCGGTTTCGGCGGGATGTTTGCCATGTTCAGCTACATCGCGCCCACGACGACAC
This sequence comes from Rhizobium sp. BK181, assembly GCF_014193305.1. Lineage (NCBI taxonomy): Bacteria > Pseudomonadati > Pseudomonadota > Alphaproteobacteria > Hyphomicrobiales > Rhizobiaceae > Rhizobium > Rhizobium sp. BK181. The sequence goes on from NZ_JACHZA010000001.1 coordinate 208,728, forward strand.
AGGTCGCCATGCTGCCCGAGAGCATGGTCGCCGTGATGCTGATCATCTTCGGCATCGGCATGAATGTGGGCAATGTCGTCGGCTCCTGGCTGGCCGACAAGTCGCTAATGGGGACGATCGGCGGCAGCCTCGTGTTCAACATCGTCGTGCTTACATTGTTCTCCCTGACCGCCGCCAATCCGTTCATGCTGGCGCTTTGCGTTTTCTGCATCGGTTGCGGCTTCGCAGCCGGTCCAGCCGTCCAGACCCGCCTGATGGACGTCGCCGCGGACGCGCAGACACTTGCTGCGGCATCGCATCACTCGGCGTTCAACATTGCGAACGCGCTAGGCGCCTGGCTGGGCGGCCTCGTGATTGCAGGGGGCTACGGGTTCGCCGCGACGGGCTATGTCGGCGCGATCCTGTCGTTCATCGGCATCTTTGTGTTCGCTGCGTCCCTAAGCCTTGATCGCCGCAGTCGTTGAGTCGGCCGAGACATCCCGAAGATAGCGACCATCGGGCAGGCAGAAGACGTTTTCCTCACCCCAGACGGCAAGCGCCTTGATGACAGGCTTCAACGTCAGGCCAAGTGGCGTCAACGCATAGTCGACGCGCGGCGGAACGACCGCAAAGACCGTCCGCGAAACAAGGCCCGAACCCTCGAGTTCACGCAGCTGCTTGGTGAGCATCCGCTGAGTGACGGAGGGCAATTTGCGGCGCAGCTCATTGAAGCGCAACGTCCCGCCCATCAGATGGAAGAGGATCACCCCCTTCCACTTTCCATCGAGAAAACTCAATGTCGCCTCAACGGGGCAACCCGGAAAATTGCGGGTCAGCTTGGCGCGGGGAAGCGACATTTGACAGTATCCTTTTTGGTACTACGTACAGAATTTGTGCATTCTTGCAGGTATCGAACATAAGACGCATCTAGCCTCCGTGCAAACGAACACAGGAGTTTCCCATGCGCGCAGTCGCCTACAAGGTTCCCCAGCCTATTTCCGCCGAGACCTCTCTCATCGACGTCGATCTGCCAGTCCCGGAAGCGAAAGGCCGCGACCTCCTGGTCGAGATCAGGGCGGTTTCCGTCAACCCGGTCGACGTGAAGGTGCGCGCCGGCGTGGCGCCGACCAGTGAGGAACTGAAGGTGCTTGGCTGGGATGCTGCCGGCGTCGTGAAGGCAATCGGCCCAGAAGTGACGCTTTTCAAGGTAGGCGACGAGGTCTTCTACTCCGGTGTGATCAGCCGGGCCGGCACCAATGCCGAATTCCATCTCGTCGACGAGCGGATCGTGGGGCACAAACCGAAGAGCCTTGGCTTCGCATCGGCTGCCGCTTTGCCCCTGACATCGATCACCGCCTACGAGGCGCTCTTCGACCGGCTGAGAGTGCATGATCCGGTTCCCGGGGCCGCTCGTGCCGTTCTCATTATCGGCGGCGCTGGTGGCGTCGGATCGATCGCAATCCAGATCGCACGCGCCCTGACCGACCTGACGGTCATCGCGACGGCGTCCCGTCCCGAGACGAGCGCATGGGTCAAGGAACTTGGCGCTCATCACGTGATCGATCACGGGCAGCCGATCGCGGCACAGGTCACAGCGCTTGGACTTGGCGATCCCGGCTTTGTGTTCTCAACGACGAACACCGACCAGCACATCAAGGAGATCGTGGAAGTGATTGCGCCGCAGGGCCGCTTCGCTCTGATCGATGATCCGGAGGTGCTCGACATCATGCCTTTCAAGCGCAAGGCCGCATCGATCCATTGGGAGCTGATGTTCACACGGCCGCTGTTCGGCACCCCTGACATGATCGAGCAACACAAGCTGCTCGAGAAGGTCGCCGAGCTGGTCGATGCCGGCAAGATCCGCACGACGCTCAGCGAGACACTTGGCCCGATCAACGCCACGAACCTGAAAAAGGCGCATGCAATGATCGAAAGCGGACGGACGAAAGGAAAACTTGTCCTGGAAGGTTTTTAACACCGGTCATCGACCGGCGGAGAGTGCCAAACCGGGTGCCGCGCCGAGGGTGCGGCATTCTGGCACCAAGCACCTCAAGCGCTTGACTTTTTTGTCGATTGAGACCACCTACAGCCTTACGCGGATTACGTCCGTTTTCCGCGGATATCAACGGAGCCATCATCACGATGCCAAGCGACAGTAGCAGTCGATTGCCTTTGCCGTACGCGGCCCTCGTGCGCTGACCTGACTCTGTCGGGCTCGCCCGTTGGACGCTACGGCGGATCGACGGAAAGGCGAGCTTATGAACATCAATCGCTTCCCACTGCGGGCGGGCCATGCCGCTCGTTTCTTCAGCAGCGACCACCTCGGACCGATCACCACGGCGGAGCGTGTCGAGCAGCTGAACACACTTGAAATATCCGAAGCCGCAGCAATCCTGGTTACGCTGCCGCAGCAAAAGGCCGTGCGTATCCTGGGCCGACCCGAGTTGCATCACGCAGCAGCAATCCTTGCCGACATGCCGGTCGAGCACGCCTCACGGCTGCTGAACGCTCTTGCGAACGACCGTGTTGCCGACCTCTTTCAGGAAATGAACGAGGAAGCTCGGGCCCATCTCTTTTTGCGGCTCGACCGCACGACCTGTCTCGCCGTCCAGCACCTGATGGCCTACCCGCCCCGCACGGCTGGCAGCATCATGACGACGGAGTTCGTCAGCGTGCCGGACACCTGGACGGTCGAGCAGACGCTGGAACATGTGCGCAAGGTCGAGCGGTCGCGCGAGACGGTCTATGCCATCTATGTGCTCGATGCCGTCAGCCGCGTGCTGACCAGCGTCGTCACGCTCCGCCGCCTCATCACCGGCGATCCCGGTGAATCCGTGCTGACTGTTGCGCAGAAGGAAGGGGTTGTGCGTGCCGATCCGCTGATGACGCAGGAAGATGTCGCCCGGCTGATCCGCAAGCATAATCTGCTCGCCCTGCCCGTCGTAAGCGATGACGGCCACATGCTCGGCATCGTCACGGTCGACGACGTGATCGACACGATGATCGCCGACCAGACAGAAGATGCCCAGAAGTTCGGCGGCATGGAAGCGCTTGGCAAGCCGTACATGAAGATCGGCTTCGCCGGGATGATCCGCAAGCGTGCTGGCTGGCTCTGCGCCTTGTTTCTCGGCGAAATGCTGACGGCAAGCGCCATGCAGCACTTCGAAGGCGAACTGGAGAAGGCAATCGTGCTGACCCTGTTCGTGCCGCTGATCATGAGCTCGGGCGGCAATAGCGGGTCGCAGGCAACGTCGCTGATCATCCGGGCGCTGGCGCTCGGGGAGCTCAAGCTCTCCGACTGGTGGCGTGTGCTGCTGCGCGAACTGCCGACCGGCATCGTGCTCGGGGCGATCCTTGGCCTCGTCGGCTTCGTCCGCATTCTGCTCTGGCAGAATATCGGACTCTATGACTACGGCGAGCATTGGGTCCTTGTCGGTGTAACGATCTTCGCTGCATTGATCGGCATCGTCACTTTTGGTTCGCTGGCTGGCTCGATGCTGCCCTTCGTGCTGCAGAGACTGCGGCTTGATCCGGCAAGCGCTTCGGCTCCGTTCGTCGCGACGCTCGTCGATGTGAGCGGGCTGGTGATCTATTTCTCGGTCGCGCTGCTGATCCTCAGCGGGACGCTGCTGTAAGAATGAAGCGGGGCCTGATCGGCCCCGTTTTTATTTCGGCTCCGGCAACTTTAGCGCTCCGTGGGTTTTCATGCTTCGAATGGCGAAGTTCGAGCGGATGTCGCTGACATTCGGCAAGGTCAGCAGCGTGTCGGTCAGCAGCCGCTCGTAGGCCGCCAGATCCTCGACCACGACCTCCGCCAGGAAATCTGCCGTTCCAGAGATCAGAAAGCAGGAAACCACTTCCGGGATGGCGAGCAACGCTGCCTCCTGCGCCTGCGCGTTCTCGCGGCTGTGATGGGCGACCTTGAGTTCGACGAAAACCGTCAGGCCGAGGCCGACTTCCTTGCGATCGATGTCGGCGCGGTAGCCGCGAATGACGCCCGTCTTTTCGAGGTTGCGGATGCGACGCAGGCAAGGCGACGGCGAGAGATTGACCTTTTCGGCAATATCCACGTTGGTCGCTCGCGCATCCTCCTGCAGGCACTTGAGGATCGCCAGATCGAATTTATCCAGATTTGGCATACTCGATAAAATCCTTATGGAATTTTGGCAGATAGTTGCTCACGCTAACCTTCTGAGGGCAGAGATAGCAAGGACATGCCTGACCATTTCCGCCTAATCTTCTCTCAACCGGGCCACCTCCGGACGATCATGAGGGGAGACATCGATGAGTGCCGTAACCTTTGCCAACAACGAAAAGGCCACCTCGACGACGGTCGGATATGCCGGTGCCGTCGTCACGGTTCTGATCTGGGCTGCATGGATCCTCGCAACCCGCCACAGCGCAGCAACGCAACTTACCACGATCGATATTGGTCTAATCCGCTACGGCATTCCGGCATTGGTACTCGCGCCTGTCTGGTTGAAGACGGGATTGCTGCCGAAGGGCGTGCCGGTCGGGCTGCTCGTCACGATGGTCGCCGGCGCGGGCGCGGCGTTCTTCCAGCTGACCACGTCCGCCATTCACTCCACGCCGGCTTCGGCTGCCGGTATCCTGCTCGGCGGCTCGATGCCGCTCGCCACCGCGCTCATTGGCGTCCTTGTCTTCCGGGAACGGCCGGACCCCATGCGTGCACTCGGTCTTGTCGCAATCGTTGCGGGCGTGGCCATCTTGCTGGTCTGCAGCCTCGCCGGTGCGGCTCTGCCCTGGAGCAGCTTTGTCCTCTTGCCGATGGGAGCAATTCTTTGGGCAAGCTACACTCATGCCTTCCGCCGCTCCGGTCTGACGGCTCTGCAGGCCAGTGCGCTCATCGCCATCTGGTCCTTCCTGATCCATGTCGGCCTCGCGGTCATGTTCGGCACCTCGATCGCCAGCGCTCCGTTAACCGAAGTCGGCCTGCAGATCCTGAGCCAAGGCATCCTGTCCGGCCTTGTTGCGACTGTCGCCTATGGGCTTGCTGTTCATGCACTGGGCGGCACACAGGCTGCCGCCTTTACGGCGATCACACCGGTGCTCGCAACGATCGGCGGCGGCATGCTGCTTGGGGAGGAGATCGGTATCGCAGAGATTGCAGCTGCCGTTATCACAGGCCTCGGCGTGGCACTCTCGACCGGCATCGCTTCGCGCCCATAGCTCGGCCCACGGGTCGGCGGTCACTCCGCCGACCTGTCTCCATTTTTGGCAATGCATTGCCTCTTTGCGCTGGTGATTGCCGCTTCAAAGCGCAAGAACCATGGCAACCCGCCGTTCCGGATCCATCCCGACAGCGAGTTCGTGATCCAGCTTTTTCTGCAGGAACTGCGGCACGGCCTCCACCTTCGGCAACGTAAAGCCGAGGGAAGCGTAGAAGGGAGCATTGAAGGGAACGTAGCGATCCGTTGTCAGCGTGAGAGCCGGCAGCCGGCGCGCCTCGGCGATCTCGACCGCAGCCCCCATCAAGCGCCGCCCAATTCCCTTACGCTGCCATTCCCGGCAGACGTCCAGTTCGATGACATAGAGCGTACCTTCGATCTCCTCCGCCGCTAGAAAACCGACAGGACGATCACCATCATCGACAGCAACGAGCAGCAGGCCCGCATCGAGCGACCCTTGCAGCACATCCGGCGGTAGCGTGTGCGCTTCCCCGACCACGCCAAGCGCCTCCGCCAGCGTTGCGAAGGCGTCGATTTCGACCTCCGTCAGGCGCGGCACTTCATCGAGACGCGCCTGCCGTATGATGCAGGCGTTGCTCATGCCGGCCTCTCACATGTTCGGGTAAACAGGGCCCTCGCCGCCCTGCGGCGGCACCCAGTTGATGTTCTGGTTGGGATCCTTGATGTCGCAGGTTTTGCAGTGGACGCAGTTCTGGGCGTTGATGACAAAGGTTTCCTTACCGTCCTTCTCCACCCACTCGTAAACACCGGCCGGACAGTAGCGGGTCGAGGGACCGGCATAGATGTCGTGCTCGGACGAGACCTGCAGCGCCATGTCCTTTACCTGCAGATGCACCGGCTGATCTTCCTCATGATTGGTGTTCGACAGGAACACCGAGGAGAGACGATCGAAGGTGAGGACACCATCGGGTTTCGGGTAAGCGATCGGCTTGTGCTGCGAGGCCGGCTCCAGCGAGGCCGCGTCGGTCTTTCCGTGCTTCAGCGTGCCGAAGATCGACAAACCGAAGAGCTGGTTTGTCCACATGTCGAGCCCGCCGAGGGCGACGCCGACCGCCGTGCCGAACTTCGACCACAGCGGCTTGACGTTACGCACCTTCTTCAGGTCCTTGCCGATGTCGCTTGAACGCCAGTCGTTCTCGATCTCGACCACTTCATCATTGGCGCGACCAGCGGCGATCGCGGCCGCGATCCGGTCCGCCGCCATCATGCCCGACAGCACTGCGTTGTGGCTGCCCTTGATGCGCGGCACGTTGACGAAACCGGCCGAACAGCCGATCAGCGCTCCGCCAGGGAAGCTGAGCTTCGGTACCGACTGATAGCCGCCTTCGGTGATGGCACGCGCGCCGTAGGAAAGCCGCTTGCCGCCCTCGAAAGTGGTGCGAATGGCAGGATGCGTCTTGAAGCGCTGGAACTCCTCGAAGGGATAGAGGTAGGGGTTCTTGTAGTTCAGATGGACGACGAAACCGACGGCAACGAGATTGTCTTCCAGATGATAAAGGAAGGAGCCACCACCGGTCTTCATGCCGAGCGGCCAACCGAAGGAGTGCTGCACGAGACCCTGCTTGTGGTGCTCAGGCTTCACCTGCCAGAGTTCCTTGATGCCGATGCCGAACTTCTGCGGCTCACGATCCCTCGACAGATCGAACTTGGCGATTAGCTGCTTGGCGAGCGAACCGCGCACGCCTTCCCCGATCAGCACGTACTTGCCGAGCAGTGCCATGCCGCGGGTATAGTTCGGGCCGGGCTCGCCGTTCTTCTCGACGCCCATGTCGCCGGTGGCGACGCCGATCACCGCACCTTCGTCATTGTAGAGGACTTCGGTTGCGGCGAAGCCCGGATAGATTTCGACGCCGAGTTCTTCGGCCTTGGTGGCGAGCCAGCGACAGACGTTGCCAAGCGAGACGATATAGTTCCCATGGTTGCTCATCAGCGGCGGCATCAGGATGTTCGGCAGACGCACAGAGCCGGCCGGACCGAGCACTAGGAAGTGGTCGTCTGTCACCTCGGTCTTGAACGGATGGCCGGCTTCGTTGCGCCAGCCGGGCAGCAGACGATCGATGCCGATAGGATCGACCACGGCACCCGACAGAATGTGCGCGCCGACCTCGGCACCCTTTTCGAGCACCACGACCGACAGCTCCGGATTGACCTGCTTCAGACGGATCGCAGCCGACAACCCCGCAGGACCACCACCGACGATCACCACGTCGAATTCCATGCTTTCGCGTTCGGGCAGCTCAGTCGTATCGGTCATGCATCCATCTCCGCTTGGCCGACATTGCGACCATATTCCCCGTGATGGGGTTATCTCTTGTCAAAACAGGGGCGTATTGTCGAGCCGGGAAACGACAGCGAATCCCCCAATTCGCGCAACAGCATTTCTAGGACCAAATAATTATATGCCGTTTACGTAAACGTCAAATGATAAACAAAAGACGGACACCGCTTTCGTCTCCAGTCGCAGCGCCGTATAGAGAGAGGAACGATTGGAGGAATTTGGCATGGATCTCGGCATCAAGGGTAGACGCGCGCTGGTGCTGGCGTCGTCGCGCGGATTGGGTCATGGCATCGCCGTGGCTTTGGCGCGTGAGGGGGCACACGTTCTCCTGTGTGGCCGCAGCGGCGAGACGCTGGAGGCGAACTGCCGCGCCATCAATGCTGAAGGAAACGGCAAGGCCGATTGGATCTGGGCTGACCTTTCCGATGAGAATTTCGTGGAAACAGTGACCGCCGCGGTACAAGCCAAGCTTGGCGGGGTCGATATTCTAGTCAACAACACCGGCGGCCCAACTCCGGGGACGACGCAGGAGATGACGTCCGAGAAGCTGGAAACCTATTTCTTTTCGATGGTTCTGCGGGTCGTTACCCTCACCAATGTGCTTTTGCCATCCATGAAGGAACAGGGCTGGGGACGTATCCTTACCGTCGCATCATCGGGTGTCATTGAGCCCATTGGCAATCTGGCCCTTTCAAACACCCTACGCCCCGCCCTCGCCGGCTGGAGCAAAACGCTGGCAACAGAGGTCGCGCGCTTTGGAATCACATCGAATCTCCTACTTCCCGGGAGCATTCTGACTAGCCGGACCGATGACCTCGATGGAGCCGCCGCCAAACGGACCGGCAAAAGCCTCGAAGAAATCCGCGCCGTAAAGCAAGCTGCGATTCCCGTCGGCCGCTACGGAACGGTCGAAGAGTTTGCGGCAACCGCCGCTTTCCTCTGCAGCCAGCAGGCGAGTTACATCACCGGCAGTCTTGTGCGCTGCGATGGTGGGGCGGCGCGATCCGTCTGATCGAAAAGAGGAAATTGCAAAAGTGCGGGCAGCAGCACATCGCCGATGCTCAATAAATGTCATTCAGCACATTCTTTCATTACAAAAATTTAAGCCATTATAACCACTTAGTGATGGTCGGTTCGGCAATTGTGTCTTTTTTGCGCCGTAATAAGCGTGGTTCAATAGAGCCTCGATTTCCGCGCAATTTGCCCCAACCCGGTCTCGCTTATGAAGAAACTATTTGTCACGGTCTGCATCCTCGCTGCTGCCAGCGTCGGCGCATGGCAATACAGGGAGCGCATCCCTTATCTTTCGCAATTTTTACCCAAGTCACAACAGGCCGATACCGCCGATGGTGGTCGCCAAACGACAGGCGATGCATCGCAGAAGTCCGGTGATCAGAAGAACGGCGGCAAAGGCCGCAATCGCAACGGCGGACCAACATTGGTCAAGACGGTCGCAGCGGTGAAGACTACCCTGCCCCGGGACGTAACGGCTTCTGGCTGGGCCGACGCGGATGACAACACGACGATCGCCGCCCAGGAACAGGGCATCGTTACAAAGATCCTCGCGTCGGATGGAGCCACCGTCAAACAGGGAGATCTGATCGTCGAGCTTGATGCCCGCACCGCCCAGGCAACGGTCGACAAGGACAGCGCCATGGTCGTCCGTGACCAGGCAACCCTGGCGGAATCTGAAACCGCGCTGGCACGCGCCAACGACTTGCTGACGTCAAAGGCCGGCACGCAGCAGAGCTATGATCAGGCAAAGGCGGCACGCGACACGGCAGCGGCTACCGTCGAGGCCGACAAAGCAGGACTGGCCGCCGATCAGGTAATGCTGGAGCATACGGATATCCGCGCTCCGTTCGACGGGCGCCTCGGCGATATCTCGGTAAGCCCTGGCGCCTTCGTGAACGCCGGCTCGGCGATCGTAACAATCGCAAAATATGATCCGATCTATGTGAAGTTCCACCTGCAGGAGCGCGACCTCCGGCAACTGAAGCTTGCCCTCGCCGCAGGGCCAGTGGACGTCAGCACAGTTCCCCAGTCCGACAAGGCAAAACCGCGCCAGGGCCATATCAGCTTCTACGACAACACCGTGGATCCGGCATCTGGCACTATCCTTGCCAAGGCAAAGTTCGAGAATGCTTCCGGTGCGCTGTGGCCCGGACAGTCAGTCAACATTGTGGTCCACTTCAACAACAACGAACAGCAGGTCGTAGTCCCGACCGTTGCGGTGAGCCCCGGTGCTGACGGCTTCTTCGCAATTGTCGCCCGCGATGGGAAGGCACGCGTGACGCCTGTTACCGTGGCGCGAGCAAACGGCGGCTTCACGGCAATCTCGGATGGCCTCTCGGAAGGCGACCACGTCATCATCGAAGGACAGGCGCAGCTCGTCGATCAGCAGCCGGTCAAGGAACAATTCGACGACAAGGCATTGAACGTTGCTTCGGCTGATCAAGCCGCAGGCAAGACCGAAATCATTACAGCGGGCACGGAAGAATGATACCGAATTTCTGTATCCGACGTCCTGTCGCAACGACGCTGATTGCCATCGGCGTCGTGCTTGCCGGCCTTGCCGGCTATCAGCTCGTGCCGGTGGCAGCACTGCCGCAGGTCGATTTCCCGACGATCAATGTGTCGGCGGCGCTGACCGGCGCTTCGCCGCAGACGATGGCAACGTCGGTCGCCACGCCGCTGATCAAGCAGTTCCAGACCATTCCCGGCATCAGCGAAATCAGTGCCACCAACTCGCTCGGCAACACCAGCATCGTTCTGCAGTTCGACCTCAACCGCAACATCGATGCCGCGGCGGCAGACGTTCAAGCGGCAATCTCGCACGCGACCCGCCAACTACCGGATAACATGACGACTCCGCCGAGCTATCGGAAAACGAACCCCGCCGACGCGCCGGTCATGTTGCTTGCGGTGCAGAGCGACACCATGCCCCGTAGCAAGCTCGACGAGATCGCCGAGGACATCATCTCCCCGTCCCTTTCGACGCTTCCCGGCGTCGCTGAGGTTTCGGTTTTCGGCGCGCAAACCTACGCGGTGCGAGTTGAAGTCGATCCCAACAAGCTTCTCAACCGCGGCATCGGTATCGATACCGTCAACAAGGCGCTGGTCGCGGCCAACAGTCAGGTTCCTGTCGGCTCTCTGCAAAACGATACACAGAGCATGACGATCAATGCGAATACTCAGCGGACCAATGCCGATGAATTCAGGACACTCGTCATTGCCAACCCGAACGGCGCGCCGATCCACCTCGGCGATGTCGCCGACGTACAAGACAGCGTCGAGAACCAAAATACCGGCAGCTGGTATGACGGCAACCGCAGCATCATCCTCGCCATTCAACGCCAGCCCGATGCCAATACCGTGGAGGTCGTTGACGCAATCCGAGCGAAGCTGCCGGGTCTGCACGCAGAGATTCCCGCCTCTGTTTCAACAAAGGTCATGAACGACTCCGCCCAGCCGATCAAAGATGCGATCAGCGACGTGAAGTTCACGCTGATGCTGACGATCGGCCTCGTCGTCCTGGTCATCTACCTCTTCACAGGCCATCTGACGGCGACGATCATTCCCGGGCTCGCCGTGCCGCTGTCGCTGATTTCCACCTTCGGCATGATGTACGTGCTCGGATACAGCATCGACAACATTTCGCTGCTCGGATTGACGCTTGCGGTCGGCCTCGTCGTCGATGACGCAATCGTCATGTTGGAAAATATCCTCCGGCATGTCGAGGAAGGCATGCCGGTTCTCGACGCGGCGATCAAAGGTGCCGGCGAAGTCAGCTACACCATCATTTCGATGTCGGTGTCCCTGATAGCCGTCTTTATCCCGATCCTGTTGATGGGCGGCGTCGTCGGCCGTATCTTCAATGAGTTCGGTATGGTCGTTGCAATCGCGATTGTTGCCTCTGCAATCGTTTCGCTCACGGTGACACCGATGCTGGCGTCGCGGCTAGGCAGCGGCCACGATCGGCCGCCCTTCTTCATCCGCTGGTTCGATGCCGGCTTTGAACGAACCCTCAGAGGCTACGAGCGAGCGGTCGGTTGGTGCCTGAAGCATCGTCCCGCCATCCTCACCCTGTTCGTGGCGTCGATCGGCCTGACCGTCTATCTCTTCATGACGCTGCCATCGAGCTTCTTCCCTACCGAAGACATCGGTCGCCTGAACATCTCGACGCGCGCTCGTCAGGATATCTCCTATCCCGCGATGCAGGCACTGCAGAACCAGGCGGCGGAACTTGTGAAACAAAACCCTGCCGTCAACCATGTCATGTCGATCGTCGGCGGCAATGCGCGCAGTCCACTCAACAACGGCACCATGTACGTCGAGCTCAAGGACAAGGATCAGCGTCCGCCGCTTGACCAGACACTGCGGGAATTGAGGGCGAGCATCGGGAAGATCCCCGGCCTTCAGGCGTATATAACGCCGCAGCAGAGCCTCCGCTTCGGCGGTCGCCAGACCGCGAGCCAATATCAGCTGGTCGTTCAGGCGCTCAGCGCTGATCAGACAAATGTTTGGGCGAACAAGATCCAGCAGGCGATGCATGCCGATCCGCGTTTCACTGACGTCGCTTCGGACGCGCAGAACAACGCACTGCAAGCCAATATCGTTGTCGATACGGAGAAGGCGGCGGCCTTCGGCATTACCGATGGGCAATTGCGGACGACCCTGCAGGAATCGTTTGGCGGATACACCGCCGCCCAGATCCAATCGACCGGCGACAGTTATGACGTGATCGTGGAATACGACACGAGTAAGCCGTGGGACGATCAGAAGCTTCAGGAAATCCGCGTCGCTTCCGACAGCGGCGCTCTGGTTCCCCTGTCGAACTTCGCGAAGGTGCAGCGCACGACGGGGCCGGTGACGATCAACCAGACCGGTCAACTGGTCTCGACGACCATCTCCTTCAACCTGCCGGCGGGCGAAGCGCTCGGCGACGCCACAGCTGCGATCGACCAGATCAAGAAGGATATCAACATGCCAGCAGACGTCTTCACGTCCTATGGCGGCACCGCGCAGATATTCCAGCAGTCCCAGGGCAACACCCCGCTGCTGATCTTGGCGGCGGTACTGACGATCTACGTTGTGTTGGGTGTCCTCTACGAGAGTTTCATCCACCCGTTGACGATCCTTTCCGGCCTACCGGCTGCGGCACTCGGCGCGTTGCTGGCGCTGAAGGTGATGGGCTTCGATCTTTCGATCATCGCGCTCATCGGCCTCTTAATGCTGATCGGCATCGTCAAGAAGAACGCGATCATGATGATCGACGTGGCGCTTGAGAACCTGCGTTCCGGTAACGGCATGTCGCCATCGGAGGCGATCCACGAAGCCTGCGTAAGACGTTTCCGGCCGATCATGATGACGACCTTCTGCGCCCTCCTCGGCGCGCTTCCGATCGCGCTGGGGACCGGCGCAAGCTCTGAACTGCGTCAGCCGCTCGGCATTGCCGTCGTCGGCGGTCTTATAGTGTCGCAAGCACTGACGCTGTTCATCACCCCCGTCATCTTCGTCGAAATGGGCAGGCTCAACGATTGGCTGCTGAGCTTCGGAGGCAAGAAGAGGACCGAGCACGAGGAAGAGATACCTCAGGCGTTAGCCGCCGAGTAACAGAAATGCGGGCGCCAATGGCGCCCGCAGCATTTTTCGTTTCAAGCCTTGAATAACGACGCCCCCTGTGTCATCACGCGCCTCCTTGAATTCGGGCGCGCCATTCTCGCGCCTTTGCGGAGGCTGCCCTCCGATCTCAAAACACAATCGGCAAGATGAGGTGCGAGCATGGCTCAAGCGCTGGGATTCGACTTCGGCACAACGAACACGGTATTGGCCACGGCCGACGGGCAGACAACACATTCGATGGCCTTCACCAGTGCCGCCGGTAGTGCCGACAGCATGCGCACCGCCCTGTCCTTCATGAAGGATCGGCAACTCGGCGCGTCCGCCCTGAAGGTCGAGGCCGGCCACGCGGCAATCCGGCAATTCATCGACAATCCCGGTGACTGTCGGTTCCTCCAGTCGATCAAGACCTTTGCGGCAAGCGCACTGTTCCAGGGCACTCTGATCTATGCGAAGCGTCACAGCTTCGAGGATCTGATGGAGGTGTTCATCAGGCGCTTGCGCAACTATGCCGGCGACAACTGGCCGTCCGAGGTCAAACGCATCGTTACCGGTCGTCCCGTGCATTTCGCCGGTGCGAATCCCGATCCTGCGCTGGCGACCGAGCGCTACAACGAGGCGCTATCGCGCTTCGGCTTCCCGGAGGTTCACTACGTGTATGAACCCGTCGCTGCCGCATTCTACTTCGCGCAGAATCTCAAGTCCGATGCCACGGTTCTCGTTGCCGACTTCGGCGGCGGTACGACCGACTATTCGCTTATCCGGTTTGAAACCGTGGCCGGCAAGCTGACCGCCACCCCGATCGGTCATTCGGGTGTCGGGATCGCCGGCGATCATTTCGACTACCGCATGATCGACAACATCGTTGCCCCGCAGATCGGCAAGGGGAGTCATTTCAAAAGCTTCGACAAGATCCTTGAAGTTCCAACCAACTACTATTCAAGCTTCGGCCGCTGGAACCAGCTCTCCATCTTCAAGACATCACGCGAATTCGAGGATCTGAAGAAGCTGGTGCGCACAGCCCTTGAGCCCGAAAAGCTCGAGACCTTCATCGATTTAGTCGACCACGACGAGGGTTATCCGCTCTATCAGGCCGTATCGGCGACGAAGATGGCGCTGTCGGCCGCGGACGAGGCCGCATTTGATTTTGCGCCTCTCGGTCGCGGTGGTCACCGGGCGATCCGACGGGCTGACTTCGAAAGCTGGATTGCGGATGACCTCGCAAGGATCGAAGGTGCGCTCGATGACGTCCTGGAAAAGACAAACACGACGTCTGATATGATCGACAAGGTGTTCCTAACCGGCGGCACGTCGTTTGTGCCCGCCGTGCGCCGCATCTTCACCGAACGCTTCGACAAGGGCCGGATCGAGACCGGCGGCGAGCTTCTGTCCATCGCGCACGGCCTGGCACTGATCGGCGAACGCGACGACATCATGCAATGGACGGTGCAATAGCTCGGCTTGCGGCCCGCGTGCTCTTTCATTGACACCTTGGCTTCGCTAAGGTCGGGTCATGATCTCCGTCAACGAACTCTCTCCAGGCGAACTCGCAGCGCTCCTGCATTTCCATGCGGAAGCCGGTGTGGAATGGCTGCTTGAGGAGGAACCTGTCGATCGCTTTGCCGAGTTCGATGCGATGAAGGCGGCACGACGGGACGCGGCCGCCGCCCCGAAGTCAGAATCACGGGAGGCCTCCCCGCGTGCAGCTGCTCAAACGGCACAGAAGAGCACCCCTGCCCCGGAGCGCCCCGCGCCGCGGCCGCAACCTTCGATTCCCGACGGCGAGGCCGTGCAGCAGGCACGCTTTGCGGCTGAGAGCGCCCGCTCGTTGCCGGAGCTGAAAACGGCGATCGAGGCATTCAACGGTTGCAATCTCAAGCACAGCGCCCGCTCGACGATCTTCGCCAGCGGAGACGCGACAAGTGGGATCATGGTGATCGGTTCGGCACCTGGGGCCGACGATGACCGCGAAGGACAACCCTTCGCCGGCCGACCGGGGCAACTGCTGGACAAAATGCTCGGGGCGATCGGCTTGCAGCGGGATGCCATCTTGCTGACGCAGGTTATTCCTTGGCGCCCCCCGGGCAATCGCATTGCGTCCACCGCTGAGATGGATATCTGCCGCCCGTTCATCGAGCGCCAAATTGCGCTTGCCGCACCGAAGGCAATTCTCGTGCTTGGCAATTTTGCAGCGCGGGTGTTTTTCGGCGAGAGTGACACGATTCACGGGCTGCGCGGACAATGGCGGGAGATCGCGGCCGAAAACCGCACTATCCCTGCGATTGCTACGCTGCATCCGCAGGATCTACTGACGGCACCAGTCAACAAGCGTTTGGCCTGGAACGATCTTTTAGCTTTTCACGCCAAGCTTGCCGAACTCTAATATGCTTTCAAAATAGGCAAATCTAAATCTTTTATGAAACAACCCATGCGATTTTCACATACCTGTTGTTCATTCTAATCCATTGAAAAGCTCATGCTGCAGTGCAATATTTCAATGTGTCTTGGGAGGAATCAACAGGAACCAAGGCAATGACTACACGTTTTCGTCCTATCCACTGTGGGTTTGAAACCCTTCGCCTTGCCACCGAGCAGGGCCGCACAACGGAAAGCTACAGCCGCATCGGCTTTGCCACAAACGAGCAAATGGTTGCTCGCGGCACTGGTGCGAGCGGACGCATCGCCCGTCCCGCCGCGATCTTTGCGGATTTTCAGCAGTACTAAGGTCGAGGCTGGCATCTGCTGGCCTCGTGCACTGCTGTCTGACGACGAGGCTTTTCGTTAGCCCTTCGCAGCAGGTCGCGGCTTGTTGTGTCTACTGCGTCGCCCAGTGGAACGCCTCATCGACATACGCGAACTTGATGGCCTGCCACTGGCTGTACTGCTCCAGGAACGAGCGCGAGATCCAAAGCACGGGCCTTTTGGCGCCAGCCTCCCATCCGAGGCATCCCTGCTGCGCTGCCTTGGCAAGAAGTCGCTGCAGGTGCGTGCGCGAGATCAGGAAATCGGCTGCCAGGGCGCGGCTGTCAACATGACCAATGACCAAACGCTCCGTATCATCTCCCGTCGGATCGATACGTGAAACAAAGTGGTCGACGATCAGCCCGCCAGCATCGTTCCACAGGAAAAGCGCCACATGCTCCGCGGGCTCCCTCCATCGCGGATCCTGAAGGCAGTTGCGCGCGATCCGCGGCTGAAGAATCCGAATCAATTCCGGACGGGCTTCAACATGCGCCACCCGGCTCCCACCATCGAGCAGATCAAGCCCCCCCAGGTTCGATAGCAGCCACCCAAACATTGCCTGATGACTGATTTCCGCCGGCTCGAACTGGCGGGGCCGCCGTCGCTCCGCACCAGGCTCGTAGGCGATGAAGCGGTACGTGAAGAGTTCGTCGATGAAGCTCAACACGGTGTTACGGCTCGCTACCTTGCGGGAGGTGATCTCGCGCGTCAGCCGGACAGCGGTAAAGCCAGACGTCGAGTCCGCAGGATCTCGCTCCATTGCAAGGGCGTAAGCAGTTTGCGTCAGCAACCAGCGCTGCTGGGACGCGAGCAGTCGCGCCACTCGCGGACCGGCGTCGAACATGCCGCGCATGCGCCCCGCGTGAAAGCGGATGGCGTCAATGAATTTCGGGTTCGCGACCAAGTCTTCTGCACTGAAAGGCATTTCTCTCCCGACGCATGCTCATTCGACGTCGTCACTGCTCAGGACAAGGCGGGACGGTCAATTCGTAACATGCGCATTCGCGAATAAATGAAGCTTCGTCAAGTTCATAACGCACGATAAGCGTTCGAATAGCGTTCACTATTTCGTTGAATTTCTCGCGCATGGCGAGAAAATCTCATCTCGGCGGCCGCAATGCTGAGACGAAGCTGTCCTCATGAACCGGCTTGCCGCGCCGCCCGCCGCTCCAGATTGAGCTGGTGTTCGCGGTAGATGATGAATATCCCCGCAGCGACGACAATCGCCGTGCCAAGCAGCGTGGCGCCACTCGGCACATCACCAAAGACAAAATAGGCAACAACGCCGCCGATGACGATTGATGTGTACTCAAATGGCGCAACCGTCGAGACGTCCGCATGCCGATAGCTCTCGGTCAGCAGGATCTGCGCTATGCCACCGCAAAAGCCGGCCGCAACGAGAAACAATTGCGGCCTCATATCAAGAACCTGCCAGCCGAACGGAACCGTTACGAGTGAGAATACCGTGGCCGTGATCGAAAAATAGAGAACGATTGTTGCCGTTTTTTCTTCCTCGACCAATCGCCGCACCTGAATCATCGCCATGCCGCCGAGTACCGAGGCCAGCAGTACGGTGATCGCCCCGATCGCCTGTTCGGCGTGAATGCCCCCCTCGCGAAAGAGCGTGAGCTTCGGCCAAGATATGATGGCCACGCCTACCATACCGAAAAGCACTGCGCTCCAGCGGTAAATTCGGACAGTCTCCCCGAGAAACAGCGCCGCAAAAATCACCGCGACCAGCGGCATTGCATAGCCGAGTGCAATCGCTTCCGGCAGTGGCAGGTGCAACAGCCCGTAAAACCCTAGCCCCATCGATATGATGCCGAGCGTTCCCCGCTTCAAATGTCCTATAGGATTGGCCGTGTAGAACGCCGACCGCAACTGCCCTTGATAGGCGAGGTATCCCATGATCGGAAACAGCGCGAAAAACGAACGGCAGAAGGTCACCTGCCCCGGTTGGATGTCGCTGCCGGCAAGCTTGATGAAGGTCTGCATTGCCAGGAAGACGATGACCGAACCGACCTTGAACGCAATGCCCCTCATCGGGTTTCCGATAGCCGATCGCATGTCTTGAACTCTTGGATTGCTATTTTGATGCAGGAGGACGCGCCAGACTCGACGCACCGAGACTGTGACAGCCGTCGCATTGAATGAACAGACAGAAAATTGGAAAACTTGCGAACCTCCCATGAAGCCAATGCCCTGCGACGCCGCGCTCGCACCCGTAGTGACCTCAAATCCCGTTTGTCGATTCGCCCAAATATAGCCGGTTCCAGGGCCTTCAAATCTTCCTTTGCCGCGATTTCGCTTTAAGTTTGGTTCAGACTTTAATGTAATCATGCCCGTCAAAATTTGTGGCGGAGTACTTACTCTGCATACGAAGCACTCACCCGCTCAAGGCCTTCAGGGAACACCATGCGTACAGATACCGGCCAGGTCATCAATCTGGCAGACTACCAGCCCACCGACTTCGTTCTGGAACGCGTGGATCTTACCTTCGAACTCGATCCCACTGAAACCAAGGTTGAGGCGCGACTGATTTTCCATCGCCGAGAAGGCGTCGATCCCAAGGCGCCGCTGGTACTCGACGGTGATGAGTTGACGCTCTCCGGGCTGCTGTTCGACCAGATGGAAATGCCGGCAGATCAATACACTGTCACGCCTGAAAGTCTGACCGTCCGCGCCCTACCGGCATCCGAGCCCTTCGAACTGACGATCACCACGATCATCAACCCCGAGGCCAATACCCAACTGATGGGTCTCTATCGCACCGGCGGTATCTATTGCACCCAGTGCGAAGCCGAAGGGTTCCGGCGCATCACCTATTTTCCCGACCGCCCCGACGTGCTCGCGCCGTTCACCGTCAACATCATTGCCGACAAGGCCGCCAATCCGCTGCTGCTGTCGAACGGCAATTTCCTCGGTGGCGCCGGCTATGGCGAAGGTAAGCACTTTGCCGCCTGGTTCGATCCGCACCCCAAGCCAAGCTATCTATTCGCACTGGTCGCTGGCGATCTCGGTGTCATCGAAGACACATTCACGACGATGTCCGGCCGCGATGTAGCCCTGAAAATCTATGTCGAGCACGGCAAGGAGCCGCGCGCCGCCTACGCAATGGACGCATTGAAGCGCTCTATGAAGTGGGACGAGGAGGTCTTCGGACGCGAATATGATCTCGACATCTTCATGATCGTCGCCGTCTCCGATTTCAACATGGGCGCCATGGAGAACAAAGGTCTCAACGTCTTCAACGACAAGTACGTCCTGGCCGATCCGGAAACGGCCACCGACGGGGACTATGCCAACATCGAAGCGATCATCGCCCACGAATATTTCCACAACTGGACCGGCAACCGCATCACCTGCCGTGACTGGTTCCAGCTGTGCCTGAAGGAAGGACTGACCGTCTATCGCGATCACGAATTCTCGGCCGACCAGCGCTCACGCCCCGTCAAGCGCATCGCGGAGGTCCGCCACCTGAAATCCGAGCAGTTCCCGGAGGATGCGGGTCCGCTCGCTCATCCGGTGCGGCCCACGAAGTATCGCGAGATCAACAACTTCTACACTACCACTGTTTACGAGAAGGGCAGCGAAGTCACGCGCATGATCGCGACGCTGCTGGGCAGGGACACCTTCAAGCAGGGTATGGACCTCTATTTCGACCGGCACGACGGCCAAGCCGTGACGATTGAGGACTTCGTCAAATGCTTCGAGAACGCCAGCGGGCGCGACCTCACGCAGTTCTCGCTCTGGTACCATCAGGCCGGCACGCCGCTCGTCACGGTATCGGGCGCCTATGATGCGGTCGCGAAGACTTTCAGCCTTTCGCTGGAGCAGATGATCCCGGCGACGCCCGGTCAGTCCGACAAGAAGCCGATGCACATCCCGTTGAGCTTGCAGCTCTTCGCTGAGGACGGAGCGGCGATCACGCCGACTTCCGTCGACGGTGCGGAATATACCGGCAGCGTCCTGCATCTCACAGAGCGTACGCAAACGGCAGTATTCCACGACATCAAGACGCGGCCTGTAGTCTCGATCAATCGCAGCTTCTCGGCGCCTATCAATCTCCATTTCGATCAGTCGCCTGCCGATTTGGCGCTGCTTGCCCGCTACGAGACGGACCATTTCGCGCGCTGGCAGGCCCTGACTGGTCTTGCGCTTCCGAACCTGCTCAACGCCGCACGTGATGCCCGAGAAGGAAAGTCAGTCAGTTCCGAAACAACCTTCATCGACACGCTCGTCGCCGCAGCCGCCGACGAAAGCCTTGAGCCGGCCTTCCGCGCCCAGGCCCTGGCCCTGCCGAGCGAAGCCGATATCGCCCGCGAGCTTGGAGGCAACAACGATCCGGATGCGATCCATGCCGGGCGCCAGGCGGTGATGAAGCAAGTCGCTGACGCCGGACGTGATACGTTCCTCGCGCTCTATGACTCCATGACAACGCCGGGTGCCTTCGGCCCAGACGCGACCAGTGCCGGTCGCCGCGCTTTGCGCAACGCCGCGCTGACCTACCTGTCATATGCCGAAAGCTCACCGGCACGCGCGAAGACTGCTTTCGATGCTGCTAACAACATGACGGATCTGTTGCATGCATTGACGCTTCTTGCGCATCGCTTTACGGACAGCCCGGAAGCTGCCGAAGCGCTGTCGGCCTTCAAGGATCGCTTTTCAGAGAACGCACTGGTGGTCGACAAATGGTTTTCCGTCCAGGCCACCATACCGGGTGCCGACACGCTCGACCGAGTGCAAAAGCTGACGGAGAACCCGCTGTTCAAGAGGACCAATCCCAACCGCGTCCGCTCGTTGATCGGCACCTTTGCCTTTGCCAATCCAACGGGCTTTGGCCGGGCCGACGGCGAAGGCTACGCATTCCTAGCCCGTGAGATCCTCGACATCGACCGGCGCAACCCTCAGTTGGCGGCCCGCATCCTGACATCGATGCGTTCCTGGCGCTCTCTGGAGCCAGTTCGACAGGATCACGCCCGCGCCGCCCTGTTGGAAATTGAACGGACCGCGGAGCTCTCGACCGACGTTCGCGACATCGTCGAGCGCACCCTCAAGGGATGATTTGCCGTCGGCTGCCGCTGCGACGCTCGCAGCGGCAATCTGGCCGCTATAGAAAATTCAGCATCTTGAATCAGTTAACAAATTTTTACCTTTTCCTCTGGACAAGGCGAATCACCAGTGATTCATTGAGTTAGTTCCAGCGAGCGGCGCTGCGAATCACACGAGGGATCAAGGCTGAAGAGATGATGAACGTGCGGCGGGCAACCGCAGCCGAGGGACGGCTGCGTGTCGATTTCGACGGCCTCCTGGCCTGGCGGGACAGCTTTTCAGCTCGACGCTCCACCGTTTCCTCCTCGTCCTCGCGCAACCTGTCGCAGGTCGAAATCGTCCTGAAGCGAATTATTCCGATCCTGATCGTAGCCTTCCTTACGGTTGTAGCGGCATCGCACTTCTTCGGAATGGTTTCCGAATACGGGCGCACGGAAGCCGCCGCCCGCCATTCTACAGCGCTTGCCGCCGCAACCGCTGCTGCGGCTTTCGCCGACGCCAACCATATATTCGAAACTGCGGATGTGATGCAGGCGCAGGCGCACCTAGCACGTTTCCTGCCGCAGGACCGGCTGGACGATGACGCCTTCGTGCTGCTGGTTCAGCCAAGCGGTAAGGTGTTTGCCGCAACCGCCGCCGGCTCGGCTTACCTCGGTGCCAGCGTCGGTGATTTCTTCTCCGAAGTCTCGGCAGTTCGCCGGTTCGGCGATCGCGCCGGCGTGATCGAGACAACGATCAGCGGGCTTCCGCACTATGCGGAAATCACCCTCATCGGAAACTCCGGGGGCTATGTGATCGCCGCCACGTCGCTTGAACGGATCGGCAAGCTCTGGAGAGACGAGGTTACGCTCAACGTAACGCTCTTTGCCGGTATCTCCTCGATCCTGCTCGTCATTCTCTACGCTTACTACATGCAGGTGAAGCGTGCCCGCGACGCCGACGACATCTTTCTGGAGTCGAATCTCCGCGTCGAGACGGCACTGTCTCGCGGCCGCTGCGGGCTTTGGGACTTCGATTTCGACCGCCGCGAGTTCTACTGGTCGCGCTCGATGTACGAGATGCTTGGCCTTCCCGGCTCGGACCGAACGATGTGCTTCAGCGACGCAGCCCGCCTGATGCATCCGGATGACGGCGGCGTCTACGAAATCGCCCGGTCGATTGCTCGCGGCGATGCCGGTCAGGTCGACCAGATCTTCCGCATGCGGCACGCCGGCGGTCATTACGTCTGGATGCGCGCCCGCGCCCAAGTGATCCGCACCAATTCCGGCCGCGTCCACATGATCGGCATTGCGATGGACGTGACCGAGCAGCATCGTCTCGCGCAGCGTTATGCCGAGGCCGATCAGCGGCTGGCGGACGCCATCGAGTGCACATCGGAAGCTTTCGTTCTCTGGGACAAGAACGACCGCCTCGTCATGTGCAACGCGCACTTCCAGCAGGCGTATGGCCTCCCCGATAGCGTCCTGGTTCCCGGCACCGAACGCAGCGTCGTGAACGCCGCCGCCGCGCGTCCGGTGATCGAACGCCGGATCGCCGATGCGGATGGCTCCGGCTACTCGCGGACGACCGAAGTGCAGCTTGCCGACGAACGCTGGCTGCAGATCAACGAGCGCCGTACACGCGACGGCGGCATGGTTTCGGTCGGCACCGATATCACGCTATTGAAGCGCAATCAGGAGCGCCTGCGCGACTCCGAACGCCGACTGATGGCAACGATCGGTGACCTTTCCTCGTCCCGCCAGACTCTGGAAAGCCAGAAAGCCGCGCTCTCTGTCGCGAACTCCAACTATCTGGTCGAGAAGGAACGCGCCGAAGCGGCCAACCGCGCAAAAAGCGAGTTCCTGGCAAACATGTCCCACGAGCTTCGCACGCCGCTCAACGCCATCCTCGGCTTCTCCGAAATTCTTCAGGACCAGATGTTCGGCCCGCTCGGCTCGTCCAAGTATAATGAATATGCACGCGACATCCATGATAGCGGCAAGCATCTTCTCAACGTCATCAGCGACATTCTCGACATGTCGAAGATCGAAGCCGGCCATATGAAGCTCGAGTGCGAAACGATCGATCTTGCGCCGCTGATCGAGGAAAGCCTTCGTTTCACAGCAATCCCTGCCGCACAGAAGAACATCTTCGTGGAACAACGCATTTGTGATGGCATGCGCCTGACCGCCGATCGCCGCGCCATGAAGCAGATCCTGCTTAACCTGCTTTCCAACGCAGTGAAGTTCACCAACGAAGGTGGTCGCATCGCCGTGCGGACGCGCCGCACCAACAGCGGTGTCATGCTGACCATCGCAGACACCGGCATCGGCATCCCCCGCGCCGCACTCGGCAAGATCGGCCAGCCTTTCGAGCAGGTGCAAAACCAGTACGCGAAGAGCAAAGGCGGCTCTGGCCTCGGCCTTGCGATCTCGCGGTCGCTGACGACGCTGCACGGGGGCAAGATGAAAATTCGGTCGCGCGAAGCCATCGGCACCGTCATTTCCCTGCACATCCCGAATGACGGCCGCTAAGACTTCACCACCGTCTGGAATATCTTCCTGACGGCTTTCGAGAGCCGTTTGATCTCTCCCTCCAGCGTCTTGATATCAGGGCAATCGCCTGCCCGGGCGACAAGATCAATGAGCCCGGCCGGTGCCTCCTTCGGGTCGAACAGGCCGTCGATGCAGAGCCGGATGAGCTGCGAAATATCCGTGTAGAGCGAAAGCGCCGCGAGACAGAGTTCCATGTCATCGCGGTCCATCAGCTCAGCGCCGATGAGCTTCACTTGTCCCGCCGTATTGAAATCATCGTCCTCAATAGCGATGCCGCTCGTGGAGGCCACCAGCCGCAGATATTGCGCGATGAATTCGATGTCGATCAGCCCCCCCGGAATAAGCTTCAGATCCCAGATACTCGCCGGCGGCTTTTCCTGCTCGATTAAGGCCCGCATTTCGGATACGTCCTTGGCGATTTTCTGCGCGTCGGTCTTGGAAAGCAGCACGTCAGCGATAATCCGTTCGGCTTCGCTGATGAGTTCCCTGTCACCGCACACGAGGCGGGCCCGGGTCAGCGCCATGTGTTCCCAGGTCCACGCCTCTTCCCGCTGATATTTTTCGAACGACTTGATGCGGGTAGCAACGGGCCCCTTGTTTCCCGACGGCCTGAGGCGCATGTCGACCTCATAGAGTACACCCTCGGCCATCGGTGCAGACAGCGCCGAGATCAACCGCTGGGTCACACGCGTAAAATAGCGGGTTGCATCGAGCGGCTTGGGGCCTGTGGATTCGGCCGCCTCATCGTCGTAGTCATAGAGCAGGATAATATCGATGTCAGAACCGGCGGTCAGCTCGAAGCTGCCAAGTTTGCCCATGCCGACGACCGCCACGCGGCCGCCCGGAAAATCGCCGTGAGCCGTCCTGATCTCCTTCATAACGGCATCGAGCGCCGCTTCGACAACGAGATCGGCGAGATGCGTGAAGGCGCGGCCAGCCATGGCGCCCCGGATCGCACCGGTTAGCAGCCGGATGCCTATGAGAAAACGCTGTTCGTCGGCAAAGATGCGCAGCCGATCGAGCACCTCTTCATAGTATCGCGCGGGCGCGAGGAAGCTGCGGATGCGTTCGGCAAGGTAGGCGCGCGTCGGCAGTTCCGCCATCAGACCAGGATCGAGCATGCCGTCGAAGACATGTGGCTTGGCGGCAATCACTTCCGCCAGCTTCGGAGCCGAGGACATGATGTTGACGATGAGCGACAACAGCGCAGGGTTGCTGCCGAGGAGGGAAAACAGCTGAATACCTGCGGGTAGGCCCGAGAGAAAGCTGTCGAAGCGCAGGATCGCCTCATCGGCGCGTTTACTTTCGCCGAATACGCGGAGCAATTGCGGAGTTAGTTCCGTCAACCGCTCACGCGCCTCAACGGACTGCGTCGCCTTGTAGCGACCATAGTGCCATGTGCGGATAACCCGGGAGATGTCGGACGGTCGTTCGAAGCCTAGATTGCGTAGTGTCTTCAGCGTATCGGGATCATCACCCTGGCCGGTGAAAACCAGATTGCCGGTTTCCGTGGAAAGCTTGGTCTCCTGTTCGAACAAGCGCGCATAACGCCGCTCGACCGTCTTGAAGACCTCAACCAAGCGGGCGGCGAAACTCGGCGTATCGTCGAACCCCATCATGAAGGCGATGCGCTTCAGATCAGTCTCGCTCTCAGGGAGGAGATGCGTCTGTTCGTCGTGCACCATCTGAATCCGATGCTCAACGTCACGAAGGAACCAGTAGGCCTCGGTCAGTTCGTCGCGCGTGTCCTCATCGATCCATTTAGCCTTTGTCAGCTCAGCCAGCGTCTCTTCGGTGCCACGGCAACGCAGCGCCACCATCCGGCCACCGGCGATCAGCTGTTGCGTCTGCGCGAAAAACTCGATCTCTCGGATTCCACCGCGACCGAGCTTGACATTGTGCCCCTTCACCGCGATCGCGCCATGCCCCTTGTGAGCATGAATCTGCCGTTTGATCGAATGGATATCGGCGATGGCCGCATAATCGAGATATTTGCGAAAGACGAATGGAACGAGCCCGCGTAGAAACTGCTCGCCCGCCTGGATATCGCCAGCCACGGCGCGCGCCTTGATGAAGGCGGCGCGTTCCCAGTTCTGCCCCCTGCCCTCGTAATAGATCATCGCCGCGTCGACTGGGATTGCAAGCGGCGTTGAGCCTGGATCAGGCCGCAGTCGCAGGTCGGTGCGGAAGACGTATCCATCCGCTGTGCGCTCCTGCATGATCCTTACCAGCCGTCGCATCAATCGCGGGAAGATCTCGATCGCGTCGTCGGGATCCGGGACGATCCCTGCCTGTTCGTCGAAGAACACGACCAGATCGATATCGGAGGAATAGTTGAGCTCAGAGGCTCCAAGCTTGCCCATGCCAAGGACGATTACCCCTGACCCCTCACTCGGAGCGGCGACATCCTTGAGCGTGACCTTGCGGCTTTCGTGAGCCGCGAGCAGGAGGTGGTCGATCGCCGCAGCAACTGACGCCTCCGCAAGCCGGCTCAGCCACGCGGTGGTCACCCGACCGTCGAATATCCGGGCGAGATCCGCGAGGGCGACAAGAAACGCGACTTTGCGCTTGATGATCCGCAAACGGCTCATCACGTCGGCTTCGGTCGGCAACACACCAGTTGCTCCCGGCTTCCAGCAGACCCTCGCTTCAGCGATCAGCGCTTCGATCTCGGGTTCCAGAGGTTCCGAAATCGCGGCGGAAAGGATCGCGGTGTCGATATTCGCAATGTCACGCAGATAGGGAGACAGGGTGAGCGCGGCTGTGATGAAGTCGCGAAGGGCGCTGTCCGCTTTAAGGATCTCGGCCACGCTAGGCTCGCTTTTGCTGATCCGCTGGAGATCAGCCTGCGCGAGCTTAAGTTCGCTCTTGTTCAGCGGCTTCAAGAGCCCTTCGGCGACATCAACGAGGCTATGCCTGGAACTCGTCAGCATGCATCCTCCTGGCGACCAGATCGGAAAAACGCCGGGGAGAATCACAGCAACTTCCGGCAATTACGATCTAAGGTAGGGCCTATGGAGGCGATGGCCAACACCGAATTCGATCCGCAGCGGTCGTGCTCCGGTGATGTTACTTCGCTGGAAAGATCATGCTAACCGTGAGACCTCGCCTCTCCTGATTTTGCGGATCGGTATCGGAGAGTTCCAGCTTCCCGCCATGCAATTCCATAACGGCTTCGACCAGGGAGAGGCCGAGACCAGTGCCGGGCTTGGAGCGACTTTCATCCAGCCGCACGAAGCGCTTCAGCACATCTTCCCGTTTCTCCGCGGGAATGCCTGAGCCACGATCCGCGACGGAAAGGCAGATGCCGTCGGCACGGCGGAGTAGCTTCAGCGTGATATCGCCGTGGCCGTCCGCATCCGAGGAATACTTGATGGCATTGTCGATCAGATTGAAGATCGCTTGTCCGATCAGTTCGCGGTTACCCTTTACCTCGATATCGGCCTCGATCGATGACGTCAGTGCCAGCCCCGCCTCGTCGGCGACGGGTTCGTAAAGTTCGGCGCTATCTGAAACGATGGCCGACAGGTCAATAGCCGACATTTCAGCGGCGACAGAACCGGCTTCGACGCGCGAAATCATCAGCAGGGCATTGAAGGTGCGGATCAACTGATCGGACTCGGAGATGATTCCCTCAAGCGCGACACGTCGTACCTCGCCGTCCGTGGTGTCCAGAGCGTCGGCGGCCTTGTTGCGCAGCCGGGTCAGCGGCGTCTTCAGATCGTGCGCAATATTGTCGGATACCTGCCGCAGGCCTTCGTTCAGCTTCTCTATCCGCCCAAGCATCGCGTTGAGCGAGGCCGACAGGCGATCGAACTCGTCGCCGGAGCCGCCGACGGGAAGACGCTGCGAGAGATCGCCAGCCATGATCTTCTTGCTCGCATCGGACATGCGGTCGATCCGCTTCAGGGCGTTTCGACCGATGCCGAACCAGATAATGATAGCGCCGAGACCCATGATCGCCAGCGCGATCATCAGTGCTTGCCGCACCAACCCGCGGAAGGCTTCCGGCTCGCCGAGGTCGCGGCCGATCAGCAATCGCAGTCCATTGTCCAGCACGAAGATGTTGGCGACTGCCATGTGTCGTCGGCTAAGACCGCTCTCGGCGTAGCGCTGGTACATGAAGGGCAAGGATGTCCACCCCTCCTCATCCAGCACGCCAGGCTGCACGGATGCGACGTTGCCAGCGAGGATATCTCCGGAAGGGCCGGCGATGATGTAGAGATTGGCGCCCGGCTGACGGGCCCGACGTTCCATCGTGCGCAGGAGGAGGTTCATACCGCCGGCGTCATAGGCCCGCTTCACCTGATCGACTTCCTGCTGAACTGCTTCGCGGATCTGGTTCGTCAGAAGCCGCTCGGACATTGCCGTGACATAGAAGACCAGCGTCGCGGCGCAGATGGCGAAAAGCAGGATGTAGAGTGCCGAAAGGCGGACTGCCGTGGACTTGAAGAGAAACCAGAAACGGTTCATCCCTCGTCCTTGATCATATACCCCGCGCCGCGAATGGTCTTGAGAAGCGGCTGGCTGAAATCCTTCTCGATCTTGGACCGCAACCGCGAAACGTGGACGTCGATGACGTTGGTCTGCGGATCGAAGTGGTAGTCCCACACATTCTCGAGAAGCATCGTGCGAGTGACGACCTGGCCGGCGTTCTTCATCAGATATTCGAGAAGACGAAACTCGCGCGGCTGCAGCGGTATTTCCTTGCCGCCGCGGCGAACCTCATGCGCAAGCCTGTCGAGCTCAAGGTCACCCACACGATAGATAACGTCCTGGTCCGGTGTGCCCTTGCGGCGACCGAGCACCTCGACCCGGGCGAGAAGCTCACTGAACGCGTAGGGCTTTGGAAGATAGTCATCGCCACCAGCTCTCAGGCCAGTCACACGGTCATCGACTTGACCGAGGGCAGAGAGAATAAGAACGGGCGTATGGATGCCCTTACGGCGCAATTCGCTGATGACGGAGAGACCGTCCCGACGCGGCAGCATGCGATCGATGACGATCACATCGTAGGTGTTTTCCGAGCCCATGAAGAGCCCGCTTTCGCCATCGCTTGCGTGATCGGCCACGATGCCAGCCTCACGAAACGCCTTGGTGAGATAGACCGCTGCTTCCAGGTCGTCTTCTATGATCAGAATCTTCATGCGGCCGACATTACCTGCCGGTTGCGTTTCGGCAAGGCTCAAAGCTTCTTCCTGTTGTACAGAGGTCATTGCAATCATCCCAGGGATATTGGCGAAAAGAGCCGCGCCCAGAAGGCGCGGCTCCCACTCTGTCAGGGTTGGGAGGATTAACCCTGGCCGTTGATCGGAAGAGCAACGAAGCGGCTGCCGTCCTTCGACTGGATCTGGAAGAGTGCCCGCGTGCGGCCATCCTTCTTCGCCTGGTTCAGGACCTTGACGACGTCGTCGGCATTCGAGACTTCCTGGTTGTTGACCGAGGTGATCTTCTCGCCTTCCTTGATGCCCTTATCGGCAGCGTCGGAGTCCGGATCGATACCGGTGATCTGCAGGCCCTTGCCATCGTCGGAAGGACCGACCGTCAAGCCGAGATCAGCAAGTGCCTTTTCCGAAGCAGGAGCCTGGCTTTCGGGTGCCTGATCGCCGTCATCAGCGGAAGCATCCTTCTGTTCAGCAGGCAGAGTTCCGAGTTCGACCGTCAAAGACTGGGCCTTGCCGGATCGCCAGACGGACAGTTCGACCTTCTTGCCTGGCGTCATCGCACCGATACGGCGGCTGAGATCACGGGCATCCTTGATGGTTTCGCCGTTGACTGCCGTCACGACGTCGCCTGCCTTCATGCCGGCCTTCTCACCCGGCGTGCCTGCCTGAGCGGAAACCACGAGCGCGCCGTTTGCCTCGGAAAGGCCGAGCGAGTCAGCGATGTCCTTGGTTACCGGCTGGATCTGGACGCCGAGGTAACCGCGGGATACCTGGCCGTCCTTCATCAGGTCAGCAACAACATCCTTGGCCGTAGACGCCGGGATGGCAAACGCAATACCCACACTGCCACCGGACGGCGAGAAGATCGCGGTGTTGATGCCGACGACTTCGCCATTGAGATTGAAGGTCGGGCCACCGGAGTTACCGCGGTTCACCGCAGCGTCAACCTGCAGATAATCGTCATACGGGCCAGAGCCGATGTCGCGACCACGGGCCGAAACGATACCAGCGGTCACCGTACCACCGAGACCGAACGGGTTACCGACCGCGACAACCCAGTCGCCGACGCGAACGCCGTCGTCATTAGCCCAGTTGACGTAGGTGAACTTGCGGCCCTTCCCATCGACCTTAAGGACGGCGAGATCCGTACGGGGATCCTTGCCGATCAGCTTGGCATCGAGTTCGGTGCCATCATTCATGACGGCAACGAATGCCGCGCCGTCAGATACGACGTGGTTGTTGGTGACGATGTAGCCATCTTCAGAAATGAAGAAGCCGGAGCCCTGGGCAACCGGACGCAGGCGACCCTTGCCGTCCTGCGGGCCATGATGGCCCTGCGGACCGCGGCGGCCCTGCGGCCCCTGCTCACCGAACTGGCGGAAGAACGGCTTCAGGGCATCCGGAAGATCATCCAAGCCGCGGCCGTTGAAATCGAACGCGAAGCCATTGGCGTCGTCATCGGACACCGGGTTCACACGGTTTTCGACACGCACGGAAACGACTGCCGGCGAAACGGCATCGACAACATTCGCGAAGCTCGGAACGGACGGCGCCTGAACCTTTACGGCTTCTGCATAAGAACGTGTGATTTCGAGGGGAATACCGGTCGCAAGCACCGCAGCGGCAAGACCCGCGACGGTCGAAGCCTTCAGCGCGGTATTGAGCGACGGAGCTTTGATATTCTTGAACATGAGTGGCACCTTCTTTGACTTCAACATCTACAGGATCGTTAGTGATCGGATCGGTTGATGACCAAAGATATAGGACGACACACCTTACTGCGAACTGTCCGAGCGATGAAAAATTCGTAATGTGCAACAGAGGCCCCGCGATCGGAAGCAGCACTCTTGCCCTCGACTAATGCGCGGGAACCCGATAATCCTCCTTCCCACAACCGGGGAGGACGAGACAATGGCCCATGTGGTCACGGTGGAAGATTTTTCGCCGGATACTGCCGCGCTTGCCGCCGTTATCTTCGGGGTCACTGCGTTTGCCGTTGCGCAGGGCCTGACTTATCCCTTGATTTCCCTTGTCCTTGAGCATCGCAATGTTTCGCCGAGCCTTATCGGTTTCAACGCCGGTTGTTTCGCGGCGGGCCTTGCCGTTGCAACTTTCGCGGTGACGTGGCTGTCGCGAAAGGTGCGCGGCGATCGCCTGATCGTCGCAGGACTGATCGGCTGTGCCATCAGCCTCGCCACCTTCGCGACTTTCGATATTTTCTGGGTGTGGTGCATCGCCCGCTTTTGTCTCGGCTTCTTCGTCAGCCTGATTTTCATGTTGAGCGAAGCCTGGCTCAATACCGCCTGCCCAGATCGCCTGCGCGGGCGCGTTTCCGGTCTCTATGGCGCGGGCATGTGCGGCGGTTTTGCAGCCGGCCCCCTCGTGATCCCGATCTTCGGCACGGAACAGGGTTTTGCCTTCGCGCTGCTTGCCGTTTACGTCGCCTGTGTCGCCTTCCTGACCATCATCCTCACTCGGAGAGCCCGGACGCTTCCCGAGCAGGCCGCATCGGGGGCGCTCTTCACCTTTGTCAGAAGCGCGCCAATGCTCATCTGCATGGTGGTCGCATTCGCATTCGCCGATATTGCCGCAATCGCGGCTATGCCCGTCTATTTCGTCCGCCTCGGCTATTCCGAGGCGTTCGCCGCAATCAGCGTGACCGTGCTTGCGCTGCCGACCGCCCTTGCCCAACCGGTCGTCGGCTGGTTTCTCGACAAGACCTCGCGCTTCGGCGTCGCCATCTGCTCAGGCTTGCTGGCGGGGTTAACCTTCATCGCGATCCCATTTCTTCAGTCGCAGGCAGCGATTTTGGTGATGTTCGGCATCATGGGCGCGGCGAGCTTTTCGCTCTATACCTGCGCCTTGACGATCCTTGGCGAGCGCTACGCCGGCGATACGCTTGTCGCGGGAAGTGCCGCCTTCGCCCTTGCCTATGCCGTCGGTAGCGCTGCGGGCTCATCGTCCGTCGGCGCGGTGATGGATCTATACTCCCCGTCGGCCGGGCCAATCGCGGCCGGCTGCGTGGTTCTGATGTTTACCGCAGTGCTTGTTGCGTCCGTAGTGCGCAACCGACTCCGGGGACGGCTCTAGGTCATTCGTCGAGCAATTGACTCAAGCGGGCCTGCTCTTCGGCGGTCAGCTTGGAACCCGTCGGTCTGCCTGCCCTCTTCCGCGCGAAGACGATCAGCGAGATGCCGCCTGCGACAACAAGCAGGATCGGCGCGCCCCAAAGCAGGATCGTTTTCGTTTCAAAGCGCGGCTTCAACAGCACGAACTCGCCGTATCGCGAGACGATGTAGTTCACGACCTGCTCGTCGGTATCACCACCGGTCAGCCGCTCACGCACCAGCAGGCGCAAATCCTTGGCAAGCTCGGCGTTGGAGTCGTCGATCGACTGGTTCTGGCAGACCATGCAGCGCAATTCCGCCGAAATCGCGCGCGCCCGCGCCTCCAGCTTCGGATCGGCGAGAACCTCATCCGGATTGACGGCAAACGCAGGAACGGAGGAAAGAAGCACCGCCAGCACGAGGACGATAGCCCGGATCATTCTGCCGGCTCCATCGCCGGACGCGCGGGTTTTGCTCTTCGGCTCGGCGCGCCGACGCGCAGTCGGCGATCGCTCAGCGAAACGAACCCGCCGATCGCCATGATCACCGCGCCGCCCCAGATGCAGAGAATGAAAGGCTTCCACCAGATGCGCACCACGATGCCGCCATCGTTCGTCACATCGCCGAGGGACATGTAGAGTTGGCTGAGCCCAAAAGTTAGGATCCCGGCCTCGGTCGTCGGCATCTGGCGCGCCGTGTAGACGCGCTTCGACGACCAGACATCAGCAACCTCGACACCGCCACGGCTGATGGTGAAGTGGCCCCGCTCTTCACTGTAGTTTGGTCCTGTGGCTGGCTTCATACCGTCGAAGCGCACGAAGTAACCACCGGCCTCGACGCCCTGGCCGGGCTTCATCTCGATGACATGTTCGGTTTCGAAGGTGGTGACCGCGACGATGCCGAGGACCGCAACGCCGAGCCCGGCATGAGCGAGCGCCGTCCCGAACGCCGAGCGCGGCAGGCCGGCCAGGCGTTTCCAGGCAACGGACGCAGCAACCTTGCCCACGCCAGCCCGATACCAAAGATCAGCAATCGCCCCGAAGACCAGGAATAACCCTGCGGCCAGCCCAACCACGGCAAGCACAGGGCCGCCGTGCTCGACATAGAAGAACGCGACTGCCGCAATGAAGGCCAGGATCGCGACCAGATAGAGCCGCTGCAGAACAGCGAGCAAATCACCGCGCTTCCATGCCATGAGCGGGCCGAAAGGAACGATGACCAGCAACGGTGCCATCAGCAAGCCGAAGGTCATATTGAAGAAAGGCGGTCCAACCGAGATCTTATCGCCGGTCAGCGTCTCCAGCAGCAGCGGATAGAGCGTGCCGGTCAGGACGGTGCCGCAAGCGACCGTCAGAATGAGATTGTTCAGGACAAGCGCCCCTTCGCGAGAGATCGGCGCAAACAGGCCGCCCGCCGAGAGCAGCGGCGCGCGGAACGCGAACAGTGACAACGCCCCGCCGATGAAGATCAACAGGATGCACAGGATGAAGACGCCACGCGAGGGATCGCTGGCAAAGGCGTGCACCGAGGTCAAAACGCCCGATCGCACAAGAAAGGTGCCCATCAGGGACAGCGAGAACGTCAGGATCGCGAGCAGGACCGTCCAGATCTTCAGGGCCTCGCGCTTTTCCATGACAAGCGCCGAATGCAACAGCGCCGTCCCGGCAAGCCAAGGCATGAACGATGCGTTCTCGACCGGATCCCAAAACCACCAGCCTCCCCAGCCGAGTTCGTAGTAAGCCCAGTACGAACCCATGGCGATGCCTAGCGTCAGGAACGTCCACGCGGCCAGCGTCCAGGGTCGCACCCAACGCGCCCAGGCGGCATCGATGCGGCCTTCGAGGAGAGCTGCCACAGCAAAGGAGAAGCAAACCGAGAAGCCGACATAGCCGAGATAAAGCAGCGGCGGATGGATCGCGAGACCGACATCCTGCAGGACAGGGTTCAGATCCTTGCCCTCGGCCGGTGCAGGGTCCAGACGCATGAACGGGTTGGAGGTTAGGAGGATGAAGAGAATGAAGGCCACCGAAATCCACGCCTGCACAGAAAGCACATTCGCCCGCAGCGTGTCGGGCAGGTTGCGCCCAAAGGCAGCCACCAAAGCGCTGAAGAGCACCAGGATCAGCAGCCAGAGCATCATCGAGCCTTCGTGATTGCCCCAAACCCCGGAAAACTTGAAAAGCAACGGCACCAGCGAGTGCGAATTTTCCCAGACGTTCGCCACCGAAAAGTCGGAGACGACGTGAGCGTAGGTCAGCACGGCGAAGGAGAAGGCCACCAGCGCAAACATTGCCAGGGAGCCGACGGAGGCCACATCCATCATCGCGCGGTCAAGGCGTCTTGCACCGATGATCGGAACGACGGAAACGACAAGTGCTGTCGCAAGCGCCAGGATGAGCGCGTAGTGGCCGATCTCGATGATCATTGCACTGCTTCCCCTTCTTTCCAAAGGCCTTGCGCCTTCAGCTTGTCGGCGACTTCCTTCGGCATGTATTTCTCGTCATGCTTGGCGAGGACCGTATCGGCCGTGAATACGTCGCTGCCGGTTTCGAAGCGGCCCTCGGTTACCACTCCCTGCCCCTCGCGAAAAAGATCCGGGAGAATGCCGGTATATCGCACCCGGACGAGATCGCCGGTCGCGTCGGTCACGGCAAACTGCACCGTCGATCCGGCGCCGCGGATGATGCTACCCTCACCGACTAGACCGCCGAGCCGAATCCGGGTTCCCGGCGGCACCGGGTTCTTGGCTATATCTGCCGGCATATAGAAATAGGCCACGGACTGGCTGAAGGCGAACATGACGAGCAGCACGGCGGCAATGATGAAACTCATGCCGCCAGCGATGATTGCCAAGCGCTTCTGCTTGCGCGTCATTCCGTCATTCCTTCTGTCGCGATGTCGAGCTCTCGCGCCACCGCCAGCAGCTTCTTGCCTTGCTCGCTGCTTGCGGGAAACGCTGCCAATCCGCGTTTCAGAGCTCCAACCGCACGATCCTTGTCCCTCAATACGGCATAAGAGCGAACGAGCCGCAACCAGCCCTCGAGATTGTTCGGGTCTTCGGTAAGCTTGGCATCAAGGCTTTCGACCATGCCCTTTATCATTTGTTGCTGATCGCCGGCGTTCATGCCCTCGGCAGCCGCAACGTCCGCCGCAGTTGGGTTGCCTAGTGCGTTCGGTGCCGCGCCGCCATTCTTGGCAACGTGCTCGGCGACCAGCGGCAGCCATGGTGCATCGGCCGGCGACTGCTTGGCGAGCGTCTCGAAGGCCGCCTTGGCATCAGCAGTCCGACCGGCCTGCTCCAAGCCGAGCGCCAGATAGAAGCTTGCCTTTGGATTGTCCGCCTGCAACTGAAGCGACTGCTCCAGCACTTTGCGCACATCCTCGGTGACGACACCGTTCGAGGTCGCCATCAGCGTCTCGGCGAGCCCATCGAGGCGTGCGGCGCTCGGGCCAAGCAGCCGGATCGCATTCCGATACGCGTTCTCTGCGTCGTCAACGCGCATGGTGTTGAAGTAGATCGGCGCCAGGACGTCCCAGCCCTTGCCGTCCTCAGGATTCTGCGCCAAGTGGCGCTCGGCCTTGGCGACGAGGATCGCCATATCGTTGCCGGGGTTCTCAAGTCGAGCTTGCAGCGGCTGTGACGGCAAATCCGGCCGCCCTACCAGAATGTAAAGACAGAGCCCCAAGATCGGCAGGAGCAGCAGCACGAAGGCTTCGGACAGACGGTGGTGCTTGGAAACCTTCCGATCGGCGACAGGCGCGGTGGAGACTGTAATCAGGCGCCGGCCGATTTCGGCCCGCGCATAATCCGCTTCGTCGGCGGAAATCAGCCCGCCGGCGAGGTCGCGATCGAGTTCTCGCAATTGATCGCGATAGACCGCGGACTCCCCGGCGCGCGTGTCATCAACCGCTCTTGCGCCACGCAAAAGCGGGTAAAGCAGAATGGCGGCAATTGCCGCCGTCAGAACGGCCACAAGAATCCAGAAAAGCATAGCCGCCAAATACTCGAAGCAAACGTCTATTCCAACAAGCAAAGCCGCAATGACGATTATTTGAGGCGTTTGGCCGCAACATTTCGCCGGCGGTCAATTCTACGCAGCTTAGCCGAGGGGCGACCAACTGCCATTGTCGTTTCGGCAGGCGGAACCGCGCGCCACCGTCTCCTTGCCGTCGATCGTGACGCTGTGGGTATACTGACGGCAATTCTGCGAACCTACCTGGTAGGGCGCAGCCGCCACCACTCTGCCGCTGACGTTGCGTCCGCTCCAGACAACCGGCTGCCCCACAGCGGCACCTTCCAGAGCACGATATTCCGCCTCAAGCGCACGCTGACGGTCGCTGCTGCTGAGTTCCACACCGCTGCGACCGATGATACCGCCCTGCAAAGCAGCAATGTATGTAGCCGAAGCTGGCGGCTTCCTCGAGAAAAGACCGCCCGAGCTGCTTTTCGTCGATTGGCACCCGGAAAGCGTCATGGCGACGAGAAGCGAGGAAACGATCATGCCTTGCGAACGTAGCATCATTCAGCCGAACCAGAATCAGGTGTCAATCAACGCAGCCACACACGCACCACGCCGTGTCGGCAACAAGGCAAAGCATGCTATGCAAACGCCTGGGTCTATGTGACATCAAGCAGTTGCTCACGCAACATCCTTTGTGATGCCTGGCAAAATAAGGCGGGCCTTCAGTCCCTGCCATTCGCCGCGGGACAATTCGAGCCGCCCTTGGTATTCGTTGGAAATCTCCGTCACGATCGAAAGTCCGAGCCCCGTGCCGGGCTTGCTTTCATCCAGCCGCTTGCCGCGCTTCAGCGCCTCGCGAATCTGATCGGGCTCCAGCCCCGGTCCGTCGTCCTCGACGACGAGCTCGACCCAATGGCGACGCCCGCTGCCTTCCGCGCCCTTCACCTCATCGGGCGCCTCTGAAACGGAGAGGCGAACCTTGGTGGCAGCAAAACGAGCGGCGTTCTCAAGCAGGTTGCCGACGACCTCTTCAAGGTCCTGCTGTTCCATCGCGACCGCGAGGTGCGGCGGTGTCACGGTCAGTTCGAATTCCTTGTCGACGTTCAAACGCCGCATAACGCGCACGAGCCGTTCGAGAGCGGGCTCGGCATCGGTGCGGGCGAGCACGGATTCGCGCTGCGCGGCAATGCGGGCGCGGTTCAAATATGATTGCACCTGCCCCTGCATCGCCTCAGCCTGGCTGCGCACGAGATCGCCGTGCGAACGTTCCAGCACGCGTGCCTCGTTGAGCAGCACCGCGATCGGTGTCTTCAGAGAATGCGCGAGATTGCCGACCTGCATGCGCGCCCGCTCGACGATACGGCGGTTGCTGTCGATCAGAGCATTGACTTCGTTGGCGAGCGGCAGGATTTCGCGCGGAAAATCGCCTTTCAAAGCCTCGCTCTCACCGGCGCGAATGCGCTCAAGCGCCGCGCGCGCCTTGTCGAGCGGCTTCAAGCCATAGAGAATGGCCAAGGCGTTGACGATCAGACTGCCGACGCCGAAGCCAGCCAACGCCAGATAGAGACTGTGGGAGAAATTGCGGACGTCATCCTCGACCACGTCGACGTTGCCGCTGACGCGGAAGCGCGCGGCACGACCGTCGGTATCCAGCACAACCTCGGTTTCAGCAACCTGGATCCGGTTCCCCGAGGCATCAGTCACCTTATAGTAGCGCTCATAGTTCTTGTCGAAGGGCGCTTCGAGAACGGACGGAACAGGGATCGAAGCCGAACCAAGCGAGGGTGAGACCAGTGGTTGCGCGGTATAAGTGCCGAGCGGCTCTACGAGCCAATACCAGCCGGTCTTTGGCTGCGCGAAGCGCAGGTCGCCGAGCTGCGGACTGCCGTTCAACGCCCCTTGGTCGCCGATCGTCACCGAATTGACAACATTATAGAGCTGGGCGCGCAGCAGGTCTTGAAAGCCGCGCTCAGCGCTTTTCCGGTAAAGCGTCGAGATCAGCAACCCGATGACGACAAGCGCGACGGTCGACCAGATCGTGGTCAGCAGTAGAACGCGTGCAGTAAGCGACTTAATTCGCATTTTTCGGCGCTTGGATGCGGTAGCCAAGCCCGCGCACCGTTTCGATCAAATCAACGCCCATCTTCTTTCGAAGGCGCCCGACGAAAACCTCGATCGTATTGGAATCGCGATCGAAATCCTGGTCGTACATGTGCTCGACCAGCTCGGTGCGCGAAACCACTTCGCCCATATGGTGCATGAGATAGGAAAGCAGCCGGTATTCGTGCGAGGTGAGTTTCAACGCGACGCCGTTGACTGTCGCCTTCGAGCTCTTGGTGTCGAGGCGCACCGGGCCACAAATGATCTCGGAGGACGAATGCCCCGCCGCACGGCGGATCAAGGCACGGATGCGCGCCAGCACTTCCTCAACGTGGAAAGGTTTGGTGACGTAATCGTCGGCACCGGCGTCGATGCCCGCGACCTTGTCGCTCCAGCGGTCGCGCGCGGTGAGGATCAATACCGGCATGCCGCGCCCTGCACCGCGCCACTTCTCGAGCACCGTCACGCCGTCCAGTTCCGGCAGGCCGATATCGAGAATGATCGCGTCATAAGGCTCGGTATCGCCAAGGAAGTGGCCCTCCTCGCCATCAAAGGCCTGATCGACGACGTAACCGGCTTCCTTCAACGTGTCGCTGAGCTGCCGGTTCAGGTTGACATCGTCTTCGACTACCAGAATGCGCATCGGTCCGCTTTGCTCCGCTTGATTTCTTCGGCGTCTAGATAGGGCGATTCTGCCTACATCGGAACCTTGACGGTTACTTTACGCGGGCGCTGACCGTTACCTTGGACGAGGACGGTGATAATGCAGCTATCGCCCAGAGGCTGGACGGAAAGGAGCTGCCCTCCCGTTTTTTCCACAACCTCGCGCGCGGCCTCGCTGCAATCGCCTGCAACGCGCACCGTCAGGGTACGCGGATTATCCGGTGAGGGCGACGTTACCGCCAGCCCTGCGGCTAGCGCTGCGACGCTCAAGGGAGAGGCCATGTGCAATGCTTTCAATGGATACCAACTTGGCCCAGACTATGTACTCAAGCCACCTGAATGGCAAATGAATGCCTTGTAATCCCTGATGTTTAGAACAGTTTTGAATTCGCGCCACGCGTGTTCAAAAATGTGGGTCGGCGAACGATGTCTTCCGCTCGCCGCGCCGGCTTTAAGGGGCGGATTTGATCGCCGCCTTGGCAGTGACACGCCCGTAGATGGCAAGTAGGCCACCCAGCGCGCCGGCTATGTTGACGACCGAGTCGACCAACTGGCTCTTGTCTGCCGCAGCAAGGTCGATACCGGCAAAATGCAACATGGATGCGACGATCGAGATCAGCGCGCCCCAAATGGTTTTCGAACTGTACCAATCCTTCAGATCTATCATCTTCTCTCCTTCACGATGAAATTTAGAAAGCACATGTCACGCGTGCAGGAATGCCGAGCGGCACGCGTTCGCCCAGTTGCCGAATACGCAGGCTGAGACTGTTTTGCGGTTGTCCGAAATCGGCAAGTTCGTCGGCGGACGGATAGATCCACTGCGCTCTGTCGGATTCGTTCGCTCTCAGAACGACATCGCCATCCAGAATTTCGACACGATACCGCTCGAACGGCTCGTCGAGGGGAATATCGGCTGCGAGCCAACTGTCGGCGCTGTCGCGCCCGCGCCTGATCCAGGTGATCTTCACGCCGTTGTCGCCGCGTGCGCATCGGATGTGGACGGGGGCAAGCGGCGTCTGCGCCCGCAAGCCGCCCTCGAAGGCGAAGGGACCTGTCTTCCCCGTCGATGAGGCCGTTTCGGCGATCCAATTCAATCGCAGGCCCATTTCGTCGCTGCCGAGGCCAAGCGGTTTCACCGCCTCGTCGAGCAGCACAACGGCCGATCCGACTGCTGCCCCGGAAAACATCGCATCCTCCGTGCCGGCAAGCCCCCGCAGCAAGCCGCGCAGCGCCCAACGCCCGCGCGATATCTCCTCCGCCTCTCGGAACGCCAGGACTTCCCAGACATTGCGGACCGACAAGACCGCCAGAAGGTTGGCGCCGTTCAGGACTGAAGTCGCAGGTGCCGAGGCGAGGCCGCCATAGGGCAGATTGAGTTCAAGCGGTCGCGACCAGTCGAAGCGGCCGATAACCCCTGCCGCAAGCGCACTTGTCAACGTGCCGATCCGCGCCGGCCGATCGAGCAGCACCCTACCCTTGTAACCTTCGCTCGTGGGAGACGACGACAGCCCCACCATCGTCCACGGTTTTGCAAAGACTGCGCCCCGGGCATAGCTCGACGGATCGTTGCCGTCGAACCGCGGCAGGTCAATCAAGTGGACGATCGGGGAAAACAGGTTCGAACCGCCCTCACCGCTCGGCTTTCCGGCGGCAATCGTCCCCGCCGTACTGCCGACAGACGAGGCGAATTCGCGCGCCTCCACCCGGCGTGCCTCACCATCCTCGACGCGGCTGATCAGGAACCGGCCCGGTGGCCCGGGCAGCGCAATTACGTCGCCAGTCTGGATACGCACCTCATTCGGCGGAAGCGAGAACCGGATGGACCGCCGGGCAACGCGATTGTCGCGCAGCAATGCCTCGGCGGCGGCAAGCGCCGTCTCCTCGGGCATGACGGCATTGAGGTGCTGCTGAATGATCCGATTTGTCGATTGCGACACGCGATGGGAGCGAGCACTTGCCTGCTCGTAATCGAGGTCGGGATTGTAGAAGCTCAGCAGGGCTTCAGCCGCAAAATCACTGTCGTGACCACGCGTTTCCTGCCATAGCGGCTCGTCTTCGCGGTCCACAAGAATGTCGACCGGCAGCGCCGGCAGGCTCGCCCACATGCGCGACCGGAAGCGCAGACGCCCCGCATCCTCGATCGCATCGATCTGAAACGCTTCCAGG
This sequence comes from Rhizobium sp. BK181, assembly GCF_014193305.1. Lineage (NCBI taxonomy): Bacteria > Pseudomonadati > Pseudomonadota > Alphaproteobacteria > Hyphomicrobiales > Rhizobiaceae > Rhizobium > Rhizobium sp. BK181. The sequence continues at coordinate 249,308 of NZ_JACHZA010000001.1, forward strand.
AGCGGCTCGATCAGCCTGCGGGCGGATGCGATATCCCCCTGCACATATCCCAACAGATCGCCGCTCACCTCAGACACGTCGAAATCGTCAAAGCCGTGATCTCGCAGCAGAGCAGCCACCACCTCAGCCAGCGTGCCGCTGCCGAGCCTGCCGTTCAGCCAATGTCCGATACGCCAGTTGGCACCGTCGTTCCATGTCGAGGTATTCTGCGGAAAGGCGGGAAAGGGCCGCGCGTCCCACGACCAGACGAAAAGGTGCGCCGGATCGACCATTCCGGCCGGAGGACCGCCACCGCCCCACCACGTGTGATGGGCCTCCAGAAAACGCCGCTGCATGGTGTCGGCGCGCGTTCGGTTGGAAAAGTAGGGAACAGCACTTTCCGCGGACTTGGGATCGGCAAAGATGTTCGGTTGGTTTGCGCCCTTGTCGATGGCACCGCAGCCTAGTTCGGTGAACCAGACAGGCTTGCTACGCGGAAGCCACGATGTCGGCGTCGGGATTTCCACGCCGCCGATCCGCTCATGATGCTGATCGGACCACCAACCCGCGATATCCTTGTAGCGGAAAACCCAAGGCTTTCCGACAAACTCGTCCGAAATCGGACTACGTTGCCTCGCCCGGCGAGCCGCATCGCTCACGTAATACCAATCGAAACCCTCGCCTGCAGTGATCGCGGTGGTCAGCGCCTGGAAGTCATCGCCGGTCCGGAAACCATCAGGATTGGCGTTCGCGAGATCGTCGTCCCGCCAGTCCGCCAGCGGCATATAGTTGTCGATGCCGATGGCATCGATCGCCGGCGACGACCAGAGCGGATCGAGGTTGAAATAGACGTCGCCGCTTCCATCCTGCGGATGGTAGCCGAAGTATTCGCTCCAGTCGGCACCGTAAGTCAGCTTCGTTGCCGGCAGGAGCGACTTCACATCGGCTGCGAGAGTTGTCAGCGCTGCGACGAATGGAAAGCCGTTGGCTCCATCGCGCACCTGCGTCAGCCCGCGCAGCTCCGACCCGACAATGAGCCCGTCGACACCACCCGCCATCTTTGCCAGCTGCGCGTAGTGCAGGATGAAGCGGCGGTAGCTGGCCTCGCCGCCGGCATAGGTCACACGCTGCCCGTCAACGAAAAAATCGGTTGCCTGCGCCGCCCCGGTGAAGGCGGACAGTTGGCCGGCAGCCTCTGAGGTCCGGTCCACGGTTTCCGCCTGGCCGATCGCCGGATGGCAGGTGATCCGCCCGCGCCAGGGATAGGCAGGCTGAGCCGAAGCCCCATAGGGATCCGGGAGGCTGTTGCCGGCTGGAATATCCATCATCACGAAGGGATAGAGGTAGACCGCCAACCCGCGCGCCTTGAGATCGGCAATTGCCGAGACAACACTCGCGTCGTCGGGCGTGCCGCCATAGGCGGGACCGCCGCCGCTCCTGCTGACAAGGTGGGCGGTTCCGCGCAAGTAGCCGGAGACCGACCATGCGCTGCTTTCGTTGCGCGCCGACACTTCCACGCCCGGCAGGATCTGACATTCGCCCGCGCGCAGGTCGGTCCCGAACCATGAGACGACAAGCGCAACACGCTCGAGATTTGGGCAGAGCGCCGTCAGCTCGTCGATCGAGACCTCCCAATCGGTCAGCCCCTGCAGGCTGTTGCGGTTCAGGACTCGCGCGCTGCCTGCCCCGGTGCTTTCGGAGACGGCGACCGTGCGATAACCATGCTCGGTCGCGCCGGGAATGATGCAGACAGCCTTGATCTGGTTTTCCAGCGTGCCGATCGGGCGGATCACCTCGAACTGCAGCAATGGAATGCGGTTACCATAGGAATCCAACGGCAACCGCTCGAAGACGACATAGGCAAGCCCGCGATAGGCGGGCGCCATGCCCGCTCCCTGCTTCGCCTCGATCAAGGGATCCGGCTGCTGATCACGATCCCCGGGATAGAACCGCATCTCGATCCGCGTCAGGTCGAGCTCCTTGCCATCAGCCCAGACCCGGCGAACACAGGCGACAGGTCCCTCGCCAAGCCCGATCGCCAGATTGGCAAAGTAGCGGAATGTCTCGACCCGCGCGCCACTCGACGACTTTCCGCCCCTGCGCTCGCTCGTCACCTGCTCCTCGAAGCGTGTCGCCCAGATCAGCGTTCCGCCCACGCGTGCCGTTCCGTAAACCCTGTTGATCGCCGTCCCTTCGTCTGCGCCGGGGATGCGCGCCGTCGAAAGGTGCGCCCCGCGAACCGTCGAGCTGCGGGAAAGCAAGGCGTGATCGACGACGCTTCCGGCGAGCGCGCCGGCTGCGCGGCCGATGACAGCGCCAACCGGGCCCAAGACACTGCCGAGAGCAGCGCCGGCCGCTTGAAAGAGAAGTGTTGCCATGAACCACCGGAAAATGAAGAGGAATTGCCGGCTTCAGCCGGAAACGGAGCAACGTTCGGGAAAGCGAAACACAGCCACAATCCGCCTGCGCCAACTCGGCACCAGCGGCGAACAGACGACCGAAGCCTGCTCATAGGCATGGATGAATTGCCGTTCGCCGGCGAGAATGCCGGCATGCTTCGCCGCCATATCCGGCCGCCAGCGGAACAGCAGCACATCGCCCGGCTGCGCTTGCGTCAGCGGCAGCGGCGTTCCGAAGTGTTTCAGCGCCGCAGCCATCAGGCGGTCCGTGCCGCTGCGCTCGGCCCAGTCAGGCGCATAGGGCGGCGGGAGTTCCGGTTCGTCGCCATAGACGTCCCGCCACACGCCACGGATCAAGCCGAGACAATCGCACCCGACGCTTTTGGTCGACGCCTGGTGGCGATAGGGCGTTCCGATCCAGCTCTCGGCAGCGTTCAGCACCTTCTCTGCAAAGGGTCTCATTTGAACAGCGCGCCCCCGTCGTGAACGGTCTCGCCATCGGCGTAGGTGTACGCGAAGTCTGCACCTGGTATGTGCGGAAACCCTTGAAAATTCAGTTGGTTGGAAAACTTTGTTCGGCAGGTGGCAAAAGCCTTGTCGCATCCGGCCGTCAACCGGACCCGGTCGCCGATCTCAGGCAGGACGGTCAGCGGCAGCCACAATGTCACCTCGCCTTCCGTCTCAGAATACGACTCGGCGATCCCGCCTTGCCCCTCGGCTACGCCATCAAGAAAAGCCAGTTCCCCGAAACGGAAGAAGCCGTCGCCCAAGCTGCCGATACCGGAAACCTGGATATGGCTTTCATTGCGCACCAGCGCCACGATGCCTTCAGCGCGAAACTGCGGCTGCCCCAGATCGACACCGCACCTGCCGTCCCCAAGCGCCGCATCACAACGCCTGCCGTAGACGCGCCCCTGCGGCTGGTTCAGGCGATGGGCAAAGCTTCGAAGCTCGGCACGAAACTGACCGGCATCGCGAACGACCTCGCCGATTTCCTGTACCTTGATCAGCAAGTGCTGCGCCGGCACCGACCAGTTGACGAGGAAAACCTCCACGCGGGCGCCGTCATAGGCGCCGCGTTGAAGGTCATCCTCGGTGATTGCATCGCTGGAGAAACCACCCGCAACGTCGCTGGTCGCCGCCGGGAGACCGGCCTCCTCCTCGGTCGCACTTGCCGAAAAGCCGCTCGCGGCCGTGAAGCTGGTATCGGCGAAGGCGAGGTCGTGGTCATGCTCGGTAAAACCGAGGACGATGCCATCCCGCCTCATCACTCGCCAGGCATGGCAAAGTGTCGTGGCGTCGCAATCGAGATGCATCGCCAGAGATGGGTCGATGGTTCTCACGGTACAATCTCCGTCAGCGGAATTGTCGGGATCCGTCCGGCGTTGAAGGCCGACAGATTGACGTCGATCCGACCCGTCGCGAAGCGAACCGGCACATCGAATTCGAAGCCCGCGGTAATGGCAGCACCCGCAGCAGGAATATGACCGGCAGCAAAGCTGACGAGGCCAGTCGCGGCATCGCAGGCAAAGGCGGAAGGGCCTTGCTCAACGCCATCAAAGGCAATCACCACGGAGCACGCCACCGGCTTGCGGATGGTTCGAACGGTGCTCGCGGCCGCGTCTCCGTAGGTCTTGGCAAGCTGAAAGCTCGCCGTCGTGCCGTCTCCGGTGCCGATAAGCTGATCGAATGCCGTCACCGGCACATCCGGTCGCCCAGACGTCCAATCGACCGGATCGCGAAAGCGAAACCCATAGAGTTCACCGCTGCGCGCCTCGAAAAACTCCAGGACCTCATAGAGATCGGTGAAAGAGCGCAACCCAGAGCCCGCATCGTAGCTGCGCCGCGCATCGCGCCAGCGGCTGTTGCGACTTTCGCGGCCGTTGGAAAGGTTGACGATGTCGGTGCGCCTGACAGGGCCGCCGCTCGTCGAGAGCGACAGGCGCAGCGGAAAGCGCACCTCGTGGAAGCCGTTTGCCATGATTGCCTCAGAGGTTGCGCTGGCCGCGCATCGCCGTGCGCGCCAGCATCGCAGAGATCTGCGCTTCGCTCTTCTGAAAGCTCTGCGCATCCGAAGTCGTGACGTTGAAGACGATCTGCGGGCCGGCCGATCCGGCTGACGCAGCAACGCCGAGCGCACCATCGGCGCCCCGTTTCAGCGGCAGGATCGCCTCGCTGCCAGCCTCGCCCATCAGGCCCATGTTGCCGCCCATCGGGAAGTAGGTCGGCTGCGAAACTACGCCGCCATCGGCGAAAGGCAGGAGCTTGCCGAAACCGCCGAGAAGGTTCGACGCAGCGCCCGAGATCATCGTCTCCAGCGGCTTCAATCCGGCCGACAGCGCGATATCGGCGAGCCGATTGCCGAGGCTGCGCAGCACATCATCGAGGCCCTTGCCGCCATCGGCAGCACTGCGCAGCGCGCTCGACAGCGCCGAGCCGAACGAGCGCGAGCGGGTCTCTAGGCCATCGAGCGTACTTTGCAGGGTTTCGGCCTGCACGGCCATGGCGGAGAGGTCGGCGTCGTCAGTGTCCATGATCGTTCCTTCGTTTCGAGGGTGTCAGGCCGTCCGGAAATTGCGCCATCAGCGCGCCGAGATCGGCGCGGGCGACGGCGCTGCGCGGCGTCAATCCACCGGCAACGGCGTGAAATTCGACGGGTGTCATTGTCCAGAAGATTGCGGGAGGCAGCCGCAGCAGACAGAGGCCGACGTGGAGGACGCGCGCCCAGGGGAAAGGCGTCGCGCGATCGGCCTCGATATCTGCTGCGGCTAAAGGGGGCGCGCGGCAATCTCCGCGCTCTCCCCGCTGAATGTCGCGGCAAGCAGGTTGCCGACGACAGCAGCGCAACCGGCAATGCCGCCATCGATGCTGGCCTCCGCCACTTCCTGATCGGAATAGAGATTGCCGCCGCCGCGAAGGCCGGCGCCGATGATGCGGATCATGTCGGCTGCCTTCAGCTGTCCGCGCGAGAAGCGCTCGGCCAGACCCACGAGATTGTCCGTGGAAAACGCTGTCTCCAGTTCCGCCAACGCGCCGAGCGTCAGGCAAAGGATCCGCTGTTCACCATCGATGACAGCCTCGATCTCGCCGCGGCGCCGGTTCGCCCTTGCACCCGCCGCCCGCATCAGAGCGCCTCGAAGCTGATGGCGCCTGCCGACTCCAGCGCCAGTTCGAACATCACTTCGCCGTTATACTGGCCGGAATATTCGAGCGCGCTCGCCTGGAACGGTCCCGTCACCATGCCGAAATCAGGGACGATGATCTGCCAGCTGAGGATAGAAGCATTGAAGAAGGCGTTCCGCACCAGGCCATCGGAGACGGCATCCTTGAAGATGCCGGCGCCCGAGACCGACGCACGCTGTATGCCCGCGCCGCCCAGCAGTTCGCGCCATCGCCCGGCGCTCTCGGCGTCGGTGACGTCGACGGTTTCAGCATTGAAAGCGAGCCGTTTCGACCGCAGCCCTGCTACCGTTTCGTAAGCCGTGCCGTTGAATATCTTCAGGAGCAGGTCCTTGCCCTTCTGCGCCACCATCGTCCGATCCTTTCGACATGAAAAAGGCGCCCGAAGGCGCCGTCGTGCAGTTCCAAATGGGAGCCTCGCTCCGGTGTGTTGTCCCTTACAGCCACCATTCGCGCAGGCGCGGATGGCGCCGGATGTCCAGCTCACTGCAGTAGGCCGTGCCGTCCCATCCCGCCTGCGCCGCCAGCGCTATAATCTCGGGCTGATCGTCGAAAAACAGCGGGCGCTCATCGCCGGAAATCCCCAGTGCGGCGTTGATAGCCTCGAAGAAACGGATATCTTTTTTCGGATGACCGATCTCGGCGCTGTAGAAAATGCCGTCGAAGAGCCTGGAAAAGCCAAGGTCGTTCCACAAATATCGTGCGCGGAAATGTTCCTGGCCGGTTGCCAGATACAGCTTCATATCGGCTGCCCGGCGCAGCTCGGACACCAGCTCAATAACCGATGCATTGAGATTTGAATCTTTTTCAAACCAATACTGCATGAAAGAGCTCACGCTGCCGGCATAGCCAACCTGCGGAAGCACTTCGGCAAGCGCTGTCTTCAAATCGCTTTGCCCAGTCACGCATGCAAACATCCGGCTTTGGGAGCGATCGCCAGGCGGTCCGAAAAAGAGCTGTTGGAACGCATCGCGATCCACACCCAGATCGTCTTCGATTGTCATATCCCAAGGCTTGCGCAGTTCCGGATTGGCGTGCCATCCATCGATCAGCACACCGTCGACATCGAAGAAGATTTTCACCGTCCACTCGCTTTGTTGAATCGCAATCCAACACAACTTACGCCAATGGTGCCGCCATGCAACCACAATGGCCGATTGTGCTCGACGCTGCGATCGGTTCTCTCCTGAGCGGCAGCTCCGACAGAGAAAACAGGCGCAGCCGGCGCCCGCAGGTGTCATCCACTTGTCACTTTCAACCGGTCGGCGAAACTGCTACGACCTTGCCCGCCGCCCCTACCCCATTCGCGTCAAAGCCCGCCTCATGTCTCGATCCATCCCCCTGCGCTCGGTGCAGACGATTGCCGTGCTTGCCGTCACGCAATTGATTGGCTGGGGCACCACCTTCGACATGCTCGGCGTCATGGGCCGCGTCATCGCGCCGGATCTCGGCTTGCCGAACGAGGTGGTCTTCGGTGGGCTCAGCATCATGATGGTCGTCAGCGCCCTTGTCGGTCCAACGACCGGCCGCCTGCTCGCCCGACATGGAGCCGCGCGCGTGCTCGCCGCCGCCTCGATTACCTTCACGATCGGCCTGTTGCTGTTGTCAGCCGCGCACGGCATCGTCCTCTATGGGCTTGCCTGGATCGCCATCGGCGCCGGTGGCGCCTTCGGCCTTTCCGCTCCGGCCTATACCGCCGTCGTCGAGCGCGCCGGCCCCGACAGCAAACGGGTGATTGCCATCCTGATGCTGTTTACCGGCCTTTCGAGCGCGATCTTCTGGCCGATCCTCAGTCAGCTCAACGCGACCGTCGGTTGGCGCATGACGTTTCTCATCTGCGCGGCGCTGCAGTTCTTTGTCTGCCTGCCGCTGCATGTTTTCGCCCTGCCGAAGCCGATCGCCTTCGCCACAGACGGCAGCACGGCGCACGAAACGCCGGTGCCGCTCTCGCCTGCGGGACAACGCAAGGCGTTCCTGCTGATTGCCGCCGCAACGACGATCTCGACTTTCGTGACTTTCGGCGTATCGCCATCGCTGCTCGAAATACTGCGCCAGTCCGGCGCCTCGCCGGCGCTGGCGCTGCAGCTCGGTTCGGCGCGCGGCGTGATCGGCATCTCGGCCCGCTTCCTGGACATGCTCCTCGGCCGCCGCGGCAATCCGATCCTCAGCGCCGCAATGGGCGTGAGCCTGATGGTCTCAAGCTTCCTGATGATGCTGCTGATACCGCCCTCGACGCCGCTGCTGATTACCTTCATCCTGCTCTATGGCTTCGGTTCCGGTGTCATGACCGTCGCCCGCGCCCTGCTGCCGCTCGCGCTGTTCTCGCCACGCGAATTCGGGCTGCAATCCGCCCGCCTGTCGCTGCCGCAGAACCTCGCCAATGCCATCGCGCCCGTCGTTTTCACGGCGATCCTCGATCGCGCTGGAGCCGGAACCGCGATCGCGACCTGTGCCGCGCTCGCCGTTATCTCGCTCGGCTTCGTGCTGATGCTGGCTACGCAGGTGAAGGCAGCGACCAGGCTTTGCCAGCAGGGCTGAGGTGATGGCGAAGGCCCCGCTTGCAGTGAGGGGCGAGACATTTGCAGCCGCTACCCCATCTTCATTACAAGGCGGTCCGCCGCCTGATCGTGGAGGAGGAGCAACATGGACCGTTTCACCGGTGGCTGCCGCTGCGGCAATGTCCGCCTTGTGGCAACCGGACGCCCCTATCGGGTCGGCATTTGCCACTGCCTCGACTGCCGCAAGCATCACGGCGCACTTTTCCATGCATCGGCGATCTTTCCCCAGGATGCGGTGACGGTCGAAGGCGAGACGGGTGAGTACGACGGTCGCTTCTTCTGCCCCCGATGCGGCTCCCCGGTTTTCGGGCGCTCCGGAGATGAAGTCGAGGTGAACCTCGGGTCGCTCGATGCTCCCGACCAGTTGCAGCCAACTTACGAACTCTGGACCATCCGCCGCGAATCCTGGCTGCCGCCGTTTCCGCTGGCGAGACATTACGAACGCGATCGCGACGCCGCGAGCCGCTACGAGGAGTAGCCCGCTACGCCGTGACAGCGGCAATCGGCTCCGTCACAGCCCGAAAACGCAGTTCGACAACATACAGCTTCGTCTTCGCTTCACGCCGGCTCTGTGTCCTGACATGCAAAAGGCTGACGAGATGGTGTTGGCCAAGATCGAGCGCCACATCCTGCAGCAAGGCATGGAGTCGCGAGGCCACCAGTTGCGCCTGCCTTCGCCCGCCAGCGTCGATCCAGACTTCGAGCGAAAACAGGTGCTCCTCGCCTCTCTCCGTCGAGGTCGAATAGTCATTGCTCATAAGCTCGCCGATCAGCACGCATGGGAGCTTTCGCCCGGTGACCAACCGGTCGCGGACGCCGTCCTCGCCGATCAGGCCGAGAAGCTCGGTGTCGCCGGTCAGGCGCGCATGGATCGCCGTCAGCAGTTCATTGGTTGCGCTCATTGCCCCCGCCTCCCTTTTCCTGCGGCCTTGCGGCACCCTCTCGCGCCACCCGCGCCAGGATCTCCGTGAGATCGCGGAGTGTGATCGCCAGGGCAGCACTCATCGCCCTTCCTCCTCGCAGAGGCAGCAGAGATAGCGGCCGGTTTCATCGGGGTCGCGCCAAGTGCCGATGGAAAACAGCCTGTCGCCCTTGCGCAGCCGCATCCCGGCCCTGATATCAGTGCGAAACCGTAGCCAGATGCGGTGCGTCAGCGTGAAGACCTCTGCACCGGCCCGCTCTTCCCGTACTTCGGCCAGCGGCTCGATCCGCGCCCACACCGAGGCAACAGCGCTAAAGGCAACGTTGGCACCGCCCTGTCCGTCCGGCGCTTCTTCCGGTGCCTCCAGTTCAAGCCGCGCCGTCATCTGCCCGGGATCGAAGAAGACGGATCGCATCAGAGCCTCCGGATCAGGAACGGTGCGACCAGCCGGTCATAACCGACAGGAATGTCCGCCGGCTGATCCTCTACTGCCACGGCACCCCTGAAGGCGAACATCTGGGCGACATGCATCAGCATCGCCCGCTTCAACGTATCAGGCACCTCTGCGCCGCTCTCACCGAAGCCGGCGGAAAAATCGATCTCGATGCCGTTCGCGGCGATGGCGGGCTGCAAATTTCGATCGAGCACCAAACGTGCCGGCCGGGCATTACCGTCGAGCACATGGCTGGTCACGGGCAAGACCACTTCCTCGCCCGCCTCATCGTAAATGCTCAGGCTTTCAATCGCTTGGACCGGACCCTTGGCAATCTGAATCACACGCTCTTCAGGTATCGATTCAAGATGGAGGCGCCAGCCCTGCGTGATCAGGCAGAGGCCTGTCGTGCGCTCCAGGTGCTCGCGGGCAACGCGGATCAGCGAGGCCAGCAGCGTGTCTTCGTTGCCGTCGTCGAGCCGCAAATGGGCCTTCACCTCGGCAAGCGTCAGCGCTTCCGCGACAGGTGGGGTAATCGGTGCATAGGTCATGGACGATCCTGAATTGGTGTGGCGCAGGCATGTTCGGCAGGCGGATGCGGGCAACCGCACCCGCCCTGCCTGGGATCAGCTCACGGCGAACTTGATGAGCTTGATCGCCTCGAAGTTCTGCACCCCGCCTCCGACACGTTTCGTCGTGTAGAAGAGCACGTAGGGCTTGGCGGAATAGGGATCGCGCAGCACGCGCACGCCGGTGCGGTCGACAACGAGATAGCCGGCGCGGAAGTCGCCGAAGGCGATCGACAGCGCATTGGCCGCGATATCGGGCATGTCTTCCGCCTCGACAACCGGGAAGCCGACCAGCGACGCCGCCTCGCCGGCCGTTGCCGGTGGCTGCCAGAGATAACGGCCGTCGCCATCCTTCAGCTTGCGGACCTCGGCCTGCGTCTTGCGGTTCATCACGAAATTGGCGTTCTGCCGATGCCCCGCCTTCAGCGAGTAGATCGTATCGATCAGGGTGTCGGAAGCACCCGTCGTCTTGAAGGCGCCAGCGGCACCCGTCGCGATATAGCCAAGATTGCCCCAGCTCCAGGCGCTGTCGGCGACTGCGCTATAGGCGAGGAAGCCCTTGGGCTTGTTGGTGCCGTCGCCATTGACGAAGGCCGTGCCCTCCTGCTCGGCAAAGACGGTATCGACCTCGCTCGATATCCAAGCCTCGATATCGACAGCAGCGTCATCAAGCAGCGCCTGCGTTGCCGCCGGCATGGCGTAGAGCTCCATGGTCGGGAAGGAGAGTTCGGCCAATTGCGCGCTCGACGTCTGCGGGCGAGCCGCCGCCTCGGCCACCCAGCCGGCCGCCATGCCGGACGTCGCAAACGGCTTCTTCAGCACGGAGCCGGAGACCTGGCGGACGGTCGCAAGCGAGCGGATCGGCGAGACCACGGAAAGGCGACGGCCGATCTCGGTATCCGTTTCGGGCGGTACGAGATAGCCGCCATCGCTCCCTGACCCTGCCGACATCGCCTTCGCCTCGAGTTCGCGCAAGCCGGCCTCGTCGCCGCGGCGGATATAGTGCTCGAACGCCGCCTTGTGCTCGTTCGCCTCGACGCCGTTTCCGCTGCCACGCCCGAGCGGCGGCCGCGCCTTCTTCAGCGCCAGCTGGTCGAGCACCTTCTTCTGCTCATCCATCGCCCTCGTGATACGGTCCATCTTGTCGCGGGTGACGACATCGGCCGTCAGCTTTTCCTCGATCTCGCCGAGGCGGCGGTCATTGGTATCCTTGAAGGCTTCGAACGCCTCCATGAACTCGTCGAAGGCAGCAGTCATCTCAGGCGCCGCCTTGATCTCCGGCGCGATCCTCGAACCTGTCTCATGCATGTCGGTCATGTCCCGTTTTCCTATCTGAAGGTTTCTGTCAGCATCATCCGGGCGGCCCGGCGCATGGCGCGGACAAGCTCGGTCTCCTTGTCGCGGAACCACCGCGCATTCTTGATGTTCTGCACGCGCGCCGAAGGCAGCATCGGGAAGGTGACGATCGAAATCTCCCAGAGGTCGGCCTCGAGGATGCGGCGCACACCCGACTTCACATCGGTCTTGGCGCGCACGGTGCGGAAGCCGATCGAAAGCCCGTCGAGCGCGCCGTTCTTTAGGAGCTGGTGCACCTCGCGTGCCCGGGAGACACCCTCGGCAAGCATGCCCTCGACATAGAGGCCACGGCTGTCCTCGCGGATCGTCTTCCAGGCGCCGATCGGTTCGGCCGGGTCATGCTGGAAGAGCATGCGCACCCCGCCCGCGCCGCGCTCGGCCAGCGACTTGCGGAAGGCGCCGCGCTCGATCGCATCCTTGCCGAGATCGACCTCACCGAAGACGCTGGCATAGCCGGAGAAGCTGCCGTCGCGCTTCAGCCCCCTGAGCTCCAGATTGGCGAACTTGCGCGTATCCGCGCCCATGGGTGATCGCGCCAGCGCGCGGCTTGCGGTCATGATGCTCTCCTCGTTATTGGAATGGTCTTGCGGCTAACGCCCGCGCGCGCCGTATCGTCCGGCGATCCGCGACAGGATGCCGAGGCCCCACCAGGCACAGAGGCTTGCCGCCGCCGACCCCGACAACACGACCTCGGATGCCGAGAGGCGATCCGCCAGCGCCAGCCTTTCGGCAATCCAGATGCCGGTCGGCCCGCCGAAGATCGTGCCGCAGGCAAGGCCGGTGAAGAAGCGGCTCGCGGCCTCCCGCCGGCTTTTCGGCAGGAGGTAGACGAGCGACACGGCCGCCCCCGCCGATGCACCGAGCGCCCTGGTCGCCCAGAGCCCGGCATCGTTGGAAAGATCTGTCATCGCAGGGATCCTTGGTTGACGACGGGCAAAAACCGGCCGGCGATCGCACCTTAGCGCCGCCGGTTTCAGGGTGTCGTCCCGGCACTTCGGCGAATCTTTTGAATCGCTTGGGTGCATTTGCTCGAACATCGAGTCCGGGCGTTCAGAGTTTGATTCATGCGCCGGTGCAGGCGTTCAGTACCCCACCGCCTGCCGCTTCTCCTCGTCGGTCAGGAAGGACGCACTTCCAACGCGCGTCCACAGCTGATCGCGCTCGGCCGCAAGCCCTGCGACCTTGTCGAGATCGGGCTCGAGCCGCAGGCGGTCCCCGTAATGGCCGGAGAGCCAGGCCGAGAGCGACGCGGCGGTGCGGGTCAGCATCGGCAGAACGGTCAGCCTGTAGAAGGCGCGGTTCGCCTCCTGATAGTTGGCATAGGTGTTGTCGCCGGGAATGCCGAGCAACATCGGCGGCACGCCGAAGGCGAGTGCGATATCGCGGGCGGCGCCATTGCGCGCCTCGACGAAATCCATGTCCTTCGGCGATAGCCCCATCGACTTCCAGTCGAGCCCGCCTTCGAGGAGCAGCGGACGTCCGGCGCGCATCGGGCCGGAATAGCCCTCATCGAGTTCCTGCTTCAGCCGCTCGTACTGGTCGGGCGAGAGATTGCCGCCCTCCTTCGGCTGGTAGACCAGCGCGCCCGAAGGCCGTGCGGAGTTGTCGAGCAGTGCCTTGTTCCAGGTCGCCGCCGCGTTGGAGAGATCGAGCGCCACCTGGGCGGCCGCGAGCGGCGGGAAACCAAGATGATCGTCGAGCGGATGGAAGAGCTTCAGGTGCAGCAGACCAAGTCCCTCGGTCTCGGCCGGAAAGCGGCGCACGGAACCGCCGGCACGATAATCATAGGCCTCGGGCCACCCGTCCTTGCCCTCGACGATACCGATGCGATCAGGCCGCAGCAGATGCAGTTCGCGCAGGTTTCCACCGACCAGCAGCGGCTCGACATAGGCGTTGCCCGACAGGAGCAGATGGCCATAGAGCGCCTCGAGGAAATCAGGCCCGCCCATGCGGCCGTTCGGCTGCGCGAGCAGCGACAGCACCGGATGAGCCGGCCGTTCGCGATCGCCCTCGTAGAGCAGCCACGGCACCGAGGCCGCGGCTTCCGCAACCAGCCGGACGCTGCGATGCGCGACCGGGTTCTTCATGAACCCCTCGCGCGACAGCGCAGCGTATGAGCGGCCAGTCCAGCTCGCCCGCCCTTCCGCGGTCAACGACATGAAGCCACCCGCGGTCTTCGTCTCAGGCACGGCTTTGCGACCCGCCGCGGAGCCCCACGGCAGCAATGATCTCAATCTCATGGTTGGTATCCTGGAGTTAGGCGGACTCTCAAGCCTGCGACGCGATGACAGCCAATCGCAGGTGGAGCCCGATCAGGCCTTGAAGGCGACTTCTATGGTTTGCCGGTCCTGCGCCACGATCCGGCATTTGGTCTCGAAACCCTCGCCCTTGATCATCAAGACGAATTCCGGAGGTATGCCAGCGGAACTGGAGACGGAGAGCCCCGCGCTGTCGGTACCGAGCGACCTTATGGTGCAATCGATCGTCGAGCGGCGGTCGTTGAACATGATGGATCCGGCTTTCAGGACGCGACGGCGCGAACCGGTCGGCCCATCAGCGCCGATGGAGTTCCATGACACGCATCGGTTTCGACCGTTGTGCTTGGCGTGGTACATCGCGGCATCGGCCTGAACCAACAGCGTCTCAATATCCCTGGTGATGATCGAAAGCGCCGAAATGCCGAAACTTGCTGTCACGTTCAATTCGCCGAAGGTTCCCCGGATCGGCCGGGACGCGATCGCAAGCCTTACCTTTTCGGCGACGGCGGCTGCCGCTTCGCGATTGATGTGCGGAAGGAGGATGGCAAATTCCTCTCCCCCGAGGCGGCCGAACAGGTCTCCCACACGCAGGTTCGCCTTGCAGGTTTCTGTGACCGCATGGAGCACCTGATCGCCCACCGCGTGGCCATGGGTGTCGTTGACGCTCTTGAAATGGTCGATGTCCAGAACGATGCAGGACAGGTCATGCTGATGCCTCAGGGCAAGCGACAGAAGTTGATCGGCCTCTTGCCGGAAGGCGCGGCGGGTGAGCGTGCCTGTCAAGCTATCGGTTGCTGCCGACTGCAGCAGCTCGATCCGGTCCATCGCCACGCCCGCCAATTCCTGGAGAACAGAAAGATCCTTGGACCCGAACGATCTGGGGCGTCGATCGATCGCACATACCGTTCCGATAACGTGGCCACCCTTGGTTTTCAGAGGCACGCCGGCGTAAAACCGCACGTGACTTTCTCCCGTCACGGCTGGATTGTGCGCGAACCGCGGATCGCGCGTTGCATCCTGCACGACAATCGGCTCCTCGCGGTCGACCACGTAGCGGCAGAAGGTATCTTCAAGCGGAACCTCGTCCGCCGCCAGCCCGGAACACGCCTTGTACCATTGCCGATGCGCGTCGATGAGAGACACCAGGCCGATGTCGACCGCGAAGATCTCCTTTATCAGGCGCACGATGCGCTCGAAGCCTTCGTCCTTCGGGGTATCGAGGAGGTCAAGCTGCTCAAGCGCCGCGAGACGCTCGATTTCCCGCTTTTTCGCGTCCAAAGACGATGTCCCGAAAGCCCTCACAACCACCATGCAGCATCGCTCCTAGCCCAGCTGAGATAGCATGCGTCTCATACATTCGTGAAGAAATTCAATACCGCTTTCCCCATCAGATTATCGATGGCTTGTCAGAGTGGGACGAGAGAGACAGGCCCCCCTGCTTGTCGTCCGGGCGCCATAGCCTGGCCAGATTTACGCGAGACGCCCGAGTCCTTTCACGCTATGAAGGTGACCCTAGATCCCGCCTGTCAGATACCGAGGTTTCCAGATGGCTTTGAAAGTCCTTTTCATTGGCGGCACCGGCCAAATCTCTTACCCGTGCGTCGAGCGCGCCGTTGCCGAAGGTCATGATGTCAGCGTTTTCAACCGCGGTCTGAGACAAGACCCCTTGCCTGCAGGGGTGACCTCGATCGTCGGTGAACTCGGATCGCCTGATTACGCGGATCTCGCCAAGGCCAACTTTGATGTCGTGTGCCAGTTCATCGCCTTCACGCCCGACCAGATTGCGCGCGACATCGAGGTGTTTGCGGGTCATTGCGGCCAGTACATTTTCATCTCCTCGGCCTCGGTCTATGAGAAGCCGCCGCGTCACTATGTGATTACCGAGGAGACACCGGCAATCAATCCATACTGGCCCTACAGCCAGGCCAAGATTGCCTGCGAGGACCTGCTCAGGAAGTCCCAGAACCTGGCCTGGACGATCGTCCGCCCCAGCCACACGGTACGCACCGGGGTGCCGATGATGTTGGGCGACAGCGACATCATGGCAAGGCGCATGCTGGACGGCGAGCCCACCATCGTGGCGGGCGACGGCCACACGCCCTGGACACTGACCCGCTCGGTCGATTTCGCGGTGCCTTTCGTCGGGCTTTTCGGCAAGCAGGCGGCGCTTCGCGATGTTTTCCACATTACATCCGACCGCGCTCATATCTGGAACGATATCCAAAGGGCGATCGGCAGATTGCTTGGCGTGGAAGCCAAGATCGTTCATGTACCGACCGACACCCTGATCAAGTATAATCCGGCCTGGGAAGGTCCCATGATCGGCGACAAGGCCTGGACTGCGATCTTCGACAACTCGAAGGTCAAGCAAGTGGCGGGTGACTTCACCTGTGCCGAAAGCCTCGATGAGATCCTTGCCGAGCCCATCATGCACCTGAAGCAGCGCCTCGCCAAGAATCGCCCGCCGAAGGGTGAACTCGATGCCCTGGTCGACAGGATCTGCGCTGCGCAGAGCGCTCTCGGCTAGGCATGCTGTCTAAGCTGCATCCCCGACGCGCGCCTTGGAGGGGCAGGCTACAGCATCAACGCAGTGGCCGCTTCACCGCCCCATCGCTCTCGTAATCCGCCGCCATCCGCATTTCGCGGATCGGGCGCACGAGGTCGATCGAGCGCTGATAGTCCGGATGCGCCTTGTAGGCGGCAAGGGCTGCCTCGTCGTCGAATTCGCCGTAGACCACGAGGTCGACATCCGTGCCGAGCTGGTCGGTCTTGATGTTGGTTCCGATCTCCAGCAGGCGGGCGTGCGGGATCGCCGTCAGGATCGACAGGCCGGCGCGCACCTTTTCCAGTTGCTCCGCGGGCGTTGTGAAGAAGACGATGTGGCGGATCACGCGGAACTCCTGTGAAGGTCTAGCCGAAGACCCGCGCGATAGCATGCACGAGCCAGCCCTTCAACCGCGCAAGCCTTCCCGCAGGCTGTTCGCGGCGGATGGCCGCAAGGAAGGTCTTGCCATAGCCGGCGAGCTTTTCCGCCCTATCGGTGCCATTGACGATGCGGCGGGCATTAACCCAATCATCCGTCGTCTCGTTCAGGTGGTCGGCAAGCTTGTGATTGGCAAAGGAGCCCTGCACCATGCCTTCGATCAGGATCGAAACGGCGGCATCCATCTCCATCGCCCGGTCCGGCTCGGCAACGAGGTCGATGCCTGTCAGTTTGCTCATCGCCTCGTAATTCCGCTTGTGAGTGAGCTGCACCAGGCCGCGGCCGAGCCAGCTCTTGCCGTCCTCGTCAGGACGCCAGTAGGGCGTCTTCACCCAGGAAAGCTTGCCTGATGCATAGGCGTTCTCTAGGATCTCGATCGCCCGGGCGTCGGTGGTAGCCAGCGTCTCGCGCACCGGCTGCATCGTAAAGGCCGTCTCGTGGTAGGCCGTCGCCAGGATGTAGGCGAGCCAACGCGGATCGGCATCCGGCATCCGCGATTCCCAGAAATCGAGAATCGCCGTCATCCCCTCCACCTGAGGCTGATTAAGCGTTCCCTTGAACAGCGCGTCGCGCACCGTGTCGAAGAAGAAGGGCCTGTCGATGTGGATAACCATAGTAACCGCCTCAAAAAGTGGTACGGCGTTGTACGCCTCAATCGATTAAAATTAATTCAATCGTTTAAAGTGTTTAAGCGCCTGATTTACACGCAGTTTAAGCCGTGCCAGTGATTAACTCACCGTTAAATCAAGCCCTTGGAGGAGAGCATGCAGCAGCCGGCCAACAGCAATCAGCCGACCATTCCCCAGCATGTCGTCGACCAGCTCGAAAACGAATGGCGTCAGGTCCGCCCGGAGCAGCAAGCGCCGCGCCCGGCACAACAGCAACCTCAACGCTAGTCCTTCAGATGCCCCGCACCCGGGGTTCCCCATGTCCCTCCAGCATCAGCGCCGTCAACGCCCAGACCAGCGCGTCCAGCCGGTCTGGCGAACGGCCTGACGAAAGCCCGTCCGGGCCGAAGTCGCACATCTGGTCTTCCAGCGCGACAAACCTCCCTGCATGGGCAACCCGCCCCTGCTCGTAGAGCGCCGCGACCGGTTCAGCTCTCAAGTATTTACCGCGCGTCGCGCGCACGGTCGAGACCGGCAGGCTTTCGTCGATACTCTTCAGCATCGATGCGACCATGTCGCCGCCCTGGTTGATTTCGGCAACCACCCGGTCCGCCGAAAAGCGCCTGTAGGCGCGGACGACCGCACCTGCCCAGCCGGCCGGGCTTGCACCCTGAAGCGAACAATCGGCAAGCACCACCGCACGCCCCGACGCCTCCAGCCCCGCCACGACAATGCCACAGCAGGACTGCGCACCGGCCGTCGCCGGCGGATCGACCGCGACCACGACACGCCTCAACTCGCCAGTGAAGCGGATCGTGGCAGCCTCGATCACCTCGCGCCGCCAGAGCGCGTCTTCGCGATCCTCGATCAGTTCCCCATCGAGTTCCTGACGCCCGAGCCGCGTGCCACCGTAGCGGTGCGCCAGCGCATCGATAAAACCCGGCGCCAGATTGGCTGCATTGGCAAGCGTGCTGATCCGTGTCAGCCGCGTGCCTGCATCAGCGATCAATTCCTTCAGCAGCGGCACCGGCCGCGGCGTCGTCGTCACCAGCTGGCGCGGAAAACTGCCGAGGCGCAGGCCGAACTGCAGCATGTCCCAGGTTTCCTGCCCATGCTTCCATTTCGCCAGCTCGTCGCACCACGCGAAATGGAACTGCGGGCCGCGCAGACTCTCCGGATCCTCGGACGAGAAGATCTGCGCCACCGCACCGTTCGGCCAGACGAGCCTGCGCCGCGAAATCTCGAACTCCGGGCATCCACGCCGCGCAATGCGGCAGATGCCGGAGACACCGTCGATCATCACCTCGCGCGCGTCGCCGAGCGTTTCGGCAATCAAGGCGATGCGCAGATCGGAACGCCGTTCCGCGCTCGCCAGCGCATGAATCCATTCGGCCCCTGCTCGCGTCTTGCCGGAGCCGCGCCCGCCGAGGATCAGCCAGGTGCGCCAGTCGCCCGCCGGCGGCTGCTGTTCGAGACGGCCGGAAAACGTCCAGAGACCGCCAAGCGGGTTCCACAGCCCGCGTTGGTCGGCAAAGCGCACCAGCGCATCCATGGGCATCCGCTCCGCCGGCTCCTCGGCATCGTCAGGCCGGTCAACCTCGGCCCGACACGACGGCCCGGAGGTTGCGAGCGGCACGGCCGCTGGGTTCATCTCCGTCAAAAGGGCTACACCCTGCTGCAAACCAGCCGCCACGACCGTCCGAACCGATATCCGTTCCGCTGCGATGACAGTCATCTCCTCGCCATGGCGCGCCATCGTTTTCTCAGTCCGGCGCCTGAGCGACCGCGACGCCCGCCCCTCAGCCGGTATCGGCCTGGCGAGCGCCGCCGGCAGCGGCGTCACCTTGACCGGGAGGACCGGTAACCTGCCACTCGGCAAGCAGTTGCCGCGCCCGCTGTTCCGCCAGCTCGTCGATGCGCTCAAGAAACCGCTTCTTCGCATCTTCAAGCCCCATCGCAGCGTCGTTCTCTTCCGCGGCCAGCTCACGATCGCGCGCGATCTGCCGCTGCAGCTGATCGACCTTCTCCAGCGTGCGAACGATCAGAGACATCGCATCGGTCGCCGCCTTCAGATCGGCCCGCGCGAGCTTTGCCGCCGCCTCGTCGCCGCCTGAGCACGTCGCTTCCGCAGCCCGCCGCAATTCGCGGAAAGCGCTGAACTGGTCGCGCATCTCCGCCGTCATCTCGTTGAGCAGAACCCGCAACTCCTCGGCGGGCGCCGCCGGACCGGACTTGATCTCGAGGAAATAGGCCTCCGCCGCCCTCGCCTTGGCGTCATCCGCTTCGAGCTGCAGCGGATCGCCATAGGCGCGCCTCTGCGGCCAGTAGCCGTACAGCTCCGGTTCGAAACTCTCGATATCAATCATAGGGAACCTCTCGGCCAGCCAGCTTCACCTGGCGGCCAGAAACACAAAAGCCGGGTCAAACCCCGGCTTGTAAATCCGGAAAGCCCTGGCCAAGCACTTCGCCGCGACCGCAACTTTCCGACTATGCCATAACCCTATCAAACGACCGTCACGCTGTCAAGGATTATTTTCCTATATTCTCTGAATCCGGCTCTGACTGTGTTCTCGTGCGGTTAGGCAAGGTGAGATTTCTGTAAATGAACAACGTGTTCAATCGTCAGATATGCCCGTTACGCTTGTGGGAATCACCCGACTCGCGAAACATAAGAGGCGACCGTGTGCAAGACGGTCGCCTCAACTTTAACAAGCGATGGAACCGCTTGGTTTGTGATCACGGGCTAAAAGTTACGCGTTACGCGATTTACGTCAAGCCGTTCCTGCAGAACATACAGGAACTAAATATGACAAATACTGCGCAGATAAAATGCATAAACAAGGATCGCCGTTATGATCCCTACCATGCAATTACTCACGTGGGCGGGTTCGTGACCTCGCAATGGAAGCTTACCACTGCCGACGCGATCTCGAAGATAGAACGCGGTGAGTGGGCATTCTACGTGGAACGACCAGCCGGTGACCGCGTCTGGGTACAGGTCGCAACTAGTCGATTCGGCAATAAGTATCTGAAGACCGATGCAGATGGCGACGAGCCGAACAATCTGCTTAGTCTTCCGGAATGCCCATAAGATAGGGTGATGAGCTGCGCTTTTTCGTGTTTAGAGCATGGGAAGGCGTAGCTCGGTTAGAAGGCACGACCGGCTGCTTAACAACGCAAGCCCATCTGCTTGAGTTTTTCTGATTGGCTCGAATCCATAAGCATGTGCTAATTTTATCGTCATGAACCAGGAAGAGCGCATTTCCTTTGCGCTCAGCCTGCCGGAGGCGGTCGAGAGCGCGCATCACGGCACGCGCGATTTCCGCGTGCGCAGCAAGATATTCCTGACGATGCCGGAGCAGGACTATTGCGTCGTCCGCCTGACGCCCGACCAGCAGCACATGACGTTGGCGGTGGCGCCCGATGATACGGCCGCGGTGCCGGGCGGCTGGGGGCAGCGCGGCTCGACCCGGCTCTTCTACGGCAAGGCGAGCGACGAACTGGTGCAGGGTCTGGTCCGCAAGTCATGGCAGAACGCCGCGCCGAAAACGCTGCAAAGACAGTTCGTTGTCATCCCGTCCGGCTAAACCGGTTCAACGGTAGCCTGTGGCGTCCGCGGGTTTACCTGCCTCCATCACCTCGTCCATGTAGCGCCAGCAATCCGGCCGCGAACCGTCGACGTCGTCAAAGCCGTAAACCTTGGCGAGCCCACCGCTTGAAAGCGACTGGCCGTTCCAGCGGGCGCGCTCGGGATCGGCGGCGAGTGCCGCCACCGCCCGGCCGGTGAAGCGCGGCGTCTCGGAGATCACGAAGTGCGGCTGCGCAGCGGTTGCGTCGCGCCAGTTCTCCTCGCTGACGCCGTAGATATCGAGCATCATCTCCGAGCGCATCCAGCCGGGCGTCAGCGCCACCGCCGTCGCGCCATACGGCGCGAGATCCTTGGCGTGCGCCCAGGCCATCCGGATCACGCCTGTCTTGACGAGGTCGTAATAAGGGCAAAGGCGGTAATGCGTGGCGTTGTATTCGGCGGTGCCGTCGGTCAGTTCGACCAGCAGCCCGCCTGGACGCTCGATCATCAGCGCCAGCGCGAAATGCGCGGTGATCAGATGGGTGTCGATCGCCAGCCGCAGCATGTGCAGCCCCTTGTCCAGCGAGTGCTCCCACACCGGCTTGTTCCATTCCGTCAGGTGCTCGCCGCCCCAGATATCGTTGACCAGGATGTCGAGCCGGCCCTGTTCGCGGCGGATGCGCTCGACCAGCATCTCGACCTCGGCCGGCACGGTATGATCGACGCGAACGGCGATCCCCTCGCCGCCGGCAGTGGTCACCATCTCCGCCGTCTCCTCAATCGTCTCCGGGCGCCCATATTCCGACTGCAGTGCCCGCGTCGTGCGGCCGGTGACGTAGACGGTGGCGCCGGCGGCGCCGAGTTCCACGGCAATGCCGCGACCGGCACCGCGCGTGCCGCCGGCCACGAGGGCAATCTTTCCTGAAAGTGCTGCCATTTGCTTGTCCTCCACACCAGAGCACGCCACTGGATTTTCACCATTCAGCTTGAATATAAACGAACGTTCGTTCATATTCATCGTGAACGCAAGAGGAAACTTCATGCCGCGCCCCCGCACGCTTTCGGACGAACAGCTTCTCGACATGGTGCTCGGGCTCGTCCATGCGGAAGGCCCCGATGCGGCAAGCTTCGGCGCGGTCGCGAAGATCAGCGGTCTCTCGGGCTCGACGTTGGTGCAGCGCTTCGGCACCAAGACAGCAATGCTGCGGGCCTGCCTGTTGCGTGCCTGGGACCGGCTGGACATGGAAACGGCCCGGCTGGTCCAGTCTGTTCCCCAAACGCCCGAGGGCGCCATCGACCTGCTCGCCGGACTTTCCAAGGATTACGGCGAGGATGCCGCATCTTACGCGGAAGGCCTGCTCGTCCTTAGGGAGGATCTGCGCGATCCCGCGTTGCGCGCCCGCGGCGCGGCCTGGGGAAAGACACTGGCCACAGCGCTCGACCGATGCCTCGGCGCCCAAGGTAAAACTCATGTTGGACGGCTGATGCTCTCCCAGTGGCAGGGCTGCCTGCTCTGGTGGGGTTTCGAGCCACAGGGCTCGATCGACGACTATGTGCGCGGCGAGCTAAGGCGATTTCTTAGCTCGCTCACCTAGCTCGGTGCTACTTGGCAGTCTCCGGCGCCTGCGCTTGCACTTCGTCGCCCACCGTCAGCGGCCAATCCACCACGTAATCCTCGAAGTCGTCGACCTTGACCTCGGTTTCGCTGATCGTCCGGCCTCGCGCCGAAATACCGGCGGCATGCACGGTCTCGGGATCGCCTGACACCAGCGGATGCCACCAGTAGAGATCGCGGCCCTCGTTGATCAGCCGGTAACCGCAGGTAGGCGGCAGCCAGGCGATCTCGTCGACGTTTTCCTTAGTGAGCTGGACGCAATCGGGCACGAAGTCCCAGCGGTTCTCGTAGGACGAACAGCGACAGCTTTGATCGTCGAGCAGTTTGCAGCGGATCGAGGTGAAGTAGATATCGCCGCTATCCCACTCCTCGAGCTTGTTGAGACAACAGAGGCCACAGCCGTCGCATACGCTCTCCCATTCGGCCATCGTCATCTCGGCGAGCGTCTTCGTCTTCCAGAAGGGTGTTTCGTCCATCATTCCGTTCTTGCAACAGCTCCGCGCAAAATCGCGTGAGAGCTTCCATTTCTCTTGTTCTTGTCAGGCAAATCAACCAATGATTCACCAAGCTCCGGTTACTCCGGGGCACTGTCGGCAGATTTGCCATAGTCCGGCGTCAGGTTCGTCCGGCGTCGAACTGATCGGGCGGGAATATAAGACGTGACGGATCCGGACAATCCAGAAAAACGGCCGCGCAAGCAACGCCACCTGCTTTTGAAGATCGACTCGTGGATCGATTCGACCATCTGGAACGCCGGCTTCCGCTCCGCCGAGATCTGGGAAGACATCACCATCTTCTTCCGCCGCTTCCGCGTTCGCGGCTGGAAGCGCATCGTCTTCGAGCTGGCCGGCGAAGGCCTGACATGGGGGTCCGTCGGCGCCGTGCTGATGCTCGCCCTTGCCCAGCCTGCCTTCGAGGCTACCAAGGAAGATTGGCGCAATCGCGGCGACTACGCCGTCACCTTCCTCGACCGTTATGGCAACGTCATCGGCCATCGCGGCGTCATCCACCAGAACTCCGTGCCGATCGACGAGTTGCCTGACGCGCTGATCAAATCGGTGCTTGCAACCGAGGACCGGCGCTTCTTCGACCATTTCGGCATCGACGTCATCGGCCTCTTCCGTGCGGTGGTCACCAACGCCCAGGCCGGCGAGGTCGTGCAGGGCGGTTCGACGCTGACGCAGCAGCTCGCCAAGAACCTGTTCCTTTCCAACGAACGCTCGATCGACCGAAAGATCACCGAAGCCTTCCTAGCGCTGTGGCTCGAGGCCAACCTCTCCAAGAAGGAGATCCTCTCCACCTATCTCGACCGCGCCTACATGGGCGGCGGCACGTTCGGCGCTGCAGCAGCGGCGCAGTTCTATTTCGGCAAGAGCATCACCGACGTCAATCTGGCCGAATCCGCCATGCTCGCCGGCCTGTTCAAGGCGCCGGCGAAATATGCGCCGCACGTCAACCTGCCGGCGGCGCGCGGTCGCGCCAACGAGGTGCTGACCAACCTCGTGCAAAGCGGGTTGATGACCGAGGGCCAGGTGATCGCCGCCCGACGCAATCCAGCAACGGTCGTCGACCGCAACCAGGTGGAATCGCCTGACTTCTTCCTCGACTGGGCCTTCGACGAGGTGATGCGACTATCGCCGCGCTTCCACCAGCATTCGCTGGTCGTTCGGACCACGATCGACATGGGCCTGCAGAGCGCGGCCGAAGATGCCGTCGAGACGTCGCTGCGGGAGTATGGCGAGAGCTACCACGCCAAGCAGGGCGCGATGGTCGTGCTCGAGAACGGTGGCGCTGTGCGCGCCATGGTCGGCGGCCGGGATTATGGCGAGAGCCAGTTCAACCGCGCCACCAAGGCGCTGCGCCAGCCGGGCTCATCGTTCAAGGTCTATACCTATTCGGTGGCGATGGAGAGCGGCATGACGCCGGATACCATCGTCGTCGACGCGCCGATCTACTGGGGCAACTGGAGCCCGCACAACTACGCCAACAAATATGCCGGCCGCGTCACCATCGCGACCGCTATCGCCCAGTCGATCAACACCATTCCGGTGCGGCTTGCCAAGGAGAAGCTCGGTATCCAGCCGATCCGCGCCATGGCGAAAAACCTCGGCGTGGAATCGCCGGTGCGCGACGACGTGACCATCCCGATCGGCACCTCCGAGGTGACCGTGCTCGACCAGGCGACCGCCTATGCCGTCTTCCCGGCAGGCGGCTACCAGTCTCGCCGCCACGGCATCACCCAGGTCCTCGACTACGGCGGCGACGTTCTCTACGACTTCGACCGTGACGAGCCGCCCGCCAAGCGGGTGCTCTCCGAAAAGGCCGATACCTACATGAACCAGATGCTGTCGCGGGTGCCCTATGTCGGCACGGCGCGAAAGGCCGCGCTCGACAACGGCATCCTCACCGCCGGCAAGACCGGCACGACGCAGGCTTATCGTGACGCCTGGTTCATCGGCTATACCGGCAACTACACGGCCGCCGTCTGGTTCGGCAACGACGACTACACCTCGACCAACAAGATGACCGGCGGCTCGCTGCCCGCCATGACCTTCAAGCGCGCCATGGATTATGCCCATCAGGGCATCACGCTTCGGCAGATCCCCGGCACGCAGCCGCTGCCGCCCGACAAGAACGCCAAGACCGTTGCCGCAGCCAAGCCGGAGGAAGGCAGCCCGGCTCCCCTCGTTCGGCCGCGGATGCTCTCGGTCGAGTCAACCCGCCTTCTCAAGGATCTTGGGCAAGCGCTGAAGACGGCCCCGCCGCTGGCGGCGCAGAAGGTGGCGAGCGCCGACTGAGATCCACTGGCTTGACCTTAGCCGCCGCCGGACGATCCTGAACACGCATCTTGCGCATTGCGGCCAAGTGTCGGCGCCGCACTTCAATCTGGCGGCGAAAGTGAAGATATGCGATATTCGCTCCCGGGACGGTTGCCAACACTCAGGCAAACGCCAGCGCGAGCATTTCATCGCTAGCCATTGACGTTTCGATGGCGGGTGGGCCTCTCGTCACCCTATGGCGAGCAATCAGAGCTGCATTCACACAACTCAGCATATCCCGCTGTGGCGGCGTCGTGCCGCGCAGTTTCACAAACTCAGATCGTCACAGGCATGAGGTGGGTCACCCTTTTGCTGTGAGAACACAATCGCGATTAGATCAGTGAAACGGAGGGTATCAATCATGAGTAGCACGAGAAACCTTTGCTTTGGTCTGCTGGCTTCCGCGTTGGCGACCGCGCTGGCCCCGCCAGCAGTTGCGCAGCAACAGCAGCCAAAGCCGAATATTGTCGTCATCATGGGTGACGATGTCGGCTGGTTCAACCTAGGCGCCTATCACCGCGGAATCATGTCCGGAAAGACCCCTAACCTCGACAAGCTGGCGTCTGAGGGCATGATGTTCACCGACTATTATGCGGAGGCGAGTTGCACAGCCGGCCGGGCGAGCTTCATCACCGGGGAAATTCCTTTGCGGACCGGCCTGACGACCGTCGGCCAGGCGGGCGCCGATGTCGGCATGCCCGACAAAGCTGCCACCCTGGCCGCCGTGCTGAAGGCCGAAGGATACGCTACCGGCCAATTCGGAAAGAACCATCTTGGCGATCTGAACAAGTATCTGCCGACACTACATGGCTTCGATGAATTCTTTGGCTACCTCTATCACCTCGATGCGATGTCAGACCCCTATTGGTATTCGTTTCCGAATGACCAATCGTACCGAGATAAATTCGGACCGCGCAATTTGGTCCACAGCTTTGCAACGGACACTGACGATACAAGCGAGCTGCCCCGTTGGGGCAAGGTCGGCAAGCAGCGGATCGTAGACGAGGGTCCCCTCGCACCGTATCCCGACATGTCCAACGTCCCGAACATGCATGACATAGTACCCAAGGCCAAGTACGACATGGGCACATTCGACGAAGTGCTGGTCAAGGCTTCGTGCGACTTCATGGACAAGGCCAAGACCGACGGAAAGCCGTTTTTTGTCTGGCACAACACGACGCGCATGCATGTTTGGACCTATCTGTCGCCCAAGTACCAGGCCCTCATGAACAGCGACACCAACTATGGTCTTGAGGAAGCCGGCGTGGCGCAGCTCGACGACAGTGTCGGCGCCCTCATGAAATGTGTCGAAGACGCAGGCCAAGCCGATAACACCATCGTCGTTTTCACGACCGACAATGGGGCGGAGGTCTTTACCTGGCCGGACGGTGGCATGACGCCATTCAAGGGCACCAAAGGCACAGTCATGGAGGGAGGCTTCCGCGCGCCGGCCATCATCCGCTGGACGGGCAAGATCAAGCCGGGATCCGTCGAGAACGGCATTTTCTCGGCCTTGGATTGGTTCCCGACGCTTGCGGCAGCAGCCGGCAATACCGAGATCACCGACCAGTTGCTCAAGGGCGTGAAGCTCGGCGACAAGACCTACAAGAACCATCTTGATGGCTACAATCAGTTGGACTTGTTGCTGGGCAAATCACCCTCCGCACGGCATGAATTCTTCTACTTCGGTGGCCCTGCCCTGGGGGCAGTTCGCCTCGATAACTTCAAGTTCCAGTTCTTCCAACAGCCGCAGGGCTGGCCCGGCGGCAAGGTAACGACTGACATGCCCACCATGGTCAACATCCGTCAGGATCCGTTCGAGCGGACACCATCGATTGGTCAGCAAAGCCTCAATGATCAAGGTGGAGGCTACATGAACGACTTCTTTGCGCGCGAGTTCTGGCGGTTCGTCAGCGTTCAGCAGGAAGTCGCCAAGCTTGCTCTCACGGCGGTCGACTATCCCCCGATGCAGGATCCGGCCTCGTTCAATCTGGATGCTGTAAAGCGGCAGATCGACGCTGCGATCAAAAACAAGCCTGGCAACTGATCGACCCTGCACAAAAGGACGGGTGGCCCCAATCAGGCTACCCGTCTGTAGCCGAGCAGACCGGACGGCATCCGCGAGCACCCATTTCTTGTCAAGGAATTCCTTGGTCGGGCCATAGGCGCGGAACATCAGTTCGAACTTCCTTTTCGGATCAGTCGGGACCCAGTTGGCCTCTTTGCCTTTCGGCGCGCCTAGGGACCAAGATAGAGATCGATGGAACCGTCCGCTTTCCGTGGACAGTCATGTCCGTGTCGTCCACCTCGACGCCGTCGGTCACAAGAAGGATGGGGGCTCGATGGAGGTGGAGATCGCCTGGACATCGCCACTTACCACTTGTTGACTCACCCGCAGTTGAACAATAATTTGCTAACTCAGTCGTTAGGCTTGTCCTCACATGACGGATCAATCTCTTCAGCGTCGCCTTGCCGCCATCGTCGTTGCCGATGTGGTGGGATTTTCACGCCTGATGGAGGCTGATGAAGTCGCAACGCTGGCGAGCCTCAAGGAACTTCGTTCTGGCGTCATCGAGCCGGCGGTGATGCGTAACAACGGTCGCATCTTCAAGGTCATGGGCGACGGATTCCTAATCGAATTCAGTAGCGCGGTGCACGCGGTCGCAGCAGCATTGGAAATGCAGCGGGCCACCTCTGCTGTTTCCGGAGACCGGCGCTTGCTTTTGCGTGTAGGCGTCAATCTGGGAGATGTCGTTGACGACGGTTCAGACGTCCTCGGCGACGGCGTCAATGTCGCGGCGCGCCTCGAGACGCAGGCCGCACCGGGAGGTATCTGCATTTCAGCCAACGTTCACGGCGAGATTGTCGGCAAGATCGGCGACCGGTTCTTTGATGGAGGCGAACGCTACCTGAAGAACCTGACCCGCCCGGTCCACGTGTGGCATTGGCCGGATGCGCTGCAGAGCATGTTGCCGCTGCCCGAGTGTCCCTCGATCGCTGTATTGCCTTTCACGAATACGAGTGGGGATGAAGCCGACGCGCCTTTCGTCGACGGCTTGACCGAAGACCTCATCATCGACCTTTCCCGTACGGCTGGCCTGTTCGTCATCGCGCGCAATTCCGTGAACGGCTACAAGGGCAAGCCGGTTGATGTACGGTTGGTCGCCCAGGAGCTCGGCGTCCGCTACATCCTTGAGGGGAGCGCCAGACGTGCAATGGGCCGTGTCCGTATCAATGCCAAATTGATCGACGCGCTTGGCGGCCAGCAATTGTGGGCCGACCGGTTTGACCGGACGGTGGAAGATGTTTTCGAATTACAGGATGAAGTTAACGCCAAGATTGTTGAAGCCCTCGTCGGCCGGCTGACCATCCCGGCGCAGCGTAATCGGCCGAAGAACTTTGAGGCCTACGATCTATGCGTGCGCGCCCGCCGCCTGACGGAAGAATCGCCGCAAACTGAGCGTGAGGCCTATATGCTGCTCCAACGCGCGGTTGAGCTCGAGCCATCATATGCCGAGGCGCTCGGCCTGCTCGCCTATAACCGTTGGCTTGCCTGGACTCATTTCGGCGAGCCCGAAGATCCTAACCGCCGGATGGCGGCGACGTTCGCGCAGGAGGCGGTCGAGTTAGATCCCAACGATGCCGGCTGCCGTTACGTTCTGGGGACCATTTTGGCTTATGAGCAGCGATGGGAAGAATCGGAGGCCGCCTTCGCCAAGGCCCTGGAGCTGGACCCCAACCACGCCGACACCTGGGCCGCCATGTCGGACGTGTCCGTGCTGGACGGCAGGGTTGCCGACGGACTAGCGCAGATTGAAAAAGCTCTGCGGCTCAATCCCCATCCAACCTGCTGGTATCTCTGTCATCTCGGGCAGGCGCAATACGCCGCGCGTGACTATGAGGCGGCAGCCGCTACCCTCCGCAGGGAAGACACGTATCGTACCAACTCACGCAAATTCCTGGCTGCGACGCTTGCGCAGTTGGGCCACCGTGAAGAGGCGCGACGAGAAGCAGAATTGTTCCTCATCGCCCACCCTCATTTCACGATCAGCCATTGGCTCAACTCCCAGCCGCTACGCGATGCATCTGTACGAGACCACTTTGTCGACGGCTTCCGAAAGGCCGGCCTGCCGGAACGGTGACAACAGGTGGCCCGAATGGGCCGCCCGTCAGCACTCCTGGGTCTGCGCATGCATTACCGCAAAGCATCCGGCAGGCGCTGGCAAAACTTCGGCGGAAAGGGCGCCGCCCTCAGGGAACGCCCGTCGCTGCCCGCTTCTCCAGTGCCTTTCTCATCGCCGTATGGCTGCTCTCATTTCGCTGCACCATCAGCGAAGTTGCCGCTGCGCTTGCCTTGTCGGGATGGCCCGCGTCAAACGGGGGTGAAGGATCATATTCGATCCCCAGCTGAATGGCCTGGGCGACCTCGGGCCCGGCGACTTCCGCAACGACACTGAAAGCGAAATCGATCCCCGCCGTGACACCGCCTGAGGTGACAACGTTGCCATCGCGCACAATACGCCCTTCTTCGTGGATCGCGCCGACCAGTGGAAGCAGGTCGACATAGGCCCAATGCGTCGTCGCCCGCCGCCCCTCCAGCAATCCGGCTGCGCCGAGCAGAAAGGCGCCGGTGCAGACCGACGTTACGTAGGTTGCCTGCCTCCCCTGCCGCCCAACGAAATCGACCAGTTCGGAATCCGCAAGCGCCTCCATGACGCCGGAGCCACCCGGCACGCAAAGCAAGTCGAGCGCGGGGCAAGTCTCAAATGTGTCGGTCGGCAAGAAAGCAAGACCGCGATCACTCGAGATCGGCTGCAAGGTCTTTGCGACAACGTGGGCCTTAACGTCAGGGAATTTGCTTGGGACTGAAAGCGAGGGCGGTGTTCCGAGCCTGCTCAAGACCTCGAACGGCCCGGTGAAGTCAAGCTGCGTAATCCCGGGAAAGATCACGAAGCCGAGGTTGAAATCGGACATGCTGCATCCTCCCCCCATAAGCACACATACAACGGCGATCATAGCACTCTACGCACGCCTGCAACCGCGGAGAATTAAACCGCTCCCCAGCCATGACATTTGGTGCGCCAGGGAACCGCGCCCACGCCAGACCGTTCGAAGAGGGCCCGACACTCACCGCCACGGTCCGGATCACCGGCCCGTCTGTGTTAGGCCCACGCACAGGAGATGAAGAGACCAAGTCCCCATTTTGCGAACCTGAATCCATTGGTCATGCATCCATCCTCCAAGCGAGGTGAGCCATCCGCATGCCTTGAACGAAACTATTTGTCCACGCGGACGACATCCGCCAGTACCCATTTCTTGTCAAAGAACTCCTTGGTCGGGCCATAGGCGCGGAACATCAGCTCGAACCTCCCTTTCGGATCCGTCGGGACCCAGTTCGCCTCTTTGCCTTTCGGCGCCTTGGGACCAAAATAGAGATCGATGGAACCGTCGCTATTCTTGGCGAGCTCGGGAATTTGCGACGAGCGGCTGGCACGCGACACGTTCTTGATCAAGGCGTGCGTCTGCCGGTCATAGGCCGTCACCGACCAGTACTGCTGAACAGGGACATCCGGCGGGACGTTCAGCCGATAGGTGGCGCGACCGTCGAACTCGCGGCCATCCTTGTCTCGGATCGAGATCGAGTAGAATTGCCCTGCGCCAAGCCGTTTGAGACCGATATAGGCGTAGCTGTAGGCGACGCCGCGGTGATCGACCGGATAGGCATTTTCCTCGTCGAAGCCATGTCCGCCCGCCTGGATCAGGTCCGGATAGGTTGGAAAGGTCCAGCGGCTCTTGTCGCTGAAGAACGGTGGAAATCCGGCATCATACTTTGCCTCGAGCAGCAACTGCGCGTCCTTCATGCCCTTGCTCAGCAGCGATTTCATATGCTGATCCGGTTCGAACGGTTTGCCCTTCTCGATACCGAGGGATTTCAGCTGGTCGATCATCACGCGATCGCGCACGATCCATGGTTCTTCCTGAACGACGCGGTTGAGGTTCTCGAAGAAGCTCGTATCCCATTTGATCGTGGAATCGAACAGAACATCCTTTACGTCGCTGAAGACCGTTTCCGGCGGATTGCCGGAGGCCGACAGCGGATAGATTTTCAGCTTCTTGCCGTAATCGATCGAAGCCTGAACATCCGCGTCGGCGTGGCTCGGAAGGTTGGAGCGAAGCAGCATGTAGCCGCCGTCCACCTCGGACTGAAGCGGAATGAACCCGTCCGGAAGCTTTTCCTTGTAGCCCGGCGGCAGCACCACGAACTTCCCGCCCTTGCCCTTGTCGATGCCGAGCAGACCGGCATCCTCCAAAGGCAACTGCCATGCCGTAACGATGTTGGCGTTGAAGGATGCCTTCGCCTCCGCAGGCGGCAGATCCAGAACGATCGGGCCATCCTTGGTGGTGAAGAACACCATGAAGTAGAGCGCGTCCGGATTGGGGGTCAGGGTCTGGTTCCGCCAATCCAGCGGGCGGCCCCAGTAGATGACCTGGCCCACCTTCCCCGGTGTCTTGGCCAGCATTTCCTGGCGCATCAGGTCATAGTTGACCACAGGCATACCCCAGACGACCGCCTGCACGGCCTTTCGCTCGATCTCCCTGTCGAACACCTGCTGCGTGGTTCGATCCGCTGCAATGGCAGGAACCCCAAGCAGCAACAGGCACAGCAACGCGACGAATCTCATGGCGTCATTCCTCCAGCACATGTTGCGGGTGACGGATGTTGCCATCTATCCCCGCGCGGTCGTGACGACCCGATCAGCTATTGCATTGCCTTTGGGAACTGCCACTTTCCGTCCAGGATATCGGCGCTCGGCCGATACAGGCGAACCATGTAGTTCCAGCCTTCTGTTATCGGCAGGCAGTTGGCGGTCTTTCCGTCGCATCCGCCGAACTGAACACGCACGGAACCATCATCGTCCTTCTTGGCGGTGACATTGTTGAGCGTGTAGGCGTTCAGCTTGTTCGGCTGGTAATAGCCCTTCTCGTTGTAGACGCTGATGGACCAGAATCCTTCAACTGGCACATCCTTGACCTCGAGCTTGTAGATGGTTTTGCCGTCGTTCTTCTCGGGCGTGACATTGAGATAGGTCGCATCCTTCTGTGGATTTCCGCCCCAGGCCGAAGCTGCGCCGATAAGGCGTCGAACCGGGTCAACGTCTTCCTTCGTCCCAAACATCCGGTTTGTGTCAGGCAGCGTGGCAGCCAGTTCCAGCAGCGCCTTTCTCACTTTCGTCTGGCTTGCCTGATCCCAATTGGGAACCTCGAAACTGCCAGGTGACTTCTGTTCCACCTTGATCGCGTCCTGGAGGGCGTGCGCCTGTTTTACGTCTTCGGAGTCCTGCGGATTTACAAGTGTCCGAACGGCAGCAACCACATATCGCGTTCCGATCTTGTCCTTGACGAGGGTGTAACTCCCCGGTTCGTAAATGACATCATGCGTGTACTGATCTTCATCGATGACCTGCATCGACATGAAGCGCTTGCCGGCGCCCGGAAGTGTTACCGTTACTGGCCCGGCATCGAGATCGAAGACAGCGGCCGAATAGAGCGTGTCGCGGTTTGTCCGGATGACGAGCTGATGATCGATCGGACTGAGTTCGCGATGATGCTTGAACTTTGCGAAACCGTCGTCCTTGACGATGTTCCCGAAATAGAGATCAGATTCAGCCCGCGGGAAGTTGTCGGGCGTCACCGGAACGGCGTCCTTGGTAGCGGCCTGCGCGAGAACGCCGTTGGTGCCCAGCACCAAAAGCAACGCCGTGATGACTGCCTGCTGCCCCATATGTCAGTTCCTCCATTGGTTCCTTCACTCGGGGCAAGCCTTCCACCGAGATAAGGGAATTGGAAGTACGTTACGGTAAATTCGACGCAACAACCTCAAAGGACCATTCAGCCACGCCACGCAAGGCAGCCCGCCAGTTCGTTTTGGCTGGGATATGCCGCGCCGTTCCGCCTGCGGCATTCCGCATAGCTAGAATCAGTGGTAACCCTTTCAACTGATTTGTTTCTCAAGGGCGCATAGTGTTTCGGTTTCCTCTCTTCATAGCGATGACGCTGATTATCGCCTTTGGTGGCGGGATCATGATTTCGCTCTACGCGCTGAACGCGACGGCCGGTTTCGGCGCGATCAAGCTCGGCGCCTGGGAGGCTTTTCCCGAACTGCAAACAGAAAGCGCCGACCCCTACGCGAAGTCGCACCGGGCGCGTGCCGGGCGCCTGCTTTATGGAAATGCCGAAGGCCTGATGTTCACCGCCAAGGTCGACGATAACGGCGACCGGCTGAACGCCGCCTGCAGCTACCGCATTACGGGGCAGACGCCGCCCGCCCGCATCTGGACGCTGTTTACTGCCGACAACAGCGGCAACCCGGCGTCGCTGCGACCTGGGCTTCCGGGTGCGATGAATTCCTGGACGGTGCTGCGGCAGGCCGACAGCAGCTTTACGGTCGAGATATCAGCGCATGCCCGCCCTGGAAACTGGCTGGCGCTGCCGGCCGCGGGCACCTTCCAACTCGTCCTGACCCTGTTCGATACCCCGACCGCCGGCAGCTCCGGTGTCATCGACCTTGCGATGCCGAAGCTAGAGAAGACCGGGTGCGGTAATGCTTAGGATCTTGTTCGCCATCCTTGCGGGACTTTTCGGGGCGGCGCTGCTGCACCTGGTGATCATACTGTCACTGCCGCACTTTACCGGCAAGGACGCCGCGACCCGCGTCGCCTCCGAGGGCGACCTCGACAAGTTCTACCTGCTTGGCGCCACCGATGACGCCGCGGGCCTTTCCAACGACGATCCCTTTGTCCGCACAGCCGTCTGCTCGTTCGACATCGAGGAGGCGCCGGTTCGGCTGACCGCCAGAGGCAACGTGCCGTTCTGGTCGATCGCACTCTATGATGGCGCGTCGAACGAGGTCTTCAGCATGAATGACAGGACGTCGGTGGGAGGCGCGCTCGATATTCTGATCGGAACGCCGATCCAGTTGACCGAGCTTCGCAAGGCTTTGCCGCCGGATCTGCAAAAGACCATTCTCGTGGAAAGCCCCCGCTCAGAGGGCTATGCGGTGTTGAGGACGTTGGCGCCCCAGACGAGCTTCGATGCAGCCGCGCGCAACTTCCTCGCGGAGGCCGGCTGCGACGAATATGCCAGCTCCTCGAACTGAAGCAATCTAGCTATTTCTTGGCTCGCGAAACCCGATCTCCGGACGCGCGCTTCGAACTCTCGGTCAGGCGCTCGTAGCGAACGCCGGTGAAAAGCAGGATCTGCGCCTCGACTGGTTTTCTGCCCTTGCGGCGGCGCGTCTGAGACAGACGGTCCGCCAATGCGACGACTATTGCCATTCTCGTCTCCATGCACGGCCCGAGACGGATGAACTGCGAAATCTCACCCTGCCCGCCTATGCGAGCCAGCGCGTCCTATAAAGCCCGATCAGGCCCCCGAGGCATCCGCGCCTTTCTCACGGCACTGTTCGAAATACCGTGATGTGAAACTCGACGACCGAAGCACTCGACCGCCGTGTTCATTTCCGAATTGAGACATATGACGGTTAACAGATGGTTAATTTCATGCGTGAACATTAGCTTCTTCTACGACACGATATAAACGCGCCGTGCCGTGTTTTGGTTTCAAACGTCGCACAAGAAGATTCGGTCCACAACGGCGCAATGATATTAGCATTAATTCATATACTTAACGCAGGTTGTGCCGGCAAGGCCGGTTCGACCTCCGTCGACGGATTCGTGTCACGAAAATATCAATTGCGGTCGCCGGCAATACCGGTATGGTTGTGGCATCGTCGGCAAATCTGAGCCGGCCGGCTGGGCACTGTTCCATTCACCGCGAACAAGGAAGGGGCTGAAATGTCTTTGCTTATCGGTTCGACATTTTCCCCCGAGGACCTGGATGTGCTTCGCCATGCACTCGATGCGTGGTGCCTGGAGAAGCGGATCGACATCAAGAGCGCCGAAGCCCAGTTGGCAGCATCCGCGGCACTGGACCTCTATCAGTCCGGAAACAACAGCGCCGAAAGACTTCTGGCGGCGCTTCGCGGGCATAAGGGATTGTAGTTTCCCTTAGATATCGAACCTAATGAAGGCCACTGTCGCGCGCCGGTCGACGTGGCACCTTCTGGCACAATTTTAATAAAGTCTTCAGTAACCATTAACCCTGCCCGTGTAGGATTTGTTCATAACCTATGTGGGGTAAGGGGCGTCCCTCCGCGTCCAGTCCTGCGACATCCCTTTTTGCGTTTCCAGGGTGTGTTCTTGTGCGTGACCGGTTCAGAGACCTAGAGACCCCCTCCGCCAGCCGGAAGAAGGACGTGGTGCTCATGGCGACAGTCAGCAGCTTCGAGGGCTTGCAGCCGCCCACCCGTTCGGAACTGCGCCAATTCGCCGAACTCTTCACGCCACTGTTTCAGGCTTCCTCCGACGAGGCGCGGCGGCAGGCAGTGGCCGCCCTTTCGCAATGCCCGCAGATTCCGGCAGCCGTTGCGCTCTTCGTTGGCTGCCAGGCGATCGATATCGCCGCGCCTTTCCTCACCTCCTCGCCGGCGATTGACGACGAAACCCTGATCACGATTGCGCGCACGCAGGGCAGCGCGCACATGAAGGCGATCGTCAGCAGAGAGGCTCTCTCCCCGCGGGTCATCGATGCCCTGGTCGGGCTGCGGCAAGCCGAACAGCGGCTGGCGGTCCCGCCGGAAGCCGAACCACCCAGTGTGGCGCCGGAACCGCCGGCTGCGACCTCGCTCGAGGATATCGAAGCTGCCGCCCGCCGCGCCAGCGAAGAGGAAATGCGCAACCGGATCCGGGAGCTCGTTCGTCACGTCGCCAGCCCTGAAGGCGATCGGCTCGGACTGCGGCACCTCTCCCCAATCCAGGCCGCCCTCCTCGTCCGCTTTGCCCGCAACCGGGAGGCAACGCTCTTCGCCAAGGCGCTCGCCGATGGGCTTTCCGCCAGCCGCTGGCTAGCCGAGCGCATCATGCTCGATATCTCGGGACAGCAGCTTGCGACCACGCTTATCAGTCTCGGCATGGATTTCCTCGACGCCGTCTTCGTTCTCGAGAAGCTGTATCCGCACCTCGCCGAACCGCAGCATGGTGTAACGCGGGCCTGGATGGTTCTGGACGGACTCGATCCGGAAGAGTGCAATGCCCGCGTCGAAGCGTGGCGCCGCGCAGACAGCTATACCTACCTGCCGGACGAGGCAGAAACGGCCCGCTCGGGCCACGAGGTTCCTCCCACCCGCGACCGGCGCGTTATCGGCCGCACCCGCTGATTTTTGGCTATAGCGGGTTCTCGCGCCCGCCGGCGAGTGGGACGATATCTCCGAGGTCTTCGGCTTCAAGCTCGACAATCCAGAGATCCGGGTCGAACTTCCGTTCCCGCTCAAGCATCTCCCTCACCTTATCAGGCTCAGCCCGCATCAAGCGCTGCTCGAACAGTCGCTCACCGCTCGTTTCGTCGTCGAAGACGCTTTGCGGCGCCGGGCCATAAAGCGTTTCGAGTCCATCGCGAAAATGCTGGCGGATAAAAACGGCGCCTGCCTCGTCGGCGCCCTTTGCCTCGACAGCGGCGAAGTCGCCCTTGCCGAAGACACGACGCAGGAGGGCGGAAACGAAGATGTCGGTGCGCAATCTCATTCGCGAGCTATAGCAGACAAACCGCCGGCGGCAATGCTGCGACGGCCCTTCAGAGTGCTCCGATTTCCTTGAGCTTCTTCAGAACGGCCTCGCTTGGCTCGCCATTCTCCGGCAGGTTGTAGTGTTTCTGGAAATGCCGGATGGCGGTGCGGGTCTGTTCGCCGGGCACGCCGTCTACCCCGACGTTGGCGTAGGCCATGTTGCTCAGACCCTTCTGGATCTTCAGGACGAGATCGACGGTCGACAGTTCCGCCGACTGCGCCATTTTCTTCGCCGGTGTCGGAGCGGTCTTGATGGTCTTCTCGGCGCTGCGGATGGCAGCGGCGACCGGATCCTCGGCCGACGCTTTCGACGTGACGTCCGCGGGCGGCTTTTCCAGCGGCACCGCAGAGGGCCCGACCGAGTCGGTCCTGAGCGCTGCCAGCACCACGGGCGTCGCATCGCCCGTTTGCGGCATGCCGACGGTTTCCTCGAAGAACAGGATCGCCGCGCTGGTGCGTGGACCGATGACCCCATCCGGCGTGCCGTTGTAGAGTCCTCGCCGCACCAGTTCGGTCTGGATGTCCATGACGATCTGGCTCGGTTGCTGACCACCAGGCGCTACCGGCGTCGCATTCGTCTGCGTGGCGTCGGCCTCGTCCTGTCGTTCGATCTTGAAGGTGGTGACGTTGCCGCTGTGCTCCTCAACGGGCGGGCGCGCCCCGAGCACGTTCGGGAACAGCGGATCGCGTGTGCGCAGAAAGGGGTGCGGGTGCGCGCCCGGCTGATACCAGAGCGCGTTGGCGGCAACGAAACTGAAGATGACCAGGAAGGCCGCGGTGCCGCCGGCAACCGACGGGTTGCGGCCAATCACGCCGCCAAGCGCGCTTGCACCCTGCAGCCCCAATCCGCCAACGACGGACGCCCCGGTGAGAAGCAGGCCCGGCCGTTTTTGCCGGCCCCGCCTTCCCTTAGGCGATTTTCGCTTGCTCGTGGCCATCGAAAAGCCCCTCTTCCAAAACACCGACCGGCGTCGGTGCAGCCTTCAGTCGCGGCGGGAACTCGACAAGATCATTGCGGGCCGTGCCCGCAGCCGGAATGCCGGATCCGTCCGCTGCAATCGAAATCGTGATGATGGTGCCGGCGCCCGGCGTGCTGGCGATTGCGAAGTCGCCGCCATGCAGCGCCACCAAGCCCTTCACCAGCGACAGACCGAGCCCCGTCCCTTCAAATCTGCGGCTATAGTCGTTCTGGATCTGGACAAAAGGTTGGCCGAGCATTTCCAGCTTGTCGCCCGGAATGCCGATGCCGGTGTCGCTGACGCAGAGGTTCAGAACGCCGTCGCGCATCGACGCATCGATCGAGATCGCACCGCCCGCATCGGTGAATTTCACGGCGTTGCCGACGAGATTGATGAGAATCTGCTGGATCGCACGCTGGTCCGCAATCACCTCATCGAGACCGCGCTGTACGCGGCTCGTCAGCGATACGCCCTTGGTTTTCGCCTGGAGCGCCAGCATCGCCTCGCAGGAACGAACGACCGACGCAATGTCGAACGGTTCGAGGCAGAGTTCGTAGCGACCGGCTTCGATCTTACTCATATCCAGCATGGTGTTGACGACCGAGAGCAGATGCGCGCCAGAATCCCGGACGAGCCCGACATACTCCCGCTGACGTTCGTTCTCGAACTTGCCGAAATACTCGCCGAGCAGGATGTCGGAGAAGCCGAGGATGGCATTGAGCGGCGTGCGCAGTTCGTGGCTGACGGCGGCAAGAAACCGCGACTTTGCATCGTTGGCCGAGCGGGCGTCGGCGGCGCGGTTCTGCGCCTCCTGCCGCAACTGCTGCTCCAACGAGACATCGCGCAGCTGGGCAATCACGCTGAAGAGCACGCCGTCACTATCCTGGCGCGCTGTCAGGTCGACACGCAGGTAGGCAAACTGTCTGTTGTCGCGCGAAACGGATGGCCGTTCGAGGCGCAGGTCGACGGTCGCAGCCTCCTCGCCCTGGCGGAGCTGGTCCAGCGCCTGCAGAAAGAGGATGCGGTCGGAGACATGGATCTGATCGACAAAGCCCTTGCCGATCGGATCGCGCATCCAGGCGAGATACTCCCGCTTGTCGCGACCGCCAACAGTGGTGACGTTGCCCTGCGGATCCATGAAGAAGGCAAGACCGGCGATTGCCTCCATGAAGAATTCTTCGGCAACGGGTGCGGCGGCTGCCGCCGTTGCCGTGCTCTGGCGCGACAGAGCAATGCTGCCCACAGCGGAGAACAGGAAGGCTGCGCAAACCGTCGTGACACCGACGGGCAGCGCGATCGCGGGACTGGTAACGAAGGAGAGTCCAAAGGGCGCCGCAACGAGAGCGGCCGACGACAGCAGCGCCAATCGGCGCAGGATCATCAGTTCGCGCTGGCGCGCGGCAGCGCCGCCTCCCGTCCGGGAGAGCCAGCTTCCAGCCGCCCGGTCCACGAGGGCTGCCGCCCGCTCTGCGATCTTACTCATTACACGCACGCAATACCCGCCCAAAAAAGGCTCTTTACCAAGGCGGACAATAGGCCTTGGGCGCTTAAGGAAAGGATAAGGGAAAAGCCGCCTCCACACCTCAAAAGCGCGAAATGTCCCGTTTTCGGGCATCTGAAGGCGGCTTTGAATTTTACGGTTAATGGGCGGTAAGCGACGGATTTCGCTGACATTTCAGCTCATCGTTAACCTTTGTGGCAGGTTCGCCGCAAGGTTTGCCTGTAATTACAGGAGAAGGCCTGCCACATGCTTAACGATGGTCGCTACAATTTGACTGAAATGCGGTGCAAATCCCGTTCATTAAAATTCGAACTAAATTTGCCGCAAATACCGACAAGTTTCGAAAACTGGCATTCGCAACTCTGCTCTAAGGTCAAAGCACACCGGAAGACCGGACCGATTCGGCAGCAAGACCGAACGGGGAAACAGGATGGGCAACGACGATGTGGTTTCTGATCAAAGGATCATTCTGGTTCGGACTTGTGCTCGTGCTCTTGTCGTTCTTCAGCGGCGAAAGCCCGACCAGCTCGCAACCGAAATTGCAGTTTTCCGACGCCTTTGTCGCTGCGACTGGCGCCTATGACTACGTGACCGGCATGTGCGGCGAGAAGCCGGAGGTCTGCGTCAAGGGTGCTGAGACAATGGCCGCGCTCGGTCAGCGGGCCCGTGAAGGCGCCCGTGTTGCCTACGAACTCCTCGACAGCCGCTTTGGCGACGACACGACCTCCAAGTCTGCTGTCGCTGCGAACGCCCCGGTCGCTCCTGTCGCAGCACTGGCGCCGTCGCATACGGAAGCGCAGGTGCAGGAACGGACGGCAGCGCTGAACCAGCCGATGCCTTACCGCCCGCCGCTTGACGATGCCGATGAAGGCCTTTCCGACACCGTGACCACAGGCACGATTCCGCTGCCGACACCGCGCCCGGCCACCTGAGAATTTCGCGGGATTTCCCGCAACCGAGCTTGCACCGGCGATCCGCGAAGCTGCGGAAAGTCCCGTGCCTGACGTGCCTGCCCTGTTTATTTTCAGCTTTTGCTGCGCCGCGAGGATGCCCATCCTTCGCGGCGTTTCTTTTTAATGGTTCAAATCTGGCCGCGTTTCACCTATATGAAATCCTGATAACGAAAGGCCAGAATACATGACGTCCCTCGAGCAGATCCTCGAAGATTTCTCCTTCCTCGACGATTGGGAAGACCGCTATCGCTATGTGATCGAGCTCGGCAAGGCGCTTCCCGACCTTCCCGACGACAAAAAGACGTCGGCCAACAAGGTGATGGGCTGTGCCAGCCAAGTCTGGCTCGTTACGCACACCGATGGGGACCCTGACAATCCCCTCATGACCTTCGAGGGAGATTCCGACGCGCATATCGTGCGCGGGCTGGTGGCGATCGTGCTGGCGACCTATTCCGGCAAAACCGCCTCCGAGATCGCCGCGCTCGACGCTTTCGACGTGTTCTCGAAGATCGGCCTTGTCGAGCACCTTTCCTCGCAGCGCGCCAACGGCCTGCGCTCGATGGTCAACCGCATCCGCGAGGAAGCGCGCGTGCGCGCGGTGGCTTAAAGCATGTCTCCCGAAAGTGGTCACCGGTTTCGGGATAAAGACATGCGAGAAACAACTGGCTGAAGCGCATGAGCGAATCCGAAAGATCGCGACGCGCTTTAGCTGCGACCTCCTCATCACGAATAGAGTTCGGGTCGATATCCCTCGGCACCCCAATGCTCCACGCGGGCCCGGCGTGCGGGCATGGGCGGGTTGTAGTGCCGTGAGAGCACCATCAGCGCGGTGCGCAGCATCAGTTTGGCGGAGCGTGCCGGCCACTGACGCTCTCGCTCCACAGTCTCCAACCCCTTCATGAAGCAGCAGACATCGAGTGCCACTCCGGCAAGCTCCGGTCCCATGGCCTCGAGCGCACGATTGACCGCGACCCGCGCGGCAATTGCACTGTCGGTCAGATCAGCCATGCCGCCACGCTCTCCTTTCGCGCGGCTTGCGTGGTGCGGTTCCCAGGAAGCGGTGACCCGCGGCTGCAACTGACCGCGCGTAAAATCCGCAAGCAGCCGCTCGCCGGCGGCGAGTGCCGCCGCCGACAGGAAAGGCCCGCCGGTCTTTTCCTTCAACCGCGCAAGGCCCGATAGCGGCGATTCCTCCCGATTGATCCGTACTGGCTGCCGCCGTCCGTCGCCGACCTCTGCCACGGCATGGTCGATTGCGCCGTGTTGTTCGATGAAGGAGCGCGCGGCGGGGGCGAGGCAAATCCAACCGCCCGTCCGGCTAACGAGCCCTGCCGACACCGCCGCAGCCAAAAGGGATTGAGACACGACGTGAAGCGCGCCATCGCCCAAATGCAGCGACAGGGCCGAGCCCTCGCATGCCTGCTCACGGGCCTCGCCACGCGCGAGGAACCTCAAAAGCTTCACCATGGCCTTATGCGCATCACTCATTTCCAAACACTCCATGCGATCGGAAAACAGAAACGACCGTCCGTTCGACAACAGCGACGAATTCGTCGAACGCCGGATCATCACGACGATCCTCGACCACGTGGCAGGCATGACCGACCGTCGTGCGGTCGCGTCCGAAGGCTTTCGCGATCTCGCAAAGGGGGATCTGAAGGGCGACGTGGCAAACATACATGGCGATCTGCCTGATATGGCAGAGCGTGCGGCGGCGATCCCGACGCATCTGGATGCGATGGCTGGCAAGCATGACCATCTCGGTGGTGAGCTGTGCGCAGATGCGGCAGACAATACGGACCGGCACCGTTGCGGGAGGGGGAACGAAACCGGAAGCGCTTTGACTTGTTATCGCCTCGGGGAAGGACGGCGCAGAAGCGCCCGGCAAAGTGAAATTGGCAATCGGCATATGAACACTCCCATAAAATAGGAATTAATTCATACACCTTACACGGCAACGAGAACGAACAAAAGCGTTATCGCGCAACTTTCTGTTGATCTTCCTCGTCGATTTCCTTAAGAGGCGGAAATGAATAGGATTATTTTCCACACTCATTCCCATCCCAAAAGCACAAAAGCCGGGCTTCCGCCCGGCTCTACAGGATTAAATCAATCCTTGGCAACGATCAGACGCGGCCGCGCTTGCGGCGCTGGCCGAGCCCCATTTCCTTTGCGAGGCGCGAACGCGCTTCAGCATAAGCTGGAGCTACCATCGGGTAATCGACAGGAAGTTCCCACTTTTCGCGGTACTCTTCGGGCGACAGGCTATGGTGGGTCATCAGGTGACGCTTCAGCGACTTGAAGTTGCCGCCGCATTCCAGGCAGGTGATCTGCTCATCCTGAACAGACTTACGCACCGATACCGCCGGCTTCTGCTTTTCGACAATGGCCGTTGCAGGTGTTGGCGCCGACGTATTGCTCAGTGCTGAATGCACATCCGAGATCAGGTTAGCCAGATCGCCAACTGGGACCACATGATTGCTGACATAGGCGGCAACAATATCTGCGGTAAGCTCCACCAGCAATTCCGGCCCGCTACCGGCTGCAGTATCCGTCATAATACGTTTCTCCTGTTTCAATGCTCCAAAGGTCCAAGCCTCGTCAGCCAAGACCGTCATCGTAGAGCCAACAGCAAAAAACTCAGGCTACGGCTACCTGTTTCGAAAAACTGAAATCCACCCCTAGATTCCTGAGGCCGAAACCCGTTTCTTATACTGCCCGATTTCGAATTAGTACGTTGTCACGCAGGCTACTTCCTCAATTAAACAGTGAAATGCAAAGCCAACGAGGAAATAAGCAACGTGATTCTAATTCAATATCAGAACTCTACTTGGACATCCAAATATCACCGTTTTGCGAAAACGCCAATTATTATTTCGTATATATCTACCGAAAAATGCCCAACTCGCAAGAATTGT
This sequence comes from Rhizobium sp. BK181, assembly GCF_014193305.1. Taxonomy (NCBI): domain Bacteria; kingdom Pseudomonadati; phylum Pseudomonadota; class Alphaproteobacteria; order Hyphomicrobiales; family Rhizobiaceae; genus Rhizobium; species Rhizobium sp. BK181. The sequence continues at coordinate 292,566 of NZ_JACHZA010000001.1, forward strand.
CTGCACAAGACCCAAACATTAACCATTAAGAAATCTGCAAAAGGGTGCAAAAATCAACTTAAAATACTGAATCGGAAGCGCTCTCATCTTTCAACTAGATCATCACGCACCGATTGAGGCCCAAGACGGTACCCTGTTTGATGTGCTGCCTTCGCCAGAAGATGTGCGGCGACCGGTGCCGTTAACAGAAAAAAGACGAAACCGGCCAGCGCTCGCGCAAAGACTGCAACCTCGCCCGAGGCGATCCCCGCAGCAACGAGCAGCATGCCGGAACCGACCGTTCCCGCCTTGGAAGCGGCATGCATCCGCGTATAGAGGTCGGGCAGGCGCACGATACCGAGAGCGGCGACAAGTGCGAAAGAGGAGCCGGCAAGCAGCAGGAATGTGACGGCAAGAGCTACCGTATAGTCCATCATGCCCTACCCTTTCTTCCGTTCGCGCGGCTGCGTTTGGCTGCCACTTGGGGCTTTTTCGGGGCACGTACCGTTTTTTCGCTGTGCCGTTCTGCAACAGTGCCGCGAGACATCACGAAACGCGCAAAGGCGACCGTCGCCAGAAAGCCGACCAGACCTAGCGAGATGGCGATGTCGATGTAGAGGCTGAAACCGGTCTTGACCGCCAATACAGCGATGAAGCCGATCGCCGTGCCCGAGAGCGTGTCGAGAGCCAGGATCCGATCGGGCAGTGTCGGGCCGGCAACGACCCGCCAGCCCGCCAGCAGAAAGGCGACGCCGAGGATGATGAGGGCGATCGCGGCGGCGGTAGAAACGATGGCAGCAGGGGAAATCATCGGAACGCCTCCAGGATCCGCCGCTCAAAGCCGTTGGCGATGTCGCGCTTGGTTCCCTCCGGATCTGAGCAGTCCAGCGCGTGGACGTATAGCGTCTTGCGGTCGTCTGACACATCGACGGACAGCGTACCCGGCGTCAGCGTAATCATGTTGGCGAGAAGCGTGATCTCGAAATCGCGGTCGACGGTGAGCGGAAAGGCAAAAATGCCAGGCTGCAGCCGCATAGTGGGCGTCAGCACCGTAGCGGCGACCTTCAACGCCGAGATCGCCAGTTCCTTCAGAAACAGCAGGCCAAGGAGCACGATCGACCGTGAGCGGCGAAGATACCCCCGGCTGCCGTAGGGTTCACGGACGACGGACAGGCATAGTGCGGCCACAACAAATCCGAACAGGAGATTGTGCGGCGAGGCACTGCCGGTGACGGTAGCCCAGGCGATGGCCAAAAGGACGTTCAACAGCAGGGCAATCATGGCATCCCTCCGTCAGGGAAGACCGATTGCAGATAGGACGTCGGGTCAATGAGGCCGGTCGCTGCGGCCTGTGCCATCTCCAACAACTGCTCGGGCAGAATGCCGAAAGCGACGACAAGAGCGGTCAGGATGATGAGCGGCAGTCCCGTTTGCCAGCGGATGGAGGCTGCAGCCGGCGGTGCCGTTACCGGTCGCCAGTAGGCGAGCAGGAAGACGCGTCCGAATACGACCGTCAGCAGGAAGCCGCCGATCAGGATCGCGGCGGCCAGCCACCAGGCGCCGACGTCGATCGATGCTCTGACCAAAATCACCTTCGGCCAGAAGCCGGAAAAGGGCGGCAATCCACACGTGGCGACGAAGAGGATGAAAGAGATCGCGGCAAAGCCGTTGCTGCGACGGTAGAGGCCACCGAGCCCGGCCAGCGAGAAACTGCCGGCAAGGGCGGCCGCCTGCCCGGCGAGAAGGTACAGCGCCGTCATCAGCACCATCGAATGCAGCGCGTAAAAAATCGCGCCGGACAGGCCGCCGGGCGTGCCTAGCGCTATGCCGACCAGCATGTTGCCAATGCCCGAGATCACGACATAGCCGAGGAGCTTGCGGATATCGTCCTGCGCCAGCGCCCCAAGCGCGCCGACGACAATGGTCGCCGCCCCGGTTGCCGCAATCAGCAGGCTCAATTGTTCGCGCTCGATCGGCAGCAGCATGACCATGATGCGAATGAGGGCGTAGACACCAACCTTGGTCATCAGACCGGCAAACAGTGCCGACACGACGATGCGCGGGGTATGATAGGAGGCCGGCAGCCAGAAATTGACGGGAAAGGCAGCGGCCTTCATGGCAAAGGCCAGCAGCAAGAGGGCCGACAGGGTCATCAGCGGCGCGGTGTCGCGCACACTCTCCACCTTGCCAGCGATATCGGCCATGTTGAGCGTGCCGAAGACAGCGTAGACGATGCCGACCGAGATCAGGAACAGCGTCGTGCCGATCAGGTTCAGCACCGCATATTTCATGGCTCCATCGATCTGCCCGCGCTCGGAGCCGAGGATCAACATGCCGAAGGACGAAATGAGAAGCACCTCGAACCAGACATAGAGGTTGAAGAGGTCGCCTGTCAGGAACGCTCCGGAAACGCCTGCCATCAGAAGCAAAAGGAAGGGGAAGAAACCGTATCGGCGGCCGCTTTCGGTCACGTCCTTCAGTGCGAAGAGGCCGCCGGCAAGCGCGGCGATGGCAGCGGCCAGGGCCATCAGAGCGCCGAAGAGATCGACCGTGAAGGCGATGCCGAACGGCGGAAGCCAACGCCCCATGACCATGGTCAGCGGACCATGCGCGACGACCTTTGCCAACAGCGCGGCATCCAGCAGGACCAGAACGGCGAGGCCCGGAATGGCGACCTGCGCCTGCAGCCGCAGCGAACCGCGCATCATCAGCAGCGCGGCGCCGAGTGTAATACAGAGCACCACGGGTGCAATGACGAGCCAGTTGGCGAGCGGCAATGGTGCCGTGACCATCACAGCCGAGAGATCGGTGATCGTGCTTACCGGAGCCGCCATCTAGTACCCCATCGGCGGCAGCGGTGGATCGACGGGTTCGGCGACACGCATTTCGTCGGTGTTGTCGGTGCCGATGTCCTGATAGGCGCGATAGGTCAGCACCAGCAGGAAGGCGAGGAAGGAAAACGAGATGACGATCGCCGTCAGGATCAGGGCCTGCGGCAGTGGGTTGGCGGCGCCGTCCGGGAGCGTATCGAGGTTCGCCGGAATGATCGGCGGCACCTCGCGCGTCAGCCGCCCTGCGGTAAACAGCAACAGGTTCACCGCGTTGCCGAGGACGGCGATGCCGAGCATGATCCGGATCGAGAATTTCGACAGCATCAGATAGATCGCGGCAGCGAAGAACAGGCCGACGAGGATCGCAAACAGCGGTTCCATCACTCGACCTCCCTTTCCTCAAGTGCCAGCGCGATCGAGGTAATGGCGCCGACGACGACCAGATAGACCCCGATATCGAACAGCATGACGGTCGAGAGCGGCACTTCGACACCTGCTATTTCAGGATAGATCCAAAGCCCGGTCATGAACGGCACTGCAAAGACGATCGACAGCAGGCCGGCGCAAGTCGCCATAAGAAGACCGGCGCCCGATATCGACAGTGGGTGGAAGACGATGGCACGGCGCACGGCGCCGACGCCGCGGGCAATGCCGAAGATCGCCAGCGCCGAGGCGGCAATCAACCCGCCGATGAAGCCGCCGCCCGGCTCGTTGTGGCCGCGCAGCAGGACGAAGACGGAAAAGAGCAGCATCAGGGCTGTCAGCACCGGCGCGATCGTACGGAAGATCAGCGTGTTCATGGGCGCTCGACTCCGAGAGCCTCAGGAGCATCAGGATCGTTTTCGGCAAGCTTGCGCTCGGTCTGCGCGCGGATGCGAATGAGGGCGAGGATCGCAAGGCCGGTGATGGCAACAACGGCGATCTCGCCCAGAGTGTCGGTACCGCGGAAATCGACGATGATGACGTTCACGACGTTGGCGCCATGAGCGATGGTCTTCGAGTGGGTGTTGAAGAACTCGGTCAGCGCATTGTTGAACGGCGCCTGCGTGGCTTTCATCAGGAGCAGCGCGAAGCCGGAGCCGCAGGCAATCGCGATGCAGCCGTCGAATATCTTCTGGCCAAGCGGCCTCCGGTCGGTCGGCGACAATTGAAGGCGGGTCATGACCAGCGCCAGGATGACGACCGATAGCGTCTCCACCATGAACTGCGTGAAAGACAGGTCGGGCGCGCCAAACAGCAGGAATATGATGGCGACGGAGAAGCCCTGGATGCCGAGCGAGACGATCGCTGTCAGCCGGTCGCGCGCGATGACAACGCTCAACAGACCACAGACGGCGAGCAGGAAAATCGCCCATTCGTGGATCTGGACCTTACGCGGCCAGACGGGCAGCGCCGGCATTTCGCCGTAGGTCCATAGCGGAACGAGCAGGATCGCGGCGAGGCAGAGGAAGGTGCAGGTGATGTAGAGTTCAAGTCGTCCGGGCTGAACGAAGCGTGTTACGCGAACCGACAGTCTGATCAGGCCGATGATAAAAGCGTCAAACCCGCGATCCGGTCCCGGCCCGAGCTTTCGCAGTACTGTCGCCATGAGCAGACGCGCCTGGTCTATCCGCCAATAGACAAGAGTGCCGAGCGCGATCGTGAGAACAGACAGAAGCAACGGCACACCGACATGCGGGATCAGGGAAATCTCGATCACGCTCGCCGTTCCGCGAACGGCGGATGCCGTCGGAGACGAGATGTAGTGGTGCGCAGTTGCGGCGAACACCGCCGCCATCAGGCCCAACAGCGCCAGCACGACGGAGCCGACCCACAGCAACGGCGGTGCCTCGTGCGGATGTTTGGGCGTTGCAAGGACCGGCCCGAGGAACGGCTTCAGCGCCACGGCGAAGCCGATCGCAAACATCAGCGTATTGCCGGTTACCGCAACCACGGTAAAGACGATCGACCGTGGGTCCGTATGTGCCAGGGCGGCATAGATTTCCTCCTTGGCGAGGAAGCCGAAGAACGGCGGCAGACCGCCCATGGAGATCGCCGCGGCAAGTGCAGCCGCAAAGGTCAGCGGCATCGCCGTCCGCAAGCCGCGCAGCTTTGTGATGTCGCGCGTGCCGGTTTCATGGTCGATGATGCCAGCAACCATGAACAGCGCGCCCTTGAAGAGCGAATGCGCCACGAGGTAGAGCGCCGCGGCCTCGACGGCATAGGGCGCGCCGAAGCCGGTCAGCAGCACAAGCAGCCCGAGCGAGGAAACGGTGGTATAGGCAAGTTGCAGCTTAAGATCGGTCTGGCGGATCGCAAGCAGCGTACCGACGATCAAGGTCACGCCGCCGAAGAGCGGCAGCAAGGTCTCCCAGGCCGATGTCCCGCCCATGACGGGATTGAGCCGCATCAGGAGATAGACGCCCGCCTTCACCATCGTTGCCGAATGCAGGTAGGCGGAGACCGGCGTCGGCGCCTCCATCGCGTTGGGCAGCCAGAAATGAAACGGAAACTGCGCCGATTTGGTGAACGCGCCGCCGAGAACAAGGATCAGGATCGCCAGATAGTATGGATTGGCGCGCAAGAGATCGCCGGACTGCAGCAGCGTCGACAGGTCGGTCGCGTTTGTCGTGCTCCAGATCAGGAGCAGGCCGGCCAGCAGCAGAAGGCCGCCACCGCCGGTGACCACGAGCGCCTGCAATGCGGCACGACGGGCGGCCTCGCGCTCATGGTCGAACCCGATCAAGAGGAACGACGTGATCGACGTCAGTTCCCAGAAGATGAAGAGCATCAGCAGGCTGTCCGAGACGACGAGGCCGAGCATGGCGCCCATGAACAGGAAGATAAACGAGAAGAAACGCCCCTGATCCGGGTGCCCCTTGAGGTATCCGCCGGCGTAAAGGACGATCAGCGTGCCGATCCCGGTGATCAGCAGCGCGAAAGTCAGCGAAAGACCGTCGAGCAGCCAGGAAAAGCGGAGGTCAAAGCTTGGCACCCAGGCATAGCCGCCTGTTATCACCTCGCCGCCCGCGATGACCGGCAACAGGCTGGCGAAGTGCGCAAAGGCGAGCAACGGCGCAAGCGCCAATAGCCAGGCGGCGTTTGCACCAAAGGCGCGGACGGCAAAGGGAGCGAGGACTGCGCCGAGAAGTGGCAGACACAAGGCCGCAAATGTCAAAGCCGTGACACCGGCCATGTGCCCTCCCCTGCTGGCAACGCTTCGTGGAGCCGGCAAACGCCGGAAGTCCCGTCAGGTGTACGAGAACAGCGGCGCGGTCACAAGTCTTGTTCGACCTAGAGCAGCCGCCAGCGGTGGATACTCACAGGGAACCGCTCATCCGTGTCCATAGACATCGCTTGCAGCGTCCTCGAGGCATTTCTTGAAGCGATTTCACGCTGGGGGCACAGGACGCTTTAGGCCTTCGCGCACGACCGGCCCTCTTAAAAGCAACAAAGGGATTGCCGTTTCGCTAGGCCGGGTGCCGCTTTACCGTGATCCGCATCCCCTTGATCCAGCCGGCATTCCGCACCACATTGCTGGCGAAAAACCATGCCGTCCCCCAGGCGCGAAAGGATCAAACCATGGCCGATACGACAATCGCCAAAGTTCACAAGACCGACGCGGAATGGAAGGAACAGCTGACGCCCGAGCAATACCGGATCACCCGGCAGCACGGTACCGAACGTGCCTTCACCGGGCCCTATTGGGATTCGTTCGAAACCGGGCTCTATCGCTGCGTCGGTTGCAATTCACCGCTGTTCCGCTCCGATACGAAATTTGACGCCGGTTGCGGCTGGCCAAGCTATTTCGAGGCGGTCTCGCCCGACGCTGTAACCGAACATCGCGACACGACCTACGGGATGGTCCGCACGGAAATCCGCTGCGGCACCTGCGATGCCCATCTGGGCCACGTCTTTCCCGACGGCCCGCCGCCGACCGGCCTGCGGTACTGCATCAACGGCCACGCGATGGTGTTCGAGCCGGACAAATAAGGCGCAGGCCCGAGGGTCTGCCTCCACTGATCCTCCTAGAAGCGTTCGACGACCGCGCGGACGCTTTCATCTAGCGACAGGCGCGATGTATCCAATATCGCGCATTTTTTCGCCAAGGCCTCGCGGCGGAGGAAGGTCGCCCAGATCATCATTTCGGCGTTGGCAAGCTCCGGCTGCCGGCGCTCGACTGACAGGCGATGCGTTCGTGTTTCGTCATCGCAATCGATAAGCAGGGGCAAATAGGCAATGCCCGTTGCCGTCGCCGCCTCTTCCAGAAATGCAAGGCGCATCTGGCCTTCGAGCAGTTGATTGCGGCCGGCGTGCTGTGCCTCCGCGAGGCTCTCAAACCACTTGAAGGTCATGGCCCGCTGCCAGCCCGCCGGCGAGCCGTAGTCGGCCGTCATCCGGGAGAGCGGGGGGACGCCGATGTCATCAAAATGGTAGACGTCGATCTCACCCCGGTCGGCGACCGCCTTGGAGATCGCCGTTTTGCCCGATCCGGAAGCGCCTGTGAGAACGATGAGGCTCACTTCGTGACCCTAAGCTCCATGCAGGTCAGATCCAGCCAGCGGCCGAACTTCGTGCCCACCTCCAAAAAGGTTCCGGCAACGCGGAATCCCAGCTTTTCATGCAGCTTGATGGAAGCGGCGTTCTCAGCCTCGATGCCGGCGATCATCACGTGGATGTTGGCCCCGGCCGCCCGCTCGATCAGCGCCCGCATCAGCATTTCGCCGATGCCGGCACCGCGGCAATCCTTGTCGACGTAGACCGAGTGCTCGACCGTGTGGCGGTAGCCGTCGAAGGTCCGCCAATCGCCATAGGAGGCATAGCCTGCGACCTTGCCATCCCTCTCCGCTACGATGACCGGAAAGCCTCTTGCCTTGCGCGCCTTGAACCACTCGACGCGGTTGTCAAGGTCAACCAGCGTCTCGTTCCAGATCGCCGTCGTGTGCTCGACGGCGTGATTGTAGATATCGCGGATGACAGGGAGATCGGCTTCGGTGGCGTCGCGCACGAGAACGGCGTCGGTCATATCAGGTCCAGTTTCAGTTCGGTTCCGCCAAGCGGCATACGCCCCGCAATCGGCGTTGTAAACCGACGAAATCGTGCGACCGAAACCATCCCTCCCGACCGGAGTGAGGCGCCGCTGTCAGGGGAAACCCGTTGATATTGGCTCAGAGCCCGGCGTTCGCCATGCTGAAGCAGGTAAGCACGGCCGAATAGTGCACGGCCGCCGCGGCCACCACGAAACCGTGCCAGATGGCGTTCTGGAAGCGCAGCTTTTCCCAGACGTGAAAGATAACGCCGAGAGAGTAGATAACACCACCAACGACGATCAGCAGCATCGATACGAACGGGATACGCTCGGCCACCGGTCCGGCCACGAAGATGCCGCTCCACCCCATCCCGAGATAAAGCAGGATGGTAAGCTTGTCGAAACGACCGGGAAAGGCGCATTTCAGGAGGATGCCAAGCGCCGCGGTCACCCAGATCCCGATCAGCATCCCGAACAGAAGCGGACTATCGGCGCCGCGCTCCAGGAAAGGAGTGTAGGTGGCGGCAATCAGGATGAAAATCGACGAATGATCGAGGCGGCGAAGGTACCATTTGGTGCGTGAAACAGGCCAGGCATTGTAGGAGAACGAGATACCGATGGTCAGAACAAGTCCGACGCTGTAGATCCACGCGGCGGCGAGTTCGCCATGGGAACTCCAGACCGTGGCGTAAAAGATCAGAACGGTTGCACCGATAAGCGCGAACGCCAAGCCGACACCGTGAACGACGCCGTCGGCGATCAGTTCGTACTTGTCGTAGGCCCAGCGGATGCCGTTGAACTCTGCCATGCCGGGAACCCCTCACCTCTCCACCAGATCGTCGCACTGAACCGGTCTCCGGGCAACACAACAGCGATGGCACGCCGTTAAATCTTCGTGAGCTTCCGACGCCTTCCGGTTTCAATGCGGAGATATACAGACGCGAAGCAAAAAGGTAGTCCCAAAGACGGCCATCCCTTGACGATGCGGCAGACAAATCAGCTCATGCAATCCTCGCAAAGAGGGGCGTACGGCACCGCGCCGAGACGCTGTTTGGAAATCGGCTCGCCGCAGCGAACGCAGATGCCATACGTGCCTTTCGCGATCCGATCGAGGGCGGCGCCGATGGCGCGCAGCTCTTCCTGGCCGGCCTGCCCAAGCCCTTCCAGCACTTCGTCGTTCTCGCTCTCGGTCGCGCGGTCGTCGCTGTCCTGCTCCTTGGTGCGTCCGAGATCGACGTCGATGCGGGTCAGCCGCGATTCGAGCTCGCGCTGGCGGTCGCGTAGGATCGTCTCGTAGGTCTGCGTGTCAGTCATGGAAATTCCTCCATCGGTCCTGTGCCATCTTTCTCCTTAGCGCTGCCTGTCGACCAGCACAGAGCATTTGGCATGCCTGACGACACGGTCGGCGGTGGCGCCGATGAAGTAGTTGCTGAAGTCGGGGATATGCGAAGCGACGATGATGAGATCCGCATCATGCGCTTCTGCGGCGGCGAGGATGCTGTGCGCCGGGCGGCCATGACCGATTTCGATGGATGCAGGTATGCCGCTGGTGCGGATCAACATGCCAAGCTTTTCCTCGGCATCATCGATCGCGTTCTGGATCAGTTCAGCGGGCAAATCGATCGCGACATAGGTGGGAACGTCCTCGACGACGTTGAGCAAAACGATCTCGCCGCCCGTATCAAGGAGCGTGGATGCCTTGCGGAAAGCCCGCTCGCCACTGTCCAACGCGCCTATTTCGATCGGAACGATGATTTTCTTATACATTCAGGCCCTCCAGAATAACCGTTTTCAACGGCCACATCCTCTCAGGAGATAAATAAGGCGCTTTGATCAAGATCAAGATCGCCGCGGATTTCGTCAACAATCGTCGAACGCTGAATCGCCAAAATAAGGACTTCTGTGAACAATTGGAATCCGCCATATAGAATTCAAGTACAGCGACCAGGGGACTTCTGAGGCAAATGGACCGGCGCAAATTCCTTGGTTTCGCTACGGGCGGCGCTCTTGCCGCCACCGCCGGTACGCCTCGCCCATCCACGGCAGGAGATAGACACATGACCACTGAAACGTCCTACGCCCTGACACGCCCTGCCTATGTCGACCAATCGCATCTCGTCGTCACCGACCTGCCGCTGGTTTCCAGCTTCTATCAGTCCATGCTCGGCCTTGATGTCACCGAGAAGAGTGCCAGCGGCGAGGTCCTTGGCGTCAACGGCACGCCGCTTCTGACGCTGACGACGGGCAAGGATGTCCGCGTCGCGCCCCGCAATGCCGCGGGCCTCTTCCATACGGCCTTCCTGATGCCCAGCCGCACCGAGCTTGCCCGCTGGCTACGCCACGCTGCACACCACAACGTCGTCCTGGAAGGCGCATCCGATCACCTCGTCAGCGAGGCAATCTACCTCTCCGACCCCGAGGGCAACGGCATCGAGATCTATGCCGACCGACCGCACGACATGTGGAAGTTCCACCCGGATGGCCAAGTGGAAATGGCGACGCATCGACTGGATTTGCAGGCGCTTTACAACAGCGCGCCCGATGATGCCTGGAACGGCATGGCTGACGGCACCGCTATCGGCCATATCCACCTGCAGGTCGGCGACATTCCGGAGGCAGACGCCTTCTACCGGGATGTGCTCGGGCTGAAGCTGATGGCGCGTTATCCCGGCGCCAGCTTCTTTGCGACGGGCGACTATCACCACCACGTCGCTGCCAACATCTGGAACAGTCGTGGCGCTGCAACCCGCGCCGACGGCATGACCGGGCTTTCCGACTACACGCTTCGCTTCAATGACAAGGCTTCGCTCGACAAGGCCGTCGCAAAGCTCGACGAACTCGAGATCAAGAGCGAGAAGCGCAATGGCGGGACCTTCCTGCACGATCCCTGGGGCATCGGTCTGACACTGTCAGCCTGACGCACGAACGGCAGCTGGAATTAAGCCGACCGACAGGGCCGCAACGGAGCCCGCCGCAAGCGATCCGAAAAGCGGCCCTGCCTCCCCGCCGAACATCCCCCCAAGATGCAAAAAAGATGCGGCGATATCGGAGCAAGGCCAAGGGCTGCCCTACGGAACCTCAATCGCCTCTTGTGCGTTGTTTGCGCGAAGCATCAGGGCTTCCGGGGGATCGTATTTCCATGGGAATTGCCAATGGCATCCGCAAGAAGGCAAGCAAGATCGCAATGGGCGAGCGCCATGTCAGCGCTTGGGCCGAGAAACTGACGCAGGCGACAGAAGAGCTGCCACCGCAAGCGCCGGTCCGCCGCCTCGAAAAGGACGGTCTTGATATCAGCATGGCCTGGGCCGTGATCGGCATCTTCGGCGTGCTCGCCTTTTCGGCCATCTACATGATGTCGCTGATCCTCATTCCGGTGACGCTTGCCGTCGTCGTCGGCATGATCCTCGGGCTGCTCGCGGAAAAGCTCAGCAAGCTTGGCGTGCCGCGTATTACCAACGCCGTGATCCTGTCGACATCGGTTGCGCTCGTCATCGCCCTCGTTGCCAATTCACTTTCCGGGCCGGTAGCGACGCTCGTCAACGAAGGGCCGGCCTTCGTCGAAAAGACCTTCAGTCGCCTGATGCCGTACCTCGAGCGGATCAAATGGCTGCACATCACGCCAGAAACCTTCCAGAGCGGGCCGATGTCGACCGACAAACTCTTGGAGAATACCGGCAACGTGCTGCACCTGGTCAGCGCCAATCTGACCCCCGCGCTTGTACAAGCGCTGATCTTTTTTGCCGCGCTGCTGCTCTTTCTGGCCGGGCGCATCACCCTGCGCAAATCGATCATCATGGTATTCCGGTCGCGGTCGCAGCGACTGGCGGCCATCCGCGTGATCAACGGCGTGGAACAGGTGCTCGGCTTCTACTTTGCGACGGCATCGTTGATCTACGCCTGCCTTGGCATCACGATGATGATCATCGCATACGTGGGCGGCCTGTCGGCTCCCGTGCTTTGGGGCTTCTTCGCCTTCCTGTCCAGTTTTGTCCCCTATCTCGGCATCACGATGATGACGCTGGCCGTCGCGATCGCCGGCATCATCACACACGACAGCCTTGTATTTGGCCTGGTGCCGGCTGCGGCCTTCTTTATCGTGCACCTCGTCATGGAAAACCTGATTTTCCCGGCGGTGATGGGAAAACGATTGGAAATCAATCCCTTCGTCGTGTTCCTCGCAATTCTGTTCTGGACTTGGATGTGGGGCGCGGTTGGTGCTATGCTGGCGCTACCACTATCGCTGATTGTCATGACCATCATCGATGAACTTTTCATCGAAGAGAGACTGCAACCGCAATTGCCGAAATAATTGAGGTAAGACGCGTCAGATGGCAGAAATCGATCTTGCAGAGTCCCGCCAGAACCGGCTGAAGAGCGGCATCCCCCCGTGGAGCCACGCCGGGCCGAAACCCACCTACCAACCACTTCAGGACAATCTCAAAGTCGACGCCATGGTGATCGGCGGCGGGATTACCGGTGCGTTGATGGGCCAGCTCCTTTCGGAACGCGGCCTGTCCGTGGTCATCGTCGACCGCGAGACGCCCGGCCTCGGCAGTACGGTTGCGAGCACGGCCATGCTGCAATGGGAAACCGACCGGACGCTGGGCGAACTCGAGCACTTCTATGGTTTCGAGCGCGCCGTCGGTATCTACAGGCGCAGTGCCGCCTCGGTCGCCGGTCTCTCAAAACTGATCGTCGCCAATCGAATCGCCTGCAATTTGCTGCCGCGGCAATCGCTGTTTCTGACCAGCAACCAAGAAGGCGCTGGTGATCTGCTCCGGGAAGTCGAGCTTCGTCGCCGGGCGGGCCTGCCAAGCCGATATCTGGAGCACTGCGATCTCTTCACCGAGTTCGAGCTCGATCGCGATGCGGGCATCCTGTCGCGCGGCTCCGCGGAGGCCGATCCGCTGCTCCTGACCTGGGGGTTGCTGGACATTGCCGTGAAGCAGGGCGCACGCCTCATCGGAGCCTCGGCGACTAAGCTCCATTGCGAAGGCGGGCATGTGACGGCCGAGACCGACGGCCCGTTCGTCATCGAAGCGGAAACGGCAGTGCTTGCCACCGGCTACGCCATGCCGGGCATCGACATGCCGAAACTGCACCGGACGACGTCGAGCTGGGCTCTGGCGACGATCCCGCAAGATCCGGCAGCACTCTGGCGCGACCAAGTGCTGATCTGGGAAGACAGCCACCCCTATCTCTACATGCGGACGACGCCTGACGGGCGGATCATCGCCGGCGGCGAGGATGACGACACCGTCGATCCAGCCACCCGCGACGCCAAGCTTGCCGCAAAGGTCATGACGATCCGGGAAAAGATGAAACGGCTCTGGTCGAGGGCCGATACGAGCGTTGCGACGGCATGGTGCGGCACCTTCGGCGAGACGTCGGACGGACTGCCGCTGATCGGTCCGGTTCCCTCCATGCCGCAGGTCTATGCCGCCTATGGCTACGGCGGCAACGGTATCACCTTCTCCTATCTTGCAGCCCAGGTCATCGGTGCAATGATCGGCGGCGTATACCGCGACTGGTTCGATGATTTCGCCCTCGATCGCGACGCACCGGCGTTCCTTGAACGTCCGATCAAGACCGACGAGCGCCGGCAAAGTGCCGTGAATTAGTTCGTTCTGTCCCGCAAGCCCTCGCCGGAGCTTTGTCCCGCCCGACTTACTGCGTCGTCTGGTCGTCGCCCATGTCCTCGACATCCTGCAGCCGGACGAATTCGACGCCCTTGGCCTTCAGGTCGAGGATCGCCTTGGCGACACCTTCGCCGGCCGCATGGGTCGGCTGGTTGATGTGGGAGATCACCACGTCGCCGTCCTTGGCTGACGCGATCCGCTTTTCCGTGACATCAGCGCCGAGCAGCGAGCCACCGTCGCCGTTCACGGAATAGCCGGCGATGCGGTATCCCATGTCACGGATCTGCACGATCGCGGAGCGGTCATATTTGGCGGTCGAGCCGCGGAACCAATGCGGTGCGGCAATGCCGGCCGCGACCATTGCGTCGGCGCCGCCCTGCACTTCCTGGCGCACGGCCTCCGGAGAACCGGCGGACGCAATGCCGTAAATCGATACCGGCTTGTCGACTGCCGGAACATGGTTCTGGCCGTGGTTCTCGAGTTCGAAGAGATCGGGATTCTGCAGGAAGACCTGCAGCGCCTGCGGATTGTGCTTCAACCAGCGGGCGGTAACGAAGATCGTCGCCGGAATCCGCTCGCGCACCAGCACCGAGAGAATGCGGTCGTCGGCCTTGCCCATGCAGGCATCGAAGGTCAGCGCCACGCGTGGATGACCCTTGAGGCCCGAACTGGCGATGCGCAGATGCGGCTCCACCAGCCTCGGTCCGGCCGCCGTCCCTGGTGCCTGCACAACCTTCGAGGGCGTGGTGGCCGGAGCATCCTCAAGCGGAAGCGCCGCAGCTGCGGCTAGAGAGGCAGAGGCGATCAGCAACGCCGGAACGAGAAAAAGACGATTCATACCAAAGAGAAGCCGTTCGTGGTTCAAGCGCTGCATAATGCACGTGGCGTTCGGACGCCATGTGGTTTGATGCCGCTTGCGGCCGCTTCTGCGATTCGCCGTCGGCTTCACCCACAGAGCTGATGCCCGAGGACTAAGGCCTCACAAAGGCAACGCCTGCAACCCCTGCCGGCTTGGCCTCGGATCAATCATAGAGATAGTATTTTTCCCACTTTTCACGCGGGACCTTGTCGCCGATCTTGTAGGAAAGCTCGCGGACATTCATGTGCTGCGGACCGGTAATGCAGGTATAGGAAAGGTGATACCAGTCGCCCTTGCTGCGGAACACCGCGCCTGGCGCCTCCAGCTTGTCATCGCTGGGAACCGGATCCTTGAACGTGTAGGCAATGACTTTGTCGGGCTTGTAACCGGTCGCGTCCTTGTTGATTCGGCTCATCGCCTCGGTGTCGCAGCTCTGTTCGAGACGGGTCGCGGGATCGAGCTTTTCGAGTTGCTTCTTAATGGCGGGATCAACTGCGAAGGCCGGAACAGCAAGGCTAAATGCGGACAGAAGCAACACGAGACGTTTTGGCATTACGGTGGGATTCCTTTGCATTCTCATTCCGGAATCACCTGTGAAGAACCGAGGTTTTGACGGTCGAACAAGGTGCAAATTCCGGGCGACGTAGCGGACTTTCTTAAACAATATGGTGACATCAAGGCAACGTGAGTATTCCTTCGGTTTTGCCGCAGAGCTGTCTTCGGCGCTTGATCCGGCGCATGCGCGCCTCTATCTCTTGCCGACCTGACATCACGTTTCCGGAGCCTTCCTTGACCGTCTTCAAGAACCTGCCGAACCCGCCCGTCGCCACCAAGAAGCCGATCTCCGATACGCGCCACGGCATCACACGCACCGACGACTACGCGTGGCTGCGCGCCGACAACTGGCAGGCGATGTTCAAGGATCCGTCGATTCTCGACCCTGATATCCGCCAGCATCTCGAAGCCGAAAACGTCTACATGAACGCGGCGATGGAAGACACCAAGGCGCTGCAGAAGACGCTGTTTTCCGAGATGCGCGGCCGCATCAAGGAAGACGACAGCTCCGTGCCGATGAAGGACGGCGATTTCGCCTACGGCACCTTCTTCGTGACTGGCGGCGAACAGCCGCGCTATTTCCGCATCCCGCGCAATGGCGACGTCAAGGACGAGACGATCCGCACCGTCCTGCTCGATGGTGACAAGGAAGCCGCCGGCAAAGCCTATTTCCGGCTTGCCGGCCTCGACCACTCGACCGACCACAGCCGCGGCATCTGGGGCTACGACGACAAGGGCTCCGAGTTCTATACGCTGCGCGTGCGCGATCTGGCGACCGGCGAGGATATGGCCGACGTGATCGAAAACACCGGTGGCGGAGGCGTCTGGGCGCCCGACGGCAAGAGCTTCTTCTACTCGGCGCTCGACGAGAACCACCGCCCCTCGAAGGTGTTCCACCACATTCTCGGCACGCCACAGGCGCAAGACCGGTTGGTCTATGAGGAGAAGGATGCGGGCTTCTTCATGGGTGTCGGCGGCTCGCTGCTCGACGACTTCATCTACATCGACATCCACGACCACGAGACCTCGGAATACCGCCTGCTTTCCACGAAGGACCTGACGGCGGAGCCGAAGCTGGTGGCCGAGCGCGAGGAAGGCATCGAATACTCGATGACGGAAGGCGGCGACGTCTTCTACGTCCTGACGAACGACGGCGACGCCAAGGATTTCAAGATCATGGAAGCGCCGGTTGAAAACCCGGGCAAGGCGAACTGGCGCGAGGTCGTGCCGCACAAGCCGGGCACGCTTATCATCAGCCACATGGCCTATGCCCGCCACCTGCTGTGGCTGGAGCGCAAGGATGGCCTGCCGCAGATCATGATCCGCGACCGCAAGACCGGCGAGGAACACGCGATCGCCTTTGCCGAGGAAGCCTACTCGCTCGGCCTGCAGGGTGCCGCGGAATACGATAGCGACGTCATTCGCTTCTCCTATTCCTCGATGACGACGCCGTCGCAGCTTTACGACTACAACATGGTGACGCGCGAGCGCACGCTCCTGAAGACCCAGGAAGTGCCCTCCGGCCACAATCCGGATGACTACGTCACCCGCCGCGTCTTCGCGCCCGGCTGGGACGGCGTTGAGGTGCCGGTGACCCTGCTCTATCGCAAGGACACGCCGCTCGACGGTTCCGCGCCCTGCTTGCTCTACGGCTATGGCGCCTACGGCATCACCATTCCGGCCGGCTTCAACACCAACTGCTTGTCGCTTGCCGATCGCGGCTTCGTCTATGCCATCGCCCATATCCGCGGCGGCAAGGACAAGGGCTTTGCCTGGTACGAAGACGGCAAGATGGAAAAGAAGACCAACACCTTCAAGGACTTCATATCAGCCGCTGACTATCTGAATCAGGAGAAGTTCACCTCCTACGCCAACATCATCGCCGAGGGCGGCTCTGCCGGCGGCATGCTGATGGGCGCAGTCGCCAACATGGCGCCGGACAAGTTCGCCGGCCTGATCGCCGCCGTTCCTTTCGTCGATGTGCTGAACACCATGCTCGATGACACGCTGCCGCTCACTCCGCCGGAATGGCCGGAATGGGGCAACCCGATCGAGAGCAAGGAAGACTACGACCACATCGCCGCCTATTCGCCCTACGACAATGTCGACGCCAAGGCCTATCCGCCGATCCTGGCGCTCGGTGGCCTCACCGATCCACGCGTCACCTATTGGGAGCCGGCAAAGTGGGTTGCACGGCTGCGCGAAAAGACGACGGGCTCCGCGCCGATCCTGTTGAAGACCAACATGGATGCCGGCCACGGCGGCGCCTCGGGCCGCTTCCAGCGCCTCGAGGAAATCGCCTTCGAATATGCCTTCGCGATCAAGGTCGCGGGCAAGATGTAACGGCTGGGAGGAGCCCGTGACGGTCTATGTGGCGCTCCTGAGGGCGATCAATGTCGTCGGCACGGGCAAGCTGCCCATGGCGGAGCTGAAGGCGGTCTGCGAAGGGCTCGGCTTCAGCGACGTGAAGACTTACATCCAGAGCGGCAACGTGCTGTTTCGCGCCGACGAAGCGGAAGCCGACGTCGAGCAAAAACTGGACGACGCACTCGGAAAGCTGCTCGGCAAGAAACCCGGCGTGATGCTGCGCAGCCGCAAGGAGCTGGAAGCGATTGTCGCCAACGCGCCGTTTCCGGATGTCAAGCCCAACTATCTCCTCGTGAGCTTCCTGCCGGAAGCAGCCCCCGATGACGCTCTGGACAGGATGGTCGCGCCCGATGGCGAAGAGGCGGTTGTCGCCGGGCGCGAAATCTACGTCCACTTCCCTATCGGTTCCGGCAAATCTAAGCTCAAGCTGCCGGCTTTGAAGCCGGGAACGACGCGCAACCTCAACACGGTGCGCAAGCTCGCCGAAATGGCTGGAGCGATGGAGGATGGGGGCTAGCGGCTGATCACTGGCGGACGATCTGCGGCTGAAACAGGAGCTTCACGAAGCTGCGCAGCACCAGCACCTGATCGGCAAGCCCTTGCGGCTCCTTCAGCGCCTTCGATAGCACAATGCCGCCCTCCAGCACCGTCGAGACCATGTCGGCCAGCTGGTCGATCTCGATCGGTTCGCGCGGCGTGTAGACCACCATGATCTCCTCGAACATGCCGCGGAAGCGCCGGCGCCACGCGAGCACCGCCTGCTTGTTGGTTTCCTGGATGTCGCGGTCGAACAGGCGCTCATAGTAGCAGACGGTGGCGACGAGGCAGCCGGGGTGGCCGTTCGGCAGGTCTGACAGCAGTTCAGCAAGCAGCTTCAGGCCGAGCAGGAAGGATTGCAGCGGATCGTCGGCCAATTCGCGGGCGCGGGTGAAGATCTCGTCGTATATCCGTTCATCGTTTTCGATGTACCGCTCGAGCAGCGCCTTGGCGAGCGCGTTCTTGTCCCGGAAATGGTAGAAGAAGCCGCTCTTGGTAATGCCGGTCTCGGCGATCAGCTCTTCGATCGAGGTGCCGCCGAAGCCCTTCTGCAGGACGGCGGCTTCGGCCACGTCCAGGATGCGGGTTCTTGTCTCCTCTCCCTTGCGCATTAGATCCCCTGTACCGCCGGTACGGTTTTCGTCCGCCCGCTCTGATCTCGATGGAGGCCGTCTCATCAACCGCTCCACGGAAGCGGTTGAAATCAAAGGCAAACATCATGCGATGCCGAACTATACCGCAAGTCGGCTAGTTTCGCAGCCCGGAAGCGGAGAACTTGTTCATGAGAATTGCTCGCAAATAGAGGGCCCCGAAACAGGGGGATCGTCATGGCCAAGTACAGACATAGCTTGCCGCAGCTCAAGGGCGGCACATTCGTCACCGACGGCGGCATGGAAACGACCTTCATCTTTCACGACGGACTGCAGCTTCCGCATTTCGCGTCCTTCGTGATGATGGCGTCCGAAGAGGGCCGCGACCGGCTGCGCGCCTACTACCGCCGCTACCTCGACATTGCCCGCAAGCATGGCGCCGGCTTCATTCTCGACAGCCCGACATGGCGGGCGAGCCCGGATTGGGCGGAAAAGCTCGGCTACACGCCGGAGGCGCTGCATGACGCAAACGTTCAAAGCATTGCCCTGCTTGCAGGCCTGCGCGAGCGGCACGAGGAGCCGGGGCGGCCGATCGTGCTCAGCGGCGCCATGGGGCCACGCGGCGATGGGTACAAGGCCGGCCGGATGAATGCGACTGAGGCCGAGGACTATCACAGCGTCCAGATCGGCAGCTTTGCCGAGAGCGATGCGGACATGATCTCCGCCGTCACGCTGAACAACATCGACGAGGCCATCGGCGTCGCGCGGGCCGCCGCTGCCCGGGATATGCCCTGCGCGATCTCCTTCACCGTCGAGACCGACGGCAAGCTGGTGACCGGCCGCAGCATGCAGGAGGCGATCGAGAGGACGGATGCGGCGACCGGCGGCTCGGTGGCTTATTACATGATCAATTGCGCGCATCCGACGCACTTTGCCGAGGCGCTCGATCACCACGCCGAGTGGACGAAACGCATCCATGGACTACGCGCGAATGCCTCAAGCATGAGCCATGCAGAGCTCGACGAGAGCGAGACACTGGATGCGGGCGATCCCGTCGATCTCGGACAACGCTACCGGCAACTGATGGAGAGAATGCCGCAAATCAGGATCGTCGGCGGCTGCTGCGGCACCGATCACCGGCATGTGGCCGCGATTTGCGACGCCTGCCTGCCGGCACTTCCGAGTGCCGCCTGACGGTCAGTGCTCGGAAGCGTGCGCGGCCTTGCCGGCATCATGGCCGCTGATGTCAGCGCCGGCGCTTCTGGAGAAGCGCAGGTTCCAGAACGTCGCGGTGATCGAGATCGCTGTGACAAAGAGGAAGGCGGCGGAGAAATCGCGCAGCTGTGGCGTCTCGCTGCCGTTGACCGTCATCGACGTGTGCAGCGCCAGCGCACCGACGCAGATGCCGAGCGACAGCATCAGCTGTTGGAACGTCGTGTAGAAGCTGGTGGCCGAGCTCATGCGGTCGCGGTCGATCTCGTCGTAAGCGACGGTGTTGTAGGCCGTGAACTGGAACGACATGAAGAAGCCGCACATGACGAGGATCGCGAAGATCAGGCCGAGCGGCCAGTCGGGCCGGAAGGCGGCACAGAGGGCATAACCGAAGGTGGCGATGATGCCGTTCGCGACCAGGCTGCTGCGGAAGCCGAAGCGGCGCAGCACCCGGGGCGCTACGGCTTTCATCGCCATCGAGCCGAGGGCTGCGGCGGTGACGAGCTGACCGGCCTTGGCCGCGGACAGGCCGAAGCCAAGCTGGAAATAGAGCGGCAGCAGGAAGGGCTGCGCGCCCTGTGTGATGCGGGTCAGCGAACCGGCGATGACCGATGTGCCGAAGCTCGGCACCTTCATCAGCGAGAAATCCATGATCGGCGACGGATGACGCCGGGCGTGCCTGAGATAAGCGACGCCAAAGAGCAGACCGACGGCGATCAGGAACAACGAGAACGCGCCCTCGCCCGGACGGCTCGAGCTTTCGAAACCGAACAGCAGGGAGCCGAGCGCAATACCGGAGAGGATGAAACCAATCGTATCAAACCGGCGCTTCGCCTCGCCTTTGAAGTCTTCGATGAAGATCGAGACCAGCGTGAAGCCGATGATGCCGATCGGTACGTTGATGTAGAAGATCCAGCGCCAGTCGAGATAGGTGACGATCAGACCGCCGACCGGAGGGCCAAGGATCGGGCCGATCAGCGCCGGCACCAGCAGCCACGACATGGCGTTGACCATGTCCTTGCGGGAGACGCTGCGCAGCAGCACGAGGCGGCCAACCGGCAGCATCATCGCGCCGCCTAGCCCCTGCAGCAGTCGCGCCAGCACGAGACAGAGGAGGTTCGGCGACAGCGCGCAGAAGATGGAACCCGTGACGAAGACGGCGATCGCCGAGCGGAAGACGGTGCGCGAGCCGAAGCGATCGGCAATCAGGCCGCTTGCGGGAATGAAGATCGCGAGACTGAGGAGATACGAAGTCAGCGTGATACTCATCGACGGGGCGCTGACGCCGAAATCGCGCGCCATGGTCGGCAGCGCCGTTGCCAGCACGGTGGCGTCGAGCTGCTCCATGAACATGGCGCTCGCCACGATCATCGCTATCACGCGGAAGTTCGGCTTGGCGCGCCCGATGGCAGCTGCCTGGTAGATCTGATCCGACATCGTCAGGGATCACTCGCAGTGGCGTGGCCGGCGCGGAAGCGATGGCCGCGGTATGGTATGGCGTGATGCCAAATGAGGATTAGAAGTCTTTGTATACGCCCGCAAATGTGGCGTCGTTATGCTGATATGGCAGGGCAGCCGTGCCGTCAGGGAATGGCTGTGGTGCTGGAACGCCGCACGACCAGCCGAAAGGCTCGGGGCAAGCGGCCCCAGCTTGCGTCATGCGTGCCTGAGCCCTACCTAAGGCTTATGACCCTAGCTTCGAACGCATCCACCTCCCGGCCCTTCTCCTTCGACAACAGCTATGCGCGGCTGCCGCAACAGTTCTTTACGCGCCAGGCTCCCTCGCAGGCCGCCGAGCCGTGGCTGATCAAGCTGAACGAGCCGCTTGCGGAAGAACTCGGCCTTGATGTCGAGGCGCTGAAGCGTGACGGCGCGGCGATCTTCTCGGGCAACCTCGTGCCTGAAGGCGCCGATCCCTTGGCGATGGCCTATGCCGGGCACCAGTTCGGCTCCTTCGTGCCGTTGCTCGGCGACGGGCGGGCGATCCTCCTCGGCGAGGTGATCGATCGCAACGGCCAGCGTCGCGACATCCAGTTAAAGGGTGCCGGCCAGACGGCCTATTCCCGCCGCGGCGACGGCCGCGCCGCGCTCGGTCCGGTGCTTCGGGAGTATATCGTCAGCGAGGCAATGTATGCGCTCGGCATCCCGGCGACCCGGGCGCTTGCTGCGGTTTCGACCGGGCAGCCCGTCTATCGCGAGAACATTCTGCCCGGCGCTGTATTTACCCGTGTTGCCGCAAGCCATATCCGTGTCGGCACCTTCCAGTTCTTTGCTGCGCGCGGTGATACCGACGGCGTGCGGGCACTGGCCGACTATGTGATCGACCGGCACTATCCGGAACTTAGGGACAGAGACAATCCCTACCTCGCGCTCTACGAGGCCGTCTGCGAGCGACAGGCGGCGTTAATCGCCAGGTGGCTGCACATCGGCTTCATCCACGGCGTCATGAACACCGACAACATGACCATTTCGGGCGAGACGATTGATTTCGGCCCCTGCGCCTTCATTGATGAATACCATGCCGGCACCGTCTTTTCCTCGATCGACCAGGGCGGCCGCTATGCCTATGCCAACCAGCCCGGCATCGGCCAATGGAACCTGGCGCGGCTCGGCGAAACGCTGCTGCCGCTGTTCGATACGGATGCCGAAAAGGCGCTCGAACTCGCCAATGCGGTGATCCAGCAGTATGGCGAGCGCTTCCAGATCCATTGGCTGCGCGGCATGCGTGAGAAGATCGGCCTCGCGACCGTCGAGGATGGCGATCTGGAGCTCATCCAGTCGCTGCTTGCCGCGATGCAGGCGCAGCAGGCCGACTTCACCCTCGCCTTCCGCCGTCTTTCCGACGCTGTCACTCCCGGTGATGGCGAGGCTTTGTTCCTCTCGACCTTCCGCGAACCGGATGGCGCGCGCGAATGGCTTGGCCGCTGGCGCGACCGCCTGACCCGCGACGAGGGCCGGACCGAACCAGACCGTAGAGCGGCGATGCGCGCGGTCAATCCCGCCTTCGTTCCACGCAACCATCGCATCGAGCAGGCGATCAGCGCGGCCGTCGAGGAAGCGGATTTTTCGCTCTTCGAGGCACTCCTTGCGGTTCTCGCCAAGCCCTATGAGGACCAGCCCGCATTTGCGGCGTACATGGAGCCGCCGAAGCCGGAAGAACGCGTGCTGCAGACCTTCTGTGGCACGTGATCGGGTGAAACCCTCCCAAGCCTGACACCTATGGTCGCAGTTGACGCTGACTGCGGTCGCTCTATCTCGCTGATTAGCAGCGTTTTCCCGGCACCATCGGGCGCAATCCCCGAGGATCGCACGGCGCCGACGCAGCCGATCTCCGACCTCACCTTCTCGCCGCCGCCGCTGCAGGAGAAGGATATGTGGGGCTGACGCTGCTCGACCAGCTCGCCTGCCGCATCGATTTCCATCGATACAAGTACGAGGGCTGCTACACGCCGCCGTCACTGGTGGGGTCGATCATATATCCCGGTAATTTCGGCACCTTCAACTGGGGCAGCCTCGTGGTCGATCCCGAGCGGCAGATCATGTTCGGCATGCAGACCTATCTCGCCTTCACCTCGCGATTGGTTCCGGCCGCCGATATCCCGCCAAAGAGCCAGGACGAGAAGGGCAGCGAACAGGGCCTCAACCGCAACGACGGCGCTCCCTACGGCGTGTTCATGGGACCGTTCCTCGGACCGCTGAAGATCCCCTGCCAGGCACCGCCTTGGGGCTATGTCGCCGGCGTCGATCTCCTCACCGGCAATACGGCCTACAAGCTAAAGAACGGCACGATGCATGACATGACGCCGCTGCCGCTGCCATTCAAGGTCGGCGTGCCCGGCATCGGCGGCCCGGTGCTGACAAAGGGGGGCGTCGCCTTCCTCGGCGCCGCTGTCGACAACTATCTGCGCGCCTATGACGTCACCAATGGCAACCAGCTCTGGCAGGCCAGCCTGCCGGCGGGCGGCCAGGCGACGCCGATGACCTATACGACTGATGACAACAAGCATTTCGTCGTCATGGTCGCCGGCGGGCACGGCTCGATCGGAACCAAGCCCGGCGACTATGTGATCGGCTACGCGCTTCCCTGAAGCCCTGCCGGATGGCCGCCGTTGACGACGGCCATCCCAGTCCCGCTGCCGCAAGCTCCAGGCAGGACTGCTGCGCCATTCTCCTGCGCATTGTTTCAAGGAGAAATTTTCATGAAGATCGGCAGCAGCATTTCCAGCACCTACGGACTGAGCAACCTCTTTTCCCAGTCGGGCCAGCGCAACAAGCAACAGACCAGTGATACCGAGGTCAGCGTTCGCCAAAGCGGCGCGGTGCTGCAGCCCAGCAGCACGCCGACCTCGATCTCCAGCACGATGTGGGCGCTGCAGGCAAGCGGCACCGTGACCATGGACGGCACGGAAGATCCCGCGAAGGCACGCCATGACGCTGTTGTCTCCGAGTTTACCGATCTCGCCAACAAGACTCCGGCGGAGCGGATCCGCGACAGCATTCTCAAGAGTCTTGGGATCACCGAAGATGAGCTGGCGTCAATGCCGCCGGAACAGCGCGAGGCCATCGAAAAGCAGATTGCCGATGAGCTGAAGCGGCAGCTGACCGGCGATGACAGCAAGGACAAGCCGAGCGCCGACACAATTGTCAGCGCCTAGACCGTTCAGGGTAGAGAGGCGATCGGCTCGGACGTAGCTTCGAGTTCCCTGTGCCGATCGCTTCGGCCTTGTCGAAAACACAGATGGCACATGCCGTGAAGGCGGCATTGGCCCGATGCAGACGTTGCCTTGCAACTTCGAGCCCAAAGCGCATCTGGGCGCCGGATCCCCTCTATTCAAGGTGCCTTACGTTGACGCGGGGGGACGAGGGACACGGAATGTCTCCACCGCTGCTGAGGGAACTGTCCGCGATCACAGCCGCTTGGCCATCCAAAGGTGCGGCTGGCCCTCGTCCTGGTAATCGACATCGCTGATCCGCGTATAGCCCTGCTTGGCGTACAGATCGTGCGCGTACTTCTGGGCATGCAGCTTCACCAGTTTGGCGCCGACCTCGCGCGCCGCCTCGTCGCTCGCAGCGATGATCACACTCGCCAAGCCCCGGCGGCGAAACGCCGGCATCACGGCTACGCGGCCCAGCAGGTACGTCTCCCCTGCTGTCACGCCCTCGTCGAAGATGCACGTGGGCGACTGCGGGCTCTCGGGCGCAAGTGCTCGCTCCACTTGCTCGGGGAACAGACGTGAGCAGCCGGCAAGCTCGCCATCGATATAGAGCGTCACGTGCACGCAGGCGGGGCTGTCGTCGATGCCGTCGAACTCATTCTCATAGCCCTGCTCGTCCATAAAGACAGCGCGTCGCACCGCAAATGCATCGTCGCGCGCGTCGGTCTTGATCTGCGGAGACATACAGGGCCCTTTCCACCGGTTCACCTGCGCACGATTATATAGGCAGGCAAATCATGATTGTATCGTTTGGGCGCGCCTAGTCACTTCGTATTTGTCCGCTTCTGGCGCAAGGGCGGTCGAGCGAAGAGGGGCAGCTGTCGGCCCAAAGCGGCCGTTCATTGCTCAGCGCTCATTGGTCCGCGACAATCTCGGCTCCCACATCGGAACCCTACGATATGACCAGCGGCCACCGCCATCGAGAAGATGAGACTTGCCGCAAACACATTCGTCCACTTTGCCAGTGCTAGAAAGATTACCCAAAAAGCAAGCGCAAAGGGGACGGTGGCACTTGAGACCGCCATGGTGATAAGAAACAACGCCCCTAGCAAGTTTTTGGTGCCTTGCAGGAAAGGAACCTCTGTAATCACTAGAGCCAACACGCCGACGAGCGAAATAGCGATGGGCGTAACCAACCTAGCTTGAAGTGCGCGAGGTCCTATAAGGCCTCGCTTTCGTCGGCGACCCGTCGACGCAGCAGTCAGCACAAATAAGATTATCCCAAATAAATAGACGACGAATGAAGAATGGATCATCGCTATATTTACCCGCTCAGCGCTACACGGGGAACTGCCAGCAGCGATATACCGGAATTTCGCATCCCATGCGCGATTTTGTTGTGTGAGCATTAACTTTTGGTTGCTCAATTTGAAAATTGTGGTCGTTCGTACCAAGTTCGAGGTCCCTTTGGGCCAAGATGGTGGACTGCCGTGTCAACTTTGAGAGTGTCAGTGTCCAAAGCCCATCCTTCCGCCGCCCGAGGCCGCCGTTTAACGGGCGCCGGTCTCATGACCCCCTTTTGGCGCAAAGCGGAAGACCGCACTCGGCCTATGGCGGCCATCGTAACAGGATCGAAGGACATCTGATGCGATGATGAGAGCGTTCCGATGATCCTGATAGGGCGACGATTGTGGGTGAGTTGCTGGACTTCCTTGGCCACGTGATAAGCGGTTTTTTCGATGGTGCCCCCGCCAAGTCGCGGTGGCGTAGGTGTGTCGAGCGCGCATTGGCTGCCATCGCGATGGCACTTGCTGCTTTGGTTATCTACCGGATGTGCAAATAGGAACGTCCGCAAATGGCGCATAGCCGCCATCAATTGACGACGGCTTTCGGCCCAAAGCGGACGTACGCAAATGTAGTCGGCGTGTATTTTAACTTCTGAAACAATATATAGTTGATTCACTGCTGTTATAGGTCAGCCTAAGGTTTCCGAGCGTAAGGAGGCGCTGGTGATCTACGGTTTCAACAAATTGAGGCTGACATCAAAGTGGTCAATTCTCGCGCTTCATGCTGCAGTGTGGGGCACGCTTGCGATCAGCGCATATCACACCGCTGGTCCCTATAGATTTGCCAGCTGCTGGCAGATCATCCCATTGTTGCTGCCACCATTGAATATGATGCTCTTGGGCATCGCGATTGCTAGTTTAGTAATGATGTTGGCGTCGGTTGTTCGGCCGGCGATGCGTAAGCATGCAGGCTTCTTTGCTGCATGCAACGGCATGGTTCTCGTCATTGGCTTGATAGGATGCAACTATTCCGCTTACCTTGCGGCGGGTCAGGTGAGCTGTCTGTAGGTCAAAATGTCCCCTTGTGGCGCTTAGCCGCCGTCCGCCAATGTCGGCCTTCGGCCCCAAGCAGTCTTCCGTCTGTCATGGCACTCGGGAATCCATTTCAGGATAAAGAACAACACTTTCTTGCGCAGTTGGCTCGTTGCGCGCCCCGACAAATACGGCTGGTTCGGCTCCCCGATTGACGGCCACGTGCAGCACGTTGGCGGGGATGTATAGATAATCTCCGGGGTGCATCAGATCCCTATGCTGGAGTTCATCGCCACTCCATAGCTCCAACTCTTCACCGCTCAACATGTAGAAGGCACTCTCGTGGCGCTCATGCACATGCGCCTTGGTGCGTCTCCCAGGCGGGATCGTAGCGATCCCGAGCCACAATGCGGCTGAGCCAACTGACTCCGCACTAATGCCGGGCAGGTAATCAGGCCCCTGTTCAGCTTGGTATCCCGCGTCCCCTTTGGATATCGAGGCCTTGCCCCGCGAGAAGCCCAGACTTGCATCGGTTCGTTCTTTTGAAATCGTCATTTTGATCTCCTCTGTGCTAGCTTGGCGACCTAGGCAAAAGCATCACAAGAAGACCGACTGGAGTCCTTAATGGGAGGCCAAAAAGTCCCGAATTCTTCTGAAGAAACCGTGGCCGCTAGCGTCGTGCCGCAACTGTTCGCGTTCGGGGCGTTCATCCTCGACATGCAGCGCGGCGCACTGACTTGCGAAGGACGGCGGGTGGCAATTGGCCATAAGGGCTTGTTGCTGCTGCACGCGCTCGTGCGGGCCTCGACGCAGGTCGTGAGCAAGTCCGCACTGATGGAAGCTGCCTGGTCCACCGCGATCATCGAGGAGAGCAATCTCTCGGTTCAGATCTCGGCCTTACGCAAGATGCTGGGTCCCCAACCAGAGGGGAACGAGTGGATCGCCACCGTGCCTCGTGTGGGGTATCGTTTTGCCGGCCGGGTCAATAGCCTGCATCCTGCTGCCGTTGATACGCCCGCGGCGTTGCCCGGTTCGCCCGCGAACCCCGGCAGACCATCGATCGTGGTCCTACCGTTTGCCAATTTGAGCAATGACAAGCAGCAGGCGTATCTGGTGGATGGCATCACCGAAGATGTGATCACCGCGCTCACGAGATTTCGATGGTTTCGGGTAATCGGGCGCAATTCAAGTTTTGTCTACAGGAACAAGTCGGTCAGCGCCAAGCAGGTGGGCCAGGAACTGAGTGTCGGTTATGTGCTCGAAGGAAGTGTGCGCCGCTCGGGCAGTCGCCTTCGGGTCTCCGCTCAACTGGTCGAGAGCACTTCGGCCAGTGAAGTCTGGGCCGAACGGTATGACGTGGAACTGGAAGAGGCATTCGCCGTTCAAGACGCCATCGCGGAGAGGATCGCGGGTGCGATTGAGCCAGAACTGCTGAAGACGGCGTCACTTCCCGCGGCAGCGCGGCACACGGGGAATATGACGGCGTGGGAGATAGTGCGGCAGGGGACCTGGCATTTCCACCGCGTTGGCCAGGAGACCCACCTAATGGCACGAGAGCTATTCAGGGAGGCGTGCCGGCTCGACCCCGAACTTGCCGAAGCCCATCTCTGGCTTGGTCGGGTGAGCGCAGGCATCGTCGCCTATGGATGGAGCGAGCGTCCTTCCGAAGACATCCGGGAAGGATTGGATGCCGCCTTGGCGGCAGTTCGGCTCGACGAAAAGAACCCGTACACACACTACGCGTTGGCGATCTGCAGCGTGTACGCGAATGCACCCGAACAGGCGGTCCTTGCCGCCGAAAGGGCGATCGAGATCAGCCCGAGTTTCGCCCTTGGCCACCTTGTCTTGGGAATGGCGGAGCTCTTTAGGGGCAGCGCGTCCAGTGCCATAGCGCCACTGGAACACGGCCTCATGTTGAATGCCAACGACCCACAGAACTTCGTTTGGCTGAACTTTCTGGCGCTGGCGCACTTGTTTGCCGGTGACGGAGGCAACGCCCTAGCTGCCGCCGTGCGAGCCCAAAAGGTGCGCCCTGCATGGCGGCCGATCCAAGAAACGCTGGCCTGCTGCTATGCGACCGTCGGGCGTCTTGCAGAGGCTCGAACATCGCGCGAGTTGATGAGCGAAATGGAGAACCCGCCAGGCGATGCTTTAGAGCCGCTGAGACAGCGGAATCCGCATTGGCAGCAACGATTGGCAGAATTGTTGGCGCAAATCCCGAGTAACCCTCTTCCGACAGGGGCCGCGCATAAAGCGCTGCGGCAACCGACGCTCGACTAGGCCGTTCCAGATACTGCTGTCCGCAATTGGCGCGAAGCGGCCAAGACTGTTGTCTTGCCCGTCGCAACCACCGCAACCGGCTCGCTTAACGATATTCTGCGGCCGGCTATTCCGGCTTCCGGTTCATCTGCGATCCCGACGGCATCACCCGGGCTTCGCCTATCCAGTTGCGTGAACACCTCGTCGAACCCAAACCGCGGGCTCCAGTTCAACTCGCGGATGGCCGCGGCGGCACAATCCTTCGTCCGACTGCGGCGTCCCAATGCGGCCATTTCGCGAAATCGAATTCGCTCGATCAAGGTTCGAGCCCTACCCCTCCGCTGCAGGTTTCTGCACTCGGAGAGTTGCGCTAATATGTCTTGCCCCAGCGGAGATCGACGTCGTTGGACTTCCTTGCACACATGAAGCGTCGGGTATTTCTTGTTGATACGGTGGAATGCTTGGCCGGAGTGGCAGCCGTAGCAACGCTGCCCGCGTGCCTTGCGTCCGAATATGCAAATGCGGCTCAAGTCGCCAATGACGACCCGCGATTGCGCATCGAAAGGGTGGCTCTCGATACGGCTTGGGGCAAACTTGAATGCTATCTTGCCCGCCCCGACAGCGCCAAGCTCCACCCCGGTGTGGTGGTGGTTCATGACAAGTTGGGTCTGACGCCGCATTTCGAGGAGGTCACAAGGCGCCTGGCCCTTGAGGGATTTGTCGCATTGGCGCCTGACTATGCTTCGCGTTTTGGTGGGACGCCGGCCGAAGCCGGGCCTGCCCTCGAAACGGTGGGAATGGAGACAAGATCGGACATGGCTGCCGATACCCAGGTGGCCTTGGTCTGGCTAAAATCCGACGGCGTCAGCAACGGGAAGATTGGCGCAGTCGGTTTTGGATTGGGCGCGACTGCGATAGACGACCTGGTCACCAAAGGGACTGATCTCAGTGGCGCGGTTATCTTCTATGGGCACCCGCCGTCGGTTGCCGATGTGGGCCCTATCAAGACGCCACTCCTGCTCAACCTGGCTGGCAAAGACCCTTTCGTAGATCCCGAGATTCCGGCGTTTGTCGACGTGGTGAAAAAGACTGGCGTAAGGGTCGAGATTTTCACCTACGAGAACACGGAGCGCGCTTTTGATGACGACAGCAACAGCGCGCACTACTCAGCCGAAGCAGCGAAGCTAGCCTGGTCGCGCACGATTGAGTTCCTAAAGGCGACTTTAGGTTAGGTCGCCGCACCTTGGTCGGATTTCGCCGAACGTGACGATTGATCGTGGCCGTGTTGCGCATGTTGGGCCGCTCCGGCATTATTCCAAAAGGCCCGCAAAAGGCGTGGTCCGGTCATTTTGCGCCCGAAAGGATTGACACACTGATTCAGATCGATGCGACGGAAATTCACGTTTCCGTCGCATCTCTTTGCTGACAATGATCGCGTGAGTATGGCGATAGAGATGACAATAGGACTGCTGTTTGCTGCCCTATGCTGCCGTTCGAGGTCGACCCGAGGAACGTGCCGCATGTGCTAGAATGGGGGCCCGAGGGCCAGTGTGATCGAACCGCAATTCGCGCGACCGAGGAGCCGACGTTGTGCTCTTGGAAGGAGACGAGGACGATGCCGACACCACAGCAACCCAGTCTAATAGTTCGACAGAAATCCCCACAGAACATCGAGTTTCCGTTTGCGTCGCTCTCCGATTGGCTGATCCCAACCGAGCTGTTCTTCGTGAGAAACCATTTCCCGTCGCCCGACCTCGATGCGCGAGACTGGAGATTGCGCGTTGACGGGGCGGTGGAGCGGCCGCTCGAACTTGACCTCGACACCATCAAGGCGATGCAGAGCACGACTTTCACCGCCGTCGTCGAGTGCGCAGGAAACGGGCGCGTCTACTATGTGCCTCCGAGGGAGGGGTTGCAGTGGCAGAATGGAGCCGTCGGCAATGCCGCATGGACAGGTGTTCTTCTGCGCGAGATTCTGGAAATGGCGGGCGTCAAGCAAACCGCATGCGAGGTTCTGCTCGCAGGCCCCGACAGCGGCGTCGTCGACGCGAACAAGAAAACGGCTTCTCCCGGCCCCATCGCTTTTGCGCGGAGTCTACCGCTTGAGAAGGCCGTCGCCGACAGCACGATGCTTGCCTATTCGATGAACGAGGAGCCGTTGACACGCGATCACGGCTACCCGCTACGCGCGGTCGTGGGTGGCTGGTTCGGCATGGCTTGGGTCAAGTGGATCACGCATATCACGGTTGTGGAGCAACCGTTCCTTGGCTACTGGCAGGCGCGCGACTATTTCCGTTGGGAGCGCAGCCTCGGGGAACCCAGGCTGGTTCCCCTTGCGGAGATGGAGGTCAAAGCGCAGATCGCGCGTCCGGTACAGGGGGCGCGTCTTATCGTCGGCCAACCGTACCGGATTTTTGGAGCCGCCTGGAGCGGAGAGGCCGCGATCCGGCAGGTGCAGGTCTGCACCGGAGATGGCAGAGGCTGGCGCGAAGCAAGGCTCCTCGAAACAGACCGTCCGTTTGCATGGCGCTTGTGGGAGTACATCTGGCCCCCTGAAGAAGTGGGGCAATATATACTGCGATGTCGTGCGACCGACGGGGCGGGGTGCGTGCAGCCCGACCTCCAGCGTTCCGACTGCGAGAGCTACGTGGCCAATTGGATCATTCCGGTGGAGGTTACGGTCGTTCCCGAGCCACAGACATACGCGGAGGAATTCGTAATCTAATCACCCGCATGGGCGGAATGCCGGCTTTCACAAACTGATTCAGATCGATGCGACCGAGATTCACGTTTCCGTCGCATCTCTTTGACGGAAAACACCTATCCGACCATATCGGTCACGATCTTCCCGACTTCGGCGAAGACAGGGTTGATCTCCGACACCGGCGCTTTGGCCTGCGTGACGTAAGCAGCAACCAGGATCGCGCCATGCCCCGGCGGCCAGAGGACGGCGATATCGGCGGCGCTGCCATTGTTGCCGGTGCCGGTCTTGTCTCCGATCTTCCAACTATCCGGCAGACCGGCGCGCAGGCGTGCGCCGCCTGTCGTATTCGACACCATCCACGCTGCGAGCTTGTCGCGCGACGGCTCCGACAGCGTCGAGCCCAGCGTCAGGTTGCCGAGCGTGTCGACCATTGCATCCGGCGTGGTGGTATCCTGCGGGTCGCCGTCCTTGGCTTCGTTGAGCGCCGTTTCCCAGCGGTCGAGCCGCGTCGAGCGATCGCCGAGCGTGCGCAGCCATTCGGTCAGCTCGGCCGGTCCGCCGAAGCTCTCCAGCAGGAGGTTGCCGGCGGTATTGTCGCTGAGCGTGATCGCGGCCTCGCAGAGCTCACCAATACTCATGCCCTCGCCACCGACGTGCTTTTCCGTTTCCGGTGAATAGGTGACGAGCTTGTCCTGTTCGTAGACGACGCGGCGCTCGAGGGTTTCCTGTCCCTTGTCGACACGCGCCAGCACGAGGCCGGCAGCCAGGACCTTGAAAGTGCTGCAAAGAGGAAAGCGCTCGGTCTCGCGATAGCCGAAGGAGATGTTGGTCTCGGTGTCGATGGCGGACACACCGACCCGACCGCCGATCGCCTTCTCAAGCGCTTCCATCCGCCGGTTGATTTCATCATCGCTCTCCTCCGACCATGCGATGCGCGGCAGCAGCAGGGCGGGTGAAAGCAATGCCGAACCGAGAAGGGTCCGGCGGCGGATCGAAAAGCCACGCATGAAAATTCCTCTGCCTCAAATCAATGGATACAGGGCTAGAGAGTGATTGTGGCCCGGATGAGTCGCGTCAAGCGGCGGCAGCCGACTGCGTTACCTCGACGGTGACGTGCGAGAGGCCCGCAACCGGTTCGAGTTTCGCCTTATAGAAGGCGGGGCTTTCCGGCCGCGGCGTCACCAGAGCGACGATTGCGGCATGATGGCCGGGTCCGACCTGCCAGACGTGCAGATCGGTGATCCTCTCGCCGCCGGTTTCCAGCGCCGAACGGATCTCGTCCTGTAGGTCCGTCTCCCGTGGCACGACATCGAGCAGCACGCGACCGGACGACCTCATCAGCCCAACGGACCACTGCGCGATTATAAGGCCGCCGACGATGCCCATCAGCGGGTCGAGCCAGAGCCAGCCATACAGGCTGCCGAGTAGCAGTGCAGCGATGGCGAGCACCGAGGTCAGCGCGTCGGCAATGACGTGGATATAGGCGGCGCGCATGTTGTTGTCGGAGGAATGTCCCGAATGCGCGCGATCGCCATCGTGGGCATGATCGCCGTGGTCGTGGTGATCATGGTGGTCGTGATGGTGAGAATGGCCGTGGCTGTGGCCGTGATGATGGTCATCTTTCAGCAGCCAGGCACTCGCCAGGTTGACCAGTAGACCGACGACAGCAACGCCGATCGCCTGTGCGAAGCTGATCGGCACCGGATGAGTGATGCGCAGGAAGCTTTCCCAGGCCATCAGCAAGGCGATCAGCATCAGGATGATGGCGCTGGCGAAGCCCGCGAGGTCACCGAGCTTGCCGGTGCCAAAGGTGAAGCGCGGATTGTGTGCCTGCCGGCGGGCATAGAGATAGGCAACGGCGGAGATCAGCAGCGCGCTCGCATGCGTCGACATGTGCCAGCCATCAGCGACCAGCGCCATCGAGCCGTAGTAGGTTCCGGCACCGATCTCGACCACCATCATGACGGCTGTCAGCGCAATGACGAACCAGACGCGACGAGCATTGCGGTCATGATCGGCACCCAGGAAAACGTGGTCGTGCTCAGGTGTTTCGGTCTGTGCGCTCATCGCACGCTCCTCATGTCGGTTGTCTCAGCGAATATAGGTTCGCAGAACTTCGGATATTTCTTCGACTGCTTCCGCCCGGGCCTTCTCATCGGCGGCATGGAGGACATGCTCGTGCAGATGATCGTCCAGCACCTCGCCGGTCAGGCCGTTGAGGGCGCCGCGGATCGAAGCCAGCAGTTGCAGAATCTCTCCGCAAGGCCGCTCCGCCTCCAGGGCGCGCTCGACGGCCTCCAGTTGGCCTTTCAGACGGCTGACACGAGCCATCAGCTTTTTCTTGTGATGCGTGGTGTGGGACATGGCCTCATCCATTTAGTATAGGGGGGTACCCTATATCAATAACTCATTGGCGAAAAGTCCCCTCGCCGTGTTCGGCCCGCCAGCTCGCGCTTTCGATGTCGAGAACGACATGGCGGACGCTGCACGCGCGGCCTCTTCTGGTAGAGCGGCTTCGAGTACCGACGGCGAAGCACGGGATGGCGGCTGACCGGCCGACGCTGTGCGCTTCCCGGCGCCCGCGCGTAAACCCCATTGACAAACTGCGCGTTCTGGATGATCTATCGGCACATGATCAAGAACGCGCACATCACCAGCTCGTATTTTTGGCTGTACCTGTAAGGGGCGGCCGGACAGATCATATTGTCAACAAGCCGCCGTCAGGCGGCTTTGTTGTATCGGCAGCGTCCTGACGGCAGAACACCACACAAGGACGCGAAGACCATGGTTGAAATCGAAGATAGCGAACTCTCATTGATCCGCCCGCCGGTGATCAATATCCGCGCCGCCAAGCCGCGCGATCTCCCCGAACTCAGCGAAATGATTGCCCTGCTCGCCAAACATCACGGCGATCCGTCCGCCTCGAACCCGGAGCAGCTCGAGCGCGACCTGTTCGGCCCGGTGCCGTGGATCAGCGCGCTGATTGCCGAAAGCGATGAGGGCCTGATCGGCTACGCCATTCTCGTGCCGCTTTACAGGGCGCAGGACGGCGCGCGCGGCATGGATTTGCACCACCTCTTCGTGCGCGACGGCCATCGCGGCCACGGCGTCGGCCAGCATCTCGTCAACCGCGCCCGCGATACCGCCCGCAATGCCGGCTGCGGCTACCTCTCGGTCAGCGCCGCCACCGGCAACGTGCAGGCCCATCGCTTCTACGAGAATATGGATTTCGTTCCTCGCCCGGTCACCGGCATGCGCTATATGCAGGCTTTGGCATGAGCGGCATTGGCCGCCCCGGACAGCCTGCAAGGAGAAACGGATGACCCGACTTGCAATCGTCCTAACCGATGGATTCGCCGACTGGGAGGTCGCCCAACTGACGGCCTCTGCCCGTTCCTATTTCGGCTTCGACGTGGTGATCGCAACGCCCGATGGTGCTGAGGTGCGCTCGATGGGCGGCATGCGCGTCGCCTCCGACACCGCCGCGGAAAACCTGCATGCCAACGCCTTCGACGGGCTCGTGCTCTGCGGCGGAACGATCTGGGAAACGGAGAAAGCGCCCGATCTGAAGCCTGTCATCGACGACTTCGTCGCCCATGGCAAACTCGTCGCGGGAATTTGCGGCGCGACGCTCGCGCTTGCCCGCGCCGGCGTGCTTGATGCCACCGACCATACCAGCAACGCCGCCGATTTCATCGCCAGCGCGCCAGGCTATGCCGGCCACGCACGCTACAAGGACAGCCCGCAGGCCGTGCGTGATGGAAAGCTGGTGACCGCGCCGGGCTCGGCACCGATGACCTTTGCGGCGGAAATCTACCGCGCCCTCGGGCATGCCGGCGACGAGCTGGACCAATACGTGCTGATGTTCGGCGCCGAGCATCAACCCAAAGCGGCCTGAGGCGGCATCTGCTTATCGCAGCACCGGTTCGCCGTGGAAGCGGCGGCGCGAGGGCTTGGAAACGCCGAAGCCCACCTCCATCATCAGGCGCGGCTTGGTCGTGGCAACCGTGCCCATATGAAAGCCGAACGGATCTTCCACGAAGCCGAAGCCTGCCGCTCCGGTCAGTGTCGTCACGCTGTCCTTGCCATAGAAATCCAGGATCTCGTAGGCAGGATGGCCGACCAGAAGCGTCAGCTGATGTTTGATGCGCCGCTTGTTGTGGCTGCCCCTGACATAGACATGCGGACCGGTGCCTTCGTCGACGTCGACGAGATAGAAGAAGAATTTCAGCATCCGCCAGTCGTCGAGATCGAAGTGGAACTTGTCCAGCGACGCAAGGCTGCGATCGGCTTCGCTCGCCCGCGTCGGAAAGCTCCACCAAACGCGGGTGGTGATGAGGCGAGCCTGCGCCCCCAAATAGCAACGGGCAATCTCCGACAGAACAGGGTCGCGCTGGACGGTCCGAACGGCCGGGCAATCGAGCGCTCGCTCGAAATGATGACCGCTTAGTATTGGCTTCCCCCACTCCTGCTCGGCGGCGCGGTGATCGGACGCCTGAAACTCGATCTTGCGATCGAAGTTACCGAAGCATGGGGTGGCGCTGGCAAAGCTCGCGATTTCGCGGGTGATCGTTTCGGGCAGGGTCAGCTCTGGAAATATCCCATCCCGCCTCAATGCCGCGACTGCGCTTGTGTGATCCACACCCTTGAAGAGCGTCGGCAACTTCTCGATCGCGCCGTTGCTACGACGTGCGGTCAGCCAATGCACCTTGCGCGCCGGTATCGTTCGCGCCAACAGGAACATCGGCAGCCAAGCCGGGTTTTCACGGATATCAGCCATATAGGTCGGTATCCGCACCGCCATGCGCCGCAATTTGCCGCCCTTGCGGGCAACGGTCTCGAGATCGTCGGCAGGATCTATCGACGTGCTGTGCATGCAGCTGTCCTTTCGGAAGACGTTCTGGTTGCGTCATTCGGAAAGCGAACCGGGGCTCGCCACAGGGCTATCAGTGCGGCGTCAAGTGGAGTGCTGCAATGCGGCATTTTTGAGATATTGCTAATATTATCGGTTGGGAACCGCCTTCAAATAGGCAGCGATCGCCTCGAGCTCCGGCTTCGGCAGGTGCGCAAGGTTTCGTTGCACTTCCGCCATCGAGCCGCCGGCCGAATCGAAGTCGGGCGTAAAGCCGGTCTCGAGATAGTTGGCGATATCCTCCTGGCTCCAGGAACCAACGGTTTTCGAGCCCGGCGTGATGTTGGGAATCCTGCCCTGCCCTTCCGGGTTCGGCGCACCCGCGAGCCACTGGTCTGCCTCAAATCCGCCAAGGCGATCACGCGGCGTATGGCATTCGCCGCAATGGCCAGCACCTTCCACCAGATATTGGCCGCGCTTGACCTTGTCGTCGGCATTGGCCGGAAGAGCGACTCGTGGCTCGTCGTTGAAATAGAGGAATTTCCAGCCGCCCAGCGCCAGCCGGATATTATAAGGGAACGGCAGTTCGTGCGGCGGGGCGACATTGCCGCTTTTCGGCAGCGTCTTCAGATAGCCGAAGAGATCGTTGACGTCCTTGTCGCTTACCCGAGCGTAGGAGTTGTAGGGGAAGGACGGATAGAGGTGCTCGCCGTTCGGCGCCACGCCCCGCTTCATCGCATTGCCGAATTGCGCCAGCGTCCATGTGCCGATGCCCGCCTTCTCGTCTGGCGAGATGTTGGGTACATGGAAGGTCCCGAAGGGGCTCTTCAAGGCCAACCCGCCTGACAGAGTGAGCTTGGCGTCGCCTTCCGATCCGGTAGCGGCATGACAGCTGACGCAGCCACCGGTCCAAAAGACCATTTCGCCGTTCTTCAGATCGGGTTCGCCGAGGTTGGCCCAGTGGCTTTCAGGAAGTGGATTCGGTGCGGTGATGAAATAGAAAACCGCTCCGCCAATGACGAACACTCCGACAAGACAGAGCAAAAACCGGACGAACCTGCGGACCATTCACCGCTCCTGTGCCAATCACATCATTGCAAACATAAAACGATCCGCCCCAGCGGCAAGGCTGACGCGGATCGTTTGACTGAAAGGTCAGGATCGCTATTCGGTCTTTATGCGGAACTTCTCATGACAGCCGCCGCAATTCGCGCCAAGCGCCTTCATGGCCGCGCCAACACCGGCCGGGTCCGCCGGAAGCTGAGCGAGCAGCTTGTCGGCGTCATCCGAAAGCTTCGCCGCACGGGCCTTGAAGTCTGCGTGATCTTCCCAGATCTTCGGGCTCGCCGCCTTGTCACCTTTTTCGGTGCCAGGCTTGAACTGATCAGGGAAAACCTTCGCGGTTTCCGCAATGGTCATCAACGACGCCTTAACCACCTCGGCGTCATAGGGCTTTTCGCCCTTGGCGATCGCCGCCATGGCACCCGCCGCGCCGCCAACCTTCTTCATCAGCGCAGAGCGTGCTTCGTGCGTGCCATCCTCCTGCGCTGCAATGGCAACGCCCACGACCCCCAGACCGGCGACAAGCACTGCCGCGGCTATAGCTTTCAGTCTCATGTCTCCACTCCTCTTTGATAACAAGATCCGCGAAGCCCGGCGCCTCGCCGACGGGCGGCATCATGGCAAATTTTTTCGCCCCAAAAAGTAACAAGTGGGTGAGATTTCAGGAAAAATAGAGTCCTAAATCGTTTCGTATTCGCGCCTCACGCCGGCACGCGCCAGCCGTGCCATGCGGTGAGGATCGAAACGGCGATGAGGAGCGCCCCGGCGATCCGTCCGACCAGGATCGTCGCCTTCGGATTGGACACCAGCAGCGTGCGGCTTCGCGCCGCCGTCAGCGCCAGCGTGCCGTAGACGGCGGCCTGCGTCGCCATCGTCATGACGCCCATGACAAGACCCTGCGCCCAGATGGGACCGTAGATCGGCTTCAGGAATTGCGGGTAAACCGCGATCATGAACAGGTACGCCTTTGGGTTCATCAGGCAGGTTGCTGCGCCCTGGCGAAAGGCCCGCCAACCCGAATGCAAGCCGCCTGCCCCGACCGTATCGACGGTGATCGAACTGCGGATCAGGGTGTAGCCGATCCAGGCCATGTAGGCCGCCCCCGCAAAGAGCAGCGGATTGAACAAGGTCGGCAGGAGAACGGCGAGCACGCCGACCCCGATCGCGCCATAGAGCGAGTGCACGGCGCCGCCGGCCATGATGCCGGCGGTCGCGGCGATGCCGGTGCGCCTGCCGCCGGTCAGCGAATTGGCCAGCACGAATAGCATATCCATGCCAGGGACGATGATGATGCCGAAGAGAAGCGTGAAGTAGAGCCAGAGATTTTCGCTGTAGGTCATGTCAGTTGTCCGCTATCCAATTCAAGGTCGATTTCAAAGACCATGTTGATTTTCAATTCGATAGCGAGTGCTATACGACGGCCCAACTGACAGTGTATTGTCAGGAGCATAGGCTGAAGGAGCCGAAAAATGCGCAAGGCCTCACGGCTTTTCGAGATCATCCAGATCCTGCGGCTGGCGAGCAAGCCGATGACGGCGGCCCGAATGGCGGAAACGCTCGAGGTGACGGTGCGCTCGATCTATCGCGACATCGCCGCCTTGCAGGCGATGCGCGTCCCCATCGAGGGCGGCCGCGGCATCGGCTACATCATGCGGCCGGGCTTCGACCTGCCGCCGCTGATGTTCTCGGTCGAGGAAATGGAGGCGATCGTCTTGTCGCTAGCGCTGCTCGACCGGACCGGCGACGAGGAACTCAAGCGGGCGGCCAAGGGCGTCAACCAGAAGATAACAGGCGCAGTACCGGCGCCGCTGCGTCAGGCGATGGAACGAAAGGCGCTTTACGCCTGGGGATCGGTGGCTCAATCCCCGGTCGGGCTCGATCTTGGTCTCGTTCGCCGCGCCATCCGCGACGAACAGAAGCTGCTGCTCGACTATCGCGACGAACTCGGCCGCGCGACCGAGCGCAGGATCCAGCCGATCGCCCTCATCTACTATTCGCAGACCGCAAACATCGTCGCGTGGTGCGAGCTGCGCCAGGCGATCCGCAATTTCCGCAGTGACCGCGTCGAGCATTGCGAGACCGCCGACGCATATTTCCGGGGCGACGGCGACCGGATGCGACAACTCTGGACGAGTGGGTGGACGAACCCGCCGGTTGCCGCGGCGGGTTAAGTTAATCAGAGGTGCGTGCCGCCGGAGACTTCGATGCGCTGGCCGTTGACCCAGCGGTTGTCGTCGGAAAGCAGCGAGGCAATCATCGGGCCGATATCGTCCGGCACGCCGGCACGGCCGAGCGCCGTCGCATCCGCGACCATCTTGTTGTAGGTCGGATTGTCCCGCACCATGCCGCCGCTGAAGTCGGTTGCGATTGCGCCTGGTGCAACCGTATTGGCCGTGATGCCGCGCGGGCCGAGTTCCTTGGCGAGGTAACGGGTGAACACTTCGATCGCCCCTTTCATCGACGCATAGGCGGAGATACCCGGCACGGCGAAACGGGCAAGGCCGCTCGAGACGTTGATGATGCGCCCGCCATCGGCCATCAGCGGCAGCAGCTTTTGCGTTAGGAAGAAGACGCCCTTCAAATGCACGTTGACGAGCTCGTCGAAAGCCTCTTCCGTCGTTTCGGCAATCGTTGCGTGATAGCTGCTGCCGGCATTGTTGACGAGGTAGTCGAATCGAGTTTTTCCAAGACCCTGCAAGGCATCTCTCACCTTGCCCGCAAAGGCCTCGAACTCGGCGACGCGACCGGTGTCCAGCTGCAGGGCGATGGCTTCGACGCCGAGTGATCTGATCTCCGACACAGCGGTCTCCGCTTCTGCCCGATTTGCACGATACGTGAAGAGGACGTTCACGCCGCGACGGGCAAGGTTGATTGCCGTATTGCGGCCGAGCCCACGGCTGCCGCCGGTGACGACGGCTACCTTAGATGCTGAATTTGCTTGTGTTTCGTTGGG
Source organism: Rhizobium sp. BK181 (assembly GCF_014193305.1). Lineage (NCBI taxonomy): Bacteria > Pseudomonadati > Pseudomonadota > Alphaproteobacteria > Hyphomicrobiales > Rhizobiaceae > Rhizobium > Rhizobium sp. BK181. Next base: position 332,946 of record NZ_JACHZA010000001.1, read on the forward strand.
CATGATCACTTCCTTTGCTGGAGTTTATGCCCTTACGGTACGCCTGTCGGTGCCCACTGTTGAATGCCGAAACTCTCGAATTTTTTGCCTGATCCTCCAAGCAGCTTGCAGACTAGGCGATACGGCGCTTATCTTGACCTGGCGCCGAACGACGAGGAGACGCTGGCGATGCTCGACACCCTGAAGCAAGTCATCCAGACCTATATCGACCGAACGGCCGGCGACGCCGACGGGCGTTTTGAGACGCCTGTGCCGGTGCTCTCGGTGTCACGGGTTACCCAGCCTGTCATGCCGAACCACATGATCTACCGGCCGACGATCTGCATTGTCGTCCAGGGGGCAAAGGAAATCATGGTCGGTGACCGTGTCCTCAAGTATGGGGAGATGCAATCGCTGATCGTCACCTTCGAGGTGCCGGCCCTAGGGCAGATCACCAAGGCCAGCAAGGAGGAGCCGTATATCGGCCTCAACATCGATTTCGATGTGGCAATCCTGCGCGAAGTGATGGAGGCGATGGAACAGCCGCCACGGCCGGCCAGCGACAGCGCGGCCGGTGTTTTCGTGCAGAATTTCGACGGCGTGCTGGCCGATTGCGTGCTGAGGCTTGTCCGTCTTGCCGATACGCCGAAGGCCATTCCGGTGCTCTATCCAGCGATCATGCGCGAAATCTGCTACTGGCTGCTGACAGGACCGAACGCGGCGGAGGTCAGCAAGCTGGCGCTACCCGGCAGTCATATCAGGCGCATGACCGACGCCATCCATCTGCTGCGCGAGAACTTTGCTACGCCCGTGCGGATCGAGCAGCTTGCGTCCGTCGCGCACATGAGCCCGTCTTCCTTCCACCAGCATTTCAAGCAGGTGACCGCCATGACGCCGTTGCAGTATCAGAAGAACATGCGGCTGCTGGAGGCACGGAGACTGATGGTGTCGGACGGTGCAAGCGTTGCGACGGCCGCCTATCAGGTTGGGTATGAAAGCGCCTCGCAGTTCAGCCGCGAATATTCCCGAATGTTCGGCACGCCGCCGAAGCGCGACGCGTTGGAGCGGAAAGAGCTGCCAATGGTCACGGCTGCCTGAGCGGATGCCGACAGAGACGAGGCGGGGCACACGGCCTCCTCGTCTTCCCCAGCCTGTCACGGCGTGTCGTCGATCCGAAATCCGACCTTCATCACGACCTGATAGTGCGCGACTGCGCCGTCCTTGATATGGCCTCGGATTTGATCGACTTCGAACCATTCGAGCTTGCGCATCGTTTTCGAGGCTCGCGCGACCGCGGTCTCGATCGCCTCGGTTACAGACACCTTCGAACTCCCAATGAGTTCCACTTTCTTGTAGACGTGATCGCTCATCCTATCCTCCTCCAATTCTGCCTAGGCTGTGGGCTTTCCTGCTAGGGTTTCTGTCCGCTGGCGTGACTAGGGACAATACGGACCCGGCGGATTTGCAATAAAGTCGAGATCATAACGGGCGACGTCATCAGAACACGTCTCAATAACACTCAGCTTTGCGAGAAGCCGCCGAACGTCGGCCTGCATGGCGATCATGTGCGGTGTCCGCCGATGGAACTCGTGCGCCTCGGCATCACGAAAGCCTTCGATCAAAACTACCATATCCTCGTCATCCTTATGCCGATGATACTCGAAAAATACGCAGCCCGGCTCGTTGCGCGTGGACGCGACATGGGGTTCCATGGCGAGGAGGAACTCCTCGCGTGTTCCCCGCCTGCAGGTCAGCCAACCCGTTATGAACTTCATCGGACACCTCGAATTGTCTGTTTCATCCCCGAGCGGTGCTGCTTCGCAGACCATCCGTTATCCTTGCTCATCGTCCTCGCGCCGGGGGATATCGAGTTCGATCATCACGGGAGCGTGGTCGCTTGTGTGTTCCCAGCTCCGAGGCTTCCTGCGCACGCTCGCCGATCTCAGCCATGGGGCGACCATCGGGCTGAGCAGGAAGTGGTCGATCCGAAGGCCGGCATCGCGTTCGAACGAGTTTCGCCAGTACTTCCAAAAGGTATAGATTCGCTCGTTCGGGTGCAGATGTCTGATTGCGTCGGTCCAGCCCTGTGCGACGAGGTTGGCATAGGCCTTGCGGACTTCCGGCCGAAAGAGGGCGTCATCCCGCCATCGCTCCGGCTTGTAGACGTCAAGATCCGTCGGCATGACGTTGAAATCGCCGACGAGGAGGGTCGGAATGTCAAGCGCGTGCAGTTCGGCGGCATAGTCGTGGAGCCGTCGGAACCAGCGGAGCTTGTAGTCGAATTTCGGCCCGGGTGCGGGATTTCCGTTCGGAAGATAGAGGCACCCGATGAGGATACCGTCGATGGCGGCCTCGATGTAGCGGCTGTGTTTGTCGTCGGGATCGCCGGGAAGATCGCGCCGCGTCAGGATCGGCGTCGAGCCTTTTGAGAGGATCGCGACGCCGTTCCAACTCTTCTGTCCATGCCAGATCGCGCTGTAGCCCGCCCGCTCGAGTGCGCCGCGTGGAAACCGGGTATCCTCCGTTTTCAGTTCCTGCAGGCACACGACGTCCGGCCTGTCCTCCTGCAGCCAGCGAAGAAGATTTTCCAGGCGCCCGTTCACGCCATTGATGTTGTAGGTCGCGATCTTCAAGAGACGAAGCACGCTTGGATGGGTTTCGATCGGAGGAAAATGGACGTCGCCTGATAAAGTTCAAGGAACCTCCGCGACGTTAGAGGCTTGAAAGAGCGATCGGATTCTCCCGTGGCGGCCGGCCGCCTGCCATTTACACCAATGTTACCGTAACGTGCTTCCAGCGCGCCGATTTTTGCGCAAAGCTGCTTCGTGGATTTGCAGATCAACGGTCTTGGATCAAAGCAATGGGGGCAGCCATGCAACTCACGAAACGTGAATTCACCAAAGGACTGATCCTGGCAACCGGCTTCGCGAGCCTCTATCCGGCGAAGGGCATTTCCGCTGACATCAGCGCGGACGAGGCACGCGCGATTGCCAAGGAAGCCTACATCTATGGCTTCCCGATGGTCGACAGCTACCGCATTCAATACGCCTATTTCGTCAACACCAAAGACCCGGAATACAAAGGCCCCTGGAACCAGTTGGTCAACATCCCGCGTGTCTATACGCCGGCTGACACCGCGGTCCAGACGCCGAATTCTGATACGCCCTATTCGATGCTCGGCTTGGACCTACGGGCCGAACCGATGGTGCTGACAGTGCCGCCGATCGAGAAGGACCGGTATTTCAGCATCCAGCTGATCGATGCCTACACGTTCAACTTCGACTATATTGGTAGTCGCGCAACTGGCAATGACGGCGGGAGCTTCCTGATCGCCGGTCCGAACTGGAAGGGTGAGACTCCAAAAGGCATCAAGAAGGTGATGCGGTCGGAGACCGAGCTTGCGCTTGCGGCCTACCGGACGCAGCTCTTCAATGCGGCCGATCTGGACAACGTGAAGAAAATCCAGGCCGCCTACAAGGCGGAGCCCCTGTCCAAATTCCTCGGCCAGCCCGCCCCGGGGGCGGCAAGCGCGATCGATTTCATCAAGCCTCTCACGCCAGACGAAGAGAAGACATCGCCGGAATTTTTCAGCATTCTCAATTTCGTCCTGCAATTTTGCCCGACCAATCCATCCGAAACCGAACTGATGGCGCGATTTGCCAAGATCGGCATCGGCGGAGGCAAGACCTTCGACGCAAGCAAGCTGTCACCTGAGATGAAGACTGCCTTCCAGCAGGGAACGGCCGACGCATGGGCGGAAATGGGGACAATGCGGAAGCGCTTCGATACCGGCGAAGTGACATCCGGCGACGTGTTCGGCACACGTGAATATCTGAAGAACAACTACCTGTATCGGATGGCGGCTGCCGTCCTCGGCATCTACGGCAACTCGAAGCAGGAAGCGATATACCCGGCTTATGCCATCGATTCCGACGGCAAGAAACTCGACGGCGCCAATAGGTACACGGTCCACTTCGCTCCCGGCACGTTGCCACCGGTGAACGCCTTTTGGTCCCTGACTATGTACGAACTCCCCCAGAGCCTGCTCGTCGCCAACTCGATTGACCGTTACCTGCTCAATTCACCGATGTTGCCGCAGTTCGTTAAAGACGCCGACGGCGGGCTGACGTTCTATGTTCAAAACGAATCGCCTGGGAAGGACAGGGAGCCCAACTGGCTTCCTGCACCGAAGGGGCCTTTTGTCGTTGCGATGCGCCTCTATTGGCCGAAGCCGGAAGCACTCGACGGTACGTGGAAACATCCGCCGATGACAAAAGTTCAATGACGGTGGACTATGAGATCGTAATCGCAGGCGCGCATGTAGGGCACAGAGCGGCCGGCTTTGGACCGGCTATGTCTTAGTTAATAGCGATGCCTCGTCACAGGCGGTACAATCAATCATCGGTCGGCATTTAATGGCAACGGCCGCTTGGGAGTTTTGTGCTTCTGCCTGAGCGGAGCATCGAAACCAAATGACAGTCCTATCAAACTTAATCTCCTTTACAGACGTCGACGTCGTATTCGAGGCACTCTCCGAATGGTGCCACCTGCACAAGAAAGATCCAATCAGCATCGAAGGTTGCCGGGCAGCCTCGATATTCTTCGATCTCTTCCAGGATGGCTACGACACAAAGGATAGTCTCCTGAGCGCGATTGATCGAAGCGATCCCGATGAACAGGTTGAGTAACTCTTCCCCTTGGATTGAAAAGCGGCGCCTGTCCGGCGGCCCCCGAAACTGTTGGGCATGTGGCGAACCCAATGGGCGGGTTGCCATACCGCACCTTGCCGTTTTTTCCCGGGCGCGCGGGCGCGTTCGGTGATACGGTGGCGACCCGAACGCGCTCGCCTGTAAATCCAAAAGTGGGAGGATCAGATGCCGACAATGTTCGTAAGGCATGAGGTTTCGGACTACGCTGCCTGGCGCAAGGTCTACGACGCGTTTGCCGCCGTGCAGAAGGCAAACGGCGTTACCGCCGAGGCCGTTTACCAAGCCGCCGACAATCCCAACGACGTGACCGTCACCCATGAGTTTGCCACGGTCGAGGCCGCGCAGGCGTTCGGCAAGCTGGAAGAGCTGAGGGCGGCGATGCGCACTGGCGGCGTTCTGGGCGCGCCAACGGTTTGGCTCACCAACAAGGCGTGAACCCACCCCGGATTAATCGATCCGCCGACAGGCTCAGACGCTCAAGTGCCGCCTAGTGGTGCTTGAAGTACTGTACCTCGCGCTCATGCTTCTCGGCCGCTTCGCGTGATTTGAACGTGCCGAGGTTTTTGCGCTTGTGGGTCTTGGGGTCGACCTTGCGCGAGTAAAGACGATATTCGCCGGACTTTAGTTTTCGAATCATGATGGCCTCCTATGAGCTTGATAATCCTCATGGGAGCATGTCGGTTCCACGCGGGGTGGCGGCGCGCAGAGATGACACCCCTAGCGACGGAGCTTCAGCGTCCGGCTGTCCTCTCGTCCGAAACCACGAACCTCGATATGGTCCGCCCGGATTTCGACGATGGCGAAGGTATTCTGGCTCTCGGTATCAACCATGCCCTTGAAATTCAGGAAATGGCATCCGTCGAGCGTGCCGAAATTGCCCGCGTGGTTATGTCCACTGAAATAGGCGGCCACATGGCCGTGCGCAGCCAGTAGCGCGATCATCCGTTCGCGGTCCCAGCCGTCATGCTCGTTCGGCGGATAGACTGGGTAGTGGTTCATGACGATGACGCGCTCGCCCGCGGCACCGGCGTCCTCGATCTGGTCGGAAAGCCAGGCGAACTGCTCGTCACCAGGCATGGCGTTCCAGTCCTGTGCGTTGGCGGCGCCGGTGGCCCGGAGCTCGGCCAGCCGGCGAGCGGCAACCTCCCGATCGGCATGCCCTTCCGGCGGCGCAAAGGTGCTGACCTCGTTGCCATTCAGTGCAATGAACCGCCAGCCCTGCCTGACGAAGCTGTAATAGGATGACGCCAGACCGACGCGGCTGGCGACATCGGCCAATCGATCGGCGGCAACCGCAAAATCATGATTGCCAAGCAGAAAGTAGTTTTCGTGCTTCAGCCCATCGTAGACCGGCAAGATGTCGTCGAAGCTCGCGAAATCCCGGTCGATGATGTCGCCGAGCGTGATGACGAAGCTCAAATCTTCGCCATTGAAGACTTCGATCGCCTCCGACAGCTTGGCGAGGCTATTGGCATAATGGCGGTCCATCCCGATATGCGGCTCCCTCGCCGCATATTGGGGATCTGCGACGACGCCGAAGCGGAGAACGGGAAAATCGGAAAAGGACGTCATGGCAGCGATTTAGGCGCGCCGCATGACACGCTTGTGACGATCTCGAAACAAAAACACCCGGCGTTTCGAGGCGCCGGGTGCTGACATCTGTTCTTGCGAACCGCTTACTTGGCGGCGGCTTCGTAGCGCTCCAGGACGTAGTCCCAGTTGATCAGGCTGTCGACGAAGGCTTCGAGGTACTTCGGACGCGCGTTGCGGTAGTCGATGTAGTAGGAGTGTTCCCACACGTCGACACCGAGGATCGGGGTTGCGCCGTGCACAAGCGGGTTTTCGCCGTTCGGGGTCTTGGAGATTTCGAGCTTGCCGTTCTTGACGGAAACCCAAGCCCAGCCGGAGCCGAACTGCGTCGTGCCGGCCGCGATGAAGTCGGCCTTGAACTTGTCGTAGCCGCCGAGATCGGAATTGACCGCAGCTTCGAGTTTGCTCGGCAGCTTGTTGCCGCCGCCGCCCTTCTTCATCCACTTCCAGAAGTGGACGTGGTTGTAGTGCTGGGCAGCATTGTTGAAGAGGCCGGCATTGGTGCCGAACGACTTCTTCACGACGTCTTCGAGGGAGAGATCGGAAAGGCCTGCCTCTGCCGCAAGCTTGTTGCCGTTGTCGACATAAGCCTTGTGGTGCTTGTCGTGATGGAATTCCAGGGTTTCCTTCGACATGAAGGGCTGAAGCGCTTCATAGTCATAGGGAAGTTCGGGCAATTCGAAAGCCATTGCGGGTCTCCTTTGGCAATAGTTTGCGTAATCGGCAGGTGAGGCGGAACATAGGAGCGCAAGCATGGAGAGGCAACCGGCGAAATATCAAAAAAGACGGACGGAGAGGAAAAATTGCCTTCGCCAAGCACTTGGCTTTGCAGCCCTAAATCGCTGATCATGGGCGCGTTTCGCAACAGCAGGAAGACGGGGCTCTTCAGATGCAGAGGAATAAAATCCGCTTTTGCATGTTTGCCATCGCAATCGCTGCGGCGGGGACCGCCCGCGCCTCCTCAGGCGACGCCTGGCAGCAGTTCGCGACCGAGGTTGAAGGAAAGTGCAAACAGGCGGCGCGGGCCTCGATCGAGTTTCCGCATGCCGTCGTCGATCCGTTCGGCAGCGAGCACTACGGCATCGCGCTGGTGACCGGCAAGCCGAAGGGTGCGAATGGCTTCGTCAGCTATTTCTGTGCCTATGACAAGCAGACGAAAGAGGTCGAGCTGGGCAGCGAAATTGAGACGGACGAGATGCGGATTCTACCCGACGAATAAGGTCGTCTGCCGTTGTTGCACAAACATCACAGGTACGCCCGTCAAACCTGTTGATTGTCATGTTGCGTATTTTGACACCGACACATAGCCGTTTCTAGATGCACGCGGAGCATGCGTTTACGGACTCACGGCAATTTTCGATCGGTCGCTTAATTAGCTGAAATCCATATTTCGCCGGCGTTTTTGGCAAGTACTTTTGGGGCACAAGTCATGGTCATGAACTTTTTTCGTCGCGCAGAAGACGGCGGCAAATCGCTGTCGACGACAGGATACCGACCCGCATCAATTACCGATGAGCGCCCGGCCGATGAGCCGCTGCGTTACGCCATTCCCGACGTCAACGACTTTGCAGCGTTCGGCTCGGCGCTGGAAGAAAACCAGCGGACGTCGGAGGATCTCATGTCGAGCCTCGCATCGCTGCAGGAACGCGTTTCCTCGCTGCTCGGCACCCACAGCCAGTCGCTGAACGAAACCGGCGCGCTCCGCGCCGAATGCGCGCGCATCAGCTCGCTTCTCGACTACGAAAGCAACGCTCGCCAGAAGGCCGACCAGGACAACCTTCGCCTCGGCGCCGAAAACAAGGATTTTCGTGCCGACAACACGCAGCTTCGCTCTGAGATCGAGGCGTTTCGTGACGAGCTGACGAAGCTGCAGGGCGTGCATCAGGTCGCTCGCGAAGAATTCACGATCATCGAAAATCGGCTGCTTGACGCCGAGCGAGAGCTGACGGATCGCGCCATCCAGTTCGACGAAGCCTCGACGCTGCTGAAGCGCGCCCAGACTGAGCTCGACCAGCGCAGCCGCGAACTCTCGGCCACCCGTGAGAAGCTCGACAACGAAGCGACGGCACACCAGCTGCTGATCGAAACGTCACGTCGCGAAAACGGCGTCCAGACCCGCGAAATGGCCCGGCTCAACGAGGAACGCAGCCATCTGAAGTCCAGCCTCATCGAACAGGAAGCCCAGGTGCGCAACCTGCAGATGGCCGTTGCCAATCTGAAGCAGGACCTTTCGCTCGTCGAGGAGCGCCACAAGAGGCTCGAGGTCGAGCATGAGACGCTGCAGGCGTCCTCGGCGCTGGAGATCGCGCACCTGACGACGAAGCATGAGGCGATCGGTTCCAAGGCCGAACTCGTGGAAAAGCTTCTCATCACCGCGAACGGCCGCAACAAGATGACCGACGAGGAGCTGCAGGCGGCACGCGCCGATCTGAAGCGCGTCAAATCGGAACTCGCCACGTCCCTCTCCCGCTCCGAGCGACTTGCCGAAGAACTGCAGCGCGCCCGCACGACCGGCGCTGAAAGCGAGGCCGCCCGCCGCGAACTCGCGACGCAGGCAAATGAGCTGACCCTGAAGTTGCGTGAAGCCGAAAGCCTGCGCGTGCGCCGCGACCGGGATGCCGACGCGCTGCGCCGCGACATCGACACACGCATGGATTCTGATCGCTACGAAATCGGCCAGCTGCGCACCAGCCTTGAGATCGCCAAGTCGGAGATCCGGCAGCTGCGCGCGGAGCGCGCCATTCTGACCGGCCAGCTCGAGGTCGCGCGCAGCGAACGGGCTGGTGGTCTTGTCCCCGCCGCCCCTCTTGATGAACACGACGACGTCCGCATGCCGGCGGCAAGCTTCACGCCAATGATCGACATCTCCGAGAAGTCACTGCGCGCACCGTCGACCGATGGCACGCCCGCCGAATGAGGCTTGACGGCATCGGGCCACGGCCTGATGCCAAGTCTTGCTTTTGCCTGTATTGTATTGGTTTCTTAAGGAGCTAAGGCGGATCGCGTGAACAAAGACTTGCGCGACCTGCCTTAGGTCTTTGTTCTTATGCATGTCCTCGCCTCGAAGCGGCTCGCTTTCGGCAGGCATGCATTGGCCAGGAGGAGACCATGGCGCTCGGCACGTCGCATCGCTTGCAGGATGGCATCGAAGCCGTCGAGAGCATGACCCGCTTCGCGTTCGCGATCCTGGCGCTTGCCTCCGGCGTTTACACCTACCTCGGGGTCCGAAGCATCCTCGACGGATCGGCAACGGCTGTCTTCTTCGCGGCGCTTATCTATTCCAGCGCCGTTTCGGTGGCGATCTATGCCTTCTGGACCTACATGGCCCGCTTCTATCCGCACGTAACCACCGCAGGCGGCCGCGCAGCGATGCTCGGCGTCATGGCGCTCGGCTGCGCGATGATCATCGCCATGTCGAGCTGGCTGAACGCGGCCGCGCTGGCGGGCTCCGCAGCACTCGAACAGCATCTCGCCGAAACGCTGGAAGACTACACGGCCGACCTCGACCAGGCGCACCAGAACGCGCTTGCCGCCCAAAGCCTGCTGCCCGACATCCAGCGCACGCAGGAGCGGTTTCAGCGGCTTGCCGATCAGGAGCGGGAAACCGGCGCGCTGACGGGTACGACCGGGGCCGGCAGCGTCGTGCAGCTTCTGTCACAAATGGCCTCGCAGCTGACCGAGCTGGAAAACGGCATCAACGCCTCGCGCGAGCGGGTGACGACGCTGTTTGACGAGGGTCGCAAGCATCTCGAAACAATGCGGACGCTGGTGTCGGCGCCGGGTGCGATCAACCCACGTGCCGACCAGTTCGCGGCCGAAGTCGTCGGGCTTTCTGGCGTCATCACCTCGCTGGAGCAAACCTCGATCGCACCGTCGGTCAAGCGCGCGGCAGAAGACCTGTCGCTCGGCTTCATCGCGCCGGTTGCGGATGGACGCGAGGCGGATCTCGCGACACGCCAGGACCAAGTGATGGAGACGATCCGATCCTCCGTTGCGGCGCAATCCAAGGTGCTCTCGCAGGCGGCCGACCAGATCCTCGAACGCAAGCCGGTGGCTGAACGGCGGTTCGTGCCACTCTCCTCGGCGGAGGCCGTGCTGCGCTATGCCGGCGATTTCATTCCGAGTTGGGCCGGCGCCATCTCGATCGACATCCTGCCGGCGGTGCTGATCTTCATGCTGTCGATCGTCCATTCGACGCTGCGCCGCCAGGAACAGCGCCTGCCCTTCGCAGAACGGATCACTGCCGCCGAGCTTCTGCAGGCGCTGGAAGTGCAGCGTGAAATCCAGCGCCACGGGGTTAACATCGAGACCGCCGTTGACTCTGCGGAGCGCACCGAAACAGCGGACCAATCGAACGTCGCGAACTTCGACCTGTCGGGCAAGGGACCGCGCAAGGGACCGCCCGCATGAGACTGGAAACAGCGGGGCAGAAGTTGAAGAACTACGTTCTCTCCGCCGATGACGGCAGGCTGATGCGGCATGCCTTCCACGCGCTGCTGACGATGGCCGCAATCTTCGTGGTCATCGACTGGCATGAAATCACCGCCACCAACACCGACACGCCAGCCTTCGATCCCACGATGCCGGGCGCCCTCCCCATGCTTCCGCCGGCTCTCACCGACGGCAAGCCACAAAGCGCACCGGCCGAGATCACCACAGACCCCGAGCTCCTCAAGAAGGCGATCCGCTTCGAACTGCAACCAGACGGAGTGCTGCTCGCGCAAGGCACGATCGAACCAGGCGCGGCCGCCCGTTTTGAGGCTGAGATCAAAGCTCGTGGCGAGTATGTCAAAACAATTTCGCTCGACTCACCGGGCGGGTCGATCGGCGACGCGATCGCCATCTCCACGGTTATCCGCGAACGCAAGATCGCAACCAGCGTTGCTGGCGGCGCACTTTGCGTCTCCTCCTGTCCAATCGTCATGGCGGGCGGCGTCGTGCGAATGGCGGAGAAGGACGCCGTCATCGGCGTGCATCAGATTTTCAATGGCACCAGCGAAAAGCTGTCGCCGGAACGTGCCATGTCGGAAGCGCAGCGCACCACCGCTGACGTCACCCGTCATCTCGACGAGATGGGCATCAAGCCCGGCCTCTGGATTCACGCGATGGAAACGCCGCCCGACCAGCTCTACTATCTCTCGCCCGACGAGATGAAGGACTTCGCGCTGGTTACGCCGACTGCCCCGGTAGCTAAGAAGACGAAATAGTGGCAAGTTCGGAAAGCTGCGCGGAGCTGCCGGCAAGTCAGCAGGAGCTGAGAGAATTGCTGGTTAAAGCTCGCAGCACGGCTTGACTGACGTTGGTAGCTTAGGGTTGCGTCGCCGCTTGAGCGGGACACACGCCGCAATTCCTCTCGAGCTTCTCCAGGGCGCCGGCACCGGCCCATCCTTCAAAGCGATATTCGCTAACGCGTTGCTTGATGAGGCAGCAGTCGGCGCGACCGGTCAAGGCCGGCTCAAGTGGATCATCGGTCCAAAACCTTTCTGCAGGCTTCCAGTAGCCTAGAACATCGAGCAGCGACACGCCGAAATAATATTCGTCCGCATAAGAGTCCCCGTAGCCGGGGTCATGCCGATAGCTGCCGTCTGCGTTCAGAGTGTTCTCGAGCGACCAGCGCAACATCTGGCGAATTTCCTCGCGGGCCATCCCGCGCTCTTCCTCGCTCATGTGCGGCCAGCCGAACTTGAAGATCGAAGCCACATCATAGAGGTTGTGGTTGGTAAACTTCCCGCCGCTGCGCCACCCGAAAGGATACGGATCGTCTTTGATGGCAAGCGTCGTCTTGATGATCTGCGGCCAATGCTCCACGTCGCCCTTGCTGTAGCGCACGACATGAAATGTCATGCTGAGATCGGCGGTCTTGCGTATCTTGCCATCGATCACGTACCAGGCGCCCCAATAGCCCGTTTCGGTATCCTGTGCGCCGTGGATGAAAAACCAGGCAGCTTCGCGCAGTTCATCCCAGGCGATGCTCTCGTCGAGTGCTACGTAGCCGGTAAGAATCTCCTGCAGATCACGTTTGTAGGCTGCCGTTGAATAACTGGTCATCACGCTGCTTAGTTCGCCACGGTTGTCGACACCCGTGTTTTCGATGTCCGAGATGAGCAGGCTCTGCAGATAATTGATGAGTTCCCGGCCGGTGCGGAGCCTCGGGCGCAGACGGTAGTGGGGCGGCTCCCCTTGGCTTGTAAGAAGGCCGATCGCCGCCGCTGTCGCCCCCAGTCGCATGAACCATTGCTCGTAGCAAAGCCCCCAGAAGCCATCGACCGCCGATTGCTCGCTGGCAAACTTCTGATCCTTATCCTTCAGGCTCCGCTCTATGCGATCCAGCTTGTCCTCCAGCGCCTTCCAGTTTGCCGTGTAGCCAAGCAGCCATTTTGCCTCGAGATAGAGCTGTTCTGAGCATTGCAGCGTATTGCCGGCGGCTTGTTCGGCGGCGATCCCGGCAGCGAGCGCCTCGAGACGCTCCGTGTATTGCTGACGACGCTCTCGATAGTTGGGGTCGAACGCCTCGAACTCGCGCACAATGACGTCCCGCATGTCGGTCTGGCCCGCGAACGCGGCTGACGGGGAGCCACCGAATACAACGAGTCCCGCGAGCGCCAGCCGAAGACCTGCGGCAATGCGGTGACTGAATAGCGTGTCCACCATGGTCTTTTCCACATCCACCAGGGCTGGTTGGTCTTCGAGACGGTCACATATGCAGGGCGTCAATCAGCTTTGCGTCTTTGTGGGCCTCGCAGGCGTTGTTGATTGCCACGAGCAGATTGCCCTGGCTGAGTTTGCCCAGCTTGGGATCGTTCTTTAGCGCCTGGCGCACCGTGGAACCAATCTCGACCATGCCGTCGTGGCTGGCTGCATTATAATCCTTGCAGGTCACCGTGGTCGGATCGATCGCGACGGCGCCAAGCGTTGGCAAAGCGGCGGTGGCGAAGACCAACGAAAGTGGAAGGCGGCTAACCATCGATCTTCCTCCCTCGGTTAACTTGCTCCGCAATAACACGCGGCCAAGACAGTCTAGCAGAAATTGAAAACCCAATCGCGCATGATGTCCGCTTTCGCTTCTATCGCTGCGACCGCCACGGTTGTACAGTTCGCCGGGAAAGCGAGCGTCGTGCGTCGGAGCACGCTCTGTAAAGGGAGGATGCCTTGCCTAGATCGTTGTTCCTGTCACTTGCGCTGGCTGTCGGCCTCTGCGTCCCAACAATATCCGTGCCGACCGAAGCAAGCGCACAGACCAATATAACCATCAACATCGGCACCAATCTCAATAGAGGCCGGGGAATTACCTGCAGTGAGGGCGAGAGGCTGCTCCGCAACCGCGGTTTTAGGGATGTCAGGAGGATCGACTGCCGCAGTCGTTTCTTCGTCTATCGTGCCTGGAGAGGCGGTAGCCGCTTCGAGATTGCCGTGCGGCAACACGATGGGCGCGTTGTCGATATGCGACGCATCAGTGGAAGGCGATAAGCCCCCAAAGCGGGCATCGGCTCTGTCAGTCATGCCCCCGAACGGACTGGCGAGAATGCCAGCCTATGCGACAAGACGTGCGGCAATCAATCCGGGCAGCGCCACCAAGACCAGCCCGGTGGCTACGAGGACCTCACGAAATTGCGGACCTACCTGTCGCCTCTGATAGCGTCCGGCAATGATGTCGCGCTCTTTGGTAAGATGATGGATTCCGTATCGACCGAACATTCCTGTCTCCATCAGACACATTAATGGAATGAGCGTCGCATGGTCCGGCGTATGAAATCGATACGGTGACGAGCCGCCAAAAATAAGTGTCGCATAAGCGTCGCGTTCAGAAGCAGCGCCACTATGAGATTTTGATTTCCGCGCGCTCGCGTTCGTCTGGAACCCTAACACGCCTGCAGCCATCTTCTTGCCACAGCCGATTTTTGAGAATTGGAGCACGAAGATGTATTTCGAACTCAAAGACGCTACCGCCGACATCCTCGCCAAGAGCCGGCGCCGCGAGGACACCTGCGATCTTCCACTGAACCTGATTGCCTCGGAAAAGGAGGCCTACGACATCCAGGCGATCGCGCAGGACGCGCTGGGCTTCGCACGAAGGGGCTATGCGCTTATCGGGACAAGCGACGCGTCGTTGCGGACATTGGGTTTGACCAAGCCAGTCTATTCCGAGATTCCCGCCTCCTTTTTGCTTGAGGGCGTCAAGGAGTTCAGACTTCCGCCAGAGACGATCGGCGTCCAATGCGAGTTCGTGTTCACGATGCGCCGGTCCTATCCGGAGGACAGCGAGCCTATCGACACCAAGACTGCCGGCGACGCCGTCCTGGGCTGCCGGCCGGCCATTGGGATCGTCGGCCGCCGGACTCGCCGGACATTCATCGGCGACCATGCGGCGATTGCCGACTTCGGCCTACATGTTGCTACGATCTGCGGCGACCCGGTTCCGCGCATCTGGCCTGGCGAAGTCGCCAAGATCGAGGTGACGACCTTTCTGTTCAAGCAAACCGTTTTTTCGGGAAGGGCGACGTCGGTCATGGGTGATCCACTGAACGCCGTCGCCTGGCTTGCGGCAGAGCTTGCGGCAAAGCGCCGACGGCTCGAACCGAACGACATCGTCGCGACTGGCTCATGCACGAAAATTCTCCAGGTCTGGGCGGGCCAGCACCTGGCAGCCGACTTCGGCCCACTTGGCCAAATCGAGTGCGTCTTCACCTGATACGGTGCTTTGGGCGACCCATTAGAAACCGGTGCCTCCGCATGCTAAGTGATGTCCACGGGCGGTGGTTCATCGAGCGAGACCGCATGGGTATCAGGAACTTTTTGATCGAAGGCGTGTCCGGCACTGGCAAGACCTCAATTGCCACCGGATTGCAGCAGCGCGGTTATCACGTCATCCACGGTGATCGTGAACTCGCATATCAAGGCGACCCTGAGACGGGTGAACCACTGGATGGCTCAGCGTTAAAGCGGAGCGTTCTGGATGTCGCCTTCGGCCACAAGCACCATCTTTGGGACGTCGACAAAGTCAAATCTATGGTGGCCGATCAAAGCCACCCGATATCTTTCTTCTGCGGCGGTTCGAGGAATTTCCATCACTTCATCGACCTGTTTGACGAAGTCTTCGTCCTCGACGTCGATTTGGACACCTTGAAGAGGCGGCTCGCCAGCAGACCTGAAGGCGAGTTTGGCGCAAAGCCCGCCGAACAAGAGGTGATCATGCGACTCCATGCGACGAAAGAAGACATTCCCAGAAACGCGACGGCCATTGACGCCACCGCGCCGCTCGCCTCCGTTATCGACGATATCCTGTCGAAGTGCGGAGAGACCAGAACCGTGGTGGCTGCCTTTGGTTCTGTGCGGCCCTGAAGTATCGGCTGCCGCTTGTCCGTTTCAGTCCTTCGGACAGCCGAAAGAAAAACGGCTTCCTGCGATCTATGGTATGACTTCATTTAGTCCCCTCTCCAAACCGAAGCAGGAGGAGTGCGATGCCCTTTAACGACAGGTCAAAGCATATTACCGAGGGGGTGGCACGCTCGCCTAATCGCGCGATGTATTACGCGCTCGGTTATGAGAAAGCGGATTTCGACAAGCCAATGATCGGCATTGCAAACGGGCACTCGACGATCACGCCCTGCAACGCAGGACTACAGCCGCTGGCGGATGCGGCGATCGCATCGATCAAGGCGGCGGGTGCCAACCCTCAAGTCTTCGGAACGCCGACGATATCTGATGGTATGTCCATGGGCACTGAGGGCATGAAATACTCACTGGTTTCCCGCGAAGTGATCGCAGATTGCATCGAGACGGCGGTCCAGGGGCAATGGATGGACGGGGTCCTCGTCATCGGCGGTTGCGACAAGAATATGCCGGGTGGGATGATCGGCATCCTTCGAGCAAACGTTCCTGCAATTTATGTTTACGGCGGGACGATCAAACCGGGTAGATGGAAGGGGCAAGAGCTATCCATTGTTTCCTCCTTTGAGGCCGTAGGCGCGTTCATGGCGGGAAACATGAGCGAGGAAGATTTTGTCGGGATCGAACGCAACGCCTGCCCCTCAACTGGTTCGTGCGGTGGAATGTACACGGCGAACACCATGAGTTCGTCGTTCGAGGCGCTGGGTATGTCGCTACTCTATTCTTCCAACATGGCAAACACCGACCAAGAGAAGATCGATAGCGCCTCTCTATCCGCGAGCGTGCTGGTCGAGGCCGTCAAAAAAGGCATCAAACCTCGCGATATCGTTACGCGCAACGCTATCGAAAATGCGGTCGCCCTGATTATGGCTACAGGTGGCTCCACCAATGCCGTCCTCCACTATCTCGCGATCGCACACGCAGCAGAAGTCGAATGGTCCCTCGACGATTTCGAGCGCATACGCAGGAAAGTACCGGTCATCTGCGATCTCAAGCCGTCCGGAAGATACATGGCGGTTGATCTCCATCAAGCCGGAGGCATTCCTCAGGTGCTGAAACTTCTACTCAATGCGGGCCTGCTGCACGGGGATTGTCTCACCGTCACCGGCCGCACTATTGCCGAAGAACTCAAGGGGTTGGCAGATCAACCCCGTGCGGACCAATCTGTCATTCGAACCTTGAATGCCCCGCTTTATAGCGAGGGCCATCTTGCAATCCTCAAAGGCAATCTGGCCGAGGATGGGGCGGTCGCAAAGATCAGTGGTTTGAAAAAGCTTGCAATTGCCGGCCCCGCGCGTGTTTTCGAAGATGAGCAATCGGCTATGAATGCCATTTTGGCTGACAACATTCGGCCGGGCGACATACTGGTTTTGCGCTATCTCGGTCCGAAGGGCGGTCCCGGCATGCCTGAAATGCTGGCTCCGACATCTGCGATCATCGGTCGTGGACTTGGCGACAGCGTGGGGCTTATCACCGACGGCCGGTTCTCGGGTGGGACCTGGGGAATGGTCGTTGGCCACGTTACACCTGAGGCGTTCGTCGGAGGGACAATCGCGCTTGTTCACGAGGGCGACATGATTACCATCGACGCGCATCGCAAGCTCCTTCAGCTTGAGGTGGGCGAGGATGAAATCGCGCGCCGGCGCGCGCTTTGGAGACAACCCAATCCCAGGTACACCAAAGGGGTGCTCGCAAAATTTGCGGCGCTCGCCAGACCGGCTAACGAAGGAGCGATAACCGGATAGTTTCAACTGGCTGCGTTTGGCGCAAAACGGCATGTCGATTGTCGGCCCAAGCACACGAGCGGTCAAATCCTTCCCGCCCGATGACCTCATACATGCTTGACGATGTCGGAGATGCCATGCCTTCAACGTCGGAGGCTGCTGGCGGCGGCGAGCATTTCCGCCGCGTTTGGAAAGGTGCAGAGGCTGTCAGGCCCGTCGCGCGCTTCAATTTGCACCCAGCGAACGATGCCATCGCCGTCGATGAGGAAGTGTCCGACAAGCTGTGTGGGGTGGCTTGCGAAGATGGCATGGTCAACCTCAGTAAGCTCGAAGCCGTCTTGGGCGTTGAGTAAGGCATTGGCCGCCATCGGATGTAGCGCGTCCGGCAGTTCGCCCGTCGGGTTGATGCGAGCGGCCTCGAATTGCTCCATGCTTGCCCGATAGGGCCATACTGGTTTCTCGGAGCTGCCCTCGGGCAGGAACTCACCGTACGGCACACCAAAGGCCCGGTGCGTGGAGCAATCCTGGTCGCATAGCAGCACGGCCGGCGTCGGCCGGTGGTCGAAATATACGCGGGCGCGCTCCACCGGCGTGTTGATCACGGCAACCGTTTCCACCCCCGCAGCGCGCAGGGCAGGCTGTAGACTACCTAGTTGTCCGACCTGACGCCGGCAGAACGGACAGTGCAACCCGCGGAAGAAGGCGATCAGAAACGGATGACCGTGAAGGCTGGCAAGAGAAACCGTTCCCTCTTGATTTGCCGACGGAAGCGCGAAGGCGGGTGCGTATTCCCCTGGTTGGAGCGGGCGCATCTGGTCTCGCATGGCATCTGTCCTTTGCTAGGAGTTCAGTTGGCTGCTGTGCTTGATCCAAGTGCAACACCTATCACGCCGTGGCACCACTCGCTATGTTCACGGGTGCAATCGGCTGGAGTGCGAAGCTTCAGGAGCCTTGCAGCGCAAACGGGCGGTCGGACAACGGGCGAGTCCCCGGAACAGTCGAGATAGCGGCGAAAACCTAAATCGGGCCTGACCGGCCGCTTGGAAGAGGAGAGAAAATGAAACGCATCGACATGGAGGTGAGCGGCGGCTGCCAATGCGGTGCGGTGCGCTACCACGCAAAAGCAATGCTCGACAATTCGCATCTCTGCCATTGCCGCATGTGCCAGAAAGCTTCGGGGAGCATCTTTGCCGCGCTCGTCGCCGCACCCGACGATGCGCTCACCTGGACACGCGGCAAGCCGAGCGTCTGGAGGAGCTCGGAGCTTGTCGAGCGCGGCTTCTGCGCCAATTGCGGAACGCCATTGTTTTTCCACCACCTTAAAAACGGTCGCACCAACCTGATGATAGGTTCGCTTGACGATCCGCACGCATTCCCGCCGCTTGCCAATACGTGCACCGAAAACATGGTGGTATGGTTCGATACGATCACGGGCATAGAAAACGCCGGTGCGACCGAGAACAACGGCGCCGACTGGGCCGCAGCAATCAAGGAAAGCAACAACCAGCATCCCGATCACGATACCACCTCATGGGCAGTGAGGGCGCGCGATCGCTGAGTTCGGGCGGCTGCAAGCGATTGCGGCTCTGCCGGGCGCGGCGTTAGAGGACAAGGCTTCAGGCAGATTCAGCGACCGGCTTTGCTTTGCCGAACCATCGCGAGGTGGCCTGTGCGGCGTCCTCAAGATCAGGGGCAGTGTCCGAGGCCCAGGCGACGACTCCATCCGGGCGCACGAGCAAAGCACTCAAACCCAGCCGGTCTTTCGCGGTGCCCGCGACGTAGGTCATGCGTT
This sequence comes from Rhizobium sp. BK181, assembly GCF_014193305.1. Lineage (NCBI taxonomy): Bacteria > Pseudomonadati > Pseudomonadota > Alphaproteobacteria > Hyphomicrobiales > Rhizobiaceae > Rhizobium > Rhizobium sp. BK181. The sequence goes on from NZ_JACHZA010000001.1 coordinate 352,127, forward strand.
CACTCCAACCGTTTGCCAAGGCTTGAAGGGGAGAGCCAGGGCCAAAGTCCAGCAGCAGGCCTTGCCCACGCCTGAGGCGTTCGCCGAGTTTCGTCCCGTCGGCGAGCTCGAAGTCGGGCGCGCTACGACCGACCAGCGGATGGCTGCCGCCTAGATCCTGGCGGAGAGAAACGCCCGATACCCGCTCCGCGAAATAGGTCGCCCCGTCTCGAGTTTCGATCAGATCACGGATGATGGCTTCGAGCGCTCGCGAACTGCGGTTCGGCCGCATGAGCGCGACCTGGGCGCGCGACCAGTCGAGGATCTGAGCCCCGACAGGGTGCCGCTCGCTTGCATAGGTGTCGAGCAGGCCGTCCGCCGCATCGCCGCGGATGGTGGCGGCAAGCTTCCATCCGAGGTTCATCGCGTCGCCAAGCCCGAGGTTGAGGCCTTGGCCGCCCAGGGGGGAATGGACGTGCGCTGCGTCGCCGGCGAGCAGCACTCGCCCGTTGCGGTACTCTGTCGCCTGATAGGCGCGATCCGTCCAGGTGGTGGCGAGCTGGAGTGCTGTTATCGTCACGTGGGCAGCTGAGATCCGGTGCAAAACCGCCTGCACATGCTCGAGCGTAATCGGTTGCGTTCGGTGAAAAGCACCCCCGTCAAACTCGACCATCGCGATCGTCCCGGGGCGGGAGTACGTATACATGCCCGTCCGCGTATAGTGACGGCCGAGCTGGAGCTTGTCCGGATCGGCCATTTCAACCTCGACGGAATAGCCGGTGAACTCGGGATCGGTACCGACGAATTCAAAGCCGGCGGCCTTGCGCACGGTGCTGCGGCCACCATCGCAACCGACGAGCCAGCGTCCCTCGAAGGTTTCACCACCGGCGCGGACGCTGACGATTTCGCCGGACTGCTCGAGCTCCTCGACGCTGAAGCCGCGCCGGATCTCGACGCCCATTGCGGTTGCGCGGGCGGCCAAGACGGCTTCGAGGTGCTCCATCTCGATCACCATGCTGGTGCCGGCCGGACTTGGCAGACGATACTGCCACTTCGCGGTGTCAATGTTGTCTTGGTAAAATTGGATACCGGCGAAATGGCCCGCCGGCCGGCGCGCCTGTTGCATCCAATGCGCGGATGCCGGAGCGCTTCGGTTGCCCGGGTCGTCCTTTGCAGGTTGCGGAGCAGTGATGTCGTCCAGCATTCCGCGACGGTAGAAGGCTTCGATGGTGGGAGCCGAAAGGCCGCGCATTCCGAATGGAAGGCGCTTCAACGGCGAAATCGGGTCTTCGACCTGCTCCAGAACCAAGACCGAGAGGTCCGCAAGCCGCAGCTCGCAGGCGAGAAATAGGCCGACAGGGCCGGCGCCGGCGATCACGACGTCATAGATGGTCGATTGGCTGTTGTGCATGAACTGCTCCCTTGTTGGTGTTCGACCCGGAGCGGTTCATCGACGCGAGAACCACACGGACGAACAATCGGCACCGCCTGAGCGGCCCGATGCTCGTCGTGGGGGATCTCATGCACGAGGCAGGAGGCCAGAGCTTTCGTTTCCAAAAGGACTTGGGCTTACCAAACCAAGTCTGCCTTTTCCGACGCAGGCTGTATAACGGATTGACGACCGGCCTGCAACGCCGGCTGCGGCGCGAGCCCGATCGAGGCTGCAGCCGCAAGAACCCGTCGACCCAAGCTGGCGCTGGGGCATTTCGAGGGTCGGTCGCGTATTTGCCGAGTTGTTCTCCAAGCGCTAGACGTTGCGACCGAAAAAAACGTCCACGGAGGCGACCTTGTCGCCCCTAAAACGTAGAACCTCCATGTTGCGGAACGCGCCGCCGTCATGCTTTTCGGCGCGGTAGCGGACCACGGCCTCGTCGCCTGCAATCTGGAGGTATTCGATCTCCATGTCGCGAAATGGTGGCGGCTCTGGCCAACAGCGGCTGAAATATTCGATCCGATCGATACGATCGTCGCGTGGGCTGGAGAAGCTGAAGTCCTCCGTCAGCAGTGCACCGGCATCATCCTTGCGGCCCTCGATGTAGGCAGCGTAAAGGCTGCGAACGATGCCCTTGCGTCGTGTGTCATCGCCTGCCACCGCCCGGTCCTTCGTTTTAATTCCGATTGCAATTTGCAATCAGTTTATAGCAGAGGGAACCACCTTGCGCAACCGCGGCCGGGAATCGGCTGGCGAAGGGCTGATGGTGACGGCCTGCGGCGGGTTGCATCGGAGACCAATCGAACACCACGGCGCCGACAAAACGGCTTCGAAGCCGCCTTGATGGATGGTCCGCGAGGGAGCTATATGGGCGTGTACCCACCCCGGAACGATCTGCGCATCCACTGCCGGGCAACCGCCCATGCGCTCGACACCGACCGGCTCCCGCTTCCCGACGCCTTCACCCGCGCCGATTTCCTTGCCGCCGCAAAGGGACATGCTTGCCTCCCGCGCGGCTGAACTGACCTATACGATCAATGCAAAGGCCATGAAATGACCGATACCAAATGGGAAGCCGCCGTCGTCGACAGCGGTTCGATATACTGGAAGCGCAATCTGGTCATCTCGCTGCTCGGCTCGTTCACGACGATCGTCGCAATGACGCTGCTGCTCCCCTTCCTGCCGCTCTATGTCGAGGAGCTGGGCGTCAGCGACCATGCAGCGATCGTGCAATGGTCGGGCATCGCCTATGGCGCGACCTTTTTGGCCGCCGCATTCGTGGCGCCGCTCTGGGGCCGCCTCGGCGACATCTATGGGCGCAAGCTGATGCTGGTGCGCGCCAGCGCCGGGATGACGGTCGCGATCTCGCTGATGGGCATGGCCGACAATGTCTGGCAGCTGGTGGCGTTGCGCCTGTTCGTCGGCCTTGCCGGCGGCTATTCGTCCGGCTCGATGGTATTGGTCGCCACGCAGACGCCGAAGGACCGTTCCGCCTGGGCGCTCGGCATGCTCTCGTCCGGTATCATGGCTGGCAACCTTGTCGGGCCGCTGATAGGTGGCGCGCTGCCGCCGTTGATCGGCATCCGCAACACCTTCCTCGCCGCCGGCGCGATGATATTCCTGGCGTTTCTCGCCACGACCTTCCTGATCAAGGAAGAGAAGTCCCCTGCCCGCAAACAGGCCGCAAAGGCGAGCGGCGGCTGGGCCTCGATCCCGGACAAGGGACCCGTCATCGCGATGCTCGCGACCGGTATGCTGCTGATGCTCGCCAACATGTCGATCGAGCCGATAATCACCGTTTATGTCGCGCAACTGGCAGAAGACCCGCGCAAGGTCACCATGATCGCGGGTATCGTCATGTCGGCCGCAGCTCTCGGCAGCATCCTGTCGGCCTCGCGGCTCGGCAAGCTTGCCGACCGGATCGGTCACTGGCCCGTTATAGCGGGCGCGCTTGCCGTTGCCGGCCTGCTGCTCATCCCGCAGGCATTCGTGACCAGCTCCTGGCAGCTGATCATCCTGCGTTTCCTGATGGGGATAGCGCTCGGCGGGCTTCTGCCCTGCATTTCCGCGGTCATCCGCCATAGCGTACCGGACAGTGCGGCTGGCAGTATCCTCGGGCTTTCGGTGTCGTCGCAATATGTCGGCCAGGTCGCCGGCCCGGTGCTCGGCGGCTTCATTGGCGGCCATATCGGCATGCGGGCGGTCTTTCTTGGAACCTGTGTGCTTTTGATTGCCGGTTCCGCCTATGCCTGGCTGGTGCGACCGCGCGCCGTCACGGCACGCCGCAGATAAGATCGACGGCGGAGCGCGCCAGCGCTTCCAGCGCCTCACGGGTTTCCCCGGCCCGCGCCCGCACTGCCAGCGAGTGCATGATGGTCGAGGCCAACCGGGCCAACGCCTTCGGATCGGTCTTCTCCGGCAGCTCTCCGCGTTCGATAGCGAGGCCGAGGCGATCTTCTATCGCGCGGTCGAAATCAGCAAGGCTGCGGCCCAGCACCTCGCGCACCCGCTCGTGCCGGACGGCTTCGACGGTCGCCGTGCTGATCAACAGGCAGCCACGCGCTGCCGTATCGCCGTGAAGGTAGGCGGCAAGGGCGCGATCATACATCCGGGCTAGATTCTCTCGGACCGGCAAGGACGGATCCAGCGCGTCCTCGAGCGCAACCATGCTGTCGGCCCGGTAGCCCTCCAGCGTGTCCAGATAAAGATCCTCCTTGTCGCCGAAGGCATTGTAGAGGCTTGGCCGGTTGAGGCTCGTGGCGGCGCTCAGATTGTCCAGCGACGCCGCGGAAAATCCCCGGTCCCAGAAAACCTCACGCGCCTTGCCGATCGCGGCGCTCGCATCGAACGCGCGCGGACGGCCGCGCTTTTTCTCATCCTTCATATTTTTGTACCGCTTCGCATTAAATTCTTGACGAGCATATTTTTATGCGAAACAGTACAAATGTCCAATGAATTGATGCCGGCACGCCAATGCCGGTCTGCGGAGGAGGAAATCCAATGAAACTTTACATGCGTGCTGCCGCCTGTTCGCTTTCGCCGCATATCGTTTGCCGTGAACTCGGGATCGATGTGGAACTGATCATCGTCGATCCTGCGACCCACCGAGCGGAGAATGGCAACGACTATCTTTCCATCAACGGCAACGGCTATGTGCCGGCCCTGATTCTCGACGATGGCAAGGTGTTGACCGAGGGGCCGATCATCGCCCAGTTCCTTGCCGATAGCGCGCCTGAGGGAACATCTATGCTGCCGGCAGCCGGTACCTTCGAGCGCAGCCAGGTGCAATCCTACCTGAACTTCATCGCATCGGAGCTGCACAAACCGATGGTCATGTTTTTCGATGCAGCCTATGCCGGCGCCCATGACCAGATCCACGCCCTGCTCGTCAAAAGGCTGGAATGGCTGAGCAGCCATATGAAAGGGCCCTACCTGACCGGTGAAAATTTCACCGTGGCCGATGCCTATCTCTTCGTCTGCCTGAACTGGTCGCCATGGATCGCTATCGACCTCAGACAATGGCCCATGCTTTCCGCTTTCATGAAGCGGGTTGCCGAGCGGCCAAGGGTGAAAGAGGCGCTACAGGCCGAGCAGCTGCTGGCCTTTGAACAGGACGGCGTCTTTTTTGCCCCCGAGGTCTACCTTACCGCGGCCAACCGGACCGGCACGCCTGTCCTGCCCTGACCTAATGTCGGCGCGTGGACGCAGGAGGGCCTACATCAGCAGGTAATCCACCGGCACCGGGAGCGGCGGCAGGTCCGTCTCTCCCAGCGCTTCGCGCAGATTGATCTCGATCGTGTCTGCAAGGGCGCCGATCGGCAGCGCGTTCGGCTGGTTGCCGAAGGGGGCTTCCAGTTCGTCGCCCAATGCGTCTAGGCCGAAGAAGGTGTAGGCGACCAAAGCGGTGGCAAACGGCATGAACCAGCCGAGAACATCATCGAAGCCGAACGGCAACAGCAGGCAGAAGAGGTGCGCCGTGCGGTGCAGCAGCAGTGTGTAGCCAAATGGCACCGGCGTCCAGCGGATACGCTCACAGGAGGCCTGCGCCAGCGTCAGCTCGCCAAGCGTCTTATCCAGTATCTGATAGGAGATGTCTGACAGCATGCTCTTGGCGCGCAGATCGGCAAGCCCTCGGGAGATTTCCAGCGAAATCGCCTCCGGCGGCGTGCGGCTTGCGTGATAGCGCGCTTTCAGTTCGGGCGGTAGCAGGCGCTCGACCTTTTCGCGGCCGCTGCCGGCGCGTAAGTGCGGCACCAGCGACTGAATGAAGGCGATGACGAGTGTGACGAGGCGTTTGCGCGCTTCGGCACCGGTTTCACCCTGCCCCGTTTCGAGGATCAGCGTCTGCCGTGCGAAGTGGCGCGCCGAAAAGATCAGTTGCCCCCACTGCTTGCGCGCCTCCCACCAGCGGTCATAGCAGGCGTTGTTGCGGAAGCCGAGGAAGATGGAGATTGCGATACCGAGCAGCGCGAAGGGAGCGCCGTTGAAGACCGGCAGAACCCCGGGCCAGACGGTGTGGACAAGGACCACGATCGAGGAGATGAAGCCGGTCAGCAGAATCTGCGGAAAGACCTGCTTGATGATCGAGCCGCGGAGAATGAAGAAGAGCTGAAGCAGGCTGGGACGGGGGCGCACGATCATGACGCGGGCTTCTCGGTCGTTCGATTGATGAAATCTCGGCCCTTCCTCCCTACAGCCGACCGAATGGCCGCGGCAAGCGCGACCATTCCATTCAGATCCGAGACAACAGACTTAGCTGTCGCTTTCGCTGCGACCGAAAGCCCAGTCCATGTAGAGCTCGAACGCCTTGCGGGTGACCGGCCCCGGCTGGAAGTCGCGGCCGTCGAGGCGGCTGATGCCGACGACCTTGGAGTAGTTGCCGGTCGTGAAGATCTCGTCGGCGTTCATGAAATCCTCGACGGAGAGCGTCATTTCTCGGACCTCGAAGCCTGCCTTGCGCAGGAGGCCGATGACCCGGGCGCGGGTGACGCCGGCCAGGAAGGTGCGGTTGGCGATCGGGGTCGAGACGATGCCGTCCCTGACCATGAAGATGTTGGAGGATGCCGTTTCGGCGACGTTGCCGCTCATGTCGCGCATCAACGCGTTGTCGAAGCCGCGGCTCTTGGCTTCGGCAATGGCGCGACCGCTGTTCGGATAGAGCGAACCTGTCTTGGCATCCGTCATCGCCGTTTCCGGTGATGGACGGCGGTAGGGCGAAACGGTGAGCGAATTCGGCGCATGATTGCCGAGCGGCGCTTCGAAGAGGCAAAGTGCGAAGCGGGTCGATTCACCGTCAACCGTGACCACACTGCCGGCCGAGCCATGCTCGCCCCAGTACATCGGCTTGATGTAGATCGGCGTCTTGCCGTCGAACTTCTTGATGCCTTCCCAGGCCAGCGCCTCGATTTCCTCGGCTGTCTTGACCGGCTTCAGACCCATGTTGATCGCCGAGCGATTGACCCGCTGGCAATGCAGGTCGAGATCAGGCGCAATGCCATCGAACCACCGGGCGCCGTCAAAGACCGTCGAGGCAAGCCACATCGCGTGCGAGGTTGGTCCGATCAGCGGCGGATTGCCGGGAAGCCACTCTCCGTCAACGTAGGTCCAGGTGGTTGAACGGGGCGATGTATCGACGGCCATTGCGTCCTCCTTGAAAAGTCAGAAGAGCAAAATCCCCCTGCAGAGAGGCGGTCAAGGAGAAATCCGCGCCCCGGAACCCTACGCAAGAAAATGGCGAAGAGCGTTTGCAGGGAGTAATATTCGTGCGCGACCTGTTGAACGCCATCGATGGGTCTATCACTGAAAATCATGGATTGCGCGATTGGAAGCAACGCAGGCGCTGTGCCATCATGCGCCACGAACGCTGCGACCGACGGGGAGTGATAGCGATGAAAGCCATGTTCTACGACGCCTTCGAGAAGGCTCCGGAAATTCGCGCCCTCCCCGACCCGACGCCCAGCGCGGACGGCGTCGTCATCGCCGTCGGAGCGTCCGGGCTTTGCCGCAGCGACTGGCACGGCTGGATGGGCCACGATCCCGATATCAGGCTCCCTCACGTGCCGGGCCACGAGTTGGCAGGCAAGGTGGTTGCGACAGGCAAGGGCGTCATGCGCTTCAAGGTCGGCGATCGCGTGACGGTCCCCTTCGTTTCCGGCTGCGGTCATTGCAGCGAATGCCATTCCGGCAATCAGCAGGTCTGCCCGAACCAATTCCAGCCGGGCTTCACGCATTGGGGTTCGTTCGCGGAATACGTGGCGATCGACTACGCCGATACCAACCTCGTGCATCTGCCTGACAGCGTCGACGACGCGACCGCAGCAAGCCTCGGCTGCCGCTTCGCGACATCATTTCGGGCGGTCGCCGACCAGGCGCGCACCGGCCCCGGCGAATGGATTGCCGTGCATGGCTGCGGCGGCGTCGGGCTTTCGGCCATCATGATCGCCAGCGCGCTTGGAGCCAACGCGATCGGTATCGATCTTTCCGATCAGAAGCTTGCGTTTGCGCGCGAATGCGGAGCCGTGGCGACGATCAATGCCAGCAACGTGGCCGATGTGGCGGAAGCCGTGCGCGAAATCACAAAGGGTGGCGCGCATGTCTCGATCGACGCACTCGGCCACCCCGTCACCTGCTTCAACTCAATCAAGAACCTGCGCCGGCGCGGGCGGCACGTGCAGATCGGCCTGATGCTCGGCGAATATGCGACACCCAAGATCCCTATGGCGCAGGTGATCGGCCACGAGTTGGAGATCTACGGCAGTCATGGGATGCAAGCCTGGCGCTATGATGCGATGCTGGCGATGCTGACGTCGGGCAAGATCGCGCCGCAAAAGCTGATCGGCCGGCGCATCACACTCGAGGAGGCAATCCCGGGCCTGATGACGCTGGATCGAGCCGAGGGTGTCGGGATCAGCGTGATTACGCAGTTCTGATTTGGTTGTACACCCTGCTCTCTGCGGCCGGATGAACCTGTGTGGAGGGGCGCCCGCGACGAGATCGCCAGGCGCCGTGCAGACCAACACAAAAGTCAGCGCCGCCGCTTGAAGGGTGGCCCCCACGTCTACGCCCGCAGCCTATTCGCGCTTTGCAATCGCCAGACCCAGAGCCAACGTCGCATCGTTGACAATTCCGAGGCGGGCCTCGATGACTGCAATTTTTTCGGGCGTATCGGCATTCAGCGCCTCGATGTCTATAAAGAGCTGCTCGCAGCCTCCCGGCGTTACTGTCCCGAACATCTGACCCGGCTCGTCGCTGATATTCCGCCAGCTGTGCTGAACATGCGGCGGCAGAACGACCACTGTTCCAGGCGGAGCATCGAACTCATCGTCCCCGCATCGAATGCGGTATAAGCCACGGATGACGCGAAAGACTTCAGTTTCGCGCGTGTGCGTGTGGGGCGCCGGGCCTTGTCCGGGCGGGGTGAAGGTTTCCCACATTCCGAATGCGCCACCGGTCTCGGCGGCCGTGGCGTGGATAACGATCCTGGCGCCGAAGGGCGTCCGAGCGACGCGCTCGCGCCCCGGCAAAGAGACAACTGCACTTCGAAAACCGGACATGGCCGCCCTCTCCTGTTGATTGTATTCACGATAGCACACGACCAAAGTCAGGTGAACGCCGGGTCCCGGACGGGAAGGCCCGCGATGCGGCGGTACGACGCGCCGTCTTGATGCCGCAGGGATCGCCACCCATATGCCGGACGACGCTGCAAGCGCCAATCGACGAACTTGAGCGGGTTGCCAATGACCTCGGAAAGGTCTAACCGGCTCGCCGCCAAGAACAAGAAAAGCGAGACATGATGTCCAACTCATTTGTGAAAGCGCCTGCCCCGGCGAGCGCGAAGGTGTTCTTCGTGCTGGGCGATCGGATCGAGCGACGGGCTCGTCTGCAGGGAGCCTGGCTCAACATCTTCGACATTACCGTGCCGGCGGGTAGCCGGACGCCGCTTCACCGCCACGCGAGCCCGGAGGTCTTCCGGATCATCGAGGGCCGGCTGACAATCCGGCGCGCGACCGAGAACGGCATTGAGGAATTTCAGGCGACGGCGGGCGATATCGTCCGCATCGAAGCGAACCAGCCGCACGCCTACTCCAATCCCGGTCCTGACGCCGCCGTGTTCTCGGCGATCGTCGATAGCGACATGGCGGACTTCCTGGAAGCTGCCGGTTCGCAGGAGCCGCCAAAGGCGACACCTTCCACCGAGACAATGGAACGCATGAAGGCTGCGGCCAATGCGCACGGCATCACCATCCTGGCGGCATAACCTCGACGCCCGAGCTGCTTGTTCGGGCGATCTCTCCTGTCTTAAAAATTGCTGTCATATGAGGACGGTATGGCGGTTTCGGGCGCTACCCGTGCGCCCGTCGCGTTTCCTCGACTGTATTCGGCGCTCGCCTTCGCCGGCTATCCGTGGGCAAAAATTTGCCCTTGAGCTCGCCAGGCGGGGCCGCAACATCGACAACGCGCGGCGTCGAGCGTATCAAGGAATGCGTAATCAAGGAGACGTTTCATGGCATGGTCTGCCGGCCAATATGTCAAATTCGAAGATGAGCGCACGCGTCCCGCGCGTGATCTGCTCGCGCAAGTGCCGCTCGAGCGCGTGCGCCATGCCATCGACCTCGGCTGCGGTCCCGGCAATTCGACCGAACTGATCGTCGAACGCTTCGGCGCTGAGGGCGTTTCCGGCCTGGACAGCGATCTGAACATGCTGGAGGCCGCGCGCAAGCGGATGCCCGGCACGTCCTTCGTCGAGGCAGACCTTGCCACCTGGCACCCGAGCGAACCGGCAGACCTTCTTTTTGCAAACGCCGTGTTCCAATGGCTGCCGAACCATCTCGACATTTTCGATCGCCTGATGGACGGGCTGGCGCCGGGTGGCGCGCTTGCCGTGCAGATGCCTGACAATCTGGCTGAGCCGACCCATCTGCTGATGGAAGAAACCGCTCATTCCGGCCCGTGGAAGGCGGCCTTCGAGGCGAAGAGCGTTCGCCGCAAGCCACTGCCGCCGGCCTCGACCTACTACAGCCGGCTAACCGCCAAGGCGGCGCGGGTCGACATCTGGCACACCGCCTACAATCATCCAATGGCTGATGCCGCCGCGATCGTCGAATGGGTGAAGGGTACGGGCCTCAGACCTTATCTCGATCATGCAGGCGAAGATCATCGCGACGCATTCCTGGCAGATTATCTCGGCCGCGTCGAAAAGGCCTACCCCAAGATGTGGGACGGTCGCGTCTTGCTGCGTTTTCCGCGGATCTTCATGGTGGCCGTCAAGAGCTGACAACAGCGCGTCCATCTTTGGGGGCGGTACGGCCTGATCCCTCTGACATCGCCTTGCAATGGTCGGTCGGCATCCTGCTTGCCGCCGAACCAGCGCGCACTATAGTCGTGACAAACAGCGAGGAGAGAGCTTTATGGACGCCGCCCCCATTCCGCCAGCCACCCTTGTTATCTTTGGCGCCACGGGCGACCTGACGCGGCGCCTGCTGATCCCGGCAATCATCAATCTGACGCGGAGCGGGCTGGTCGGCGACGACCTGAAGATTCTCGGCGTCGGCATCGAACCAGGCGATGACGCCTCGTTGGTGGCACGGCTGGACAGCTTTCTCGCCACCCTGAGCGAACCGATCCGGCCGGAGACCGACGATGCATGGCGTCGGCTGCGCCAACGCATTTCGTATATCTCAGGCGATTTCACGCAGGACCCCATATTCGTCGAGATCAAGAAGCACCTGACGAGCTGCAACGCAGCCTTCTACTTTGCGGTGCCGCCGCAGTTTTTCGGACCGCTGGTCGAAAAGCTGCATGCGCATGGGCTGACCAGCGAGGCCGAGGGATGCTTCCGGCGCATTGCGATCGAGAAACCTTTCGGCACCGACCTAGCCTCCGCCCGTGCGTTGAACGCGCATATCCTCAGCAACATCTCCGAGAACCAAGTCTATCGTCTCGATCACTTCCTGGGGAAGGAAACGGTGCAGAACATTCTGACGGCCCGCTTCGCCAACATGATGATCGAATCCCTCTGGAACAACAATTACATCGATCATGTGCAGATTTCCGCGGCGGAGATCGTGGACGTCGGCACACGCGGCAAGTTCTACGACGCGACCGGCGCCCTGCGCGACATGATTCCCAATCACCTGTTCCAGCTGCTGGCGATGATCGCGATGGAGGCCCCGAACGGTTTCGGCGCGGAAACGATCCGCACCGAAAAGAGCAAGGCGCTGAGCGCTCTGCGCATCTACACGCCGGAAGAGGCTGTCTCGCACGCGGTTCGCGGCGCCTATGCGGCCGGCACGCTCGACGGACGCGACATTACCGCATTCCGCGAGACCAAGGATGTCTCGCCGGACAGCAACACCGAGACCTATGTCGCGTTGAAGCTCTATGTCGACACTTGGCGCTGGGCCGGGGTGCCGTTCTACCTCAGAACGGGCAAAGCCTTGAAGGCGCGTGATACGGAGGTCGTGATCACCTTCAAGCAGGTGCCGTTCGCGCAGTTCCGGAAGAAGGACGTCAACCGCCATTTGCCAGCGAACAAGATGGTCATCCAGGTGCAGCCGGATGAGGGGTTGAGCGTCGAGATCTCCATCAAGTCGCCCGGTCTTTCCGTCGATACCGTCCCGGTCTCGCTCGACTTCCGCTATGCTGACGAGTTCGATATCGGCAAGATGACCGGATACGAGTCGCTTCTCTACGACCTTTTCATCGGTGACCAGACGCTGTTCCAGCGCGCCGACGGGATCGAGGCCGGCTGGGCGGCGGTCCAACCCTTCCTGGATATGTGGGCAAAGAGCAGCGAAACGCCGGAGGCTTACGCGCCCGGAAGCAGCGGCCCATCCTGTGCTGACGAGCTCATCCGACGCGATGGCCGGGAGTGGCATCAGCTGGGCGAAGCGCCGCACAACCAAGGCCAAAAGTAACTTAAGAAATACCCGCCCAACTGAAGTAAAACCAAATGGCATTTCTATGCCACTCTCGCATAGCGAGCATAAATATCGATTCAGAGATGTTTAGACGCGATCGCCGACAACATATTTATGGTACGCTATACAAAATATGGATGAATTGACCCCTTCACCTGGCACAACGAAGATTCCTTTGCTGACCGCGTTGCTTTTTCCGGCGACAAAGAAGGCGGGGCTCGTCCAACCCCGACGGGCCCTTCTTATGTTTTTCTAGCATTTGGCGAATAAAGCATATATTAGTCGAAATTGTTAAAGCTCGATTAATATATTTACTTGCGCTCTTACGCGGCCTTGCTAAATCTATCCTCAGGGTTTTGGGGTATTGACATGGTAGATACTCAATTGGCTAAGAATCGTTCGACTTCCGATCAGCGTATGGAAACCTGCAGGTCGGAGTTCGAACCGCTCCTCTTCGAGCTCATTCGCAATGGCGAGAAGCGGGGATGGAAGGCAGCAGAAATCGCGATGGCGCTGGCCGACGCGGCTGACGACGTGATCCTCAAGCTGGCGAGAGAAACGAAGAGCAAGCATTGATCCGCTTGCCTCGCCGATCCCGATACAATGGCGCTTCAGAAGTGCTCCTTTAGCAAGTAAAGAAATCCTTGAGCTTGTCTCGTGTGATTCGTTTGCGCTTGCGCCAAGCAAAGGGGCCCTATGTTGCAGTTCATTGCCGCAGCTCTTTTTGCCTGTGGATGCGTCAGCCTCGCCGAGGTTGCCGACTGGGCGCCAGCGGACAGCTATGTGCCGAAGGTTAGTTGCCGTCAAAGCGGGGCGGCCGCGCGCTGCGAACAGATCCGCGCCGACTGGACCGGCCTCTACGCCGATGCGATCGGCGGCCGCATAGAAAGCCAACGGAAAGTCTCCTTTTGCCTGAGCACTGGCTGCGACCGCGGCATCGTGGTCGAGCCCGTCCTTGGCTGCGCTTGGCGCGAGGTCATCGCAGCCTCTCGCAACCCTCAGATCACCGATGCCGATCGGCGCAATGTCGAGCGCTATTGCGGCCCTCATGTGCTTGACGCGACCGGACGCGCTGCAGCCAGCGACCAGTCGCGGAACTGGCTCACCTTGCTCGGCATAACGCCGTAGCTACAATGCAAACGGGCGGGACCAGGCCCGCCCGCTGAAAGCTTGACTCGTCCGCTTAGACGAACTGGCTGAGACCGGGAACCGAGCCGACAACCTCGTCAACCACTTCCTTGCCGGCATACTGCTCGGCAATCGCGATGGTTTCCTTGGCAAGCGTGGTGATCTCGCCCATGCCGAGGCCTTCCGACATCAGCTGCTGGCCGAGCGCCATGATACCGCCACCGCCGAGAGCGCCCATGATGCTGCCGAGGATGCCGCCGCCGCCAGTCGCGCCCTCGCCGTTGTACTTGGCAACGAGGTCGGAGGCGCCCGGAATGGCTTCGATCATCTTGGCGACCGGACCGTCCGCCGCTTCGCGCTGCAGGAAGCCGAGCATCATGCCGAGCGCCTTTTCGGCCACCTCTGAGGGGATGCCCACGCGCGCGGCGATCTGGTCTACTATTTCATTCATTGTCAGCCTCCTATTTTTGACGTTAACGTCAACGTTAATCGAACTTTCGGGGCAACTCAAGACGCCTGCCGCGAAAGCGGGCTTTATCCTAGTTTTCCTTTTAATGCAGACAGTTGTCCGCACCGGGCTCCCTGCTTATAACAGGCAAACGATATTACAATGACCGTGCGGAAACGTTGCTCCGCATTTTGACGCAATCGGCGCCGACAGCCGCAGGGAGAATTTTCGAAATGCTCGAGGATGGCAAGATTTTCGTCGGCGTCAGCCGCAATCCCGATGACAGCATCAACAAGCCGGAATATCTCGACCTGAAGTTCGGGAACCGCCACGGCTTGGTGACGGGCGCGACCGGCACCGGCAAGACGGTAACGCTGCAGGTGCTCGCCGAGGGGTTCTCGAGGGCCGGCGTGCCGGTCTTCTGCGCCGACATCAAGGGCGACCTTTCCGGTATCGCCGCCAAGGGCGAGCCGAAGGATTTTCTGACCAAGCGCGCCGAGCAGATCGGCTTCGACGACTACGAGTTCGACCAGTTCCCGGTCATCTTCTGGGACCTGTTCGGCGAGAAGGGCCACCGTGTCCGCACCACCATCGCCGAGATGGGACCGCTGCTGCTGGCCCGCCTGATGGATGCTTCCGAGCCGCAGGAAGGCGTCATCAACATTGCCTTCAAGATCGCCGACCAGGGCGGCCTGCCGCTGCTCGACCTCAAGGACTTCTCCTCGCTGCTGAACTACATGGCAGAGAACGCGACGGAACTCTCCAGCAAGTTCGGCCTGATCTCGAAGGCGTCGGTCGCCTCGATCCAGCGGGCGATGCTGGTGCTGGAGCAGCAGGGCGCCGAGCATTTCTTCGGCGAGCCGGCGCTGAAAATCACCGACATCATGCGGACCAACAACCGCGGCTACGGCCAGATCTCGGTGCTTGCAGCCGACAAGCTGATGATGAACCCGCGGCTCTACGCGACCTTCCTGCTGTGGCTGCTTTCCGAACTCTTCGAGGAGTTGCCTGAAGTGGGCGATCCCGAGAAGCCGAACCTCGTTTTCTTCTTCGACGAGGCGCACTTGCTCTTTAACGACGCCCCGAAGGTGCTGCTGGAGCGTGTCGAGCAGGTCGTTCGCCTCATCCGTTCGAAGGGCGTCGGCGTCTATTTCGTGACGCAGAATCCGCTCGATGTGCCGGAAACGGTGCTCGCGCAGCTTGGCAACCGCGTGCAGCACGCGTTGCGCGCCTATTCGCCGCGCGAGCAGAAGGCGGTGAAGACCGCTGCCGACACTTTCCGCCCCAACCCTGCCTTCGACTGCGCCACCGTCATCACCACGCTCGGCACCGGAGAGGCGCTGGTGTCGACGCTGGAGGCAAAGGGCTCGCCCTCGATCGTCGAGCGGACGCTGGTCCGCCCGCCGTCCGGACGTGTCGGTCCGCTGACTGATGCGGAGCGTCAGCAGGTCATGGACAGGAGCCCCGTGCTCGGCGTCTATGATGAAGACCTCGATCGCGAGTCCGCCTTCGAGATTCTGGCGGCACGCGCGAAGAAGGCGTCGGACTCCGATGCCGCCAAGCAGGTGCAGCCGACAGAACCGACCGAAGGCAGCGCCTCGGGTCGCTGGACCCTGCCGGGCTTCGGTGACGACGACAACGAGCCGCAGGCCAAGAGCCAAGGTCGCGCCCGGTCCTCCGGCTATCAGCGTGAAACGGTCGTGGAAGCCGCGATGAAAAGCGTTGCCCGGACGGTGGCGACACAGGTCGGTCGGGCGTTGGTGCGCGGTATTCTCGGCAGCTTGAAGCGCTGAGGGAAAGGGCGTTATCGCCCTTCCGCCCAACGACGGGCACACCACCTAGCGCTTACGGACAAATTCCGTGCGCAGCACAAGGCCCTTGATGGCGTCGTGGCGGCAATCGATCTCGTCAGGATTGTCCGTCAGCCTGATCGACTTGATGACCGTGCCCTGCTTCAGCGTCTGATTGGCGCCCTTCACCTTCAGGTCCTTGATGAGGGTGACGGAATCGCCATCCCTGAGGACGTTTCCGGAAGCGTCCCGGACCTCGGCATTTCCCTGCCCGGCGGCCAATTCGGAAGCCGGACGCCATTCACCCGTCACTTCGTCATAGACGTATTCGTCGTCACCGCCTGCCATGGCGCTTCTCCTGGAGTTCAGAATTTTACCTGTCAGGGCCGCTTACAACAACCAAGCCGCCTTGCGCAAGTTGGCCTGCGGTCCGCCCGCCGAAGGCCTGGATACAACCGCCTCGATTGCATTTTTTCCTGCCGGATGGTATTTCGCCTATGCACTCAAAGAGAAAGGAGGGTCGCGTGCAAAATTACTATTTCCGGTTCAACCGGCAACGTGGCCCCGTCAACGCCCTGCAAATGCGTTTGCAGGGGTGACCAGAGACCGTTTCTCACAAACTTTCTTCCTGGTCTGCCTCTCGTGGCAGCAGTTCGGGCATTCTGCTCGTCTGCAATTCCTCATCCACCGAGCTTGAGCACACGCACGCGATGACGGCTGCATGCCCTCGCTCGTGTGATCGTTCGGCAAGACCAGAGCAAGATCATGACCCTTATCAATATCCGCAATCTCGGCGTCACACTTAGCGCACCGCTTTTCGCCAAACTCGACCTCGTCATCAATCCCGGCGACCGTCTCGGGCTCGTTGCCGCCAACGGCCGCGGCAAGTCCACCCTGCTCCGCTGCATTTCAGGGGCACTGGAGGCAACCCAGGGCGACATCACGCGCTCGCGCGGGCTGACGATCGGCTATGTCGAGCAGGACGTGCCGGCCAAGCTGCTTGATGTAGCTTTCCACGATGCCGTGCTGCAGGCACTGCCAGCAGATCAGCAGGCGAACGAAAGCTGGCGCGTCGACATCGTGCTGGATTCTCTCGATGTGCCGGAATCCTTGCGCAGCCGGCCCGTCGGGCAGCTCAGCGGCGGCTGGCAGCGACTGGCGATGCTGGCGCGGACCTGGGTGATGGAGCCGGATGCGCTGCTGCTCGACGAACCGACAAACCACCTCGATCTCGCCAAGATTGCCGCCCTTGAGGATTGGCTGAATGCCCTGCCCCGCGATGTGCCTGTGATCATCTCCAGTCACGACCGCGCCTTTCTCGATGCCGTCACCAATCGTACGCTGTTCCTGCGGCCGGAGCAGTCGCAGGTCTTCTCCCTGCCCTACAGCCGGGCGCGGGCCGCATTGGACGAAGTGGATGCGGCCGACCGGAGGCGCTACGAGCGCGACATGAAGACGGCCGAGCAACTGCGCAAGCAGGCGGCGAAGCTCAACAATATCGGCATCAACTCCGGCAGCGACCTGCTTGTCGTCAAGACCAAGCAGTTGAAGCAGCGCGCCGAGAAGCTGGAGGATGCGGCCAAGCCCGCTCACCTCGAGCGATCGGCGGGTGCGATCAGGCTCGCCAACCGCGGCACGCATGCCAAGGTGCTTGTGACACTCGACGACGCGGAGGTCCGTACCCCGGATGGCATTGCGCTCTTCCGCACCGGCAAGCAGTTCATCTGCCAGGGCGACCGGATCGTCCTGCTCGGGGAGAACGGCGCCGGCAAATCGCGGCTGATCGCGATGCTTCGGAAAGCGATCACCAGCGCAGAGACGGCGCAGGACGGCATCAAGGCCACCCCTTCATTGGTGCTCGGCTATAGCGACCAGGCGCTTGCCGACTTGAAAGACAGCGATACGCCGATGGAGACGATCATTCGCCGCTTCGATGTCGGCGACCAGCGGGCTCGCGGGTTGCTGGCGGGCGCCGGTATGAGCATCGACATGCAGGCGCGTCCGGTCGGGCGGCTTTCGGGCGGCCAGAAGGCGCGGCTCGGCATGCTGGTTCTGCGGCTGGCGGAACCGAACTTCTATCTGCTCGATGAACCCACAAACCATCTCGACATCGACGGACAGGAAGCGCTGGAGGGCGAACTCATGGCCCATCAGGCGAGTTGCCTCGTCGTCTCCCACGACCGCAGCTTCGTGCGCGCCATCGGCAACCGGTTCTGGCAGATCGAACGCCGACGGCTGATCGAAGTGGAGAGCCCGGAGCCCTTCTTTGCGGCTGCACGGCCTTAGCGTACCGGTCGTTGCAAGAAGGCGGTGGCGAGGCATGGCAACCCTCGCCCAGCGGCGAATTGCGAGGCGAGGCGATAGAGAGTACAATTTTCGACAGTCATTCGACTGGGGGACAAGGCAATGAGCAGACTGTTGATCCTGTCGGCTGGCGCCATCCTGGCACTGGCTTCCGTGGCGTCCGCCGCACCGGCTATGCAACCGCTGAAGATTTCCAAGGAATGTAGCCAGTACACCGGCCAGACGCCGAGCTTCTGCACGATTACGGAATCGAACCTCGCGGCGATCCCGGCGGGCACCAAGATCTTGTACTATGGGCCGGTGACCGGTAGCCCTCTTTTCGGCAGTAGCGCGGCAGTTATTGCCGTCGGAAACGGAGACACGGCGGTCGGGTACTGCGTCACCTACGACACCGCCAGCCCGATGCAGGGAACCTGTGCGTTTCATGCCGGCAGCGGAACGCTCGCCGGTTTCCAGGCGGTCGTCAAGGTGACCGTCGACGACAAGCAAATCTATCACTGGGACGGAGGCTACCTGCTTGGCGCCGACGAGGCAGCCAAGTGAGAGAAAACGCAAGTCTGGCCGTTTGACGTGAATTCCTGCCCTGACTCCTGAGTGACAGCGGCGGGAATCTCCGTGAGGGCTGGATTCTCGGGCGATCGGCCGCCTCTCAGGAGGGGCTGGCGTGCGAAAGCCTACCCTTATGCCGGGCAAAGGATACGCACCTGCCGGCCTATTCTCGATGCGCGGACGCCGGATGATAGCGGATTTATCCTTGGATTGATGACCCAGGAATGCGGCTATCAGAACGAGGCCGGCGTGGCGCCGAGCAAGGTGAGCTTGCCGCCGCTGAGGGAATAGAGGCTCATCTTGCGCTCCACGGTGCCGGTTGGCATCAGTCGGAAGAGACCGGTCACGCCGCGGAATCCGACTTTGCTGGTCAGGTTCTGCGCGTTCACCCCTTCCGGCCCCTTTGTCCGGACGATGCCCGAGGCGACCGCCACGGCGTCATAGCCGTAAGCCGCATCGGTGGAGAGCGTCCGCTTGTAGTGACGCTGATAGCGCTCGGCGATCATCGTCGCGCCCTCGGGCTCGACCATGGCGATCACGGTGCCGGCGACGGAGGGATTCGAGTGTGTCTGCGGCGGCCAGGCATTGGTGCCGACGAAGGTCACGTTCGTCTTGCCACTCGCCTTTATGGCTCCGGCAATGGTCGTCGTGATAACCGTCTTGCCCAGGACGAGCACGGTGTCGGCATTCTGGAGATTGGCAGCGCTCCTTTTGACGGCGTCCGCAGCCGCAGCATCGGTCAGATCGTAACGGGTGAGCCCCAGATATGTGCCGCCGCCGGCGCGGATGGCGCTTGCCAGACGTTCCTCGCCTGCAGCCGGAAAATCAGTCTGCGCAAAAACCACCACCTTCTTGTGGCCGCTGACAGCGGCTGCCCGCACACCCTCGATGGCGCTGTCGATCTCATCGGAAATGAAGTTGTAGACATTTCCCGATGTTGGCGGCACGGGCGCGCCGAGGTTGAGCAAAGGCGGCCGCTGATCGGCAGGGATCGCGGCGACAGCCGCGGTGACGGCCGGCGATGCATAGCTAACGAGAAGCACGGAACCACGCGCCTTGGCGGCGCTCACGGCCGTCGCGGCGGCAGGTGCGCCGGAGGCTACGTCGACGACCTTCACAAAGACCTGGTTGCCGCCGAGTTCGCCGACGCCGAGGCCGGCGCCGTCACGCACGTCACGCGCAGTGCCCTCATAAATACCCGCCGTGCCCCTCGGCAGCAGCAGAGTGATTTCCGCTCCGGTTTCGCCAAAGCTCTCATCAACCTCGCTCGAAGGTGCCTTGATGTCATTAGTCTTGACGTTCTTGGCGATGCCATCGACGTCGGACTGGCATCCCAAGAGCGCACCGCAGGCGACGACGATCGACACCGCGAGGACGGATTTGGTCAGTTTCAAGGGGCCGGCGCCTTCCTGAGGCGGCGCACGCCGTGCCGCGCGTAAACCATGCGCGCGTTGCGCCTGCTCGATCAAATGCACCTTCACCGTTTCCCCACTCTCTCAATCACGGCCTTTTCCGGCCTTTTGGCAGGGGTTCATATCTGCACAAGCGACCCGCGAAAGCAAACCCTTCGCCCAAACTTGGTTGATGGACACACTAAACTTTTATGTTCTTTTGAACGGATAATTTATCCCACCCTTATCCACGCTTAAATACCTGATTTTTATAGCTGTTTTGTACGTTGTCCTCACCCAAGAAGAGGCGACGACTTCATGAAGCGCAGTATAATAACAAACAACATTGCCGCTTTTACTCTGGCTGCATTTGCGGCCAGTGTTGCACCGAGTCTTTCCGGCGCGTCGGTCCTGCCGTCCCCACAGATTTCAAGCGCGATGTACTCCGCCGATTTCGCAGCCGATGCGGCGCGCGCGCTGACCTTCGGCAGCGTTGCCAGCCTCGTTAGCCTGGCGACGAACGATATCGCAAAGACCATCGCCGCCATCGATGTGGCCGCACTGACCCGAACGCTGCAGCCTGAGCCAGCCGGCTGGGTCAAGGAGAGCGTCGCGCCGGAACAGCCGGTCGCGCGCGCGACGATTGCCGCGCCGACCGGCACTGCTGCGTTTGGAACCGTCGCCATCCCTTTCAAGCGGCTCGCCGCATTAAAGAAATTCGCACCTTCGCTGTCGGAAATGACTGATGGGACCGCCATTGACTGCAACCCGGCTCAATGCTCCGAAACGACGACGGCGATCAAGGTTGCCTTTGCCAAGACGTCGCAGTCCTCGATCCGCGACAAGTTGAACGCGGTCAATGTCACCATCAACCACACGATCCGCTACAGCCGCGACATCGACACCTACAAGGTGGCGGATTACTGGGCGACGCCGGCCGAAACCCTCTCGCGCCAGCAGGGCGATTGCGAAGACTTTGCAATCCTGAAGATGGCGGCTCTGCATGCCGAAGGCGTCGACCTCAAGGACATGTCCGTTGTCGTCCTTTTTGATCAGAGGCGCCACTTCTACCACGCGGTGCTTTCCGTCGCGGTCAACGACAACCGCTTCATCCTCGACAACATGCGTGACGAGGTGCTGCCGGACACGAAACTACCCGACTACGTTCCGCTCTATTCGATTGCGGACGGCAAGGGCTACCTCCACGGAACGCGCACCGGCGCCAAACAAGTGGCTTCGGCCATGCCGTTGGAAAAGGTCGCTCCGGGCGAAGGCGTGGCGTTCTGAAGTAACCATGGCTGGGGCAACGGAAAGGCGGCTGAATTTCAGCCGCCTTTTCCATGTCCGCATTTAGCGATCAGTAGCGCGAGACGTAGCCAATCAGCATCGGCTTCTCGTGCGTCGGTGCGAGAGCCAGATTGATCTGGCCTTTCATCGAGGCCGCTCCGACGGCAATCGTGAAGCCGGTGTTCAGCGTCTTGCCTCGGTTGCGATAGAGCGTAGCGATCGCCTCGTCGATCTGTGTATCGATCGAGAACCGCAAGGTCTTCGTCAACTGCGCCGCATCGCCAAGCGGCAGGCGCTGGCGGAGCATGGTCAGGAAGGGATCGTTGAAGAGCTGGATCTTCTTTTCCTGGGTCAGCAGGATTGTCGGCGATGGCGACGCCTGAATGATGGCGTTGACGTTAGCCATCGATGAGGCGTCCTCGACGGTATCCAGCCGACGGAGCGCCCATTTGAAGCTGAGCACACGCAGCAGCGAGGCAAGGTTGCCGGACTCCGGCATCTGCGAGGCGGTGTAGTGCACGAGGTCGGCCGTGCTCATCTTGCCCGCCGACGACATGCGGCCGAGGCCATCCCAGTAGATCCCCTCGAGACGGATGCCGCGACGCTCGCCGCCCCGACCGACGACCGCCCGGAAGCGCGGCTCGATCTCGTCGGCGGCGATGGCAGGCAATGGCTCTTCAATCGGCTCGAGTTCGGAGAGGGCATTGCTGCTTGGCTTGACGATCAACATCTATCGCTCCGTCAGCGCTTCGCTGCGCGCCTTGTTGATCGGTTTCATCAGGTAGCTCAGCACCGTCTTGTTGCCGGTCATGATCTCGACCGATGCGACCATGCCGGGGATGATCGGGTAGGACTTGCCGTTGCGCTCCAGGGCGGACTTGTCGGTCTTGACCTGCACCAGATAGTAGGTCTCGCCCTTTTCCTTCTCCACAAGACTATCGGCAGAGATGTTCTCGACGATGCCCTCGAGGCCGCCGAAGATCGAGAAGTCATAGGCGGTGATCTTGACGACGGCCGGCTGGCCGCGGCGCACGAAGGCGACATCGCGCGGCGAAATCTTCGCTTCAACGAGCAGCGTGTCGGCGGTCGGCACAATGCCGGCGATGACGCGGCCCGGATCGACATAGGCGCCGATGGTGTTGACCTCAAGCGTGTTGACGATGCCGTCGACCGGCGAGCGGATATCGGTACGCTTGACGCGGTCGGACGCGCCGCGGATCGTCTCGTCGACGACGGAGAGTTCGGCCAGCGCCTGCGCCTTGTCCATCAGCGCCTGCTGGCGCAGTTCGAGGGCAAGATCGCCGAGCTGCAGCTTGGCTTCCTGCACCGCGGCCTGCAGGCGGTCTATGCTTTCCTGGTAGACCTTAAGCTGGCCTTGCTGATCGGTGAGATCGCGCTCGGTCTTCAGCACTTCCGTCTGGGCGACCAGCTTTTTCTGGGCCAACGGATGAATGAGGTCGTATTGGCGCTGCGCTCCTTCGATATTCTGCTCCAGCCGATCGATATTGGCGTGCGCTTCGCTCAGTTCGTTCTCGCGCTGGCGGACGCGTTCCTGCAACACCCCGAGCTTGTTCTGGTAGCTCGCGCGATCAGCGGCGAAGAGCTTCTCCTCGTTGCTGCAGACGTCCTTGGCGACCGACATGATTTCTTCGGGGCAGACGAACGCGGCGTCGTATTGGCCGGCCTCCTCGAGCTTCAGCCGTGCAACCTTGGCACCCAGAGCCCGCGCCTTGGCAACGGACTCGCCAAGCGTGGATGTCGTTGTGGTGTTGTCGAGTTGAACGAGCAGCTGGCCTTTGCGAACCACCTGACCGAGTACGACGGCGATCTGCTGGACGACGCCGGGCTCCGAGGACTGGATGATCTGCGTCTTCGAGACGGGAATGACCTTGCCCTCACCGCGGGCGATCTCGTTGATGTCAGCGATTGCCGCCCAGGCGATGAAGCTCGCAATGACGAGAGCCACCAGTGCCAGGATACCGCGAGCAAGAAGCGGAGGATTGTCGTGGCGATTGCTGAGGCTCATGACTGCGCCCCCGCCGGCTTGCGCTGCATGGCTTCGATGACCGCATTCTTCGGCCCGTCGGCGATGATCCGGCCCTTGTCGACGACGATCAGGCGATCGACGAGCTCAAGCATGCTGTAGCGATGGGTAGCGATCAGGAGTGTTGTGTCGCGGCTGATCGCCTGCGACAGGCGCGCAATCAGGTTGCGCTCGGTCGCCAGATCCATGGCGCCGGACGGCTCGTCGAGAAAGACGATCTTCGGTTTCGTGAGCAGCAGGCGGGCGATCGTCAGCGCCTGCTTCTGGCCGCTCGACAGGTTGGTGCCGCGTTCGCCGACCGGCATGTCGAAGCCGCGGGGATGGTTGCCGACAAACTCGTCGACGCCGGTCATGCGAGCGACCTCGAGGAGTTCCTCGTCGGTTGCGTCGGCACGCCCGATAAGCAGGTTTTCCTTGACCGTTCCAGAGAAGAGATCGGAAGACTGGCCGGCCACGGCGACCGCCGAGCGAACTTCGGCCATATGATACTGGCGGATATCGACGCCATCGATCAGCACGCGACCGCCCGAAGGGCAAAACAGCCCGTCGAGCAAGCGACCGAGGGTGGTCTTGCCCGAGCCGATGCGGCCGATGATGCCGATCCGCTCGCCGGGCTTCACGGTAAAGGACAGCTTGCTGATGACCGGATAGTCCGAGCCCGGATACTGGAACGACACGTCCTGGAAACTGAATGCGCCGCGGGTGATCTCCCGGTTGACGAAGCCGACAGTCGACGGGCGGTCGTCGGGCTGTTCCATGATCTTGTCGAGGATGCGCAGTGACATGGTTGCCTGGCGGAAGCGCGCCAGCGTCATGGCGATCTGGCCGAGCGGCGCGCCGGCACGGCTCGCCAGCATGACCGTCGCGACGATCGCGCCCATGGCAATCCGCCCCTCGGAGAACTCGTAGGTGCCGGCAATCACGATCAGGACGCTCACCATCTGCTGGATGAACATCGTCAGGTTGATCGCATTCGTCGAGATATGCTTGATATCCTCGCTGGTGCGGCTCGAATACTTGGTGAGCTCCTGCCAGCGGCGCAGCATCGTCGCTTCGGCGCGCAGGCTCTTCAGCGTTTCGATCGTCGAAATCGTTTCCACCAGCAGCGACTGGCGGCGCGATGCCTCGTTGGCAGCGGTCGCCATACGCTTGCCGATCGCCGCCTGCGCATAGAGGCCGATGACAACCGACAAGACGAACGCCACGGCCGGGATAACCACAAGCCAGCCGGCGATCAGATAAATGACGCCCAGGAAGATGAAGACAAACAGACTGTCGATCAGCACGCCGATGGTGTTCGACGTGAAGAACTCGCGGACGAACTCATATTGCGTCACGCGGTTGGCATATTCGCCCGTCGACATCGGCCGCGAAGCAAGCGTCGAATTGAGCACCTTGTCGAAAAGCAGCTGCGAGAGGCGCAGGTCCGCCTTGCGGCCCGCATAATCGATCAGCGACGAGCGCGCCGTCTTCAGCAGGAAGTCGAAAATATAGGCGAGCGAAATACCCGCGGCCAAGACCCAGAGCGTCGAGATCGCCTTGTTCGGCAGCACCCGATCGTAGACGTTCATGGTAAAGAGCGGCGATCCGAGCGCGATCAGGTTGATAAACAGCGCCGCGACCATGACACGCACATAGGTGCGCCAATAAGGCGCAAGCGTCGTCGCCAGCCAATGCCGCTTCTCGATCTCGACGGCATTGCCGACGAGCGCCTCTTCCGAGGCGTTCTGATAGTAGAGCGTAAAGGCAAAGGCCAGTTGCGGCTTCAGCGCCAGAAATTCTTCCCGCGTCAGACGGATCGCGTTGCCGGCAATCGGAACGATATCCGTGACATAGGAGCCGTCCTCGGCGATCTCAAGCAGCGGCAGCACGCTGCCATCCGCAAAGGCGACGATCGCCGGGCAATCGAAATTGCCCTGGCGGCATTCACGCTCCTGATGCTTGATCACCTGCAGGCCGATGCGCTCGGCCATGCGCTCGACATCATCCAGCTCAAGCGACTCGGTCACCTCGTCCGGAAGACCGGAGAAGAGGACCGTGTCGGAGCTTGGTCGGCCATAGAACGCAGCCACGGACTTGAATGCGGCTTTGAATGTCTGCAGCGGTGTGCTGCTGGAGGTCTCGAGCGCTACGTTCAGCATTGTTCCATGGCCATGTCGACTACTGCTGTCGAATTGGCGCTAGGAGGTCCAGGGGCATGCCGGCTTTCTGATGAGAATCAAGCTCGACGTATCCGGGATTCGCGACGCCCGCGGGGACAACAAACTCTTCCCGCGCATAAGGTTTGGACTGCTCGACCGGCTTCAGCTTCATCGTCTGAAGCAGATTGCCCGAGGCCGCCAGGATCTTGTACTCGGCAAACTGCGACGCGACGCGCGCGGTGTCGGCGAGAACCTGTGTGTTGAAGCGGGTGTTCTGCGCATCGAGCACGTCGAGCAACGAGCGCTGGCCGACCTTGAACTGCTCGCGGTAGGAGCCGACGAGCTGGTTGTTGATCGAGGCCTGCTTGTTGAGGATCCCGGATAGCTCGCCACGGCTGACGCGCTCATTCCAGGCAGAACGGACCGACTCTTCGACTTCGCGCTGCACCTGGGCGAGATTGTAACGCTGCTCGCCGGCACGGCGAATCTGCTCCTGCTCGCGAGCAACATCGATGCCGCCGCGATAAAGGTTCCAACGTGCAACGACGCGAACCTGATAGTCGTTGGTGTTGCCTTCGTCGCCGTCGATATCGTTGCCGACGCGGGCGGTGCCTTCGAGGTTGACCTTCGGCATGTAGTTGGCGCGCGCGCCACGAACGCCGGCATCGGCCGCATCGACATCAGCATTGGCCGAATAGATGCGCGGGCTGTTCTTGGCGGCGACGAACACCGCATCGTTCAGTGTCTTCGGAACGTACTTGGCGACCGATGGCGGCGTCTGCGTATTGGTGATCGGCTCGCCGACGACCTGGAGGAAGCGGATCTTCGTCTGCTCCAGCTCTTCCAGCGCTTCGCGCAGGCGCGCCTTGGCGGCCTGCAGACGCTCGCTGCCCTGGAGGCGGTCGGCATCCGTCAGGGCGCCGCCCTTGATGCTTTCGTCGATATCGCCGACCATCTGCGAGTGGAAGGCAACGTTCTGCTTTGCAGCTGCAACGATCTGGTTCTGGAGCACGTATTCCAGGTAGTCCTGCGTCACTTCGAGGGCGAGCGACTCAGAGCGTTCGAGGACCCGAAAGGAAGCGCCATCGACGCGCGAGGCCTGCTGCTGCACTTGAGCGCGACGGCTGCCACCATCGTATAGTGTCTGCGAGATCGTCACACCAACATCGCCCGGAGACAGATAGTCACTATCATCTCGCAGCGACCCGGAGCTGGCGTTCGACAGGCGACGTCGCCCGATCCCGCTCTCCAGATCTACGGAAGGCAAGTATAGACCACGCGCCTGGCGCAGTTCAAACTCGACAGCTTCACGATCCTTCGCAGCCTGCAAGATCTGCGGGTTCGTTTTCATCGTCTTTTCGATGGCCTGCTGCAGAGACATTGCATTGGCATCAGCATAAAACGAAAAACTTAAAGCAACCGTCGCAGACAATGCTGCAAAAATTCTTTTGGCCTTAAACAAGATCGATGCCCCTCAACATCAAAGATTCACACGGCGTACCCGTATACCAAAGACTGTTCTTCGGCAAATAAGTAACACCAATCTTTCCACATTCCAATTGCGACCGCGAGCATTCGTGCCAAAACAGTTAATCGCGGTGGACAACTGCCTAAAGCAAGAATTTTACAGGATTTTTTAACGGGGGTTTTGCCCGGACCTGTTTATCTGGTACTACTTTCAAACGGACATGACCGCGATGAATCTAGGCCAGCGTTACTCTTCCGCCACAATCGTTTCAGCTCTTCGGATCGCCACCCTCGGCGCTGTCTGCTTCGCGGCCGGATCCGTCGGCGTTTTACTTATCTTAAACCTTCTCGTGCCGGATCGACCAATTTTGGTGGGATTTGTCGGCGCAAGCGTAATTTCGCTTTTTGTTGCATTTCCGCTGCTCTTGATCTTGCAGTTCAAGGTCGCCGAACTCAAAAAACTACAGGAAGCCGTTAACTATACTGCGCGCCACGACGCCGTAACGAAGACGCTGAACGGAACGGCCTTTGCCGCGGCCGTCGAACACTACATCGACCGACGCAAGCGAATCGCCACCGACGCCGGCGGCGTGATGATCGCCGTGGTCGTCGATACGCTGGACGAGATCAGTCGGCGCTACGGCCCGCAATGGGCCGATACGGTCATGCAGTCGCTGGCCGCCATCATCCAGTCCTCGGTCAGAAAGGGCGACCTGGTGGCCCGTCTTGCCACCAACGAACTCGGGGTGTTCCTGCCGGGCGCTACCGTCGAGAACGCCCAAGATGTCGGCACCCGTATCCGCCGGCGGGTGGCGGAAGCGTCCTTCTCTGACGAAGGCACCCCAATGAGCATCGGCATCCGTCTCGGCGGCGCGGTCTTCGAGGGGCCGACGGATTTCAACCACATCCGCCAACTCGCCGACGAAATGGCCATGCAGCGCGGCGGCGACAGCGACGAGGCGATTCCGATGTCACGACTGCCGGCAGCTTGAGCTGATCGGTTCGCAAGAACCAGTCGAAGGGCGCCGACATGGCGCCCTTTTTTGTTGCTGGCTTGGGCACCGGTGAATGCCGGTCTCGCCCAGAATCGACCGTTCAAGACATCGGCTCTCGACCACATCCGCCGGCCTATCGCAGTTTCTCTAGGTAGAACAATGCCAGCGGCGGCAGAACGCGGTCGGTGAAGAACCCGCCGACTTCAAGCACACACGACACCTCGGGAATGAGTAGCCAAGCACCCTAACGAGCGATTCCGATGTCGCGGTCGCGGGTATCAACCCATGACCGGCAGCGGCTCGCGCGACGAGCGACGTGCCTAAGCCCATTTCTCTGTTTCAACGACTGAGGACGTGCGTTCGGCCGTGGACCGCTCGTGGATAAGCCCAGAATGCAGAAAAGGCGCCAAGCGGCGCCTTTTCCTTCGCTGATTCATACAAGCATCAGCCGACGTGCGGCGCCGTCGTCGTATCGTGCTTGTCGTCGTACAGGATCTTGACCGCTTCCGTGGTGTTCTGGAGAACCGCCACATCGTGCCAGCCGCCATTGGCGTTGACGCTGACCACGGTATCCGCACCTGATACCGTCGTCTTGACGCTGGCGAGCGCCTCGGCTTCGGTGGCCTGATGACCGAGCAGGCTGTCGAGAAGCTTCGACACATCGAGCGTATCGCCTTCGCTGGCCTTGTAGTCGGTGATCACGTCGGCGAGCTTGACGTCAGCAAGGGCATCGGCGTCGAGAACAAAGGTATCAGCCCCTGCCCCGCCTGTCAGCGTGTACATGCCTCCGGCTCCCGACAGGATGTCGTCACCGTCGCTGCCGATCAGCGAGTAGGCATTGCTGCCGTTTTCGCTGCCGCCAAGCGTGGTGTCGAAGGCGACCTCGACGAAGTGACCGGTCGAGCCGTCCGTCAGCGTATAGCTGCCGTCGGCAAGGATCGACTGGCCGTTGATCTCCGAGTTTGCAGCGTTCGCATCGAGGGAGATGCTGCTGATCGAATGATCCGCCAGGCTCGAGAGTTCGCCGCTGTCGGTGATGCCGTTGTGGTTCA
Organism: Rhizobium sp. BK181; assembly: GCF_014193305.1. Lineage (NCBI taxonomy): Bacteria > Pseudomonadati > Pseudomonadota > Alphaproteobacteria > Hyphomicrobiales > Rhizobiaceae > Rhizobium > Rhizobium sp. BK181. The sequence continues at coordinate 381,053 of NZ_JACHZA010000001.1, forward strand.
GGTCCTGCCAGACGGTGAGCTTCGAGAAAGCCTCGTCGGCCGCATCGATCTTGCCGTCATGGTTGCTGTCGAGAGTCGCTAGCGCCGCCAGGCCATCGACGTAGCTGCCGCCGGCGAAGTGCGGCGAGAAGATCTCGCTGCCGTTGTCGATCTTGCCGTTGCCATCGACGTCGTAGGCCAGGATGCCATCACTGCCGGCCGTCCAGGCGATCTGATCCTTGTGGCCGTCGGCATTGATGTCGAACTGGACGCCGTGATCGAGCGTGGTCAGGGCGACGCCATTGTGGTCGAGGTCGAGGATGATCGGGTCGATGGCGGATGACAGCAGGGAGTACTGGCTTATCAATTTCGGCGCATTGGCATCCGTGACGCTCGTAAGGCTGTCAAAGACTGCAACAAGCTTCACAGTGCTGGTCGAGCCGCTGTTTGCGTCGGAACTGTAATACAGGGCGACATGATTGCTGGCGTCATAAGCCAGCACAAAAACACCGCCATTGAACGTGCTGCGCTGACCATCCAGCAAATCCGCTATTTTGGCCTCCGAATTTGCCGAGCTTGCAGTTACGTTGAAGACAACGAGATCCGCACCGCTGATACTTTGGTCACCGGACGAGTTTCCAAGAGTTGCATCAGTAACAGTGACAATGCTCGATATGCCTCCGGAACTCTGGTTAGCCAGGTCGAAATTGAGGAACTTCAGAGTGTCGCCACTCGTGAAATCCTTGACCGTATCGAAGCCGGTATCGTTCAGGTCGAAAACGAACGTATCGTTGCCGTCGCCACCTCTCAGCGTGTCGCTACCGCTGCCACCGATTACTGTATCGCTGCCGCTGCCACCTGTGATCGTGTCCGTGCCAGTAAAGCCGGTGAGGACCAATCCCTCGGTCTGATTGGAGAGATCCAGAATACCGCTCGATGTGAGCGTCACCTTTTCGATGGTCTGGATCTGACTGTTGCTCGTGCTGGCAAATTCACCTGCGACCAGAAGCGTATCAGTGCCGTTCCCGCCGGTGAAAGTATCTACGCCGCCGTTGCCGTTGATCGTATCGTCGCCACTACCGCCAATGATCGTGTCGTTGCCGGTGGAGCCGGTGATGACCAATCCTTCGCTCTGGTTGGAGAGGTTCAACGTGCCGCTGGACGTCAGGGTGACATTCTCAATCGTCTGGACCTGAATGTCGCTCGAGCTAATGAAGCCGCCAGCAACCAGGAGCGTGTCAGTACCGCTTCCACCGACGAAGGTGTCGTTGCCGCCGCCGCCCGTGATGGTGTCGTTGCCGCTACCGCCGGTGATCGTGTCATTGCCACTGGAGCCAGTGATAACGAGGCTTTCCGTCTGATTGGACAGATTCAGGATACCGGCCGAGGTCAGCGTGACTTTCTCGATGGTCTGGATCTGATTGTTATTCGCGCTGACGAAGCCGCCGGCGACCAAGAGCGTATCGGTACCACTTCCACCGACGAAGGTGTCGGTGCCGCCACCGCCTGTGATGGTGTCGTTGCCGCTGCCGCCGGTGATCGTGTCGTTGCCACTGGAACCAGTGATAATGAGGTCTTCCGTCTGATTGGACAGATTGAGGATGCCGGCCGAGGTCAGGGTAACCTTTTCGATAGTCTGGATCTGATTGTTGTTGGAGCTAGCGAAGCCGCCTGCAACCAGAAGCGAGTCTATGCCATCGCCGCCGATAAAGGTGTCGGTGCCGCCGCCGCCGCTGATCGTATCGTTGCCGCTGCCACCCGTGATCGTGTCATTGCCGCTGGAGCCGGTGATGACAAGGTCTTCGGTCTGGTTGGAGAGGTTCAACGCGCCGTTCGATGTCAGCACGACGTTTTCGATACCAACGATCTGTCCATCGCTCCCACTGGTGAAGCCGCTCGCGACCTTCAGTGTATCCGTGCCAGCTCCACCGTCGAAAACGATGTCGTTGCTCGCGCCGATGAGCGTGTCATCTCCATCCCCACCAAATAGCCAGTCGGCGCTGTTGCCGCCCGTCAAAGTATCGCTTCCTTCGAAGCCATAGATTGCTGTCGAGCTGGAGCCCGCAGCCGCAGCGATCGTGTCGCCGCCGCTCTTGCCGAGAATGACGTTGACGACATCGTCGCTGGCTGATCCGTCGCTGACAGTCAGCGTGCCGGTGAGAACACTGGTCTGTGCCGTCGGCGTCAGAGTGTTGTCGCCGACATGGAGGCCGGGGTTGCTGCCGAATGCGGTGGCAAACGGCGAAGCAAGCGTAAAGCTGGAGCTGTCCGGATCCGTGAGCGTGAACTTGATGCCGCTCTCGGTGACGACGAGGTTCGAGACGACCGGAGCATCATTTACCGCGCCCACCGTGATCGAGACCGTGTCGCTGTCGATCTTGGCGCCGCCGGAACCGTTGTGGCCACCGTCGTCGGTCGTCATCGTCAGCGTGTCGGCGCCGTTGTAGTTCAGCTCGCCCTTGTATGAGACGTTGCTGCCGGAAAGGGACGCATTGATCTGGGCAATGGTGCCGCTCAACGTCACGGTATCGCTTCCGTTGCCGCTGATCGAAGCGCCGCCGCCGACCGCGCCGAGCGTCAGTGTGCCATGCTGCACCGAGAGCGTCGTCGTGACGATCGAGGAGCCCGCATCGACGTCGGTGACGGACAGGCCGGTGATCGCCTTGCTGGTATCTTCGGTCGCGGCGACAGCCGCAGCCGGAACGGTGTTCACCGGAGCATCGTTGACCGGCGTCACCGTGATCGAGACCGTATCGGTGTCGGTCTTGACGCCGCCGGTGCCCGTGTTTCCGCCATCGCTGGTCGTCATCGTCAGCGTGTCGGAACCGCTGTAGTTCAGATCGCCCTTGTAGGAGACGTTGTTGCCGGCGAGCGCGGCATTGATCTGATCAAGCGTGCCGCTCAGCGTTACGGTGCCGGTTCCGCTGCCGATCACGGATGCACCGTTAAATGCTGCAAGCGTCAGCGTGCCGTGCGCCACCGAGAGCGTCGTCGTCAGCGTCGAGGAGCCGGCATCCACGTCGGAGACGGAAAGGCCGGTGATCGCCGTGCTGGTTTCTTCCGCCGCCGTGACCGCGGAGCCCGGAACCGTATTGACCGGCGCGTCGTTGACACCCGTCACGTGGACGATCGCCGTCGCGGTATTGGAGTTCAGACCGTCGTTGACCACAACCTGGAAGGTACGGTCAGCGCCGTTCGGGTTTTCCGAGCTGTTCGCAAAGCGGACGGCTTCGATCGCAGCTTCGTAAGCAGCCTTGGTGGCAGAACCGGTGAAGGTAACGGTGTTGCCGCTGATGCTGTAGGCGATACCGCCGATCGTGCCGGTCGTGGTTGCCTGGCCGGCGATCGAAAGCACGTCGCCTGCCTGGCCGTTGGTCAGCTTGACGGTGGCCGAGCTCATGTTGGCGTCGGCATCGGCAATCACGGCGTTGGTAACGACCGCAACAGCCGAACCGCCTTCGATGAACGTCGGCGTCGTCGTGTATTCGATCTTGACGTTGTCGATGAAGACCTTGTCGCCGTCATCGATATCGTCATTTGAGTAGAAGCGGATCGTGGTCGCGGACGAGATGTAGGCCGAAAGATTGACGGTTACAGTCGTGTAGCCTGCGTCATCCTGACCATTACCGCTGACGGTCGCCACCTCCACCCAGTTACCGCTGCTGTTCAACACCTGCACATGGATGGCATCGCTGGACTCCATGCTGACCCGCTTATAATCGAAGGTCAGCGTCGCCTGGGTCGCGCCCGTAAGGTCTACCGTACGCTGGACAAAATCGCCGAAAGTGTCGACCTCTGCATCCGTATCGGTAAGAAGCAAGGCGCCATTGCTCACCCGGACATCGCCGGTCGTAGCAGCGTTGCCGCTGTCTTCACCGTACTCGATCCAGTCCGTCTTCCAGTTCGCGGTACCGTCGTTGCCGTTGTAGGCCTGCTGGTTGAACTGATCGAGGACATAAGCGCTATTCGACAGAGTCAGGACCGGCGCAACGTTTTCCTGGAGATCCTTGACCGTGACATTGAGCGTCTGGGTGTCGGTCTTGTTGCCGTCGGAAACCTGAACGATGACGTTATAGATGTTGTTCGCGCCATTATCGAGCGGATGCTCGAAGTCCGGCGCGTCCTTGAAGCTCAGGTTACCGGAGCCGTCGATCTTGAACAGGTTCTGGTCGTCTCCGCCAACGATCGAATAGGTCAGATTTGCTGCCGGCGTATCGACGTCGGTCGCCATCACCGTCGTGACCGACGTCGAGTTCTCGTCGACCGTAATGGCCGCGGTATCGCCACCGCCGTTGGAGATGATGACCGGCGCGTCGTTGACCGAGGCCACCGCGATCGTCGCCGTCGCCGGCGTGCTGTCGGCCAGGCCGTTGTCGTCGACTGCCGCGTAATGGAAGCTTGTCGTGCCGTTGTAGTTCGCGGCCGGCACAAAATAGACCGTCGAGCCGCTTACCGTGTCTCCAGCATGAAGTTCGGTCGTCAGACCCGCATCGCTGTAGAGCTTGCCGTTCGACGGCAGGTCGCTGATCTTGTAGGATGCGACCGTGCCGTCGATGTCACCTCCCGACAGAGCAACAGAGATCGAGGATGCATCCTCGATGCCGCTGCCCGATGCCGCGCTGGTTTCCGGCGCATCATTGGTTCCGCCGATGCTGACCGTCACCGTCGTCGTTGTGCCATCTGCCGAGGAGACCGTGAATACCTCCTGATAGGTGTGGCCCGCCTTGAACTCGTCATGCGCGGAATTGGCCGTATAGGTCCAGTTGCCGTTCGTATCGATCGAGAACTTGCCGTAGCCGCCGGGGTTGGAGACGTCGCTCTGTGCCACGAAGGTGGCCGGGCTGTCCGGGTCAGTGATCGTCAGCTGTCCGGACGTGCTAATCACAGCCGCCGTGTCACCTTCCGTCAGGTTGGCAACGACCGGTGTCAGCACCGCCGCGTCATTGGTGCCGAGAATGTCGACCGTCACCGTCGTTGTCGTGCCGTCCGCAGACGTCACCGTCACGCTATCGGTATAGTGCTGGCCGGCGACGAACTCGTTGTGCGCCGAGTTGGCCACATAGGTCCAGGCGCCGCCCGCGGTGATCGTGAACTTGCCGTAGCCGTTCGAGCCGGCAACGTCCGTCTGCGCCACGAAGGTCGCAGCACTGTCGACGTCGGCGATCGTCAGCTGTCCTGATGTGCTCAGCGGCGCGTCGGTTTCTGTCAGGTTGACCGAGGTCGTGCCGCCGATAACTGCCGCGTCGTTGGTGCCGAGGATATCGACCGTCACCGTCGTTGTCGTGCCGTCGGCAGACGTCACCGTCACGCTGTCGGTGTAGTGCTGGCCGGCGACGAACTGGTTGTGCGCCGTGTTGGCCACGTAGGTCCAGGCGCCGTTCGCGGTGATCGTGAACTTGCCGTAGTCGTTCGTGCCGGCAACGTCGGTCTGCGGTACGAAGGTCTCAGCACTGTCGACGTCGGTGATCGTCAGCTGTCCTGATGTGCTCAGCGGAGCGTCGGTTTCCGTCAGATTGATGGAGGTCGTGCCGCCGATGACCGCTGCGTCGTTGGTGCCGAGAATGTCGACCTTCAGCGTCGTCGTCGTGCCGTCGGCGGACGTCACCGTCACGCTGTCGGTGTAGTGCTGGCCGGCGACGAACTCGTTGTGCGCCGAGTTGGCTACATAGGTCCAGGCGCCGTTCGCGGTGATCGTGAACTTGCCGTAGCCGTTCGTGCCGGCAACGTCCGTCTGCGGCACGAAGGTCGCCGCACTGTCGACGTCGGTGATCGTCAGCTGTCCTGATGTGCTCAGCGGAACGTCGGTTTCCGTCAGATTGACGGAGGTCGTGCCGCCGATGACCGCTGCGTCGTTGGTGCCGAGAATGTCGACCTTCAGCGTCGTCGTCGTGCCGTCGGCGGACGTCACCGTCACGCTGTCGGTGTAGTGCTGGCCGGCGACGAACTCGTTGTGCGCCGAGTTGGCTACATAGGTCCAGGCGCCGTTCGCGGTGATCGTGAACTTGCCGTAGCCGTTCGTGCCGGCAACGTCCGTCTGCGGCACGAAGGTCGCAGCACTGTCGACGTCGGTGATCGTCAGCTGTCCCGATGTGCTCAGCGGCGCGTCGGTTTCCGTCAGGCTGGCCGTCGTCGTGCCGCCGATAACCGCCGCGTCGTTGGTGCCATGGATGACAACGGTAATCGAGGATGGGGTCGCGGTCGTGCCGTCGCTGACCTGGATGTCGTACTTGATCGTAATCGTCTGACCAGCGCCCAGGAAATCGAGGTTCTGTGCGCCCGGATGGTAGCTCCAGTTGATGAGCGAGACGCTGCCGTTCGAGATCGGCGACGATCCGAAGGTCAGGGCAGCTGCGTTGGTAAGGGCGGCCGCAAGCTCCGGCGTCAGGACACCGCCGGTCCATGTTGCCGTAGCGCCGGTCACGGAGGGCGTTTCGGTATCGCCGACGTCGAAATCCGCAACCATCAGCTGTCCTGAAACATTGACAGCCTGGGCATGGGCATCCGGCAGCTCATTGACGTCGTTCACAGGCGAGATGACCCCGACAAGCGGAATATTGTTATCGCCCGTGACGTGAATGGTCAGGGTTGCCGTGGACGTCAGTCCGGACGGATCCTTGACCGTGTAGGTGAAGGTATCGTCGACCTGAGCACCCTTCGGAAGCACCTCGGCGGCGAGAGCGTTCGCCGTGTATTGGTAGGTGCCGTCAGCCTTGATGACCAGATCACCATACTTTCCATGGCTGACAGTGCCGGCCGCGGTGACGGACGCAGCGACGCCGTCATTGAAGCCCTTGATGGCGCTGACCGCGAGATGACCGGTATCGCCGGCATCCGGGTCTGTATCGTTCGCAAGCACGCTCTGGCTCGAAACGACGGTCTTGTTCTCCAGCACCGCGTTTTCGTCGTTGACGCCGACAGGTGCCTCGTTGACGTTGTTGATAACAAGCGTGAAGTTCTTCGACGCATCGACCGGACCACCGACGGTCGGATCGTTCACATTGACCGTGACGTCGTAGGACGACTTCGCCTCGAAGTTCGGTGAGGTGCCCACGTAATAGAGAGCGCCGTTCTTGATCGCGAAGGATGCCGCGTCGGCGCCCGAAAGCGAGTAGCCATTGGTGCCGAGCGCATCGTCGACCACGCCGAGCGTCGCAACCTTGATGCCATCGGGACCGACTGCGGTGTTCTCGTCGATCGATGTGACGACATTCGAGAAGGTCACCGCCGTCGGCGCTTCGTTGACATCGTTGACGTTGAGCGTGAAGTTCGCCGATGCGTCGATCGGACCACCGACGGTAGGATCGTTGACGTTGACCGTGACGCTGTAGGACGACTTCGCCTCGAAGTTCGGCGACCCACCGACATAATAGAGGTTGCCGTTCTTGATCGCGAAGGAAGCCGCGTCGGCGCCCGAAAGCGAGTAGTTGTTGGTGCCCTGCTCGTCGTCGACAACACCGAGCGTCGCGACCTTGATGCCGGCTCCGATGACCGTGTTTTCGTCGATGGAGGAAACGACGCCCGTCAGGGTGACCGCCGTCGGCGCGTCGTTGACCGGCGTGACATTGACGGTGACTGTTGCCGTCGCGGTGCCGCCATGGCCGTCGTTGACGGTGTAGGTAAACGTATCCTTGCCGTTGTAGTTGGCGGCAGGGTTGTAGGTGATGACGCCGTTGTTCAGCGTTACCGTACCGCCGTGCGCGGAGGCGCCGCTGACGCTGACGAGGCTCAGCGTGTCGCCGTCGACATCGCTGTCATTCGCCAGCAGGTCGGCAGCCTTGATCGTCAGCGAGGTGTCCTCGGCGGTCGTGATCGGGCCGCCGCCGGTCGATGCCGTGAAGTTGTCGTAGGCAATGCCGTCATCGTTGTCATCAGTGTACACGCCGTATCCGCCGAGCGCCGGAACGTCGGAGCTATGGAGAACGACGGGCTGGCCGTTGCCTTGCACCGTGACATTGATACCGTCGCCATCCACCTCGACCTTGAAGTGTATCGTGTTGGGACCGAGGTTGGCCTTGTCGACAATGTCGAGGACCGTGACCTGATTGCCATCCACGCGCTCGAGAACGAGATCGCGGTGGGTGCCCTCGTCGGCGTACTCGGTGCCGAAATCCTTCCAGTAGGCGCGGTAGTAGTGGGTCGAGTCCTGATAGCCGAAGACCACGCCAAGCGCCTGGTTGGACTTGGGGTTGCCATTGCCGGTGTTTGGATCGCCATCGACTTCGATCGTGTAGGACTTGCTGCCGGCCGGCAGGCTGTTTGCCGGTGCGAGCGCGATGCCGTTGCCGTCATTGGAGGACGAGTCGGTCCGCTCGACGAGGCTGCTGCCGTTCATCGACCAGCTCGGATTGCCCGAGAGCTTGACGAAGGTCCAGCCGTCCGTTCCGGAATTGTTGAAGTTGTCGCGATAGGTGGCCGCAACGCCGCCCAGCGTCGTGTCATCGACAGCCACCGGGTTGTCGTTGGAGCCCTGGACCGTGATGGTCGCGCTCGCCGTGTCGCTGCTGCTGCCGTCGGAAACCGTGTAGTTGAACTTGATGGTCGCGGTCTCGTTGACACCCAGCGCCTTGAACGGATCCTCACCGCTGTCGGACCAGATCTTGACGTCGCCATTCGAGCCGACGGACATGTGGGCGTCGCCGAAGTTCGTGGCGATCTTGTAGACGCCGTTTCCTTCGCTCGCCACAGAAAGCGTCAGGCCGGTGCCGCTGGCGGTATTGACCGTCACGTTCGAAATGCCAGTGACGTTCAGGCTGGCGCTGTCGACATCCGTGTCGTTGGCGAGAACGTTGCCGACTACCAGCGGGCTCCCCGACGAAGCATGAGAGGAAACGCCGTCTTCGCTTGCCGTGAAGGTGTCGTCGTTGGCGACCGGAGCATCGTTCGTTCCACGCACCGTGATGGTAACGGTTTGGGTGTCGGTTGCGCCGTGGCTATCGGTGACCTGAACCGTGAAGGTTTCAAGCTTATTGTCGCCGTTCTTCAGAGCCTGGGTTGCCGGCAGGCCGTTGTCGAGCGTGTAGGTCCACTTGCCGGCCTGGTCGACGGAAAGCTTGCCGTAGACACCCTTCACCGAGGAGCCGTCCTGAGTCTGGCTGCCGGAGGCGACCACCGACCAGCTGTCGTTGCCGCTGTTGTCGTCGCTGTCGACGTCCGTCTTGGTCAGCGTGCCGCTCTCGCTCGCATCGCCATTGGTGCCGGCGCCGGCCTCAGTGACCGTTGCGCTCGTCGTGCCGCCGGTAATGACCGGCGCATCGTTCGTGCCGGTAATGGTGATGACAACGTTCTGCACATCCCTTTCGCCATGGCTGTCGGTGACCCACACCTGGAAGGTCTCGGTGACAACCTTGCCCGCAGACAGGCCCTGCGTATCCGAACGGCTGTTGTCGAGCGTGTAGGTCCACTTGCCGGCCTGGTCTATCGAAAGGGAACCATACTTGCCGTTGTCCGTGGTCAGCCAAGGGTTGCCGACACCCCAGAAATCGTTGGCCGCATTGTCGTCGGAGTCGACATCCGACTTCACGAGCGTATCGGAAATCGTCGCAATGCCGTTCGTGCCGACACCCGCTTCGATGATGCTGCCAGTTGCATGGGAATCCGCGATGACAGGCGCGTCGTTCGATCCGAGGATATCGACGGTGATCGTCTTGATGGCGGTCGCACCGTGGCTGTCCGTGACTGTCACATCGAATTTCTCGCTGGCCGTCTTATCCAGGGCGAGGCTTTGCGTCGAGGCCAGCGTATTGTCGAGCGTGTAGGTCCATTTGCCATTGGCATCGACCGATATCGATCCGTAGAGACCCTTGACAGAGCCTCCGTCAACGACCTGGCCGGCGCGAGGCGTGATCGACCAGGAGTCGTTCGAGCTGTTGTCGTCGAGGTCAGCGTCGGTCTTTGTGAGAGTGCCGCTGGCAGTGCTCTCGCCGCGCGGCAAGCCGAGCCAGTTGTAACCGTGCTCGACGACCCAGTCGCTCGTCGAGCCGCCGGTAATGACCGGCGCGTCGTTCGTGCCGTTGATGACGATCGTGACGACCTGGCTAACCTTGCCGCCGTCGCCGTCGTTGAGGAGGACGGTGTATTTCAGCGTGACGTGATCGTTCGCGCCGAGATAGTCGAACGTCTTGTCCGGAGCAGAGAACGTCCACTTGATCTCGCCGGCCGTGCTGCCCGCTGCCTTCGTCACCGAGTCGATCTTGAAGAACGACATCAGGTTGGAGGGCAGACCGGTCTTCGTGTCGGCAGCGTCAACGCCGGTGACAGTGGCTGTGTGGCCGACGTCGTTGAGATCGACATCGGTAAACGTCAGGCTGCCTGACGCCTTCTGCTCGGAGTTCGAGCCAGTGGCGTTGGGCGCTTCGGTCAGCGTTGCACCGGCGTTCGCCGTTGTGAGCACGGGCGCGTCGTTCGATCCGGTAATCGTTACCGTGACGGTCTGCGTGTCGCTCGCGTTGTGGCTGTCGGTCACCTTGACCGTGAATGTCTCGGTCCGCGTCTCGCCAAGCGCGAGACCCTGCGTTGCCGCACTGGAATCGTTCAGCGTGTAGGTCCACTTGCCCGCCTGATCAACCTTGAAGGTGCCGTAGGCGGTAACAACGCTCGTCTGATCGGATGGCGTCTGTCCGTTGCCTGCAACAACCGACCAATTGTCGTTCGAGGGCTTGTCGTCCGAGTCGACGTCGGTCTTTACGAGCGTATCGGAAACGGAGTTTACGCCGCGGGCGGTTCCCGTCACGTCCATGCCCATTTCGATCACAGCGCCCGTCGCATGACTGTCGGCGATGACAGGCGCGTCGTTCGTGCCGGTGATCTTGATCCTTAGCGTCTTGGTATCGGTTGCACCCCATTCGTCCTTGATCGTGAAGGAGAATGTCTCATAGCGCACTTCGCCCGCCGCCAGCGCCTGCACGGATGCTTTCGTGTTGTCTAGCGCGTAGCTGTACGTGCCGGTAGACGCATCCCAGGTGAGCTTGCCATAGTCGCCCGCAACGCCCGTCGAGCCATTGCTCTTTCCATCGACGCCCGCAACCGTCAGGACCGCACCGTGATCAACGTCCGACGCGCCGTTAAGCAGGTTGCCGGTCGCGACGGAGCTATCCGCGGTCGAAATCCCCTCCTTGACCGTATTGTACTGGAAGTCGGCGCTCGGCGCGTCGTTGGTTCCCTTGATCTCGATCGTCAGGGTGGTCGTCGAGATGGCGCCGGACGCGTCCCTTACCGTGTAAGTGAAGGTCTCGTGGGCGGTTTCACCCTGAGCAAGACGATTCGTATCCTTGTCGAAGTTGTTGAGGATGTATGTATATGAGCCGTTCCTGTTGAGCTCCAGGACGCCGTAGTCGCCGTTCTTGACGAAGACGCCAAAGGCATGGATGTCTGCGTCCTTGAGGTCCGAGACGACCTTTGTGTCGCCGGCATCACGGTCCGAGTCGTTGCTCAGGACATTGCCTTCGGCCTTCCAGTCGCCCAACGTCCCGACGCCGGCTTCCTTCACCATGTTGGTGTCGGCGACCGCGACGGGAGTATCGTTGGTGCCGTCGAGCGTGATCGTCAGCGTCTTGCTGTCGCTGGCGCCGGCGCCATCGGTCACCGTCAGCGTGAAGTTTTCCGTTGCGCCGTTCTTCAGTGCTTCGATCGCGCCATCATTCGGCACGTAGGAATAGGCGCCCGTCGCGCTGTTGAGATAGAGCGTGCCGTAGGTCCCCACCTTTTCGATGTTATAGCCACCGGCAAAATTGCCCGTGACGACACCGGTACCGCTGATGCCATAGGTGGCGGAATCGCCGACATCGACGTCGGAGGACTGCAGCTGACCGACCACGGGCGCAAACGTGTCGTCGCCGGCCGTATCCTTGAAGGTCCAGCCGGTAATCGCGGAGAGCTGCGGCGCGTCGTTGGTGCCGTTGACAGTCACCGTAATCGTCTGCGTCGCGGTGCCGTCAGCGGAGGTCACCGTCAGCGTCTCGTTGAAATGCGCTCCCTGACCAAGCGACTGAGCGAGCCCATTGTTGAGCGTATAGTTCCATGCCCCCGTTGCCGGGTTGAAGCTGAAAATGCCGTACTGGCCCGCAAGCGACGAAGGCGTCTGGAAATGATTTTCGCCGTGATCGACATCCTTGACCGAGAGCAGGCCGTTGGCTTGAAGCTGACCGTCCTCGACAACGGTACCGGCAGCAACGCCCGAGATGGACGCCGTATCGTTCACACCGGTAATCTGGATCTGATAGACGCCGGTCTTGCTGTCGCCATCGGAGTCAATCACGGTGAAGGGAACGGTGACGGTGGCAATTTCGCCGCCATTCAGCGAATCGAAGACACCAGCTTTGATGACGATTGCGCCGTTCTGATAGAAATAGTCCTCGGCATGGAGCGTCAGGGCGATGCCTGCCGCCGACGCAACGGTTGCGGTTCCCAGCACCACCTTGCCAGCGCCGTCCGCGCCGAAGTTGAACTGCTCGCCGGCCGCCAGCTTGAAGGACATCACGTCGTCTTCGCCTGCCGCACCTGTGAAGACGGCAGCGGTCGTGCTCCCTGTCAGGCTGACATTTGCGAGGTAGGTGCCGGTGTTGTCGGAGCTATTGCCGACTTCCTTGAATGTCAGCGTATTGGTACCGCCGATCGCCGTAAGGTCGAGATCGATCGACTTCATCGAGGAGGTCGGCGAGTAGGTGTAGACCAGCTTGTTGTTCCAATAGACTTCCAGCCCCGAGGATACAGGACTCGGCGATCCTGCCTGGAAGCTCAGCTTGTAGGTCTGCCCCTCGGCAAGCCCCGATATATCCTGGGAAATCGTTGTGTTGCCCGGGGACGATCCCATGTCGACCATCGGCGCGCCATTGGATGTCGTCATGCCCAAATAGCCGCTGCCAACGCGTTCAAGCTGCACGCTGCCGGTACCGTCGACCTTCCAGCCGATATCAGCGTTGGCCGCTCCGCCAAGAGGGCCACCCCAATCGCTGTGCTGTTCCCAAGTGCCGGCCGCAAAATTGCCGTTGGCGAGCAGGTTGACCGCCTGGACGGCTCCATTGATCGTCGGCACGTCGTCGTGGATATCGACCTGCACCGTGCCGGTGTTCCAGGCGGTCTTGTCGCCGTCACCGTCGGTAACCGCAAAGTCGAATACCAGGCGAAGGTCGTCGCTCTTTACAGGATGATCGATCGAGGCGAACTGCTTGTATTCATAGGCGCCAGTCGCCTGGTTGGCGGTCAGCGTGAAGACCACGGTGTTGCCGGCGGAGGCTGTCAGTGTGATCACGCCGTTGACGGTCGTCGTCGTGTAGGTCAGCGCGACGCCATGCGAGCTTAGTGGCGGATAGCTGTTCGAATTGTCCATGTCGATCGACGTGCGGAACGTCAGATCGGTCACAACCGCGCCGTCAGCGCCGCCGTTGAATACCAGTGTGCCTTTCGCCGACTGCGGCGTGAAAGCACCGTTGGTGCCGTCTTCCGTGATCGTGACCGTGCCGGAATAATCCGCTGTCGGCGTGTCATCGTTGACATCGACCGCGAACGAACCGTTCGCAGTGTCGCCGTCGGCGTCGCTCGCCACGAAGTTGAAATGCAGGTCGAGCTGCGTGTTGCCGGTTTCAGAGTTCTGCGGATGATCGAGGGGTTGCAGCAGCGTGAAGCTGTAGGCGCCGTTCGGAGCTGTCGGATCAAGCTTGACGACCAAGACTTCGGTGCGGCCCTCGCCTTCGCCGATGAAGCCGGTCAGCGTGTGGCCGTCGGGGGAGATCGCGAACTGAATCGTCTGGCCATCGGACTTCAGACCGCCGAGCTGGTCCTGCGCTGTCGAGAACGTCAGATCGCGATGCGCGCCAGCATCGGCGCCCCAGTGAATGCCGAGCGATACGTCGTGAACGCTTGCGTTGTTTCCTTCGCCGGAAAGCAGGTCGGACTCGTTGATCGCGCTCGGGCCAACACCGTCGCCGGTGCTCGGACCATCGTCGTTGATGTCGATCGAGGCGACGCCGGTGGCCTGGTCACCGTCCTTGTCGGTGACGGTGTAGCTGAACTGAAGGCGCAGGATATCATTGACGCCTGCCTCGCCCTTGTCCGGGTGATCGAGCGGAGCGAATTGCGTAAAGGTGAAGGCGCCGGTTGCCGCGTTCGTAACGGTCAGGACGAAGACCGGCTGGCCATCGACGCTGCCGGTGATCGTCAGACCATCGACGGTGATGACGACCGGCTTGCCGTCGGACATCAGGTCAATGTGCGTCCCGTTCTGCGTGCCCTCAACCATGTTGAGCGAATCGGCAAGCTTGACCGCGGTGATCTCCCCGACATCAGCGCCACCGTCGAACCCGAATATGCCGTTGACGGTTTGCGTCTCGAAGCCACCTTCTGCGCCTTCCGTTTCCGTCAGGCTGAGGTTTGTCGTCCGGTCAGCGGAAATGGTTGGCTGGTCATCGAACAGTTCCCGGCGGTCGCCGAGACCCGGATCGGGCTGCTGGGTGTCGGCCAGCAGCTGCGCGAGCTGGGTCGGGTCGTTCGGATCCTGCTGGATGGTGTCCTGGAAATCGGCACCGGAGCTCGGGGCGGAGGCACTTGCCGAATAGGAGCCGTCGGGACCCGCGGCGACGTTGATGTTGTTCTGCTCGAGCGCGGCGATCACGGCCTGCTGCGGCAGCTCGACTTCGCCGAGCAGGAAGGTCGGCACATGCAGGGCGCCGTTGACGATCACAATCTCCGTGCCATCGGCCTGGACAAGCACCAGGTTGTTGCCTTCGACGCGGATGTCGTCGATCGACACGTCAGCGGGGAGATGCGCAACATTGTTCTGATCCGGGACGATTTCGGCTGGATGAGCGTTGGCGGCTATCGTCTGCGGAGCCGCCGGCACGCGGTCGGTCTTCTCGGGCTGTTGGCTATTGTCGACCTGTGCAACTTCGACACCCTGTGCAGCAGAAACGTCAATACTTGCGTCTTCATGAATGTCCTGACGGAAGTCGTGCGAGACGTTTTCGCTTGCAGTAGCGGAAATGCGCGGATCTTCGATAGACATAACAAAACAACCCCAATGAGAAACTGGGGCCAATCAATTACGCAGAAGAGCCAAAATCAATACTTGCAGCCGCTTAAGACATAGCCGGTTATGCATCCACCCAAAAATGTTTTAGGAAGAGTTAACGGTCGAGCCCCGAATATCGCTGGAACCGCTAAAATTCTAATAAAATTAATGAAATACAAACGCCCGGTCGGCGCTAACGCAGAATGTTCCAGCCTTCGATTCGACGCCTTATCTGCCTCCGTCACCTTCCGGCAGCGTACTTGGAGGCACCAAATGCGGCTCAGGGCGAGCCGATGTCGGTCGGCTCGCCCTGAGATCAAAAGCGGCATTGAACGCGCCTATCGGGCGGGCGCAACGAGGCAGAAGAATGCGCCCTGCGGATCAATCGCCTGGATGATCCAGCTGCCGCCGGGTACTTCCATCGGGCCGTTCACCACCGTTCCCCCACCTGCCTTGACGCGCTCTATGGCCGTATCGATGGCCGGCACGTTAAAGTAATACGCCCATGCCGGCATGGGGACATTCGGCGGCTTGGTCATCATTCCGCCGATCGGCGTGCCGCGTTCAGCGAAGATGGTGTAGGCGCCCATTTCGCCCATATCCATGTCGTGGTCTTTCGTCCAGCCGAACAGCTTCGAGTAGAAGGCGAAGGCTTCCGCACCGTTGCCGGCATAGAGTTCGTGCCAGCCGATATGGCCGGGTGTGCCCATCGGTGCCGGTGGAGGCTGATTGTCCATCGGCAGCGGCGTCATGATGCAGATCACCGCGCCATGCAGATCGGCGACGACGGCAAACCGTCCGACCGTCGGAATATCCTCCGGTTCACGACGGATCGAGCCACCATTGGCGGCAAAGTCCTTGGCGGACTTGTCGACGTCGTCGACCGCGACATAGCCTGTCCAATTCGGCGGAATACCCTTGCCTTCCAACTCTGCCGGAAAATCCATGAGGCCGGCAACGCCAGCGCCGTTGGCTTCGAAGACTGTATAAGGCGGCAGGTTCTCGATCTTCATGTCGTTTGTCGTCCAGCCGACGACCTTGCCGTAGAAATTGGCGGCCGCCTTGGGATCCGGCGTCATCAATTCGCACCAGATGAATTTTCCATGGGTGTCGGACATCGGGTTCTCCATTTGCGATGCTTCCGTTCGGTTGGGAACGGCCTCGTATCAAACGATGCCGTTCGATCCACCCGCAACTAAGGCTTGCGGATATAGTGCGCTTCCATGAATTGCTTCCAGGAGCCGTCTGGCTGCCTAGCGGCGGAGTTGAACGTGCGGTGGTCGCGATCATGGAAGATGATCTGCTCGCGGTAATCGGCGAGCTTGTTTGCGTCCGTGAAATCGGGACCCGTCGTGTATAGATTCAGGATCTTGCCGTCGTCGGAGACCTCACCCTCGTAAACCCAAATGTGGTCCATCATGGTGCCGATCCAGGTGCCAACGTATTTTCCCTTCTCGGCGCTATAGCCCAGGGTGAGCACCGTCGTTGCCGCGCCACCGCCGGGCATCTGGCCGGCGCCCTCGGCGACGAACCAAATGCCGTGAAGCGAGCGCACGATCTCGGTCCACGGCTCCTGCCCCGTCATCTCGGGCGCCGTCACCTCCCAGACACCGACGAGGTCTTCCAGGAACTCGTGCTCCTCCAGAACTTTCGCTTGCTGCATCGTCCTTCTCCCTTGGAGGATGGTTGCAGATCTCAGTGACAGCTGGATGGCGCAGTCTTCGCCGGTTCGTATTCGTCGTGACGCTTGACGAAATCCATCGTGCTGTCTTCGTTGCGGCCTTTCGGCGCGCGATCGAGGATCATCAAGGTGCCGACTGCTTCCTCAAGACCACGGGCATAGGTGGAATACGTATGGAAGATCTCACCGCTTTCGCTTTTGTAGAACGCGCTGAGACCGGGCAGCTCGTCATGGGCGTTGGCCGGATCGATTGCCTCGAAATTGTAGAAAACCTTGTCCTTCGCCAGATCTTCCGGGCTGAAGGAGACGTGGTAGTCAAAGTTGAAGCTGTTTTCGAAAGATGAAACCCAGGGGAATTTCCACCCCATGCGCTTCTTGTAAGCCTCTATCTTGGCAAGCGGCGCCCGCGAAACCGCGACCCAAGTGACATCGTGGTTGTTCAGATGCGGCAGTGTTCCATCGACATGATCGGATAGGAACGAGCATCCAGGGCAGCCGGCCTGCCAATCCGGGCCAAGCATGAAATGATAGATTAAAAGCTGGCTGCGGCCATCGAAGAGTTCGGCAAGGCTTTTCTTTCCCTGCAGCGTATCGAAGACGTAATTCTTATCAACCTTCACCCAGGGCAAGGCCATGCGTTCGGCATTGACCTTATCCCTCAGATGCGTTGCTTCCTTCTCCTTGAGAAGCAGCGAGCGGCGGGCTTCCAGCCATTCTTCACGGGAAACGACTTGGTTCTGCATCACGTGCGCCCTCCTCCGGCGCGATCGGACGTTGCGTTCCATGCTCCTTTTCCTTGACTAATTACATTGATATCAATAGAAATTGGGCATGTCAAACGCGGTAGAGATTCCTTTTTCAACGACGCTTCTGGTGCGCGACACGTGCCTCTGCCTGCATGTGCAACGGGCAGCGCGCGCACTGGCGCGGCTATTCGACGATGCCCTTCGCCCTGTCGGGCTCACCAACGGCCAGTTCTCGCTGATGATGTCGCTGAACCGCCCGGAGCCGCCGCCGATGGGACCGGTCGCGACCCTGCTCGCAATGGATCAGACGACATTGACGGCGGCGCTGAAACCATTGCAGCGCCGTGGTTGGGTAAATGTAACCCAGAACGCGAAAGACAAGCGCCGACGCCTGTTAAGCCTGACGCCGGAGGGAAAGGCGGTGCTTGCGGCCGCAGTGCCGATCTGGGAAAGCACTCATGCGAGCCTTGAAGATGCGCTCCCGGATGGCGACATGGGGCGGCTGCGACGCGACCTGCAGGCGCTCGCATGAAGAAATAGTTGGCGTCAGTCGCGCGCCATTCGCGGATCGCCGGCGAAATCCTCCATCGAGAATCCAACTCTGACTTTCGGGAAATCACAAAGCGCCTGGACGCCAATACCCGAAAGCCGGATCCTCCATGTCTGGCGCTCGACCGGCTCGCGAGCGACAAATGCCGCTGCCGTCAGAAGCGCGATGTTGCGGCCACGCTGCGGGTCGCGCACGGATTCATAGAGAATTGCCTGGCAACCGGCCTCGCGCGCAGCGTCGGCGAGAGCCTGGCACGGGCCATAATTCTGAGGATCCGTCCATATCGAACGATCGGCGTCGAGCGGCGGCCGCATGAGGTCGATGGCGGATGGCGTGGCTATCGCGGCGGCAAAGGCAGTGTATTCGGCGGCATTGGCGGGAAACTGCGTCGCCGGTGATTCAGAATAGAACAGCAGCCGATAGAAGGCCATTTCCGCAAGCGCGGTTTCCACCCGCTCAGACGCATAGAAGACACCAGCCGTGCGCCCTGCCCGGCGGAAACGCGATCCATGCGGGTAGACGGCACCATAACGGAAGGGCGTTGCAAGCAGGTAGTCGAGGCCGATGCATTCCGGCGGCAGCGCCGGTTTGCTTTCCTCGAGCAAGGTTTCGAGCAACGCCTGCTCGTCGAGCGTGTCGACGAGCTTCAGCGTCGAAATCTGGTGCTGCGCCTCGACCAGACGCCAGAACCTGCCCGAGATCGGCTGCGCCTCAGACGAGAGCGCGGCGGGCGTCCAGATAAGCAATGACATCGGTCAATCCGGAAATGCTGACGATCTTTTCGAGTGGCGTCGCGCCGAGCGCCGCGTTGGCGTTGCGCAGCCATTGCCGGGCAACGACTTCATCGCCGCCGACAATCGCGTCGAGCGAGCGAAACAAACGAACAAGCAGGATAGCGAGTTCAAAAGACTTTGAGCCGCGCTCGAGCAGATAGTCCTGCCGTTTCATGCGCGAGATGGTCGCCTCGGACACACCAAGCACAGCCGAAAGGGTTCGGGCGTTGAGGCCGAGATGGTCGGCTGCGTTGACGGCCGCTTTGGTGATGACGGCAGCCTCCGGAGACCTAATACCGGGGATGGTCTGTGCTATAGCCATGCCATATTCCTTTCACTGGAAAGAATATAGCATTTTATTTTCACACGAAAAGAGCGCCGCAAGGCACGGCGCTCTTTTTCGTCCTTGATCAGGCAACGGTAACCGGAACTTCGGTCGACGTGCGCATCGCGTGGCTATAGGGGCACACGATATGGGCCGCAGCAGCCAGCTTCTCAGCGGTCGGCTTGTCGAGGCCAGGAATGTTGACCGTCAGGGCGACTTCGATGCCGAAGCCGGTGCCATCCTCGCGCGGGCCGATGCCGACCTTGGCGCTGACCGTGGTGTCTTCCGGAATCTTGACCTTTTCCTTGCCGGCGACAAATTTCAAAGCGCCGAGGAAGCAGGCCGAATAGCCCGCAGCAAACAGCTGCTCAGGGTTGGTGCCGGTCGCGCCGTCGCCGCCGAGTTCCTTCGGAACGGTCAGCGTCACATCGAGGACGCCGTTGTCGGAAACGGCGCGGCCTGCGCGGCCACCGGTGGCGGAAGCCTTGGTCGTGTAGAGGATGGGCATGTCAGTCTCCTTTGCGTTGGGGTTGGATTTTGTATATCGCGCAATTAAATTGTACGCAAGTGAATTTTGCAAATTGCATTTAGAATTCGAAAAGAGGAGAATTGCCCCTTGGAAAGGACGACGATGAAAGCGCATTTGGCAAAGACGATGGAAATTCCGGAAGAGGAAAAGCGGCTGGAGAACCAGCTTTGTTTTGCGGTGTACTCGACAGCCCACGCCTTCACCCGCGCCTACAAGCCGATTCTCGACAAGGTCGGCCTCACCTACCCGCAATATCTCGTCATGCTGGCGCTGTGGGAAAAATCCGAGCAGGCGGTCAAGGCGATCGGCGAACAGCTCGATCTCGATTCGGGCACATTGTCGCCGTTGCTCAAACGGCTCGAACAAAATGGCCTGATCAAACGCACCCGCGATTCCCGCGACGAACGCCAGGTCATCGTTTCACTGACCGACAAAGGTCTGGCGATGCGGAGCGAGATCGACACGATCATGACCGCGATCGGTCAGGCGGCGGGCTGCACACTCGAAGAAATGAGGACGATCCGGGGCCTGTTGCGAGGCCTGCGTTCAAACCTTACGGCCGCGGTATAGCGGTTGCGGCCCGGCAATGGGATCGCCAGCACCTTACCGATCCCATAGCGCAGCTTGGTCGGCGTGGTTGCGCGGCAGGTCGAATTCTCTTTGGTTTTCGATGACGGCAGCGGCGCGGTTTTGCGGCAGAAGCTCGCTCTTCAGCCGCTCGACAACCGCCGCTGTTATTTCGTCCTGAACCGCGAAGATCTGCCCGAAATGACGATCGAAGCGGTCCGCCCAGACAATCCCACCGGTTTGCGCATCGACAAGCTCGGTCGTCAGACGCAATTCATGGCCGCTCACGCGAACACTTCCGCTGAGGACGTAGTGCACACCCAGCGCCCTGACCACATCCGGCAGACGGCCGGCCTTGTCGCGATAGGCGAAGCTCAAACTCTTCGACGTGACAAAGAGAGCGGGAATCTTCGCCAAGGCAGTGATGATGTCTTCGACAATGCCGTCGGCGATCCATGTGTGCCGCCCCCCGGGCACCGCGACGGTGAACGGAAGCACCGCGATCGAGAGCCGCCCCGACGGACCGAACGCTGCTGGCGCCAGCAGAGCCTCGCTGCGCCGCACAAGCTTCTCGTCCAACGCATAGCCGCGGCATGGAACAGTGCGGATGAGCTTTGCTGCGCCCTCACCCAAGGTCCTGCGGATGTCCGTCACGCACTGGCTGAGCGAGCCGTCCGTGACGGCCACATTGGGCCAGACGGCTGAAACCAATTCATCCTTAGTGACGACGCGTCCCGAATTTTCAAGCAGATAAGTCAGCAACGCCAATGATTTGGGGCGCAAACGGACATCCTGCCCGCCCTTGCGCAGCCGGCCCTGTTGCATATCGAGTTGGTGTCCCGCGAATTCGAACATCGACATTGGATGCTCCGAATGTTGGCGCGCAATCTAGCAAACGCTTCCCACCACGACAACGAACCGTATCCAAACGCGACATCGAAACGAAAGAATTTCAGAGAAATTTCAAAAGCGCTTCAGCGGGACTTCACGACAACCACACGGGTAAATGGGAGGCTTTGCCGGTGCAACTGCAACTTGGGGGGCCACCATGACGTTCCTGCACCTACATGGCGTGCGCAGTTTTTCGCCGACAGCCGCGTTTTCGGGAACATGGCACGCGCTCGCGCATCTGATCCCGCATGGGGAACACCATTCGCCAACAGATCACGCTGCGTGCCGGGCGCTGGATCAGCTTGACGACGAGCAGTTGGCCGATATCGGCATCGTCAGACACGACGAGTTTGCCGGTTGGCATGAGTCCGCGAGAGGCTCCGATCCTGACCCGATCGTGTCCCACAGCTATTCATGGCGTTAAATTTCGGCCGGCCAAATATGGGGTGGAGAGACAGCGCTGTCTCCCCCGGGGCGACGCTATTCCCGTGGAAAGATGCTGTCTCCCAGTGAAGGGAGACAGGGAAAACGCAAATCGATCACTGCAGAACAACGACCGGCGCCTTGTTCGGCACGCGGTCATAGAGGTCGATGATGTCCTGGTTCAGCAGGCGCACGCAGCCTGACGACACTGCCTTGCCGATCGAACGCCAATCCGGATTGCCGTGCAGGCGGTAGAGCGTGTCCTCGCCATTCGAGAAAATGTAGAGCGCACGTGCGCCGAGCGGGTTCTTCAGACCCGGCTCCATGCCGCCGTTTTCGATCGAATACTTGGCGAGTTCGGGCTGGCGCGCGACCATCTCGTTCGGCGGCTTCCAGCGCGGCCACCTTTGACGCCATTGGATGACGCCGGAGCCCTGCCAAGCGAAGCCTTCGCGGCCGATACCAACGCCGTAGCGCATCGCCGTGCCGCCGGGCTGGACGAGATAGAGGAAACGCGAGGGCGTATCGACGACGATCG
This sequence comes from Rhizobium sp. BK181, assembly GCF_014193305.1. NCBI lineage: Bacteria > Pseudomonadati > Pseudomonadota > Alphaproteobacteria > Hyphomicrobiales > Rhizobiaceae > Rhizobium > Rhizobium sp. BK181. Next base: position 403,056 of record NZ_JACHZA010000001.1, read on the forward strand.
TGCCGGGCGCCTGGCCGGTCGGATCGACGACCTGCTGACGATAGAAGCGCGGATCGATCTGCTGATACGGCACTGCGGGAATGAGGAAGCCACCATCCTCGATCGGGCCGTACATGACCGCCAATTCGGCGTCACCCGGCGTCTGCGGCGCCTGGACTGGACTGCGCATGACGACCGGCTGAGCCGTGGAATAAGGCGGCGGTCCAGCCGTGGATGCACACCCGGTCAGCGCCGAAGCTGCGGTCATTGCCGAAAAGGAAAGGAAGCTGCGGCGGGAAAGGGGTTTTTCGAAGCTCATACGCGGGTCTGGTTTCCTGTTGCGCTGGAAGGACGAACGCCCTTCGCGGAAGGTGGCTCAACGCCGGTGACAAGACAAGAAATCTATCGCCATACGTTAAATAAACCACCACCTCACGAAGTCGTGTCCGCCTACCGCGAGACGATATCACCAGTGCTGTTGCGCGACTACATCACGACGATTTCGGTCTTTGCCGGAACGCGGTCATAAAGGTCGACCACATCCTGATTCAGCATGCGGACGCAGCCCGACGATGTGGACTTTCCGACCGACTGCCAGTCCGGCGTTCCGTGGATGCGGTAGAGCGTATCCTGCCCGTCCTTGAAGATATAAAGCGCACGCGCGCCGAGCGGGTTTCCGAGGCCGGGATTCATGCCGCCGTTTTCCGCGGAGAAGGCCCGAACATCCGGCTGGCGCGCGACCATTTCGTCGGGCGGCGTCCAGCGCGGCCACTTCTGCTTCCACTGAATGACGCCGCGGCCAGACCATGCATAGCCTTCACGGCCGATGCCGACACCGTAGCGCATTGCCTTGCCGCCCGGTTCAATGAAGTAGAGGTGCTTGGTCTTCGTATCGACGACGATCGTACCGGGCTTTTCGTTGCTCGGATAATCGACCTCCTGCCGCAGATATTGCGGGTCGATGCGGCTGACCGGTATGGCCGGCAAAGTGAAATCCGTGTCGCGGACCTGGCCGTACATGGCGCTATTCACCGGATTGGTGACCGGCAGGCCGTAGGTCCGGCTAAAGTTCGCGCCCGGAATGCCATAGGTCTGGTTATAGATCGTCGGCGACACACCCGGCCGCTGCGGGACCGGCGTATCGATCGGCTTGACCCGCATGGGATCGACACCGGGCGGATTATAGAAGACGGGCGATGTTTCCTGCACGAAGCGGGCGGGATCGGTGGCACCGGTATCCGGAATGAGGATATTGCAGCCGCTCAGGCAAAGAGCAGCGGCCGCAAGCCCGGCAAATGGCGACACCCGGCTGAGAACAGTCATAAAACACCCTCATCGACAACAGCGAGACGTATAGCTGCGGCAAGGATGGCACTTGCGGCTGGCGCGAGGCTGGTCACCGAGCCAGCCTAATATTTGCCGGACGCCGGACCGCTATCAGGCCGCCACGCCGTGGAAGAACTTTATGCTCTGCTCGATCTCCGCCGGCAGCGCCGAAGTGTGGTTGCCGGTCACCGTATCCGTTTCGATGCGGACACCGCCTGAGCGTGCGCGACTTGCAAGCAGCCCGGCGCGGTCGTTGAAATGCGCCTCTTCCGTGCCGTGGACGACCCGGACGGGGCATTTGAAGCTCTTGGCATAGCAGAGCGCGCTACGGACCTCGAATTCGTGGGCATTGCTGTCGTCGAAACGAATGTCCTGCGGGTAGCGATTGAAGAAACGGAATGCGTCCGGATTGCCTGATATCGGCGCTGCAGCGCGGAACTTGTGGGTGCTCATTGCCGCCAGCATCGTCAGCGTACCACCGATGCTGTGGCCGGCGACGAACAGGCGGTCGCCATCGACGCCCGGAAGATGCTGCAGCCGGTCGGCGGCCGAAAGTACATCGTCGACCTCGTCGTAAAAGCCCGAGAAGTTGCCCATCTGGCCGTTCTCGCCGCGCAAAGACGGCATCATGACCACGAAGCCAGCGTCGACATAGGCCTTGAGCAGAACCCAGTGGCCAAGGCCCATGGCGTTTCCGCCGTGCAAAAACATAACGCCCGGCTTCGGCTTGCTGCCACGCTTGTACTTGGAAACCCAGGCGACCAGCTCCAATTCGCCGCCGTAACCCGAGCGATAAAAAATCTTGTCGCCTTCCGGCGGAGCGTCGAGCGGCTCGTACTTGTCGGGAGCTGGTCCCTTCTGCAGGAGCTTGGTATGGAAGCGCTTGCGGGCCTTGGCATAATCGTGATCGATCAGCCGCGGCACCTCCGGAACCTCGAATGCACTTGCCATGCGCGGGAGCAGGAGGGCTCCAGCCAGGCCTGCAAGAACCGTGCGGCGCTGGCGGAGAAAAGAATTACCTTCGTCTGACGTCATTTCACACTTCCATGGTTCCCGGCGATTCGAGAATTGCACCGGAAGCGTGCGGCAGCCAACACACGTTGTGTTGAAAACGGTGGCCCTGCGGCGTTTTGCGCCAGAAAAACCTACCGTTCTCCCTTCGCATCGATCATGGCGACCAGCGTCTGGAGGCGATCCGCCTCATAGGACGGTTTGTCGGGGCGCAGCCGGGAAATCCGCGGAAAGCGCATCGCCACCCCCGACTTGTGGCGGGTCGAGCGATTGATGCCTTCGAAGGCGACTTCCACGACGAAGCCGAAATCCTTGTCCGCCCTGACTGCCCGCACCGGACCGAAGCGCTCGGTCGTGTTGTTGCGCACGAACTTGTCCAGCAGTTCCAGCTCGGCATCGGTGAAGCCGAAATAGGCCTTGCCAACTGGCACCAGCTGTTCTCCCTCCGGCGCCTCGGTCCAGACGCCGAAGGTGAAATCCGAATAATAGCTGGAGCGCTTGCCGTGGCCGCGCTGCGCATACATCAGCACGGCATCGACATTGTACGGATTGCGCTTCCATTTGAACCACGGACCCTTCAAACGCCCGGCCTGATAGATGCTGTCACGGCGCTTGATCATCACGCCTTCGATGACAGGATCCGGCGGTGACGACCGCAAGCCATCCAGTTCGTCCCACGAAGAGAACTCAACCAGCGGGGAGAGATCGAAGCGGTCGTGTGGGGCTCGGTCGATGACCTCCGCAAGACGCGCACGGCGATCGACATAGGATTGGCCGCGCACGTCCTCCTCGCGATCGAACAAGAGATCGTAGGCACGGATGAAGGCCGGATATTCGTCGAGCATCTTCGTCGTCACCGTCTTGCGGTTTAGCCGTTGCTGCAGATCGGAGAAGGTGCGCGTCGGACTGTTCGAACGGGTGGTCCCACCAACGAGCAGCTCGCCGTCCATCACGCCGTCAAAGCTGATCGATTCGACGATATCCGGGAACGCGCCCGATATATCGTCGCCGGAACGCGAATAGATCTTGCGCGTATCGCCGGAGCGCGACAGCTGCACGCGAATGCCGTCCCACTTCCACTCGGCGGCATAGTCGGCGGGATCAAGCTGATCGAGATCCCCCTCCTCGACCGGATTGGCGAGCATGACGGAATGGAAGATTGCCGGCGTTGCCAGCACCGGCTTGTCGCCATGCCCTTCCAGCCAGTGAAACAACGGCTCGTAGGGCGGCTGCAGGCCATGCCACAGCGTCTCGATTTCGGTCACGTCGCGGCCGCCCATGTCGGCAAGCGCCTGTTTCGCCAATCGCGAGGACACACCGATGCGAAGCGCCCCGGTCGCGAGCTTGATGAAGGCGAAGCGCCCCGACGTGTCCAGCCGATCGAGCAGGTCGCGCACGAAACTGCGGACTTCGGTGCGCCCGAGCGCGTTCATTTGCCTGACGACATCTCCAAGTCGCGGCTGGGCAAGTGCCGACCGCTCGATGTCCTTCTCGGCGTCCCAGACCAGCGAGATCGTTTCCGCGAGGTCGCCGACATAATCGTAGGAATAGCGGAAGAGCACCTCGTCCATCCGTTCCAGCGCCAGTTCGCGCAGCATGGCCGGCTTGACGTTGCGCACTTCGAGCGTGCCGGCGATGGCGGCAAGGCCATAGCCACGATCCGGGTCCGGGGCGTTTCGGAAGTAGTCGGTGAGCAGTTTCAGCTTGCCGTTGCGGCTGGGGGTAAGCACGAGGCGATCAAGAAGGTCGGCGAATGCTTTCATCAGTCGGCCTCGTCTTCATAGCCGACCAGATGGAGGGGTCGGGCCTTGATGCCCTGCAACTGACACCAGCGAACCAGCGCCTCCTCGCGACCATGCGTAACCCACACTTCCTCGGGGCGCAGGTCGCTGATCGTTTCGGTCAGTTCCGGCCAGTCGCAATGATCGGAGATGACCAGGGGCAGTTCGACACCCTGCTGCTTGGCGCGCTGCCGCACCATCATCCAGCCCGACGCAAATGCCGGCAAAGGCTCGTTGAAGCGTCGCGCCCAACGGTCGGCGAAGGCGGAGGACGGGCCGACGACAATGGCTCCCTTGAAGACAGACTTGTCGCGGCTCTCAATGGTCGCCGGGCGCAGCTCACCAAGCTCGATGCCTTGCTCCATGTAGTAGTCGCAGAGCCTTTCCATCGCGCCGTGGATATAGATCGGCTGGTCGTAGCCGGTATCGCGCAGCAGGCGGATGACGCGCTGCGCCTTGCCGAGTGCATAGGCGCCGATCAGATGCGTCCGCTCCGGAAACTGCCGCAGCGAGGCGCAGAGCTTGCCCATTTCATCGACGGGATCGGGATGATGGAAAACCGGCAGTCCGAAAGTCGCCTCGGTGATGAAGACATCGCAGGGGACCGGCACGTAGGCCGCGCAGGTGGGGTCCGCGCGCCGCTTGTAGTCGCCCGAGACGACAATGCGGGTGCCGTTCTTCTCGATGGCGATCTGCGCCGAGCCAAGCACATGTCCGGCCGGATGAAAGCTGACCTTGACACCGTTGATCAGGATCTCCTCGCCGAAGGCCGCAGCCTGCTCGCTTGCGCAAAAGCCGTCGCCATAGCGGATCTGCATGATGTCGAGCGTCTGGCGCGTCGCCAGTACGTTTACGTGGCCGGGCCGCGCATGATCGGAATGGCCGTGGGTGACCAGGGCTCGCTCGACCGGCCGCACGGGATCCACATAGAATCCTCCCTCGGGACAATAGAGCCCTTCGGGGGCGGGATAGAGCAAGGCATCAGGTCTCATGCCTGCAAAGATAGCGGGAAAGAACGGAAGGGCCAGTGGGCGACAGGAAGATGCGGATCCGTACCAAAATGAAACAGGCGCGCTGGCACGTTTCCTGCAGCACGGCGGAAATGAAGCAAAGTCCGTTAACCTCCCGTCGTGACCTGTTCCGCCTTGCCGGAGCATCCGCCTTTGCGCTGGTGGCATCACGCAGCTTCGCGACGACGCGCGACGGCGACCTGCGCGGCGCGATCGACGCAGTCCGCTACAAGACGATGCCTGATGCCGCCGACCGCAAGAGCGCCAGCCTGCAGAAGATGATCGATCGGGCCGCGGCGGAGAACGTGCCGGTTTTCCTGCCACCCGGCACCTACGCAGCTTCGAATCTGGTGCCGCGCGAGAATACGCGCATCACCGGTGTTCCCGGCGCATCGCGCATCGTCTACACCGGCGGTGGCAAGCTTTTCAGCGCCGAGAACGTCAAGCGCGTCGAACTCTCGAACATCATTTTCGACGGGCAGAATCGCTCGCTCGGCGACGATGCCGAAGGGCTACTGCAATTCTCCGGCGTCGCCGAGGTAGCGATCGACAATTGCGAGATCGCCGGCAGCCGCAAACATGCCGTTCGGCTGGAGCGATGTGGCGGCCGGATCGAGCGCAGCCGCATACAGGGCGCCGGCCAATCCGGCATCTACGCCGTCGAATCCGACCGGCTTTCGATCACCGGGAACGAGGTCTTCGACTGCGGCAATGGCGGCATTCTGGTGCATCGCTGGACGAAGGCGGCTGACAACAGCGTCGTCAACGGCAACCGCATCTACCGGATCAGGGCCAATGACGGCGGCACCGGCCAGAACGGCAACGGCATCAATATCTTCCGCGCCGACAACGTGATGGTTGCAAACAACCACGTGTCCGATTGCGCCTTTACAGCCATCCGCGCCAATTCGGCCTCCGACATCCAGATCACCGGCAACCAGTGCCAGCGTTCCGGTGAGACGGCGATCTATGTCGAATTCGAGTTTGTCGGTGCCATCGTGTCCAACAACATGGTGGACGGCGCGGCAAACGGCATCTCGATTGCCAATTTCGACCATGGCGGCAGGCTGGCGAGCGTGACCGGCAACGTCGTGCGCAACCTGACGCTCAAAGGCCCCTATCAGCACGAGGTCGGGTTCGGCATCGGCATTGCGGCCGAGGCAGACACACTGGTCTCCGGTAACATCATCGAAGGTGCTCCACGCTGGGGGATGCAGCTCGGCTGGGGACCGTATCTGCGCAACCTCGTCGTGACCGGAAACATTATCCGCCAGGCGCCGGTCGGTTGTGCTGTCTCGGTAGCGGAGGGCGCCGGAACCGCCGTCATCACCGACAACGTGTTTCAGGAAACACCCGGCGGCGCCGTCCTCGGTTTCGAATGGGACAGGAAGGTGTCGGGAGAACTGGCGACCACCGGGTCCTCGCGCTTTGCGCAACTGACCGTCGAGCGCAACCGCATCTCCTGAGAAGCATCAAAAGCTTTCATCGATTCATAAGGTTTGGCCGCTTCCGCTGGGGCGCTTCGCCTCCTACCCTGCAGCAACAGAACATGGGGAGCATCGACATGCTGACGATCTATGGAGTCTATCGCTCGCGCGCCTCGCGCGTTTACTGGATGGCCGGGGAGCTAGGGCTGGAATTCGAGTCCGTGCGTGTCATTCAGGCGCGGCGCCTTGCCAACCCGCTTGCCGCCGATGCACCTATCAATACGCTGTCGCCGGATTTCCTGGCGGTCAATCCAATGGCGCTGATCCCGAGCATCAGGGATGGCGACCTTGTGATGCATGAGTCGCTTGCCATTACCCTTTACCTTGCGCGCAAGCACGGCGGACCACTGGCCGCTCAAACCGTCGCGGAAGACGGTTTGATGACGATGTGGACCATCTGGGCGGCAACCGAGGTTGAGCCGCATACGGTGAAGATCGTCTATGTCTACGACGACGAGAAGCAGAACAGCGACGAGGGCAAGGCGACGATCAGTGTTGCTGTGCGTTCGCTGAAGAAGGCGTTCGCGACGCTGGAGAAGCATCTGGCAACCAACGAATACGTCGTCGGCAACCGCTTCACGGCAGCAGATCTCAATATTGCGGAAGTGCTTCGCTACGCCCAGACGGAACAGGCGCTGTTCGAGGCCCATCCCCATATCAGCGCCTGGATCAAGCGCTGCCAGTCGCGGCCGGCCTATATCGCGATGCAGGCGACGCGATCGCAGGAACCTATCTGATCAGGGAAAGAGCTTGAGGGTCTCGGCCATTTCCTCACGGATCCAGGCCTTGAAATCCTTCACCTTCTTGGGTTCTCGCGAGCCTGCGGCGGTTACGAAATAGTGACCGAAACCGGTTTTCGCGCGAATGCCGAAGGGCGCGACCAACTGCCCCTGCTGCAGGGCAAAGCCCGCAAGCGTCTGCCAGGCGAGCATGACGCCCTGCCCTGCGATAGCCGCATCGAGGCAGAGCGACGCGTCGTTGAAGACGTGCCGCGTCTCAAGCGTTGCGCCCGACAACCCGGCCTCATGCATCCATACTTCCCAGCTGAACATGGCGCGGCCATCGATCACCGCCGGCACCGACAGGATGTCGGCGGGCTCGTGCAGACGCGCCGCCATCGCAGGTGAACAGACCGGAAAGACCTCCTGCTGCAGCAGCAGTTCCGCCTTCACGTCCGACCACTGACCGTTGCCGACCCGGATGCCGACATCGACATCGCAGAGCGCCGGATTAACGAGCCGCGTCGTCGCATCCATTCGCAGGCTGATTTCAGGGTGCCTTTCGGCAAAACGATCCAGCCGATAGACGAGCCAGCGCGCGGCGAAGACCGGCGCCACCGAGATCGTCAGGATGCTGTCGTCGCGTTGCTGTGTCGCCGCGACGGCCTGTGACAGCGCGTTGAACCCCTCGGTCAGGCCGGCCAGCAGGCGCGCGCCGGCCTCCGTCGCGACCATGCCCTTTGGCGTGCGCTCGAAGATCAGGTGATCGAGCTGCGCCTCTGCCTTGATGACCTGCTGGCTGACCGCGCCGATCGAAACGCCCAGTTCCTCTGCAGCTGCCTGCAACGAGCCGAGCCGCCCCACAGCCTCGAGCGCGCGCAATCCATTCAAGTGAACCGAGTTCAGGTTTCTCATATAGTTTTTCTATACTGCGACATTGGTAATCTCAATTGAAACCTGCCTAACCGACCGCGATAATCCCTCCGTGTTGATGAGATGCTCCGTTCTGCTCCGTACAAGGAAGCGAGGCACGCCATGCAATTCCTAAAGTTTTTCTTGAGCGTCGAAACGCTCGATCCTCCCTACAGCGCGGATACCAGACAAGATCCGTTGAACCACCCGGATCTCACGCGCATGTCGTTGACGGCGCTCGCCGATCTGCCGCTCGGTCCGGAACCCCGTAAGCCGCAACCCCAAAGGCCGCAGCTTGCAAGGTGCGCTTGAGAATGAGAGATCTGTTAGTCTGTGGGAGCTTCAGTCCGAGCAAGCCCAATGACCGACAGTGTCGACACGATCTTTGCGCGCCTCAAGCGTCTCTCTGATGAGGCCAACCTTCCTGGCGTCGAGGAGAGCACGTCCTATGGCAACCCGGCACTGAAGGTCGGCGGCAAATCCTTCGCTGCGGTCAAGAACAACGAGACCATCGTGCTCTGCATCTCGATCGACGACAAGGAACGGCTGATCGAGATGGCGCCCGAGGTCTATTATCAAACACCTCACTATGTCGGCTGGCCCTATATGCCCCTGCACGCAGCCATGATCAGCGATGCCGAACTGAAGGAACGGCTGATTGGCGCATGGCGGTTCCGTGCGCCAAAGAAGCTTGCCGCGAGCTTTCAGGGCTGAGCGCACGCCTGGCGAATTGCCTCCGGCGCTGCTCAGGATCTGGCACGCCTGCTAGGCCTGTTCGCGCTCCAACGCCCGTTGCACGGCCGGGCGTTCCATCATCTGAGCATAGTGCGCCGTTGCTTTCCTGAAGCGAGCCGGATCGACGCCGTCGGACCGCAGCCAGCCGGTCATGACGAAAAGGTAGGGATCGGCGACCGAGTAATATTCGCCCATCACCCACGGCCCTTCCAGCATCCGCGCGTCGATGAGGTCGAAGCATTCGGTCATGGTCTGCGGGACCTTTGCCTTCATCGCCTCATGAGCAGCCGGATCATCCGCCCATCGGCTACCGCGTCGGGCGTGTGCGTGGTTCACATGCACCGTCGAGCAGATGTAATTGTTGAAAGCCTGCATGCGGGCGAACTCGAATGGATCGAGCGGCGCCAACTGTGCGGAGGGTGCGACCTGCGCGATAAATGCGAGGATTGCCGGCGTTTCGGTGAGGATGCCGTGGTCGGTCACGAGCGCGGGAACCCGACCCTTGGGATTGATTTCGAGATATTCAGGCGAACGCTGCTCCGCTTCAGCAAAATTCAGCTTCTTCGTCTTGAACGGCAGGCCGGACTCTTCCAGCGCAATCAGGCTTGCGAGCGCGCAGGTGTGCGGGGCAAAGTACAGTGTCAGCATGATCGACTCCCTTCGATCCTGACCTTATAGCGCGGCCGCCCGCAAACGCACAGATCGAGGCCGGCAAGCCGGCCCCTTAAACCAACCCGCCTTAAGCGCAACCCGGCACATCCTCGAGCCGGTACCAGACAGGAATGCCGCGTTCGCGCGCAATGCGGACATCGTTGTCGGCGCCCTTCGATTCTCCTTCGAGCCGAAGCACGCCGTCGCAAAGCTGCAGCAGACGGCCAGCGACGGGGTGAAATATCTCTTCGTAGAGATCATCGCCGACAGCTTTGCCGCCGGCGGCGTTCCATATTGGGAGCGCCACCCATTCTCCGATCATCGGTACATGACCGGCCTTGAATAGCCTATGCGATGGCTGCTCCAGGCGCTGCAAATTGGCGGCCATTTTCACAGGCTCGTCGCCGGTTCCGGACCTGTAGGGCCCAGCAATCAAAATCAACATGATCAAGCTCCATTTTCCTCGGCCTCATGCACGAGACGGCAGATAACTGCACGATATTTCTTGAATGTCGAATCATTTCGTGCAATTCCATGCTAATTCGTGCAACCGCAGGATCGAGGCCATGCTCACCAGTCAGCGCAAATCATTGATCCTCGACGTTCTTCGGCGGGACGGCCAGGTTGTCGCCAAGCGCGTCGCCGAAGACTTTTCGCTGTCGGAGGACACGATCCGCCGCGACCTCCGCGAGATGGCGGCGGAAGGTTTGCTAAAACGGGTACACGGCGGGGCGATGCCTGTTGCACCCGAACTTCCCGACTTCTCGACGCGCAAGGGCGTTTCATCTGAGATCAAGGAGCGGCTCGGGAAAAAGTCGGCCTCGCTCGTGCGATCCGGCCAGTTGATCTTTCTCGATGGTGGCACGACGACGGCGGAAATTGCCCGCCAGCTGCCGCGCGAATTTGCCTTTACGGTAGCAACGCACAGCCCGACCATCGCCGCCGAACTGGAACATCACCCGACGGCGAGTGTGATCCTCATCGGCGGCAAGCTCTACAAGCACTCGATGGTATCCGTCGGCTCCGCTGCCATGACCGCGATTTCGCAGCTTCGGCCGGACATCTTCTTTCTCGGGGTGACGGCCGCCCATCCGGTGCAGGGGCTATCGACCGGTGATTTTGAAGAAGCGGCCATCAAGCGTCACATCGCCTCCTGTGCCTCGGCGACCTACGTGCCACTGACGGACGAGAAATTGGACCGCGTCTCGCCTTGCCTCATCCTGCCGATCGCCGGCGTCTCGGGGCTGATCGTTACAGCCGACAGCGCCGCGGCTGCCATCGAGCCCTATCGCAACCTCACTGCCGAGATCCTCGAAGCGTGAACGGTTGGGCAAAACGCGCCTTCAGTTCCGCCAGGTTCTGCGGCAACAGGCTAGCGGCAAGACCGGCGACGAAGACTGCAAAGACGACATAGGCGAAGGTATCGCGCCCGCGTCCGAGTGTCAGAAGATCGTTCAGTCCGGGCTGCAGCGCCGCAATCGATGCCGAGAGCCGCATGTCGCCCAACAGTCGGCCGGGGATGGTGGCAAAGGCTGGCGCCTCCGACAGCGCAAGCAAGGCGCCGTAGACCGCCGAGAAGCGAATGATCATACGCAGCGCCCGCCATGCTCCGAGCGGCCGCGCGCCGCTGTCTTCGAACGCCCAGCCGATATAGGCGCAGAAGACGACGAGGAACAGGAACGCCACCGGCAGCCCGTCCAACACAGTCTCCGGCTTCAACTGGCCAGTCCAGCCACTGGCGAGCAGCAGCGGGAACGGCGCCGATGCCACGAACCAGATTGCGACGACGACGCCCCAGGCCCAGTTCATCGACAGATAGTGGACGCGGGCAAGCGTAACGACGAGGATGATGGCACCCGCGAGATAGACGCCCGACGGCTTCATCGATCCGGTCATGGTGACGATGATCGGGCCACAGGAGCCGGCGACATGGGCGCAGCCCGAGGAAACGACCGTCAGCCAGGTGACGTAGTCGAAACACATTGTGAAAAAGAGGAAGATCGCGATGGCGATCAACATCCACCAAAGATAGCGGCCCGCAAACATATCCTGCCCTCATGGCGTTCGATGTACTGGGCAAAGGGTAACTCACCCCTCAAAAACCGCATCCGTTCTCGTGGGCTGTAGTTTCACATACATTAGCGAATTCTATTCTTGCGGCGCGACTGTTCCGTTCCGGAACGGCTTAAGCGGTCAGCGCAGCCGCCGCGCGAATGTCGCCAACGTGAATACCGTTCCAATTGTGCATCTGGACGGTCGCCATCGCGGCCAAATTCGCGCGAATCGGATCGTCCTTGCCGAAGAAGCGGCTGAGCGCTGCCGCGACCATCGCTTCTGAGGCACGCGAATGGCCATCGTCGCACTTGATGGCGATCGCGATCCCCTGCTCGGGGATCGCTGCGCAGAAGACACCTTCAGCCCCCGTCTTGGCGAAGATGCGGCCCGGTGCGGCCTCCATCAGCGCAGTGCAGGCACGGCCGGTGCCGGCCACATAGAAGGGCTCGGCCATGCAGGCATCAAACAGCCGCCGGGAGGCCTTGGCGCGAAGCGGCTCGAGGCCATTGCCGGTTGCCATCTTGGCAAAGCCATGCGCCAGGCCGCGCAAGGGAACCGCATAGGTCGGGATGGAGCAACCATCCGTGCCGCAGTTGTCATGGCCGAGCGCTGCACCCGTCAGGCTTTCCATGACGCCTCGAATTTCGGCCTGCAGCGGATGGTCGTAGCCTACATATCCCTTCGGATCGATGTCCTGATGGCAGCAGGCGCAGATGAAGCCGGCATGCTTGCCGGAGCAGTTGTTATGCAATGCCGTCGGCCTCTCCATGGCACGCGCCTGGTGGATCAGTACCTTTTGGCTCGAGGACCAATGCGCGCCGCATTCCAGCGTTTCGACATCGCGACCGGCTTTCGCCAGCATGGAGGCGGCAAGCGAGACATGCTCGTCCTCGCCATTGTGCGAAGAGCAGGCGAGCGCCAATTCCTTGTCGCCGAAGCCATAGGCATCCGCCGCACCACTTTCCATCAGCGGCAGCGCCTGCATCGCCTTGCAGGCCGAACGCGGGAAGGTCGGCGCGTCGACGTCGCCGATCGAGAACACGATCTTTCCATCGCCATCCACAGCGACGATGGCGCCGCGATGCCGGCTTTCGACGAGCGAGCCTCGGGTGACTTCGACTGTGACGGGATTGGTCATGGCATAGTCCTGATCATTAGCGCGAATGCGTCACGCATAACGAGTCGCGTCGATAATGCAATTGCCTTTCGGCGCTCCTGCGGCTCGCTACCGCGGTTAGAGTGGCGTGATGCGATAGGCACAGCGGCGGGCGCCAAGCAGGATGTGCTCCTGGCGCTCGACCTTGGCGCCGAGCACGGATCTAAACGTATCCAGTTCAGAGCGACAGAAGCCGGCACAAACGCTTGCGGCGGCGCAGATCGGGCAATGGTTTTCGACCAGCAGCAGCGAGCCGTCCGCTTCCTGCCAGCTATCGGCCATATATCCTTCGCTGGTACGTATGGCAGCGAGCTGCCGCACGCGGGATTGAAGGTCCGGTGCATCCACCTGCTCGCGATATCGCTTGAGGGTGTCGGCCTCACGAGCGGAAATGACGGCATCCAGGGCCGGCGTCCCCAGCTGCGCAACCAGCGTGGTCAGGATCGAGGCGGTGAGTTCTGCATGCCCATCGGGAAAGGTCTGGTTGCCAGCGGGCGTGAGGCTCCACAGTTGCCGCGGCCTGCCCCTGCCGACCGTGGCTTCGCTGACCGCTTCGACCAACCCCTCCTCCGCCATCTTCGTCAATTGCTGGCGGGCAGCCTCCGAGGAAATGGCGAGCTTGGTCCCAACCGTCGCGGCAAGTTGCGGCCCTTCCGTCTTGATCAGCAGCAGGATTCGGTTGGCCGGCGATTGCTTCATCTATTTTTCCAAGTTGACGCTTGCTTTAATAGCATGCCGGTGTATTTTTCCAAAGAATAACTTGCAAAAAAATAATGCATATCCCCGGAAGCACGCAAGGCATGAACACTGATGACCGACATTGACGAGATTTCTGCAGACAAGCCCTCCGTCTTCCATCTGTTTTCCGCGCCGCTGCTGCCGGCGACGCTGATGCTCGGTGGTGGTGTCACCCTCTACGCCGTAGAGACCTACATCACCGCGACAATTGCGCCGTCGATCGTTCGCGACATCGGCGGGCTCGAACTGCTGTCGTGGATGACGACTCTCTTTGTTGCCGCTGCGGTCCTTGGATCGATCTTCGTCGCAACGCGCCCGCGAGGCATCGGTCTGCGCAGCGTCTACGTCGCAGGCGCACTCATATTCGGTGTCGGCAGCCTGGTCTGCGCGCTCGCTCCGGCGATGCCATTGGTGCTGGTCGGGCGCACAGTACAGGGTTTCGGGGCCGGCATTCTTGCCGGGCTTGCCTATGCTTTCATTCGCTACGCCTACCCCGAGCCGCTGTGGCAGAAGGCGTCGACGCTCTATGCAGCCATCTGGGGCGTTTCGACCTTGCTCGGTCCCAGTCTGGGAGGCCTGTTTTCCGAGGGCAGCGCGTGGCGCCACGCCTTCATGCTGCTCGTTCCGCTCTGCGTGCTGATGGCGTCGCTTGCACCGTGGTTGCTGCCGCGCGCAGAGGACGATCGCGCCCACGGCAAGACGCCGATCCTACAGATTGCCTTGCTGCTTGCGGCCGTACTGGTGGTCAGCATCGCCGGAACGATCGACGAAACCAACTTCAAGGCGTTGCTGATTGCAGCGTCAATCGTCATGATCGTTTCGATGCTGACTGTCGAGCGGCGCGGCAGGAACCGTCTGCTGCCGACAGGCGCCGTAACGCTCGCAAAGCCGGTGGCGCGCGTCTATCTGACGATGTTCGTGCTGCTGCTGGTGCTGACAAGCGACATCTATATTCCGTATTTCCTGCAGGTGCTGCACGCCGTAACGCCGCTGGTGTCGGGCTATTTGACTGCGCTTGTCGCCCTCGGTTGGACCTTTGCGGCCTTCTTCAGCGGAACACTCTCGGGACGCCGGGCCAACACCGCCATCGTCGCCGGTTGCGTGATCGAGATGGTTGCGGTCGCGTCCCTGACCCTTTTCCTCGCTGCGGACAACCAATCCGGCAACCTTGCCATTCTCGGCCCTGCCGTCATCGGCATGTTCCTGATGGGCTTTGGTGTAGGCCTTGGCTGGGCGCATCTGGTGACCAAGATCCTGAGCCTTGTCGACAACTCCGAACAGGACAAGGCCTCAGCCGCGATTTCGACAGTGCAGTCTCTCGGCAGTGCCTTCGGCGCCGCGGTTGCCGGCGTGATCGTCAACAGCACCGGACTGGTGAACCCCGGCGGGGTCGCCGGCAGCGTCTCGGCTGCCCATTGGCTCTATGTCCTGATGGCCCTTCCCGGCCTGATTGCCGTCGCCACGTCTCTAACCCTCTCGTCGCCCACCGAACGGCAGGCCCGGTGAGCAACGTGCGAGCGGTCACAAACGCAGCATGATCTTGCCGATGTGACCGCTCGTTTCCATCAGCCTATGCGCGTCGGCGACGTCTTCGAAAGCAACGACGGTATCGATAACGGGCGCAAGCTTGCCTTGATCGAGAAGCGGCCAGACCTGGGAAAGGAGATCGTCGCGGATCGCGCGCTTTTCCTCAGGCGTGCGCGGGCGCAGCGTCGAGCCGGTGATCGTCAGCCGTTTGACCATGATCGGCGCCAGATTGACCTTTTCCGCGACAGCGCCGCCGAGAAAGGCGATGATCGAGAGGCAGCCGTCCTTTGCAAGCGACGCCACGTTCCGTTCAAAGTAGGCAGCGCCGATCATGTCGAGGATGATATCGACCCCATGACCGGTCTCGGCCTTGATGACCTCCGCAAAATCCTCGGTCTTGTAGTTGATGGCCCGCTTCGCGCCGAGCTCGACGCAGGCATCGCATTTCTCCTGCGAACCGGCCGTTGCGTAGACCTCGGCGCCGAAGGCCCGCGCGAGCTGGATGGCGGTCGTTCCGATACCGCTCGAGCCGCCATGCACGAGAACCGTTTCTCCTTCCGTGAGCCCGGCCATCTGGAACATATTGGCCCAGACCGTGAAGTAGTTTTCCGGAAGAGCGGCCGCCTTGATGGCATCGTAACCCTTTGGGAACCGCAGCGCCTGGCCGGCGGGCAGCAGGCAATATTCGGCGTAGGCGCCGCCGTTGGCCAGGCCGCAGACTTTGTCGCCGACGGCAAAATCCCTGACACCAGCACCGATGGCGACGATCTCGCCTGCCAACTCAAGTCCCAGAATGGGGCTGGCATCCTTTGGCGGCGGATAAATGCCCTGACGCTGAGCGACGTCGGGCCGATTGACGCCGATCGCCTCGGTGCGAACAAGAAGCTGCCCCTCCGACGGGATCGGCAAGGATCCGGAGGCAATCCGCATCACTTCAGGCGCGCCGAAGCTCGGCAGGTCGATGAAGCGCATCTGCGTGGGCAAAGACATGGTCCGGTCTCCTCGTTCCGAAAGCAGTGAGATAGTTCAGCGCTTCGGACTTGAGAAGGCAGGAAGAGCGGGTGGCGTCAATTCGTCTCGCCCAGAAGATGGAAGACAAGCCCCTCGTCGCTTTCCTTCGCCTCGGCCTTGATGTGGGCGATTTCGGCGCTGACGCGATTGATGTCGTCGATGACCAGACCTTCCGGCAATTCGAGCACACCGATCGAGCAACGCATCAGCGGGAACAGCGCCTCAACACCGGCGCGGTCATGGCCGCGAATGCGGCCAGCGGCGCGATCGGTGTCGGAGTAGAGGCCGAGCACATCGTCGTGAAAATCGCTGATCAGCCGGTCGAGAATCTCGGTCAGTTCGTCCTTGGTCCAGCCGCGGACGCCGATGAAGAAATCGTCACCGCCAACATGCCCGAGGAAATGACGCTCGGCGAAGAAATAGCGGCGCATCAGCGCTGCAAAGAGCGAAATCGCGTGGTCGCCGAGGTGGAAGCCATAGGCATCGTTGAACGGCTTGAAATTGTCGAAGTCGCAATAGCAGAAGTGACGCTTCTCGTCGCCGTCGAGGCTCGCTTCGCGCATGAAGTCGCGGATCGCCCTGTTGCCCGGCAACCCGGTCAGCGGGTTCTGGTCCTGGGCCGTCTTCAGCTTCTTCTCGTTCATCACCTTGATGAGCGAGGCGGCCGAGACGACGCCCGCATAGCGCATGTTGTCGGTCAAGAGCAGGCAGTTCGTGCCCTCCATGTTGGCGAAGATCGCCATCAGCTGCTCGGTATCGGAATCAAGGCCGACGATCGGCGCCATCTCGACGAAGTGAGAGATGGTGCGCTCGTAGACCTTATTCTTCAGGAGGTCGCGACCGAAGGGCTGGTAGATGTATTCCTTCAAGTGCCGCTCGTGCAGGATGCCACGCGGCTCGCCGTTCGCGTTCAGCACCGGGAAAAACGCCTGCTGCGGATTGCGACGGAAAAGCTCGAAGACGCTGTCGATCGTGTCGTTCTCGTAGACCGTCGGCAGCATCTCGATCTGCTTGCGGATCAGGATCTCGTCGAGCGATTGCGGATTTCGCTTGCTCTTGCCGAGATCCAGAAGGTGCGGAAACGCGGGCTGCAATTCAGTGACATGGGTTGTCGGGCGGGAGATGAACCAGCCCTGGACAAGGTCGACGCCGAACTCGCGGCATGCGACGAACTCCGCCTCGGTCTCGATACCCTCGGCGATGACCCGGGTGCCAAGGACGTGGGCAATGTGGACGATGTTCTTCAGGAGGTGGCGCTTGCGCGGGCTGCTGTCGATGTCGGCGATGAAATGCCGGTCGATCTTCAAGTAGTCGACCGGGTGGTCGCAGAGCAGCTTCATCTCGCCGTGGCCGACGCCGAAATCGTCGATCGCCAGCTTGAAGCCGGCCCTGCGCAACAGCGATACGAGCGCTGCAAACTCGGGCACGCTGGTATTGTCGAAGCGCTCGGAGAACTCAAAACAGATCGAGGACGGCGGAATATTGGCGAGCTTCAGATGCTGCAGCAAGCCTTCCACCAACCGCTCGCCATGCGGGATCAGCCGGACATCGAGATTGAGGAACAGCGTCGAACTGGAGAAGTGCGGGAGCGTGGCGAACTTCGCAAGCGCACGACTGGCCACCATCTGCTCGAGTTGCAGAAGCTGCTGGTTCTTGTGAGCCTCGTCGAGGATTTCGACCGGAGAGTTGAAACCAATGCGCTCCTGTCCTCGCATCAGGGATTCATAGCCAAATACGACACCCGTCCCTGCCTCCACGATGGGCTGGAACGCATTCTCGATAACGAGTTTCGCAAGGGTCACGATCTGATCGCTGGCGTAACGACGAACAAGCGCCGGATCGACGGTGGCAGCCAAAGACATGCCAATCTCCACTGTGTCTTATTGTTTTGCGCAGGGACACTGGCGGAGAAGGATCAACGAACCCTTTCCCGAATGTGAAACTTTTGTGAAAGCCGGCCGTTTAGATCGAATTTTATCGATCAATCAACGACTTGGTCAGGCAGTGCGCCGGTGCTCGGCCTCGTGATCGGCAAACATGTCGGCCACACACCGGCCGCCACGCGGAGCCCTGCTCTGATCGAACATCTCTTCGTGGTATCCGCCGAGTTTGCGGGCGGCGTCCCACATGCGAAGGGCCTCGCGCACGACTTCGCTGCTCGATGCGTAGCTGCCGTCGTCAACGGCGGCCCGGATATCGGCAGCCTGCAACGGTGAGATGGATACGGTGACCATCGGCATGAGATTCCTCCCTTTACCTCGTGGGCACGTATGCCCGGTCGGGGGACGGTTGTCCCGTCCACGGCATTACCGACGCGCGCCGCCGCCTCGGGCCGCCTCTTGATGGGGAAATTTTAGCCCTCCCTCACATACTTGTCAAAAAAGAAACAGTCCGTGATGGGAGCCTGTGAATTGCGGGCATAACTCAGCTGCGGACGGCAAGACCGAAAGCAAGCATGGACCAGCCCTGAATGAGAAGGTCGCAAGCGAGGAAGAGGCCGAGGATCCAGAGGCTGTTGACAGGCCATCCGGTGGCAATCACGACCCCGGCCAGCGCGGTAATGATCCCGCTGACAAGAACCCAGCCCCAACCCTTGACCGGACGCATGCGCAAGCCGACCCAGGTCCGGAACACCCCGGCGATCAGCAAGGCGATCGCAAGAAACAGCGTCAACACCGCCGATGCCAGAAGGGGATTCTCGAAGGCAAAAAAGCCGGCCAGCACATAGAGAACGCCGCTCAGCGCCCAAACCAGCACCTGTCCCCAGGTCCTCACCTGAAACGCATGGACCAGATAGACGATCCCACCGATCAGCATCAGCACGCCGACATAATAGACGGACACAACGGTCGCGAGCATGACATTTGCCAATGCGATGATGCCGCAGGCGATCAGAAGCATGCCCAGCGCGACGAACCAGCCCCATTTCGATTGCAGCGACGAAAAGCTCAGTCGATCAGACATATCTGCCATGGCACACCTCCTGGTTGGTAACCGAGTATGCCGCAAAAACACGGAATTGGAAGGGGTTAGCCTTTTCAGATTTTTATTGATTGATCAGTCAATCAAAATTATGATGGTGCATCTTCATGGAGTGATGCGATGCCCAAGGTCGGAATGGAGCCGGTTCGCCGCAAGGCGCTCGTCGATGCCGCGCTGCGCGTGATTGGCGATCACGGCTCGCTGACCGTCACCATGTCGGAAATTGCCCGACGGGCCGGTGTATCGCCGGCACTGGCGCATCATTACTTCGGCAGCAAGGAACAGCTGCTGATCGAAACTGTCCGCTCTCTCCTAAAGCAGTTGCACGACGACGCGGTGACGGCATTGAAAGCGGCGGATGCGCCGCGCGCGAAGATTTCCGCTGTCATCCGTGTCAGCTTCCAGGCCGACCAGTTCGCGCCGGCAACGATCGCCGCCTGGCTCGCCTTCTATGCCGAGGCTCAGCGCTCCGAAGAGACGCGGCGCTTCCTCGTCATTTACGCCCGCCGTCTGCGGTCGAACCTCGTCGCCAACCTGAAAGCGCTCTGCCCCGGCGATGCCGCAGAACGCATTGCCGAAGGCGCGGCTGCGATGATCGACGGGCTCTATATCCGCCAAAGTCTGAGGTCTGCGCCTGTCAGCATCGAGGCATCGATCTCGCTTACCGAAGACTACATCAATTCACAGCTTGCCGCCCTTGCGAAAGGACAGATCCAGTGACCCTCAGAGCCCAGCCGAAAGCCTCCCATTTCATCGACGGCGAATTCGTCGAGGATGAAGCCGGCAGCGTCATCGAAAGCATCTATCCGGCGACCGGCGAGGTCATAGCCCGGCTGCACGCGGCAACGCCCGCCATCGTCGAAAAGGCAATCGCATCGGCCAAGCGCGCCCAGCCGGAATGGGCGGCGATGAGCCCGACCGCACGCGGTCGCATCCTCAAGCGCGCCGCCGACCTCATTCGCGAGCGCAACCGCGAGCTGTCTGAACTGGAAACGCTCGATACCGGCAAACCGATCCAGGAAACGATCATCGCCGATCCGACATCGGGGGCCGACAGCTTCGAGTTCTTCGGCGGCATCGCAGCTGCCGGCCTCAACGGCTCCTACATCCCGCTCGGCGGCGATTTCGCTTACACCAAGCGCGTGCCGCTTGGTGTCTGCGTCGGCATCGGCGCCTGGAACTATCCGCAGCAGATCGCCTGCTGGAAGGGCGCACCGGCGCTTGCCGCCGGCAACGCCATGGTCTTCAAGCCATCGGAAAACACGCCGCTCGGCGCGCTTGCCATTGCTGAAATCCTGCACGAAGCCGGCCTGCCGAAGGGGCTCTACAATGTGATCCAGGGGGATCGCGAAACGGGACCGCTGTTGGTCAACCACCCTGATGTCGCGAAGGTGTCGCTGACGGGCTCGGTGCCGACCGGCCGCAAGGTCGCGGCGGCGGCTGCCGGCAGCCTCAAGCACGTCACCATGGAGCTCGGCGGCAAGTCGCCGCTGATCGTTTTCGAAGACGCGGATATCGACAGCGCCGTCGGCGGCGCCATGCTCGGCAACTTCTATTCGACCGGCCAGGTCTGCTCGAACGGCACGCGCGTCTTCGTGCAGCGGAAGATCAAGGCTGAGTTCCTGAAGCGGCTGAAAGCCCGCACCGAGGCGATCGCGATCGGCGATCCGATGGACGAGGCGACGCAACTCGGGCCGATGGTATCCTGGGCGCAGCGCGACAAGGTTCTCTCCTACATCGCGAAGGGCAAGGCCGAGGGTGCGACACTCGTGACCGGCGGCGGCATCCCAAACAACGTCTCCGGCGAAGGCTATTACGTGCAGCCGACCGTGTTTGCCGACGTCACCGACGAGATGACGATTGCTCGCGAGGAGATCTTCGGACCTGTCATGTGCGTGCTCGATTTCGACGACGAGGCCGAGGTGATCGCACGCGGCAATGCCACTGAATTCGGCCTCTCCGCCGGCGTCTTCACATCAGACCTGACGCGCGGCCATCGCGTCGTCGACCAGCTCGAGGCCGGCACGCTGTGGATAAACACCTACAATCTCTGCCCTGTCGAAATCCCGTTCGGCGGCTCCAAACAGTCAGGCTTCGGACGTGAGAATTCGCTGGCCGCGCTGGAGCACTATTCGGAACTGAAGACGGTTTATGTCGGCATGGGGCCGGTGCAGGCGCCTTATTGAGACCGCGAGCGGACAGTCCCGGCAGGTAGCATTCAATTTCGCTTTGTCCTCTTCGGCTCTCCAGCCGATCGCAGGATGAGGCGGGGAATCGGAAAAGAAGCACATCATGCAGCAGGCAGATTTCGTCATCATCGGCTCCGGATCGGCGGGCTCCGCACTTGCCTACCGGCTTTCGGAAGACGGCAAGAACACCGTCATCGTCATCGAGGCGGGCGGTTCGGATTTCGGGCCGTTCATCCAGATGCCGGCGGCGCTTGCCTGGCCGATGAGCATGAAGCGCTACAACTGGGGCTATCTCTCGGAGCCCGAGCCGAACCTAAACAACCGGCGCATCACTGCGCCGCGCGGCAAGGTGATCGGCGGCTCCTCCTCGATCAATGGCATGGTCTATGTGCGCGGCCACGCCGAGGACTATAACCGCTGGGAAGAGCTTGGCGCGCAGGGCTGGGGCTATGCTGACGTTCTGCCTTACTTCAAGCGGATGGAGCACAGCCACGGCGGCGAGGAAGGCTGGCGCGGCACCAACGGGCCGCTGCACGTCCAGCGCGGCGTCTTCCGCAACCCGCTGTTCCGTGCCTTCGTCGACGCCGGCAAGCAGGCGGGCTTCGAGGCAACGGACGACTACAACGGCTCGAAGCAGGAAGGCTTCGGGCTGATGGAGCAGACGATCTTCGGCGGCCGTCGCTGGTCGGCCGCGTCTGCCTATTTGAAGCCGGCGCTGAAGCGACCGAACGTCGAGGTCGTCTACGGCCACGCCCAGAAGGTGGTGATCGAGAACGGCCGGGCAGTCGGTGTCGAGATCGAGCGCGGCGGTAAGATCGAGGTCATCAAGGCCAACCGCGAAGTGATCGTTTCGGCGTCGTCTTTCAATTCGCCGAAGCTTTTGATGCTATCGGGCATCGGCCCCGGCGCGCACCTGCAGGACATGGGCATCGAGGTGAAGGCGAACCGGCCGGGCGTCGGCGCCAATCTGCAGGACCACATGGAATTCTATTTCCAGCAGGTCAGCACCAAGCCGGTTTCGCTCTATTCATGGCTGCCGTGGTTCTGGCAGGGGGTCGCCGGCGCGCAATGGATGTTCACCAAATCTGGCCTTGGCACCTCGAACCAGTTTGAGGCGTGCGCCTTCCTGCGCTCGGCGCCCGGCGTCAAGCAACCCGACATCCAATACCATTTCCTGCCGGTGGCGATCAGCTATGACGGCAAGGCGGCAGCCAAGAGCCACGGTTTCCAGGTGCATGTCGGCTACAATTTGTCGAAGTCGCGCGGCAACGTCACGCTGGCTTCGTCGGACCCGAAGGCGGACCCCGTCATTCGGTTTAACTACATGAGCCATCCTGAGGACTGGGAGAAATTCCGCCATTGCGTGCGGCTCACCCGCGAGCTCTTCGGCCAAAAGGCTTTCGACCAGTATCGCGGACCGGAGATCCAGCCGGGCGAGAAAGTGCAGACCGACGAGGAGATCGACGCCTTCCTGCGCGAGCACCTCGAAAGCGCCTATCACCCCTGCGGCACCTGCAGGATGGGCGCGACGACCGACCCGATGGCCGTCGTCGATCCCGAGACGCGCGTC
This sequence comes from Rhizobium sp. BK181, assembly GCF_014193305.1. Classification (NCBI taxonomy): domain Bacteria; kingdom Pseudomonadati; phylum Pseudomonadota; class Alphaproteobacteria; order Hyphomicrobiales; family Rhizobiaceae; genus Rhizobium; species Rhizobium sp. BK181. The sequence goes on from NZ_JACHZA010000001.1 coordinate 425,895, forward strand.
ATCGGCGTCGACGGTCTGCGGGTCGCCGACTCGTCGATTTTCCCGCACGTCACCTACGGCAACCTCAATGGGCCCTCGATCATGACCGGAGAGAAGGCGGCCGATCATATCCTCGGCAAGCAGCCTCTGCCGCGCTCCAACCAGGAGCCCTGGATCAACCCGCGCTGGGAAGTGAGCGATCGGTAGAACTGCCGACCGCTATCAGACGAAGCCGATCCAGCGACCGGCAAGCAACGCGGACGTCCACACCGCTGCGGAGAGGCCCGCCTGAAGGCGCAAGCTGAAGGCGGGCGAAGAGCCCGACACGGCCCGTCGCCAGGCTGCTTGCGCATGGACGACGGCCGCGTTCAAAATGCCGAGGACCAACACCCCCAGCTTCGCCAGGAAGGCCGGATTTTCGGCGTATTCGATCGGCTTGACGCTGAAAAGAGCAAAGCCAGTGAGAACAGCTCCCACAAGCCCGACGGCCGCGGCCCGTGACAGGAACGGGCCAAGCACCGCCAGCGGCAGCGAGCCGAACAAGCCCATCAGCCGCAGATCCAGTGGCAGGATCGCCCCGATCAGCAGCCCGATCGAAAGGATATGGGCGGCGTTGACCGCCATGTAGACAAGCGCCGAGCGCCGCAGCCCTGACGACAACGGGGTTGCGGCGAGCCATTCCAGGAGCTCGATCGCCATCGCTCAGTTCGTCTGAATCCGTTCCGGATAGATGTCGAAACGCTTGTCGGCGACCGTGATCCGTACCGCCTTCATCCGCTTTTCGTCGGGCTTCTGCGAGCGGTTTCCAAGCACGACGATCGCATCGCCTTTCTTGGCCGATCCTTCGACAAAGCCCGAGCGTTCGGTCTGTCGGGGGTTGCCAAGTTCGACAAGCCAGAAACCGTCGTCGGCGGTCGCAACATCGAGGGTCGGATGCGGGCCTCCCATCGTTATCTTCGCGATGGTACCCCGCAATTCCGTCTGTTCACCCTCGGCCCACGACCAGCCGTGATGCGCGGCGGCTCCCGTCGCCAAGGTGACTACGAGGATTGCACCGACTATCATTCGTTTCGCGCCCATGACGTGCATGTTCGTTTCTCCCTACCTCTGTAAAGGAGCGAATTGGCGCAGCATCGGGCGACGGAAAGCTATCTCACCGAATTTTGAGGCAGGAGCACAATGCCAAGTGGACCGGCCCAACGGTCGATGGGACCTAGCCCTAGGCGAGCATGCGGGTTACTTGCGCGACCTTTGCCGGAGCAACGGCATCGGCAATCGTGGTTGAGAACAGCACCTTGCGGGTGGCATCGGCCACCTTGGCGAAAACGTGGCGGATCTCGCAGTTCTGCTCACCATCGCAGTCGTCGCACTTGCGATAGGCAGTGATCGACAGGCATGGAAGCGGTGCGATCGGGCCGTCGATGATGCGTAATACCTCGCCGAAGGTGATCATGTCGGCCGGCTTCAGCAGGAGATAGCCGCCCTGTTTGCCACGACGGCTGACGACGATACCTTGATGTTTCAGGTCGAGCAAAATCTGTTCGAGGAATTTCTTCGGTATCTTCTGCTGCGCCGCGATGTCGGAAATCATCACCGGCTCGCCGTCATCGGCTGCCGCCAATACTGTCAGCGCCCTTAGCGCATATTTTGCCTTCTGCGTAATCATCTTTGACCGTCGACACACACATGGCGGGCGGAATCAGGAACCCACCGCAAGCTCTGTCCTGCCTCTATGGCATGCGCCGCATGAACGGAATTTGAACAAGCAGGCGAAACCCTTGAGAGACAAGGTTTTTGGCCTTGTTTTTTCACCCTCGGCCAATAGTCGAAATTTACGCCAAAATGCGCCCTAGATGTCATCACTTCACATTTCCGATTGACAGGCAACGTGTTACTCTACTAATTCAATAGACAATTAGTTTGACCGCTGCGAACCATTGCTGGCGCGGCTGCTTTTCCGCATTGCAGCGGCCGGGGAGAGATATTTGCTCCTATCGCCGCCGCTTTCGAAATCCGTTTTTCTGTCCGATCCAAGCCTGACCTGCGATACTCCGGCCAACATCAAGGACAGGATCCCCATGACTGTTGCTGCCAATCCAAACGCTGAAGCGGAAACGCTGAACGCGAAACTCTCAGGCCTTGACCTTGCCGGGCGTCTGTCGTTCGTCGCCGGTCTCGGTGGCCGCGTCGTCTTTACTACGTCCCTCGGCATCGAAGACCAGGTCATCACTGCCGAAATCGGCAATCACCGCCTGCCGATCGACGTCGCGACGCTGCAGACGGGACGTCTGTTTCCGGAAACGCTGGCGCTGATCGACGAGACCGAGAAGCAATACGACATCCACATCAGCCGCTACGAACCGGAGCAGGCCGATATCGACGCCTATGCCGCAAAATACGGCCTGAACGGCTTCTACGAAAGCGTCGAAGCCAGACATGCCTGTTGTGGCGTGCGCAAGCTGAAGCCGCTTGCGCGCGCACTCGATGGGGCAACCATCTGGATCACCGGTCTGCGCCGCGGCCAGTCGGCCAACCGCGCGGAAACGCCGTTTGCCGAGTATGACGCCGAGCGCCACCTGTTGAAGGTCAACCCGCTCGCCGATTGGGACATCGACGTCATCAAGGCTTACGTCACCGACAACAGCGTGCCGGTCAATCCATTGCATGCCCGTGGCTACCCCTCGATCGGATGCGAACCCTGCACACGGGCGATCAAGCCCGGCGAGCCGGAACGTGCCGGCCGCTGGTGGTGGGAACAGGATGAAAAACGCGAATGCGGCCTGCACGTGGCTGAAGAAGCCTCGGCGATTGCCGCACAACAGTAACCCGTCGACTTCGGGATCGGAGCGCGGCTTCCGGCCTGCGCTCCCTGAAGTCTGAAATGCACCTCGTTCCGGATGCCTCCCTTTCTGGAATGATCGAAGTCTGGAGTTAGAAATGCCCGATAGCCGTCCGGATACGGAACTCAGCAATCCCCAGAGCGCCAAGCCGCCGCTCGACCCGCATTTGAAGGCGCTTGAAAACGAAGCGATCCACATTTTCCGGGAAGTCGCAGCCGAGTTCGAGAAGCCCGTCATGCTCTACTCGATCGGCAAGGACTCGTCGGTCCTGCTGCATCTCGCACGCAAGGCGTTCTACCCCGGTCGCGTCCCCTTCCCACTGCTGCACGTGAACACCGGCTGGAAGTTCGCGGAGATGATTACCTTCCGCGACGAGATCGTGAAGAAGTACGATCTCGACCTGATCGAGCACATCAATCCGCGCGGTGCCGCCGAAAACATTACGCCGTTCACCTATGGCTCGGCGCGCTACACCGACATCATGAAGACGGAAGCGCTGCGCAATGCGCTCGACGCCGGAAAGTTCGATGCAGCCTTCGGCGGCGCGCGCCGCGACGAGGAAGCCAGCCGCGCCAAGGAGCGCATCTATTCCTTCCGCACGCCTGACCATCGCTGGGATCCGCGCAACCAGCGCCCGGAACTCTGGAACGTCTACAACGGCCAGATCCGCAAGGGCGAAAGCGTTCGCGTCTTCCCGCTGTCGAACTGGACCGAGGTCGACATCTGGCGCTACATTCAGGCGGAGGGCATCCCGATCGTGCCGCTCTATTTCGCGGCAAAGCGCCCCTATGTGGAGCGCGACGGCATGATGATCGCTGCCTCCGATCCGCGGCTCGAACTGTTGCCCGGCGAAATGAAGCATGAAGATTCCATCCGCTTTCGCACGCTCGGCTGCTTCCCGCTGACGGGCGCGATCCGCTCAACCGCCACTACCCTTGAAGACATCATCGCGGAGCTGGAAATCGCCACGGTTTCCGAACGACAGGGCCGCGCCATCGACCGCGACCAGTCCGGTTCCATGGAAAAGAAGAAGCGTGAAGGATATTTCTGAGATGACCGCAGCCGTAACCGCCGCACACGCCCTCGCCGTGCCCGCCGCAGAACCCGCGACGGCGACCCGCGACTCGCGACCGCTGCGCCTCATCACCTGCGGCAGCGTCGATGATGGCAAGTCCACCCTGATCGGCCGCCTGCTTTGGGACACCAAGGCAGTCAAGGAAGACCAGGCCGCCACGCTGCAGCGCGATTCCACCGGCAAGCAGAACGATCTCGGTCTGCCCGACTTCGCGTTGCTGCTCGACGGCCTGCAGGCCGAGCGCGAACAGGGCATCACCATCGATGTCGCCTACCGCTACTTCTCGACCGACAAGCGTTCCTTCATCGTTGCCGACACGCCCGGCCATGAGCAGTACACCCGCAACATGGCGACCGGCGCATCCACCGCCGATCTCGCCGTGCTGCTCGTCGATGCACGCGCCGGCATTCTGGAGCAGACGCGCCGTCACGCAACGATCGCCTCTCTGCTCGGCATCAAGCAGTTCGTGCTTGCGGTCAACAAGATCGACCTGACGAACTATGATCGCGCCGGCTTCGACAAGATCACGCACGAGTTCCGCGAATTCGCGCTGTCGCTCGGCGTCAAGCAGATCACCGCGATCCCGATGTCGGCCTTGAAGGGCGAGAACGTCGTCTACTCCGGCGAAGCAGCGATGCCGTGGTATGCCGGCCCGACGCTGGTCGAGACGCTCGAGCTTGCCACCGTCCGCTCGTCGCAGGCGACCGGCTTCCGCTTCTCCGTGCAGCGCGTGTCGCGTCCGGGCGAAAGCTTCCGTGGCTACCAGGGCACGGTTGCCGGCGGTTCCGTCAAGCCGGGTGACAGCGTCATGATCCTGCCGTCGGGCATGGTCGCCAACGTCACCAAGATCGTAACCTTCGATCTCGTCCGCAACGCCGCCGTTGCCGGCGACGCGATCACGCTGGTCCTCGACCGGCAGGTGGACGTTGCCCGCGGCGACATGATCGTCTCGATCGACAGCCAGCCGCAGGTTGGCCTGTCTTTCGACGCACAGATCGTGGCGTTGCAGCCTGAGGGCATAGAAGCCGGCAAGCGCTACTGGCTGAAGAGCGGTAGCCGTCGTCAGCGCGTGCAGGTGCAGCCAGTGGCACAGCTTGAGCTGAAGACCGGCGCCTGGGCTCCAGTGGATACGCTCTACATGAACGCGATCGGCAAAGTGCGCCTCGCCTTCGACGAACAGGCGATCTTCGACCCTTATGAGCAGAACCGCGCATCCGGCTCCTTCATCCTGATCGATCCCGACACCAACAACACGGTGGCCGGCGGCATGATATCAGGAAAGCGCAGCGAACTCGGCGGCATCCATGGCGGCGACGCCCGCGTGATCCTGTCTCTGCCGGCAGATCTTGCCGACCAGATCATGGCAAGCGAACTCTTCGCCAATCGCCGCCACGAGGCGGAAGTGCGGCGCATGACGGCCGCCGAAGCATCCGACCTCTGGTCGAACGCGGCCAGCGACATCTAACGAATGTTTGCCGTGGCCCGCTCCAATCGAGCGGGCCACGATTTCTACATGCTCGCCTGCACCCGATGCAGGTTGGCATAGACCCCGTCATGGGCCATGAGATCCTCATGGGTGCCGTGCTCGACGATGCCATCGCCCGTGAGAACCAGAATGCGGTCGGCGTGGCGAACGGTCGACAGACGGTGGGCGATCACCAGCGTTGTTCTCCCTTTCGCCAAACTCAGCAGCGCACGCTGCACCGCGCGTTCACTCTCGTTGTCCAACGCGCTGGTCGCCTCATCGAAGATCAGGATCGCTGGGTCCTTGAGGAAAACGCGAGCGATCGTGAGACGCTGGCGCTGGCCGCCCGAGAGCTTAACGCCGCGTTGCCCGATATCGGTGTCGTAGCCGTCAGGTAGCGCCATGATGAAATCATGCGCGTTCGCGGCACGAGCGGCGGCCACCACTTCGGCATCCGTCGCGTCCGGCCGTCCGTAGCGCAGGTTTTCCGCTATCGTGCCGGCGAACAGATACACATCCTGCTGTACGATGCCGATATGGCGGCGCAGCGACGCCAACGTCACGCCGCGAAGGTCGGCACCATCAATGCGGATTGCCCCGGACTGGATGTCGTAGAAGCGTGGGATGAGTGCGCAAAGCGTGCTCTTGCCCACGCCTGAAGGTCCCACCAAAGCCACGAACTCGCCCGGCGCGATGGTCAGGGAAACATTGTCGAGCACGCTGGCGCCTTCGTCAGCATAGCCGAACGTGACCTCGGAGAAGGCGATTTCCCCGTGAGGAACCGACAAAGGCCGGGCTCCGGGCCGGTCCGTGATGTCAGGTGCGATCTCCAGTATCTCCATGGCCCTGACGAAACCGGTGTAGCCCTCCTGCCAAAGCCGTACGAAGTTGGCGAGCCGTCTTACAGGATCGACCAGCACAGCCACGCAAAGCAGGAACGTCAGGAGATCGGCGACGGTGAGCTCCGCCGTCAGGATGCGGATAGCCCCGACGATGATGACAAGGATGGTGATGAGCTGCGCGAAGGTCTCCGTCCCGACGGAGAACCAGGCCTCGCTGCGGTAGCCGTCAGCACGGCTGCGGAGAAAGCCCTGATTGAGATCGGCGAAGCGCTCCTTCTCCCTGGCCTCGTTGGCGAAGGACTGGACGACACGAATGCCAGCCAAGGCATCTTCGACGCGCTCGTTGACGGCGGCGATCTGTTGCTTGCTGGCGTCGAGCGCGCGGTTCATGCGTCGATTGAAATGCAACGCATAGGCGATGGCCAGCGGCGTAAGCAGAAGGATGATGCCGGCCAACGGCGGATCGATGTAGAACAGGACAACCATTGCCCCGCCATATTTGAGCACGGCGATGGAGAGGTCTTCGGGACCATGGTGGAAAAGCTCACCCAACCACAGTGAATCATTGGTGATGCGGCTCATCAGCTGACCGGTGCGCTGCGTGTCGTGGAAGCTGAACGAGAGCTTCTGGCAGTGCTCGAAGAGCTCTTGGCGAACCGCCGCCTCGATCCGGGCACCCATCACATGGCCCTGATAGTCGACAAAGAAGATGGCGACGCTCTGGAGCACGAGGATCGCGAGCATGGCGGCCCCGATAACCAGGATCTCCCCGAAGGCCTGCGGCGTATCGCTCAGCGTCAAAAGATAGCGCGTGACGTAGTTGGCGCAGAGCGGCAGCGCGATCGCCGTGCCAGCAACGAGGATTGCACAAAACAGGTCCGCCAGCAGCAAAGGCAGATGCGGCCGATAGTAGGAGAGAAATTTGCGCCAGCGCGATGGCTGGCGTTCACGGTCGGCATCGATCTGCCGGGTCCGGAAGACCCAAAGAGAGGGTTTATGGCGTGGCGTGCTTTTCCTTGCGCGCGAGAACCGAGAAATCATGAAGCGTCATGTCCTTGTGGTCGATGTTTCCTTTCTGGTTGGACAGGATCGTTTTCATGTTGGTCTCCCGAAGCTGCAGGAATTGAGACCCAAGCATCGCAGACAAGCGCGGTCTTCTCAATATCGATGCGGGCGAAAGGCGCGAGATGTCATCTGCGCGCAACAGTCGGCGCTGGCGTCGCCAGAATGCAAAACCAGCACCGGGTATGTCAGCTCATATGCCGGCGTCCTGCTTGACGGCCCCGGTTTGTCGGCCTCGCCAGCGCGCCTACCACAGCGGCATATGGCGGTTGACATCCTTATAGAGCAGGTAGCGGAAGCGGCCCGGACCGCCGGCATAGCAGGCCTGCGGGCAGAAGGCGCGCAGCCACATGAAGTCGCCGGCTTCCACCTCGACCCAATCCTTGTTGAGGCGATAGACCGCCCTGCCCTCGAGGACGTAGAGGCCGTGCTCCATCACATGCGTTTCCATGAACGGAATGACGCCGCCCGGCTCGAAGGTGACGATGGTGACGTGCATGTCGTAACGAAGATCGGCCGGATCGATGAAGCGGGTCGTTGCCCAGGCATCGTCGGTGTCGGGCATCGGCTGCGGCGGATGATTTTCCTCATGCGTGAAGATCGCCGGCGGCGGATCCTGCCCTTCGACGTCCTGGAACGCCTTGCGGATCCAGTGGAACTTCACGGGCGCCGCGCTCTTGTTCCACAGCGTCCAGCGGGAGCCGGCAGGCAGGAAGGCGAAGGAACCAGGGCGCATTGCATGCGAGGCGCCCTCGAACTCGACGGTCATCTCTCCGTCGACCACGAAGAGCACGCCTTCGGCGCGCTTCTCAGGTTCTGGCCGGTCGCTGCCGCCACCCGGCTGCACTTCCATGATGTACTGCGAAAACGTCTCGGAAAAACCGGTCAGCGGGCGGGAAATCACCCAGGCGCGCGTGCCTTCCCAGTGCGGGAAATAGCTGGTGACGATGTCCGTCATCACGCTGCGGGGGATGACCGCATAGGCTGTCGTGAACACGGCCTTGCTGGACAGGAGTTCGGTCTGCGGCGGCAGGCCGCCCATGTCGGAATAAAAGTTTGCTTTGCTCATTGATTCACTTTTCACGGGCCGGGATTGTCAATCTGCTTTAAGCGCCGCATCTATTCTAGGCAACCTTTAGATTGCCGCCACCACGCGGCAGAATGTCCACAGCGCCTGGCCGCCTGAGGAGAGATGCCATGAGTCTGGAAAAACTTCGGGAAGACTATGCTGAGAAGGTCAAGGAGTACGAGGGCAACCTCAAATCCATGACGGAGAATGATGTGAAGCACTTCCGTGCCGAGGGATCCGGCCCGCTCTCCGACATCACCGAACAGATCCGCAACGAGTATTATCGACATATCGAGAGCTATGCCGCCCTGATTGCCGAGATCGATGCCATTCTTGGGGTGTAAGGATATACGTCAAAACCGGACAATCTCGCCGCCTGTCCGCAAGGTAGGGCGACGCGGATGCGTCGAGCCAGACCGGTCTTGCACTCCGATTTCGCGATGAGCGGACGGATACTCAGGCGATCTTGGCAAGTCCAGTATCGGTGTCGTCGGCCAGTATCTCAGCCTGCGCCACCGAAACGTTCGCCGACGCCATCAACAGCAGGCATAGGCCGACCGCGCGCGGCACTTCGACTTCGCCTGAAGCCCAGCGACGCGACGTGATCTGGTCGACACCAAACAGCCTTTCGACACCCGCGGCGCCCAGTCCCGTGACGGCAACCGCAGCTCTGTACTCCGAGGCCTTCATGCACTGTTCCTCGCCCGCTCGACGCGCGCTTGTCTGATATATTTTGTGTGAAGGACGGTACTTTAGTCCTAGCTTATATTTATGAATACCGAAAAGCGACAATTAGGCGTCTGTTTGCGACGCCGACGAAGCAGGCCTTTCGGCAAAGCGGTGAGAGCAAAGGGCCGGTGCTGCCGCGCCATGACCTGGGCGGCAAGCAAAGAAAAAAGCCCGCTTTCGCGGGCTTTTCGGCTGGTCGGAGTGGAGTGATTCGAACACTCGACCCCCACGTCCCGAACGTGGAGGCCGAAGTAGCTACGCAGCCTGTTTTAGACCGTTAATAATTGATCTCATTACGCTTTTTCCGTTTTCGGGCGATTCCAAGGCAAACGGGGCAATTTGGTTTCTGTCAGTTTCTGTCAGTTCCTGTCCGATGGCTTCGCCCCATTTTACTGTGAAATCTCCCATACCGGCGAAGGCGTCGGTGACCGTCTTGAGGTCCTTCTCCTCGACCTTGGCATAGGTGTTGACCAGCGTTTCGACGGTCATTCCCAAATACCCCGCGATGGCGATGAGCGTCAGCTTGGGCTGCCTGACCAACATGGTCGCCGCTGTGTGTCGGAAGGTATGGATTACCGCATCGGTATCCTCGCCCAGTACTTCACGAAAGCATTTGCGCATCGCCCGTGCGATCTCGCCAGGCTCCTCCTTGTCGTTGCTGCTGTAGGGATACATGCACGGATAGATGATTCCCTGCTTTTTCCACTTCACGCAGAAACGAGTCAGGATCGGTGGAAGTTCGATCTTGGGTGCCTTCTTGGTATCGTACTCGATCTCGTCCTCGCCGAGCCTGTGGAGCCACGCTTTCCACTCCGTTCGCCTGGTAGCGGGGTTCAAGACCTCCTTCAGCTCGATCCAAGGCCTGTCTCCTTCGTTCCGGAAGCTAGCGAGCGATACATCCGTTTTTCGCGATCCCGTGAAAAACGCGAGCAGGATGAACCTGGCCAGATGACGCCAGATAAACACTTCTTTCTTAGGATGCCCATCGACCCAGCCCAGGCCGCGCTTGAAGTAGGCATGGAGGTAGAGCCTCGCTACCTGCTTCTCGTCGAATACCGTTGTGCGGGCCTCGTACTTGCCAGTCAGCGGGATTTTCACGTGCGCTCTCGTGAGCCGGCGCTCGTGCGCGCAGGTTAGCGCGGCATTCAAATCCTGGAGATATCGCCGCGCCGACTGTGCGGCAAACTCGACGCTACTTACGTCGAAGGTGCCGGGATTGTCGGGAAGCTTCCGCTTGATCTCCCGATAGGTGCGGCCGCTGGCGACTCGAGCGGCTTCGGCCGCATCCCATTTCTTCTTCGCCTCCAAATATGCCGCTAGCTTTTTGGCGTGAGCCTCTCGAGCGCGCTGTCGCGTCCGATCTCTCAGGAAACGGACAAAATCGTCACGAGCCCCGATGTCGAGGTCGTCCAGTGACATCTCACCGAAATACTCAACAATCGTCCGTAGGCGGCTCAGGGTCTCATGAGGTCTCGCGACCTCCTTCTTCTTGATGTCGATGCCCGGAACGAAGTTCTCGATCCTAACATCGACATACAGATTGACGACGTCGGCAACGAGGACGTCTGCCGTATCCTGGTTCTTGATTTTGACCTTCGCGTTGGCGTACTTCTCGGCGATGTACTTCGCCTTCGCCAATTCAATCTTCGTCTCATAGTCCGGGTCTTTTTTACCGAACCCCAGAGAGAACTTGACTGGCTTTCCGTCCGCGTCAATGTCCCTGATGAAATAGGTGTCTGTTTTCTCATGGTGCCATGCCCTGACACCTCCCTTGGGACGCCCCATATTATCCTCCTACTTCTTCTTCGCTTTGGTTTTGTTCATCAGGGCGTCGATCTTTGACATAGCGGTCTGCGTGGCACCGGCCTTCCGTTCTCTATCTCGGACCGCAATTGCCGCCTCAGTGCGCGGCGCTCGGGCTGATCTCGCAGGCTCAGACAAGCCCCCAAGCGCCAACCAGGCTCGTAGCGCCTCGATAGTGACGGTCCACTTGTTGGATTCCTTTCGGCCTTCCAGATGCCCGTTGCGGATAGCCCGATCTAACGTGCTGACCTTGTAGGTCGGACTGGGGAGCCGCTCTCCATTGCGCAGCACCTCGCCGCCGAGGATCGGCAGATAGATCGCATTCGACAGGGTATGTCTGAAATCCTCGTCGAACGGCCGGGTTGTCCTACCCGCAGCCTCTCCCAAAGCCAGGTCGATCGCCCCATGGAGCGTGCGGCTGACGGAGTTGCAATACAGTTCGTGCACCACAATGAGCTCGTCGATATCCGCCATGAGACGTCGGCTCATCTCAGCCTCACTCAGTCCGTCCAACTCGTCATCTTTGTCCAATTCAGATGCTCCACGTTATTTCTGTCCGGGCAGAAACACGATCTCACGGGAACATGTCAACAACTAATTTGCAACTTTTACGCGGGCGATCGGAAACGTGATGAAGTGTTGCAATCGGGTTCTTTAATTAATTTATTCAGGATGTTAGCGGTTATTAAAATTTGAAGTCTTTCATTAACTGCATATAAAGCCGCCAACTTAGAAAATTCAAGAACTCAACTATATCGAGCACCACTGCGAGTTCTTGAATTTACGACCCGCGCTGGACGGCTTTATCCACCAAGTCTTGAATTCCGTTGGTATCGACACCCAGGATTTCCGCCGCGCGTTCAACCGCGAGGCTGCCTTCGGATACCCATCGAGCGATCTGTGTTGCGGTGAAGCCCGGGGTTAACGCGTTTCGTTCGAGGACGTCGTAGAGCGCCTGATATCCAGATGCGCCTGTCAGGTGCAGCGCAATTTTCCCCGGCAGCTCGAAGCGCCTCCAGACGTCGACGACAGGCACGCCGCCTCGGATGTCGTCGGCGAGCGCTTGGGTCATGATTGCAAGCTTTACGGCTCCGTCCCGAGGCCAACGTCGTCGAGCGAACTTAGCCACGTCGACTACCTCACCACGGCGTCCGCACTCACGAACATACGCCAACGCCGCCGATCGGATTTCGGATGCCCGCCGTCGCCGCTGGTCTTCCTCGATATCCGTCATGCTAGCTCCATTTCCACGGTCAGCTCGCTAAACAATCGCGGCTGGAAGAAGACGTCGGGCATATCGACCCCGACGTCGCGAGACCGCCCTACTCCCGGAAGCTTGCCGTGTGAGTGACCGTAAAAATGGATCGCGCCATAGTGCTGGCTCGGCCACGAGCGCGCGGCATAGTGCGACAGCCAGAGATCGTGGCCAGCGTCCGTCGTCCGCAGAGCATGTTCTGGCCGTGCTGCCCAATCCAGTGACGCCAAGGTCGGGTGTACGTTGCCTCGCTTGTCGACGTCGTGGTTGCCAAGAACAAGGTATTTACGTCCCTTGAGCCGCGAGAATACGTTCCGGATACGATCGGCGTCGCGGCTCAGATTGAACGCGAAATCGCCGAGGTGATAGACAATATCCTCGTCGCCGACGACCGAGTTCCAACTCTCGATGATGTACTCGTCATGCTCCGCGATCGAAGAGAATGGGCGAGGCTGCATCAAGAGCAGCCGCTCGTGGCCGAGGTGCGTATCCGACACGTAGAATTTCTTCACGAATGTCATGTGTCGCTCCTAAACCGCAGACGAGAGCTGTTGAGGCTGCTGCCGGTAGGCGCTGACAGCTTCATGGACGTCCGCCCCATCGAGACGGCCGCGGAGCCGCAGGAGCTGGACCACCTCGTCGAATGCCGACCAGTTCTCTTCAAGGATGCCACGAGCACGCTCGACCTGCTCTTGAAGAATGTCCTCCACGCGCTGGCGCAGCCGCGGGTCGAAGTTTCGAGCCTGAACGAGCGCCACCGGATCGCGATGACCATCGGACACCAGTGTTTCGCCCATGCCCAACGACGACAGCATGTACGTCGCAACGTTAGACGCCTCGGCAAGGTCGGCGACGCAGCCTTCGGCATGAGTTCCGAAGACCATCCGCTCCGCCGCGACGCCAGCGAGCAACTGTGCGAGGCGATCCATGAACCAACCGACGTCGTGTTGGCCGTCACGTTGCTTGATGACCGCTGCTCCTGCGATCACATCGTCAATGCCACGGTCTTTTGCGATGAATACTTCCATGACTTCAAATCCGAGTGTTGCGGCGACCAACGCATGGGCCGCCTCGTGCACGGCCACGGCGTGAATGTCTTCCTTGGAGCGGCGTTCGCGCTTCGGAAGAGACTTCAGCAGGTGTTTGACATTGACGGCAACTCCCTCACGTCGGGCCAGTCGCCGAGCCTCGCGTGCAACCCGTTCCAGGTCAGCGCCCGACATGCCTGCTGAGCGATCCGGAACGACGCTCAAAGTCGGGAGCTGGACGCCCAGGTGTTGCTCCAAGATAGCCACCCGGGCCTCGGCGTTCGGAAGACCGATCTCGATGTGCCGGTCGAGGCGTCCCGAGCGGCGCAGCGCCTGATCGACACCAGAGATGTCATTCGCGGCCGCGACGACGATGACGCCTTCGCGTTCCAGCGCACCGTCCATGCACTCCAGCAGAGCATTGACGACCCCGCGCATCCACTCATCGGCTCTCGCATGTCCGATGGAACCGCGCTGGACAAAGGAATCGCACTCGTCGATGAGGATGACCGACGGCGCGCAGGCGCGGGCGGCGTCGAAAGACGCGCGCATGGCCTTGATGAGATCGCCCTGATGGGCTTCGCCGTTGGAAATCCAGGCTGCGTAGCCACCGGCAATGAAATTAGCGTCCAGAGATTTCGCCAAGGCTGCCGCGAACGTCGTCTTTCCCACGCCAGGCGGTCCGGACAAAAGGACGGCTCCGTCGACGTCGGTCCACGTGATGCGACCGGCGCGCCAGTCAGAGACATCGCGCATGAGTTCAAGACCCCAATCTTTAGCCGCACCGTAGCCCGAAAGCTCTTCGAGCGGAGTGACGTCAGGGATAGAACGCGGAGGTTCCTTTCCTTTCGCTTCCTTTGCCGCTGCCTCGGACTCTGCTTCCGAGACTGCCATGTGCAGCCGATAGGTCTCTTCGATCGGTCGCGGCGACAGAAGCGCGAAACGACGACGACGCCACGGGAGCCCGACCAACGTTTGCGCTTCGGCATGGCTGATCACACGCCCAAATCGTGCTGCCGCCTCGACAACAAGGTCGGTCGCGAACTCAACTTCAATGATGCCGTCGGCAAGCGTCACTGTCGGGTGCTTGGCATCACTGCCGTTTGCGAAAATGAGAAACGCCGCGGGCGGTGTCGAGCTGAGGCCGACGTCAATTCCGTATCCCGGCTTGAGTTTCGAGACGCTGATCAAGACGTCGTCGTCGGTGTCGTCAACGAAGTCTTGGACGTCAAGTTTGCGCGCGGATGCCAAGTCGCGCAGCGCGAGATAACCTTCGTCTTCCCAGATTGCTGCGTCGGTCGTCTCTGGCACGATAACAAGATGAACGCCGCGTGGTGCCAAGCCCAGCCCAGCAACAATGCGGTCAATATGAAGACGAGCGAGAACGCGCTCATAGTCCGGACGGCTTTTATAAGCCATGGGGCCTCCTGCAAAAACCAATAGCTGGCATCCGGGATGGATGCGCGACAGGGCTAATGGCGTATTCGCAGGGTCTTCATTTCAGTTGGCTCCAGTTCGAGTTGCGCAACCATGCCGGGCACGAATCTCATTGTCAACGCGGGAAAAAATGCTTCCGCTCTCATTTTGAGAATCGAGAGTATCGCGTCATGAAAGCGCGATCTCTACGTGGACGATCATCATGGGCGAGATAGGCGGCCGCCGTCGTTGGAGCTTCCGTCTCTTCGTAGTGTCTGAAGGGATTTCCGGCACCCTGTGCGATTTCGCATAGGAGTTCGTTGGCCAGCTGCTTCCAGGATTTCACCCCGCCATGTCGCACCGATTTCCAGAACCGCCGCAGTTCGAATGGCTTCTGATACGGGTGTTTTCCCAGCTCCATGATGACTTCCGTCAGCCTCCCGTCGAGTACCTTGTCGACTTCGGCAAGATAGGGATAACGTTCCGCGAACTCGGCAACGAGTTTCTCGGAACATGTCTTCAGGTCGTCTCGGCAGAACCCGAAGAAGGGCCATCGATCATAGATTTCTCCGAGTTTCTTTGCCTCCGCCAGCGCCTCCTCGCACGCAAAGAACCGAAGCGAGAGCGGAAGACAGTTGGGGTCGGGGATCGCGATGTCCGAGGCTTTTGCGGCGGCTCCTTCTCCGTCGTTGCGGCGCAGTGGTTTGCCTGTTGCCCTTTTTCTATCTTTCTTCGGAAACTGGCGAGCTTTGTAGCTGAACGAGGACACCGTCATGTGCTTGTCGACACCCTCGATCGCCAGGATGAGGCCGTTGAGGAAATCCCGATCCGCCGGTGCGAAGAACGGTTGAAGGTCAAAGATTTCTCGGTCCTGGAGATCGGTAAAACGAACCCAGACGGGCAGCAATTCACCGGCATCCAAAGCAGATTTGAGATAATCGGTGACCGCGCCGGTGACTTTCGCACCATCCGGCACAGTCATCCTCGCCTCTGCCGTCAGAACGATAGCACGGTGCGATTTGTCGTAGAGCCTGTGATCTTCGGGGATTTTGCTTGTCATCTCAGGCGGCCTTCTTTTCTACGATCGTGTACCTGATGGGTTCGGCGATCCAATTGTCGATCTTCTTCAACTCGTAAATCAGTTCGTCCTCGTCGGCTGGGTCGACGGTGAACAGATAGTGCTGTCTGACGTTTTGACCGGGGACTGTGAAATATGCCCGCAGCTGGATGCGCCGTCCGCCGTTCCAACAACGGGTGTCCAGGTGCTGGTAGATGACGTCGTCGAGATCACACAGGGTCGCAGCCTCGTCGATTTCCAGGTCGATGTGGGTGCATGTCTCGAATGTCGGATGCAGTTCGTCGTGAGCCTTCGGGGGTTCTACCGAGGTCTTCGCAATGGTTTCCGGACCGGCGGAAACGACGATCTGCGCCTTCTTTTTCGACCTGCCCTTTTTCTTGTTTTCGGTGAGCCGCTTGATACGGTTACGCTCGGCAAGACCAAGCTTCTTCGCAACGTGGATCGAATTGCAGATGTCCGATCCCAGTTCCGACTCTTCAGTGAAGAAACACCATGCGGCCGCCTCGGGGCCGTTGGCGTCGATTGCTCCCAGCAGCTCCTTTCCGCGATAACGGCGCTTCGAGTACGCAGTCGTCAATGGGGTTTGCTCGAGAGCCTCGTCCAGGGCGACCTGCCAGGCCCAGTGCGCCGAGAAGTGCGTCAGCCCGAGAGTCTGGAACTTCTTAACGACCGATAGCCAGAAAACCGAGTTTATGCGGTACCTGGCAACGTCTGGTTTCCCGATCTTGTGACCCATCGCCTGGAGAGGCCGCGTGTCGCTTCTCACCGTGTGATGCGAGTCCGGGTAGACCTTGATGTGGAATTGGATCAGTGACGTCGTCTTTCCCTGTCCACGAGCCGGCGCGCCCAGACCGTCGTACGTAATGTCAAATTCGAACTTCCGGACGTTGAGGAAATCCGACGGGAACTTCGAGATGACGCGCTCCTGAAGCTTGGAGAAGAAACCCTTGACCGGCGCTTTGAACCCGACGATCTCCGCGAGTTCGGCGGGCGTGAATTCGAGAGTGAAGGAGTTGGCGCTTCCATCTTGCCATGGTCGATGGCTGACTTCGTGCGCCAGGCGCTTGTAGAGCATTTGGGAATATTTCGACCGCATGGAGCCCTGACCGATTGCCGCCAGCTCGACATAGCCGTACTTGGGCATGGAGCGCATCAGCTGTCTGATCGGATCGGGAAACTGGTATCCAACCGCGACGCTATCTCCCGCGATCGCGGTCCACGACGTCAGCATCTGCACGTCTCGGAATGATCTTCCCGTTTCTCCTGAGAACGACAGCCGGACGGTTTCCATCCGTCTGAGAGACGCAGTGACGTCCTCCTTCCGAGCATCGGCCCAGAGGAACTTGAGGCACTCTGCCATCGGAATCTCGTATGACGTCGCCTCCATGGATCGATCCGACTCGTATGCTTTCGTAATCATGAGATCGTGCAGCGCGAGATCGGTAGACGTCAGGTCCGCGGCCCCGCTGGTGAAGCTGACACCAGCGAGCATTTCAGATGGCCTCGGCGACTGTGGAGCGATGATCGACAGAGACTTCCTGGTCTCGAGCGCAGCCGAAACCGCGCCACGGTTCGCCGGCTGAAATGGAGCTGACGGTCTTTCGTACATGACATCCTCTACTTTTGTTGTCTAAGTAGAATTCCATCGGCGAGACAATAGTCAATGTTAAATCCATCTATTCTTTAGATCGAGGATTTTAAACAAGAAATCAAATTGTTTATTTAAGTATTAAACTTGCAGTCCAATGTTTTTATTGAAGGAATTTAAAGTCCGTCGATACAGGTATTGCAAGATATAAACAATGAAATCCCAAGCACTCTACAATGGTGGATTTTAAGGTCATTTTCCGGGGTTTATGGGATTTTAAAAATTCGGCGGTGCGCATAGGTCCGGGGTTTATGGGATTTTAAGCAGTTGACAACAAGCCTGATTTTAGGGGTTTTGCTGTCGTTTTTTTTGGGTTTTTTCGACGATTCTAAGTATGTCTGCGCTTGGCGCGCAGGAACTAGGCTGGACGCGGATTGTTTCGGAAGAACGTGTCGCTTCGCTCTTTTTTGCTGCTTTGACCTGAGCGCGGAGATAGGCCGAGCAAAGCAACGGGCGGAGTAAAATTCCACACCGTGAGCGTTTTACATGAAATACACTTGCGCCGAGAAAAGCCGGCACACACGATAGTGACATTCCTCGTGCAAGGTGCCAGCGGCCGATGACGAACCTTACCGTGCAACTCCTCGCCGAGATGATCGACGAACCGTACCGCCCGACCCCGATCCGGCAACTGCCATCGAAGAAGCGCAGGCAATACCAGGCCGATGCCGTGCGCTCGACACGGGCGAAGGTGGGAGCGGCGCTCGAAGGCGGCACAGTCTTGGCGACACGCCAGCACATCCGTGACGCACTCTCCGACGCCGCGCTTCACATCCTTCGTTCCGGCAGCGACGACGCCGAGGTCGTGCGCCAGGTCCTCTGTTCCGTGTTCGGAGCCGAAGCCGACGTCGCTGCCGAGAAGATCAAAGCAGGGAAGATCGAGCCGAAGTTCTTCAAATCGACGTAATTCGAGGATGGGACATCCTCGTCCCATGCGTAAATTGAAAAGCCTCGTCGGCCGCCGTGGGGCTTTTGTTTCTTGCGAGGCCGTCGCCGATGATCGTCGCGTAGTGAAGTCGTAGTGATGAGGGAACGGGCTATGCCGAGAGCGAGGAATCCAGGGAACGAGGCGCAGCGGTCCTCTCAGGAGCGGTATCGTGAACGTCTGCGCGTCCAGCAGCGCCCTGAGGCGGACGCTGTCGACACCTCTCTGGCGGCGGCGCTTGCCGTGTATCGGCACACCGCGGAGCAGCGTGGCTCCGAGAAAGACGTCCGCCGCTCCGACGGCCTGGAGCTCATGGCGATCAATTTCCTTGTCTCCCGCGGCTACGCACCGAAGATGGCCGAGCGCCAGGTTCGTCGACGTGTTCGACGTCTGGATGTCGAGGACCTCGTTCCTCTGGTCTCCGGGACTTCCCAACCGGCCGCCCCCATCTTCCCACACAAGCCGTCTTGAACCTGTCGGATTTTGGCTGTCTTCTCCGCATTACTTCCTTTTTTAGAATCGACGGACGGCAAAATCGCGTAGTGATGTAGTGACTTGCATCGCCGGTGGCCACGATCCCCTCAACAACAGTCTGAGGGGACGAACGATGACAAAAATATCCGGCATACACGAAAGCATGGACACCAGGCTCAAGAAGTCGGTCAGGGCGCGCGGCCTGCACGTCGACAAGGCTGCCGCCCGCGTTCTCGGCGACGTCATTCTCTCGGTGTGGCACTACGGCATGGGGCCGGCTCCAATCGTCCTCAAAGGCGGATCGCTCTTCCCGCAGACGATGCGCGAGACCGACGACGTCGATATCCTGACGATCCGCCGCTACAGCAACCTCGAGGTCCAAAACGGCTTCAAGGTCATAGCGCCGTTGCTCGATGCTCGGGGCATTACGCTCGAGTTCGTGTCGCCCGAGGCACAGGAAATCGACGTCGGACACGGCGATCCCGTCACCCGTTACAAAATCCGCGGCAAGGTCGGCGGCGTCCGCGCGAACACGGGAATCGACATGACGCTCGCCCGGGGCCGTCACGCGCTTCCGCCGAAGCTGATCGATTCATGCCTGCCCTCGTTCGTCGACGGCGTCGAGCCACTGCGCATCAAGACCGTGCCGCTTGTCACGGTTGCGGCTGAAAAATGGCTTGCCGTTCTCACGCAGCCGGCGACGGATTACAGGGTCAAGCACTTTGCCGACCTGGTTCTCCTCGCCGACGTCGCCACTCTCGACCTTTCCTGCGTGGCTCAGGAAATAGAACGCGTCTCACAATACCGCGGCATGACGCTTTCGTGCTGCACACTATCACCGGAAGCATTGAGATGGCCGTCGCTGGCACTGCGCGAGCAGGCCTGGGACAAGCTGCCGGATAGCCGGAGATGTGGACGCACTCTGTTTCAAGCGTTCGTCGACATCAATGCGCATTGGTCAGAACTGCATGCGCAGCTCGTCGCAAAGGTCGTCCGCGACACGCGCAACGGCGATTACGAACAGATGCACCTTGATCGCGTTCTCGGTGATCGTCGCTACGAGCCACGTCTGAAGCCTGCGGGAGCGGCGTGATGGCAAAACGCCATAGACACCCGGAATATCGCGCTGCAGAGCGCGCGCTTGTTGCTGAACTCGATCTCGGAGACAGAGTCATGATTCCGATCCGCAGCCTCGTCGAGTGCAGCCTAGTCCGTATCTTTTGGAACGATTTCCGCCGGTCAGATGCGAATGACCCGAAGTGGATAGCGACGCCCGGTGATCACGAAGACCCCGCTGTCCACCGCATCGACGGGTGGCCGGAACATGGCGTCGGACTTGAGGATCGCAAGTGGTCGCAACGAGCAAGATTGTGGATGTCTTGGTACTCATTAGACGCCTGGCATGTAGCTGATTGGCTGGTCAACGCCGTGTCGGATAGCGAACCGTGGCTCTGGAACCTCGATGACGACGGTCACCCCAAGAAACTCATGAAATGCGGATCGCTCGACCGCTTGGTTGTCGAAGCCACGAAGGGCCTGCGGGATCGCAACGCCCGGATGGCGCGCGAGCTGGTCCTCGGTCCGCAGGACGAGCATTTCGTATTCGATCTTGGCGTCGGCCACACGCTCGTTGCACTTCGCTCGCGGCTGGCCCTTCGCAAGGAAGGTAGCCTGATGCACCACTGCATTGGCAAAGGCAGCTACGACGATCTTCTCGACGACCCGGACATCGAGTTTCTTTCCGTACGCGATCCAGAGGGCGAGCCACTGGCTACCATGGAAATCCGGAACGGCTTCATCCGCCAATTTCGGGCACTCGCGAACGCTGAGCCATCGCCAGAGATCAAAGACCTCGTCGCTGGCGCTGCCGACGCCTTCGGGTGGCGTGACTGGCGCGACCGACCCGGTTCCCATGCCGACGATCCGGACTACGGACCCGAGGCCGCGGTGATCCTTCGCGACTTGCCGCCGGCTCGCCGGCGCGACTGACTTGGCCTCATTGCGCCGGCGGACACAATATCGTTCTGGTCGAGGAGACCATGAGAGAGAGACGTCAATGCAGCTGTTTCGATCTATTCACGACGCCTTGGAGCGCCACCTTCCGGAGATCGTCGACGAGTCGGACAGACAGGAAGCGCTCCGATATCTACGCGGCCTCAAATCCGTCCTGGCGTCGACGGTCCACACCTCGACGTCGTCGAACGTCATACAGTTCGAAGACCGTCTCATTCGCCGGCGGATTGAAAGATCGATCGCCCAGAGCCATCGTAGACAGCTATCAGACGCTCGCCGAGTACATCTGCGGGTCGTCGACGAGTTCGGTTGGGATATCTACGATGACATCGACTGATCAGCCCGGCACCGAGGACTGGGGCGAATGGTGGCCTGAGGCATGGGCTCAGCGCGAACTCGACAACGCGTCATCCGAGGCTCCGTCGGGCGTTCCAAGCGAGTGGTGGTCAGCACCACGGCTGCCGCCGTCCCGTCCACGTCCTCGCAAGCCCTTCGGATACCAGGATATCGCCGAGGCTGTGGCCGTCGCGGACGAGAACTCGTAGCTTACGCCCGTACTTGTCTTCATCACGCCCGGGCCATGCCTTGAGTTCGAACGGACCTTCGTTGACCAGCTCGACGAGGCGAGCGGTCGCTTTGTTGCCCAGCGCCAGTTCCGACGGGCAGCGCGGTTCGGAAACTTCGGGCGTGTCTATATCGGCGACGCGGATTTTCTGCCCACCGATCCAAAGTGTGTCTCCATCGACAACGCAGTGGTATCTCACGCTTCCGGAACAGACGCCGTAAGCGGTCAGTGGCTTGGTTATCGTCGCGGCCGCCGTGGCG
Organism: Rhizobium sp. BK181; assembly: GCF_014193305.1. Lineage (NCBI taxonomy): Bacteria > Pseudomonadati > Pseudomonadota > Alphaproteobacteria > Hyphomicrobiales > Rhizobiaceae > Rhizobium > Rhizobium sp. BK181. The sequence goes on from NZ_JACHZA010000001.1 coordinate 447,421, forward strand.
AGCGGGATATCGCCGAGCAGGTAGTAGCCGGCAGCCCCGCTACCGAACGCAATGACAACAGCTGCGATCAACGTCCTGACGAAGCCATCGGACGACTTCGCGTGCTGCACAACTGGCTTTTGGAATTTTACGACGTCGCCCATGACCATCCCTATCCCAGAGGCCCAGCATACCCGGAAGGGTTGAATTCCAAGTTCATTAGTTTGGTTGCATTTTAGACTTCAGGGGCAGCCACCACATCGGGATCACTTTTTTGTCCCCATCCCAGAGACAAACAAAAAATGCTTCAAAGGAAAGCGGCCAGAAGGTCGACGGTCTTTTTCTTCAAGATGGATAAAATTTTAACGTCATCCGCAAGGTTTGATTCCGAAACGCTTGATACGAGGCGGGCTCATATTTCGGAGAAGTCCAATGTCGACGTCGATCCTCATCCACGGCCTCATACGTAGCGAGTCTTCTTCTCGCTATTCGGCTAGCGGATGCCGGTCAAAAAATCCGTCGAGAGGACTACCGCATGACTCCTGGCTCTTCGGCACCGACGCCACAGCCACAGGCGACTAATCTCAAAACCGCAACCGCGCTGCTGCAGCTTGCCCTGCAGTTGCATCACCTGCGCTCCACGGCTGACGTACTCGACGGACGCAGCCTGACGCTCGACGACGACGGCTACATGCTGACGCCGAATTCAGTCCACGAACCTGGACCGTGCGCAGTGTCTGTCGCATTTCCGGACGGCGTCGGCATTGGTGCCGTGTTCGAGACGCTCGGCTTCCCGTTCCAACATCCCAGCCTGGAGCACGCCGTGACAATCGTCGCAAAGGCCAAGATGGAATTGGAGACCGCTCGCGCGGAAGCGCAGCGTCTCCTTGATGCCTTCGTCGGTGAGTTCGCGACAGCGGCATGATCTTCGACGGCCTCTGCGGCTTCTGAACGACATGCCGTAGAGGTTCGTAAATTCCCGAAATTCGACAGACAGATAAAATGCCGGTCAATCGAGGAATGAGTTGTTTAGGCGCTGCCGTTAGATCGGAAATCAGAGACAAAGAGAAAGAGAAGCTACCCAAGGCTACGACAGAGCTCCGATCGCAAAGAAAGAGCGGCAATAACTCTCATTGTGACAACATCCGTTTCAATGCGGGCTCCGGCTTACCGTTCTGCCGGTTGTGGAGGAGCTCGACGATGTCGATGCCTTACTGCCAGCGCCCGGCCGGTCCGGCGCTTCCGTCCCCTCGCCCCGAAGTCGTTCGTCGTCCCGACGGATACTGGCCTGGCGAGGAGCAGTATCACGTCTGGCGTACCGCCGGTCCTGATTCCATCGATCGCCATCGCGGCGTAATCCGCGAATACGAGGTCTTTGGTCTGCTCGACTGGCATTCCGGTCCACGCGCGGCGCAGCTCAAGCTGTCTCGCAACTGGACGCTCCGCCTTCTTCTCGTCGACGACAAGGTGACGGCGGAGGCGCAAGTGCTTCTCTATCCTCGTGCTGCGAAGCTCGTGGGTTCCGAGGAGCCCGAACGCGGTGTGGTGGTCACGTTCGCGATCTCGACGGCCGACGAGGACGCCGAGGTTCGCAAACTGAAGCGCTACGTGCTGCGCTTGGCACCGTGGGCGAGCAAGCGCCTCGGTTCTGCTTTCGAGAACTATCTCGAAGAACAGGGTCTCTAAGTCTCTGCAAGCCCCCGGCGTCTAACCACGCCGGGGGCTTTTCTTGACAGCGGCAACCCGTCGACGGATAACACTCAGACGGATGCAGCTCATCTGAGCATGTATTCTTTCCTGAGAGGCGCACGGGGGTTCCAAGCTTAACCGTGCGCCTTTTCTCGTTCAGAAGTATTTTTGACGCGATACTTCGTTTTTATCCTTGTTCCATTTCCGCCGGCACTACAGATGTTGGGGAACGGCTGTGGCACGTAAGAACAAAAACAAGAAGGTCGTAAAACGGCCTGATATTGATCTCGGCACACCCGAAACGGGTGACGGCCGATCCACTGCTCTCCGCAAACATCGAGAATCATCGTCGTCAGTCTGCGCTCGCGATCCGTGCTGCGCTCGAAGACGGCCTTGGCGCTCGTGCGCTTGACATGGTTCGCATCGGAATGGGTGGCGGCGCTTCCTCCGGGGAACGCGACTTCATCCCTACGACGCCGCACAACATTGAACACCGCACTTGCCTGGACCGCTGGCGTCTCGCCTGCAAGGCTTCCGACATCGAAAACTACATCATCGAACTCTGGGCGACAGGCGTGTCGATCCGTCAATCGCCGCACACGTTCATCTCCGACGCACACGCTGCGCCGAGATCGTCGACCAGGGCCTCGATCTCTACGCCGACATGCGCGGCTACCGGCGCAGCCCCCGCCTTGGGGCGAGGATGGCCGTCTGGGAAGCCCCTGCCGACGTCAATCCTAATCCCGATCAAGAGACCCCGATCTTCGCAATGCCCGCGAAGGCCGCTCTCCGGAGCGGCTCCGTCAAGCTGACCGACGCCGACCTCGTCGAGTGCCATGGCCGATCTGCGCTCCACGTGCTGTCCGAAGAACGTTTCAGGAAGGCGCTGGACGAACTGAATGCCGTCGGCCGTCGTCTCGATCTCCGGGCGAAATCTGGTTTTCAGAAGACGGTGGAGGCGCTGTCCGATGTCATGGGACCGAGGGTGTCCGCATGAGAATCACTCTCCGACGTCCAAGCTCCGATAGCTACCAAGAAGGCGGCTGCGACGGATATGACGGCGGTTGCTATGTCTGCGCCGAGCGTTACCTCAACGACCTGCGCACTTACCGCGCCGAATTTGTCGGCCGCCGTGACGCCGTCGGCCCCGTGCGTTTCGACTTTGACGCAGCCTACGGGGCCGAGTTCGAAATCCAGTGGACAGATCGCGAGATTGCCGCAGCAAGTTCTGCGGCCGCCAACTTTGGTTCGGTCTCCGAGCGCCACAATTTCAATCCGGTGATGACCACGGAGGCGCGTGCCGACGGCAGCGTCACTGTGACCGAGAGATGGTCGCCGACGTGGCCGAACGGCGGAAGGGTTGCGATAAATTCCTTCTGCATGCCGAAATACCGCCGGCAGACTGAATGAAATATGACGCGTTCATAATAAAACTTTGTTTACATCATGGATAATCACAACTTTTATTCAATATATACATATTTCTCTCCAATTTTCTCCTGAAAAACCACTTGTACCCATCAAGGATACATACAATCATCTTTACATGGTCGGCAACAAACTCACCACCGCCCATCGTCGATTGGAACCCGACGCACTCAGGAAAGATGAAACCATGTACCAGCTGAAAGTAGCCACCGAAACCACCTACCTCTATATCCCCGTCACCGTCGCCGACAAGATCGCTGCCGCTGAGAACGAAGCCGGTATGGAACGCCAGGTCGTTCCCGCGACCCACTGGTCGCTCTGATCAAGACCAATCCCCTCGTCATGTGCGTCGAAGCCGTCGAATTCGCCGTCATCGATCTTCTGAAAGCATCGGCTGCCGTCGGCGCTGACGCCATCGAAGAAGTCCTCGACATCTTCCGCAGCTCTCTCAATGCCGGCTGGCAGATGACGAACAGCGGCGTCGCCAAGATCGGCAACGACCAGACGAGCATCGTTTCTGGTCAGACGCTCGGCGGCTTCCAGCATGCTGACGCCGAGGGCAGCAACTTCGGCCTTCCGGCAATCGAGGAGGCGGTCGGTCGACAGCTGAAGAGCCTCCCGGTCACCGTCACGACTACAGACGGAGAAGAAATGTTCTGGGCGACCGACTGGCTCACCGCAGAGGACGATGAGAGCATCGAAGTTCTACCGCTGGCTCATGTGATCGTCATCGATGCTTCATTCTGTCGTCACCGGCGTCGGTGGCGACACTGGAGAGCCTCTGGAACCTGGTCCCCACACCGCAGCGCCTTACGGGCATCTCAAAGGAAAGAAGACATGCTACAACTCAAGACAGAAACCATCGCGATCCGTTCTCCTCGCGTCTGCAAGGACTGGGCGTCGGCTCTTCGCAACGTCGGCGACGTCGCGTCGTCGACGGACTCGTACTATGACGTGCGGGCGGCCGTCGCGGACGCCAGAACGGCGTTCGTTACCGAGGCGAGGAAATACAAGAGGCCGATCGACGAATACGAGTTCGGCTCGAGCATCGCCAACGTGTTGTTCAATACGGGCTTCCACCGCGACAGGAACGGCCACGTCCGCCGACTGGCCGATCTGATATCGGTCCATTTCCCGCATTTCGGCAATGATCAGGGTCGTCCGTGCCTCCGGTTTTCAATCCGCGTCGTGCTCGAAAACGGCTCTCTGTTCACGAGCCGGGAGACGCTGGAATGGCTGCACCTTGACGGCCTGGTTGCCGAAGGCAGCTATGTCGATCGACATCCCGAGGCATTCGTAGAGACTGCACGCGCCCTCGACACATACATGACCGACGTCGAGAAAGTTGTCCGGGCTAAACTGGACCGCATTGTGAAGCTCTCTCGGCCGATCAAGTATGCAATCGTCGTCAGGCAAGATGACAGCGCAGCTGTTCCTTCAAGCCTTGTTACGTGCGTAGACGGAGTGCCGATGGCGTTCCCGAACGCCGCCGCCACAGAAAGCATCAAACGCGAACTGGTCCAGTTGGGGACTGGCCGTGAGGAGCAGCCACGTTACGAGATCAAGCACGTCAACCGTCTGTCCAAGGCGCTGCGCGACGAAATCGTGAAGTGGCACGGCAACGTCCTCGTGAACCCGGAGGCAGCATGACCCCGAATCGCAGCACCCTCTATCGCCGCCCCGAGGGCACGGATATGACGTCGCAGGAGCGCCTGGCATTCCTCCTCGACATCGGCGGCCTAAGCTACCACGCGGCCGCCGAGATCGCCAACGTCGCACCCCGAACGATCTGGGCGTACCGCAAGCCCTCTTCGACGAGGAATGTCCCTGAGACGATATTGTCGCCGATCGAGCGTCGTGTCTTCGCGAGGCTGACCGCCATCCTCACGGCGGCCGGATACGAACTTCGACCCGCTGCTTAACACCGATGCTGCGTTCTATCCGCCGGCCGAATTCCTGCCGGCGGATATTGAGCTGTATCCGCCCGCCATCACGAAGAAAGTTCGTTGACAGACAAAGGGGTTTGGGCAGCTTCACTCCTAACCAATTGTCAACACTGACTTTATTATCCGCCGGCTATTGTGTCCTCCATGGATACAGAGCAACATTTGATTGTGAGCGGCGGATGAGCCGCCAGCCATCGCCGACTGGAACCCGGCGACAACAGGAAAAGGAAAGCAACATGCACCAGCTGAACACCGAAACCGTAGCCATCGCGAACCGCCTCGGGATCGTAAACGCCAAGTTCGCCGAAGACGATGACATGCCGTTTCACGTCGCCTTCGAGGTCTCAGTGGACGGCGAGATCATCGGCGGCACTCTGGAATGGCTCGATGAAGACCACGATCTGGTTCGCAATGACTGCCATCTCGACATCAATCCCGACGTACTGAGGACTGCCGCTGATCGGCTCGATGAGGACTACAGTGACGTCTATTCCGCAGTCGTCCAACTGCTCCAAGCCGCCGTCGAGGAGCTGAAGGAACCGGAACAGGACCTCGCGGGGGAGATGTTCACCGAACTCGCCTGACCGACGTCTCCGTCAGGCAGCCAACGAAGCCCCCTTGACCGGGGGCTTTTTGCTATCCGCCGTTGGTGCCGCCCCTCAGGTCTTCCATTTTTCACCGGCAGCATGCAGTTTTCGAAACTGCCTCGTCAACCAAGATGCACCAATGCCGCCCGAACTTGATCTGCACATCGCCGGACTCGCAATGAAAACCAAGGCGCGGAAGTGCAAGGGCCTTTGGAATACCGTTATCATGACGGTCATTGCTGCCGGCTTAGCATACTGGCTTACAGGACAGTAGCCCATGCCGTCCTCTTCGGCTTCATGGCTTTTCTCGTGGTCGCGATGGGCAATCGTATCGCTGGCGATCGAAGAACGAGGCGAACAACTGATGGACAAGCTCGAGATGTAGCTTAGTGCGGAATCAGCTCGGCCAGCTTGTCGAAGCCAAGGAAAATCAGCATAGCCAGAGCCACGGCCACCGCCACCGGCTTGATCAAAGCCATCACCATGGTCTTCATAGTGAAGCCGACGGCGGTTCCGATCCAGCGATTGCCTTCGGCTGGAGCAAACTTGTCGTCGTCCCATTTCTGCGTGGGATGGAACCGCTGTAAAAACCAGACACGCAGCTTCTCCCTCAGCATGGGCTCCGTATCGAGACTGGAGACGTAAGCGTAGGACACCAAGTCCTGGATGTCGCCCTCTAATCTCTTCAGGAGCTGATGCGCCGTATACCGGCCGATGCGAAGGTAGATGTGTTTTTCCTGCATGCGGCCCAGCTCGGAATACGCGCCAGAGATTAGACAGGCGACATGACCGCCGTCGCCAAGGCTGTAAAGGAGTTTGGCTCCGTGCTCGATGGCTGGCGTGCCGGTCAAATCGTTCCGCCCCATCTTGCGTTTCATGAAACTCAACTGCAGCCGATCCGCGTCGCCTAAGCTAGTCGTGAATGAGTAGGCGTTTCGGAGGATTTCGAACCGTGGATACTCAGCTGTGCAGCGTTTGACTTCGTCCCCGGCCTTTTCGAGGAAAAGATCAAATTCGACTCTACCGATGAAGCGCTTGTGAGCTGGGAGCCAGAAGGGATTGCCTCGCATCTACCTGCCTTACGCTTTAGAGCCGAAGCCAAGGTCGGTCTTTGCAAATTGGTAGGTATGCACGTACCCGGGCGGTACCTGCTGTTGATTTATGTGGAACTCACAGTGAGCCATGGCTTCTCCTCGGGGGTTCACGACCCGATAACAGGTATAAGTTGTGCCCGCAATCTGCCAGTTAGCCGATTTGTACCGGCCCGCCGACCGGCCCACCATGATGTACGACACCAAAAACGCGGCTAGAGAATGCGCATGTAAGTGGCCCATATGTGTCTACCCAAGGCCTAGACGCTTCATGGACTGCGGCGTCGGGGAAAGGCGTTGACCTCAGGGGAGATACCCTCGCCGTCGACGAGCCTCATCTAACCGAGAGCGACAAAGCGCTGTTGGCGTCGCTCGCGGTGCTGAAGCTTTCGCCATTCGAGACGCTGCGCCCCTGGGAGAACAAAGAGTTCCTCAGCGTCTTCGCTAATTGCGCAGCTCGATTGAAGACCGACGGCGCGGTGGCCGCGCTGAGACGAGCGGCCGAGGCAGCGTAGCCTTTGCCGATCATAGCTATCGAAAACCACGAGACCAATCACCCACCCAGCGCAAAACTGGGACATCAAGTCTTCCGGGAATGCCCGATATTCGGCTTCGACAGAAAGGCATTAAAATGGAAGACCAAAAGCGCGTCCTCAACGTTGATATTCTCGGATGCGGACCGATCTCCCAGGCTGCACACTTTGAAAGTGCTACCAAGGCGAAAAATGCCGAGCTTTATGCCATCTGCGATGTTGCCGACGACTTGCGGGATCGGATGGCGGCAACACATGCATCGAAGAAGGCGTTCCGCGACTACGCGGAAATGCTCGCGGACCCGAACCTGGACGCTGTCGTCATCGCGACCTCGGATGCCTTCCACGTTCCTGCGGCCATGCAGGCACTCGAAGCCCGGCAAGCATGTCTTGAGCGAGAAGCCCATTGGCATCTCGGTCGAAGAGGTGGAAGACCTCAAGAAGGCAGTGAAAAGGAGCGGCAAGGTGCTGCAGGTCGGCCACATGAAGCGCTTCTTTGCCGAGCGCGAGGGCTTGGAGATCGGTCAGAAGATGGCAGAGGTAACGGCTACCATTCCCTACGGCCGGTTTGCTAATCCCCTCGAGGTCGCCGAAGTCGCGGTTTTTTTAGCGTCCACCCGCGCGGAGTACGTGTTTGGCCAGACTTTTAACGTCGACGGTGGAAACGTATTGAGCTAACCGGAAAATTGAAACCTGTTGGGGACCAACACCACTGTCTAGGCTGGCACCAGCCTAAACCTTGGAACAGTCCGGCCCGAGTCTCGCCATGACGTTTGTCTACTGCAAATCAGCGAGCAACAGATCGACGTTGCTTCGATCCGAGGTCCAGAACAAAGTATTCAAACGAAGATACGTCCTGCATAGCGCTATTATCTTCGAGCCGTCGCCCAGTCCTACCGTCTTCCGCTCGGCCTCCGTGATCCCTTCGTAAACGGTACTGGTAAAACCGGAAGATGACAAAAGGATTCCCTTTTTAGCCTGCTCGCGCGCTGTGACGTGAACCAACTTCGAAAGCTCGTTCTTACCTGGTTTGTTTTGGCTCCAGTGCTTCACCTCGACCACGTAGCAGTGTCGTTCGCCGCCTCGATCAATCTCAAGCAATAAATCAAGTCCGCCATCTTTGGTCGACCGCGTTAATGTTGTTGTGAAACCCATGCCATCGAAAACCTCTCGTAGGACCCGCTCCAAGTCGAGCCAATTGAGCTGCGTGATTTCCTCAGGAGCCTGTGCTAGCCGCTGAGCAACTGCCTGCATGACATTCCTGATCATAAGTTCGCAGGTCGAGGCTGTGGCGCTATCCTCAGAAGACCAAGGATCATTTTTCCATAGCCAACTACGAAGTTCCGGAATACCAAGCACATCGATCGCGCCAAGTCCCAATTCCGCCGTCAAAGGAATCGCTGACTCAGGAAGCTGACAAGCAAAGACAACCAATGCACGATCGAGCCCCGCCTCGCGCCGCCGAGCGTCCGTCGTCTCCAGAGCTTTTCGAACAATGGTATGCTGAGCGTTATTTCCCTTTATTTCGAGCGCGATGGTAGTTCTTCGGCCATCGAGCGACGCTTCAAACGCCCCGTCAAGCGCCGGTTTCCGCGGCTCCCTCAAATCCGTGATGTTGTATCCACATCGGTTGAACAGCTCGAAGAGAGCCCTCTCACGCGCTGCTCCAACGATTCGAGCGTCATTTGGCTCAGGGCTTTCAAAGCGTCGGATTAGATCATCGATACTATCGCGAATTTGCGACATTGCCGTCCTTTTGATTCTTAGCTGGAATGGATCGCGGTTTTCAAAGCTGTCCGAAGGGTTAGCATCGCAAACTTGCTAACACGGCTATGCGGTTCGAGGGGTTCGTATCGCTTGTTGAAATTAACACTGCGTAAGTTCCAAACAGACACATCTGCTTTTTTACGTCTGAGTTCCGATAACATTCATTATCGGCACCTAGAATTAAGCTTCCCGAGTACCACCACGTGGTTGCCAGCGGGGGTCTACCAGGTGAGCGGGTCGATTGTCGTGCGACATCGGTTGTCTTCGGCGTGGGCTGCTGCCATACCACCTGGCGCTTTCCTGAATAGGCGATGGGCGGCGCTTTCCTCTTCCAGGTGAGCTTGTCCATCATCTTGCGCAGCGCGTTCGCCTCCCGCTCCTTGAAGCCCGTGCCGACACTGCCAACGTAGACGAGATGGCCCGCCTTACGAGCGGCAAGCAAAAGCGATCCGAAGCCGCCGTAAGCTCCGATCGATGGCGTCGTGCTGCTCGACAAATGCATCGAGCCTGTTTGCTGAAGTCTTCCGCACACATGAGCGTCGTCGTTTTAAAGGCCTCGCCTTTGACAACGAGCTTCCCGATGTCATGCTCTCCACCCGCCGTCTGGCTGCATGGACCGTTATACGATCGCATACTAGGCCCCGCGCGAATGGAAGACTACAGTGCTATGTTCTCGCGCGGAGATGGCTATGGCAACAGATCACAGCCTGATTATGGATGCGCTCCCCGGGCTGGCCTGGCTGCAAAGTGCAGACGGTTCGGTTGAGTTCATGAATAGGCGATGGTGTGAATACACAGGCATCCAAAATGAGTATATAGACCCGCCGCCGCAGTCGCTCTGGCCGTGGGCAAAGGTGGTTCACCCTGATGATTTCCCGACGCTGGCGGATCATTGGAGCGCCGCCGTCGCGCAAGGAATGCCGATCGATACGGAAGCCCGCCTCAAGCGACACAGTGGCGAGTACAGGTGGTTCCTATTCCGGTCGAATCCTCTTTTCGACGAAAGAGGGACGATCATCAAATGGTACGGAACCAACATAGATGTCGAGGACCGCAAAAGAGCCGAGCAGGCCTTGCGCGAGAGCGCGCAAACTCTAGCCCAAATCATCAACACTATCCCGACCGCAGCCTGGTCCACCAAAGCCGACGGCTATTGCGATTTTCTCCATCAGCGCTGGCTCGAGTACACCGGTTTTACCGCGGCGCAGGCGGAGGGATGGGGATGGCGGGACGCGATGCATCCAGACGATGTCGACGGCCTCGTGGCACACTGGCAGCATTGCCTCGCCACCGGCACCTCAGTCGATACGGAGGCACGTATACGCCGCTACGACGGAGAGTACCGCTGGTTTCTATTTCGTGGGAATCCGCTGCGCGACGATGATGGGAACATCATCAGATGGTACGGGACCAACGTCGATATCGAGGACAGAAAGCGCGCCGAGACTGCTTTGGCGGAAAGCGAACGGCTGTCTAGGCAGATCATCAATACCATCCCCGCGCTTATCATCACCTTATCTTCAGCCGGGACGACCGATAGCGTCAACCAACAGTTCTTGGACTACACCGGGCAGACCATCGCTTCCGCTTCCAACTGGATAACCAACGGGACGCTTCACGACGACGACCTCGCAAACACTACGAACGCCTTCAATCGAGCACTCGAGGCGAACGAGCCGTTCGATTTCGAGCTTAGGCTTCGGCGGGTGGATGGCAGCTATCGCTGGTTCCAGCTGAGAGGAACCTCGGTTACAGACCGCGAAGGCAGCATCGTTCGCTGGTACGGCCTTTTGACTGACATCGATGACCGGAAGCGCGCTGAGGAGGCCGTCAAAGCGAGCGAAATTAACCTCCGGAAAATCATCAACACGCTGCCCACCACAGCCTGGTCCACACAACCCGACGGATACTGCGATTTCCTGAGTGATCGTTGGCTCGACTACGCGGGATTCACTCATGAAGAAGCCGTCGGGTGGGCTTGGGCTTCCGTTATTCACCCCGAGGACGCCGACCGTCTTGAAGACTATTGGCGAGGGTGCCTGGAAGCTGGGACGCCAGTCGATGTGGAGGCGCGCATGCGGCGTTTCGATGGCGAATATCGTTGGTTCCTGTTCCGAGCTAATCCACTGCGGGATCAGAACGGCACCATTACCAAATGGTACGGCACAAACATCGACATCGAAGATCGAAAGCGTGCTGACGAGGCGCTGCGCTCAAGCGAAATAAACCTTCGCAAAATCATAAACACCTTACCGACCACAGCCTGGACAACGCGCCCTGACGGTTACTGTGATTTCCTTAGTGACCGGTGGCTCGAGTACGCCGGATATACGCACGACGAAGCGGAAGGATGGGCTTGGGCGGCGGTAATACACCCCGATGATGCAAAGCCGCTGGAAGACTACTGGCTCGCGGCGCTGGCCAACGGGACTCCGGTCGATACAGAGGCGAGGATGCGGCGGTTCGACGGCGAGTATCGCTGGTTCTTGTTTCGCGCAAACCCATTACGTGATCAGAACGGCACCATTACCAAATGGTACGGGACAAACATCGATATTGAAGATCGGAAGCGTGCCGACGAAGCGCTGCGGTCGAGCGAGCTCAACCTGCGTAAGATCATCAACGCAATACCGACCACAGCCTGGTCCACCCGCCCTGACGGTTACTGTGATTTTCTAAATGATCGCTGGCTTGATTATGCTGGCTTCACGCATGACGACGCCGAAGGATGGGCTTGGGCGGCGGTAATTCATCCAGTAGACGCGGCCGGCCTCGAAACATACTGGAAGTCGGCCCTGACGAGCGGAACTCCCGTTGACACTGAGGCTCGGATGCGCCGCTACGACGGCGAGTACCGCTGGTTCTTGTTTCGCGCTAACCCCCTCCGGGATGAGAAAGGGGATATCGTCAAATGGTACGGCACCAATATTGACATCGAAGACCGGAAGCGTGCCGAGCAAGCTCTCAGGGAAAGCGAACGGCAGTCCCGGATGATCGTAAACACTATCCCCGGTTTGGTTGCTGTATTCAACGCAGACGGCTCCCCAGAAGACCTCAACGAGCAGTTCCTTGCCTATCTGGGCCAGACGATCGACGAGTTCACAAACTGGCCAAGTAATGGCACTGTTCACCCGGACGATCTAACCCGGCACATCGAAACGCTATCACGGTCCTTGAATTCGGGCCAACCGATCGACTTCGAAACCCGACTGCGACGCTTCGACGGGGAGTATCGCTGGTTCCAACTCCGTGGACGGCCATCACGAGATATCGACGGCCACATAGTGCGTTGGTATTGCCTGATGACCGACGTCGACGATCGGCGTCGCGCCGAGGATCAGTTGCGCCGCAGTGAGACTTTTATGGCTGACGCGCAGAAGCTCAGCCGAACTGGCAGCTTCTCATGGAAAATAAATGGCGATGAAATCGTTTGGTCCGACGAGACGTATCGTATCTATGGATTTGATCCGTCGACCCAAATGACGCTCGAGCTCCTTCAAACCCGGGTCCATCCCGACAGCCAGGTAAGCTTCTCACGCATCACAGCCGGAGTGAGGGAAGGAAGCGGCGACTTCGATTACGAGACGCAGCTGATGATGCCGGATAAAACCGTCAAAAAAATACGCGTGGTCGCGCACCGGGAGCGAAATAAGGACGGTGATCTGGAACTGCGAGGCGCGGTGCAGGATGTCACGGAAGCGCGTGCGGCAGAAGAGGCGCTCAACAAGGCGCGATCGGAACTCGCACATGTTAACCGGATGACCAGTCTAGGAGCCTTGACCGCCTCTATTGCCCACGAGGTTAACCAGCCCCTGGCAGGCATTATCATGAACGCGACGACGTGCCTGCGGGTGCTGGCGGCAGACCCGCCGGACATCGAAGCCGCAATGGACACGGCCAAGCTGACGCTTCGTGACGCGAACCGTGCCGCCGAAGTGATTGTTCGACTGAGGGCGCTGTTCGCGCGTAAACCAGTATTGATCGAGGCGGTTGATCTCAGCGAGGCCGTCCGGGAAGTAGTCGCCCTATCCACGGGTGATCTACAAAGAACCCGGATTCACCTTAGGACGGAACTGGATGAATCGATAGCACCTGTCGCGGGAGATCGTGTCCAACTTCAACAGGTAATCCTGAACCTCATGAGAAATGCCGCCGAGGCGATGGCGATGGTCAAGGATCATCAAAGGCGGCTGGTGATCAAGACAGGGGCCGACGATGAAGATCATGTTCGCCTGTCGGTACAGGACACAGGCGTGGGTTTTGATACCGATGACGTTCACAAGATTTTCGAGCCTTTTTACACCACGAAACAGGACGGCATGGGAATCGGCCTTTCCGTGTGCCGATCCATCATCGAGAAACACAAAGGTCGTCTATGGGCGGAAAGGAATGAGGGCCCCGGCGCGACCGTATCTTTCTCAATCCCGCGTTTTCCGGGACCGACGTCCGATGCTCTGAGTTTCCAAAGTAGCGATGTCTTTATAGGGCGGAGGAGGCTGTCATGAACGTTGTGCGTCCCCTCGTGTCAGTCGTAGACGATGACGAATCCGTTCGCGAAGCCCTGCCGCTGCTGCTCAGGACGTTCGGGCTACGCGTAGAGACTTTCTCCTCGGCCGAGGCTTTCCTTGCCTCGGAGAACGCCTCCCTAACGAAGTGTGTGTTTCTCGACATCGCAATGCCAAGCATGACCGGTCCCGAACTGCAGCAAGAACTGAACCGACGGGGCACTGGAGTACCGATCGTTTTTATTACGGCCGTGAAGGACGAAACCATCCGCCAGAATCTGATGAAGGAAGGCGCGGTGGAGTGCCTTTTCAAGCCTTTCGGCGAAGCAGACCTGGCCCGAGCGCTCAAGTCGGCACTCGGTTGAGTCGACGTGATTTGGCAAAGAAACCGTCCCGCTGTATGATTCAAAGCCGAGGGTTGCGTGGGGATGTCCATATGAGGGGGCGACTTTGATACCGCAGGACACGCCCGTCGTTTTCGTGGTGGACGACGATATCTCGGTGCGCGACGCGCTCGAAGCCCTCATTCGTTCCGCAGGGTGGCATCCAATTTCGTTTGAAAACGCAGAGCAATTCCTCACTCTCCCATCCTGGGCAGGCCCTAGTTGCCTCGTTCTCGACGTAAACCTTCCGAACCTGGATGGCCTGGAGCTGCAGGAGTATGTCAGCCGCCATCAGGTGACGCTGCCTATCATCTTCCTGACGGGATACGGCGACATTCCGACGACAGTTCGGGCGATGAAGGCCGGGGCTGTCGAGTTTCTCACCAAGCCCGTGGACGGCGAGGTCATGCTCGAGGCCATGAAGCAGGCGCTCCTGACGAGCCGTAAATCGATAGCCTCCGAGGAGGAGTTGCAGTTGCTTCGTGGCCGACACACGGCGCTTAGTCATCGCGAGCAGGAGGTAATGGCCCTGATCGTCGCGGGTCTGTTGAACAAGCAGGTGGCCTATGAACTCGGAATCAGCGAAGTGACAGTAAAGGTTCACCGAGCGCGGGTAATGAGCAAGATGGGAGCTAGAAGCCTGCCGGATTTGGTGCTCATGGCGGCAAGGCTCGGGGTCGAACGAACGGTCCGGCACAGCGAGCCGGCCTCCAAGGACCGACCCGCAGCCAATTAAAATCCTACATTTCCTTGCGGAGCGCACTAAAACCCGCCCTCAAGTCTTGGGTAAGCAGCACCGGCTGTTCCCACGCGGCGAAGTGTCCACCCTTCGCCGGCCTATTGTAGAACACGAGGTTCGGATATCCTTTTTCAGCCCAACTCTTTGGCATCTGATACAGTTCGTCCGGGAAAGCACTGACCGCCACGGGAATTTTTACTCCTTTGGGGGCGAAGAAGGGAAGCTTGTTTTCCCAATACAAGCGTGCCGCGGACACGCCCGTATTAGTCAGCCAGAACAGCGTGATGTTGTCTAGCACGTCGTCAGGCGAAAGGCCTTCCTTCTGGCCGTCGAAGGATCGGGCGATGAGTTCAAGGCTACGAGCATCGTGGTCGAGCATGAAGGTCGCCAAGGCGACGGGAGAGTCCGAAAGGCCTACAAGCGTTTGCGGCCGCGTTCCCATCTCAAAGGCATAGTAAACATTCTTGTAGAACCCCGCGAGCTGCTCGTATGCCCGGACTTCGTCAGCTGACAGCCCTGCCGGCGTCGGAGCACCCGAAAAGGCAAGCTTGTCGATGTCCGGAGGAACCGCGCCCGCCATGTTGGTGTGGATGCCGACGAGTTCCGGCGGAGCCTGAACGCCCATCATGTCAGTCACCACAGCGCCCCAATCGCCGCCTTGGGCCACATATCGTTTGTAGCCAAGCCGCTTCATCAACTCGATCCATGCGCTCGCGATCCTCTCCGGTCCCCATCCGGTCTCGGAGGGTTTGCCAGAGAATCCGTAACCCGGCATCGAAGGGATCACGACATCGAATGCGTCACCCTCGGAACCGCCGTGTGCAGTCGGGTCCGTCAGAGGCTCGATTATCTTCAGTTGCTCGACGATCGAACCCGGCCAGCCGTGGGTCACAATGATTGGCAACGCATTTTTGTGCTTGGAACGAACATGGATGAAGTGAATGTCCAGGCCGTCGATATTAGTAATGAACTGGGGATAGGCATTAAGCCTCTCCTCGACCTTCCGCCAATCGTACTGATCAGCCCAGTACTTCGTAACCTGTTTGATTGTTTTCAACGGCACCCCCTGTGAGAAGTCAGATACCGTTTCCTTTTCTGACAGCCGCGTGGCGAGGATGCGCTGCCTAAGATCGGCGAGGTCTTCGTCGGTTGCCTTGTAGCTGAACGGTTTTATTGCCTGCGCGTCAGTTGTAGACGCGACAGCGGTGCTCCCGGCCAACATTCCTGCCGCGCCGGCAGCAGCCGCGCTAAGGAGTACGGTTCGACGGGTCATGGCAGATGATAAGTAAGACATGATTTTCCTCCTGGTGCAGCGACAAGTTCATCGCTGGTACATTGTAGGAGGGCAGTTCGATCAGGCTATTACCAGATCGTATACGTGACACGATGGTGTAAGACTTAGTTTCTGTTCGTCGCATCGACATGACTGAAGAACGCCGCCAGCATCTGGTCAATTGCACTTTCGGGTAAAAGAGGAGCGCGACTCTGCTTGCCCTCTCCACACGTAACAGCCCTAATTCGAACTCGGCGCGTGTTGGACGCGAGCGCCCTTGGACGGAATTATGCGGACATGTCAGAAAAGCCTACAAAGCCTACGTTGATTTCTACGAGCAGCGCCCGTTGGAAGCTGCTCGTAGAAAACCGTTCACGCCTTTGCGACTAACCGTGCCTTACGATTGGTAAGGTATACCCCGACGGCGACAATCATCGTGCCAACGATCAGTAGAGGGGTAAGTGGCTCGCCAAACGCGACGAGAGCCTGAATCGCTACCGTGGGCGGGCAGAGATAGATTAGGGACGCGGCGCGCGAGACCTGACCTCGGCGGATCAAATAAAGAAGCAGAGCGATACCCCCCACCGAAATCCCGAATACCGACCAAGCCAGAGCCGCGTAGGTCTCGAGGGTGCCATCGAAGCGGAACGTCTCGAACACCAGTGCGAAAGGAGCTGTCAGGCCCAGTGCACCAAGATATTGCAACGTCGCGATTGCTGTCAGGTCACCATTTTGAAGGTGCTTTTTCTGATAGATCGTCCCAAAAGTTACAGCGAACATTGCGGCGAGATTCACCGCAAGCGGAATTCCAGCATGCAGGAGATCAGACGTGCCGGGTTGCATGAGTTTCGGTGAAATGGCCAAGGCAATGCCGACAAAACCGAGTGCGAGACCTGCCGTCTGCGACGAACGCAGGCGTTCGCCTATAATGGCGTTAGCTGCCAGTGCGGTAAGAAGAGGCTGCATGGCAGCAATGATGCCCGAGATGCCGGCCGGAACTCCGTGCGCCACCGCCCACCAGACACCCCCAAGATAGAAGCCGTGTAAGAAAATACCCGAATATATCGCCCGCCACGCCAAAGCACCCTTGGGCCACTTCGCCCTGATGGCGAGGGAGATCGCACAGAAGACAACTGCCGAAAGCGCGTAGCGGATCACAAGGAACGAGAAGGGTTCAGAGTGTAGCGAGGCGTACTTCGCGATGATCCAGCCGGTTGACCAGAGAAATACAAAAATAGCAGGAGCGAAACGGTCAAGTGTCATGAAAAAAATCTCTAGTGTCTGAGAAACGTAGTTGTAGCAAAGCTTCGATGTTGGGCGTCCCGAAGCTGGTTTGATGATCGCGTCAACGCGGTTTATGAGCATTCCTTCGAGCCTCGAGCAATGAAGCCGAGGCCGTATAGCCGCCCCCCATCCCGTCCACGAAGTGCAAATGAGACCCTCGCTTGCCGATCGGTACGAGACAGGTCATCAGCGCATGAGATTGGCGATGCATCCCGAAGTAAACTTCGCCCTTGTAGTAGGCAGACGTCAAAAGCGCTTCGGCGTCCGCGATCTGCTCCGGCGTGCAGTCTAGGGTCAGCCGCAACACGTCATCGAACCGCCTGTAGTCCGAGTTCAGAACAACGTCTGCCCATCCCTTGCCGCCGAGGTAATCCGCAACGGAGTTGGCGATCAGGACATCATCGGGAACGGGATGCGACGAGCCATCCTCTAAGCCAAGAACGGGAAGCAATCGCCTTGCCAGCTGGGTGAAAGGTCCCGGCCTCATGTGATCTTGTGGCTCCACAAGAAGGGAAAGGATTTCACCACGCCTACTTGCGATGGGTGCCCACTCGCAAGTCAGCCCTTCGAGATCGGGCTTTGCGTATTCCTCACACGGCGAGAGCGCGTAATTTCCGGCTTTGATCTGCCGGTCTGCCCAGTTCAACCCTCCGCCAGCAAACATGGCATATGTTGCGGTTTCCGATGCGGCATAGCGTGCGACTTTCACATCGCTTCCGGCCGTGCGAATGTCTTTCACGGCAACCAGACCGGTTCTGAGTTTAAGCTGCAAATGGTCGCGGGCGTGGCCTGCGACCCGCCGTAAGACCCCGGTCGCGACTTCCTCCGCATCGGGACCAAATGCGAACGCTGCGCCGTCGCCACGGAAAACGAATGGAAAGTCGTAATTGCCGAACGCGTTGCCAAGTGCTGCTATCGCGGAAGCGCCCGTGTAATTCACATCCCTGAATTGGCCCCGCGCGATGGCTGACGTTGAGCCGACGACATCGGTTATGCCAACCAGCCAGTCATCGGGTAACGGGGTGTAGCCTGTGGTGTCCAACAGTTCGGCGAAATCACTGCTGGCTTCGAGGTGTCGGAATGCCTTGTTCATTAAAGCCTCCTGCATCAGAGATTTGCCTGGCCTGCCGTTGTGGCAGGTCAGGCAAGACGGGCTTTCGTTAGATGAGGGTCGTTACAACGTCCACTCTGCCGTGGGTTGCCTTCGAGTAGGGGCATATACCATGGGCGTCATCCAGTAGCTCCGTCGCAACTGCACGGTCGACACCAGGTACGCTTACGTTGAGGCGAGCGCTGAGAAAGAACGAACCCTCCTCCAAATTCAGGTCAATTTCGGCATCAACCGCGATTCCTTCCGGAAGCTTGATGTGCTTCTGCGACGCGGCGTACTCGATGGCACCCATGTAGCAGGCGGACCAAGCGGCACCGAACAGATTTTCGGCTGCCGGATGTGGCTGCTTCATCTTGAGGTCCAGATGGCCATCGCTGCTGCGTGCGCCACCGTCTCGACCGTTGGTGTTGTGGGTCTTACCAGTGAAAAGAACTTTATGTGTCATGGCGAAACTCCTCTGTGTTTGTTGAGTGTCTGCACCGTTGTGCTGGTAAGAGAGGTACTGCCGGACGACCGGAATTGCACGTTAGGCGTTGTTAGACGTTGATTGCCAGTGCTCTTCAACAAACAAGGATTAACAACGTCTAACGTGAGCTTCGTAGCGCCCCAGCGTAGCTTTCATGACAGCACAACGGTGCAGACGTTCAACCTTAGTTCTCGGGAGAGAGATCATGAACACCACCGAAATTGAAGTCATCGATCAGGATCGCCGTCGTCTCTTTGCTGCCGCCGCCCTCGGTGTAGCAGCACTCGGCATTGAAAGCCTGCTTCCGACCCCTTCGCACGCCTCTGCTGATCCGGAATCGATCCGTCCCTTTCACGTCAACATTCCAGAAGTCGACCTTGTCGATCTGCGGCGGCGGCTAGCAGCAACCCGCTTGCCGGAAAAAGAGACCGTGGCTGACTTCTCGCAGGGTGTCCCGTTGAAGACAGTGAGGCAGGTCTTACGTCATTGGCAGACAAAGTACGACTGGCGCAAGGTCGAGGCCCGGATCAACAGCTACCCAAACTTCATAACGCAAATCGACGGCCTCGATATCCACTTTATCCACGTTCGTTCAAAGCATGAAAATGCTCTGCCGCTGATCGTGACGCATGGCTGGCCCGGCTCTATCGTAGAGCAGTTGAAGATTATTGGTCCTCTAACCGACCCCACCGCCCACGGCGGAGATGCCTCCGACGCGTTCGACGTGGTCATTCCTTCTATGCCCGGCTTCGGGTTCTCCGGCAAGCCGGAGACAACGGGCTGGGGACCAGAGCGTATCGCTAGTGCTTGGACAACCTTGATGCGGCGTCTCGGCTATAACAGATTTGCTGCGCAGGGAGGCGATTGGGGCGGTATCGTCACCAATCAGATCGCGGTGCAGGCACCTCCGGAACTGCTCGGCATCCACACGAACTTCCCCGAGACCGTCCCCCCGGAAGTCGACCAAGCAGCTTTCGCCGGCAAACCAGTTCCAGCGGGCCTATCTGATGAGGAAAAGGCGGCCTACGAGCAGCTCGCGTTCTTCTATAAGCACGTCTATTATGCCTTTGAAATGGGGACGAGGCCACAAACCCTTGTCGCGTTGGCCGATTCGCCCGTCGGACTAGCAACGTTCATGCTGGATCACGACGCGCGTAGCCTGGAGATGATCTCCCGCTCGTTCGATGGAAAACCAGAAGGGCTGACACCGGACGACGTGCTGGACAACGTCACGCTGTTCTGGCTTACGAACACAGGTGTTTCCGCGGCCCGTCTTTACTGGGAAAACAAGATCGCCTTCTTTTCGCCCAAGGGTGTCAAGGTGCCTGTCGCGTTGAGCGTCTTCCCGGACGAGCTGTACGCGACGCCGCGGGCTTGGGCCGAGGCCGCCTACCCTAACCTAATTCACTTCAACAAGGTTGCAAAGGGTGGCCATTTCGCGGCCTGGGAACAGCCCAAGCTCTTTGTCGATGAAGTCCGGACTGGTTTGCGAAGCCTGCGGAAGGCCAGCTGACCGCTTCAGGCGCGCGCCTTGCGCGCGCCTTCCTCTTTCCCCGGGGTCGATCATGCAACATGTACATACTGCCAGGACCGAGACGATTGGCAGCCGAGATGACGGCTTCGCCCGCAGCTCGGATGGTGCTCTGGACATTAGACTTTCAAACCCGTCGGGCAATCGCCTCGGTACGAACCCGGAGCAGCTTGTCGCCATCGCTTGGTCGGCGAGTTTCGCGAGCTCGCTAAAGCGGATTGCAGACCTTAGAACGATCAAGCTCCACGCAGATGTCAGGATATACGCCAATGTGGAGTTATCCTCGGACGACCAGGGATACGTCGTCGGCGTCCGCCTGGACATCTACCTGCCAGGGCTAGATCGCGAGAGCGCATCGCTTTTGATTGAGGCGGCTCGGCATGAGTGCCCATATTGCCGGGCAACACACGGCAACATCCATGCCTTCTACAATCTAGTGTGAGCCGAACTTCGGGTCACCATGGCTCCCTAGCAGGCGTTGGAGTATAACGGGCGCGGTGGAGTCGGTTAGAGGGAATGGAAATGACGCGGGCGACCGGCGATGTTGCAGGTGACCTGTCCTTCGGGCCTTTTTGTCTGAATGTCGGTCAGCGGCTGCTTGCAAAGGAAGGGGTTCCGGTAGAGCTTGGCGCGCGCGCGTTGGACCTCTTGATCGCTTTAGCATCAGCTCCGAACACCCTCTTGAGCAAATCCGATCTAATGTCCCGGATTTGGCCGGACGTTGTCGTTGAGGAGGGTAATCTGCGCTTCCACATGACGGGGTTGCGCAAAGCCCTCGGCGACGGGCAGGATGGCGCGCGCTACATCACCACAATCCCCGGGCGCGGCTACTGTTTCGTCGCGCCGATTAAAGGCTCGGCCCACGTGCTGGTGACTGATGATGGCGCGGCGAAATTCAGGCATGCCAATCTCCCCAACCGCTTGGAACGCATGGTCGGGCGCGAGGGTGATATCCTTGACCTCTCGAATAGGGTGTCGAGGTTTCCCGTCGTTTCCATCGTGGGCGCAGGAGGCGTCGGCAAGACCACCGTCGCGATTGCATTGGCCAATCATTTGGCGACGACGTTCGATGGAGCCGCGGTACTTGCTGATTTCGGAACGCTAAGTGATCCATCACTCGTTTCACCCGCGCTTGCGTCCATGCTCGGAATACCCGTCGGCTCCGATGACGTACGCCCCAACCTGCTCGCCTACCTCAGAGACAAGCGTATCCTTCTTGTGTTCGATACCTGCGAGCACGTGATCGATACCGTGGCAGACCTTGCATCAAGCATAATCGACGCCGCGCCGCAGGTCCGCATCCTGGTCACGAGCCGCGAAGCCCTCAGGATCGAAGGCGAAAGCATCTACAAGCTCGACACGCTGGCCTGCGCGCCGGTCGATCCGGAAATGACTGCCGAGGCCATCCTCTCCTATCCAGCCTCCCAATTGTTCGTCGAACGCATCGCCGCGAGCGGAGCGGCCTTTAACATGACTGACGATGACGCGCGTGTCGTCGCGGCGATCTGCCGTAAGCTGGACGGAATGGCCCTCGCGCTGGAACTGGCCGCGAGGCGGGTCGAGGCCTACGGTCTCACCCAGACCGCCGCCCTGCTTGATCAGCATTTCGCCCTGGCGTGGGCTGGTTCGCGCAACGCGCCCCTTCGTCAGAAGACCCTGCAAGCGACACTCGACTGGAGCTTCGGGCTGCTGTCAGAACTCGATCGCACCGTTCTCGAGAGGCTGGCTGTCTTCGTTGGCGATTTCACGCTTGATGCCGCCTGGGAGGTAATCGCAACGCCATCCCTTGACCGACCTGCACTGTTTGGTTCTATCGACAGTCTTGTTGCCAAGTCTCTGCTGAGCGCGAGCTCGTTTGGCGCGATGATGCGTTACAGATTGCTCGATACAACGCGCGCCTACGCGCTCCATAGGCAGAACGAAGACGACCGCTCCAAATTGGCTAGCAGCCATGCTTCTTATTACCGACGCTGGTTGGAGCAGTTTGGCCCGGATTGGCCATCGCTCTCCAGCGGCCCTGAACGACTGCCCTACTTCCTCGGTATCAACAACGTGCGCGCGGCTTTGGAATGGGCGTTTAGCGATAGCAGCAATGTGGATGTGGGTATCAGCTTAGCTGCCGCAGCTGTTCCTGTATTTCAGGCGATGTCGCTCTTTCCAGAATGCCAGCGCTGGTCCGAGCGCGCTCTTTCAGCAATGGGAGACCATCATCGAGGAAGCCGTGAGGAGATGCATCTTCAGGCTGGCCGCGGCATCTCCCGCATGTATCTTCACGGCGGCCGTGAAACGCTTCCCGCGCTCACCAGGAGCCTCGAGATAGCAGAGGGACGAGGAGACGCGGTCGATCAGCTAAAGGTTCTTGGCCCATTGAACATGTTTCATCTCCGGACGGGAGATTTCAAATCGGCGCTCCAGTGCGCCTCTCGGTGTTCCTCCGTAGCTGAGGCAACCGGAGAGGCGTCAGCGATTTCGCTTGGACACTTCTTCCTCGGCAATTCATTGCACTTCAGCGGCAAACTTAGCCGCGCCAGGGTCGAACTGGAAGCCGCGTTATCGAGCGATCCGCTTCCGAGCCGCGCGCCAGGAAGCTACGTCGGCTTCCAGGGTCGCGGGCTGGCAGGCGGAATACTCGCAAGAAACCTTTGGCTGCAAGGCCTTCCTGACCAGGCTGAATTCAGGGCACGGCAAACGATCAAGGAAGCGGCGGAAGCGGACCACTCGCTGACGCTCTGCATCGCCCTGCTTGGGGGCATTGCTGTCTTCCTGTGGCGGGGTGACCTTGAGAGCGCTGAAGAGCACATAAATTGGCTGATTTCTCGTGCGGGCCTGCACTCTCTGTCACCTTACGTGTCAGTAGCCAGAGGCTTTGAGGCAGAAATCGCGATTCGCCGCGGCGACGCTGTCGCAGGCATCGATAGCCTCCGTCGATGTGTCGAAAGACTACATGCATCGAACTATGAAGTTTTCACAACGATGCTTGAGCTCTCGCTGATAGAGGGGCTGATGAAGATAGGACACGTCAACGAAGGTTTTGGTAGGGTCGAGACCGCAATCAACCTGGTCGAGACCAAAGGAGATTTTTGTTACCTCCCGGAGCTAATGCGCACGAAGGCCCACCTTCTACTGGCCATGTCCACTGCGGGAGAAGCGGGCGCATGCCTCGCAGCCGCGATCGAGGCCGGCCGAAAGATGGGGGCAAAGGGATGGAGATTACGTTCTACTCGCGACCTCGCCGCTCTGCTGGTGGCATCCGACAAACTAGACGATGCGGCAGCGCTCCTTCGGCCGGTTGTCGAAGAGTTCGATGAAGGCCACGCGACGGATGATCTGGAGACCTCGAAGGAGGTGTTGTCGCGATGCGTAACCTGAACCCGAGGAAATAGGCTTTTTCAATCGATGCCGCCACCGCCCCCCGTCCAAGGTGATTGGGTGGTCACGGAGGCTAACGCGGTTCCCCGCCAGCCAATCTCCCCTCGTCTAGGCGGGCCGTCAGAGGCGATCCTTGTAATCGCTGCACCAAACGCTGCTCCAGTGGTTGGCGCTTGTCCAGCGCTCGAAGACCGAGGCGCTGTAGTCCGTGCAGATTGTGCGGAAATGCCGCTCATGGACGGCATCCAAGTCCTCGTTTTGGACGTGGCGATTGTAAACAAAGCCACCGATCCAACCCGTAACGAACGGATTACCGTCTTCGACGTGATCTCTCGTATCTTATGAGGTCGATGATCTAGCGTTTGTTTGTGACTGGCCTGAAATGCCGGCCCGAACATATGTTCGTTAAATGGCCGTCAAAATCGTATGCTGGCAATTAACCGCATGTTTTCAGGTTGAATTACCATGTCGTCAGATATGACATGTAGGTCGAAACGAACTGAGGAGTCACGTATGGCTGATCATCATTTCTCCGAGATTATAGGTGCGGCCCTGTAATCTCAGGTCCCGGTTTTCGCACCGATCCGGGCTGGAGGACTTGGCATGGCCAAGCCGACTACCTAACGTATCCCTGAACGTGACATCGCGGCGACCTATACCGCGATCGCCAAGTTCAAGGATGCACTCCTGACATGCATGACATCGCCTGCCGTGAACATCGTCGACCCTGTCGTCGTTTTCACGGCCGATGAAATCGTAGCTGGTCCGCGTGCGGAACTCGCGAGCTTTTTCGCGAAGAATCCCCACACGTATATGGAGATCGATCCCGACGACGGTCTCGACACTCACGATCTGCTCGAATCTTCTTCAACGATCCCTTCGCTGATGAAATGCAGAAGTCGATGGGTCTAACTATTGTAGTGCTGCGTGAAGCACAGGCGATGCTGCCCGGGTCTGAATCCGCTGCGTTCAAGCTGGTGCAGGAAGCAGAACGCAAGTTCCTGTTTCGATGTTGTTGACATGGCCTACACCGCCAACCGCTAGGATCGAGGTTTCGACGCGAGACCCCGGCGGGCTCCTTCCGGGGTCTTCACGTAGGGGAGGGCCACATGAGTGCCCCAAACCCTAATTTGCTCATGGCCGGTGAAATGCATCGTCGAATAGGTAAATGATCCGCTTACCGACGCGATGCGTTTTCGTCGCCTCCTCGATAGTGGTATTACGATTGCCTGCGTGTGCAAACTCATGCCGCCAATCGAGTATCTGCTCATATGATGTCTCGATGTTTTTCCCGGTTCGTTGGAGCAACGCGGCCTTCTTTTCTCTCAGGCGGTTCTTGAAGCGCACCTTGATAGCGGGATCGAAAATTTCGCAGTACTTGGTTAGGTCTTTGACCAGCACACGGCTGTTAATTTTTTCGTAGCTCCGGCGGGCGTAGCCACCGAACGCGATGTGATGCCTGTCGGCGTACTCGTAAAGGACTTCTTTTACACATGTCTCATAGGTCGCGGCCATCGCAACCACTAGAAGACCTGCCAAATCAGCTCGAAATTGTACCGCCCTGTAACCGGAGTCGGGAGGTACCAAGCCATCAATTTCTGAGATCAAGTCGTCTATTTTGGAAAAATGCGCGTCGATGTCAGCCCTGGGCATCGCCTAACAAGTCCTTTGCGCGCTTTATCCGCTCTCTCACAGTTAATGTGTTTGTAGTCGCGTCTCGCAGGTATTCGTCAAATTTGGCGTCCCCCGTAAGTACCGCGTAACGTGCCTTGAGCTCCTCGCCCGTAATTTTGAGGTCTTCAAGAAGTGCGATCATGACGCCTTCGAGCATCGCTGCATTCAGAGCATTCCTGGGTCTGAAGGGACGAGTCAGGTTGTCGGCGACAAGCTTCGCGACCTCAGGGAAGCGCTTCTTGAATCTCGCTGACCGATCACTGGCGAAGTCTCTGTTAGCCTGCATCTGCTTGTTGAGATGCAGAAGCATGGGCTTTTCGTACTCTCCCCAAATCTCGAACAACGAGAAGAGTCTGAGTATTATTTCGACATCCTTCTGGTTTTTGTCTGGGCGCGGAATGCCCAAAATTTTCCGCCAGTCGGCGTTGTCATTCAGAGTTCGGAGCTCCTCGACAATCCGACCGCGGTATACCGCATTCCTGATTTCCTGTGGTTTCAGCTGGGTTCCACCGGTATTCAAGCGCTCAAAAATGTGGAATACGCTGTCGTTTCTAGCGCTGGGTTTCAGCTGCTTGATGTGGATCGCCCTGAGTGAAGTGTTACGGAGGCGTCGCTGATCCCGGGGCGATAGCTCGCTGAAGGTCTTCCCGTTGTATTCCGAGCGTTCAGAGAGGCCTTTCAGCCTGAAAACTTGGCGTCGACCCTGAGAGTCGGTCTCCCCAAAGTATCCCTCGAAGTAGTACTTGACCGACATGATGCGTTGCTGCCCGTCGATTATCTCCAGTTGGTCGTCATCGTTCACGTACAGGAAGACCTGCGGAACCGGGAGGCCCATCAGGAAAGATTCTATGAGCCTCGACGCCTGCTCGATTTTCCAGACGTATTTCCGCTGGTAGAATGGGACAATGATGTCGTTGCTTTGAACCTTGTTCGCAAGCAGCTCCAGAGTGGGATCAGCGGGTGACACCGAAATATCGAATTCAACAAACGCCGTTTCCTCTATTTCCTCTTCAGTCTTGAGTTCTTCCTCGATTTCTTGCTCTGCCATGCCACTGCCCCTTGGTTGCATGGAAGAACATCGAGAGTTTCATGGGAGCAGTCAATCCGAGGATCGGTTGTATCCCCGTGCGAATTGTCACCGGAACGTCTCGTAAATGGCCGGCCGACCAGCTTATTTGTCGGTTGCTACCGATCGTCGAAGACTTGCCGTCAACACAGACAGGGAACGTAATATGTTGAAAGCAATTGCAGATGCCATAGCTAAGCTCTTTAAGGCCGGTGTCGCGGGCCTGCGCTGGGCTGAAGACTTGGTGTTTTCACCATTCCGCGCGATGTTCGGCAGCGGTGGCGCGCCAATGCCACGGCCCGAGTTCACGCCGACGATGTCGAGTACCGAGCTTCTCGACGAGTTCGAAGCCGCTCGTAGGCAGGCAGCCGTTCATGATCTTGATCGGGATGGCATTTCGACTGTCATGCGCTACGCCAAGGCGCTGCCTGCTGCCCGGCCGACAATGGATTTGTCGGCGCTAACACCCGATGTTCGGTTGACCCTTCTGTCCATGGACGACACGGAGCTGCGTGCGCTCCAACAGTCCGGCATCGGCGCGGTTCGAAAGTTCGTCGCCGGCGACGAGCACGGCGTTTTCGGTGTGCCTGTCATCGGATCGGTCAAGGAAAGCACCGGGAAGCGCGAACTGTCACACGAAGAAAAATGGAAAGTCCGCTCTCTCATGCTCAAGAGCGAGGGAGCATCCTCGGAATTCAAACTCGCCCGTTAATGCTCGAAGGCCCGCCAAATTGGCGGGCCTTTCATTTCAGGTCAAATCGTCGCCTGCGCTGGTGGCACATCTGTCGCTCTCTCGAGGATCGCTTTCGCTGTCGCAGAAATATCCTGTGATCTGGCAATGAGAAGCATTGCCTGATGCAATTCAGGATACTGATGAGCGACGTCGCCGTAGTAGTCGTAGACCAGTTGCCATTCCTCATCGGTCAGAGTGGATTTCATGCTCGGCGCGCCTTCAGGATGTCGATGACTTCTTGGCGCTGACGACAGGCAGCGCGCAGCCGGGCGTTATCGGCCTCAAGCTCAGCAACCATTTCCATCGACGTGCGTGCCAATGCTTCCATCGTCTCTGCATGAGATGTCGCCGCCGACAAGGCGTCGTCGTAGCGGCGTTCGTAACGGACGCGCGCTGCGGCCGCGAGTCCGTCGCCGATAGCGTTTGCCAGGCCGACACCAGCTCCGGCGAGAACCAACATGCCCGCGGCATTGCCCATGGCAGCCGTATGAGCGGGGGAACCATAATTCGCCATGTCCAAGCCTCCGTGCGCCGTCGTTCACGCATACATGCCGGGCTCGATTCCCTCCGGCAAGCCGGTCGCAAAAACATAGCGATCGACACGTTAACGGAGCCCGTGTACCACCCGGCGCGTTATCTCGGGGGAAGGGTCATTGATATGAAGCATCCGCAGTTCATCCACCACTGGCGTGATTTTTGGCATCCGCGGAATGCCTGGGCCGAAAGCCTAGCTCGGAGACAGCTTGGAGAAGAGCCAAGCAAGACACGCGAGAGGCTGGAGGCGATCGAGCGCGAACGTCAGGCCGAAATGCCCCCATTCTGGATGTCATACTGCCAAGTAGCCGCACATGTAGTTTTAATCGGCTCGGTCGTCGGTGCCATCGTCTATTTCGTGTTCTAGTCTCGCGGTAGGCGACCGAGGATGATCCTATTGCCTTCAGTGTTGCCGCATGCTCGGCACCGTAGTCGTTTGGCGACTTCGGCAAGCACTATGCTAGACCGACCCCGTTGAAGGTCCCATCGATCCAGCCACGCCTCGCGCTCGCACTTGACGCATCGACCACCGACGCACTCCCACTCCATCATCCTTCTCAAGTCAGTCGCAACGTCTTCGAGCTCTCCGACATAAACCGGAGAGCCACGGCCGCCGCGGGTCAATTCAGTACCTTTCCGATGCCTCATGTTCTTTATTTGTTCCGGATAGCAACGCGAGTCAAGCAATGGTAGCTTCAAGCTGAGGTAGAACCGGGGGATGCCGTGGCCAGACCAAAGGTGAAGAAGCGCACTGTGAAGAAGAAGCGCGTTGCAACCGAGCCTGTGCCGCCGCCGTCGCGTCCGCTTGATGAAGTCTATCGCACGTTTCGACAGGGGCTTCGGGCGAAGACGCAGGGGAAACGTATTCTCTCCGACATTACGGCCGACATCTCCAAATATGCTGACGACCGCGAGCCGCAGATGCCTGGCACGACAATTCGCAATTCATTTCGGGCCTACCCTTGGCGGCCGACGCCTTTCAACACGGTCAAGGGCTGACGCGTTCTTGAAGTTGTATTTTTACGAATGCCGGATAGGTTCATCGCCGAAACGGTTTGTGGAATTTAATGGCTACTGACATCCCCAAAACTGAAATCTGGAGGCCGGGAAGTTTCACCAAGAACTTCAGCTGGGGGCGACCATCGGCTGGGCTGTCGGAATTGCACTACATCATCCGCCTTGGCTTCAACGGCGAGATGAAAGACGTCCCTCGCGAAGAGTTCCGCAGTCGCGTGCGGTCTGCCGGTCGACCCGACTATATCCCGATCAACTTCTTCCTCTTCAACAAGTCGGTCCGCGGCGTAGATCACCTATGCGCCGACGAGCTGGTATTTCAGGCCATCAACTGGGAACACTCTCCTCGTTTCGACAAGCTCGCTCTTTTCGTCTTCCTGCTGAGCTTGGCTGGACGATGGACGGGTGCCAGAAGAGAGCAGAGGCGTCCAGCGCTGTGGGCGAATGCGTACGTGCGAGAGCGAATCGCTGGGAGACTGAACTGGGAAACGAAAGCGGTCAGCGCCGACGATATCGAACGGTTCGTTAAGACAGATTCTCGTTATCAGGCCGAGACGACACGAAAGCTTGCGACCAACCTGAACTACCTCTTCATCGGCGGCCGCCTCAAGGAAATGAACACGACACGCATCGAGCGCTGGTGGGTAGACTGCCTTTTCCTGGCGCTTGATCGCATCATCGAAGACCGCCTACTCGATCGTTCGCCCACGTCGCCCAACGAATACGCGGGCCTTCTCACGGAATATGGCTTCCTTGAACTGACCGGCCGTTCGACACTGGAAAAGAAGCTCGCAATTAAACACCTCGTCACTCTTTACGACGCTTGTGGCGGGCGAAACCGGTTCTCGGACGACGCCACAAAGGAACGCACGCTCACCCTGATCCCAGACGTCCAGTTTTTCGTGAAAAACGATCCCCGTCCACGTGGTGCGATCCACAGTACCAATCCCCGTGTCCTCAAGAGCATTCCGGCAGCTTGCGCAATGCTCGCGAAGTACGCTGGCTTTGATGACTTGTCGCCCGACGACCTCGAGGAATTCGACCTCGCCGAGTTCGTGAAGAGAAGCACGCAGGCCGCGCTCGACAGACTGAAGCAGGAAAACATCGAACCCAGCATGACAGCCGAGGAGCTTATGAAATTGATGAGGGGCGAATGACCACTTTCATGGACTCCAGCATCCTGATCTCCCTGATCAAAACCACCGAGCCTAATCATCAGTGGTCTCTCGACAAATTCAATGACAGGAAGCAAGTCGGACCTGTCGTCATCTCGGACGTCGTTTACTCGGAAGTAAGCGTTTCGATGAAGGACGTCGGCGAGATCAACCAGGTCCTCACAGCACTCGGCGTCGAGCGATATCCTGGCAGCGACGACGCGCTGTTTGGCGCTGGGCGTGCCTACCACACTTACAAGAAGGCCAACAAAGGCCCGAAGAACAGCCTGCTGCCTGACTTTTTCATCGGTGCAGACGCGCATCAAGAAGGCGCGCCGCTGATGACAGACAATGCCCGAGATTTTACGAAATACTTTCCGAACCTCGTGCTGATCGTTCCCCCGTGAGCCAGAGACGCAACGACTGGCTGTGGTAAGATCGGGGACCGAATCACAGCGATAGATCAATGTTCGACGCACTCATAGAACGCGGCTTCCAAGTCGACATCCACAGTCACGCCCGAGCAATCCTGAGCGTCGATTTCCCGCAGGCTGTAGCCGAACTTGAAGAGACGATTGGCTCCTTGTCGATCCCGATCGAGGAAATCGTGGGTTCCGGTGGCGGAGAGTCACAGGGGACGCAGCGGCTTCGTCGAGCGCTCGCTGATCGCGGCTGGGAGAAGATGAATTTCACCGTCGAAAAACGGATCAACGGCGTCGCTCGAGAGGCTATCTCGCACGAGATCGATCACGTGAAGGCGTTCAGTCCCGGCGTCATCGCGGCCGAGATAGAATGGAACAATAAAGACCCCTTCTACGACCGCGATCTTGAAAATTTCAAACGCCTTCATGCCGATGGCGCGATATCGGTCGGCGTCATCATCACCCGCGGCACATCGATGCAAGATGAGTTGAAAGCGATGGTGCAGCGTTTCGCGACGGAGCGCGGCCTGAACTCACATGAGGCCGTCACTGCCTTCGGGATGAGCCGAACCGCGCGTCAGAACAAGGAAGTCGAGCGTCGCATGCGGGCCGGACAATCTTACGAGGAGGCGTGGGCGAGCCAGTTCGTGTCGGACAAATACGGACAGGCCACGACGCATTGGTCTAAGCTTGAGGATAGGGTCCACCGTGGCGTCGGAAACCCCTGCCCTCTCGTACTCATCGGGCTGCCCTCCAGCATCGTTACGTTCGACGAAAACCTTCAGCTGGAGGACATCGAGCGCGAGGAAGAAAGCCTTATCGAAGAAGGCATCGCAGACGCAGCCGACTGATTATTCGGCTGCCACTCGGTCAGTGGCGGAATTGTAGCCGTAGGTCTTCCAATCTGGCTCGTATGCCTCGTCGGCTTGGTTACCCCAGGTCGCCCATCCCTTACGGACGCCGCGACCGAACATCTCGAGGTACGGCCCCGGCGAGCAAGCCTCGATCAGGGGATACTGCTCATCTGGCTTGCGTGAATGCTCACGCTTGCGAGAGGACAGGTAGTTGACCTGTGATCGGCCCGGATCGAGGGTGCGCGCGTTCTTGCCGCGAACACCGAACAGGATCAGTTCGGTGACGTTGCGGAAATAGAAACCGACGCCACGACCGTCAGAGCCGCCGTCCTTACGGATTTTGTGCCAGACGAGGTTAGACTTGTATTGGAAGCCCCACGCCTTCATGACTTCAAGGCCTTCAGGCAGAAGAGCGTTTGGAACCCAAAGATACAGGTGCGACGTCGCCGCGGCCGCCTTAGCAACAGGCAATTCCATGATCTCTGGCAACGCCATGGTACCGTAGCGCGACAGGCGTTTATGTTCGGGAGCGACCTTGCCGGTGCGGTTTACGAACTGCCATGGCGGGTCCGCCATAATTGTCGCGAACTTGCGACCCGCAGTGAAATCCAGGAAATCCTGAGATGGTGTTGGAGCGGCTGGGCGGTCTAACATCAAAATCTCCTTAGAATCCCGGGAGTTTGCCGAG
Organism: Rhizobium sp. BK181; assembly: GCF_014193305.1. Lineage (NCBI taxonomy): Bacteria > Pseudomonadati > Pseudomonadota > Alphaproteobacteria > Hyphomicrobiales > Rhizobiaceae > Rhizobium > Rhizobium sp. BK181. Next base: position 479,241 of record NZ_JACHZA010000001.1, read on the forward strand.
GGTGCAGAATCGGCAAGATCGGGCATTTACATTTCCGCATCGTTAAGATCGCAATAGCATGCGGAGCTGGTGTCGTCCTTGTGGAAATCTCGAAAACCGAGATTTTGCCGGCTCTGTTGCCAAACGATCGCGTTCCTCTTCTGTTCTATTTTTCGAGTCGGGTCAACGCTTGCGCCAGAACATTGCTTCGCTGGGAAGGCTTACGGGCGGACCTGTGCCGCTCGACCCTTGAGACAACGCGTAGCACCTCGGAACTCACGCTGCGCGATAAAACCTACGACCACTCCAATAACCATTAGCAGGTACGGCCAGACGACGATGAGGGCAACGATCAGCCAGCCTTTCGGGTTGTGGACGCTATTCGCAAGCTCGTCGCTCTTGCCGGCAAATGGATTGACCCAGTCGATTGCCTGGTACGCTCCGATCACCGCGAGATACGCTGCCGTCGCCACGCAAACCGCGCTGGCGACCTGGATAACCCGATACATCCGTTTCTCGACGAGCTTCTCGAGGGCGAAGATGTAGACGACGAAAGTGTAGGCAAAACAGGCAAATAGCGCCCAGCCATTATAGATCGTCGAAACGAACGAATGAAATTGACCGACCATGAAATCCCCCAGTTTAAGAGCATCTTACAGCGAGTCGCTTCGGCGGCAATGCTTGCGGTTGCGCCCTCACTGACCGCTTCTAGCAACTTTGGTTTAAACTTTACCTGCTGTACTCACCATCAATGGTAAAGCGCCCTAGTAAACCACTGCTCCACGAACAGGAAACCTCTCTGCGAGGCAAGCCCCGCCGGAGACGCGATCCGGCGCAGCCCTCCCTCCCCCTCGACCCAATGCCTGACCGCATCGAGCCGTGCTTAGCGCTCTTGAGGCAGAAGCCGCCGGTCGGCCCACAGTGGGCATTCGAAGTTAAATGGGACGGATACCGCGTCGCGGTGCACCTCGACCATGGCAGGGTCCGCATCATCACCCGCGGCGGCCACGACTGGACGGATCGGTTTCCCGCGATCGCCGACGCCGCCCGCAAGCTCGGTGTCGGGATGGCGATCATCGACGGCGAGGCGGTCGTCCTCGACGAACAGGGACGATCAGATTTCAGCGCTCTCCAGCAGTCTCTCGGCGGACGCGGCGGAAAGAAGACCTCCGTCTCCTCGATCCTGATGGCGTTCGATCTGCTCTATTTCGATGGCCACAGCCTGCTGAACACCGAATTGTCAGCGCGGCGTCATCTTCTCGAAGGCATCATCCCTAGCGGCACCGATAGCGCGATCCGCTTGTCCGAGGAAGTCGAAGCCGACGGCGCTGCACTCCTTGCAGCAGCGTGCGAACATGGACTTGAGGGCATCATCGGCAAAGACCGCAACAGTCCGTATCGCTCGGGTCGAGGCGGCGATTGGGTAAAGGTCAAATGCGTTCAAAGCGACACCTTCGCCGTCGTTGGCTATGAGCATTCGTTGTCCGCCCGTGCCGGCATAGGCGCGCTGCTGCTTGCGGCGCGGAAGGACGGCAAGCTGGTCTACGTGGGGTCGGTTGGCACCGGATTCAAAGAGTCAGCGGCCTGGAAGCTCCGAGAGCAACTCGACAAGCTCGTGGCGAAGAAGCCGGCGGTCGATTACGGCGGACGCCGAAAGAACGTGGTCTGGGTGCGCCCTAGCCTGTTCGCGGAAATCGAGTACCGGGCTTGGACGCACGATGACAAGCTGAGGCATGCCTCGTACAAGGGGCTGCGCGATTCAGCCGATGCGGCGGACATCTACGAGATTGAGTGATCCGTCGGCCTGACAGAAACCCGAGTTTCTGTCAGCGTTTCTGTCAGAAGAGCAATACGTAGTGCCAATGAAATATGATTAGATAAAGCTAATAAACCTTTCGGGACAAGGTGTTGTAGGCTGGTCGGAGTGGCAAGATTCGAACTTGCGACCCCCACGTCCCGAACGTGGTGCGCTACCAGACTGCGCTACACTCCGTGACCAGCGGCGCCTCTATAGACCGGCCCATCCTGTTGCGCAAGCACCAAAATTCAAAAGCCGGCGCATTTTTTACAGACGCGGCCAGCCCCCATCTCGGCCGCGTAAGTGGAACAAAAAGACACACTTGCGGCAAATTTTGCGATTGCGAAGGCGGGCCGATTTTCTTTTGCCGGGTTCCGCGCTAAAGCGCTCGGCGGGACAAGCGGAAACCGCTGCAGACCAGCAGTTCCCGCCGTCGAATGCGCGACAACATTTCAGGGACGAAAGAATGAAACTCCGCACCTTTGCCGCGGCTGGGCTTGCCATTGCGCTTGCCGGCTGCACGACGATTCAGACCTCTGCCGATCCGATTTCCAGCCGCTGGGTTGGCCAGTCCGCCGGAAAGTTCTTCGCCGCCTTCGGCCCGCCGATCAACGACGTCGAAAACGGCTCCGGCGTCACCTACACCTGGAAGGGTGGCTACAAGACCGTGCGGGTTCCGGCAAAATATGCGGACGGTACGGACGGCAAGCGCGGCAAGCAGATCGCGGCGGCCCGCACGCAGTACCTGCGCTGCCAGGCCGAAATCGTCACCAGCTCCGACTACACGATCCGCAGCATCCGCGTCGTCGGCGACATCCCGGGCGTCAACGGCCCGTCCTATTGTGCCGAGTTCCTGGCACCGGCACAGCCCGCGTAGTAAGAAACGGCACAGCAAGTGGCTTTGGAAGGCGGCCCTACGACGGGTCGCCTTTTTTGTACCGAGTGGGTGCCACTCATCGCGTGTCGCCACGCGGCTTCGGTCGCAGCTGACATCTGCGCAAGCGAGTGTTTATCATTGCTGGAGTTCAGTGGCTGGGGCGCCAGGATTCGAACCTGGGAATGCCGGTACCAAAAACCGGTGCCTTACCGCTTGGCGACGCCCCACCAGAGCTTGAAAGCGGAGACCGCTTGCCAAATCGACGCCTGCTTAGCAAAGCTCGCCTGCCGTCACAATCATTAAGTTTCGGGCCGTGGCATATTTCTGTGCGCTTTCTGCGTCACCATGCTAGGTCTCGCGTCAGCCGTCCAGGACGATGGAGTGACGATGAGCCAATACCGTGCCCGACCGCCTGCCCTCGCAACGCTGCTGCTCGACGACGCCGTGGTTCGGATCACGCGCTGGGACTTCGAGCCGGGCGCCGATACGGGCGTCCATACGCATGGAATGGGCTACGTCGTCGTGCCGATGACCGATTGCCAGTTCCTGCTGGAGGAGAAGGACGGCAGCCGCAGGGTCGACATTGCCAAGGGCGCCGCCTACCGGCGCGATGCCGGCACCGAGCACAATGTCGTCAATGCCGGCGATCAACCGATGTCCTTCATCGAGATCGAATACAAATAAATGGCAAGTCCCAAATTCAATCTGGCTTTCGAGCCCGCCTATGGCCAAGCCGTGCCAGTTGCCTCGGGCGTACAGCGCATCACGGTCAACAACCCGAGCGCCTTCACCTTCTACGGTACCAACAGTTACATCATTGGGGATCAATCCACGGCCGTCATCGATCCCGGCCCCGAGGACGAGGCACATTTCCAGGCCTTGATGGCAGCGCTCGATGGACGCGAGGTCACCCACATCTTCGTCAGCCACACACATCGCGACCACTCGCCGCTGTCGCGGCGCCTGCAGGCGGCGACCGGCGCGCGGATCGTGGCCGAGGGACCGCACCGCGCCGCCCGCCCGCTGCACCAAGGCGAGATCAACCCTTTTGCCGAGAGCTCGGACCTGGATTTCAGACCCGACATCACAATTCGCGATGGTGAAACGATCGCGGGCGACGGTTGGAGCCTGACCGGCGTCCTGACGCCGGGACACACCGCCAACCATGCGGCCTTCGCGCTCGAGGGGACGGGGATCCTGTTTTCCGCCGATCATGTCATGGCGTGGGCAACTTCCATCGTCGCACCGCCAGACGGCTCCATGTCGGATTACCTGGCCTCCCTCGACAAGCTGATTGCGCGGCATGACCGCATTCTGCTTCCGGGACATGGGGGCCCCGTGCACAAGCCGATCTCGTTCATGCGGGCGCTGAAAACCCATCGACGAATGCGCGAACGGGCTGTGCTCGGCCGCATCCGAGCCGGCGATCGCAACATTCCCGAAATGGTAAAGGTCATCTATCGCGAAACGGATCCACGCCTGCACGGCGCCGCCGCCCTCTCGGTGCTTGCCCATATCGAGGATCTGCTGGAGCGCGGTGAGATCGAAACCGACGGGCCGCCTGCCCTGCTCGGGTCATTCCGGCCGGCAAAGCGGAGATAGTCCGTGCGCGAGGCCTACAGCTATCGCGCCGATGCCGGCGTGCCCGAATTCGCGGATGACAAGCCTCTCATCGTCTTCGATGGAGAATGCGTGTTCTGCTCGGCGTGGGTCCAGTTCGTGCTGAGGCGCGACAAGGCTGAGCGCTATCGCTTTCTTGCGGCGCAATCGCCACTCGGGGAAGCGCTCTATCGCCACTACGGGCTCGATGGACGCGACTACGAAACCAATATCCTGATCGAAGACGGACGCGCGCACTTCAAGTCGAGAGGGACGATCCGTATGATCGAAGCGCTTGGCTTTCCCTGGTCACTTATAGGCGTCCTTCGACTGCTCCCGCGGGGGCTTGCCGACAGGCTCTACGAATTCGTGGCGCGAAACCGTCTGCGCATTGCCGGCAGGCGAGCCACCTGCTTCGTGCCTAGCCCGGATCAGAGGCGCCGATTCCTAGGGTAATCAATCGAGGACGACTGGTCCCGACGGCCCAACTTAAACGCGACTAGCTGCCGGCGATGCCGAGCAATTCGGAATCCAGAGCCTTCAGGTAGTCCTCGGCAACATCTGCGCTGAGGCCAAGGTCGTGAGGGCCGTAGCGTGAGGCGACCCTGACGTCGACAAGGGTGGTTTCGGCTTCTTCGCGCAAACGGATGACGATGTCGAAACGCAAGCCGAGGACCAAGGTGCGGGTTTCGCCCTGGAGCGTGACGCCATTGGCCCGGCGAATCAGCTGCGCGACATCGTCATCATAAGGCCGCGGCGTCGGGATCGGCACGGCCTCCGGTGCCTCGGCAACCGCGCCATCATCCGGCTGCGGCTTGACCGGCCGATCGTCGATATCGCTTGGCTCGTCGTCGCCATCGGCGCGAGTGATCCGAATGCCGCTCTGCTTGGCGACCTTCTTCACGGCCTGGAGCACGCGGTCTATCGCACCGTCGTAGCGACGGCCGGTCAGCTCCGGATAGGCCTCCAGTTGCTTTTCACGGTCCTCCGGCGTCGCAGCTGGCGGGCGCTTCAGCCAGATCTGGTCGGCATTCGGTGTCTTCAGCCAATCCGGGGCGGAGACGAGATCGGTCGAGACGTCGTAGATTGCCGGCAGCATGAAATATCGTTCGGCAGCAATTGCGCCGAGCGCCAGCGGAAGAGCAACAAAAATCAAGGCTTTCAAGGCATCCAGCCCACCTTCGGCCCCTGTCAGCCAAAGGCTGCGGAGGCCGGCGAAGGCAAGCAGCGCCGCCAGCAGTGCGAAGCCCGCAGAGACAATCAGCACCAGCACCAGGTATGGCGTGGCAAGGCCGGCGAAGCGGTGACCGACCAGGGCGGCAAGGCAAAGAACCAGCGCAAATGCCCCGAAGCGCCGCGAGAAGCGGGCGGCACTTGAAACGGGGCGGTCGAAACGGATTGCCATCAAACTTACCGGTTACTCGCAAGCGGCGCGTCCCGCATGAACGCGCAAAATCGCCCTCGACTTGTTTAGTGCAAGATTCGCCTAAATTGAAACTGTTGTGTCGATCCGAGGCACGCAATCCACGGAGAAGACGACAATGGCGTGCGTGAGCATTTTCTGATATTCGTTGATTTGCAGTTGTGTGGTTCGCGCTGCAACCGACCAACAGGAGAAGGGCAATGATTGCACCGGAGCTCGCATCGGGAACCCAGGCGCCGACGCTGGGGGCGACAGCCGATCATGCAGATCCGCTTCTGCCGATAGAGCTTCTGGAACTGGAATTGTCGCTCGACGGATATGATGGCAAATCCGACTTCTGTGAGACGGTGCGCGTGGCTTCGGCCAAGGCCGGCGGCGAATTCCTTTTCGACCTTCCAGCCGAGGGGTTGATGGACGACTGCAAGCGGATCGCCGTGCTCCGCATCCCCTCCTCCAACGAGAAGATGCGTGTCGTTCTCGCTGTACTCGATCACAGCGGCACCGAAATCCGGATGGAAGCACCGGATCCCGCGACAGCCCACCTCGTCCGTTTCGCCGATGCCTTCATCAAGGTCCTCGAACGTTTCTGACCTCGAGCTCTTTCAGGGCTAGTCGCGCGCCGCGGCTGCCTCGGCCACACTGCGAAACGGGAATTTGCGGCCGCATTCGCATTTGATCATGCAGGTTTCCTGATGATTGGAGGGGCGCTGGATGAAGAAGCCGCGCGGCAGGTGGTCGACGCTGAAACCCGGATGCTTGCGCTTCGGATCATCGATTTCGGAAGCTTCGGCAAAACCGGTATTGCCGCATTGCGGGCAGGTCAGTTTCTTCGAGAATCGATCGCGCAGTGCCATGCTTGCCTTCCAATATCGTGCGAGCCGCCTTCTTACAGACGATCCCGGGCGGGCGAAAGCCATTCACGCGCCGGATCGGCCGGCAGGCCGTGATCGCAAAATCAGCTCGTAACCCTAACCCATTCTTTTAGTTGACTGTAACCGGTGATTAGCGTCATCTGATTGCGGGAAATTTTCGTTGCAAAGACACACCGATGCGTATCCTCGCTTTATCCCTCGCGCTCGCCGCGGCCGCCGTAAGCCTATCAGCGTGCCAAGCACTGCCGCCCGAGCAGCAGCGCGCCGCCGACGAAGACCAATGCCGACGCTATGGCTTCAAACCCAGGACCGACGGGTTTGCAGCGTGCCTGCAGCGCATCGATCTCTACCGCCGCGCGCAGTATCGCTATGACAGCGACAGGCTCATGATGGGGATGGCGTTCGAACTGGACCCGTCCTACTACGGGCGCCCGTACTGGCGGCACTATCGCTATTGATGACGGCCTGCGCCGCGGCAAGGCGGGCGATCGGCACGCGGAACGGTGAACACGACACGTAGTCCAATCCGATTTCCTCGCAGAAATGGATGGATGCGGGATCTCCGCCATGTTCGCCGCAGATTCCGAGCTTCATATCGTTGCGGGTGCGCCGACCGCGTTCGGCGGCGATGCGGATCAACTCGCCGACACCATCGAAATCCAGTGAAATGAAGGGATCGTGCTCGATGATCCCCTTGCGCTGATAGGTCGGTATGAAAGCGGACGCATCGTCGCGCGAGATGCCGAAGGTCGTCTGCGTCAGGTCGTTGGTGCCGAAGGAGAAGAACTCCGCCGCTTCCGCAATAATATGGGCCCTGAGGGCTGCGCGCGGCAGCTCGATCATCGTGCCGACGAGATAGTCGATCCGCATGCCGGCCTCCGCCATAACGTCGCCGGCAATGGCGTCGATGCGCTCCTTGACGTAATCCAGTTCCGCGCGCAACCCGACGAGCGGCACCATGATCTCAGGCACGACGGCAGCGCCGGTTTCATGAGCCGCCGCGACCGCCGCCTCGAAGATGGCGCGTGCCTGCATCTCGACGATCTCGGGATAGGAAATCGCCAGCCGGCAGCCACGATGCCCGAGCATCGGATTGAATTCGTGTAGGGCATCAACGCGCTGACGCAGCAACGCCGGATCCATGCCCATGGCGGCGGCAACGTCGGCGATCTCCTCGTCCGTCTTCGGCAGGAACTCGTGCAGCGGCGGGTCGAGCAGACGAATCGTCACCGGCAGCCCATGCATGACATTGAAGAGGCTGGTGAAATCGTGCCGTTGCACCGGCAACAAGCTGTCCAACGCGGTGCGCCGGCCGGTTTCATCCTCCGCCAGGATCATCTCGCGCATTAGCTGAATGCGATCGCCCTCGAAGAACATGTGCTCGGTGCGGCAAAGGCCGATGCCCTCGGCGCCGAAGGAACGAGCCGCGCGCGCATCCGCCGGCGTATCGGCGTTGGTGCGCACCGTCATCCGCCGTGCCCGGTCGGCCCATTGCATGATGCGCCCGAAATCGCCCGAAAGCTCCGGCTGGATCATTTGCACGTCGCCCTTCAGCACCTGTCCCGCCGAGCCGTCGATGGTGATGACATCACCCTTCTTCAGTGTGACGCCGACGCCGATCAGCCGCTCGTTGCGTACGTCGATGCGCATGCTGCCAGCACCAACGACGCAGGGGATGCCCATGCCGCGGGCGACAACGGCGGCATGGCTGGTCATGCCGCCACGCGTCGTCAGGATGCCCTCGGCCGCGTGCATGCCGTGAATGTCTTCCGGGCTCGTCTCGACGCGCAGCAGGATGACCTTGCGCCCCTCCTCCGAGGCAATGACCGCCTCTTCGGCCGTAAAGACGATTTCGCCGGTCGCTGCACCCGGCGATGCCGGCAGGCCAGTGCCGATGATCTCGCGCGACACGCGCGGGTCGATCGTCGGATGCAGAAGCTGGTCCAGCGACGAGGGTTCGATGCGAAGCACCGCTTCCTCTTCGGTAATTACTTTCTCATCGACCATGTCGACGGCGATTTTCATCGCCGCACGCGTCGAACGCTTGCCTGAGCGGGTCTGCAGCATCCACAGCTTTCCGCGCTCGATGGTGAATTCGATGTCCTGCATGTCGCGATAGTGCGCCTCGAGTTCGGCGCAGATGCGCGACAACTCTTTGAAGGCATCAGGCATCAATTTTTCCATCGACGGTCGTTCGGAACCGGAGCTGATACGACCCTCCTCGGTGATGCTCTGCGGCGTGCGGATACCGGCGACGACGTCCTCGCCCTGTGCATTGACGAGAAATTCGCCGTAGAGCGACTTGTCACCCGTGGACGGATTGCGCGTGAAGGCGACGCCGGTCGCAGACGAATTGCCGTGGTTGCCGAAGACCATCGCTTGGATATTGACGGCCGTACCCCAGACTTCAGGAATATTGTGAAGCTGGCGATAGGTGACGGCGCGGGCGCTCATCCAGCTCGAGAACACGGCGCCGACCGCGCCCCATAGCTGCACTTCCGGATCCTGGGGAAATTCCTCGCCCAGTTCCTCCTCGATCATGTTCTTGTAGAGCGAGACCACATGCTGCCATTCGCTGGCGGTCAGTTCCGTGTCGAATTCATAGCCGAGCCTAGCCTTCTCATCCTCGAGGATTTCCTCGAACACCTCGTGATCGAGACGCATGACGACGTCGGCATACATCTGGATGAAGCGGCGGTAGCTGTCCCAGGCGAAACGGGCGTCGCCGGCATCGTGGCCGAGCGCCTGCACGGTTTCATCGTTGAGGCCGAGATTGAGGACAGTGTCCATCATTCCCGGCATCGAAACACGCGCACCAGAGCGCACCGACAGCAGCAGCGGCCGATCACCCGCGCCAAACCGCCGGCCGGTCGCTTCCTCGATGCGTTCGATGCCGGTCCGGACCTGCGCTTTCAGATCCTCGGCAACCTGTCGCCCGTTCTTGTAGTAGGCGGAACAAGCGTCAGCGATGATCGTCAGACCCGGAGGAACGGGAAGGCCAAGATTGCACATCTCCGCGAGGTTTGCGCCTTTGCCGCCCAAACGCTCAACGTTGAGGGCACTGCCCTCTGCCTGACCGTTGCCAAATGTATAGACCCACTTGGTCATATTCCCCCCAACACCATATCCGGATCAACTTAATCCGTTGGTGTTGAAATGAAAATCGACAAATGCGGCCGAAATGTTGCGTCGCACAACACCTGCGGCAGACTGAATGCGATTGAAGGGAGAAAAAGCTTTGCGGGACTGCAACAAAGTCCCGCAAAGCCTTCTGTCCGTCCAGCCAGGAAAAACCGGACGGGGGGTCTCGTCCATGCGGACAGTCAGAGCGGCAAAGGCCTGCTCCGATCGCGTCGCACAGAAAACTCTGCAGCCGATACCGCTTCGCGGCAATTCGGCAGCGACATGAAGCAATCTCTAATACAAGATCAGCAGAAAAACATCACCCAACGGTGAAGATGTGCCAATTCGGCTCGACTTTTTTTGGGCTTTTTGTCAGCGGCTTGTTTAGGCGATCTCACGCAGTTGTTCAGCCGTCTGCAGATCGACCGACACGAGCTGCGATACGCCCTGCTCCGCCATCGTCACGCCGAACAGCCTGTTCATGCGTGCCATGGTGATCGGATTGTGGGTGATGATGACGAAACGCGTTTCGGTGGAGGCGGCCATTTCGTCCATCAGGTTGCAATAGCGCTCGACATTGTGATCGTCGAGCGGGGCGTCCACTTCGTCCAGCACGCAGATCGGCGCCGGATTGGTCAGGAAGACGGCAAAGATCAGTGCCATTGCCGTCAGCGCCTGCTCGCCGCCCGAAAGGAGCGTCATCGTCTGCGGCTTCTTGCCGGGCGGGCGGGCGAGAATTTCCAGGCCGGCCTCGAGCGGATCATCGGATTCGATCAGCTGCAGTTCTGCCGTGCCTCCACCGAAAAGATGGGTGAAGAGACGCTGGAACTGGCCGTTGACAACGTCGAAGGCGGCGAGCAGGCGCTCGCGACCCTCGCGATTGAGGCTCTGGATCGCGCCACGCAACTTGCGGATCGCATCGATCACGTCGTCGCGTTCCTTGATCAGCGCCTCGAGCTTGCCGCTCAATTCCTTCTGCTCTTCCTCGGCACGCAGGTTGACCGCGCCAAGGCGCTCGCGCTCCATCTTCAGGCGTTCGAGTTCACGCTCGACCTCGCGAAGATCAGCTGCTGCCTGCAGCGACTCCAGTCCGGCAAGCCGAAGAGCCTCATGTGGCGCGACGTTCAGTGCCTCGCGAATTCGCGCCTCGGTTTCTTGCCGCTTTTCCCGCGCCGAGACCAACCGCTCTTCGGCGCGGCCGCGGCGCTCGCGGCTTTCGGCGAGTTCGGATAGCGCCGTCGCGGCCTTGTGGTCGGCGTCACGCTGCACGAGCTCCGCTTCAGCAAGCGCGTCGGCCGCATGGCGACGCGCTTCCTCGGCCTTCTGGAGTTCGGTCAACAGCGCACGGCGCTTGTCGTCGAACTCATCGGGCGCCATTTCGAGCTCGGCCGCTTCCTCCCGCGCTTCCTCCTCGCGGTCGCGAAGGGTTGCGATATGGTCCTCGGCGCTGGCAGCACGCTGGCGCCAGGTCACGCGCTCCTGCCCAATGGCAATGATGCGGCGTTGGCGGGCTTCGTTTTCGCGGTTCAAGCTTTCATGGCGCGCCCGTGCTTCGGCGAGTGCGCCACGATCGGTCGCGACTTCCGCCTGCTGCGCTCGAAGCCGTTCGTCGATCGCCGTCAGATCAGGGGCATCTTCCAGCTCGATCCTGACGTTTTCTTCCTGAATCGAGAGATCTTCGAGCTGGATCTGAAGCTGGCTGACGGCTTCTGCAATGACATCACGGCGGCGGATGAGATCGCCAGAGGCCCGCTCGGCCGCTGCCAGCGCTTCGCGCGCCTCGGCGAGTTGCCGTGCCGAGATCCGGCTCTTCTCGCGAGCCTCCGCCAGGCGCTGCTCCCGAAGGCGGATGGCATCGGCGGCGCTCGCCAGCCGTTCCTCTGCTTCATCAAGCATGTCGCGGGCAAGTGCCGTTTCGCTTTCGAGTTCAGCGAGGCGGTTCTTCTGCGCCAGCCGGAGTGCCGCCGCACTCGGCGCATCCGCGCCGGTCACATGGCCGTCCCAGCGATAGACGGCACCCTCTTTGGTCACCAAACGCTGGCCAGGCTTTAGATCCTTCATCAGCGCCGCAGCATCCGAACCGGAGATCAGGCCGATCTGCTTCAGGCGGCGCATCAGTGCCGCCGGCGCACGAACATGGTTGGTCAGCGGCGTCGCCCCTGATGGCAATGCCGGATCCGCAGCGCCGTCACCATTGCCGGACCAATGAACCGGCGCCTTAGGGTCAAGCGGGGATTCGATGTCGTCGCCAAGCGCCGCACCGAGCGCCGTTTCGAAGCCGCGATCGACGCGAAGCTCATCGGCAACCGGCGCAAATTCGCCTGCGGCAGCGCCGGCCGCCAGCATACGCGAAATCGTCCGGGCTTCCGTTTCGATGGCATTCAGCTTCGCCCGCGCCTGATCGACCGGCGATCGGGAAAGAGCTTCGGTCTGGCGGGCAGCGGCCAACGCCTGCTCGACGCCCTGGATGGCTGCTTCCGCCTCGGCAAGCGCCTGCTCGCCAGCCTCGACCACGGCCCGCTTCTCGTCCGGATCAGGCAGGCCGGAAATCTTCTCGCCGATTGCCGACAGCTCGCGGATGGCCTCGTCCATCTGCCGTTCAAGACGCATCTTGCGATCGGCCAGATCGCGAATGGCACGCTCGAGCTGGTTGCGCCCGGCAGCGGCCTCGGCGCGCTCGGCGGTCAGGCTCGCGAAGATGCCCTCGCTGTCTGCGAGCTTGGCCGCAGCCTCTTCGAAGGCCTCGCGGGTTTCCTCGGCAAAACGGCCGGAATCGGCAAGGATCTCGGTGATCTCGCCCTCTTCGGTGTCCAGCCGCGCCAGGATCTCGGCGTTGTCGGCAACCAGCCGCTCCTCGCGGCGGATGTCCTCGCCGAGCTGTGCAAGGCGGCGGGTCAGTTCATCACGGCGGCGCAGGATGCGATTGGCGTCCTCCTCCAACTGCGTCTTGGCGATCTGCAGGCGCTGCAATGCGGCGGCGGCGCGCGCTTCGCCATCGCGCAACTCAGGCAGCTTGAGGCTTGCAATGCCCTGAACCTTGGCGGCCTCCATCTGCATCTGCGCCTTTTCGGCGACGACGACGGTGGCCTGATTGAGCGCGCTGTCGGCCTCGGCTTCCGCCTCCTTGGCCTGCACCCAGCGGATATGCAGGAGCAGCGCCTCGCGGGCGCGGATATCCGCCGACAGTGACTTGAAGCGGCTTGCCTGACGGGCCTGACGCTTCAGGCTCTCGATCTGGCTCTCGAGTTGAGAGGTTACGTCGTCAAGGCGTTCGAGATTGCTTTCGGCAGCACGCAGGCGAAGCTCGGCTTCGTGGCGGCGCGAATGCAGGCCTGATATGCCGGCTGCCTCTTCGAGCAACTGGCGGCGGGCCTGCGGCTTGGCCGAAATCAACTCGCCGATCCGCCCCTGCCCGACCATGGACGGCGAACGGGCACCGGTGGAGGCGTCAGCAAAGAGAAGCTGCACGTCCTTGGCACGGCTTTCCTTGCCGTTGATGCGATAGATCGACCCCTGCTCACGCTCGATGCGGCGGGTAACCTGGATCTCGTCGCTGTCGTTGAAGGCGGCAGGCGCGGTGCGCGCGGCATTGTCGAGATAAAGCGCGACTTCCGCAGTGTTGCGAGCGGGACGGTTGCCGGAGCCGGAGAAGATGACGTCGTCCATGCCCGACGCACGCATGTTCTTGTACGAGTTTTCACCCATCACCCAGCGAAGTGCTTCGACGAGGTTCGACTTGCCGCAGCCGTTCGGACCGACGATACCGGTCAAGCCGCGCTCGATGATGAATTCGGTGGGTTCGACGAAGGACTTGAAGCCGACGACACGAAGCTTGTTGAACTTCATGCCGTATCCCCGCGCCTGATCAAGCAAAAGACGGGCGCACGGCTTCGGCCGTCGCCCGTCGATCGGATACGGTTCAGATTAGAGCAGGCTGTCGATAAGGGCCGACATGGTGTCAACCGTCATGTCTCCAGAATAGCGCTTGCCGTTGATGAGGAACGTCGGCGTGGCATTGACGCCAAACTCCTTGGAACCCCTTTCCCGCGTTGCGTTCACTTGATCCAGCAGCTTCTGGTTCGTCAAGCACTTCGTGAAGCTATCCTCAGTAAATCCAGCAAGTTTGGACATCTGAAGCAGTGCACCGCGGCCATCATCTGCAGCCGCCCAGGTCTGCTGCTGCTTGAACAGCATGGCAACCATCGGGAAATACTGTTCGGCCGTGCTCAATTCTTCCGGCTTGGAAGGATTGCAGCGCGCCAGCATGAAGGCGGCAGCCGCACGCGGATCGAACGGGAATTCGCGGATGATGAAACGCACCTTGCCGGCATCGACGTACTTCTTCTTGATTTCATCGAAGGTGGTGGTGTGGAAGTGGGCGCAGTGCGGGCAGGTCATCGACATGTATTCGACAATCGTGACCGGGGCGTCTTCCTTGCCGAGCGCCATTTCCGGCAGTTCGCCTGGCTTCAGCACGGCAGCCATGTCGACGTCGCCATCGGGCTTAGGCATTTCGACAGCGGCCTGCGCGGTGCTGAAAACCGCAAGCGTCGCAGTCGCGGCAGCCACGCCGCCCAGAAGCTGGCGTTTCGTCAGTTGCATTTCGGAAATCGGCATGAAGTTCCCCATAAATGAGAGTAGTGGCTGTGAGTGCGATATAACGGCTCGAAGCCCTGAACAAGGCACGCTTCGCCAACTTTCTTCAAAGAATTGTGACCTTGGTTGGACCGCCAGATTAAATTGCGGACAGAATTGCAGGAGCAATACTTGGAAGCGCTAGCGCCCGCGCTTTCCCAACACGGCCGTTCCAAGACGCTTTACCGCTTCGCGCAGCTTGTCGCCTTCGATCCCTTCCATCATCTCGTCCAGTTTTGCGGCGGCCGCACCCTTTAGCGGCGGAGGCGTACGGGAGCGCTTGATCGCTTGATAGACAGGTTTCTGGACGATGCGGATCTGGTGAACGGCGGCGAAACCGAAGAAGCTGTTGACGCGCTGAATCAGTTCGCCCTGCGCATGCGTCAGAAAAAGGGCTCGTGCGCCCTCACAGGCGATGGTAAGCACGCCGGGGCGGAAACCGCCGTCATCGTTACCCCTCGCCCAGGCGATCTTTTCCGGCCGCGTGCAATCGGCAAACTCCTCGCCGGCGATCTCGTCCCACGAGCCGAGCAGCGCGGTGTTGATGCCGGCGCGCTTTGCAAGCACCGGATCGATCAACCCATTGGTCAATTCGGAGATCTGCTTTTCACCTTTGCGTGGATAACTCATTGAAACCTTCAGATCGCGCTGCGTTCAGGCACCACTGCCTTGATCGCGCGGCATTGCTTCGCCAAGTATAGGGCACTTCCCCTCACGACGGCAAATGATGACATCGACGACACTGGACGCGCCCGCCGCCAAGCCCCTTCTCGACTGGTATGACCGGCACCATCGAGACCTGCCATGGCGCATCTCGCCGCCGATGGCGGCGCGCGGCATCAAGGCCGATCCCTACCATGTCTGGCTCTCCGAGGTGATGCTGCAGCAAACCACGGTGCCGGCGGTGAAGCCCTACTTCGCCAATTTCCTGGCGCGCTGGCCGACCGTCCGCGACCTTGCCGATGCTCCCAGCGAAGACGTCATGGCTGCCTGGGCCGGGCTTGGATACTACGCGCGCGCCCGCAACCTGAAGAAATGCGCCGAGGCGGTGACGCGCGACCACGACGGCATCTTTCCCGATAGCGAGGACGGGCTGAAGTCGCTTCCCGGCATCGGCGACTATACAGCCGCCGCGGTGGCCGCGATCGCCTTCAACCGGCAGGCAGCCGTGATGGACGGCAACGTCGAGCGGGTGATCTCGCGGCTCTACGCCATCGCCACGCCCCTGCCCGGAGCCAAGCCTGACATGAAGCAGAAGGTGGCTCTTCTCACCCCAAAGGATCGGCCGGGCGACTTCGCGCAGGCGATGATGGATCTCGGCGCGACGATCTGCACGCCGAAGCGACCGGCCTGTTCGCTCTGTCCCTTCAGGGGATCCTGCGAGGCGCTGCGCCTGCACGATCCCGAACAGTTTCCAGTCAAGGCAGCCAAGAAGGAAAAGCCGATCCGCCAGGGCGCGGCCTTTATCGCGGTCACGGCGGATGGCGAGATTCTGCTGCGGCGTCGCATCGAGAGCGGCCTTCTCGGCGGCATGAGCGAGGTGCCGACGACCCACTGGACGGCGCGGCAGGACGGCGAGACATCGGCTGACGCGGCACCGTTTCCGGCGGCGTGGGAGCCCTGCGGGACCGTGACCCACGTCTTCACCCATTTCGAGCTCAGGCTTTCCATCTACCGCGTCGCGATCCCTTCGCGAATTCAAACGGATAACGGTTGGTGGGAGCCGGTTACAAATCTTGACTCGCAGGCGCTACCGACCGTCATGAAAAAAGCAATCACCGCGGCTATTCCGCTCGCGTTCAAACATGCCAAGGATTAATCGATGGCCATCGAGCATATTGTTTTCGACATTGGAAAAGTACTCATCCATTACGATCCGAGTATCCCGTTCAGCCACCTCATCCCCGACGAGACTGAACGCAAGTGGTTTTTCGACAATGTCTGCACCCACGACTGGAACGTCGAGCAGGACCGTGGCCGCACCTGGACCGATGCCGAAGCCTTGCTGATCGAGGTTCATCCCGACCGCGAGGAGCACATCCGCGCCTTCCGCAAGCACTGGCACGAAATGGTCTCGCACGCCTACGATGACAGCGTGGCCATCATGGAAGGCCTGATTGACGATGGCCAGGACGTGACGATGCTGACGAACTTCGCGTCCGACACCTTCCGCGAGGCGCAAGTCCGCTTCCCGTTCCTGACCAAGCCGCGCGGGGTAACGGTCTCCGGCGACGTCGGTCTCATCAAGCCCGATATTGCGATCTACGAAACACACGCCAAGAGCTTCGGCCTCAATCCGGCGGCGACGATCTTCATTGACGACTCAGCCCCCAACGTCGAAGGCGCAAAAGCGGCCGGCTGGGACGCGGTTCTCTTCACCGGCGCCGACAAGCTGCGCGCCGATCTTACAGCGCGCGGCGTGAGGCTCTGACCATGGCATTCGATCCGGTTGAGGAAATCAAACGCTTCCATGGCGCGATCAATGCGCTCGATTTCGATATGATCGAGGACTATTTCGCGGATGACGCGACCTATGTCTCAAATGGCGTGGGCAGCTTGTCCGGGCGAGCCGAGATCATGGTCGCCTTCCGCAAGTATTTTGAAGACTACCCAGACCAGACAGCAATCAACACGCTGGTCGAGAAGGTCAGCCCCTATGCCGGCCGTGCCGTTTGGTCGGTTCGCGCGACGCACAGCAAGACGGGCAAGCCCTTAGTGCGGGAAGGCGAAGAGACGATCACCTTCAACGAAGACGGTCGCGTCACCCACGTCGAAGTGACGGATTACCGAGCATTCTGAAAGAACGTCGCCGAGAGATAAAAGGCGAGCACGAAAAAGAGCCACAGGTCGGAAACCATCGCGATGGTTCTCGACCTGTTTCTTGCTCGCTCCAGCAGATGCTTGAGACCCGCAAGACCGAAGAACAGGCAACCGATGATCGCGGCAGGGACGATCCACAGCGGCGCGAAAAGGCTGAGCACGCCAAGCATACCGATTGACAGGTTGCCGAAGCCGATCTCCTGCACCAACGACTGGGCCTTGTGATCGGTCACACCAAAGATCGTTTCCGCCGTGAACGCCGGATTGATGATCTGTTTCAGACTGGCCATAAGCAATCGCAAGCCGACGCCCCAGAAGACGAACCATTTTCCGATAAGGAAGACGAGATTGACGTCCGCATTCCAATGCACTTCGGCGACAACCGAGCCCAACGGCAAAACAAGCATCAGCAACAATATGACCGCAAGATACATGGCGTTCCTTGCCTGTTTCGGATCATCAGCAGCCGATACATGACACGGAATTGCACGGCCGCGCGAGCCAAAATGAAGAGCGCCCGGGGTGTTGATCCCCGGGCGCCAGGCCTTCTTCCGTAACTGGAGGTACAAAACACCGGAAGAAGGAAGTCTCGATCAGGTCGAGGCGCGCGTCATTCCGCCTTTGCCAGATCACTGCGGATCACGGACCGCAATTCGTCGATCGGGCGCAGGGACTGCCCGTCGTCGAAATGCCAGAATGTCCATCCGTTGCATGCATCAAGGCCCTGGACCTTTGCCCCAAGGCGATGAATGGAACCGGCCTCGCCACCGGAAGCCACCGTGCCGTCGGCGCGAACGATCGCGCTGTAGCGGCGGCGGGCATCGGTAAGCACCTGGCCGGGCTTGATCAGACTGCTTTCGACCAGCACGTTGAAAGCCACGCGGACTTCCTGCTTCTTGCCGGTCATGACGGTGAGTTCAGCCTTGCCGAGCGGCTCGACCGCTTCGATGCGAGCGGAGGCCGCATCGATGTAGTCCTGCTCGCGCTCGATGCCGACGAAGTGGCGGCCGAGGCGCTTGGCGACGGCACCCGTCGTGCCGGAGCCGAAGAATGGATCGAGGATGATGTCGCCTGGCTTCGAGGACGCCATGATGACACGGGCAAGCAACGCTTCCGGCTTCTGCGTCGGATGCACCTTCTTGCCGTCGTCGCCCTTCAGGCGTTCGCCGCCGCTGCAGATCGGGAACAGCCAGTCGGAGCGCATCTGCACGTCGTCGTTTGCCGCCTTCATGGCATCGTAGTTGAAGGTATAGCCCTTGGCCTTGGCGTTCGGGCTCGCCCAGATCATTGTCTCATGCGCGTTCTGGAAGCGGCGGCCCTTGAAGTTCGGCATCGGGTTGGTCTTGCGCCAGACGATGTCGTTGAGGATCCAGAAATTGAGATCCTGCAGCGTCGCACCAACGCGGAAAATGTTGTGGTACGAGCCGATGACCCAGATTGTCCCCGTTGGTTTCAGAACGCGGCGGCACGCGAGCAGCCAGGCGCGAGTGAAGGCATCGTAGGCTTCGAACGAAGCGAACTGATCCCACTCGTCATCGACGGCGTCGACAAGCGACTGGTCGGGACGATGCAAGTTGCCGCCGAGCTGCAGGTTATACGGCGGATCGGCAAAGATAACGTCTACGGAGTGGTTCGGCAGGGCTTCAAGGGCAGCAACGCAATCGCCCTTGATGATCGTGTCGATCCAGGAGCCCGGCTTTGCGGAGGCCTTGAGATCGGCAAGCGGAAATACTGACGCCATCTGGAAACTCGCTCATACACAATTACGCTTTTTACTGTCTGTTATGGTTACTCAGTTTGGTTACCAAAGCCTGAAGGGATGAGCGATTTCGGGAAAATAAGTCGCGACAGGCGTCGGCGCCGAAGGAGCGGGGCAGCGGCCGCACGCCCTTCCGGCTGTGTTATTACGCCGCCGCGTCATGCACCTTGCGGCTATCGGCCGGAGCTTCGGCGCGCTCGTTCATGCCGTAGTCGCGAACGATGTGGCCTATGCGCAGCCGATAGTCCGCGAAGACGCCGTTGCGGCCGGCGTGCTGGGCTGCTCGGTGTGCCTCCACGTTTCGCCAAGCCTTGACCGCCTCCTCGTCGCGCCAGAAGGACAGCGACAGCAGCTTGCCGCGATTGGTGAGGCTTTCAAAGCGTTCGATTGAAATGAAGCCGTCGATCTTTTCGAGTTCACCGCGAAGTTCGCCGGCGAGATCGAGATAGGTGTGGCGTTCGCCCATGAAGGGCAGGACTTCGAAGATAACAGCGATCATGGCATCACCAGCTTTGAATGAGGAAGGGAAGCGTTCTTGAGGAAGATACGATCTTCTTTGAGGATGAAACGTTCGCGTTTGGCGAATTCGTAGTTTTGCCTGCCGAGCGGATCGGCGGCAAGGCGGGCGCGATAAGCTTCGTAGGCGGCGAGGTTTTCAATGTTGTAGACGCCGTAAGCCGTCGTCGCCGAGCCCTCATGCGGCGCGAAATAGCCGATCAGGTCCGCACCGTTGCGCGGAATTGCCTGCCCCCAGTTGCGAGCGTATTCGGCGAAGGCGTCCCTCTTGAACGGATCGATTTCATAGCGGATGAAGCAGGTAATCATCGTCGTCTCCTTGTTGTCTGGAGACCGTTTTCGCACATTGCCTGACGACAATGCTTCGGTTAGGATCGAAGTATGAAGGAAGGACCCGACATAGCCCAGATCGGCGCGCTGATCGGCGACCCTGCGCGTGCCAACATGCTGACAGCGTTGATGGGCGGCAAGGCGCTAACGGCGACGGAGCTTGCCGCTGCCGGCGGCATTACCGTGCAGACAGCGAGCACGCACCTTGCCAAGCTGGAAGCCGGCAATCTGCTCGCGCAGCGCAAGCAGGGCCGCCATCGCTACTTCACGCTGGCGGACGACAGCGTTGGCAAATTCCTGGAAAGCATCATGGGATTTGCGGCAGGGCGCGGCCATTTGCGCCACAAGCCGGGACCGAAGGAACCAGCACTGCGCAAGGCCCGCATCTGCTACGATCACCTCGCCGGCGACTACGGCGTGCGCATGCTCGACAACCTGATTGCCGAGGGCGCGATCGATGCACTCGGTGACGGTCTTGCCTTGACGGAGAGCGGCGAAACCGCGCTCAAGAATATCGGCATCGACGTCCACGCCCTGAAATCGTCGCGTCGTCCACTCTGCCGCTCCTGCCTGGATTGGAGCGAGCGACGGGCCCACCTCGCCGGCAGTCTCGGAAAGGCGCTACTTTCGAATTTCCTCGACAAAGGCTGGGCGCGTCGCACTGCCGAAAGCCGCTCCGTCATCTTCTCACCAGAAGGCGAACGGCAATTTCTTGCCTTGTTTCCTGCCGCCAAATAGCCGCGAAAGCGATCGTAAAATCGAAGCCGCCCGTGGCACGCAATCCAGCCATGCCCTGCTGTCGGTTGAGCTTCGCCGAGGCATCGTGTAAAGGGGCATCATCCCAAATAAGGCGCAAGTATATGGACGGCTTCGACCTCATCATCTTCGACTGCGACGGCGTTCTGGTCGATTCGGAAATTATTGCTGCGGATGTCGAATCCAAGCTTCTGACCGAAGCGGGCTACCCGATCAGCATCGAGGAAATGGGCGAGCGCTTCGCCGGCATGACCTGGCAGAATATCCTGCTGCAGGTCGAGCGCGAGGCCAGCATTCCGATTTCCGCATCGCTGCTCGACAAGTCCGAAAAGCTGCTCGATCTGCGTCTGTCCCAGGATGTGCAGGCAATTGCCGGCGTCGAAGCCGCTCTCTCGCGACTGAAGCTGAAGCGCTGCATCTGCTCGAACTCCAGCAGTGCGCGGCTCGACATGATGCTCGGCAAAGTGGGCCTGAAGCCGCTCTTTGCGCCGCATATCTTCTCAGCCAAGGATCTCGGTGCCGATCGCGTGAAGCCGAAGCCGGATATCTTCCTGCATGGCGCAAAGCAGATGGGCGTTTCCACAGACCGCGTCGTGGTCGTCGAGGACTCCGTCCATGGCGTTCACGCAGCGCGGGCTGCCGGCATGCGCGTCATCGGGTTTACCGGCGCCTCCCATACCTATCCGGCACATGCCGACAGGCTGACCGATGCCGGTGCTGAAACCGTCATTTCCCGGATGAGCGATTTGCCCGGCATCGTTGCCGCGCTCGCCGAATGGGAAGGCGCCCTGTAGAACGCTCGTTCTTGGCGCGACAGAGCGAACCTATTCGGATATCGGAGTGGTAATCGCCGTCTGATGGGGCTGTCTCGTATGAACGTTTCCGTGGAATTGTGCTCTCCGCCCGAACTCGACGACCGGATCACCATTGTCAGGGCCGGAGACGAAGTTGATGGCATCTTCGTCCGCACCAAGCGATTCAACGTCCTGGTCGACACTCTCGGAACGCCCGAGTTATGCCGGACGGCGCTGGACCTGCTTGGCGAGGACGTGCATGCACGTCCGCTGCTGGTCGTGAACTCGCACATGGACTGGGATCACTTTTGGGGAAACGCCGCGATTGCAGGAAAGGCGCCGATCATTGCCCATGCCGCAACGCTTGAGCGCTTGCGTGATCCGTCCTCACTTCAAGTCCTGAAAGATAAGGTGCGCGAAGATCAGCGATTTCGAAACGTTGAACTCGTAGCGCCAGACATCACCTTCTCAGGCTCTATGACGCTTCACGGTGGCGATCTCACGCTCGAATTGTTTCACACGCCAGGTCATACGCCCGACCATGTCTCGGTGTGGATTCCTGAAATCCGCGTCTGTCTGGCCGTCGACGCGGTCGAGTATCCGATCCCCGAGGTGTGGAGCAGGAGCGCGCATGATCTCCGGCTGCTCTCCTCATCCCTCGAACGAATACGCGACCTGAACGCAAGGTTTGTGATTCCTGCGCACGGCAGAACGCTCTCTCCCGCGACGGTGGACGACAATTTGCTATATTTCAAAGAGTTGGCAAGCCGTGTCGAGAATTTGAGCGAGAGCGACCTGTTGGGTCCCGGGCTCAACAAGGCGGTTGGGTTCCGACTTCAGGATTTCGTCGCCATTCCGGCCGACATGGCGACGGAGGTGGTGGCCTTCTACGAAGGGTTCCACGACACCAATCTCGGCGCGACAATTCAGGCGCGCTTGGACGGCTGAACGACGACACGGCGTTCGTTGTGCGACTCCGCTGGTTCCCTTCGCTATGAATACTCGTCTGAAATTACTAGATTTTCAGGTTGATCGCGCCAGCCAGCATCTCGAACCGGGCCGGGAGCTGGCCAGGTCCCTCGCCGTCACTGTCGATCGGCACCGCCTCCTTGCCTATCGGCCATGCCTCGACGACCGTGGCGCGATGGATGCTGACGAGCGGACTCCTGAGGTGGCCGCCGTTATAGATGCTGTTCATTAACGACAGCACTTTCAACCGGCCAGCACCTCGAATGATGACCACGTCGAACAGGCCATCGCTGATATCCGCATCGGGGGCCACCTTCATACCGCCGCCGAACCAAGCGCCGTTTGCGACGGCAACCGCCGTGATCGGGCCCTCGTAGATGTCCTCTCCATCGAGTCTGAGGCGAATTGTGCGCGGCTCGTAGCGCAGGATCTGAAGCAGGCTATGGAAGAAGAAAACCATCGGCCCCGGCAGGCGCCTGCCCTTGCGTGCCTCGTTGACGGCGCGCACGATATGGCCGGAGACGCCAAAGCTTGCGATGTTGGCGAAGTGGCGGGTGACGGTGTCACCGTCCTCGTCGTCGCAAGTGAGCAGGCCGGCATCGATCTGCCGCACGGACGGAGAGTTCAGGCCGTTGGCGATCGCGGTGGGATCGCGCGACATCGGAAAGTTGCGGGCAAAATCACAGCCGGTGCCGGTTGGGATGAAAGAAAACGCAGTACCCGGCCGATGCGATTTGAGGATGCCGCCAGCCACCTCGCCGATCGTTCCGTCGCCGCCGACGGCGATCACCAGATCGGCCCCATCATTCGCCAGTTCGCGCCCGAACCGCTCGGCATCGCCGAAGCCCTTGGTTTCGCGCAGGCTGAGATCCGCAAATCTCGCCTCGATGGCGCGCCGCAGCGCCGACCAGAACAATTTCTTTCCGCGCCGGCCCGACGCCGGATTCAATACGATGCCGATTTTCAAGCGATATCTTCTCCCCGCCTCACCAGCCTGGCGAAGCGGAAACAGGGCGTTCTTCAGGCCTTCTTCTTTTTCGTCGACACGGGTCCTTGATCGAAACCGATATTGACGCGAACCAGTGCGCCGGAGCCGACCGGCAGCTTGATGCCGTCCTTGCGGAACAGGGCCTGTGTAGCGTTCTGTCCGACATCAACCGGGAAATTCGTCACTTCCGAATAGAGCGCTTCCTGGCCGTCATAGACTGTGATGCGAACCGGGAGCGTGACCTTGCCGGACGACCCGTTCGGCCCGGCAATGACGCGAAGCTGCGCTACGACGGTCATCGTCAGGTTCGTATCGCTGAGAGTGCACTGGCGCGTGTAGTTGCCGATCGACGCCTGGTAGGCCAGCTTCTCCGCATCGCCGGTCTTCGCTCCGCCGGCATAAGTCCGGAAGATCGCGTCGCTGTCCTTCATGAACATCTGCGGGCAGGCGCCTTGAACGACGGGCGCCGTTGCGCCAGCGGCCGTCTTGGCGGAGCCGATCGATGCGTCGCTGGAGGACGGGTTGGATGGCGCCAACGGCATGATCTGGCCATTGCCGTTCGGCTGGGTCGGTGCCGTTGCGCTGTCTGAGCCACCACCGACGCCGAGCGAATTACAACCGGCAAGCATTGCCGCAAGGGAAGCCGAAACGATAAGACGCGAGACCTTGCCAAGCACGATTATTCCACCCTCTCCACAAAGTTTTTTGGCAGGCCCAATCACTTGATGGCAGGCCTTTCGTGACAGTTTGCGATGGTCTATATCAGCGGCGCAAACAAAAATCGATTGGGTAAGAACCGTTTTGATGCACATTTCGGGATCGCAGGCGAGCATGGCCGACAGCGTAAGCGAGATGCAGCGCGGGGTTTGCTTTCCCTCAGCCTTTCTCCGACCGGCACATCAAGGATGACGACAGTGGATTATATTTCGACCCGCGGCGAAGCCCCTTCCCTCGGTTTCTGCGATGCATTGTTGACGGGTTTGGCGCGCGATGGTGGCCTCTATGTGCCGCGCAAGTGGCCGCATTTCTCGAAAAAGGAAATCCGCGCGTTTCGAGGAAAAAGCTATCAGGATATTGCCTTCACCATCCTGTCGCCCTTCACCAACGGCGAGATTCCCGACGACACCTTCCGGTCAATGATCGATGAGGCGTACGGCACTTTCCGCCACCCTGCGATCGCCCCGCTCGTGCAGACAGGGCCGAACAGCTTCGTCATGGAGCTCTTCCATGGTACGACGCTGGCGTTCAAGGATGTCGCGATGCAACTGCTCGCCCGGTTGATGGACTATGCGCTCGAAAAGCGCGGCGAGCGCGCGACCATCGTCGGCGCTACCTCCGGCGACACCGGCGGCGCGGCGATCGACGCCTTTGCCGGGCGCGAACGCACCGACATCTTCATTCTTTTCCCGCATGGCAAGGTGTCGCCGGTGCAGCAGCGCCAGATGACGACCTCCACTGCCTCCAACGTTCACGCGCTTGCCGTCGAAGGCAATTTCGATGACTGCCAGAACCTCGTCAAGGCGATGTTCAACGACGGACCGTTCCGCGATCGCGTCAGGCTCTCCGGCGTCAACTCGATCAACTGGGCCCGCATCATGGCCCAGATCGTCTACTATTTCACGACGGCAATCGCGCTTGGCGGACCGGACCGTAAGATCTCGTTTACCGTGCCGACGGGCAATTTCGGGGATATTTTTGCCGGTTACTGCGCAAAGCGGATGGGCCTGCCGATCGGCAAACTGGTGGTCGCCACCAACGAGAACGATATCCTCGACCGCACGCTGAAGAGCGGGCGTTACGAGATGAAAGCGGTAAAGGCAACGACCTCACCTTCGATGGACATCCAGATCTCCTCGAACTTCGAGCGACTGCTGTTCGAAGCCTATGATCGCGACGCATCCAAGGTTCGCGCGGCAATGAACAGTCTCAAGCAATCCAATGGCTTCGAGATTGCGAAGGAGGCCCTGGCCTTCATCAAAAAGGACTTCCGCACTGGCCGCGCCAGCGAGAAACAGGTCGCCCAGACGATCAAGAAAACCCACGCCGAAACCGGCTATCTTCTCGATCCGCACTCGGCGATCGGCGTCTTCGTTGCGGGCAAACACGAAAAGCCGAACACGCCGATGGTGACGCTTGCCACCGCACACCCGGCGAAATTCCCCGCCGCCGTAAAATCCGCCTCCGGTATTGACCCCGCGCTTCCGACGTGGCTTGCTGATCTGATGCACAAGGAGGAGCGCTTTCAGATTGTGAAGCCTGAGCTCAAAGCCATCGAGACCTTCATCGGCGAGCACGCTCGGGCCCAAGTAACGCAGGCGCAGAAAGATAGCCAATGACAGTTGAGTGCACCCGGCTCAAATCCGGGCTGACAGT
The DNA here is from genome assembly GCF_014193305.1 of Rhizobium sp. BK181. Classification (NCBI taxonomy): domain Bacteria; kingdom Pseudomonadati; phylum Pseudomonadota; class Alphaproteobacteria; order Hyphomicrobiales; family Rhizobiaceae; genus Rhizobium; species Rhizobium sp. BK181. Next base: position 504,852 of record NZ_JACHZA010000001.1, read on the forward strand.
AGTCACACAGACCATGCCGCATCTGGAAAGCGTTGCGCTGGGAGTTTGGATCAAATCAGGATCGCGCAACGAGACGACAGACGAGCACGGCATCGCCCACCTGCTTGAACATATGGCCTTCAAAGGCACGGCGCGCCGCAGCGCGCGCGAAATCGCCGAGGAGATCGAGGATGTCGGCGGCGAGGTCAACGCTGCGACATCCACGGAAACGACCTCCTACTATGCCCGCGTCCTCAAGGATCACGTTCCGCTCGCCGTCGATATTCTTGCCGATATCCTGACAGAGTCCGCGTTCGAGGAAGAAGAACTCGAGCGCGAGAAGCAGGTCATCCTGCAGGAAATCAACGCTGCGAACGATACGCCGGACGACGTCGTTTTCGACAAGTTTTCCGAAACCGCCTACCGCGATCAGACACTCGGCCGGGCAATCCTCGGCACGCCGCAAACTGTGGTGTCCTTCACGCCGCCGCAGATCCGCGGCTATCTCAGCCGCAATTACACAACCGACCGGATGTTTATCGTTGCAACCGGCGCCGTGCAGCACGACGAGTTCGTTCGCATGGTCGAGGAGCGCTTCGCGAGCCTTCCGACTTCTCCATCGGCGACGCCTGTCATGGAAGCTGCGAAGTACATCGGCGGCAATATCCGTGAAACGCGCGACCTGATGGACGCGCAGATCCTGCTTGGTTTCGAGGGCAAGGCCTATCACGCCCGCGACTTCTACTGTTCGCAGATCCTCGCCAATATTCTCGGCGGCGGCATGTCCTCCCGTCTGTTCCAGGAAGTGCGTGAAATCCGTGGTCTCTGCTATTCGATCTATGCCTTTCACTGGGGCTTTTCCGACACCGGCATCTTCGGTATCCACGCCGCCACCGGTGGCGAGAACCTGCCGGAGCTGGTGCCGGTCATTATCGACGAACTGCACAAGTCTGCAGCGACGATCGAGCAAAAGGAAATCGAACGCGCCCGCGCCCAGATCCGCGCCCAGCTGCTGATGGGCCAGGAAAGCCCGGCGGCCCGCGCCGGCCAGATCGCAAGGCAGATGATGCTCTACGGCCGCCCGATCTCCAATCAGGAGATGATGGAACGGCTCGAGGGGATCACCGTCGAGCGCCTGACGGATCTTGCAGGGCGCCTGTTCTTTGACACCGTTCCGACGCTATCGGCGATCGGTCCTCTGGAACACTTGGCTCCTATGGAAGATATCGCCGCCTCTCTCTCCTCGCCCGCCGCACCGCACAGCCAACAAGCGCTCGTTTGATTTCACATCCATCCTGCCGGGAGTGATCGATGCCAAAATCGGTTTTTCGGTTCCTGTCGCGACAGCCGGATTCAGTGGAACTCGAAAACGAGAACTATGTGCTGCGCCTGCCGCGCTACCAGGATTTCAACCAGTGGCACAAGCTGCGGGCGGCCAGCCGGCAGTTCCTGGAACCCTGGGAGCCGACATGGCGGCGGGATGAATTGACCGAGGGCGCCTATCGCGCCCGCGTCATCCGCGGCAAACAGGAATATGCGTCCGGCCAGGCGATCCCGCTCTTCCTGTTCCACAAGGATAGGATGACGCTGCTCGGCGGCATTACGATCGGCTATATCAGGCGCGGGGCGGCACAAAGCTGCATGATCGGATATTGGATGGGTGAGGCTTACGCCGGCCAAGGCCATATGTTCGCCGCACTTCAATTGGTTATACCCTACATCTTCACGGTGCTTGAGTTGCACCGTATCGAAGCAGCCTGTATTCCAGACAATGCTCGGAGCATCCGCCTGCTTGAAAAAGCCGGGTTTCAGCGGGAAGGCTATCTGCGCGGATACTTGAAAATCAACGGTCAGTGGCACGACCATGTGATGTTCTCATTGCTCGCCACCGACACGGATAAAGGCAGGATAACCGACAGCCGATGACCAACAACCGCATGCTGCTCCCATCACCGGCCGGACGATTGATCGCGGTGATCGCAGCTCTCTTGCTGTCGGCCTTCATGCTAGCGGCAGGCAATGTCCAGGCAGCCGAGCCGGTGAAGATCTCCCGCGATGATACCGCGCTCGACCTGACCGCCACGACGGAAATCTACGCCAACCAGGGCGAAGCCTTCCAGGTCTCCACTGCTGCCGGTGCCGATGGCATCCGTCGCCGTATTGAGGTACGTGCCAGCTCGGAAAACCACCAGGGCGACTGGGCCGTCTTTGCACTTGCCAACGTCTCCGACGAGCAGCTCGAGCGCGTGATCGTGGCCCCGCACTTCCGCCTGGTAAACTCCAAGCTGTTCTGGCCTGACCTCGGCTCGCAGCGCATCATTGCGATCACGCCGAGCGAAGGTTTCGCGCTCGACCGGCAACCGAGCGACGAGGCCGATGTCTTCCGCATCACGCTCAACCCCGGCGCCGTCATCACCTTCGTTGCAGAGCTGACGACGCCGGAGCTGCCGCAGATCTATCTCTGGGAACCCGACGCCTACAAGGACACGATCAACGCGTTCACGCTCTATCGCGGCATCGTGCTCGGCATTGCCGGCCTGCTGGCCGTGTTCCTGACCATCCTGTTCGTAGTCAAGGGCACCTCGATGCTGCCCGCGACCGCAGCACTCGCCTGGGCCGTGCTCGGCTATATCTGCGTCGACTTCGGCTTTCTCGGCAAGCTGATCAGCATCGCCTCGACCGACCAGCGAATATGGCGCGCCTGCGCGGAAGTCGCCCTCGCCTCCAGCTTCGTCATCTTCCTGTTCACTTACCTCAACCTCAACCGTTGGCACACGCATCTCGGCTACCTGACCCTCGCCTGGGTGCTGGGCTTGGCGCTGCTCTTCGGCGTCGCGATTTACGATCCGGCAATCGCCGCTGGCATCGCGCGTCTGTCGTTTGCGCTGACCGCGACGATGGGCCTCTTCCTCATCATCTATCTCGGCCTCAACCGCTACGATCGCGCCATCCTGCTGGTGCCCGCCTGGGCGCTGATCCTCGTGTGGATCTTCGGGGCATGGCTGACGATCACCGGTCAGCTCGACAACGACATCATCCAGCCGGCGCTCGGCGGCGGCCTCGTTCTCATCGTCCTGCTGATCGGCTTTACCGTCATGCAGCACGCCTTTGCCGGCGGTGCATTTCAGCAGGGCCTGTTCTCCGATCTGGAGCGGCAATCGCTGGCTCTAACCGGCTCTGGCGACATGGTGTGGGATTGGGACGTGGCGCGCGATCGTGTCGTCACCATTCCTGACGTGTCGGCCAAGCTCGGCCTCCCGCTGGGCACCATGCATGGCGCGGCCCGCAACTGGCTGCCGCGGCTTCACCCCGACGATCGCGATCGCTTCCGGGCGACGCTCGACGTGCTGCTCGAGCATCGCCGCGGGCGGCTCAATCATGAATTCCGCATCCGCGCGGAAGACGGCCATTTCCATTGGCTTCTCATCCGCGCCCGCCCGGTCCTCGGTTCGAACGGCGAAATCATCCGCTGCGTCGGCACGATCGTCGACGTCACCGAACAAAAGAATTCCGTCGAGCGGCTGCTGCACGATGCGCTGCACGACAACCTGACCGGCTTGCCGAACCGGCAGCTTTTCCTCGATCGCCTGCAGGCGGTGCTTGCACTGGCGCCCGGTGGCGAGACGCTGCGCCCGACGGTCATGGTGATCGATATCGACCGCTACAAGCTGGTGAACGATACGCTCGGGATCGCCGCCGGCGACAATATCCTGATCGCGCTGACGCGACGCCTGCGCCGTCTGCTCAAGCCGCAGGACACGCTCGCACGCCTTTCCGGCGACCAGTTCGGTTTGATTCTGACGTCCGAGCGCGACCCGACGAAGGTGGCCGATTTTGCCGATGCGATCAGTAAGGCGATCATGGTGCCGATCAACTTCGCCAATCGCGAAATCATCCTGACGGCGTCGATCGGGCTTGCCTCCTTCGTCGACCAGCAGGAAAGCGCCGCCGGCATGCTCAGCGATGCGGAGCTTGCGATGTACCGAGCCAAACGCGCCGGCGGCAATCGCGTCGAGCCGTTCCAGCCCGCCTTCCGCGATTTCGGCGCCGACAGGCTGCAGCTCGAATCCGACCTGCGCCGTGCCATCGAGCGCAAGGAACTGTCGATGGTCTACCAGCCGATCGCCGGGCTGGAGGACGTGGAGATTGCCGGCTTCGAGGCGCTGATGCGGTGGGAGCATCCGAAGCGCGGCACCATCCCTCCTTCGGAATTCATTCCGATCGCCGAGACATCCGACCTTATCGAGATGCTTGGTCTCTTTGCCCTTGAGCAGGCGACCAACGACCTGATGGGTTGGGAGAACCAGACCGGCGAGCTGCCGATCTTCGTCTCGATCAACCTCTCCAGCGCACAGCTGCTGAACAACGAGCTTTATGACGATGTCCGTTCGGTGCTGGCGAAAACCCATTGCGACCCGTCGCGCCTGAAGCTGGAGCTCACGGAATCCATGGTCATGGAGAATCCGGAGCAAGCGCGCCTCGTGCTTGAGAAGCTGCGGGAGATGGGGCTTGGCCTCGCGCTGGATGATTTCGGAACCGGCTATTCGTCCCTCGCCTATCTGACGCGCTTCCCGTTCGACACGATCAAGCTTGACAAGGTGATGGTGCGCGATGGCAGTGACAAGAAGGCAACCGTGCTTCGCTCGGTGATCGCCATGGCGCGTGAACTTGATATGAAGGTGGTCGCCGAAGGGATCGAGTCAAACGAAGACGCGATCGAGCTCGCAAAGATGGGCTGCACTTTCGGTCAAAGCTACCTGTTCGGGCCGCCGATGGCAGCGGAGTCCGTCCTGCGGCTGCTGAAGGAACGGTTCCCGTTGACGAAGCGCGCTTAACCGACCGGCTCCCTGTTACTGCGTAGCGGCGCCCGCTATCAGCTGATGCATGTATTCAAGCTTGGCGACCACCGGCGCTGACAGCACGAATGGGTAGGAATCGCGCTGCCCCATGCTGCGCTGTATCGAGTTGATCGCAACGCTGAGCGGCACCCATTCGTCGACAAGCTGATCGGCACTGGCTGCCCTGTAGGGGTCGAAATCCACCTCCGCCGCCATCTCTTCGTGACCGCGGGGATCAACTGCGATGCCGAAGGCGCGCGCGGTCTCCAAGGTGTCAACGATGTGGAGATAGTGAGCAAAGCATTCGGCGAAGTCTTCCCAGGGATGGGCGCTGGCATAGGCGCTGACGAACCTGTCTGGCCAGCCGGGCGGAGCGCCATTTGCGTAGTGTTGTGCAAGGGCCTCGCTGTAGTCCTCGCGCTCATCGCCGAACACCGCCCGGAATCCATCGAAGTTGTTCCTGTCTCGCACGAGGCGATTCCACATGAAATGACCCGTCTCATGGCGAAAGTGACCGAGCAGCGTCCGGTAAGGCTCATCCATCGAGGTACGCGCCTGTTCACGGGTCAGGTCGTCAGCCTCTGCCGCCCGAATTGCAATCAAGCCCTCCTCGTGTCCCGTCATCGCCGGAACGACACTGCCGTCATCCTGGACCGTGTCTTCCAGGAAGTCGAAAACAAGGCCGCCTGCGGGATCCTGCGCGCGGTCCGGGTGCGGCAGGCGCCAGCGCAAGAGCGAGTAGAAGAGATGTCGTTGTGCCTGGCTGATCCGACGCCACCGGTCCACGCCATCCTGCGTCGCTGAATTGGGCACCAGCCGGTTATGCCGGCACGCAACACAGTAATCACCCGCGTCGCCATCCTCTACAAGCCAGTTGCAGATGTCGAGGCCGGCATTGGCACAGAAACGCACCAGGTCCGGCTGAGCCACGTATTGCCAGAGATCGCTGTCCTGCTGCTGAACAGCGTGCATGCGCAGGCCATTCGGCTGGAAGCCAAGGCGGTGACCGCACCGAACGCACTGGCGATTGTCGAAATGAACAACCTGGTCGCAGTTGTCACATACAAACAGCCTCAACGCGTGCCTCCCTCGAGATCAGGGGTCGAAAAACCGAAGTGCAAAGTGGACGGCGGATAATTTCCGGCCGTGGTTTCCATCAAACTTCCCCTGACTGGGCCTTATGGCCCGCGCCAGCAGAGAACGCGCTTCTTTACGGATCGTTCCGCCAATTAGGCGTGCCCGGCCTCGGCCGAAAGCATGGCGGCATTAATGCCCATCGAAGCCAGCGCCCGCTCGTACTTGTCGTCGAGGCTGCGGTCGAAGATCAACTCCTCGTTGGCCGCGCATGTGAGCCAACCATTGTTGCCGACTTCGGCTTCCAGTTGACCCGCTCCCCAACCGGCGTAACCGAGCAGCATGGTCGCCCGCTTCGGTCCCTTGCCCTTGGAAATCGCGCGGATGATGTCGAGCGTCGCCGTCATGCAGATATCGTCGCTGACGGGAATGCTGGAATCGCAGAGATAGTCGTCGGAGTGCAGGACGAAGCCGCGTCCGCTTTCCACCGGCCCGCCCGTCTGGATCGGGCAATCGCGGGCGTGTGCGGGGAGAACGATGGCATCCTCATCCTTGATCATTTCCAGGTGCAGGAGAACATCGGTAAAGGTCAGGTTCTGCGGACGGTTGATGACGAACCCCATCGCGCCGGCATCGGAATGCGCGCAGATATAGATTACCGTGCGGGCGAAGTTGCGATCCTCCATGCCCGGCATGGCAATGAGAAACTGGCCATCGAAGAAGCCACGTTCTCTTTTGTTTTTGAGGGTCGCCAACGACATCGTTCCTCCTCTGCCAGACCGCACGAGGCCCGACATCACGAGCATGAGCCAATGTCACAGATCAATCAACTGAAAATGAAAACTTAAATGATGGCGAGTTCTAGCCGAGCATGGCGAATTTCAATAGATCATTGATGCATGCAAACTATTTCACGCGCCACTTGCCAATTCTGTTCCGCTTTCGGTCTGCTCGTCGTGATGCTGCAACTTTCTCAGCCCGCCCGGGCGGAGATGAGCGCCTGGGCCGACAATGAGGGTGGGCGGATGCGGCTGATCGCGCTTCCCCCCGATGCAAACGGAAGCATTCGCGCCGGACTGCAGATCGAACCGAAGCCCGGCTGGATCACGTATTGGCGAGAACCCGGCAATAGCGGCATCCCGCCTCAAGTCGGTTTTTCTTCTGAAGGCATTTCGCTCGACAAGATGAGCTTTCCGACTCCCAAGCATATCGTCGACGACAAGGTCGATGAGGTCGCCTACGACACCTCGGTCACCTTCCCGTTGCAGCTGACGGCGAAAGACCCGGCACTCCATGAACTCAAGGCAACCGCCTTCATCGGCATCTGCAAGGAAATATGCATCCCGTTTCAGGCGGAGCTGTCGCTAACCTTCGAACCATCGGCCCGTTCACGCCCCGAAGAGGAAAAAATCCTTCGGGATGCCGAGGCCGCCTTGCCGGAAGCCGCCTCCTCCGAATTCAACGTGAGCGACCATAGGCTGTCGCCCGACATGAAGGAGCTTTCCCTCACCGTGACACTGCCGGAGAGCGGCGAGACCTCCCCTGAGGTGATCGTCGCAGGCCCGAGCGGGCACGTCTTTACCAAGCAGACGGCAACTCACCGCGACGGCCAAAGCTTCACGACGACGCTTTCCGTCGGCAAGCTTCCCAAGGCATACGACATTCACGGAAAGACATGGAGCGCGCTTGTCATCGACGGTTCGCGTGCCATCGAGACGCCGCTTGCCTTTGAGTAGTCGAGTTCTATAGTCGCGCGCAAATCGCGGTATTTGCGCCGCCATACATGACAAGGAGAGACGGCCATGACCATCGCAATCGGCGATCAGCTTCCAGCAGCCACCTTCAAGGAAAAGACGTCTGACGGTCCGGTCGAAATTTCGACAGAGCAGCTCTTCAAGGGCAAGCGCGTCGTTCTCTTTGCAGTCCCCGGCGCCTTCACCCCTACCTGCTCGCTGAACCACCTGCCGGGCTATCTGGAGAACCGCGACTCGATCCTTTCCAAGGGCGTCGACGACATCGCCGTCATCGCCGTCAACGATTGGCACGTGATGGGCGCCTGGGCACAATCCTCCGGCGGCATAGGCAAGATTCACTTCCTTGCGGACTGGGATGCCGGCTTCACCAAAGCGCTCGGCCTCGACGCCGACCTTTCGGCCGGCGGTCTCGGCGTCCGCTCGAAGCGTTATTCGATGCTCGTCGAAGACGGCGTCGTGAGATCGCTGAACGTCGAAGAGAATCCGGGGCAGGCCACCGTTTCCGGCGCTGCGACCATGCTGGAGCAACTGTAAGGCTCCCCCACACCGACCTTCTAAGAGCGGCCCATGTGGCCGCTTTTTTGTTTCCTTATAAAACCTCGCGACGCGCCACTTTTTTGCCTCATTTGTTATACCATAACACGTAATGTTATTACATTTGGTGCGGTATGCATTTCTCGAAGTTTCAAGATTCTCTGGGCCTGATGGCGCTGTCCGCCGGCCGTCGCGTCTTTTATGTCGCCTTAGTTGGAATCCCACTCTGGGCAGCGATCCGCTGGGCGACGCTGCTGCCATGAGCGACGTTGCGATCGAGCTTGACGATCTGACGGTCGCCTACGAGCGGCATCCCGCGGTCCATCATCTTTCAGGAACCATTGCGGCCGGCAGCCTGACGGCGATCACCGGTCCAAACGGCGCCGGCAAATCCAGCCTGTTGAAAGCGATCATCGGTGAATTGCCTCCCTCCTCCGGCTCGATAAGGCACCGGCTGAAGCCAACGGATTTCGGTTACCTGCCACAGGCAGCCGATATCAACCGCCGCTTTCCGATCTCCGTGCTCGACACGGTTCTTCTCGGATCCTGGCGGCAGGCTGGAGCCTTCGCACAGATCGCATCGCCTGAGCGGCAGAGAGCGCGCGACGCACTTGCCGTGGTCGGACTTGAAGGCTTCGATCGACGGAGCATCGGCTCGCTCTCAGCGGGGCAGTTTCAACGCGTGCTCTTTGCCCGGTTGCTCCTGCAGGATGCGAGCGTCATCCTGCTCGACGAGCCGTTCACCGCCATCGATGCCCGCACCACACGGGATCTTTTACATATCGTCGCCGGCTGGCATAGCGAAGGGCGAACGGTGCTTGCTGTCCTCCATGATTTCGAGCAGGTCCGCGCCCACTTTCCGCAAACACTTCTGCTTGCGCGCGAAGTCATTGGCTGGGGGGCAACCGCTGATATCATGACCACGGCAAACCTGACGACGGCGCGGGTGATGGCCGAACGCTGGGACGAGAGCGCCGGCGTTTGCGAGCCTGCCAGATGACCGCCTACGATCTTCTTCTTGCGCCGTTTGCCGACTACGGCTTCATGCGCCGCGCCCTTGTCGCCTGTCTGTGCCTCGGTCTTGGTTCCGGGCCGATCGGCGTCTTCCTGATGCTGCGGCGGATGAGCCTCGTCGGCGATGCGATGAGCCACGCCGTCCTGCCCGGCGCCGCCATCGGATACCTGATCGCCGGTTCGCTGTCGTTGACGGCGATGGGCCTCGGGGGGCTGATTGCCGGGCTGTCGGTGGCGCTCCTCTCCGGCATCGTCAGCCGCGTGACCTCGCTGCAGGAGGATGCGAGCTTCGCCAGCTTCTATCTCTCCTCGTTGGCGCTCGGCGTGCTCATCGTTTCGTTGCGCGGTTCAAATATCGACCTGTTGCATGTTCTCTTCGGCACCATCCTCGCGATCGATGCTCGGGCCCTCTATGAGATCGGCGCGATCAGCACAGCGACGCTCGCGACGCTCGCAATCATTTACCGACCGCTCGTGGCGGAATGTTTCGATCCCGGTTTCCTTAGAGCCATCGGCGGGCGCGGGCCGATCTATCACTTCCTCTTTCTGCTGCTGGTTGTGCTCAATCTGGTCGCCAGTTTCCAGGCCTTGGGCACGTTGATGGCGGTCGGTCTGATGATGCTGCCGGCGGCGATCGCGCAGCTCTGGTCGCGTAGCCTCCCGTCGATGATGGCAATCGCAGCCGCCAGCGCCACTGCCTCCGGCTATCTCGGACTCATCGCCTCCTACCATCTTGAGCTCGCCTCCGGACCGACGATCATCATGACGGCGGCGCTGCTCTATGGCTTCTCGATCTTTCTCGCCCCGTCGGGTCTCGCCCGGCGGTATTTCCCTCGCCCGCATCTTAAGGGCTGACAACCGGAGCCTTCCGATGATTTCCCGCAGACTGCTTTTCTCAGTGATGATCCCGGCGCTGGTGGCGCTTTCGACGAGCTCGGCATCTGCCGCGACCCTTAAGGTGGTGGCCTCCTTCACCGTGCTTGCCGACGTCGTCCGCCAGGTCGGCGGTGATCGCGTGACGGTCACGAGCCTCGTCGGCCCGAACGGCGATCCCCATGAGTTCGAACCGTCGCCAAGCGACGCAAGGAACCTTAATGCGGCGCAGGTCGCCTTCGTCAGCGGTGAAGGGCTCGAGGGTTGGATGGGCCGCCTCATTAGCGCCTCAGGCTATAAGGGCAAGCCGGTCGTCGTCTCGGAAGGGATAAAGTTCCGGACCATGGACGAGGACGGGCAGACGGTCACCGATCCGCATGTCTGGAACAGCCCCGTCAACGTCAAGATCTGGGTCGCCAACATCGAAGAGGCGCTTGCGAAGGCCGCGCCGGCCGATGCTGCGGCGTTCAAGACCAATGCCGAGAGGTACATCAAGACGCTTGACGGGCTCGATGCTTACGCGCACTCGGAGCTTGCCAAAATCCCCGAGGACCATCGCAAGGTGCTGACGAGCCACGACGCATTCGGCTACTTCGGTCGTGAGTATGGCGTGAAGTTCCTAGCCCCGATCGGCGTCTCGACAGAGAGCGAAGCTTCCGCCGCGGATGTCGCCAAGCTGATCGAACAGATCAAGGCCGAGCACGTGAAGACCTATTTCTTCGAGAACTCCAACGATCCTCGCCTCGTCAGGCAGATCGCAGAGGCGACGGGGGCTGAACCCGGCGGCGAGCTCTATGTCGAGTCTCTTTCCGACACCAAGGGGCCGGCCGCGACCTACCAGAAGATGTTCCGTTACAACGTCGATCAGCTCGTGGCGGCGATAGCGAAAGCCAGCTGACGACAACGGCTGGGTCGCGCAACGGCGCGGCTCGGCCTCAATAATTGAGATCGAAGACGATCAGGCCACCCAAGCCACCATCTGTCGAGGAGACAATACGCTCTCCGACGCCAACGTGCTCGGGATGCACAAGGTATCCATCGCGCGCTTCCGCGCTTTCGAAGGTGACAGCAAAGCCATCGACGTAGCCCGCATGTAGCCCCTCCGGCGAGACATTCGGGCCGTACTTGATGTCGATGATGCCGGGAATCACCTGCTTCAGTGCGACGATCGCGTCAAACAAGGACTGCTTTTCTTCCCCTGTCATGGCTGCCTTCAGCCGCATCAGCACGCAGTGCAGGATCATGTGTTGACCTCCCGGATTCCATTTTCAGGCGAGCATAAGGAGAAACGTCGCAGGGGCAAGTGACAAGGACGTGCCGTTCTGCAGACATCCCCATCTGAATGGCTTCGGTAAGGGCCGGTGTGCGAGACGCGACCAATTCGACGCCGTAAACCGTCGTAAACGGAACGGCGCGTCCTACATTCTCGTCTAATCTGTCAGTATCCTGCGCGTGGGGAGAGGAGCCCCGCGCGAGGCAGCATTTTCAACGGAGGAGATGGAAATGAGCAAGAACCGAGGCGTCGTCTACATGCGGCCCGGCAAGGTCGAAATCCACGACATCGACGATCCGAAGCTTGAAGCACCCGATGGCCGCAAGATCGAGCACGGCGTCATTCTCAAAGTGATCTCCACCAATATCTGCGGATCGGACCAGCATATGGTTCGCGGCCGCACCACCGCCATGCCCGGCCTCGTTCTGGGCCACGAAATCACCGGCGAGGTGATCGAGAAGGGCGTTGACGTCGAGATGCTGCAGATTGGCGACCTCGTCTCCGTGCCGTTCAACGTCGCCTGCGGCCGCTGCCGCTGCTGCAAGTCGCAGGACACCGGCGTCTGCCTGACGGTCAACCCGTCGCGCGCCGGCGGCGCCTACGGCTATGTCGACATGGGCGGCTGGATCGGCGGGCAGGCCCGCTACGTGACCATTCCCTATGCCGATTTCAACCTCCTGAAATTCCCGGACCGCGATCGCGCCATGGAAAAGATCCGCGATCTGACCATGCTTTCCGACATCCTGCCGACGGGCTTCCACGGTGCGGTGCGCGCCGGCGTCGGTGTCGGATCGACGGTCTATGTCGCCGGTGCCGGTCCGGTCGGGCTTGCCGCGGCTGCATCCGCCCGCATCCTCGGCGCCGCCGTCGTGATGGTCGGCGACTTCAACAAGGATCGCCTTGCCCATGCCGCCAAGGTCGGCTTCGAGCCGATCGACCTGTCGAAGAGCGACCGGCTCGGCGATATGATCGCCCAGGTGACCGGCAGCAACGAAGTGGACAGCGCCATCGACGCCGTCGGCTTCGAGGCCCGCGGCCATTCGGGCGGCGAGCAGCCGGCGATCGTTCTGAACCAGATGATGGAAATCACCCGCGCGGCGGGCTCGATCGGCATTCCCGGCCTCTACGTGACCGAGGATCCCGGCGCCGTCGACAATGCCGCCAAGCACGGCAACCTGGCGCTGCGCTTCGGCCTGGGCTGGGCGAAGGCGCAGTCGTTCCATACGGGTCAGACACCGGTTCTGAAGTACAACCGCCAGCTCATGCAGGCGATCCTCCATGACCGCCTGCCGATCGCCGATATCGTCAACGCCAAGGTCATTCCGCTCGAAGAGGCGGTACAAGGCTACGAGAGCTTCGACCATGGCGCGGCGACGAAGTTTGTCCTCGACCCGCATGGCGAAGTCGCCAAGGCGGCTTAGGTAAAGGCCTCCCGAGGCTCGGCGCAGCGGGTGCATCCGCATCCGTTGCGCCATCCCTGGTTCCTACGCAATATCTAGCAAGAGAGCCCGATGGTCGGACACCTCGGGCTGTTCAACGACGTCGAACGCGATCACATTGACGTTCGCTGTGACCAGCATGTAGTCGGCGTAGCGGCCTTCCTTGGTGTAGTGCGAGGTTCGTGTATCCGTGTGGCCGCGCGAGGTCACGAGGTCGGTCAAGCCCAACTCGGCGAGCGCTTCGAACATGACGCTACCTGGGAGTACATTGAAGTCGCCGCAGACGACCAGCGGCTCGCCCTCACGCCATATGCGGCGGATGAGCGCGACCAAAGCATCCGCCTGCCCGCGACGTGCCGGCGTGTCGCCCTTGCCGGCAAGGTCGCGCAAGCCATGCAGTTGGGCGATGGTGATCGGTCGATTGGCACTGTAGTCGAACAGCCTGACGCATTGGGCGTTGCGCGGGCGCGGATGCTCGCCATAGCCGTCGCCGGAAAAATCGCCGTGCACGAAATCCATCGCATGACCGACGACCGAATAGCTGTTGCGCACGAAAGTGGCGAGGCCGAATTCGGACAAGAGCTGTCGATCGCCATCGAAGAGCGTACCGCGCGCCGTCGGCGCGAAGAACGCGTCGTGATGGGGAAGGATCGCCTTGATCTCGTCGAAGAGGTTGGCGCGCTGCGGCAGGATGTGGCTGCCGTCGCGATACTCCAGCCAATCCGAGGCGACGGTGACCGAGCGGGTCACTTCCTGCAGGCAGAGAACGTCAGGCTCGACATCGCGAAGATACCGGATCAGCGGCGCATGGAGCTTGCCGCCCCAGGCGTTCAGCGAGATAACACGCACCGCAACTCTCCTCATGCTGTGATTCAAGCGCTTGCTGCATTGATTCAGGCAAGCGTTTCATGTGGCTGTTTTTACACGGCTTGGGTGAGCCGCTACCGCTTCTTGAACGGCTCCATGCCCTTGCGCGCAAGCTCGTCGGCTCGCTCGTTTTCCGGATGGCCGGCGTGGCCCTTGACCCAGTGCCACTTGACCTTGTGGCGCTGGTTCGCGGCATCGAGCGCCTGCCAGAGCTCGCCGTTCTTCACCGGCTTCTTGTCAGCGGTCTTCCAGCCGTTTTTCTTCCAACCGAAGATCCATTTCGAGATGCCGTCCATGACGTATTTGCTGTCGGTATGGAGATCGACTTCGCACGGGCCTTTCAGTGCCGTCAGCGCCGAAATCGCCGCCAGCAGTTCCATGCGATTGTTGGTGGTGTCCGCCTCGCCGCCAGACAGTTCCTTTTCCACCTCGCCGTAGCGCAGCACCGCGCCCCAGCCGCCGGGGCCGGGATTGCCGGAACAGGCGCCGTCCGTGAAGATATCGACGTGCTTCATGCCACGAGCCCATATTCGGCGGTTGAGCCGATCTGCCGGTGGAAGCGCAGCTTGCGCAGATATTCGAGCGGATCCTTCTTGGTGACCAGCGCGCCCTCGGGCGTCGTCAGCCAGTCGTAGAGGCGCGTCAGGAAGAAGCGCAGCGCCGAACCCCGCGAGAGGATCGGAAGTGCTGCCAGTTCGGCATCGCTCAGCGGCCGCACACTCTGGTAGCCCTCCAGCATCGCCATACCCTTGGTAATGTTGTAGGCGCCGTCCTTCTCGAAGCACCAGGCATTGAGGATGATCGAGACGTCATAGGCAAGCAGGTCGTTGCAGGCGAAATAGAAGTCGATCAGGCCCGACAGGTCGTCGCCAAGGAAGAAGACGTTATCGGGGAAGAGGTCGGCGTGGATGACACCGTCCGGCAGGTCCTTCGGCCAATGGGCGGAGAGGAAGCCGAGCTCGGTGCGGATCTCGTTCTGAAGTCCCTTCTCCACCTCGTCCGCGCGCGCCTCGGACTTCTCCCAGAGCACTTTCCAGCCATCGACGGACAGCGCATTGGGACGCTTCAGCTCGAAGCCTTCGCCGGCGACATGCATCTTGGCAAGGGCCTTGCCGACCTCGCGGCAATGCTTGGCCTCCGGCTTACGCAGCCACATGCCTTCTAGGAACGAGATCAGCGCTGCCGGGCGATCGGACAGCGTGCCGAGCAAGGCCCCGTCCTTTCGCGGCAGGGGAAGCGGGCAGGAGAGACCGCGGGCCGCCAGATGCTGCATCAGCCCCAGGAAGAACGGCAGGTCGTTCTTTTCGACGCGTTTCTCGTATAGCGTGAGGATCAATGGATCCTTGGTGGTGTGCAGCAGGAAGTTCGAGTTCTCGACACCTTCAGCGATGCCCTTGTAGGACAGCAGCGTACTGGCATCGTACTCCGTCAGGAACCACTTCAAATCGTCTTCGGAAATATCGGTATAAACTGCCAATTTACGTCCCGCGAAAATGTTTGATCAGTTAGACCACCGCCCGGACCGGGCGGTGACTGGCGCTGTAATCGTCCCCTCGACGATTACTCCCGCATCACGGGAGGCGCCTTACCCATTCACCCACGCCATATCCTCATGCGTCAACTCGATATTGCGCAGTTCGCGGTTGACGAGGAAATGCTCGTTTTCCTGAACCGTCTCGGCAAGCTCGACCTTGGCGTCGAAGCGCGCACGGAAGGCCTCGATGATCTCGTTGACGATGACTTCAGGCGCCGACGCGCCGGCTGACAGGCCAAGCGTCGAGATCGGGCCGATCTCATCCCAATCGAGCTCCGAGGCGCGTTGCACCAGAAGCGACTTCTTCGCCCCTGCCCGCAGCGCGACCTCGACCAGCCGCTTGGAGTTCGACGAGTTCGGAGCGCCGACGATGATGAAGAGATCACAGCCGGGGGCTGCCTGCTTCACCACTTCCTGGCGGTTGGTCGTGGCGTAGCAGATCGAGTCGGCGGCAGGTGCCGTCAGATTGGGAAAGCGCTCGTGCAGGCGCGTGATCACGCCCGCCGTGTCGTCTACCGAGAGCGTCGTCTGCGTCACGTAGCCGAGATTGTCAGGATCGGCCGGCTGATAGACGTCGGCGTCCTCGACCGTCTCGATCAGGGATACCGACCCTTCCGGCAGCTGGCCCATCGTGCCGATCACTTCGGGGTGGCCCGCGTGGCCGATCAGGACGACATGGCGACCGAGCTTGTTGTGGCGCATCGCCTGCTTGTGCACCTTGGAGACCAGCGGGCATGTTGCATCGAGATAGAAGAGATTGCGGGCGCTCGCATCCTCAGGCACGGACTTCGGCACGCCGTGCGCCGAGAAGACAACCGGCTGGGCGCGATGCTCTTCCGGGATCTCGTTGAGTTCCTCGACGAAGACGGCGCCCTTGGCTTCCAGGCCTTCGACCACATACCTGTTGTGAACGATTTCATGGCGGACATAGACGGGCGCACCATAAGATTTCAGCGCTAGCACGACGATCTGGATGGCGCGGTCGACGCCGGCGCAAAAGCCGCGCGGTCCGCAGAGCCTGATCGTCAAGGGAGGTTTCGCCGCAATATTCATGTCAGTTCCGGTTCGTAGGGATAGCGCTGTCTAGCCCAATATAGGCAAGAATTGAAGCGATACTATTGCGCCGGACCCCGCTTACGGAAACGGGCGATCACGGCGATGATGACGAGCGTTGCCGCAAGCCCGTACCAGGTGAAGGCATATTGCAGGTGATTGTTCGGCAGATCGACATCGGTCACACCGCCGATCGGCAGCCCCTTCGGATTGGGGGTATCGTCAGCATCCAGGAAGAACGGAACCACCTCGGCCTTGTCGAGCCCGACGCTCGACGCCATCACGTCGAGGTCTTTCCAGTAGAAGATATTCTTGGCGACATCATTATCAGGCACCACCCAGGAGGGCTTGCCCGGAAGTTTTGCACGAGCAAGGCCGGTCACCGTTTGCTGATCGGTGAGCTGGCCCTGCATGCGCATTTCCGGCTCCTTGTTGTCATAAGGAACGAAGCCTCTGTTGACGAAGAGATAGCGGCCATCGACAAGCTGCAGCGGGGTGTAGACGTAGAAGCCCGTCTGGCCATGCCAGGTGGCAAAGAAGTGCCGCTCCTTGCTGTTGACGTACTCGCCGCTGGCCGTCATGTGGCGATAATCGATATCCTCGCCCTTTGCAGCGATGCCTTCGATATCGGCAAGCGATGCCGGCGGCGCCTGCCGGCGCTCGGTGATATCGGCGAGTAACTTTTCCTTCCAGTGCAGCCGTTCGACCTGCCAGGTGCCGAGCGACAGGAGGATGGCAAGCGCGACAAGCAGAGCGATGCCGGTGAGTACCGACCGCTTTCGGCTTGGCGCCGAAACATAAAATTCAGTCACGGGAAATGCGCCCTTCACTGGCGTTATGGCGATACTGCATCGCGATCAAGATTCCCTTGCACCAGCGCAGAGCCAGCAGGGAGAGAACAATGGTGAGAGGACCGAACAGCAGAATGTGCAGCCAGATCGGTGGCGCGTAATTGACCTCAAGCCACAGCACCGAGCCGATGATAATGAAGCCGACGATCAAAATGACGAATACCGCAGGGCCGTCGCCGGCATCGGCAAAGGCGTAGTCGAGGCCACAGGCCGAGCAGCGCGGTTGCAGCGCCAGCAGGCCATTAAAGAGCTTTCCCTGGCCGCAGCGTGGGCAGCATCCCCTGATGCCTGTCTTCACAGGATCGACCGGGGGAAAATGTGCGCTGTCTTCGTTCATGCATCCTTCCAATGGCCTATGGCCAACCGCTCGCTCCGCCATAACTCACCCATAAAGTAATCACAGAGGGAAGGGAAATACCTGCGCTCTTTCGCCTCAGCGATTCGCGCCAAACAGAAGAAGAAAACTGATGACATACGACAGCTCGGCCGGACAGATCGTCATTCTGAACGGCGCCCCGCGCAGTGGAAAATCGTCGATCGCCAACGCGATCCAGGAGCATTTCGACGGCCCCTGGATGAACTTTGGCGTCGACACCTACAACTCGATGACCGCGGAACGCTACCTGCCGGGAATCGGACTGCGCCCGGGCGGAGAACGCCCCGACCTCGAGGAGATGATTCCGTTTTTCTATGCGGCACTCTACGAGTCGATCGCCATCCATGCTGGGCTCGGCCTCAATGTCGTGGCCGACCTCGGCCATCACGACAGCTACTCTCAGCCGCTCGGCATTCTCGCCGATTGCGCGCGCCGGCTTGAGGGATTGCCAGTGCTTTTCGTCGGTGTGAGATGTCCGATCAAGGTCATCATGAAAAGGCGGAACATCCCAGTCCCAGGTCGTCACTCTCTGTACGTCACCGCAACCGACGATGAGGCCGTCCCCCATCCGGTCCAGCTCTGGCAGGAACAGGTTCATATCCCCGGCATCTACGATCTTGAGGTGGACACGTCGGTGCTGACGCCGTTGGAATGTGCCGAAGCGATCCGGCACCGCCTGGATCTCGGCATTCCCGAACCCTCAGCATTCGAGCGCATCGCCGCCATGCGGTGATCAGTAAAACAAAAAGGGCGGGTGCCGTGGCACCCGCCCTTTTTCAATTCATGGCCTCGGCTCAGCCAGCAGCCAGCGGAGCGCCCCAGCCGCCCCAGACGTAGATGCAGAAGAACAGGAAGAGCCAGACGACGTCGACGAAGTGCCAGTACCAGGCGGCTGCTTCGAAGCCGAAATGCTGCTTCGGCGTGAAATCGCCGCGGATCGCACGCAACAGGCAGACCAACAGGAAGATCGTGCCAACCAGAACGTGGAAGCCGTGGAAGCCGGTCGCCATGAAGAAGGTCGCGCCGTAGATCGAGTTCTTGAAGGCAAACGGTGCATGTACGTATTCAAACGCCTGCACCGAGGAGAACAAGATACCGAGCAGAACGGTGAGCGTCAGGCCCTGGATCAGGCCTCTGCGGTCGTTGTGCAGCAGCGCGTGATGCGCCCAAGTAACGGCCGTGCCGGACAATAGCAGGATCACCGTGTTATAGATCGGCAGGTGCCAGGGGTCGAGGACTTCGATGCCCTTCGGCGGCCACTGGCCACCGGTGAAGGCAACGCGCGACGCCTGGATTGCTTCATTCGGGAAGAGGCTTGCGTCGAAGTAAGCCCAAAACCAAGCGACGAAGAACATCACTTCGGAAGCGATGAACATGATCATGCCGTAGCGAAGGTGCAGCGAGACGACGCGGGTATGGGCGCCCTCGTGTGCTTCCTTCACGGTGTCAGACCACCAACCGAACATGACGTAGAGAATGATCGCAAGGCCGATGAAGAACAGCCACGGATGAGCCCATTCGATGCCGAGGAGATGCAGCGACCCGCCGTTGAGGTAGCGCATGAAGCCGACGCCGCCGAACGTGATGATGAACGCGCCGATCGAAGCCAGGATCGGCCACGGGCTCGGGTCAATGATGTGGTAGTCGTGATGTTTCTGATGAGCATCAGCCATGTAAGCTATCCCCGGATCTCTTCCTCTCCGCTCCGGCATAGCCGGAAACGGACCTCAATCAAAGTTTCTTTTCAAGCTTTACCGTTCCACCCTCATTCGAAGCCACCGGCTTCGGACCCTCTTTCGGATAGAACGTATAGGACAAGGTAACGGTGTGGATATCCTTCGATTCCACAGCCTTGGTAATATCAGGATCGATATAGAAAACGACAGGCATCTCGAGCTTTTCGCCCGGTTTCAGAACGGTCTCGTTGAAGCAGAAGCACTGCACCTTGTTGAAATAGACGCCCGCCTCGCCAGGTGTCACGTTGAACACAGCCTGACCGCGCTGCGGCTCGTTCGACTTGTTCACCGCGGTGAAATTCACCTGAATGGTTTCGCCGATGCGCGGGTTGACCTCGCGCTCGACCGGCTTGAACTCCCAGTCAAGACCCGGCGCCACATTGGCGTCGAAGGTGACACGCATCTTGCGGTCGAGGATCACGCTGGAAGCCTGCTCGACGCGTTGCGTCGTGCCGTTATAGCCGGTCAGCTGGCAGAACATCCGGTAGAGCGGAACCGCCGCATAGCTCGCAGCGCCCATGCCGAAGACGAAGGCAAGGCACATGAAAACGACAGCGCCGTTGTTGCGTGGCTTTCGCGGCGTGCTCGGCATCCCGCTCATCTCACGCGTGCCCCGTAAACTTGACGATCGTAATCGCGTAAAAAAGCACGACGAGGCCGGCCAAAACCAGACCGAGCGCAACGTTGCGGTTGCGGCGCGACTTGCGCTGCGCCTCTGTAAGCTTGACGACGTCCATTTAGAGAATGCCTCCCATGTGAGAAACGAGCACGGCGGCGAGCCGGTCGAACATCAGGGCGGAGAAAATCGCGAAGAGATACAGGATCGAGAAGCCGAAGAGCTTCTTCGCCGGGATCATCTTCTCATCGCCGTCCGGCATCCGCCAGACGGCGATGGAACAGTAGATAAAGATTGCGCCGAGGGCTGCGGCGACCACGCCGTAGCCGAGGCTCGCAAAGCCGAGCGCCGTCGGCAACACGCCGCACACTGCCGTCAGCACCGCATAGGCAACAATCTGATGCTTGGTCGTGCGCTCGCCCGAGACATTGGGCAGCATCGGGACGCCGACCGCCTCATAGTCCTTCATCTTGAACAGCGCCAACGCCCAGAAGTGGGCCGGCGTCCAGAGGAAGATGATCATGAACAGAACAAAGCTTTCGATCGTGACGGTACCGGTCACGCAGGCCCAGCCGATCATCGGAGGAAAAGCGCCAGCCGCACCGCCGATGACAATGTTCTGCGGCGTCGAGCGCTTCAGCCACATCGTATAGATCACGGCGTAGAAGAAAATCGTGAAGGCGAGGATCGAGGCTGCGAGCCAATTGACGGCGAGCCCGAGGATAATCACCGAAAAACAGGAGAGCACCAGACCGAATGCCAACGCTTCCCGTGGCGCGATCCGGCCGGCCGGGATCGGACGCTTGGCGGTGCGGGTCATGATCGCATCGATATCGGCGTCGTACCACATATTCAGCGCGCCGGAAGCGCCGGCGCCGATGGCTATGCAAAGGATGGCTATGAGGCCGAGGACCGGATTGATGTGCCCCGGAGCCAGAACGAGACCGGCAAATGCCGTGAAGACCACGAGCGACATGACGCGCGGTTTCAAAAGCTCGAAATAATCGCGCGCACTCGCTTCCGACAGGCGGAACTCGCCGTCGTGCGCCAGAGCCTTGCGATTGCCGATTACTGTCATTCTCTTGTCCTGCAAACTTGTAAGCCGACCGCCGCACTGTAACACGCGGCGGTCGCAATTTCTCGCATCTTACTTGATGCGCGGGAGCTGTTCCCACTGGTGATACGGCGGCGGCGAAGACAACTGCCATTCGAGCGTCGTTGCACCCTCACCCCACGGATTGTCACCGGCAACGCGCTTCTTTGCGAAGGCTTCGAAGACGCCGACCAGGAAGATCAACACGCCGACGGCGGAGATGTATGAGCCGACCGAGGAAACATAGTTCCAGCCGGCGAATGCATCCGGGTAGTCGATGTAGCGGCGCGGCATGCCCGCGAGGCCAAGGAAGTGCTGCGGGAAGAACACCAGGTTGACGCCGATGAACATGACCCAGAAGTGCAGCGTGCCGAGGAACTCGTTGTACATGTAGCCGGTCATCTTCGGGAACCAGTAGTACCAGGCAGCGAAGATGGCGAACACGGCGCCGAGCGACAGAACGTAGTGGAAGTGAGCCACGACGTAGTAGGTGTCATGCAGCGAGCGGTCGAGGCCGGCGTTGGCGAGCTGGACGCCCGTGACGCCACCGACGGTGAACAGGAAGATGAAGCCGATCGCCCAGACCATCGGCGTGCGGAAGCTGATCGAGCCACCCCACATCGTCGCGATCCAGGAGAAGATCTTCACGCCCGTCGGAACGGCGATGACCATCGTGGCGAACACGAAGTAGCGCTGCGCGTCGAGCGACAGGCCGACCGTGTACATGTGGTGCGCCCAGACGACGAAGCCGACCGCACCGATCGCAACCATGGCGTAGGCCATGCCGAGGTAGCCGAAAACAGGCTTCCGCGAGAAGGTCGAGATGATGTGGCTGACGATGCCGAAGCCGGGCAGGATCAGGATGTAGACTTCCGGGTGACCGAAGAACCAGAACAGATGCTGGTAAAGGATCGGGTCGCCGCCGCCCTCAGGCACGAAGAAGGAGGTGCCGAAGTTGCGGTCGGTCAGCATCATGGTGATGGCGCCGGCGAGAACCGGGAGCGACAGCAGAAGCAGGAAGGCGGTGATCAGAACCGACCAGGCAAAGAGCGGCATCTTGTGCAGCGTCATGCCCGGAGCGCGCATGTTCAGGATCGTGGTGATGAAGTTGATCGCACCGAGGATCGAGGACGCACCGGCGATGTGGAGCGCAAAGATCGCAAGGTCGACGGCAGGACCCGGCGTACCCGAGCTCGAGAGCGGCGGGTACATCGTCCAGCCGCCGCCTGCGCCATAAGCACCGGCGGGACCTTCAACGAACATCGACAGGATGAGCAGAAGGAAGGCCGGAACGATCAGCCAGAAGGAGATGTTGTTCAGACGCGGGAACGCCATGTCAGGCGCACCGATCATGATCGGCACCATCCAGTTGGCAAAACCGCCGATCATCGCCGGCATGACCATGAAGAAGATCATGATCAGCGCGTGAGCGGTGGTGAACATGTTGAACATCTGCTTGGCGCCGTCGATGGCGGCGTCGCCTTCATAGCCGTAGACCATCGATGCCAGACCGTGGAAGATCTGGATGCCAGGCTCCTGCAACTCCATGCGCATGGCAACGGAGAGCGCGCCGCCGATGATGCCGGCAATGATCGCGAAGATCAGGTAAAGCGTGCCGATGTCCTTGTGGTTCGTCGAAAAGAACCAGCGATTGACGAAGCTCGGCTTGTGCGAGTGATCGTGGTGGTCGTCATGGGCGTGCGCGCCATGAGAGTGATCATGCGAGTGATGATCGTCGTGTGCGGAAGGTCCAGCCATGTCCCGTTCCCTCTTCCTTACTTAGCCACGTTTTCGGCAACGTTGACGGTGCTTGCGGCACCATCGGTTGCGGCCATGAGTGTCTTGTACGCGCCCGGCAAGTCGGTCGCGGCACCGGCGAGCCACTGCTTGTACTTGTCCTCGGAAACAACGCGGATGGCGATCGGCATGAACGCATGATCCTTGCCGCAGAGTTCGGAGCACTGACCGTAGAACAGGCCTTCACGCTCGGCGCGGAACCAGGTTTCGTTCAGGCGACCCGGAACGGCGTCGATCTTGACGCCGAAGGACGGCATGGCGAATGCGTGAATAACGTCGGTCGGGGCAGCGGTCACGAGAACGCGGACGGTCTTGTTGACGGGCAGAACAAGCTCGTTGTCGACAGTCAGCAGGCGCGGATAGATCGCCTTGTCTTCCTTGCCGGCGGCTGCGCGGTCGGCATCCTTAAGCAGGAAGGAATCGAAAGCGAGCGGGTTTTCGCCCGAGCCTTCATATTCGTAGTTCCACTGCCACTGCGTCGCGGTCGCCTTGATGGTGACGTCAGGATTTTCCGGCAGGGTCAGCTGGGCGGTCAAGAGGTTGAACGAAGGCACAGCGAGGAAGAGAAGCACGAGGACCGGTCCCACGGTCCAGGCAACTTCAATCATCGTATTGTGGCTCGTCTTGGACGGCACCGGATTTGCGCCGGCGCGGTACTTGAGACAGACGACGATAAGAAGGACCAGAACGAAGAGCGTGATCGGAACGATAAACCACAGGGTATATTGTTCGAACCAATGAATGTCCCGCATGATCGGCGTGGCTGCCGGCTGCAATGTCGCCTGCCACGGCATCGGTTGGTCGGCATAACTGCCGGAAGCAAAAAGCAGACAGACCAGCGCGGTCAGAGCTGCATAAGCCTTCTTAATCACCTTAAAATCTCCCTCGAGCGCTGATCTGCGCAAAATCACGCACAGAATCCTTGCCATCTCAGCGCTTCAAACCACAGTTTGCCATTGATCGCAACAGCCCAAAGCGTTTGTTCGTGCGGCATTTTCGCTTTCAAACAGATTGCCCCAAGCATAACGAAACATTCCATCTTTTTCGTTGCAATCAGTGAAATATCGGTTGTTGCCCGTGCCGTCGCACAAACATTCTCGGATAAACGTCCCATTTCCGCCGTAGTCCCCGGCTTTTCAGCGGGTGGGGCTTTTCATTTTTGGTGGCGCGCCCCAACTTAGCGGCACTGATTCGAATTGCAGAGGTTTTCATGGGTTTCCGTTCCCTCGCACGGCCCTTCGTGCTGACAGCGTGCATTGCGGCCGCAGCGACTGCTCCCGCCTTCGCCCAGCAGCAACCCGCGCCGGGGCAGCCAGCGCCAACGCCGCCGACGTCGCAGGCACAGCCTGGGCAGACACAGCCGCAGGCGCCCGGCACCGTGAAGTCGAACCACGGCGCATGGTCTGTCGTGTGCGACAAGCCCGCCGGCGCCTCGGCTGAGCAGTGCGCGCTGATGCAGAACGTGATCGCCGAAGACCGGCCGGAAGTCGGTCTTTCCGTTGTTGTGCTGAAGACCGCTGACCGCAAGTCGAAGATACTGCGCGTTCTGGCGCCTCTCGGCGTCCTGCTGCCGAACGGCCTTGGCCTCAATGTCGACGGCAAGGATATCGGCCGCGCCTATTTCGTCCGCTGCTTTGCAGATGGCTGCTATGCAGAGGTTGTTCTTGAAGACGAACTGCTGAAGACTTTCCGCAGCGGCGCGAGCGCCACGTTCATCGTCTTCCAGACGCCCGAGGAAGGGATCGGCATCCCCGTTGATCTCAAGGGCTTTGCCGAAGGCTACGACGCCCTCCCCTGATCGTCTTGATTTTCGGGCTTGCTCGAACCGTCCCCCGGACCTACATCGGCTGAAAGCATTCCTGCTTCAGTGGAGCAAAAGACATGAATACGGATCTCCTAACGCTTTTCGATGCCGACGAAGCGAAGATGCGTTCGCTCGTTGCCGAAGCGCTTTCTGGCGCGGACGACGGGGAGCTCTACATCGAACATGCTCAGGCAGAGTCGCTGATGTTCGATAACGGGCGCTTGAAAGGCGGCAGCTTCAACACCGAGCAGGGTTTTGGCCTGCGCGCGGTTGCCGGCGAAGCCGTCGGGTACGCGCATGCGGGCGACCTTTCGGTGGCAGCCCTGAAGCGCGCGGCCGATGCGGTTGGCGCCGTCACCCGCGGTCATTCCGGCAGCTATGCGGCGGCTCCGCAGCGGACCAACAAGAAACTCTACTCCGACGAGAACCCAATCGGCACGCCGAGCTTCGAGGAGAAGGTCAAGGTGCTGCAGGACATCGACGCCTATCTGCGCGGCAAGGACCCCAAGGTGCGTCAGGTCACCGCATCGATCGCTGCCAGCTGGCAGGTCGTCGACATCCTGCGGGCCGACGGTCACCGCGTTCGCGACATAAGGCCGATGACGCGCATCAACATCTCGGTCATTGCGGGCGAAGGCGATCGTCAGGAAAGCGGTTCCTACGGCACCGGTGGTCGCATCGGTTTTGGCGACTTCATTGCCGAAGACAACTGGCAATACGGCGCCGACGAGGCCTTGCGGCAAGCGCTGGTGAATTTGGAGGCGATCGAGGCGCCGGCGGGCACCATGGACGTCGTGCTCGGCTCCGGCTGGCCGGGCGTCATGCTACACGAAGCGGTCGGTCATGGGCTCGAAGGCGATTTCAACCGGAAGAAGACGTCAGCCTTTGCCGGCCTTCTCGGCCAGATGGTTGCTGCACCCGGCGTGACTGTCGTCGACGACGGCACGATTGACAACCGGCGCGGCTCGATCACGATCGACGACGAGGGCACGCCATCCGCCTACAACGTACTGATCGAAAACGGCAAGCTCGTCGGCTACATGCAGGACCGGCAGAATGCCCGCCTGATGGGCATGGCACCGACGGGCAACGGCCGCCGACAGGGCTACGCGCACGTCCCGATGCCTCGGATGACCAACACCTACATGCTCGGCGGCGACAAGACGCCGGAGGAAATCATCTCGTCGGTCAGAAAGGGCATCTATGCGGTCTCGTTCGGCGGCGGCCAGGTCGACATAACCTCAGGCAAGTTCGTGTTCGGCTGCACGGAGGCCTATCTGATCGACAACGGCAAGATCGGCGCACCGATCAAGGGCGCGATGCTGATCGGCAACGGACCCGACGCGATGAAGCGCGTTTCGATGGTCGGCAACGACATGAAGCTCGACACCGGCATCGGCAATTGCGGCAAGGGCGGCCAGTGGGTTCCGGTCGGCGTCGGCCAACCGCATCTCAGGATGGATCAGATCACCGTCGGCGGCACGAAGGCCTAGCCGAGAACGGGAACCGCAATGAGCGAGATCGAGATCAGACCCTTCGCTGCTGGCGACATCGATGGCGTTTTCTCGGTAATCCTGCCGATTCAGCGCGAGGAATTCGGCTTCTCCATCACGGCTGACGACCAACCGGATCTCGCTGTGATTCCCGATTTCTATCAGTCGGGACAGGGACAGTTCTGGGTCGCATCTCGCAGCGGCAAGATTGTCGGCACGATTGGGCTGAAGGACATCGGCAACAGTCAGACGGCGCTGCGCAAGATGTTCGTTTCGGCTGACGTCCGCGGCCGTGAGCATGGCGTCGCGGCCCGGCTCCTTGCGGAACTGGTAGCACATGCCGACGCTCAGCAGTTCAAGGACATCTTCCTTGGCACGACGGACAAGTTCCTCGCCGCGCACCGCTTTTATGAAAAGAACGGTTTCATCGAGATTTCGAAAGGCGAGCTTCCGCGATCGTTTCCGCTGAGGGGCCTGGACACGAAATTCTATCGGCGCAGGATCGGCGCGGCTTGAGGTTTATTCAGGCTGGAAAAGCCATTTGCGCTTGATCGCGGCGGAGAGATCCAAACTGTTCCTGTGCGCGAAAAGAAGAATGTGGCCGAGCACATCCGCCGCTTCGTCGGCAAGATCGCGGGCCAATTCCTCGTCTGACCTCCCCTTCCGGCGTCCTCTGCCGCTGACGCGGTTCCACGCCTGGGTGAGTTCACCCATTTCCTCCTGCAGCTTCAGCAGAAACCAGTCGGCATCCCGCTCGATGTGGTTTGCGTCGGCGTAGGCCCGAGAGGAACGCTCGAATTTTTCGGCGAGATCATTCAGCATGATGTTCTCCTTTTGTTTACAAAGGAGAACCGTGATTCCGTTGAAAAGTCCAGAAGCCTCAGCCGTGATCGGGCAGCAGCATGCAGTCGTAGGAGCGCTGCTTCAGGGCATCGCAGGCTGAAGTAGCCGCCTCGCGGCTATGGAAGCCGACGAAGCGAGCGCGATAGATCTTGTTCGCGCCATTGCCGACAGCCTCGGTATAGGGCGAGGCCATTTTCAAGGCGGCGCCGCCCTCGGCCTTGGCCTGGGCAAGCAGGGCGCGCGCCGCATCGTCACTCGATGCAGCCGAGATCTGGATCTGCCAGTCGCCGGCTGCCGTCGGCGCAGCGGCAGACTTCGCGGCAGGCTTGCCAGCTTTGCTGGGATCGGCGGCGTCAAACGGACGCTCCATTGGAACCGTCGCATCGCTAAGAAAGCCGAGCGCCTTCGGCGAGAGTTCACTCTTGCGCGGTGCGGTGCCTGGGGTCGGCATATCGCCGTCATCTGCCGCGGAGGCAACTTCCACTGGCTGGCGCGAGTTGGTGGTTGCGACCATATTCGCGCCGCCCGGCGACCGACCGAGATACTTGTCGAGTAGGCCGGCCATCTTGGCGTCGCGGCTGCGGGCTGTGCGGCCGCCGAGCACGACGCCGACGACGCGGCGGTCTCCGTCCCTGACAGCGCTGACCAGATTGAAACCAGACGCGTTGGTGTAACCCGTCTTGATGCCGTCCATGCCCTGATAGCGGTACATCAGGTTGTTGTGCCCGCGGATCGTGCGTCCGCGGAAGGTAAAGCTGGCCGTCGAGAACAGACGATACTCGCCGGGGAAATTCCGCATGAGGGCCACGGCAAGCGTGGACATGTCTCGCGCCGTCGTAACCTGGCGGCCATCCGGAAGGCCAGACGCATTGTAGAAAGCCGTGCGGGTCATGCCGAGCTGCCGTGCCTTCTGCGTCATCATGGCGGCAAAGTTGCTTTCGGAACCGCCAAGCTTCTCGGCCATGGCCGCGGCAGCATCGTTGGCAGACTTGGTGATCATGCCAAGGATTGCTTCTTGGACGGTAATGGAATCGCCGGGCCGAACACCGAGCTTTGTCGGCGGCCGCGAGGCGGCGTATTTCGACATGACAAGCGGCGTGTTCCAGCTGATCTTGCCGCGTTTGATCGCCTCGAAGGCCATATAGATGGTCATCATCTTCGTCAGCGACGCGGGATGGTTCAGTACGTCGGCATTCTCGGCGCTGAGCACCTTGCCGGTTCGGGCATCCAGGATGAGGGAGGCGCTGCCTGCCATCGCCGTCAACGGCGCCGCAACGACGAGCGTCGCGGCTATAATCGCGGCCAACAGCTTATTCATGCATTTCCCCTTGATGAACGAATAGCCGGCGCCATTCGGATTTGTCCCGTTCCGCTACAGAAGCAGCCAATCTGGAGCGACTTTGCGACAACTGGTACCATTTTTGTCAAGTTTTATCCTTCATAGTGAAAATCCCGTAAAGAGGACACTCAAAAATCTTCATTCAGCAAGACTTAACCCCGGGCTTGCTAGTTTCGCCGTTCCAGAAACGGGTCAGCAGCCAGTGAGATGACGGGCAGCGCGAAAAAGCTTGCAAGGCGAATTGCCATCACCGGTGCGCTTGAGGCTGCCAACCTCCTGCGTGCGGCCGGTGTGATGCGAAGCGCCCGCGGGCGCGGCGCGATCTTCACGCTCCACCATGTCCGCCCCCAGGAAGCCACCGCGTTCGCTCCCAATGCGCATCTGGAGATCACACCCGAATTCCTCGATCTGGTCCTCGATCGCCTCAAGCGCGACGGCTATCGGTTCGTGGCGCTTGACGAAGTTCCCGCGTTGCTGTCGCAGTCCGCGTCAAGCCAACCTTTCGCGGCCTTCACGCTCGATGACGGTTACCGCAACAATCTTGTCTATGCCTTGCCTATCTTCGAGAGACACAACGCGCCCTTCACCATCTTCGTCGCCAAAGGGCTTTCCGAACGCACCCATACGATCTGGTGGGAGACACTTGCGGCGCTTTTGCGCAAGGAGGAAAGGCTCGGCTTCGATTTCGGCAACGGCCACGAGATATTTGATATCGCGACGGTTGCCTCGAAGGAGCATGCGTTTGCGCGTTTCGCGAGCCATCTTCATCGCCATGACGAAAGCGCCGTGGTGGCAGCCATCGATGCCATGGCGCGGATGCACGACATCGATCCGCACGAGATCGTTGACGATCTCGTTATGACCCCGGCGGAGCTCAATTTGCTGGAAGCCAGTCCCCTCGCCTCCCTTGGCGCGCATACGATCAGCCACAGGGCGATGTCCCGCCTTTCCGACCGGGAGGTTCGCGACGAGATGGAAACCTCGCGCGACTATGTCGCTGCGATCGCAGGCGCCCGACCGGGCTGCTTCGCCTATCCCTATGGCACCCGCCAGGCGGTCACACAGAGGCAGGCGGCGATCGCACGCGAGGTGGGCTTCGATATTGCCGTGACGACACAGCCCGGCGTCGTCACCCCGCGCTCGATCGGCCACATCACCCATCTGCCGAGGCTATCGGTCAACGGCCTCTATCAGAACGTGCGCCATGTTTCCGGCCTTGCTTCCGGCATCCCTTTGCGGTTTGCATCAAGCAAGGTGTGAACATCCTGTTGATCAGGGATACATCCGAACCTTCGTCCAGTTGTCTTCCGGCGAGGCCCGGCGAAACTCGATGCGATCGTGGAGGCGGAACTTCTGGTCCTTCCAGAACTCGATCGACACCGGCCGGATCCGGAAGCCGGACCAATGCGCCGGACGCGGAATCTCGCCGATCGCGTAGCGGGCGGTATATTCCGCCACGGCTTTCTCGAGCGCGAATCGGCTTTCCAGCGGCCGTGACTGCTTCGATGCCCAGGCACCGATCCGGCTGCCGCGAGCCCGCGTCTTGAAGTAAGCATCCGCTTCTTCATCACTCACGATTTCCACGGGCCCCCGCAAGCGAACCTGCCGGCGCAGCGTTTTCCAGTGGAAGCACATGGCCGCTTTTTTCTGCCCGAGGATTTCCTGGCCTTTCTGGCTCTCGAAATTCGTGTAGAAGACAAAGCCCTCGTGATCGAATCCCTTAAGGAGAACCATGCGGACATTGGGAAGGCCGTCCTCATCGACCGTCGCAAGTGCTACCGCATTCGGGTCATTGATCTCGGAAGCCTCCGCTTCCTTCAGCCACTCTGCAAAAAGATCGAACGGTTCGTTTCGCTCGGTGAAGTCACCGCTTATTAACTCATTTGCCGACATATTAGCTCAAATGCCCCGGGTTTATTCGAAGTTTGCCCAGCTTTTAGCTACCGGACAGGACGCAGGGTGGAAGTCATAGCAAAGTCAGATCGTCATACAAAGGGTCTGCTGCGTCGCAGTGCGGCCTTCTGCGTTGTCGGCACGGCGGTGCTCTCCCTTTCCGGTTGCGTGTCCAGCGGCCTTGATCTTTTCAGCAGCTCGAAGGTCGATCGTTCGGTTGCGACGGGCACAGTGCCGCAGCCCGCGCCGACGAGTGACTCGATTTCCGACGAGATGACGGTCGGCAACGCCGTGACATCGGCCGACATCCAGAGACTAGAGGGACGTCCCCTTCCCTGGGCGAACGCTTCGACCGGCAGCGCCGGCGTGATCGACACAATCGTCGAGAATACCGATTCCGGCCACGTTTGCCGCCAGTTCCGTACGACGCGCCACTCCTATGTCGGAATTGCAAAATTCTATGGCAAGACCTGCTTGGTCGGCGGCGGCAACTGGCAGCTCCTGAGTTTCCAGCCGGAAAGCTAAGTGCCATGTGACGCATGCTTAGCGCGTGCTCTCACCTCTTTTGATGTTTAGCAAAAGGCTAACCATTCGGCGCAAAAGCGAGATACCCGCCACGTCGGATAAGAACTGATTAGCATCTTTTCCTGACAATCGTTCCTCATGTGCGCCAGGTTTATCCTCAGGATGAGCTCGGGCGCCGAACGAGAGGCTTCGGGGTGCCAGGGCAAGGGCAGGCACACCGCATCGGAACACCGGCGGTTTGGGACATGCGCGATCCATATAAGATTTTGGGCGTCAAGCGCGACGCGGGGCAGGACGAAATCAAAGCAGCCTGGCGCAATATGGCCAAGGCGGTTCACCCTGATCACAATCAGGGCGACCCGACGGCGAGCGCTCGCTTCGCGGAAATCGGCCGCGCCTATGAGACATTGAAGGATCCAAAGAAACGGAGCCTCTTTGACAATGCCGCCCGCATGGCCGAGGCCAAAGCCAAGGAAGGCACGATCATGCAGCAACGGCAGGCGGCTCGCGAAGCCGCCGTTCGTGCCAAGGCGGCCCAGGCCAATGCCGAGCGCGTGATGGAAGAACTTGCGCGCGCCGCGGCGCAGAAGGCTGCCGCGGACGCTTCCAAGCAGCAAAAGACAGGCACGGCGGAGCCGCCGGAAGAAGTGATCGAGCGCATCTTCGGCACTCAGGCACGCGCTTCGGCTGGTGGCGGCCGAGCCCAAGGTTTTTCCACCGGTGCTCCAAGGCGGCCTGAACCGGAGGCTGCAACCGCAGACAAACAGACGGATGCCGGCAGGACCGAGGCTGAACAGCAAGCTTCCGATGAGGCCGCCGCTCAGGCCTCTGTCGCCATGCAGCCGCTGAGCTTGCTGACGTCGCTCGTTCGCCGCTTTACCGGCGGCGGCACAGCTGCGCCCGAAAAAGCGCCGGACCAGTTCGTAACGAAGACCGTCACGGTCGATGAGGTTATCAAAGGGAGCTGGGTGACCGTCGACCTCGGTGAAGGCCGCGATGGCGGATTTGCGCTGACCGCCGGGACGACGGAAGGCCATCAGGTGCGGCTCAAGGGTCAGGGCCACAAGCTCGCCGGGATGCAGCGCGGCGATGCTGTCATCAACATCCACATTGCCCCCGACGACAACTTCACGGTCAATGGCTTCGACCTGCACACAGTACTGCCGGTGACGATCGAAAATGCCGTGCTCGGAACCGAGGCGCGGATCGAGGGACCCAATGGCCCCATCAACGTCACGGTTCCCGCGTGGTCGGGCTCTGACAGGACGATCCGAATCCCTGGTCAAGGCCTCCCGAACGCCGACGGCGGCAGGGCTGATCTCGTGGTAGAGCTGCGCATTATGTTGTGGGAAAAACCCGACGACAAAGTCACCGATTTGATGCGCAGCATGAAGAACGGGCTGTTTTTGTGAAATTTTGGTGACACGCGCACCCTTTGTTACGATCCCTAACAGTTGATGATTGCTGCCAATCTTGAACCGATTAGCAGCCTATGCCATAGGCAGGACCGATCAGAATTCCTTAGGGGGCGAAATATGGCTCAGGCAACAGGCCTCATGTCAGGCAAGCGCGGCGTCATCATGGGCGTTGCCAACAATCGTTCGATTGCGTGGGGTATTGCCAAGGCTATTCATGCACAGGGCGGCGAAATTGCCTTTACTTACCAGGGCGACGCACTGAAGAAGCGCGTGGAACCATTGGTTGCCGAAGTAAATGGCGTTCTTGCCGGACATTGCGATGTCAGCGACGAGTCGACCATCGATGCTGTCTTCGACCACGTGGAAAAGCTGTGGGGCAAGATCGACTTCATCGTTCACGCGATCGGCTTTTCGGACAAGGACGAGCTGACCGGCCGTTATGTCGACACCTCGGCTGACAACTTCAACAAGACAATGCAGATCTCCGTCTATTCCTTCACCTCGGTCGCGCGTCGCGCCGAGAAGCTGATGACGGACGGCGGCTCGATGCTGACGCTGACCTACTATGGCGCCGAAAAGGTCATGCCGAACTACAACGTCATGGGCGTTGCCAAGGCGGCATTGGAAGCGAGCGTGAAGTACCTGGCGGTTGATCTCGGACCGAAGAACATTCGCGTCAACGCCGTTTCTGCCGGACCGATCAAGACGCTTGCCGCCTCTGGCATTGGTGACTTCCGCTACATCCTGAAGTGGAACGAATACAATGCACCGCTGCGTCGTACCGTAACGATCGAAGAAGTTGGTGATGTCGGCCTGTACCTGCTCTCCGACCTCTCGCGTTCAGTTACCGGCGAAGTCCATCACGCCGACAGCGGATACCACGTCATCGGCATGAAGGCGGTGGACGCGCCCGACATTTCCGTCATAAAGGACTGATCGCACTCCTTTGCTGCGTCGTGCTCGCGACCCCTTTTTCGCGACAGCGGTTGAGGGGTTGCGCGCCTAACGGAGCCGATCTTTGCTTATCTACGTCGTCAGACACGGCCAGACAGACTGGAACGCCGAGCGTCGCCTGCAAGGGCAGAAGGATATTCCGCTCAATGCGATCGGCAGGGCGCAGGCTTGGCAGAACGGCATTGACCTCGCAGAAATCCTCAAGGTTGAGGCAATCCCCTTCGATTTCGTCGCAAGCCCACTCGCACGCACCCGCGCCACGATGGAGATCATGCGTGAGGCAATGGGTCTTCCATCGAAATCCTATCGGACCGACGAGCGACTGGTCGAGGTTTCCTTTGGCGATTGGGAAGGCTTCACGATCAAGGAATTGAAAGCGACGGTCCGGGACCGCGTCACCGAGCGCAATCTCAACAAATGGGATTTCATTCCGCCGGGAGATGATGCGGAAAGCTACGAAATCATGTCGTGGCGCGTTGCATCCTGGTTGAGTTCCGTCGACAAACCAACGGTTTGCGTGACACACGGCGGCGTCATACGCAGTCTTTTCAGGACGATTGCCGGCTTGCCAAAGGACGAGGCTGCCGAAGGTGAGATCCCACAAGACCGCATCCTGAAGATCGATCGCGACAAGGGATTGATTGGCTGGATCTAGGTCGAACTACTGAACGACGTCGAGATCGTTGATGACGCGCTTGCCGTCTACCTCGGTGTAGAAGACGATAACCTTCACACCCGCCTTCAGCCCCTCGAAATTGAACTCTTCCGGTGCCTGATAGGTTTTTCCGTCATCGAGGGTCAGGCTAAGGTTGGTCATATCGACCTTCTTGATCGTCGCCTCGACGTCCGCGCTCTCGGCAAATCCGCTGATCGGCGACAAGAAACTGGCTGTGGCCAAAAGCGTAGCTACTACGAAGCGCATGGCTGCATTCCCTCGAAAACGCGACTCGATAATCCAACTGCGCACAGATAACCTCCCGAATATGGCGAAATTTGCCCTGAAGAATGACGTGCTGCGCCAAATTGGTGAAGAGTATTTTAACAATAACGCCATCGTTTCGTTAATTGCATTTCCAGTAGGTTTCTGCGTTCAGCAAAGAGGATTTGCGGGAAATCGTAAATTAACGGCTTCTATTTAAAGTCGCCCTGAACATGGGAGACTGGGTTTTGCTATTTGGCCTTAAAGACAGCAACACGCTGCTGCGCGTCTTCAGGCATACCCGTATCGCCCTCCTAGTTTCCGGCCTCGTCGCTATTGTTGTCGTCATCGTCGGCTTCGGGCTCGACCGCGCCAATACTGCCACTCATCTGCGCGAAGTAACTATCCGAACCGATAATGAGATCAGTTTGATTCGGGCGCGGATGACTGCGCAGATCAACATGGACATCACGGTCGTACGCGACCTGGCGAACATGGTCGCGGTCAACTCGAGCGTAAACGCCGAGGAGATGGAGCGTCAGATCAACTGGCTGCTCATCCAGAACCCGCACTTCCTGAATGTCGCCATAGCGCCGAATTTCATCGTCGGCGCCGTCTATCCGCCGCAGGCCGCGGACGAACGGGTGGGTAGTGACGTCCGCGATGGTCTCTCCGCCCATCAATCGGTGACGCGCACGACAGGCGCCCAGCAAGCGCGCTTCTATGGCCCGATCACCACGACCGACGGCAAGGCGGCCTTCGCAGTCTTCTTTCCAGTCTTTGTGAAGGAGAATGGGCAACGCCGCATCTGGGGCGCCGTCGAGGTGATGGTCGACGCCGACTTGTTCTACCAGAACACCGGATTGAAGCCCGCGCGAAACAGCGAAAACCAGGAGAAATATCCGCATCTCGATCACCTCTCGATCGCAGTGCGCGACCTTGGTCTGGCGGACGGCGCGACGACGCCCTTCTTCGGCTCGCCGGATCTGCGCGACAAGCAGCCGGTGACACGCAAGATCGCCTTTGCCGGCGGACGCTGGGAGATCGCTGCCGTTCCGAAGACAGGCTGGAACGCGATCCCGGAAAACCAGTCAGAGCTTCGGCTGATCATCGCGGCAGCAGCCTGCATCACGATCATCCCGGTCTTCTTCGCGACCCTGCTGCTCGGCGAGCGCAACCGCAATATCGAGCAGCTCAAGGTGCGTGGGGCGACCTTGCTGAAGTTATCGCAACGCCTCAA
The DNA here is from genome assembly GCF_014193305.1 of Rhizobium sp. BK181. Classification (NCBI taxonomy): domain Bacteria; kingdom Pseudomonadati; phylum Pseudomonadota; class Alphaproteobacteria; order Hyphomicrobiales; family Rhizobiaceae; genus Rhizobium; species Rhizobium sp. BK181. The sequence goes on from NZ_JACHZA010000001.1 coordinate 539,981, forward strand.
CCTTGCGCTGGAATCGTCGAATATCGGCATATGGGAACTGCATGATCACGGGCATACCCTGTTCTGGGACGCCCGCGCCGCTGCGCTGCACGGCAAGCCAGCTCAAGACGGCAGCCATTCGCTGGAAGACTGGCTTGCCGCGATCCTCCCCGAGGATCGACACATCGCGGAAGTACACTTCTTCCACTACAACGTCGCCGGCTCCGCATATGAGACGCAATACCGTGTTGTCGCTGAGAACGGAGTGATCCGACATCTGCGCTCGATTGGCTCCTTCTACACCGACGCGGCAGGCGACGACAAAACCATCGGCATCGTCTGGGACGTCACTGCCGACGCCGAGACAGCGGAAACCCTGCGTAAAGCGAAGGATGTCAGCGACATCAAGAATGCCGAGCTCGAAATGGCGCTGGACGAACTGTCACGGCGCGAGGCAGAGCTTTCGGAACTCTCGGGCAAGCTGGACCTGGCGCTCGACTCCTATCAGTGCGGCATCTGGGAAGCCACGCTCGGGGACGAAGGCTCGATCTGGGACGAGCGGATGCACGAGCTCTATGGGTTGAAGCCAAGAGCCGGATTCATGACCGAACCGGTTTGGCTCTCCTGCATTCTGCCGGAAGACAGGGACCTGGCCGTCGAGAGCGCGCGCCATTTCAAGCAGCTCGGCGACACGCATACCTTGATCTGCCGTGTCCCTGTCGAGGACGGCTCGATGCGCTATGTGCGTTCAACCGGCAAGGTCCATCAAACGCCGAGCGGCAAATTGAAGATTATCGGCGTTGCCTTCGACATGACCGAGGATGCGCTGATGACGGCGCAGCTCAAGGCCGCCAAGGACGAGGCGATCGCCAAGAACATCGAGCTCGAGATTGCCAAGAATCGTATCGAACACAACGCATTGCACGATCCGCTGACCGCGCTCGCCAACCGCCGCAAGCTGGATATCGCACTCGAAACATTGACGATGGATGGACGCAAGGACCGGCAGAAGTTCGCCATCCTTCATATCGACCTCGACAGGTTCAAGGAAATCAACGACACGCTCGGGCATGCCGCCGGCGACGCGATGCTGATCCACGCATCAAGGGTGCTCTCGAGCAATCTGCGCAGCGACGACCTCGTGGCGCGTATCGGTGGTGACGAATTCGTCATCCTCGCACTGAACGCCAATGACGCCGATATGTCGGCGCTCGCCGGCCGCATCATCGAACAAATGCGCCAGCCGATCGACTTCGAAGGGTTTGCCTGCCGTTGCGGCGTTTCCATCGGCATCGCGCTCGCCAATGGCGTGCACGTCGATGCCCGCAAAGTGCTGATCAACGCCGACATCGCCCTCTATCGCGCCAAGAGCCAGGGACGGAACCGCCACGAGTTCTTCACCCACAATCTGCAGGCCGACATCATCAATAACAAGCGCTTGGCAGACGAGATTCTCGCCGGCATCGAGAACGGCGAGTTCACGGCCTGGTACCAGCCGCAGTTTTCCGCGCGTACCATGCAGCTCACCGGCGTCGAGGCTCTGGTTCGCTGGCAGCATCCGTCTCGCGGGCTGTTGACGCCGGACAAGTTCCTGAAGATCGCCGACGAGATCAACGTCGTCCAGACGCTCGACCGGATCGTTCTCGACACTGCTCTGAGGGACAAGATGCGCTGGGCAGCACGGGGCGTCACCATTCCGAAGATTTCGGTCAACGTTTCGGCACGACGGCTGCATGACGAAATGCTTGCGCAATCGCTGAGCGGCCTGCAGATGCGCCCCGGCGAACTCTCCTTCGAACTGGTCGAGTCGATCTTCCTCGATGAAAGCGAGGACGTGGCCGCCCATAACCTCGAGCGGATCAAGGCGCTTGGGATCGACATCGAGATCGATGATTTCGGAACGGGTCACACGTCGATTGTCAGCCTCCTCAGGCTGAAGCCGAAGCGGCTGAAGATCGACCGGCAGCTGGTTCAGCCGATCATGAATTCGCCGCAGGAGCGCGCGCTGGTCAGCTCGATCATCGACATCGCCCGCTCGCTCGGCGTCGAAACGGTGGCCGAGGGCGTCGAAACGGCAGCGCATGCCACCCTCCTTGACGAACTCGGCTGTGACCTCCTGCAGGGCTATGCCTTCTCCCGCCCGCTGTCCTTCGAGGATTTCACGCAGATGGCGATCGAAAGCTCCTGGCGCATCGCCTCCTGAGGCCATCGTTTACAATCCGCGGAAACACCATTTCCTTTCGTTGGCGGTTTGGAGCAAAGAAAGGCTTTTGCCGCCGCGTTTTTTTGGCCTATGAGTGTCGCGCATTTTCAGATGAAGGACGCCGCCGGTGACGACCGGTTGGCGTGATCCGGTCGGGACATATGTCGCACAATACATTCGGTCATCTCTTCCGCGTAACCACCTGGGGCGAAAGCCACGGGCCAGCGCTCGGCTGCGTCGTCGACGGCTGCCCCCCCGGTCTTCGCTTCAAGCTCGAGGATATTCAGGTCTGGCTCGACAAGCGAAAGCCCGGCCAATCGCGCTTTGTGACGCAGCGCCGCGAGGCCGATCTGGTCAAGGTGCTGTCCGGAACGATGATGGACGCCGACGGCGAGACGATGATTTCGACCGGCACACCGATCTCGATGATGATCGAGAACACCGACCAGCGCTCCAAGGATTACGGCGAGATCGCGCGGCAGTATCGGCCAGGCCATGCCGACTACACCTACGATGTCAAATACGGGATCCGCGACTACCGCGGCGGTGGCCGTTCGTCGGCCCGCGAAACAGCGGCACGCGTCGCGGCTGGCGGCATCGCCCGTCTTGTTGTGCCTGAGGTCAAGGTGCGCGGGGCCTTGGTGCAGATCGGCAAGCACAAGATCAACCGCCAGAACTGGGATTGGGATCAAGTCGACCAGAATCCGTTCTTTGCACCTGATGCCGCGATCGTTCCGGTCTGGGAGGATTACCTCGACGGCATCCGCAAGAATGGCTCCTCGATCGGCGCGGTTGTTGAGGTCGTCGCCGAAGGCCTGCCGGCAGGTCTCGGCGCCCCGATCTATGGCAAGCTCGACCAGGACATCGCCTCGCTGCTGATGTCGATCAATGCGGTCAAAGGCGTCGAGATCGGCAACGGCTTCGAAGCAGCCGAGATCACCGGCGAGGAAAACGCCGACGAAATGCGCATGGGCAATGACGGCAAGCCATTGTTCCTGTCGAACAAGGCCGGCGGCATCTTAGGTGGCATCTCGACCGGCCAGCCGGTTATCGCCCGCTTCGCCATCAAGCCGACCTCATCGATCCTGACCGAGCGCCAGTCGATCGATGCCGACGGCAACAATGTCGATATCCGCACCAAGGGACGGCATGATCCGTGCGTCGGCATTCGCGCCGTGCCGATCGGCGAGGCGATGGTCGCCTGCGCCATCGCCGACCACTATCTCCGTGACCGCGGCCAGACCGGCCGGCTGAAATAGGAATACACACATGGCTTACGATCAGAAGCGCGTCGTCGATGCTATCAGGGCCTTCGAGGCCGGCGAAATCGTCGTGGTGATGGATGACAACGACCGTGAGAACGAAGGCGACCTCATCGTTGCGGCTGTTCACTGTACCTCGGAAAAGATGGCATTCATCGTGCGTCACACCTCCGGTATCGTCTGCGCGCCAATGCCGAAAGAGGAGGCCCGGCGGCTCAACCTCAATGCGATGGTTGCCGAAAACGACTCGGCCCACACGACCGCCTTCACTGTTTCCGTCGATTTCAAGCACGGTACGACAACGGGCATTTCTGCCGATGATCGGACACTGACCGTTCGCAACCTCGCCAACCCGAATGTCGGGGCGACCGACTTCGTGCGGCCGGGTCACATCTTCCCGCTGGTTTCACGCGAGGGCGGCGTGCTCATGCGTTCTGGCCACACGGAAGCTGCGGTCGACCTATGCAAGCTCGCGGGCCTTCCGCTGATTGGCGTGATCAGCGAGTTGGTAAACGATGACGGTACCGTCACCCGTGGACAGCAGGTGGTCGAATTCGCGGAAACGCATGGCCTCAAGCTGGTGTCGGTGGCCGACCTGATCGCCTACCGCCAACGCAAGGAGACGCTAATCGAACTCGGTCAGAGCTTCGACATCGAAACGCCCTTCGGCAAGGCCAAGGCACACACCTATTCGCTCCCTTGGGATACGATGCAGCACCTCGCCGTCGTTTTCGGCGACATCCGCGACGGTATCGACATTCCGGTTCGCCTGCATCCGGAGAATGTCGCCGACGACCTGTTCGGCAAACGCCGGCCGGTCGACCAATACATGAAGAAGATTACCGAGGAAGGCCGAGGCATCATCGTCTACCTGCGCGAAGGCTCCGTCGGAGTCGGTCACCATGACAGCGGTCGCAAGGCGCGCAGCCAGGGCCGAGAGGCACATGCGGAGGCCCAGGTCCGCGACAATGAATGGCTGGAAATCGGTCTCGGCGCGCAAATCCTCAAGGATCTCGGCGTTTCATCGATCCGGCTACTCACCAGCCGCGAGCGCCACTACGTCGGCCTCGAGGGCTTCGGCATCAAGATTTCGAAGACCGAGATCTACTAAGCCCGCCACCGTCCAGATAGGCGACGTTCTCGACGCCTGAGAGCTACGCCAGGCGTGCAGCTCGGCGTCGAGCCGGTCGCCGCCGCCTGCTTCACGCTCAAGCAGCGATGCGCTTGAAGCGGCCCCTGACGTTTTCGATATAATATTTTCCCGGCGATTGGGAGGTGACCATGGCGATCACCTCTGATTCCGCCACACCCTCGAACTGCCGCTCTTCGCCATTGCTCAGGCAGACGCGAAGCCGGCCATCCTCCTGGCTGAAGTAGACCGCATCGATCAGCGTCGAATTCACCGCCAACGGCTCCATCTTCGCCAGTCGTCCGGCCCGTGTGACGATGGTGGCGGCGCGCGCATCGCGCCGTTTGCGCAGCAGGGCCCTCACTTCACGGCGAAGGCTGTTCAGTGCCGCCAATGCGGCGAATTTGATGGCTCGTGTTTTCATGCAGCCAACCTACGCAGGCGGCTCTTAAGGAGTTCAAGACAAGCATGGTAAAGCGCGCATCAACATTAATTCTTTGTAATTGCGACGAAATTTCATAAAATATCCAGTATCGGCGAGCGCCGTTCAGCCTTGCCAACCACCCATTAGAACGACCTGTCCAACGCCGGTGAATTTGGCCAGTCGGTCAAGTTCGGCGAGCAGCTTTTCGATACGCCCGGCGGACGCGCGTACCCCCGGCTCCAGCCACAGACGCTTGACGTCGAGACGGCCGTTCTTGCGGTCCGCCTTCATGTCAATGCGGCCGATCAACTTGTCGCCTTCGAGCAGCGGGAAGACATAATAGCCGTATTCTCGCTTCGGCTCGGGCACGAAGACCTCGATACGGTAGAAGAAGCCAAACAGCCGTTCGGTGCGGTTGCGGTCGCGGATCATCGGATCGAAGGGACTGAGCACGCGCACACGCGGCGGCGCGTCGGGATAGTCTTGAAGGCTGGTGAGCAGATCCGGGAAGGCCCAGGAAGGCCGCGGCTTGCCGCCAAGCGCCGGCTCGATCAGGGCCTCGGTCAACTCGTCGCGATGCTCGTTGACCCAGGCCTTGGCTTCGTCCGGCGACAACAGATCCCAGAAGGCGGCGATCTCGCCATGCGTGGCAAAGCCTAATCGCGTCAGCGCGCTGCGGCAGGCCCAGTCGACGAACTCCTCATAGCTTACCTCCGGCTCGTGAAACTCGGCAGGAATGACGCGTTCGACGAGATCGTAGATCTTCTGGAAGTTGGATCGTCCGGCGATGGCGAACTTGCCGGTGCGCCAGAAATATTCCAGCGCCGTCTTGTTGGGGTGCCAGTTCCACCAGCCGCCGGAAACGTGCCCGTCCGCCTTGATCTCGCGTGCCATGATGGCGCCATCGCGCGTGACGCGTTCAAATGTCTCGTCGAAGGCATGTTCAAACCCCTCCCCTTGCCATTTGCGCCAGCGCTCGCCGATCACTTCTTCCTCATGGCGAAACTTGTGCTTCCAATATCGGAAGAAGGCACTGGGCAGGATCGAGGCGTCATGCGTCCAATGCTCGAAGAGCGAGCCTTCCTTCTCCAGAAGCGCCTTCAAGTGCTCGCGCTTGTAGGTCTGGTTGCGGGAAAACAGGATCTGGTGATGAGCCCGCTCCACCGTCTGGATGCTGTCCACCTGCACGAAGCCGAGTTCGTTGATGAGCTCCAGCAGGCCAGCCTTCGTCAGCGCCTTGTTCGGCGGCGCGCTCAGGCCCTGCTTGGCGAGGAATATGCGGCGGGCATCGGAATTCGAAATGAGATTCGTCATGTGGACATCATAGAACGGAAAATGTTCCTAGCTACCGGTAAGTCGGCACGATCATCAGGTAGGAGCGGCCGGCATTCATTGCGAGATTTTGAGCTTTCAAAGCGCGAAATTCGTTATAGAACGGCCTCTCAATTCACGAGGGACCAGGTGGATATCCGTTTCGAAGGCGCAGGGGTCAGCTATGGTGCGCGCGTCGCGCTGGCGCCCGTGACGCTGCAGCTCACAGAAAAGCGCATTGGCATTATCGGCCTCAACGGCTCGGGCAAGACGACCTTTGCGCGCCTCATCAACGGGCTGACAAAGCCGAGCGTCGGGCGGGTGATCGTCAACGGCCGCGAGACAACCGACGCCAATGCCGTCCTGACCGATGTCGGCTTCATCTTCCAGTCCCCGCAAAACCAGATCATCCTGCCCGTCGTACGCGACGATATCGCCTTCGGTCTGAAGAGCCGCGGCTACAAGCCGGCGGAGATCGCGGCGAAGGTGGAGGCGGTCCTGCAGCGCTTCAGCGCGGGCCATCTCGCCGAGCGCCGGGCGCACGAGCTTTCGGGCGGGGAGCTCCAACTCGCAGCTCTGTGCTCTGTGCTCGCGACAGGTCCAGACATTCTCATTCTGGACGAGCCGACCAACCAGTTGGACCTAAAGAATCGCCGTCTCGTACAGGGGTTGGTGGATGGCCTTCCCGAGAGCGCAATCGTCATCAGCCACGACCTGGAATTGGTCGCCGACTACGAGCGCGTTTTGGTTTTCCATGAAGGCAACCTTATTGCCGACGCACCTGCCGGAGAGGCGATCCGCCGTTACAGGGAGATCGCTAGCCGATGAAGTCGCTTTTCGTCGAAGGCAACAGCGTGATGCATCGGGTTTCGGCCCGCGCCAAGCTGCTGGTGCTTGCGGCCCTCGGCGTCGTGCTCTTCCTTACGACGAACCTGATGTTGCTTGGCTTGGGCGTGCTTGCGACGGCGGCGGTCTACTTCAGCATCGGCCTGCCGGCCCGATCCGCGCTTGCGCGGCTGAAGCCCATTTTCTTGACGATCCTCATCGTTGCCTTGTTCAGCCTTGCCTTCAATCCCTGGCATGTCGCGATCGTTGCCCTGCTGCGCCTGACGGCGTTGATGCTGTTTGCCGCTGCCGTGACGGCAACGACGACGATTGCGCAATTCATCGACGAAATTACGCTGCTTGCCCGGCCGCTCGAGCGCCTCGGACTTCTCCGGGCCGGCGATGTCGGCCTTGCTGTCGGGCTCGTTGTGCGCTTTGTTCCCGAGATTCTCGATCGTTATCGTGCCATCCGCGAGGCGCACGCGGCGCGTGGCATCAAGGTGCGACCGACAACTGTGCTCGTGCCACTGGTCATTCTGACGCTGAGGGATGCGGATAACATTGCTGCGGCAATTGACGCGCGCGGCGTTCGGCGGCATGTCAATTGAGAACTCGCTAACAGGAGCCCTGCATGAGCACTCGCGACCTCGTTCTCTCCGCCCTCTTCGCGGCTATCATCGTCGCGCTCGGCATTCTGCCGCCGATCACGCTCGGCTTCATTCCGGTGCCGATTACGGCGCAGTCGCTCGGCGTCATGATGGCCGGTGTCGTGCTCGGCGCGCGCCGCGGCACGATCGCCGTTCTCATCGTTCTCGTGCTTGTCGCCATCGGTCTGCCGGTGCTTTCCGGCGGTCGTGGCGGGCTTGCGGCCTTTGCAGCCCCAACCACCGGCTTCCTGATCGGCTGGGTGCTGGCAGCTTTCGTTACCGGTTATCTCAGCGAGCGACTGGTAAAGTCGGAGCAATCGGCGCTCGTGCAGACGGTCGGTTTCTTCCTCGCCGCCATGATCGGCGGCATAGTCGTTCTCTACGCCTGCGGCATCGTCTACCTGGCGTTCGCCGCCCAGCTTGGTCTCTCCAAGGCCTTCCTCGGCTCGATGGCGTTCATCCCCGGTGACGTGGTCAAGGCGTTTGTTGCGGCGCTTGTCGGCCGTGCCGTCATGGTCGGCTATCCCTTGCTACCAGTACGCAGCTAATCGACGAAGCCATAAAGCCAGTCGCGCGTCACTTCGGGAAGCGGGACTGGCGAACGATCTTCGCGTGAGCGCGCCTGCCAGATGATTTCGACCTCGGCGGCGCGCTCGCCGAGCGCGTCGGCTGCGATAATGAAGCCGACCGAACGAACACCGATCTTGTCGACCGAGGCGGTGAACACGACCCTCTCGTCATAGTGCAGCGGCCGGTGCAGGATGCAGGTCACCTTGCTGGCAATGTAGAGTGGTTCGTCTTGCAGCGACGGCCGCAGCGACCAGAAGGTCGCCAGCACCGATTCCGCGTGAGAAATATAGGAACCCAGAAACATCTGGCCGTTCATGTCCACATCACGAAACGGCACATTCATTTGCACAGAGCGTACAACGTCGTTCATTGATCTTTCTGCCAAATTTCCCCTCATCGAACACTAGCCCCGGGACCGGTTGAAGTAAACGGAGGTGCGCGTGACGATCGTCTCCTGCGCTTGTTGAAATCGCCGGCTCGAGCCCCATCTGCTGTGGATCATGACGGGACGGATAGATAGAGTGATCCCATGACCACCCGCCTTTACGAGCACCCGATCTTCCTGGAACACGTGACGCCCGCCGGCCACCCCGAGCGGTCCGACCGTTTGCGGGCGATCAACGTGGCTCTGGAACATCCGAACTTCGCGGGGCTTGACCGCAAGCGCGCACCACAGGCGGCAGAAGAAGCCGTGCTGCTCGCTCATCCCGAAGAACACCTGCTATCGGTGCTGCGCCAGGTGCCGGAGGAGGATGGCGAGATCAATCAGCTTGAAGCCGATACCTACGCCAGCAGAAAGAGCTTTGAGGCGGCGCTTACGGGGATCGGCGGCGCCATGGCTGCGGTCGATGACGTCTTCACCGGCAAGGCCGACAACGTCTTCGTTGCAGCGCGCCCGCCCGGCCACCATGCCGAAAAGTCAACGGCGATGGGTTTCTGTTTCTTCAACAATGCCGCGATCGCTGCCCGCCATGCGCAGAAAACACATGGCGCCGAGCGTGTGGCGATCGTCGACTGGGACGTTCATCACGGCAACGGTACGCAGGACATCTTTTGGGACGACCCTTCGGTGCTCTTCTGCTCGACGCATCAGATGCCGCTCTACCCCGGCACCGGCGCGAAGGACGAGAGCGGCAAGCACGGCACCATCGTCAACGCCCCGCTTTCCCCGAATGTCGGCAGCGACCACTTCCGCGAAGCGTTCAAGTCACGTGTGCTGCCTGCACTCGTAGATTTTCGCCCAGACCTGATCATCATCTCTGCCGGCTTCGATGCGCATCACCGCGATCCCCTGGCGCAGATCAATCTCGTCGGCGAGGATTTCGACTGGGCGACCGGGCGATTGCTCGAGGTCGCCGACAAAAGTGCAGGAAACCGGGTCGTCAGCCTGCTGGAAGGTGGCTATGATCTCGAAGGCCTCGCCGAATCGGCCGGCCTGCATATTCTCAGAATGATGAAGGGTTGAGTATGACTGACAGCGCCAAGCCGGAGGTTTCCGGTCTTTCCTTCGAGAAGGCCGTGGCAGAACTCGAAAGCATCGTGGCCCGCCTGGAACGCGGCGACGTGGCGCTGGACGAATCTATCGAGATCTACGAGCGTGGCGAAGCGCTGAAGAAGCATTGCGAAACGCTGCTTTCCGCTGCCGAAAACCGCATCGAAAAGATCCGTCTCGACCGATCGGGCAAGCCGCAGGGCGTGGAGCCGCTGGACGGCGCATAAACAAACCCCACTGAAATCGTCACATCCTGAACGGAGCGTCGCCTTTCGAGCGACAAGTTTTCCTAGTCCGTCATCATCAATCGGGCTAGCGTAGAACCAACGCTCATCGGAGACCTGCGATGTCCTTCTTCCCCGGTAAAGACCCCCTGCCCGGCGATGCCTTCGCCTGCGACGCGATCGAGAACCTCATCATCCCGCGCACCAGTGATCTCGGTGGGTTCCAGGTACGCCGAGCGCTCCCGACCCGAGAGCGGCGGCTCGTCGGGCCGTTCATCTTCTTCGACCGCATGGGGCCGGCAATCCTGAAGCCGAACGAAGCTCTGGATGTTCGGCCACATCCACATATCGGGCTGTCCACGGTCACCTACCTGTTCGACGGCGAAATCCGCCACCTCGACAGCCTTGGCACCGAGAAGGTCATCCGGCCCGGCGACATCAACCTGATGACGGCTGGACGCGGCATCGTCCATTCCGAGCGCACGCCTGACAATCTGCGCGGCCATCCACTGCTGATGTCGGGCCTGCAGACCTGGCTGGCGCTGCCCGATGATAAGGAGGAGATCGATCCCTCCTTTGCGCACACCGAAAAGACCGACATGCCTGTCATCGACGAGCGTGGCATGCGCGGGCGCGTCGTGATCGGGTCGTTCGAGGGGATGAAATCTCCGGTCAAGGTGTTCTCGGACACGCTTTATGTCGACATCAGTCTCGAACGCGGCGTCAAGTTCCCTTTTGCCGCTGATCACGAGGAGCGCGCAGCTTACGTGCTCTCAGGCGAAGTGGTGATATCGGGCGATACGTTTGCCGCCGACCAGCTGCTCGTCTTCCGTCCCGGCGACCAGATCGCGCTCGAGGCGGGCACCCAGGGCTGTCATCTCATGCTGTTCGGCGGAGCGGCGCTGAACTCGAAACGCTACATCTGGTGGAACTTCGTTTCCTCCTCGAAGGAGCGCATCGAAAAGGCGAAGGAAGAGTGGCGGACTGGCAAGTTCGACATCGTTCCGGGGGATGAAGAAGAATTCATACCTTTGCCGGAGGGCTGATCTCCTTTAGAAAGGAGGTACAGCCGTTCTTGAAATCGACTTTTTTCACCGCAATTTATGGCTTAAAGGCATCCCGCCCAAGAAAGACAAGAAAGAGCGCCCACCCGTGACACAACCGCCGAAGACGCCGCTGCTGGACAAGGTTACCTATCCGGCCGACCTCCGAAAGCTGGAGGATCGCGACCTGCCGCAGCTTGCGCGCGAGGTTCGCGACGAGATGATCGATGCGGTGTCGAAGACCGGTGGGCATCTGGGCGCCGGCCTCGGCGTTGTCGAACTGACGATCGCCATCCACAACGTGTTCAACACGCCTGATGATCGGCTGATCTTCGACGTCGGGCATCAGTGCTATCCACACAAGATCCTTACCGGTCGTCGTGACCGGATCCGTACGCTGCGCCAGGAGAATGGCCTTTCCGGCTTCACGCGTCGCGCCGAAAGCGAATACGACCCCTTTGGCGCCGCGCACTCTTCCACATCTATTTCAGCCGGTCTCGGCATGGCGGTTGCCTCCGACCTCGACAAGACCGACCGCCGTGTCATCGCCGTCATCGGCGACGGCGCGATGTCGGCAGGCATGGCCTATGAAGCCCTGAACAATGCCGGCGCACTCGACGCCCGGCTGATCGTCATCCTCAACGACAACGACATGTCGATCGCGCCGCCAACCGGCGCGATGAGCGCCTATCTCGCGCGTCTTGCATCCGGGCGCACCTACATGGGCTTCCGCGATTTCGGCAAGAAGCTGACGGCCTATCTCGGCAAGAATGTCGACCGCGCCATCACCCGCGCCGTCGAGCATGCACGGGGCTATGTGACCGGCGGGACCATGTTCGAGGAGATGGGTTTCTACCACATCGGCCCGATCGACGGTCACTCCTTCGAGCACCTGTTGCCGGTGCTGCGCAATGTGCGCGACCACGCCAACGGCCCGGTGCTGATTCATGTCGTGACGCAGAAGGGCAAGGGCTATGCGCCCGCCGAAGCTGCGGCTGACAAGTATCACGGCGTCAACAAGTTCGATGTCATCACCGGCGCGCAGGCGAAGGTGAAGCCAAATGCGCCAAGCTACACGAGCGTCTTCGCCGAAGCGCTGGTGCAGGAAGCGGAACTCGACGACAAGATCGTCGGCATCACCGCCGCCATGCCGAATGGTACTGGCCTCGACAAGCTCGCCAGCATCTTCCCGTCGCGTTGCTTCGATGTCGGCATTGCCGAGCAGCATGCGGTGACCTTCGCGGCCGGCCTTGCCGCCGAGGGCTTCAAGCCGTTTGCCGCGCTTTACTCGACTTTCCTGCAGCGTGCTTACGACCAGGTTGTCCACGATGTCGCGATCCAGGGCCTGCCGGTTCGCTTCCCGATCGATCGCGCCGGTTTCGTCGGCGCCGATGGTCCGACGCATGCAGGCTCGTTCGATACGGCATTCCTGGCCACCCTGCCCGGCTTCGTCGTCATGGCAGCGTCAGATGAGGCCGAACTGAAGCATATGGTGCGGACCGCCGCAGCTTATGATGCCGGTCCGATCTCGTTCCGCTATCCGCGCGGCGAAGGCGTCGGCATCGAAATGCCCGTTCGCGGCGAGATCCTGCAGATCGGCAAGGGCCGCGTCGTCAAGGAAGGTGCCAAGGTGGCGCTGCTGTCCTTCGGCACCCGCCTGGCTGACTGTCTGCTTGCGGCCGAGGATCTCGATGCAGCCGGTCTTTCGACCACGGTTGCCGATGCGCGCTTTGCCAAGCCGCTGGATCACGACCTGATCCGGCAGCTTGCCCGTCACCACGAAATCCTGATCACCGTCGAGGAAGGCTCCGTCGGCGGCTTCGGCAGCCAGGTCATGCAGTTCCTGGCGGCGGATGGCCTGCTCGACAACGGCCTGAAGATCCGGTCACTTGTGATGCCTGACCTCTGGATGGAACAGGCCAAGCCTGAGGTGATGAACGCCCATGCCGGTCTCGACCGCGCCGGGATCGTTTCAACCGTCTTCCGGGTGCTCGGACGCCCCGCAGCTTTTGACGTCGGCGCCGCCGGCTAATCCGGCGTCGTCATCAAGCGGAGAAGCGAGAAGCTCGCACTGCACTTCGACTTTTCTTGCGACTAGTCCGGAGAATTGAAGACAGCTTCGATATGGTGGCCATCCGGGTCCACCACGAAGGCCGCGAAGTAATACGGTCCATAGTGGGCACGAAGACCAGGCGGCCCGTTATCAATGCCACCATGTGCGATGGCCGCCTCATGAAAGTCGGCGACGGCTCGCCGGCTCGTGGAAGCGAAGGCTAGATGAAAGCCGCGGCCAGGGGAGTTCTGTCCCTCCGGGCTCAATTTGATCGCAAATTTATCGCCGCCGCCCGCAATTCCATAGCCGACGGCCTGATCAGCTTCTCCGGGCCTCAGATCCTCCCAAACGCGAATGTAGCCGAGAGGCGCAAGAGCGGCGTCATAGAAGGCGGCTGAACGTTCGATGTTTGAGACGCCGAAAGAGATGTGATGAAGCATGTATTCGCAATCTCCTATGGCGGGGGATGCCTCGTCGCACCGTAGAACAAGCCTCCGTTTAAACCTACGAAATATCTTCGGAAACGAAAAACGCTCGCAGTGGCTTGCTGCGAGCGGTTCACTTTTCTCCCCGGTACCGATTTCCGCATTCCAGTAAGTGGCTATCCGGAAACGGAGCTCTTCCTTTTCTTCAGGCTCAGAATTCCGTCCAGTCTTCCTGAACAGCAGCAGCCGTTACAGCCCTGCCGCCACCGAAGGCCTTGGCGACCGTGCGGGTCAGCGCGCGGGCGGGCGATGCGACCGGGCGTGACGCTGGGCTGGCAACCGCTGCCCTTGGTGCCTCGGCGCGGGCATGGCCGAGATTGAACTGGCCGAGCAGATCGTCGAGAGCAGCTGCCTCCTGCGCCAGCGAGTGGCTGGCTGCGGTCTGCTCCTCAACCATGGCGGCATTCTGCTGCGTACCCTGATCCATGTTGTTGACGGCCGTGTTGATCTCCTGCAGGCCGACCGACTGCTCGCGCGTTGCGGTGACGATGGCGCTAACGTGCTTGTTGATCTCCTGCACGGCGCCGACGATCTCTGAGAGAGCCTTGCCGGTTTCATCGACGAGCGAGACGCCTGAATTGACCTGCGTGCCCGAGGTGTTGATCAGCGACTTGATCTCCTTGGCAGCATTCGCGGAGCGCTGGGCGAGCTCGCGCACTTCCTGCGCGACGACTGCAAAGCCCTTGCCTGCTTCGCCCGCACGCGCGGCCTCGACGCCGGCGTTCAAGGCGAGAAGGTTGGTCTGGAACGCGATATCATCGATCACGCCGATGATATTGCTGATCGCGTCAGACGACTTCTCGATTTCCTGCATGGCGGCGACAGCCTTGCGGACGACATCGCCGGACTTTTCGGCACCGAGGCGCGTACGCTCGACCAGCTGGCCGACATCCTCGGCGCGCTTGGCGGAGTCGCGAACGGTGGTGGTGACTTCCTCGAGCGCTGCTGCGGTTTCCTCGACGGCCGCGGCCTGCTGCTCGGTGCGGCGGGCGAGATCATCGGCAGCGGAGCGGATTTCGCCTGCACCGGCATTGATAGCCGACGCGTTGCGGCCAACCGACTGAAGGGCAGCCTGAAGCTTTTCGACGGCGTTGTTGAAGTCGTTGCGGAGACGGTCGAACTGCGACGCGAAGGGCGTCGTGATGCGGACGGCGACATTGCCGTTGGCGAGGTCGGACAGACCGCCGGCGAGGCCTTCGATGGCGAAGCGGAGTTCCGCTTCCTCGCGCGCCTTCTGCTCGTCGCTCATCTGGCGCTGGCGCTCGGCATCGCTGCGCATGCGATCGGTTTCGCCCGAAAGGCGCAACTTCTCGATCGCGGCATCCTTGAAGACGAGAACCGACTGGGCCATCCGGCCGACTTCGTCCTGACGGTCGAGCGCCGGAACGTCGATGTCGTGCTGGCCACCGGCCAGACGGCCCATGGCAGACGTCATGCCGACGATCGGTCGAACGATGCTGCGCGACAGCATCCACGCAAGCAGGACGGCAGCAGCGGCAGCGGCGATGCCGCCGGTGAACAGGCTGATGTTCAGCGCGCGGCTGGCCTGAGCCTTGCTTTCGGCAAGCACATTCGACTCGTCGCGGGCTGCGGCCTTGATCTTGGCGGAGGCCTGGCGGAAGCCGTCGAGCTGGCCCTTGGTCTCGTTGACGCCGATCTTGACGATCTGGTCGATCGGCATGTCGGTTTCCTTGCGAGCCTTCGACTGCGGCTCGGCAAGCTGATGGAAATAGAGATCGGCGGCCTTCTGCATGGCGTCGATCTGCGCGACGAAATCACTGTTGCCGGCAGCGGTCGTCCTCGCCGCATCGATCGCCTTCAGCATGCGCTCACGGTTCGCGAAAATATCGCCATAGGTGCTGTCGCTGCGAAACAGCAGGAAGCCGCGCAGATTGACGGCCTGCTCAAGCATAGCCTGAAGAGCATCGTCGATCTGGTTGACGAGCAGCTCGGACTTCTTCTGGTGTACGGCAGCTTCGGCAACGACATCCGCCTTGAAGTAAACAAAGCTGGAAACGGACAGAAAGATAAGGATCAGCGCGGCGAAAGTCGCGGCGAGCTTACCGTTCAGGGACATATTCTTGGCCAACATCAGTCAATCTCTCTTGAAGCGCACAGGCATGGCAAAGCCACGGCATACGAAGGCATGCCTTTGGGAAATTCGGCGAACATGATCGGCAGATCGGATTGAGGGCCATCATGGCAAAAGCGGCCACGAGCCGCTGCAATCAGCCGAACCATAGGCGGCAAGGCTTTCGATTTATTTAAAAATTTGTGCGGCGCAGCACGTCACGGAGCGACGCCGGTTCGTCCTGCGGTTTCGGCGATCTCAACAAAAGGCTTGCAACGAATGGCTTTGCCGGTCATGGACAGCGCCATGCCCGATCAAGATACACAACGCCTGGACCAGTTGCTGGTCAGCCTCGGCCTTTTCGCCAGCCGCTCCCGTGCACGGGATGCGGTGCAACGCGGCACCGTGAAAATCGACGGCAAGGTGGTGACGAAAGCCGGTGCGCTATTCGCCGATGATGCCGTCATCGAGATCGATGACCCGGCGCAGGACTATGTCTCGCGCGCGGCCCTGAAGCTCGCCGCTGCACTCGAGCACTTCAAGCTCTATCCTTCGGGGCACCGTTGCCTCGATGTCGGCGCGTCGACGGGTGGTTTTACCGAGGTCCTGCTGCAACGCGGCGCAACTGATGTCACGGCGATCGATGTCGGCCACGGGCAGATGCATCCGCGTATCTCCGGCGATCCTCGCGTGACCAATATCGAGGGCCTGAATGCACGCAATTTGACGGAAGATGACATCGGACACGCGATCACCTTCATTGTGTCAGACGTCTCCTTCATCTCGCTGAAGCTGGCGCTCGCGCCGGCGCTTGATCTTGCCGGGACGGGAGCGGTTGCCGTTCTCCTCGTCAAGCCACAGTTCGAAGCCGGCCGCGACGCGATCGGAAAGGGCGGACTGCTCAAGGATCCGTCGTCGGCGCCTGATGTCGCGGCTGAACTGGAGCGCTGGTTCGTCGAGGATATGGGCTGGACGAGCCTCGGCCTCATCCCCTCCCCGATCGCCGGCGGCGACGGAAACCAGGAATATCTACTCGCAGGAACGAAACCTTGAGCACGCAAACTGTTACGATCGAAAAGCTCGGCGCCCAAGGCGACGGCATCGTGCACGCGGATGGCGGCCCGGTCTATGTGCCGTTCACCCTTCCGGGCGAGACGGTCGCCATCGCGCGGGTCAAGAGCCAGGGCACGCTGATCTCGATCACCACGCCATCCCCGGAGCGCCAGGATCCTCTCTGCCGGCATTTCGGGCCCGATGGCGTCAACGGCACCTGCGGCGGCTGCAGCCTGCAGCACATGAACGATGCGGCCTACCGCAGCTTCAAGCGCCAACTGGTCGTTGATGCGTTGAAATCGAAGGGGCTGGCGCCTGAGGTCGGTGACCTCATTGCCGCTCATCCAGGCGAACGGCGGCGCGTTGTGTTTGCCGCACGGCGGACAGAGAAGGACATGCTCATCGGCTTCAATCAGGCCGAGAGCCACCACATCGTCGCCATCGAGGAATGTCCCATCTCGTCGGCGGGCATCACGGCCAGGCTGCCGGCGATCAAGGCGATTGGGGCGGCACTGGCCAACAGCGCCGAGGCATTCCGCATCACCGTATTGGAGACCCTGTCGGGCCTCGATCTTGCCGCCGACGGTATCAAGAAACTATCCGACCAGCAGCGTCGCAAGGCGATCGAGACCGTGCTTTCCATGCGCGGCATCGCCCGCGTTTCGCTGAATGGCGAAATCCTCGTCGAGCCAACGAAGCCGGTTGTCGATTTCGGCGGCGTCAACGTCGTGCCGCCGCCCGGCAGCTTCACGCAGGCGACCAAGCCCGCGGAAGAAGCGATGGCCGAACTGGTTGTCGCGCATGTCGGCAAGGCGAAACGGATCGCCGATCTCTTCGCCGGCGCCGGCACGTTTTCGCTCCGCCTTGCCCGTGTCGGCCGCGTGCATGCAGTCGAGAGCGAGGACAAGCCACTGGCGGCACTCGATCATGCCGCCCGCAACACGCAGGGCCTGAAGCCCGTCAGTGTCGAAAGGCGAGACCTTTTCCGTCGACCGCTGATGACAGCCGAACTGAAGGCTTACGACGCGGTGGTGTTCGACCCGCCGCGCGCCGGCGCCGAGTTCCAGTGCAAGGAATTGGCGCGTTCGGCGGTCAAGAAAGTGGTCGCCGTCAGCTGCAATCCGCTGACGCTTGCCCGCGACCTCGCGTTGCTCGTCGAGGGCGGCTATCGCATCACCAGCGTGACGCCGATCGACCAGTTCCTGTGGACGCCGCATGTCGAGGTCGTGGCGACGCTGGAGAAGTAACCGCAACAAAAAACGCCCGCGACCAGCGGGCGTTCTCGACTGTACCGTATCCGCGTCGATCAGGCGGCGTAGCGGCCCGATGATCCCGTGCCGTAGGATGCGGCCTGCAGGTTGAACTGGCTGAGAAGCTGCATCAGCTTTGCCGCCTCCTGAGCCAGTCCGTGACTTGCCGCCGTCTGCTCCTCGACCATCGCTGCATTCTGCTGCGTGCCCTGGTCCATCGTATTGACGGCCGTGTTGATCTCGGCCAGCCCGGTCGACTGCTCGCGGGTTGCGGTCACGATCGCATCGACGTGGCGGCTGATCTCCTGCACCTGACCTACAATGGCTTCCAACGCCTTGCCGGTGTCGCCGACGAGGGTGACGCCGGAGCGGACCTGGCTGTTCGAGGCGGTGATCAGGCTTTCGATTTCCTTCGCGGCCTGGGCCGAGCGTTGCGCCAGCTCACGGACTTCCTGAGCGACGACGGCAAAGCCCTTGCCGGCTTCACCGGCGCGGGCGGCCTCGACGCCGGCGTTCAAAGCCAGCAGGTTGGTCTGGAAGGCGATATCGTCGATCACGCCGATGATGTTTGCGATCTTCTGCGAAGACTGCTCGATCTCGGTCATTGCCGAAACCGCCTTGCGAACGATGTTGCCGGATTCTTCAGCGCCATTACGGGTGCGGCTCACCAGCGTACCGGCTTCCTCGGCGCGACGCGCGGTATCCTTGACCGTGGTGGTGATCTCTTCCAGCGCGGCTGCGGTTTCCTCGATCGAGGCGGCCTGCTGCTCGGTGCGGCGGGCAAGACCGTCGGCCGCGGTGCGGATTTCTCCGGCACCCGCGTCGATCGCGTGCGCGTTGTCGCCAACTTCCTGCAAGACGGCGCGCAGCTTGGCGACGGAAGCGTTGAAATCGCTGCGCAGCCGATCGAGGTGATCGGCAAACGGTGTCTCGATCGTGCGCGTCAGGTCGCCTTCCGAGAGAGCGCCCAATGCATCCGCAAGAGCTGCGACGGCCTGCTGGATCTCGGCGGCTTCGCGGGCCTTCGAGGCTTCGTTGCGCGAGCGCTCCTGCTGCGCCTGTTCGCGGTTGTGCTCGGCATTGCGCTCGAGATCGAGACGCGCGAAGGAGTTGTCGCGGAAGACGGCGACGGCTGCGGCCATGTCGCCGATCTCATCCTTGCGACCGGCGTACGGGACGGCAGCGTCGAGCTCGCCATCGGCGAGACGGGCCATGCGAACGGCAATCGTCGAGATCGGCTGCGAGATACGCTTCCATGCGAGGAAGGCGGCAGCGACGGCGACGGCCAGGGCGACGGCCAGCCCGCCGACGATCGACAGGATGCCTGCACTGTAGTTGCCTGATGCGGCCGAGAGCGCCGCATCGGTCGACTGCCGGTCCTTGGCCAGCATTCCATCGACGAGGGTCTGGATATTGTTGGCGGACATCGAAAGTTCGCCGCGATAGATGCTGTTCGCCAGGCTGCGCTTGTTGTCGAGCGCGAGCGCAATGATCTTGTCGGCAAGTGCTGCGTCGTTGGCGAGCGCCTTCTGCAGGCGGCCAAAGTTCTGGCTCATGTAGTCGCTCTTCGGCTGCTTGTCGAAGGCTTCGATCGCGGTGTTGAGACGCTGGCGACGGGTCTTGAGTGTCGTCTCGGCGTTGCGGAAGTCCGTCTTGCCTGTCGCGAGCAGATAGTCGGCATAGCTGCGGCGCACGTCGTTCAAGGTGGTGACGATCGCATAGAGCCGCTCGGTGTTCGGAATGTTCTGCGCGCCGATCTGCCGGGTGTTGGCTTCCAGATTGGTCAGCGAGAAGGCCGCGATCGCACCTTGCACCAGCGCAATGACAACGAGAGACAGGAAGAGAAGCGGAAGGAGCGTTTTGATCTTCAGTTTGGACATGCGGCTATCTCATGCGACGGAGGACATGGCACGGCCGATCGCATGGATCGCCGGTGCACTTTCGTCCCGATGGTTGTTGCGGAGGGTATCCGGACGATGTCCGGCCTGCGTCATGCATTGCATGTCACTAAAGACGAACATCCGTAAAATTTGATTAAAAGTACTATTTTTCAAGCAACCGGAGATCGGTGCGTCACAAACGAAAACGCCCGCGACGAGCGCGGGCGTTTCCGTGATGCTGTTCGATGCCGATCAGGCGGCGTGACGGCTGTACGCCATGCCTTGAGACGCAGTCTGCAGATTGAACTGGGCAAGTAGCTGCATCAGCTTTGCCGCCTCCTGCGCCAGTCCGTGACTTGCCGCCGTCTGCTCCTCGACCATGGCGGCGTTCTGCTGCGTGCCCTGGTCCATGGTATTGACGGCCGTGTTGATCTCGGCCAGCCCGGTCGACTGCTCGCGGGTTGCTGTCACGATCGCATCGACGTGGCGGCTGATCTCCTGCACCTGCCCGACAATCGCTTCCAACGCCTTGCCCGTGTCGCCGACGAGGGTGACGCCGGAGCGGACCTGGCTGTTCGAGGCAGTGATCAGGCTTTCGATTTCCTTCGCGGCCTGGGCCGAGCGTTGCGCCAGCTCGCGCACTTCCTGAGCAACAACGGCAAAGCCCTTGCCGGCTTCACCGGCGCGGGCGGCCTCGACGCCGGCGTTCAGCGCCAGCAGGTTGGTCTGGAAGGCGATATCGTCGATGACGCCGATGATGTTGGCGATCTTCTGCGACGACTGTTCGATTTCGGTCATTGCCGACACGGCCTTGCGGACGATGTTGCCGGACTCTTCGGCTCCGTTGCGGGTGCGCGAGACGAGATCGCCGGCTTCCTCGGCGCGACGCGCCGTGTCCTTGACGGTCGTGGTGATCTCCTCGAGCGCCGCGGCCGTTTCCTCGACCGAGGCTGCCTGCTGCTCGGTACGGCGGGCAAGACCATCCGCTGCGGTGCGGATCTCGCTTGCGCCGGCGTCGATCGCATGAGCGTTGTTGCCGACCGCATGCAGCGCGCCGTGGAGCTTGCTGACCGCGCTGTTGAAGTCAGTGCGAAGACGGTCCAGATGCGACGCGAACGGCGTGTCGATGCGATGGCCGAGATTGCCTTCCGACAATGCCCCCAGAGCGCTCGCAAGCGCATCGACGGCGTGACGGATTTCGGTGGCCTCGCGGCTCTTCTGCTGCTCGCGGTCCAGACGCTCACGCTCGGTGAGGGCGCGGCCGGTTTCCGCCTCCCCTTCGAGACGTTCGCGGTCGATCGCGTTGTTCTTGAAGACGGCAACAGCTTCGGCCATCGAGCCGATCTGGTCGCGGCGCTGCTCGCCCGGAATCGTAACCGATAGGTCGCCTGCGGCAAGCTTCTGCATCGCGGCGGTCATGTCGGTGACTGGACGGATCACCAGGCCGTGCAGCAACCAGGCCATCGCTGCGATCATCAGACCGACGGCAAGGATAGTGGCAACGGTTGCGGCAATGCGGAACTCGTTCAGCGAGGCGAAGGCAGCGTCGCTGTCGACAACGAAGCCGAGATACCATTCGACTGACGGAAGACCGGCAACAGGCATGAAGCTGACAAGCACGTCCTTGCCGGCGAACCGGGTCGGGACAAGAGCCGACTTGATCGCCGGGGTCTCAGCCGGAAACGCGTCGGCGAGCGTTTTCGTCACCAGCTTCGCATCCGGATGGATCAGGATCTGGCCGCTCTTGTTGACGAGGAAGGCGGTGCCTTTGCCACCAAGGTCGATCTCCTTGATCATGTCGACCATGGTCTTCAGCGAGAAGTCGCTGCCGACGACGCCGGCCAGCTTGCCACCGCGGCTGACGGGAACTGCCGAGCTGATGATGAGATCTCCGCTCGAGGCATCCACGTAGGGCTCGGTCATGACGCTGGCGTTGGCTTTGACTGCATCCTGATACCAGGGGCGCTTGCGCGGATCATAGCCGTCCGGCATCGGCAGCTTCGGCCACATGGTGAAGACGCCCTGCTCGTCACCGAAATAGGTACTGACGAACTGGCTGGTCAGAACATCATTCTGGAGCACGGTCTCGACGCCCTTCTGGTCGACGGCGCGACCGATGGCGTTGGCCACCATGGCGGTCAGCGTCACGCGGCCGTTCATCCAGTTGGCCAGGCTGTGCGCAGCCTGCTCGCCCGAAGAGTTGATGTTGGCTTCGATTGCCGCCGTCGCGGTGCTTTGCTCGACGGAATTGATGTAATAGGAAAAGGCGGCAAACGCCACGAGGACAACGGCAGACGCGGCAACGAGGATGCGCGTCATCAAATTCGTCTTCTTTTTCAAGGATTTTCCTTTCGTGAGCGGTCCGCGCCGTGTTTGACGAACGCGGGCTGCTCGATGCGCAGGCTATGGGCAAAGCTGAACAAAGCGCCTCATGCGCCCGGACGACCGCGACATCGGCGCGCGCCGTCAAGCCCCTAATATTAGAGGGGCATTTAAAACTGACTTAAAATTCTACGGAATTCGAATTTTTCCAGTCAACGCCGCATGAAGGCTTCGAAGGCCGCCCTCGCTTCGGCGCTGTGCAGGCGTTCGAAGAAGTGGCGTGCCTCATCGTCAATGCGGGTGATGATTTCCTCCCGGTCGCCGCGGATCAGGTCACGGGCGATCTTCAGTGCCTCGGGCGGCTTGGCTGCGAGTTTGGCGGCGGTCGCCAGCGTCGTAGCTTCGACCTCGTCGGCCGCGCAGAGCTTCCAGACGAGTCCGGCTTCCCGCGCTTCCTCGCCGGAGAAGCCTTCGCCGAGAGCCAGAAGCGCAAAGGCACGCTGCTGTCCCATGATGCGCGGCGCAAGCAGGCTGGACGCTGCTTCCGGGACAAGAGCGAGATCGACGAACGGCGTGCGAAACTGGCTGCGCGCGGAGGCGACGGTCAGGTCGCAATGCATGTGCATCGTCGTGCCGATCCCGATCGCCAGGCCGTCCACGCCGGAGACGATCGGCTTTTCCGAGCGGACCATGGCATAGAGAAACTCGACGATTTCCCGCGGCATGGCCCCGCCCATCGCAGCAGCCAGGAAATCACCGAGATCGTTGCCGGCGGAGAAGCAGCCTTCGGTGCCAAGGAAGACCGTCGCGCGAATTCCTGTGTCGCCATTGGCTGCGATCAGCGCATCCGCAATCTTCCGATACATCGCCCGGGTGATGGCATTTTTCTTTTCCGGCCGGTTGAAACGGATGATCTGGATGCCGGGATGCGCTGCATCCCGTTCGACGATGACGTGCTCTGTCATGATGGTCCCTCAGGCAAGAATGATCTTGGCAGCGGCAAGGCTTGCGGCGCCGTTGATGACGCAGTCCTTCAGCGCCGTAACTTCCGAAAGAAGATTTTCCGCGGCAAAGCGGCAGAGCGCGATGCGCCGCTCGGCGCCACCATCCTGCGCCGGTGCGAGCCCGCCCTTGGCAAGGTAGCAGCCGGTCAGGACGAGGCCGAAGAGACGCTGATAGGGTGTCGCGCCGGCTAGCGCCTCAGTCGTCTTGCCATCGCCAACCTTCGCCAACAGCCAGTCCGTCGCTTCGCCGAGGTCGGTTATCGCTGCGTCGAGCTGGTTTGCCGTCGCGCCGAAGCCCTCGAGATTGGAATGGCGGACCTGATCGGCAATCTCGTTCAATTCGGCGATGAAACCGCGGACCTGGTCGCCGTTGGAGAGTGTCAGTTTCCGGGTGACCAGATCGATTGCCTGAATGCCGTTGGTGCCTTCATAGATCGGCGCGATGCGGGCATCGCGCAGGTAACGCGCAGCGCCCGTTTCCTCAATGAAGCCCATGCCGCCGTGCACCTGAATGCCGAGCGAGGCAACGTCGACGCCGACATCGGTGGAGAAGGACTTGGCGATCGGGGTCAGCAGCGCAGCGCGCTCCTGCCAGTGCGGCCTTCCGTCGGAGGCGCGATGCGACATGTCGATGGCGTGGGCGCAGGCGTAGGAAATTGCTCGTGCTCCCTGAGTCAGCGCCTTCATCGTCAGCAGCATGCGGGTAACGTCGGGATGTTCGATGATCGGGCTCATGCCACCGCCGGTCCAGCTGGGTGCCTTGCCCTGGGTACGCTCCTTGGCGTAGCCGATCGCCTTCTGCGTCGCTGCCTCGGCAACGGCAACGCCCTGC
The DNA here is from genome assembly GCF_014193305.1 of Rhizobium sp. BK181. NCBI lineage: Bacteria > Pseudomonadati > Pseudomonadota > Alphaproteobacteria > Hyphomicrobiales > Rhizobiaceae > Rhizobium > Rhizobium sp. BK181. The sequence goes on from NZ_JACHZA010000001.1 coordinate 564,040, forward strand.
ATGCCGACGGCGAGGCGGGCGTTGTTCATCATCGTGAACATGCAGGCGAGGCCCTTGTTCTCCTCGCCGACCAGCCAGCCGATCGCCCCCTTCTCGGAGCCGAACTTGCCATCGCCATAGATCATCGTGCAGGTCGGCGAGCCGTGGATGCCGAGCTTGTGTTCCAGAGAGTGGGCGAAGAGATCGTTGCGGGCGCCAAGCGAGCCGTCCGTATTGACGAGGAATTTCGGCACCAGGAACAGGGAGATACCGCGCGTCCCTGCTGGTGCATCCGGCAGGCGGGCTAGGACCAGATGAACGATGTTGTCGGCCGCATCGTGCTCGCCCCAGGTGATGAAGATCTTCTGGCCGAAGATGCGGTAGGTGCCATCGTCTCGGCGCTCGGCACGGGTCTTGAGCACGCCGAGATCGGAGCCGGCGTGCGGCTCCGTCAGGTTCATCGTGCCGGTCCATTCACCGGAGACAAGCTTTGCGAGATAGGTATTCTTGAGTTCGTCGGAACCGTGGCTGTTGATAGCCTCGATTGCCCCCATGGTCAGCGTCGGGCAGAGCGCGAAGGCCATGGAGCCGGAGTTCCACATCTCCAGCGCCGCGACGTTCAGCATGTGCGGCAGCGCCTGCCCGCCAAACTCTTCAGGTGCCGTCAGTCCGTTCCAGCCGCCGGCGCTCCAGTTCCGATAGAGATCGCGCCAGCCATCCGGCGTCACGACCTTTCCATCCACCAGCCGCGACCCCTGGCGGTCGCCTATCTCCGCGAGCGGGGCCACTTCATCTGTGGCAAATCGTCCCGCTTCATGAAGGATCGCATCGACGAGATCCTCTCCAAGATCACCGAGCAAACCCGCGTCGAGCGCGTTCCCCAATCCGGCAACGTGCTTCAGCGTGAACGCAATCTCATCGACAGGCGCTTTGTACATTCTTGACCTCCTCGCATTGCAGGCCCTCGAGCCGCAAAGCCCTCCGGCACCTCCATCGGCAGAGCTAATTGATTTTTACGTAAACGTCAATTTTAAACTTCCGACAACAATCCGGCGGGGAGTATGGTATCGGCAGTATTGCGCACTTGCACAAACAGCCGTCATAGAGAATCTCTAAGGACACATACCGCCATCGCAAGAGGACCGGCGCACCAATGGATACTTTGCCCGTCACCATCCCGGGACTCGTGTGGGCCTACCGCTTCCCGACGGACGGCGGCAAGGCAATGCGGCTCGCAAACAGCGCGCCGCAGACCGAACTTACGAACGGCGGCGGCTTCTACTGGCTGCATCTCAACCTGGCCGACGCCAGGGTTCCCGGTCTGCTCGATACGATCGAGAGCTTAAGCGACGATGCCAAGGCAGCGTTGGTCACGCGCGATACGCATGCGGCCATTACCGTGGACGAACAAATGCTCTACGGCACCCTCGTCGACTGCCAACGTGAGTTCGATCGCGAAACAGCCGATCTCGGTTGGCTGCATTTTGCGATCTCCGACTGCTTCATCATCACGACCCGGCTGCAGCCGCTGCGCAGCATCGAGCGCGTTCGCGTCATGGTCGAGAAGAATCCCAAGAAGTTCGAACGGCCTGTCGATTTGTTTGAAACCCTGGTGATCGAGTTCCAGCGTACGTTGATCTCGATCGTGATGGAGATGACCGAGGAGCTCAATGCCATCGAGGATTTCGTCTATGACGCAGCGCCGCGCGACGAACGCTTGCGGCTCGCGCCCGTCCGTCGCACGGTCGTTCGGTTACACCGGCACCTGAGAACGGTGCTCGCCCTGATGCGCCGCGCCGCCGCTTCGCATGACGACGAAATGCCGTTTGGTTTCGATGATGTTGCCGGACGGTTGACGAGCCGCCTCGAAACGGTCGACCACGACATCTATGCCCTGCAAGACCGCGCCCGCCTGCTGCATGAAGAAATCGACTCAAAACTGTCGTCCGAGACGAACCGTCACCTCTACATTCTATCGATCATGACAGCCTTCCTGCTGCCGCCGACGTTGGTGACGGGTTTCTTTGGCATGAACACCACCAACCTGCCTTTTGCCGAGGGGAGCGGCGGAACCGAATATGCGGTGGCGCTGATCATCGCCTCGATCGTGCTGGCATGGTGGCTGCTGAAGCGCGTCCGCATTCTCTGAACGCAAAAGCCCGGCATCGCTGCCGGGCTTTTGAGTTGTATCCAGCTTCACTCAATACGGAGAAACGCACTGCTGGCGCGGGCCGTTGTATGGCTGAAAGGTATTGTCGTAGGCGCGATAGGAGCGGTAGCGCGCTTCGCACCAGGCGACATGGCTCGAAGCCAGCGGAGCGGCGGGCGGCGCCACATAGGTCGGCTGCGAGGCGATCGCGCCACCGATTACAGCGCCGGCGCCGAAGGCCGCAAGCGGGAACCAATAGCCGTTGTAGTAACGGTAGCCGTTTCGGTAGTAAGGATACCCACGGTAGCCACCGTACCAGCCAGGCCGATAGGCTGGGCGGTAACCCGGATAGTAGCCAGGGCGGTAGCCGGGATAGTAGCCCGGACGGTATCCGGGGCGATAGCCGGGGCGGCAGTACGGGCCTCGGCAATACTGGACGTCCTGAACGTCACCGGACTTTTCAACCTGCGGCAAGGCTGGCATCTGCATCGCCTGCAAGGGCGCATAGCCACTTACCAGCGTGACAAGGGAAATAACGGCAATCGCTATCTTCTTAAAAAATCCAGTCATGGAATCTCCATTTCCAGGTTGGAATACGCGCGCACGATAACGCGAAGGCTATGAAAACGTTCCAATGACCGGTTTTCATGACGTTGGCGCGACTTTCCGTTCTTAAGCGATCCCGGATTAACCGGGCATTAACCGCCTTTCATCACGCTCACTCCATGAGGCAATCCTGGAGAAATTTTCTGCTTCGCTTGGTGGTTCCAGCGCTTGCCGCGGGGATACCGACGCAGGCTGCCTCTGCCGATGCCCTTCCCTGGAAGAACGCCAGCAACGCGCTCGTTGTCGACGCTTATGAATTAAACACGATCGACTGGAATTCTCTGCTCTCCGACAAGCGTATCGCCGCCTTCATCTCGAAGGCCTCCGACGGACTTCCGGAGAGCTTCTCCTGCACCGGCGACCATGCCGGGGACACGGTCGCCCACTGCAAGACCATGTGGCGCAAATATGCGGTGAGCCGCGAACTGTTCCAGACGCGGCGGCTTGTGGCGCGGGCGGCGGGCCTTCTCTGGGGCTCCTATCACCTTGCGCGACCGGGAAATCCCGTCGACCAGGCCAACCATTTCCTTGAATACGCCGATCCCAAGGACGACGAGATGATGATTCTCGACCTCGAGGGGATCGATCCTCAGAAATTCATGTCGTTGGAGGACGCGCAGATATTCGCCGGTCATATCAGGGCGCGAACCGGACGCTACCCGGTTCTCTATACCAACCACAACACTGCCCGTTACATCGCAGCCTACCGCAACGACTATCCCGTGCTGGCGCGGCTGCCGATCTGGTATGCGCGATACAAGCCCGATGTGAAGGGTGTGTTCCCGATGGGCAACTGGGACAACTATCTGATGTGGCAGTTCTCATCCGGTACGAACTGCAGCAAGCGCCGCTGTCCGTATCGCGTACCGGGCACGCTGACCGACATCGATGTCAACGTCGCGCCGATGAGCCGGGCGAAACTCGCAAAAATATGGGCGCGCGGCAACCTTCTGCCGGCGCGCGAACCCGACCCGCCGCTCATTCTCGCCAAGATCGAGATGGAACCGCGCGCAAGTCCGGCGATGGACATCGCAGCTCTTGCCCCGGATCCCATCGTCAGCTCTTCGATACCACAGAGCCAAGTGGTCCGAGCTCGTCGCGACTTCTGAGGCGCGCGCTTAAAAAAGACCCCGTCTCACAGGGAGACGAGGCCACTCGGGAGGTAGCTTTCTCAGCAGATCAGGCGACGACGGAGAGCTTCGCCTGATCGCCCTGCAGGCGATTGACCATGAAGTTCGAGTACCATTCGAGGAACTGCATCACGCCGCCCTCATGCAGCATCGAATAGGGGCCGGGCTCGTAGGCCGGCGAGTGGATGCCGAACGCATTCTCCTCGACGATACGGCGATCCTGATCGTTGGTCTCGGTCCAGACGTGGGTAAGTTCGGCCAGATCGTAATCCACACCCTCGACGGCATCCTTGTGCACAAGCCACTTCGTCGTGACCGCGGTCTCGTTGGCGCTGAGCGGCAGCACCCGGAACGAAATCGCGTGGTCGCCGAGAATGTGGTTCCAGGTCGTCGGATAATGAAACAGCAGCATCGTGCCGATGCGATCAAGCGTCACGTCCTCCGAAAGGGGCAGCTTGACGGCGCGTTTGCCGGACATGGTGTAGCTCTCGGCATCCTCGATCAACGGCATGCGAGCCGTGCGGAACTGGCCATCCGGAGAAATCTGGAACTTGCTCGGCAGGCCTCCGGCCTCGCAGCGTGCCCAATGTCCAGCGATTTCCGGATCGTCGGCGCCGCCATCCGTGCCGGTGACGCTCGGCGCTTCCGGGTAGGTGCGGCAGAGTTCGGGGTGGTTGGCCGCGCAGTGATAGCACTCGCGGTTGTTTTCCCAGACAAGCTTCCAGTTGCCCTTTTCGATGATCGTGCTCTGGAAGGCGACCTTCGCCTCGCTCAGGCGATGCGGCAGCATATAGGGCGCAACCATGTCGCGGATCGGCTGGAAGTCCGGCGCGTTCTCGGCGAGACAGATGAAGATATAGCCGCCGAAGCTCTCGCAATGGACGGGCTTCAGGCCATAGCCGGTCTTGTCGAAATCATCGCCCATGTGGCGGGCAAACGCGAGCTTGCCATCGAGATCGTAGGTCCACTGGTGATACGGGCACACGAGACGAACGGACGAGCCGTGCTCCTTGGTGCAGACACGCGAGCCACGGTGGCGACAGCTGTTGTGGAAGGCACGGATGAGGTTGTCTCGTCCACGCACGATGACGACTGGATACTGGCCGATCTGGACCGTGAAATAAGCCCCGGCTTTCGGCAGCTCGCAATCGTGGCCCATGAAGAGCCAATCGCGGTAGTAGATCATTTCCATATCGAGCTTGAAATAATCCTCGTCGATATAGAATGGCTGCTCGAGACTGAAGCCTTCCCGGCGGGCCTTGAGTTGCCGCAATACGTTGTTGCGAATATCCATCTGCACATCCTCGTATAGTTGGGCCGCCGCTTAGGTCGAAGGCGAGAGCCGCCGGAAGCTTCGCTCCCTCTCCGTCAGGAGATTTTCTTGAAGGGCATTTAACCACCGCCGGCCCGCGGCGCTTGGTTGTAAAGCGACATCGGCTTCGAAAATGACGACAGGCAGCAAAGGAGCCCGGAATCGGCTGCATCATTCCGCTTCCGCTTGCCTCGTTCCCGGCAACAAAGGTCAATTACGACATCAGCGCAAGCCAATTCACACTTGGGATTTCGACGTAGTGTTACCACCGCTCTCGCAATTGCGACCTAGCTACCTGGCCCTGATCTTGTCGATCCGCGATGGAGGCAGCGTTTAACACACCATTAAGCATGATTGCCTATCCTCGCCACATCAGACACGCATGCGGATACCTACCATGGCGAAGCTTCGCTATTTCGACGCCAGTAATAGCCTCAATGCCCGCAACGCGACGCCGGCGGCTTCGCATTCGGAATTCCTGCGTACCGGTAAGATCACGCGGACGCGGGCGCACTGGCTCGCCGAAGAACGGCGCTATCTCACGCATGACGAAGTCGCCGAGAGGACCGGCCGCACGCTGGCGAATGCCGGCGAAAAGACGCATCAGAATATCAACGGCTTCCACCGCTCGATCCAGTTTCCGAAGATGCTGTTCCATCGGACGCTGCGGGACAGCCCGCATCTCGGCTACTGCCACGTAACGGCGTCGCGGACGAAATTCGCCCGCTACGAGGAGGTCAGCTGGGCCTTCTACATCGCGAATTTCTACGCCGACATCGGCGACAACGACAATTTCTTTGACAGGATCGATGTCAAATATTCGCGCATGTACTTCGCGGTCGCCATCAAGCCTGGCGAACACACACCGGAAAAGATGACGATCGACCGCTCGGTGCGGGGCAACGGCATACTTTTCCGCACCGACGATCCGCAGGTCGCCATCAAGAACGTACTTCTACTTGGCGCGCGCAACGAACAATTGCGCGAGATCATTCGCCAACTCTGATCGGAGCATAGCTCTGATATTGATCCTGCCGCTGGGAAAGCATAAGGACTGCCGGACAGCAATCCGGGCAGCGCATGGCACGATCGATCGACATCACGAAAGACAGGCAAGAGGCCATCAAAGCCGGTTGCGCGGTGCTTGGCGAAGGGTTTCCGATCGCGATCCCGACGGAGACGGTGTACGGCCTTGCCGCCGATGCCACAAATCCGGTGGCGATCGCCCATATCTACGAGACCAAGGGCCGCCCGCGCTTCAACCCGCTGATCTGCCATATGGCCGATCTTGCCATGGCCGAAGACTATGCGGAGTTCGACCCGGTTTCACGCGCGCTGGCCGAAGCCTTCTGGCCCGGCCCGCTGACGCTCGTGCTGCCGCTGAAGCCCCGAAGCGCCATTCATTCCCTGGCGACCGCAGGTCTCGACACGGTCGGTATCCGCGTTCCGAAGGGCTTTGCCGGCGAGCTGATCCGCGCCTTCGGGCGACCGCTCGCAGCGCCCAGCGCCAACACCTCCGGCAAAATCAGCGCGACCAGCGCCGCCCATGTCGATGCCGATCTCGGCGAGCGCATCAGGCTGATCCTCGATGCTGGTGCGAGCGCCGTCGGTGTCGAGTCGACGATCGTCAAGGTCGAGGATGGCAAGGTCCGGCTGCTCAGGCCAGGCGGTTTGCCAGCCTCGGAGATCGAACGCGTGGCCGGTCAAAAGCTTCTGCGATCCCGGAAAGCGTCCGCAGCCATCGAGGCACCAGGAATGTTGGCGTCCCACTACGCTCCGGGTGCAACTGTCCGACTGGACGCAACCCACGTCGATGCTGGCGAGGCGTTGATTGCGTTTGGCAAGACCGCAGTTGCCGGCGCCGATGATGCCAGGATCGTTCTCAATCTCAGCCACGACGGCGATCTTGCCGAAGCGGCGGCGAACCTGTTCGACTATATGAAGAGAGCCGATGCCAGCGGCGCTGTGACGATCGCCTTCTCGGCCATTCCCGACGAGGGACTTGGCGAGGCCATCAACGACCGGCTGCGCCGCGCCGCCGCCCCACGAGAATAACAAGAAGGACCGAGTTTCGATGAGCAGCGTTTCCCCCGAACTTCTCGACCGTTTCACCGCCATCGTTGGCGAGAAACATGCCTTCCGCAGCGAAGCGGATCTCGCGCCGCATCTGATCGAAAACCGCGGCCTCTACCATGGCTCCTCGCCTCTCCTGCTGAAGCCGGGCTCGGTCGAAGAGGTGTCGGCAATCCTGAAGCTTGCGAGCGAAACCGGCACCGCGGTGGTGCCTCAGACGGGCAACACCGGCCTCGTCGGCGGCCAGACCCCGCGTGAAGGCAAGTCCGATATCATCATCTCGCTCGAACGCATGAACAAGGTTCGCGATGTCGATCCGGTGGCCAACGTTCTCGTCGCCGATGGCGGCGCGATCCTTGCCGACGTGCAGAAGGCGGCAGAAGCGCATGGCAGGTTGTTTCCGCTAACGCTTGGGTCCGAGGGGTCGTGCCGGATCGGCGGCAATCTCTCGACCAACGCCGGCGGCACGGCCGTGCTTGCCTACGGCAACATGCGCCACCTCTGCCTCGGCCTCGAGGTGGTGCTGCCGACCGGCGAGGTCTGGGATGGGCTGCGCCGCCTGAAGAAGGACAACACCGGCTACGACTTGCGTGACCTCTTCATCGGCGCCGAAGGCACTCTCGGCATCATCACCGGCGCGGTGCTGAGGCTCTTTCCGCAACCGCTCGGCAAGCAGGTTGCATTCGCCGGGCTCAATTCGGTCGAGGATGCGCTTGCGTTCTTCAACCTTGCTTCCAGCCTCTGCGGCACCTCGCTCACCGGTTTTGAGCTCATGCCGCGTTTCGGCGTCGAAATCACCGCGCGCAACATCGAGGGCGTACGCGATCCGTTGGAGTCGGCGCATCCCTGGTACGTGCTCGTCGATATTTCCACGTCCGACTCCGCCGAGACGGCCGAGCGGATGATGACGGCGCTGCTCGAGCAAGGCTTCGAGGCCGGGTTGGTTCAAGACGCGGCGATCTCCTCTTCCGTCGCTCAGCAGAAGGCGCTCTGGCATATGCGCGAAAGCATGTCGGAGGCGCAGAAGCCGGAGGGCGGATCGATCAAGCATGACGTTTCCGTGCCGGTTTCGGCGATCCCGGCCTTCATGCACGAGGCCGGCGAAGCCGTCATGGCTGCGATGCCGGGCGCCCGCATCTGCGCGTTCGGCCACATGGGCGACGGCAATATTCATTACAACATTTCCCAGCCCGTCGGCGCGGACAAGCAGGCTTTCCTTGAGCGCTGGCACGAGATGAACCATATCGTCCATGGTTTCGTCCTGGCACATGGCGGATCGATTTCCGCCGAGCATGGGATCGGCCAACTGAAACGTGATGAGCTGGCATCGATCCGTCCGGCGATCGAAATGGAACTGATGCGCAGGATCAAGCGCTCCTTCGACCCGGCCGGCATCATGAATCCCGGAAAGGTCGTCAATGTCGACTAGAGGAGGTCGCTGCTAAGGCGGTCAGCCCGATGTGCCACCGGTCAGAATGCTGAGCGCCGGTGAGTTGTTGGAATTGTTCTGCAGGTCATACATTGCGGTGAACCGCTTCAACAGCTTGTCGACCTTCTTCGAATCCTGAAGGTCGTCGAGATTGACGAACTTCTTCAGAAGATCGACCTGCTTCTCGACATCCATGCTGGAAATACCGCTCGGCAGGCTGAAGGTGGTTGTGATGACCTGGAACAACGCCTTGTCCCCGAGAATGCTGTAGAGCGAGGTTATGTCGGGAGCCTTGCGGGCGAAATAGAGAGCAAGACGCACGCCGTCGTTGCTTTCACCCTGCTGCGTTTCGAGAGTCTGCTGAAGATAGTTCGTCTGGGTCCGATCCTCGGCGCCAACATTCTGAACGGCGCCGATCTTGGCGCGTGTCAGGTCTCCGGCGGTATCGAAGTTGAAGTCGGCAACGATTTCCTTGAACTTGGAGTCCGCCTTTGTATTCAGATAGCTCTTGGAATCGGACGGATCCGACGTGAAGATTTTCCGCAAGGTTTCGTCGTCGTACTTCTTCGGATCGAGACCATTCGCCTTCAGCACGAAGCTGGTCAGCTTGTCGTTCTTCAGGAAATCATCAAGCGACTTCACCTCGGCCATGCCTTTGGCGAAATCATCGACGGCCTTCGTCGCGTCCTTCGAAGCCTTGTCCTTGATCGAGCCGTCGTCCATTCCCAAGGTGGCGCGCGACTTGTAGTTCGTCGCGTACTTGGCCATGACAGCGGGTGACAGCGCCTGCACTTCCGACGTGATCTTGCCGTCGCTGCCGAAGTTGAAGGCGCGGACGAGATTGGTGATGCGCTCGTCCTTGAACGAGGCGACATAGCCGTTCGGATCATAAGGGTCGCTCTTCAGCAACTTGCGCAGTGTCGAACGCGGCACGTCCTGCTCCGTCAGCCCGTAGGCGCGCAGCGCCATCTGATAGGGATCCGGCAAGCCATCGTTGCTGTTGTCGAGATCCGCCGTCGCGTTGGAGCGGAGGAAATCGTCCACTTTCTTGATGTTGTCGTCGCTCATCCGCTCCTTGTAATTGGCGACGGCCGCGTCCATGGCCTCTTGTTGTGCGTCGTCATAGCGGACCGAATAGCTGTCGGTGGTGTTCATCAGTTGTTCGGCGCTTTGCGGACCGGAGGCGGCCGCGGCCGAGCCATCGGCAGCAAAACTGAAGCCTGCGTTGACATTGCTGAAGCCCTGCGCGGCAGCGAAGCTGGGATCAATCAAGATGTTCTTGAGATCAGCATCACTGATATTGGCCGGCATCTGGTAGACCGACTTGATAAAGCTGGTCAGCTTCGTATCCGCGATCAACTGGTCGACATTGGAAATCGTGCCGATCGTGCTCTGGAAGTAATCGAGGTTGGAGCGCGCGCCTGAACTGGTCACGCGCGCCTGAGCGGAGGTCTGCGCATTGACGTCATCCGGTACGCTGCCATCTGCCTGAAAGTTGAAAGCCGAATGGACCGCATCATAGCCAAGGCTGGCGGCATAGGTTGCGTCGGTGAGAACGCTCTTGAAATCGGCATCGCTGAAGGTCTGCGGTATGCCATAGGCATCCTTGATATAGCGCGTCAGCCCTGCGTCGGCGACGAGATCGTCGACATTGGTGATGTTAACGATCGTGGACTGGTAGTAGCTGGTCGCCGAGGCGGCCAGGTCGCCCATGGTCTTTATCTGATCGGGCGTCTGCGCCGTGTAGGACGCCGCCGCGCCGTTGATCGTCCCGTCGGAATTGAAGTTGAACGCCTGATTGGCTTCGCTGAGATCCAGAGACGTCGCGTAGCTGGCATCGGTCAGCACGAGTCTCAGCGCTGCGGTGCTGAAATCCTGAGACATGCCGAAGGCCGTCTTGATGTAGGACGTTAGGCGGCTGTCAGCGAGAAGATCGTCGACGCTGGTGATCGCTCCGATCTTGGACAGGTAGTAGGCTTTGTTGTAGTCCGCTGCGGCAGGGGTGACGATCGACGGAACAGTCAAGTTGTACTGTTCCATGACGGCGTCCTTTTGGGCAGCGGTCTGCGCCGCGCCATTGACAGTGCCATCGGCATTAAAACTGAATTGCGCAGCAAGCGCCTGATATTTTTCGTTGCCGTTGACGTTCACGAAGCTGTTCGGATCGTTGACGTCGCTGGTCAGAACCTGCGTCAAGAAGTCATTGGAGACGTATGTAGGATCAATGCCGTAGGCCTTGAGGACATAGGTCCGGACACGGCTGTCACCGACGATATCCGAGACATCCTGCGCTGCATCGATCGCATTGCCGTAGTAGTCGGTCTCCGTCGCCGCATTCTTGCTCTCGTCGGCAAAGGACTGCGTGTAGAGGCCGATCAGATCGTCTTCCTGCGCGTCGCTTTGCGCATCCGCTGCCGGCGAATTGAAGTTGAACGCGGCGGCAAATTCCTTGTAGCGCGTATCGGTCAGCTTGTTGGCGAAGCTGCCGGCATCGGTCAGATCACTCTCCAGGACTTTCTTCATGAAGGCCTTGGCGTAGGTCATGTCGTCGAGGCCATAGGCCTTCATCGCATAGCTGTAGAGCCTGTAGTTGCCGAGGAAATCGTCGACGTCTTTGACCTTGTTGATGTTGTCCTTGTAGTAGTCGGCGTCGCGCTTGACCGTAGCCTGGGAGGCAACGCGATCGAGGCTCTGCTTAATGTTCCCCGACACTATGTTGTAGGCCATCGAAGCAGAGATCATAACACGCCCTTTTCCGGCAAAGTCTTCAAAGTACGACAGAGTGGTTCTGCGCCATTTTGCGATAAAAAGCTTACCCGAGACTTACCCATCTTGCGTTGCAATATGAGACAGCCGGCGTTCACCCTCCGGAAACCTTGCCGGCTTCGGTTTTGATAACCATTAAGGGAGGCAAAGTTTTCTTAACCGCGATTTTTAAGCTGTCTCGAACAGGCGGCGCCTATTGTCGAGCCATAGAGGGCGAAAAGCCCCGAGGAGAAGACCGGAAACCGGCTCTCAGGTAAGACAAGGGTAGAATGAACATGAACAACACCGTTATGAAGCCCGTATGGGCTGGAACGACACTGCGTCTCGATCCGTCTCGCTTTCCCCAACAGGTCAGCTACGCCATCCACGACTCCACAAGTGACGTCAGCATAACGATCGACGAACGTGGCGCTATCCTGCGCAAGGTTCTCCCCTCGAGCGGCCTGCCGCTTTCGATCGCACTTCCCAAGCGCGCCTTCAAGGGCGTTGCCGCCCGCGCCATCGACCATGGCAACGGCGAGGTCACCGTAACCCTGGAGCTTCACCACGAAGATCCGGAGCTCTGCGTACCCCTTCTGGTCGCTCACGACCTGGCGGATATTGCCGCCGACTGGCGCAGCTGGTCGGAAGCCTTCCGCATTCCGATGCTGATGGTCGAGGCAGATGGCATTGCCCGTCCACTGGAAGAACATCTCGGCGACCTGCGGACCAGCGCATTGAAGCCGCGCCGCCGCCACTCCTACTTCGCCAACCGCCGCCCGCGCTTCCTCGTGCGTCGCACGACCGGCAAGCTCGGCGTCGCCATGAAGATCGAAGGCAAGGAAATCATCGCCCGCAGCTGAGCGGGGCGATCTGCCAAAACCGAAAACCCGGCCATTGTGCCGGGTTTTTCGTCTTGGTCTTCCGTATCGTGCCTAAGGCAAGACAAAGAGCAGCGACAAGAAAAGGCCGGCAAAGATGATCAGTCCGACGCGATTGTTGGATTTGAACAGGGCCAGGCATTGCTCGCCGTCGTTGATATCCAGCGTTACGATTTGCCACGCAAACATACCGGCGGCAATGAGCAGGCCGAGATAGGCGAACAGTCCGACACCTGCCGCCAGGAAGGCGCAGAAGGCGAGCACGAGGGTCAGACCATAGAGGCCGACGAGCCACTGTTTCGTCTTGTCGCCGAACAGCCGCGCGGTGGAACGAACGCCAATCAGTTCGTCGTCCTCCTTGTCCTGATGGGCGTAGATGGTGTCGTAACCGATCGTCCAGACCACCGAGGCGACGTAGAGGAAAATAGGCGCCAGCGAGAGGCTCCCGAAAATCGCGGCCCAGCCCATCAAGGCACCCCAGGAGAAGGCAAGGCCAAGGAAGAACTGCGGCCAATCCGTAAAGCGCTTGGCAAAGGGATAAAGTGCCACAATGGCGAGCGAGAGGACGCCGAGGATGACGGCAAACCAGTTCAACTGCAGCACGACCAGCAGCCCAACCAGCGCCTGCAGGACGATGAACGCCTTGGCCTGGTTGCGCGTCACCCGACCCGACGGCAGCGGCCGCGAACGAGTTCGCGCCACTTCCATGTCGATCTTGTGGTCAACCAGATCGTTGTATGTGCACCCTGCCCCGCGCATCGCGACTGAACCGATGAAATAGAGCACGAGATGGAAAACCAGCTGGCCGCCCGAAAACTGGCCGAGAGTGGCTGCGGCGTTGGCAGCCATTGTCGCCGACCAGAAGCAGGGCCACATCAGCAACTGCCAGCCGATCGGCCGATCCCAGCGTGCAAGCTGCGCGTAGGGCCAGAGCCACGGAGGCAGGACCCGATAAACCCAGTTGTTCGATGGCGCATCCGCAACGCGCCCGTTCATTCCGCCGATCTGTTGCATGACGCCATCTAGCGATCGGTCAAGGCGCGGGTCAAGGTCCAATTCATGGCCGCCGGGGCGACCTTTCAGCGCTGGTTCCATCGCCGAATGACCGGTTCCGTCAGGTCATGCTCGTAGCCGAGAACGCTGATGCTTGTGGTGTCGAGGATGAAGCGCGCGCCGGATGTCGGCGGCAATTCGAGCCAGCGGGCGCCGAGAACGCGCAGGAAGTGCGAGCTGGAGAAAATCAGGATCGGGGCATTGGCCTGCCGGAGGCCCGAAATGATCCGGTCTGCCCGTGCACCAACGTCGTTCGCCGCCTCGCCGTTCGGGCAGCCGTCGTGAAACAGCTGCCAGCCTGGTCGGGTCGCATGAATTTCCTTGCTGGTGACGCCCTCGTAGTCGCCATAGTCCCACTCAGCCAGATCGTCCTTGACGATCGCGCCAACTCCGAAGCCGGCAAGTTCGCAGGTGTTGCGTGCGCGTTGCGACGGGCTCGACCAGACGGCCGCGAAGCTCTTGCCCGCAAGACGTGGACCGACCTGACGCGCGGCCAACTCGCCGTTTTCGGTGAGCGGGATATCACTGCGGCCAGTGTGTCGTCCGGACAGGCTCCACTCGGTTTCGCCGTGACGGACAAGATAGATTTCCGGAAGGGTGTTTGCCATTGCCATCAGGCTCCGAAATTGAAAGGGCGCGGTCCTTGCCGCGCCCTTTGATCTGGGTCAGAGAATGACCTTTTCGAGCGGCGGGCGCGTCGCCTCGAATTCCTTCAGCTTTGCCTCGTTCGCCGCGATGTAGTCGCGATTGTCGGGGGTCGAATACTGGTTCTTGGAAATCTGGATCTGCATGACGAACAGTTCGTCCCAGCGGAAGCCGATCTCGGACCCGGCGAGATAGAACTCCCACATACGGAAGAATTGCTCGTCGTAGAGTGCGACCGCTTCGGCCTTTCGCGCGACGAAGCGGTCGCGCCAGTGGCGCAATGTGTAGGCGTAATGCAGCGGTAGCACTTCGACATCGCGAACCAGCAGCCCCGCACTTTCGATGAACGGCAGCGTCTCGCCGATCGAGGGGATGTAGCCCTGCGGGAAGATATACTTCTCGATGAAGGCATTGGTCGCGAAACTCGGCTTCGGACGGGCAATCGAGTGCAGCACCATGACGCCGTCATCGGCAAGAAATTCATGCACCTTCTTGAAGAACTTGCCGAAATTGCCGATGCCGACATGCTCGAACATGCCGACCGATACGATGCGGTCGAACTTCCTGCCCGTCATCGTTCGGTAATCCTGCAACTCGAAGCGCGCGCGATCGGCAAGACCGCGCTTCTGCGCACGCTCCCGCGAGATCTTCAGCTGCTCCTTGCTGAGCGTGATGCCGGTGAGCTCCAGCCCTGGCGTGGATTCCACCAGGTACATGCCCATGCCGCCCCAGCCGGAGCCGATTTCAAGGACGCGCTGGTTCGGTTCGAGCAGAAGCTTCGCGGCGATGTGCCGCTTCTTGGCGACCTGCGCCTCCTCCAGGCTGATGCCGGGCGGGTTGTAGTAGGCACAGGAGTATTGCCAATCCTCGTCGAGAAAGAGTTCGAAGAGCTTTTCGGACAGATCGTAATGGTGGGCAACGTTACGTCTGTTGCGGTTGATCGGAATGCGGCTTTTCAGCTGCTGCAGGGCAATGCGTCCGATCAGCAGGGCCGCCATCGGGATATCGAAGATCTCGTTGGTGGTATTCTGTTTCACCATCGCCAGGAAATCGTAGATGTTGCCCTGTTCGAGGATGAACCGGCCCTCCATGAACATTTCCCCAAGCTTCAGGGTGGGGTCGCGGCGGATCAGCTGTTCCGCCTCTTCATCGGCCATGCGAACGACAACCAGTTCACCGGTGCCGTCGCCAACCATATGCGTCTCGCCGCTGGCGAGAGTCAGTCTCAGATTACCCTTACGGATGAGTTTTTGGACGATCGATAAGAAAGCCGACGCCATAAGCAAGGCCTCGCATTGTGACAGGATGGTCCAATCAACTTAGTACCTCTCTGCCGCCTTACAAGCGCCGTATTTCACACCTCGGCAACATGGTCGCCAAAGTGTGACATTTTTGCAAATTCGATGGCTAAGCGCTTATTTTCGCTTCATCGCCTCGGCCAGCGCGGCGCCGAAAGCTCCCTGGCTCTCTGGCTTTGAGGGAGCCGCGCGCCGGTCGTTCTGGCCGCGGACAGGCTGACCGCGTGACTCGCCACGAGGGGCCGGGGCCTGCGAACCGTCATCCTTTCGCATCGACAGGCCAATGCGCTTGCGCTTGGCATCGACCTCGACGACGCGAACCTTCACCACGTCGCCCGCCTTCACGACTTCATGAGGATCTTTGACGAAGCGATCGGCAAGCTGCGAGACATGCACCAAGCCATCCTGATGGACGCCGATATCGACGAAGGCGCCAAAGGCCGCGACGTTGGTGACCGTGCCTTCCAGCATCATCCCCGGTACCAGGTCGGAAATCTCATGGACGCCTTCTGCGAAGGTCGCGGTTTTGAAGCTCGGGCGTGGGTCGCGGCCGGGCTTTTCCAGTTCGGCCAGAATGTCCTTCACTGTCGGCAGGCCGAACTTGTCGTCGATGAACTGGCGCGGGTCAACAGCCTTCAGGACGGCGCTGTCGCCCATCAGCGAACGCAAGTCACGGCCGCAAGCGGCGACAATCTTCTTCGCGACGCCATAGGCTTCCGGGTGGACCGAGGAGGCATCAAGCGGCTCCTTGCCATCGCGAATGCGCAGGAAGCCAGCGCATTGTTCGAAGGTGCGCTGGCCAAGACGGGCGACCTTCAGCAGGTCACGGCGGCTCTCGAAGCGGCCTTCGCTGTCACGGTGTTTGACGATCGCCTCGGCGATCGAGGCGCCCAGGCCGGAGACGCGCGACAGCAGCGGCGCGGACGCGGTGTTGAGATCCACACCAACGGCATTCACCGCGTCTTCGACAACGGCGTCGAGCGAGCGCGACAGTTTCTGCTGATCGACGTCGTGCTGATACTGACCGACACCGATCGACTTCGGTTCGATCTTGACGAGCTCGGCCAGCGGATCCTGCAAACGACGGGCGATGGAGACGGCACCGCGCAACGACACGTCGAGGTTCGGGAACTCAAGCGCCGCTGTTTCGGATGCGGAATAAACCGAAGCGCCGGCTTCCGAGACGATCACCTTGGTCGGCTTCGGTGCGGGCAGATCGGAGAGCATGTCGGCGACGAGCTTTTCCGTCTCGCGGCTGCCGGTACCGTTGCCGATCGAGATCAGTTCGACATTGTGCTTGCGGATCAGCGAGGCCAGCTCGAGCTGCGCGCCGCGTACGTCGTTTCTCGGCTGGAACGGATAGACGGTCGAAGTGGCGACGACCTTGCCTGTTGCGTCGGTGACGGCAACCTTGACGCCTGTTCGGATACCCGGATCAAGCCCCATGGTCGGGCGCGAACCGGCAGGTGCCGCCAGCAGCAGGTCCTTGAGATTGCGGGCGAAGACGTGGATCGCCTCTTCCTCGGCGCGCTCGCGAAGCTCGCGCATCAGATCGAGCGACAGCGACATGGAGAGCTTAACGCGCCAGGTCCAGCTCGCGACCTCCATCAGCCAACGGTCGCCGGGGCGGCTGTTGCCGATCTCGTAGGCGGCGGCGATCATGCGCTCGACCGGCTTGTTCGGCGAGGCGGTTTCGGCGTCGGCTTCGATCGTCAGCGTCAACACTTCCTCGTTCCAGCCGCGCAGCATGGCAAGAGCGCGATGGCCGGGCGCGGTCGCCCAGCGCTCTGAATGATCGAAATAGTCGGAGAACTTTTCGCCTGCGGCCTGCTTGCCATCGACGAGCTTCGCCTTCAGTAGCGCGGCCGCGCGCATGTGGGCGCGCAGCTTGCCAAGCAGGTCGGCGTTTTCCGAAATACCTTCGGCGACGATGTCTCGCGCGCCTTCGAGCGCCGTCTTCACGTCAGGCACATCGGCGCTGACAAAGCCTTCCGCCAGCGTCGCCGGCTCCTTCGAGCGATCGGCGAGGATGGCTTCGGCCAACGGACCAAGACCACGCTCGCGGGCGATTTCGGCGCGGGTGCGACGCTTCGGCTTGTAGGGGAGATAGAGATCCTCAAGCTCGGCCTTGGTGCCGGCCTTGGCGATCTTCGCCATCAGCTCGTCGGTCATCTTGCCCTGGCCGTTGATGGACTCGACGATCGTGTCGCGCCGGGCTTCCAGCTCGCGCAGATAGACCAGTCGCTCCGCCAGATTACGCAGCTGGGTATCGTCCAGCCCACCCGTCACTTCCTTGCGGTAACGGGCGATGAAGGGCACGGTCGCCCCCTCGTCCAGCAGCTCGATCGCAGCCTTGGCCTGATCCGGCCGGGCGTTGATTTCGGAAGAGATGACAGCGGCGAGCGAACGAAGATCAGCGGCCATGGGAGTTCCTGCGTTTCACAAAAGTCGCGGGACAATAGCGACGGAAAACGGCAAGGCAATGCCCGACGTTGCTATCCACAGCAACATAGCACGGATGGCGGCCGTTTTTGCGGTTGTGCAGATGCGCCATTCTTTGCTAGCAGAGGCGACCGTTTTTAGCCCTGCCTTTGTGGCGCCTTCCCTGGGGAAGGCAAGGAAAGTGACATGCCAGATCTGCTCCTAGAACTCCGCTCCGAAGAGATCCCGGCCCGCCTGCAGCGCAAGGCTGCCGGCGACTTGAAGAAGCTCGTCACCGATGCGCTTGTCGAGGCAGGACTTTCCTACGAGGGTGCGCGCGAATACTGGACGCCGCGCCGGCTGACGCTCGACATCCGCGGTCTGACGGCGCGCTCCGCCGACGTGCGCGAAGAGAAGAAGGGCCCCCGCACCGACGCCAACGAAAAGGCGATCGAAGGCTTCCTGCGCGGCGCCGGCCTGTCTTCCGTTTCCGAGGCGCAGATCCAGAGCGACCCGAAGAAGGGCGATTTCTACATCGCTATCATCTCCAAGCCGGGTCGCGCCGCCGAAGAGATCATCAGCGATGTCATGCCGGGCATCATCCGCGATTTCCCCTGGCCGAAGCCGATGCGCTGGGGCGCGGCTTCCGCTCAGCCGGGCTCGCTGCGCTGGGTCCGGCCGTTGCAATCGATCGTCTGCACGTTCGGCACTGAACACGAAGAAACTGTCGTCATTCCGTTCTCGATCGACGGCATCGTCGCCTCCAACGTGACTTACGGCCATCGTTTCCATGCGCCCGGCGCCATCACCGTCAAGCGTTTCGGCGATTACATCGCGAACCTCGAAAAGGCCAAGGTGATCCTCGATGGCGAACGCCGCAAGGACATCATCCTCCACGATGCCCGTGACGTCGCTTTTGCGAACGGCCTGGAGCTGGTCGAGGACGAAGGGCTGCTCGAAGAGGTGTCAGGCCTCGTCGAATGGCCCCAGGTGCTGATGGGCAGCTTCGAGGAAGACTACCTCTCGATTCCGGCGGAGATCATCCGCCTGACGATCAAGACGAACCAGAAGTGTTTCGTGACCCGGCCGGTTGGCGGCGACGCACTGTCGAACAAGTTCATCCTCGTCTCGAACATCGAGGCCAGCGACGGCGGCAAGGAAATCATCCACGGCAACGGCAAGGTCGTGCGCGCGCGCCTGTCCGACGCGTTGCACTTCTGGAAGCGCGACCAGGGCGATCTTCCAGACCTCGAAACGCTCGAGGCTTCAGCAAAGAAATTCGGTCTCGACCTCAAGAAGCCGCTCGACCAGCGCATGGCGAAGCTCGATGCGCTCGGTGTGACCTTCCATGCCAAGCTCGGCACGCAGGGCGAGCGGGTGGAGCGCATCCGCGCCATGGCCGCAAAGGTCGCATTCCCTCTCGGCGCCGATTACAAGCTGGTCGACAGGGCCGTCGTGCTTGCCAAGGCCGACCTGCGCACCGAGGCTGTCGGCGAGTTTCCGGAACTGCAGGGTGTCATGGGGCGCAAATATGCCGCTCTTCAGGGCGAGGATGCAGTTGTCGCGACTGCGATCGAGGAGCATTACAAGCCGCAGGGACCATCCGACCAGTTGCCGCAGGACAAGGTTGCGATCACCGTGGCGCTTGCCGACAAGCTCGACACGCTAATCGGCTTCTGGGCTGTAGACGAGAAGCCGACCGGCTCGAAGGACCCGTTTGCGCTGCGTCGTGCCGCCCTTGGCGTCATCCGCATCCTGCTGGAGCGCCGCGTGCGCCTGACGCTGTTGCCGCGCATCACGAGCCACATGGGCCGCATCGATACGGATATCGGCAAGGCCGTTGACGACAACGACCTGTCGCGCCAATTCGACCTTCTCTCCTTCTTCCACGATCGCCTGAAGGTCTACCTCCGCGATCAGGGCGCACGCTACGATCTTATCGATTCCGTCCTGACCCCTGAAACGGACGACCTGCTGATGGTGGCTCGCCGCGTCGAAGCGCTGACGGCTTTCATCACCTCGGAGGACGGCAAGAACCTGTTGGTTGGCACCAAGCGCGCCACACAGATCCTCGCTGCTGAAGAAAAGAAAGGCACGGTCGTCGCTGACGGTGTTTCGGAAAATCTGTTCCGACTCGACGCCGAGAAGGAACTGTTCGCGGCAATCACCAAGGCTTCCGCCGAGGCATCCGCTGCCGTAGAGAAGGAAGACTTCCGCTCGGCCATGGAGGCGCTCTCGAAGCTTCGCGCGCCGGTCGACAGCTTCTTCAACGACGTGCTTGTCAACGACGAAGACGCCGCCATTCGCGCCAATCGTCTTGCCCTGCTGCGCCTGATCCGTGAAGCAACCGGGACTGTTGCCGACTTCTCGAAGATCTCCGGCTAAGCCCCAGGCATCCGCGCGTCAGATTTGACATGCGGATGGCGCCCTAACCTCCGGCGTCATCTGCAGAATTTCGCCTATTCAGATTTTGATTCAAGGACAGAATTCCGCTGGCATCAGTTCGCGACACCGAGCGTGACGGCAGCCAGAACCGCGTAGCGGGTGGTCTTCGCGATGGTCACAAGTAGCAGGAACATCGGGAACGGTTCGCGCAGGACGCCGGCCACAATGGTGATGGGATCGCCGATAACGGGCACCCAGCTCAGTAACAGCGACCATTTGCCATAGCGGCGATACCAGCGCTGCGCCTTGTCGAGCGCAGGCTGGCGGATGGGAAACCAGCGTTTGTCGCGGAACCGCTCGATTCCGAGCCCGAGCAGCCAGTTGATGGTCGACCCAAGGACGTTGCCTATCGTTGCCGCCAAAATCAGCGCGAAGACCGGATGCTGGTTTGCCAGGATGAGCGCGATAAGGCCGGCTTCCGATTGCATCGGGAAAATCGTCGCTGCCGCGAAGGCCATCAGGAAAAGGCCGATATAGACCGCAAGATCGGTCATGAATTATTGGCGCCAATGTATCGCCGCACCCTATTCCCCTTCATCGCGCCAGATAGCGGGCTGGAACTATCACGTCCTTGGGGCTATGCCAAAGCCATGAACAAGATTCTCGTCAGCGCCTGTCTCATGGGACATGCCGTCCGCTATGACGGCCAGTCGAAGCCGCTCGTCCATCCGGCGATCGCGCGCTGGATCGAGGAAGGTCGGCTGGTGACCATCTGTCCCGAGATGTCCGCCGGAATGCCGGTGCCGCGTCCACCGGCCGAAATCGAGGGCGGCGCCACCGGTGAGGATGTGCTTGATGGCACCGCCCGCGTCGTCGAGATCACCGGCGGCGACGTGACCGAAGAGTTCAAGCAGGCGGCCGAGAATGCGCTTGACCTCGCCACCGAGGCCGGCTGCCGCTATGCGTTGCTGATCGATGGGAGCCCCTCATGCGGCTCGGGTTTTGTCTATGACGGCACGTTCTCCGGAAACAAGCACACGGGGAACGGCGTGACAGCGGCTCTTCTGAGGAGGGCCGGCATTGCCGTCTACTCCGACCGCGATATCGAGGTCCTGGTCACACGGCTCGATGCCGACGAGGCCAACAGCGCCACCTGAAACATACCTAGCGACCTCCACGTAAAAACGGCCGCCGGATCGCTCCGACGGCCGCTCATTTGTTTTGCTGCCTACGCTCAGGCGGCGCGGCGAACCTGCGCGCTGTAGTCTTGGCTGTTGCCGACGCGGAAACCGCGGATGAGGTTGAGAAGCTCGTCGGTGTCGGTTGCCAGCGACTCGGCCGACGCAGTGGTTTCCTCCGCCATTGCGGCGTTCTGCTGGGTCGCGGCGTCGAGCTGGTTCATCGAGGACGAGATCGAGCGCAGCGTCGTGTCCTGCTCGGAGGCGCTGTGGGCGATCTTGGCAACGATCTCGTTGGCGGCCTTGATCTGGTCGGAAATGCGCTTCAGCGCCTCGCCGGCTTCGCCGACCAGGCGAACGCCCTGATCGACCTGACCTGACGAGCGGGCGATCTGATCCTTGATCTCCTTGGCGGCGGCGGCCGAACGCTGCGCGAGTTCGCGGACTTCCTGAGCAACGACCGCGAAGCCCTTGCCGGATTCGCCAGCGCGGGCGGCTTCGACGCCGGCGTTCAGCGCCAGCAGGTTGGTCTGGAAGGCGATGTCGTCGATGACGCCGATAATCTTGCCGATCTCGGCCGACGACTTCTCGATACCGCTCATTGCTTCGATCGCTTCGGAGACAACCGCATCGCTGCGGCTCGCCTCGCCGCTCACGGCCTCGACGCGCTTGCTGGCTTCATGGGCGCCTTCGGCGGTCTGACGAACGGCAACGGTCAGCTCGTCGAGGGCTGCCGAGGTTTCCTCGAGGCTCGCGGCCTGACGCTCGGTGCGCTGCGACAGATCGTTGGAGGCGCGACGGATCTCTTCCTTGCTGACGGCAATGTCGCCGCCCTTGGCGCTGACCTTGGCCATCGCCGCTTCGAGGTGCGATAGCGCGTCGTTGAAGTTGTCGCGGAGGGCTGCGTACTTCTGACCGAGATCGGCGCAACGCACCGTGAGGTCGCCGCGTGCGATCTGCTCCAATGCCTGGCCGATGGTCGAGACGACGTGGTTCTGGGCGACCGTTTCCTCGCGCTGCAGGCGCTGGCTGTTTTCGCGTTCGCCGTCGAGGGCCATCTGCTGGGCAGCCTCGCGCTCGGACATAGCGTGACGCTCCTTGACCTTCTGCTGCAGCGACTGCGTCGCCTTTGCCATCATGCCGACTTCGTTGTTCATGTCGGCATGCGGGATTGCGAGCGCGACGTTCTCGTCGGCAACCGCTTCCAGCGCCTGGTGCACATCCTGCAGCGGCTTGGAGATGCCGCGAATGAAATAGAAGGCGGCAGCGATACCGGCGACCGCGATGATCGCGCAGGCAATGAGCGCCTTCCAGATCGCCTCATTGATCTGCGCCTGCAGGTCGTCGAGGTAGACGCCGCTGGACACGACCAGCTGCCAAGGCTCGAAGGCGGCCGAGTAGGAGCCCTTCTCGAACAGCTCGTCGTCAGGCTGGCCGGGTTTGCTCCAGTAGTAGATGGTACGACCGCCGCCGGCCCGTCCCTTGGCGACCATGTCCTTGCTGAAATAAGTGCCGTTCTGGTCCACCTGCCCGCCCATGTTCTTGCCGATATTATCGGGCTTCGGGTGGAAGCGCTGGACGACATCGTAGTCGTAGCCGAAGAGGTAGCCCGCCGGTTCGAACTTGACCTTGGAGAGAACCTTGAATGCTTCGGCCTGCGCGGCCTCATGCGTCATCTCGCCTGACTTTTCACGCTGGTAGTAGGAGTCGAGAATGGAGATCCCGGACTGAACCTGCGCACGCAGAAGGTCGAAGCGGTCGTCGTAGATCGCCTGCGAGGTCGTTTTGATCTGGAAATAAGTGGCGATGGCGAAGGCTGCCATGAGCACGCCCACAAGGGCGAACAGTTGATGAGCAATCTTAAGCTTTTTCATGAATGTCTCGCGAAAACGGTGGGTTCGGCAATTCCGGATCGGTGAACTCCCGACCTCTGCGCTGACCCGCGCTTGGCGACGACAACATGCGTCTTCCGGCCTGGTCGTTAGAATTAGAGTGAAGGAATTAACAATTGCCAAGTGATGAACGCCTGCAGGATTATCAAATGTAATCAGTGCATTCTTGCAGTCCGCGGAGAGCTTGATTCATCCGTGCGCCCGAAAGTTGAAGTGCTTTCGCAAGGCTCGCCGCACGGTTTTCCGAGGCCGATGGTTGAGCTATATTTCTGACATGGCTGAGCCTTCGTATGCCTTCGGTGAATTCGTTCTCGATCCCGGCCGCGGCCTGCTGCGGAACGGGCGGGTGGTCCCGCTTGGCCAACGCGGCATTGCCCTTCTTGAAGCGTTACTTAAAGGCCGCGGCGGCGTTGTTTCCAAGGATGCGTTGATGGAGCGCGTCTGGCCCGGAATTGCCGTCGAGGAGAGCAACCTGACCGTCCAGGTCGCCGCGCTGCGCAAGGCGCTTGGGCCGGCGCCCGATGGGCAGGAATGGATCGCGACGGTGCCGCGCACCGGCTACCGCTTCATGCCGACAACCGTGGAGGCGAAAGCGGCTGCGACCCAGGAGCTGCGGCCGGCACTCGCAGTCCTGCCCTTCAGCAATCTCAGTGGCGATCCGAGGCAGGATTATTTTGCCGACGGGATCGTCGACGAAATCATAGCGGCCTTGAGCCGGTTCCGAAGCTTTGCCGTGATCGCCCGGGACTGTTCCTTTGCCTATAGGGGAATGGATGTGCGAAAGATTGCCGCCGAACTCGGCGTCCGCTACGTGCTTGAGGGGAGCATCCGCCAGTCGGGCAATCGGCTCCGTATCGTGGCAGAACTCGTCGAAGGTCAAGGCGGAACACATATGTGGGCGCAGACCTTCGATGGCACCCTGGACGAGATATTCGATTTTCAGGACCGCATCACCGAACGCGTCGCGACGCTGATCGAACCGCTGATTCAGACGGCCGAGATCGAGCGATCACGGCGCGAACGGCCGGGAAGCGTCGCCACCTACGACATCTACCTGCAGGCACTGGCGAAGATCTCGACGGAAATTGAAAGCGACAACGCGGCCGCCTATGCCCTTCTCATGCAGGGGCTCGCAGTCGAGCCGGACAACGCGCAGCTGCTTTCCCATGCTGCATGGGCACTCGAGCATCGCTACACGATGGGCTGGCCGGCGCTCACCGACGACGATGTGCGTGCATGTGCCGCGCTGGCCCGGAAGGCGCTGGAGCATGGCGCGGGTGACGCCATGGTCATGGCCCATTGCGGCGTCGCCTTGATGCAGACGGTGAAGGACTACGATTGGGGGCTCGCGGTTTTGCAGGCGGCCGCCGAATCCAATCCCAACAATCCGATGGCGGTTGTCAGGGCGGGCGTCGGGCATCTTCATTGCGGCGACATCAGCGATGCGCTCAGCCACTTCCACAGGGCCAATCGGCTAACGCCCGGCGATCGGGGCGCACATTTCTCGCTTTGCGGTATCGCGCATGCCT
This sequence comes from Rhizobium sp. BK181, assembly GCF_014193305.1. Taxonomy (NCBI): domain Bacteria; kingdom Pseudomonadati; phylum Pseudomonadota; class Alphaproteobacteria; order Hyphomicrobiales; family Rhizobiaceae; genus Rhizobium; species Rhizobium sp. BK181. Next base: position 588,745 of record NZ_JACHZA010000001.1, read on the forward strand.
ATGTCGTCCTTGGAGAGTACGATCAGGCCGTCGCGTGGGCGTCGAGGGCGCTTGCCAGCAATCCGAATTTCGAAGCTACCTTATGGGTCCTCATTGCAGCGAGCGCGCATCTCGGGCGCATGGAGGAAGCCCATCGTCATCTTGCAGCGTTGAGACGACTGACGCCTGACATCACGATCGAGCGCATCCGCGCCGGCCAGGCCAGCAAATATCCGGATCGCATCGCCGGCGTCCTCGACGGGTTGCGATTGGCGGGCGTTTCGGAGCGATAGATTCGGATCGTTTCGGAACTTTTCCGCTTGCGGTTCAGGACCGGAACACCGCAACCAGCAGAGACTGCTTCCACAGCAAAACCACAAGTGGGAGACGGCAATGATTACGACACTGACCATCCTTTCCCTCGATCAGGGACGCATCTATTCCCCTCAGCCGGAACCCAGTGCCGACTTGGCCCCTGACGAAAGCGAAGCAGGACTGGCGGCCGTCAGGCACGGCACCAAACAGCATCTGCGCTGGTTGAATGCTTCGACCGGATGGCAGGCGCTTGCACGTCTGCTTGTCCCGACCTTCGGAAGCACCCCGTTCGGCAAGGCGCCCTAGAAACGAAAAATGCGCCCCTGCTTCTCTCAGGGACGCATTTTATCCACCGCGGGGGTGGACCCCGGTCGACCGAAACCTTGGTCAGGCTGGGGCAGGGAACTGGAAATCAGGGCCGAAGCTCGAACTTAGAAACGTCGAGCGGCGTCATTTGTTCCTTCGGCGCAGCTCCCAGGCCCGCCGCGATCGGCTGGACGTCGCCACCGATAACCGCCGCCGTCGTCGAGGCACGGTCAATGTTGTCGGCCGGCTGCTTGGCGGCTGTCATGGACTCGGTTGGGGCCTTGGTTACGAAAACGACCGGCGACCCACCCATCCAGCCTTCGGTGCGATAAAGCTTCTTCTGGCCATCGACATCGCGAATTTCCGAGGATTGCAGCGAGCCGGGCGCGAGCGTTGGGACGGTGTAGTCCTTCTTGCGTTCGACGGTTTCAAGCGGCGGGCAGGTTTGGCAGCTTTCCTGGCTGATGCTCCCGCCATCGGTATGCGCGTCCTTGCCGACCACCTCGATCGAGGAGGCACAGGCAGAGCCTGCCGCAAACACAGCTATCGCACCCAAGAGAACCTGACGCATGGAACACTCCGTCTCACGTTGAGAGGAGATTAGCGCGGCTTTGTTTCCATCACGTCAGGGGAAAGGGTAAAAATTTAGAGAACTGACCCGATTTCGGGTTTGCTCACGCCTTTTCGCGCTCGACCGCGCGCCAGCCGATGTCACGGCGGCAGAAGCCGTTGTCCCAGTCGACCCTGTCGAGCAGCGTGTAGGCGCGAACCTGCGCCTCGCCAACGGTCTTGCCTGTCGCGGTAACGTTCAGGACACGGCCGCCGGTTGCGACCAGTGCTCCGTCCTTCAGGGCTGTGCCGGCATGAAACACCTTGGCGCCCTCGCCCGCATCCGGGATATGAGCGATCGGGGTGTTCTTGTCATAGGAGCCAGGATAGCCCTTCGATGCCATGACGACCGTGAGGGCCGGATCATCCGTCCATTCGGCGGACACCTGATCGAGCGTGCCGGTGGCGGTAGCATGGAGGAGCGGCAGAAGATCGCTCTTCAGGCGCATCATCAGCACCTGGCATTCGGGATCGCCGAAGCGGACATTGTATTCGATAAGCTCGGGGCCCTTGGCGGTGATCATCAGACCGGCGAAGAAGACGCCGGAAAAGGGATAGCCGCTCTCGGCCATGCCGCGCATGGTCGGCTCGATGATTTCCTTCATCGTGCGCTCGACCATCTCTTTGGTCATGACAGACGCCGGCGAATAGGCGCCCATGCCGCCGGTATTCGGACCAGTATCGCCCTCACCCACCCGCTTGTGATCCTGGGCCGTTGCGAGCGGCAGGACATGCTTGCCGTCGCAGAGGCAGAAGAAGCTCGCTTCCTCGCCGTCGAGATAGGCTTCGATGACAACCTCGGCACCAGCCGCACCGAAGGCACCCTCGAAGCAATCGTCAACGGCGGCAAGCGCTTCGTCGACGGTCATGGCGACGGTCACGCCCTTTCCGGCAGCAAGACCATCAGCCTTGACGACGATCGGGGCGCCTTGCTGGCGGATATAGGCCTTGGCCTTCGGAGCGTTGTTGAAGCGCTGATAGGCGCCGGTCGGGATGTCGTAGCGGGCGCAGATATCCTTGGTGAAGCCCTTCGAGCCCTCGAGTTGGGCTGCTGCTGCCGACGGGCCGAAGACCGCAAAGCCTTCTGCGCGCAGCTTGTCGGCAATGCCGGCGACGAGCGGCGCTTCCGGGCCGACGACGACGAAGTCGATCGCCTTGTCCTTGCAGAAGGCGATGACGGCATCATGGTCGTCGACATTGAGGGCAATCAGGGTCGCATGCTCGGCTATGCCGGGATTGCCGGGCGCGGCGTAGAATTCCCTCATGAGAGGCGATTGCGCCAGCTTCCAGGCCAATGCGTGTTCGCGTCCGCCCGATCCGATCAACAGAACCTTCATGCCCGTCCCTTTCACGTTTCCGTCTGGCGGTTAAGGGGAGAGCGCCGAAAGGTCAAGCGAGAATGCTTGCCCGGGTCAAGCAGGAATGCTTACCGCTGGGCAAGCCGGATCGCTTCGCGGGGTCCTACCAGCCGCCACCGCCGCCACCGCCACCGCCGCCACCAGAGAAGCCGCCCGAGGAACCGCCACCGGAAAAGCCGGAGGACGAACTGGACGGCGGCGCCGGAATGGTGGACGCGATGGTTGAGGCCATCGACGAGGAGAAGCCGCCGATACGATCGGAAAAGTTGCCACTGCCGAAATTGCCGGAATACCAGGATGGGGCGTAAGCGGCCGCGGCGCCTGCCGCTGCTGCGGCAAGCCATGTCTCGAAGGTGCGCGACCAGGGCTTTTCAACGCCGAGCGCCACGGCGTAGGGCAAGAGCTTCTCGAAGTGCTGAGGCGACATCTGAGGCGCCCCTGCCATGTTCATGCGGTCCTTCTCGGCCAGCGTCATGTACTGGCGTAGACCGTCGATGCCGTCCATCAGCTTGGCACCGAGCGGGGTCGGCGCTCCCATGATGAAGACGTAGAGCAGGTTCAGGAGAATGATGCCGCCAATGGCAAAGAGCATCGGCGTTTCGTGGAGTTCGACCAGCGAGGAGAACAGCGCCAGTGCCAGTGACGACACGATGCTGAAGCCGATGAAGACGGCAAAGGCGATCGCGATCACGGACATGATCTTGGCGCCAAGCGATCTGCCCGGACGGAGTGACTTGGCGAAACCGGCAACGAAAACCGAGAGGAAGACGACAACGACGATCGGAATGATCATCAAGGCGATCGTATCGGGCTCCAGCGTTCCGAAGACGAAAAGGGCCACCAGTGACGCGGCGCTGAGCGCGATGCCGCCCGTCGTGTAACCGGTATTCGCGTTGTAGTACTTGCCGCGGTGCTCGCGCTCGATGGCGGCGCGGAAGCTGTCGCCCACCGATTTCACCTTCGTTCCGTTAGCCTCGTCGATCGCCAGCGAGCCCTTGGTTCCCACTGCGTTGAGCAGGCTGGCTTCTCCGGCTTCCAGCCTTTCTTTGCCAACCGGCTTGTCGGTGCGACGAATGATGATCGAATTCTTGAGGTCGTCCAGCACGACATAGCCGCGCACCGCCAGATTGAGGGCAGTGGCCGACAGCGCCGTCCAGCCCTGCCCGGAGAAGCCACGATTGTCGATATAGTTCACCAGTGCCGGCGATATGCCGTCGGGCGGATCCCAGCGCGGCACCAGCACGCCGCGCGCCGGGTCACGGCCGACCTTCAGCCAGGAGCGCGTGTAGTAGAGGAAGACAAGAATGAGCCCGCCGAATCCCAGGAAGTAGTCGCGGTTGTCGCTCAGCCACCAGCGACGTTCATCGTCGGCACTCGGCGGATTGATCGAGCCCTTCGGCATCTTGACGGCGATCGTCAGTCCTTCGCCCGCATTGAGCGGCTGGGTCGTCGAAAACAGCAGTCGCGCCCCGCCGCCGGACACCTTCGCGTTCCTGTCGGTCGCGCCTTGGGGCCCTGTGAAGAAAGCCGTGTCGGTCGCATTGACACCGCCAGGCAGATTTACCGCGGCCGTCGCCGTCAGGATTGGGAAGATCCAGCCGTTGCCGGTGACATTCCAATAGAGTTCATCGTGATCGTCGAAATAGCGGATCTGGCGATTGGTGCGGTAGGTGAAGACGTAGTCGTGGCGGCCGTAGCTCACGGTGACGTCTTCCGAGCCGGCATAGATGCGGATACCGCCGCTGATGGACTCGGTATGCCATGGCTCGTCGCGGCCATCGCGCTTCACCGATATGACGTCGAAATCGACGCGGCGGAGACGGCCTTCCGCATCCTGATAGGTCAACGGAAAATCGCGGAAGATGCCGCGCCGGATACGATTGCCTTCGGCATTGACGGAGATCGTCTCCGTCACCGTCATCGCACCGCTCTTCTCAAGCGCTATGTCAGAGGTGAAGGCGTTGATCACCTCCGCAGCGATGGCGCCACGCCCCGCAAGCATCAGAAACAGAACGAAGCAAAGGCCGGAAAGCCGTCGGATCATCATACCCCTCGCCCGCGGCGCCCGGCCGCTTCAGATAATCTCAGCCTTCGTCGGCATAGGTCACGCCAAGCCCTGATAGCGTCCGCCAATAGGCCGGGAAGGTCTTGCCGACGCAGTCCGGATCGAGGATCGTGATGCCCGCGATCTTCAGGCCGGCGAGCGCAAAGCTCATGGCAATGCGGTGGTCGGCGAAGGTGTCGATGTTGGCAGGCAGGCGTTGTCCAACCAGCGATGGATCGGACTGGACAACCAGATCGTCGCCTTCCTCGGCCGCGATCCCCTGGCGGATGTTGTTGAGCCCGGTCGAGACGGCGCGGATACGATCGCATTCCTTGACGCGCAGATTGGCGATGCCGACGAAGCGGACCGGCGTCTCATTGAAAGCCGCAAGAACTGCCAAGGTCGGAACCGCATCCTGCATCTGCGAACCGTCGATAACAGCTGGAAGATGCGGGAACTGGGCGATCAGATCATAGGCCTTCGCGTCCGGCTGCGTGAACGCGCCATTCGCGACACCGAGGTCGATCTTGCCCGATGTCAGCACTTCGGCCGCCCAGAGGTAGGTCGCGGCAGAGGCGTCGGGCTCGACCACGAAATCTGCTGCCGTGTAGCCGGTCGGCTCGACGCGCCAGGTCACCGCGCTCGTCTTCTCGACCTTGGCGCCGAAGGCGCGCATCGCCGCTGTGGTCAGATCGATGTAGCCGAGCGCGCCGATGTCCTCACCTAGCAGTTCGATCGTCACCGCCTTGTCGCCGCCAGCAGCCATCATCAGCAGCGCCGAGACATATTGGCTCGACAGGCCGCCATCGATTTGGATGCGGCTCGCCTCAAAACGGCCAGTGCCCTTGACGGTGACCGGCGGGCAGCCGGTTTCGGTCGACGCGTCGATGCCGAGCGAACGCAGTGCATCGACCAGCGGACCGATCGGGCGCTTGCGCATGTGCTGGTCACCGTCGACGACGACGGTGCCATCCACCAGGGCGGCAGCGGCCGTGAGGAAGCGCGTCGCCGTTCCGGCGTTGCCGAGGAAAAGCGGCACCTGCGGCGGCAGCAGCTTGCCGCTGCCCGTGACGACAAAGCTCGTGTCATCCGGCTCTTCGATGATGACGCCCATGGCGCGGAGAGCGTCGGCCATATAGCGCGTGTCGTCGCTCTTCAAAGCGCCGGTCAGGCGGCTCCTGCCCTTGGCGAGACCTGCCAGGAGCAGCGCGCGGTTGGTGATCGATTTCGAGCCGGGCGGGACGGCGCGACCTGTCAGCGGCTTGTCCGGCGGGATGATGGTGAGCTTGTCTTTACTCATTGCCTGTCTTTTCCGTCTTTGCGCGAGGGCCACATCAGGCCACGATCATGCCCTGCTCATAGCAGTTTTTACGCAAAGGCAAATGGCGGATATCAGAACTTTACCGTCGGAACGGCGCGATCCGCTTCGTTGGTGATCTCGAAATAGTCCCGCTTCTGGAAGCCGAACTGGCCAGCGACAAGGTTGGAGGGGAAGCTTTCGACCTTGACGTTCAGATCACGGGCGGCGCCATTGTAGTAACGGCGGGCCATCTGGATTTCGCTTTCCATCGTCTCCAGCGAGGTCTGCAACTCGCGGAAATTTTCGTTCGCCTTCAGGTCGGGATAGGCTTCGGCCAGGGCTAGCACACGGCCGAGCGCCTGGCCGAGCAGACCTTCCGCCTGGGCCCGGCCGGCGACGTCGCCCGCCGGAACCGATTGCGCCTTATTGCGGAGGGCAACGACCTCTTCGAGTGTCGTCTTCTCGTGGGCGGCATAGCCCTTGACCGTCTCGATCAGGTTGGGGATCAGGTCGGCGCGGCGCTTCAGCTGCACATCGATGCCGGACCAGGCTTCCTCGGCCATCTGCCGCGCGCGAACAAGGCCGTTGTAGACAAAGACGGCATAGAGCGCGACCAGGACAATAAGGCCAAGAATTACATACATTCGCGAATCCCCCGCAACGACCGAAAGTATGCCCGGAGACTATGCGGGTTACCGCAGATTGTCATCCCGCATTCCGGCCCTCTTTCGGGGCAATCACTGGACGGGGGGTAGTGAAAAATCACGATACCGTCGCACCGGCCGAAGCCCTATTTTCACTCTGCACGTTGAACTGGCGTGCATACGCAAACTGCGACAAGGATCATTCAGACCATGAGCGCGTTTATTTTCCTGCTCAACATACTGGCCATCGCAATGTACTTTTTCGTCCAGAGCAAGGCTCGTCCGGTGGAACGCCGCGTCGAGATCAGAAGCGACGAGCGCCGCTGACTGCCGCTCTTCAAGCGGCGGTTTTCGCCAAGTTCACTCCACCCGCATCCGTCTGCAGGAAGGCCTCACCGCAGGCCTTCGCCAGCGTCCGCACACGCAGGATATAGCTCTGACGTTCGGTAACCGAGATGACGCCGCGCGCATCCAGCAGATTGAAAACATGTGACGCCTTGATGCACTGATCGTAAGCCGGGAAGACGCACTTGTGCAGCTTCTGATTATCGCTGTCGCCAGGCGCGCCGGCGGCGAGAAGCGCCTGGCATTCCTTTTCGGCATCGATGAAGTGGCGATGCAGCATTTCCGTATTGGCGTATTCGAAATTGTGGCGTGAATATTCCTGTTCGGCCTGCAGGAAGACATCGCCGTAGCTGATCTTCTCGTCGCCTTCGCGGCCGTTGAAGTTCAGGTCGTACACGTTGTCGACGCCCTGCACATACATCGCCAGACGCTCGAGACCATAGGTCAACTCGCCCGCGACGGGCGAGCATTCGATACCGCAGACCTGCTGGAAATAAGTAAACTGCGACACTTCCATGCCGTCGCACCAGCACTCCCAGCCGAGACCCCAGGCGCCGAGCGTCGGGCTTTCCCAGTCGTCTTCGACGAAACGGATGTCATGCAGCAGCGGATCGAGGCCGATGGCGGCGAGCGAGCCGAGATAGAGTTCCTGCAGGTTCGGTGGGTTTGGCTTCAGCAGGACCTGATACTGGTAATAGTGCTGCAGGCGGTTCGGGTTCTCGCCATAACGGCCGTCCGAGGGACGGCGCGACGGCTGCACATAAGCAGCCTTCCATGGCTTCGGGCCGAGCGCACGAAGCGTCGTTGCCGGATGGAACGTGCCGGCGCCAACCTCCATGTCGTAAGGCTGCAGCACCGCACAACCCTTGTCCGCCCAATAGTTATGGAGCGTAAGGATCAGCGCCTGGAACGAGCGCTTCGGGTTCATATGGTCGGGGATTGCTGCAGACATGGAACGGCTTCCGAATTCGTACAAAAGTGCGCGGACAGGTGCCACGCCCGGCCAGACGGGTCAAGGCTTTTGCGGCCCTACTCGTCCTCGTCCTTTTTCAGGTGGTATTCGCCGGTAACCGGATCCTTGACCAGCGTACCGATGGCGCCGGTCTGGCGCTCCTTCTCCTCCCGACGGGATCGTGCGGCCAGCCGTTGCGCGTCGGCGACGAAGCGGCGATAGAGAAGCCAGGCGCCGACCAGCAGAACGACGATGATTATCAGTTGCGGCATGATGCCAGCCTTCGCTCCCTCAGAGCCCGTAGCGGCTCCACAATGCTTTCTCCTCGGCGGCGTCGACCAGCCCGGTTGCGAGACCGGCGCCTGCGCCTTCCAGGTTGGCTGACGATATACCCGGAATGCGCCTTCCGAAAAGACCGCGCGCTGGCATCACCAGTTCGAGCTTGGTTTTCGCCCCATAGCGACGCTTCAATTCCTGACGCATGTCGCCCAGTCCGTCGATAAGGCCGAGTTCGAGGCCGCGAGTGCCGGTCCAGAAAAGGCCAGAAAAGACCACATCGTCGTTCTTCAACTTACCAGCACGCCGTTCGCGAACCATGGAGATGAAGACCTGATGAATCTCCAGCTGAAGGGTCTTCAGGTATTCAATGTCCTTTTCCTTCTCTGGTTGGAACGGATCGAGGATCACCTTGTTTTCGCCGGCCGTATAGACGCGGCGCTCTACGCCGATCTTCTTTAGCAGCTCCGGAAAGCCGAAGCCGCCGGAGACGACGCCGATCGAGCCGACGATGGAGGTGGGGTCCGCAATGATCTCGTCGCCGGCAAGAGCGATCATGTAGCCGCCGGATGCGGCAACATCCTCGACGAAGACAAGAACCTTCTTCTGCTTTTCACGCGCAAGGTCGCGGATGCGGCTGAAGACGAGGCGCGACTGAACAGGAGAGCCGCCGGGGGAATTGAGCGAGATGGCAACCGCCGGCGCATCCTTGAAGCTGAAGGCCTTTTCGAGGACCTGCGCGGCGGAGGCCAGATTGAGCGTCGGCCGGAATTGGCTTCCACCGCTCATGATCGGGCCGTGAAGCCGGACGACGGGGATTACCACGCCGTCCCTACGGAAACGCTTCGGCAGCAACCTCTTCAAAAATCCGGCCATTTTCCATCCTTTGCGACAAGATCAGCGAACGTCTTCCATGTATGCAACGGAGCGACAAACGCAATGGCTGCCGCAGAAAACATCTGCGAACCACAATTCTTGTTGCGAATGACTTGCATTATCATTCCAATCAGACATACTGGTTGCATCGAAAATAGGCGGACACTCATGGACATCGTAAATCCGAACGCGAAGACCGGCTGGCGACACGAGCGCGAAGAGGCATCGCTTTCCGATGTTTACCGTTCGGTCCAGACACACAAACACGGCTCGCGCTGGCGCCGCGTCGCCGCGTTCCTCGGTCCCGGCTACATGGTCGCCGTCGGCTATATGGATCCCGGCAACTGGGCGACTTCGCTCGCCGGTGGTTCGAAGTTCGGCTACGCGCTGTTGACCGTCGCGTTGCTGTCCAACCTGATGGCGATCGTTCTGCAATCGCTCTGTGCTCGGCTTGCTATCGCCTCCGGCCGGGACCTTGCCCAGGCCTGCCGTGACGCCTATCCGAAATACGTCTCGGTGCCACTGTGGGCTTTTGCGGAAATCGCCATTATCGCAACCGATATTGCCGAAGTGATCGGCACGGCCATCGGCCTCAACCTGCTCTTCGGCATCCCGCTAGAACTCGGCGTGCTTATCACCTCGCTCGACGTCTTCCTTATTCTCTATCTGCAGAAGATCGGCTTCCGCTGGGTGGAAGCCTTCGTGATCGCCCTGCTCGGCATCATCGCTGTATGCTTCGGCGTGCAGATCTTCCTGGCGGATCCGGAATGGGGCGCTGTAATCCGGGGCTTCTTCCCGACGACCGAGATCGTTTCCAATCCCGAGATGCTTTATCTCGCGCTCGGCATTCTCGGCGCCACCGTGATGCCGCACAATCTTTATCTGCATTCCGGTATCGTCCAGACGCGCGCATACGGCCATACGATACCGGAGAAGCGCGAGGCGCTGACCTATGCGACGATCGACTCGACCATCGCGCTGTGCTTTGCGCTGCTGATCAACGCTTCGATCCTGATCCTCGCAGCGGCTGCCTTCCATACCAATGGCAAGACGGATGTCGTGGAATTGGGCGAAGCCTCGTCGCTGCTTGCGCCGTTGCTCGGCCTTGCAATCGCGCCGACACTGTTCGGCATCGCACTGCTCTGCTGCGGCCTGAATTCAACCGTAACCGCAACGCTTGCGGGCCAGATCGTCATGGAAGGTTTCCTGAAGATCAGACTCCAGCCGTGGGTCCGCCGCCTGATCACGCGTGCGATCGCCATCATTCCGGCCGCCTTCGTCACCATTTGGTACGGAGACAAGGGCACGGCGGAACTACTGATCCTGACACAGGTGGTGCTCAGCCTGCAGCTTTCCTTCGCGGTCTTCCCGTTGGTGATGTTTACGGCAAGCAAGGCGAAGATGGGCGCGCTGGTCGCTCCACGCTGGCTGAGCGGAATCGCTTATGTGATTGCGGTCCTGATTGCCGGCCTGAACGTCAAGCTGCTGTTCGACTTCGTCGTCGGCTAGCGCCTGGCATAGGCCGCCCGGCCGTTGTTGAGATCGTCGACGAAGGGGGAGAATTTATGCGTCCCCTCCTCGTGCATGATGAGTGGCGCGCGCAGCGAAAGCCGCGCGCGCGACCCTTTTATCGCTGTGACCAGGATGCGCACGGCGTTCTCGCCCTCGCGCGGATGGATCGCGGTGACTTCGATGCCGCCGAAGCGGCGCCCGCAGGCGTCAATGATCTCGGCAATCGATTCCGGTCGCGCGATGAGTGATAGCTGCCCGCCGGGGATCATGATCGCCCCGGCCGTCCGCACCCAGCTTTCGAACAGTCCGTTCGTCATCGCGTGTGCCTCTGCCTTCAAGGCATCGGGGGTGCGGCGATCACCTGCATCGTTGAACGGGGGGTTCATGATGACGTGATGGAAGCTCTCGTCGACAAGGCCGGCCTCATTGCGCGCCTTCGCTTTCAGGGTCACATCCGCTTCAACTACGGCGACACGGTCCGCGACATGTGCATTTTCCGGCAGCAGGATGCTGCGGCGCGCATAGTCAGCCATCTCGCCGGAGCGTTCGAAAAGCACGACTTCGGCCCTCGGCAGACGCGACGCCACGGCCAAGCCGGCAGCACCGGCGCCGGCGCCAAGATCGGCAACCTTGACCGGACGGTCATCGGCGACGAGCGCAGCAAGCAACATCGCGTCCATGCCGGAACGGTGCCCCCTGCCCTTCGGCTGCAGCACATGGAAGAGCCCCCGATGGAAGGCGTCTATGGTTTCGGCAATATACCCCGTCATCATAGACTCACTTCGGAGCGCGCAGTTCGCCGCCTAGTCCGGCATCCACCAGAATGCGTCGCGCTCGGTCGGCTTGTTCGTCATCGACAAGGAGTCGGCGCGGCAGCATGCCGAGCGACCCTTCCAGAATGCTCATGCCCTGATCAGCGATGAAGCAGTGAATACCGGCATCCTTCAGCAGACTTTCCGCGAAGGAAAGCAGTACCGGATCGTTGGCGCGAATAAGTTCATGCATTTGCGGGAAAATCCCTTTCAAATTTGCGCGACGCGACAATTCACCCCTTGCCGCGCCAATCGCCCCTTTCTATTGTCGAACTCAATAATTTAACAGGAGTCCGGGTCGTTGGGCGTGGTCATACCGCTTGAAGAAAGCAAAAACAAACTGGCATCCGTCAAGCCACTGGTCGATTTGACCAAAGCGGACATGGAGCGGGTGAACCAGCTTATCCTTTCCAAGGCCGGCTCCGACGTCCAGATGATTCCCGAGGTGGCCAACCATCTCATCTCGTCCGGCGGCAAGCGTCTGCGTCCGATGCTGACTTTGGCATCGGCCGCATTGTTCGGCTACAAGGGCGAGAACCACATCAAGCTCGCGACATCCGTCGAGTTCATGCACACGGCGACGTTGCTGCATGATGATGTCGTCGATGAAAGCGACCTTCGTCGGGGCAAGTCCACGGCCCGCATGATCTGGGGCAACCAGGCCAGCGTGCTCGTCGGCGACTTCCTGCTCGGCCAGGCGTTCCGTATGATGGTGGATGTCGGCTCGCTCGATGCGCTGGACGTCCTCTCCGCGGCCGCTTGCGTGATCGCGGAAGGCGAAGTGCTGCAGCTCTCCGTCGCCAAGAACATGGAAACGACGGAAGACGATTACCTTGCCGTTATCCGAGCCAAGACGGCGGCATTGTTCGCCGCGGCTGCCGAAGTCGGCCCAATCGTCGCCGATGCCGGCAAATCCGGGCGCAACGCGCTGAAGTCCTACGGCATGAACCTCGGCCTTGCCTTCCAGCTCGTCGACGACGCGCTTGACTACGGCGGCAAGGCAGCCGATCTCGGCAAGAATGTCGGCGACGACTTCCGCGAAGGCAAGATCACGCTACCGGTTATCCTGGCCTATCGCCGCGGGACCGAGGAAGAACGGGCCTTCTGGCGACAAGCCATTGAAGGCGGCGAGAGCAGCGATCAGCATCTCGAAAAGGCGCTTGGCCTGATTACCAAGTATGGCACGCTGAACGATACCATTGCCCGCGCGGTTCATTACGGCACGATCGCACGCGATGCGCTCGCACCGCTTCCGGACACGGCATGGAAATCGGCTCTGATGGAAGTCATCGACTTCTGCATCGAGCGCGTCAACTAATCGACGGTCACTGATCGCGGACTGATTTTATTGCAGGACCGCTTCAAAAAAGCCATCCTGTTGTGAGTCAGTCAATTCAACTGATTTGCAGCCGGACGAGGCCGGCTGCCCGACAAGAGAGGTTTTCTAATGCGGCAAAAACTTGCCATCCGTCTTCTTTCGAGCGCAGCCATGGCAGCGGTCATCTCGCTGGCAGCGCTCGGCGGCGTGAATGCCGAAGAGACGGCCAAGAAGGACGATGCCGCCACAGTAATCTTCGATCCGGATAGCGTCACGAGCTTCTCCGGCGCATTTTTGGCTGCCCGGACTGCCGACGTCGATCACGATTACGAGACGGCGATCGAGTTGTACAAGAAGGCGCTGCAGATCGAGCCTGGCAATCCGGAAATTCGCCAGCGCCTGATGATCTCGCTGCTTCTGAACGGCGACATCAAGGACGGCGTGAAATACGCCAACGATCTCAAGGGCGACCCGACGGTCGAGCGCATCACGACGATCGTGCGCAGCATGGATGCCATTCGTCGCGGCGAATACAAGACGGCTGAATCGCTCCTGAAATATACCGGGCCGAACGATCTCGACCGCATGATGAACGATCTGCTTGCCGCCTGGGCTCGCGTCGGCTCCGGCCGTGGCAAGGATGCCCTGTCGATGGTGCAGAGGATGAAGGGACCGGATTGGGTCGGTATCTTCAAGTCCTATAACGCGGGTGCAATCGCCATCGTGAACGGCGATGTCAAGGCCGCCCGCCAGAACCTCAATGATGCCGTGCTCGACAAGGACGGCGGCGCGACGGCGCCTGATACCTTCATGCGCGCTGTCATGGCGCTTGCCCGCCTGGAAGCCTCGCAGGGCAACAAGCAGAAGGCGCTGGACGCGATTTCCGTCGGAGACAACCTGCTGCCCAACTACGCTCCGCTGAACGCGTTGCGCCAAAGCATCGAAAAGGGCGAAAAGCAGGAACAGCAGGTTCAGACTGCCAAGCAGGGAGCGGCCGGCGTCCTATTCTCCATCGGCGGCGCGCTGAACCGCGACGGGGCTGAAGACATCGTTTCGCTTTATCTGCAGACCGCGAAGACGCTTGATCCCGACAGCGCTGATACGCTTGTCATGCTTGGCGGCATTGCCGAGAAGCAGGAGCAGATGGACCGCGCGATTGCTCTCTACAAGCAGGTGCCAGAGACGTCGCCGATGCGCCGCATCTCCGAACTTCAGCTCGGCCTGGCCCTGGCTCAAGGCGGCAAGGTGGAAGAAGCACGCAAGCACCTGCAAAGCCTGATCGCCTCTGATCCGAAGGACGTTCGCAGCTACCTCGCCTATGGCAGCGTACTGTCGGATGCTAAGGATTATGCCGCGATGGCCGACAATTACGACAAGGCGGTCGAAGTCCTTGGTCCACTGCCCGGCAGGAGCGCATGGACAGTCTTCTTCCAGCGCGGCATCGCCTATGAACGCCTCAAGAAGTGGGACCAGGCCGAGCCGAATTTCCGCAAGGCGCTGGCGCTCAATCCGGACCAGCCGCAAGTGCTGAACTACCTCGGCTACTCCTGGATCGACATGAACCGGAACCTCGATGAGGGACTGGCGATGATCAAGAAGGCCGTCGATCTGAGGCCCGACGACGGCTACATCATCGACTCGCTCGGTTGGGCCTACTTCCGACTGAACCGCTTCGATGACGCGGTTAACGAGTTGGAGAAGGCCGCCCAGATCAAGGCTGGCGACGCCACGATCAACGACCATCTGGGCGATGCCTACTGGCGTGTCGGGCGCAAACTCGAAGCCGTCTACCAATGGAACCGCGCGCTGAGCTCGGAGCCTGAGGCCGCCGAGATCCCGAAGATCAAGGAAAAGATCGCCAACGGCTTGCCGCAGGATACCGACAGCTCAAGGGCCGCCGACAAAAAGCAGCCGGACCCGGCGCCCGTCGAGCCGAAGCCCACGGATAAGAAGTCCTGATAGGCGATGCCAACGGCGAGTTTGCGCGATGACCTGACCGTCATCGAGGACGCTCCGGCAAAGATCAATCTGGCCCTGCATGTGACGGGCCAGAGATCTGATGGATACCATCTCCTCGATATGTTGGTGACCTTCACCTGGCATGGAGATCGGTTGCAGTTTACGCCGGCCCAGCAGGACGAATTCGAGATCTCCGGGCGCTTCGCCGAAGCGCTTGGTGACAGCCGCGACGACAATCTTGTCCTCAAGGCCCGTGATTTTTTGCGCGACGCGATCGCTCGCGAGGGTGGCAGCACACCCTCCGTCCGTATTCAACTCCAGAAAAACCTTCCGATTGCGTCGGGAATCGGCGGCGGCTCGGCGGATGCCGCGGCGACACTTCGCGGTCTGATGAAACTCTGGGACGCGTCGCTCCCGCCTGAGACAGTTGCGGCAATCGCCGTTCGCCTTGGCGCCGACGTGCCGATGTGCCTGGCCAGCCGTCCGCTTGTCGCCCGAGGCATCGGCGAGCAAATCACCCTCGTCAACGACATGCCGGTCTTTGCGATGGTATTGGCAAATCCCCTGAAGGGGGTATCGACGCCCGAAGTTTTCCGTAGGCTGGCGACAAAGACCAATCCGCCGCTCGACATGACAGCTCGCCCTAGCTGGGTGGAGACGATAGGCGCGATGCGCAACGACCTTGAGCCGGTCGCGCGTGAGATACTGCCTGAGATCGCCGCGATCTCGGCGATGCTCAAGGCGCAGGGAGCCTCGCTGGTTCGCATGTCAGGCTCCGGCGCCACCTGCTACGGCATTTTTGCTTCGCTTGCAGCGGCTCAAGGCGCGGCTGCGGTGCTTCACAACGACCGGCCGGACTGGTATTTCGAAGCAACGGAAACGATTGCTGGAGGTCGTGATGCCAGGGCTGGATGAGACGCGAACCTTCATTCCGGTTGGCATTGCCGTGCTGACGGTCTCGGATACGCGGACGCTTTCCGATGATCGCTCCGGCGATACGCTGGCCGCCAGAATCAAGGAGGCGGGCCACCGGCTGATCGATCGTGCGATCGTTCCCGATGATCGGCTGGCAATCGCCTCGCGCGTCAAGGCCTGGACGGAACGAGACGATATCGACGTCGTGATCACGACGGGAGGAACGGGTTTTACCGGCCGCGACGTTACGCCGGAGGCTCTGGAGCCGCTTTTCGAGAAGAAGATGGACGGCTTTTCGGCGGTCTTCCACCGCATCTCCTACGACAAGATCGGCACCTCGACCATTCAGTCCAGAGCCACGGCAGGCGTTGCCAACGCAACCTTCATCTTCGTGCTGCCGGGCTCCCCCGGCGCCTGCAAGGATGCCTGGGACGGCATCCTGAAATCCCAGCTCGACTATCGCCACATGCCCTGCAATTTCGTGGAGATCATGCCCCGCCTCGACGAGCATCTGAAGCGCGGCACCGGCAAGTAAGGATCTTCTCCGCCTGCACAGTCCGTCGTGCTATGTCCCGATGCCCGGCAGGTTGGGCATCGTTTCCCAACTGTCGCCCGACAGCAGAAGGCAGCTTATGCCTCTGGTATCGGTAATGAGCAGCGTCCACGTGCCGCTCTGCGCAGCGTAGACCTCAAGCATGGCGTTCTGATTCACCAGTCCGACTGCCGTCAGCCTTTCGGCGAAGTTCTTGTCGAGAAAATTGACGACCTCGGATCGGGCTGCGCAACTGCGCATCATCTGCGATGCTGCCGAATGCGGATGCGCGATCATCAATGTCGCCAATATGACCGCCGATACAAGGCCGTGGATCATATTGCGTTTCATGACGCACCTCCCTTTGCCGGAAAACCGGCAGAAGAGGAGACTTCCGCTGACCTGTTCTGCCGTCTGCCGGCATTCCATGGTCGACCGTCACGAAGCGCGGCGCTCGGGCGGCGCCATGACCGAATTATAGCGCGAAATCGTATCGGGCGCCATTATTGCGGAGATGGAGATAACCGCTATCGGGCGGCGCGCGCGACCCAGGATGGAATCAGCTCGCTGGAAAGCTTCCGCAGCTTCTGCCCCTTGGCGAATTCGGAAAGGCGCATGCCGCTTCTTGCGGTCGCCATCGCCTGCTTCTTGGGAAGGAGAAGCCCAAGTTCCAGTGGCGAAGAGGCCCGGCTAATACGCTGCAGGAATGGGCGTCGATATCCGCGCGAAGCGGTGAACCGCGCCGGCAGCTTGTTGAGGGCCATATACTCAGCAATCTCATCGATCCAGCCGGTCTGCGGTCGTGCCCCCGGCTCCACGAAAAGCAACCATTCGCCTCGCGCAGAATGCACTATATCCTTGATATCCCATTGCGAATGAAAGCGGCAGCCGGCGGCGTCGGCCACCCGCGACGTCCCGTCCCGCGAGTCATGGTCCAGCACCACCACATCGCTGACGAGCCCCTCCACCGCGCCTGCAACCAACACCGATAAGGTCTGCGCCAGCTCAGGTTCCTGATCCTGGCATTCCAGTACAACAGTCAACATTGCCTATTCATAGAGCGCCGCACAAAATTTTGCCAGCGGCACTTTCCTCATTTTGTTCTTGCCTTGTTCTCATTTTACCGATAGGAATTTAATCATCAAAACGGACGGAAGCAAAGCTTTCGCCAGCGGAGAATCCGATGAACGAGCAGTCCCTTGCAGGGCAGGCCGCATTCGCGCCTGCCAATACGGCAGATATTGCCGATGCGATGATCGTATCTGCCGGCTTGCGGATCGATGTCGACCGTCGCCGCGGACGTGCGGCGGGATTGAATCCAAGCGGACGTTTCGAACCTATGCGCCGGGAGGCCATCGATGATGGCTGGCAGAATCTTGAAGACCTGCCGCCGTTCAAGACCGAGGTTCAGATCGAGAAGCCTCGGACGGCAATCACCCGCAACGAGTCACCGGACATTCCCTTCGACCGCTCGATCAATCCCTATCGCGGCTGCGAGCACGGCTGCATCTACTGCTTCGCGCGGCCAACGCACGCCTATATGGGGCTTTCCGCCGGTCTCGACTTTGAAGCCAAGCTCTTTGCGAAGCCGGATGCAGCCAAGCTGCTGGAACGTGAACTGGCAAAGCCCGGCTATAAGCCGCGCGTGATCGCGATCGGCACCAACACCGATCCCTACCAGCCGATCGAGAAGGAATGGCGCATCATGCGGCAGATTCTCGAGGTGCTTGAGAAGGCGAACCATCCGGTTTCGATCGTCACCAAATCGGCGATGATCATGCGCGACCTCGACATTCTCTCGGCGATGGCGGAGAGGAATCTCGTCCGCGTGTCACTGTCGGTCACCACGCTCGACCGAAAGCTCGCGAGGACCATGGAGCCCCGCGCCTCGACCCCCACGCGTCGGCTGGAAGCCATCCGCGCCCTCTCAGAGGCAGGCATCCAGACATCGGTGATGGCTGCCCCGATGATTCCGGCGCTGAACGACCATGAACTCGAGCGCATCTTGGAGTCAGCCCATGTGGCGGGTGCTACGGAGGCGGGCTATGTCATCCTGCGTCTGCCGCTCGAAGTGTCGCCGCTATTTCGGGACTGGCTGCTGCAGAATTATCCCGACCGCTACCGGCATGTCATGTCGCTCGTCCGCTCGATGCGCGGCGGCAAGGATTACGACGCGGAGTTCGGCAAACGAATGAAGGGGGCCGGGCCCTATGCCTGGCAGATTGCGCGCCGTTTCGAAATGGCGACGAAACGGCTCGGCATGACCCGCCGCAGCATGCCGTTGCGAGACGATCTCTTCGTTCCGCCCGATGGCAGCGGCGTGCAGCTTTCGCTGCTTTGATTTTTCCAGCTTCGCGGATGGTCGCCCTGCCCTTCCGCGTTCAAGTCCCCGGCCCGCCGCCCTGATCCGGGGACTTGCAGGAAATCGGGTTGGCGTGCGAGGGTCAGCCGCATGAAACGTCGCACGCCACCCGATTCTCCTATGCTTTTCGAAGACGTCCCCCTCGTGCCGGATTTTCGGCTCGAGCTGAAGGCGCGCAAGGCCGGCCACTGGCCAGTCGCCGGCGCGGATGAAGCTGGACGCGGTCCTCTCGCTGGCCCAGTGGTCGCAGCCGCCGTCATCCTCGACCCCAAGCGCATTCCCGATGGCTTGAACGATTCGAAGCAGCTTTCAGCACAGAAGCGCGAGGAGCTCTTTGCGCAGATCCTCGCGACCGCAACGGTATCGATCGCCTCGTCAAGTTCTACACGCATCGATGAAACGGATATCCGCAAGGCGAGCCTGGACGCCATGCGGCGCGCGATCTGTGGCTTGTCGATCCCCGCGAGCTATGTGCTGACCGACGGCCTCGATGTGCCGCCTGGTCTTCTCTGTCCCGGCCAGGCGGTCGTCAAGGGAGACGCGCGCTCCGTCTCGATCGCCGCAGCCTCCATCGTCGCCAAGGTGACGCGCGACCGCATGATGGCGCGTGCCGACAGTACGTTTCCCGCTTATGGCTTTGCTGCGCATGTCGGCTATGGCACCGCGCAACACCGCGCCGGCATTGAGAAGCACGGTCCGTGCTCGCTGCATCGCATGACCTTCAGCCCGCTGAAGAAGGTGCAGGGCGTCGATATCGATGTCGATATCGGAATCGACTGATCTCGCTTACCGACGACGACTAAGGTCCCAAACTAAAAAGCCCCGCAAAAGCGGGGCTTTTCGAAAGCGTAATGCTCGCCTTAGTTCAGGCGGCTCTTGACGTTACCGATGGCGTCGCTGAAGAGCTCGGACTGAACCTTCGTGTCTGCCTTCTTCGCCAGAACGTTCTCGGCAGCGGCAATAGCCAGATCGACGGCAGCGGAACGAACAGCCTTCATCGCGTCGGCTTCGGCCTGCTTGATCTTCTGCTCGGAAACCGCAGTACGGTTCGCGACGAATTCTTCCGTCTTCTTCTTGGCTTCAGCGGTCAGCATTTCGGCTTCGCGCTCGGCTGCGGCAACGATGTGGGCAGCTTCGGTTTCGGCTTCCTTGCGCTTGCGCTGATACTCGGCCAGCAGATGCTGGGCCTCTTCACGCAGACGCTTGGCTTCCGACAGCTCATTGCGGATCTGATCGGCACGGTCGTCCAGCGACTTTGCCATCATGCCCGGAACCTTCAGGTAGACAACCAGCGCCAGGAACAAGACGAGACCGACGAATGCGAAGAATGTTGCGTCGAGTGCAAATTCCATCGATCAAGCCCCCTTCTTGATGTCTGCAACCGCAGCGGCAACATCTGCCTTCGCGGAGGTGCCGATCAGCTGTTCTACGACGGCGGTTGCGGTTTCTTCAGCGATCGCACCGACGTCAGCGAATGCCTTCGCCTTGATGTCGGCGATGCGGCCTTCGGCAGCCTTCAGCTTTTCAGCCAGGCTTGCTTCGACGGCCTTGCGGTCGGCTTCGGCCTTCAGCTTGGCAGCGTCGCGGGCTGCGGTACCGATCGAATTTGACTTGGCGCGGGCTGCGGCCAGCTCGGCTTCGTAAGCGGCAACGTCGGCGTCGGCCTCCGCCTTCAGGCGGCTTGCCTCACCGAGATCCTGCGAGATGCGGCTGTGGCGCTGCTCGAGAATATTGCCGATGCGCGGTGCGATGACCTTTTGCATGAGCACGAAGAAGGCGACAAACGTAATCGCCAGCCACAGCAGCTGCGAGGGGTAGGTCTTCGCATCGAAAGGTGGGAATACGCCGCCACCATGATGCTCGGCTGGTACGCCGGTCTCGGTGTGGACATCGCCTGCAGCCGGGGCGGCATGCGCGTCTGCACCAGTTTCTGCGGTTCCCGCCGGGGCCTCTTCGGCGTAAGCCGGGGTCACAAAAAACATGCTCACCTCCAGGTGTACTGCAAATGCAAAGGATCACGGCATGCGGGCTGCAGGCCGTGATCCTTCAATGCGCCTGTATTAAACGGCGAAGAGCAGGAGGAGAGCGACGAGCAGCGAGAAGATGCCCAGAGCTTCCGTAACGGCGAAGCCGAAAACCAGACGGCCGAACTGGCTGTCAGCGGCAGACGGGTTGCGCAGCGCGCCGGACAGGTAGCTGCCGAAGATGTTGCCGAGGCCGAGAGCCGTACCGGCCATACCGAGGCAAGCCAGACCTGCGCCGATGTACTTTGCTGCGATGGGATCCATATTTTCACTCCTTTGAAATGGTTGTTACGGCGAATTGACTGACGCCCATGGACGTCAACATCGGTATCCTTAGTGGCCGCCCGGATGGATCGCGTCATTGAGGTACATGCAAGTCAGCACCGCAAAGACGTAAGCCTGAAGGAAGGCAACGAGGAACTCGAGACCGGTCAGGGCGACCGTCATGATGAGGGGAAGGATGGCACCGCCAACGCCGAGCGCACCTAGCGCTCCAAGCGAGGCGACGAAGCCTGCGAACACCTTCAGGGTGATGTGGCCAGCCAGCATGTTGGCGAAAAGACGAACGGAGAGCGAAATCGGGCGGGAGAGGAAGGAGATGATTTCGATCGACACGACCAGCGGCAGAAGAATGCCGGGAACGCCCTGCGGCACGAAGATATTCAGGAAGTGGAAGCCGTGCTTATAGAAACCGTAGACCAGAACCGTACCGATGACGAGCAGCGCCAGCGCAAAGGTCACGATGATCTGGCTGGTGATCGTGAAGAAGTACGGGAACATGCCGAGCAGGTTTGCAGTCAGCACGAACATGAAGAGCGAGAAAACCAATGGGAAGAACTTCATCCCCTTGGACCCAGCGCCTTCCTTCAGCATGTTGGCGATGAACTCGTAGGACATCTCGGCCACCGACTGGGAACGGCCCGGCACGATCGCCCGATTCGACGTCGAGAAGTACAGAAAGCCAGCAGCGACGGCAGCAGACGCCACCATGAAGAGCGATGCATTCGTAAACGAGAAATCAATTCCACCGACTTCGATCGGCACAATCTTCTGGATCAGGAACTGATGGGTCGGATCGTTAGACACCGCTTGTTCTCTCTATCTTTAGCCCGCACGAGACGGGATTATTGCACTGGATCGAACGCCGGAGCGCCCTGCCCTATTTTCCACCATTCTCGCGGCCGGTCGGATCTGGCTTTGCAACCTTCCCCGCAGCCCGCAGAACGTTCAATACGCCGGCACAAAATCCGAGAAGAAGAAGAACAATCAATCCCCAAGGCGCCGTGCCGACAAAACGGTCGAGGACATAGCCAAGAACGGCACCGACAACGATAGCGGAGATGAATTCGCTCGAAAGCTTCATCGCCTGGGCATAGCCTTTGCGGCTCGCCTCGGCGCTGGCTTCGATAGCCTCTTCCTTCCCCGCTTCAACACGCTTGGTTGCGAGCTCCGCCCCCAATTGCGCCCGGCGCTTTTCTAGACCTTCCTCGCGGTCGTCCGTCATGGTGCTCTCCTCCGCCAGCCGCTGTCCGCGATCCCGCTACCCCGGTTTTCCGGACAACGACCCCAAGGTTTGAGAACCTTTCGGCCCGTTCTGAAGTCGCGCGCAACATAGTTTTAGCAAAAAGCATAGTCAAGGCGTAGGCAGTCGATGTCCAGCCATAAAATAGACAAGAGAAAACATACGCTTAGGCCGATCCTGGCGAGGTTAGCCAAAATCGACCGAAAGAATCCGCTTTCGCGTGCGGCGATGAGACGCGAAATCGCGCTGAGATCGGCTTTTCCTCAGCTCCAGCCGCCGCCGTAGGTGCGGTAAAAGACGTGCAGGCCGATGCGGCCGACCTTTTCCATCGTCTTTGCCCATTTCGGGCGGACGTAGACAGCATGATAATGCGTTGCCGAGCCTACCTGCGGGAACCAGATCTTGCCGGCGGTAACAGCCATGGCGACTTCGCGGGCGATTCTCCAATGATACTGCGAGTTCACACGATCCTTTATATTGTCGCAGGCAAAGGAGAACTGGCAACGATTGCGCCAATCCTCGTTCTGGTAGACGACGCCGCAGATGGTCTTCGGGTAGGCGGGATTGCGAACGCGATTGAGAATGACCTGGGCGACAGCGGCTTGTCCCTTTACCGTTTCGCCACGCGCTTCGAAATAGATGCCGGATGCCAGACATTGCTGCTCGGCTGCCGAGAATACCGAAGGCGGCAGAATGCTTGCTGCCCAAGCGTGATCGCGCGGACCGATCTGCGGCACGAAGCGGCCGTCGTCGGCCTTGTCGGTCAAAATCGAATCGAACGGCGACTGGCGAGCGTAATCCGGAGCGGCCGGCGCGTATGCCGTCGCCAGGACATCGGCCTTGGAGTTGGTCACAAGACCGGCCAGCATCGGTGAGACGCCGCGATCCGGTCTCGGCGGCTCCTTCTTGTAGAAATTCGTGGCGATCTGGATTTCCTTGCCCTTGATCTTCGGCTTCACGAAGGCCGACCGATCCTTCAGGTCCAAGCTCGGCTGAAAGAGCAGGCGTGTTCTCTGGAGAATAGAGCCGGCGGAAAAATCCTTGGGCGGCTGCACCTTTTCAACAGCGACGACGCGGCCCTTCTTGAGTGGGCGATTGACGCGGTCTTCGTCCGGCGAGACCTCATGCCCCTTCTCCTTCGCCATGAAGGCGACCTTGCGGCCGTCGGGCAGAACCATGCCTGCCCCGGCCGCGATCGTGCCCGTCACAACAGGATCGGCAAAGGTCAGTTCCGCCTGATGGATCGAGCCGGCGGGCGAATTGGTCAGCACCATCCGCCAGTTCTCCCGACCCTGATCGAGGCCGGCAAGCAAGGCAGCGAGGTCCGCATGAGACGCCACAGTCGGCGACATCAGCCATCCGCAGACGCCGAAGAGCGCGGGGGAACTCCAATTTTGAAGCAAGAGGCGCAGCTTGCCACGGGAACGGCTATTTCGACGCAACGCGAAGACTCCGGCATGAGACGCATGAACATGCCGTTGAAAATGTCTCATTAACCTTGATGCTTGGTTAATGCGGACGCCGCGCGACGGCGAAAGCATTAGCAACAGGCAAATAAAAGCCCGGTCGATGCCGGGCTCCTGCTGAAATGATTTTGCTCGCTTAAATAATGACGTGCGAGCCGAGCTCCACGACGCGGTTTGCGGGCAGCCGGAAGTAGTCCGACGGATTTGCCGCGGCATTGGCAAGCGCGATGTAGAGGCGGTCCTGCCAATAGGGCATACCGGACTTGGCATCGGGAACCAGCTTGCGGCGACCGAGATAGAAAGACGTCGACATGATGTCGAACTTCAGCCCGGTCTTCCGCAGCGTCGCAAGCGCCTGCGAGACATTTTGCGATTCCATGAAGCCGAACAGCAACTCGACGCGCGAGAAGCGCTCTGAGATCTGCTCGACCTTGTAGCGATCGGCGCTCGACACGCGCGGTTTGTTGATCGTACGGATGGTCAGGATGACGTTCTTGTCGTGCAGAACATGATTGTGCTTCAGATTGTGCAGCAGCGCCGCGGGTGCCGATTCCGGATCGCTGGTCAGGAAGATCGCGGTGCCGGGCACCTGCGCCGGGGAATGGTCGCTCTTGCGCTCGATTGAACTGACGAAAGACGCGAGCGGGATGTCGGTATGGCGAGTCTTCTCGAGGAGAAGCGCCGAACCGCGGCGCCACGTCCACATGATGATCGTAAACACGGCCGCAATCAGCACCGGAATATAGCCACCATCGTGAATCTTCAGCAGGTTGGCGCCCAGGAAGATCATTTCCAGGCAAAGCAGCGGCGCAAGTGCCGCAGTTGCAACCAGGATCGACCAATTCCAGCGGACGCGGACAAACTCGAAGGCCATGATCGAGGTGACGACCATCGCGCCGGTCACCGAGATGCCGTAGGCGATTGCCAGCGCATCCGATGTCTTGAAGCTGATGACGAGGAAGATGACGCCAAAGAAAAGCACCGCATTTACAGACGGGACAAAAATCTGCCCCGTATTCGTCTCGGAGGTAAAGAGAACCTCCATCCGCGGCAGGAAGCCGAGGTTGATGCCCTGGCGGACGAGCGAGAAAGCACCCGTGATGACGGCCTGGCTGGCAATGATCGTGGCGGCAGTCGCAAGGATGACGACAGGCAGCAACGCCCACTGCGGGTACATCAAGTAGAAGGGATCCGACATCGCTGCGGGATTGCCGAGAACGAGAGCGCCCTGCCCCAGGTAGTTCAGCGTCAACGCCGGGAAGACCAACGCGAACCAGGCCCACTGGATCGGCCGACGGCCAAAATGGCCAAGATCAGCATAGAGCGCTTCCGCACCCGTCACGGTCAGGAACACAGCGCCCAGCACGACGACACCATAGAATCCTTCGTGCAGCAGAAAGCTGACTGCATAGTAAGGATTGAAGGCGGCGAGGATGCCGAAGTCATCGGAGATATGCGAAATGCCCGCGGCGGCCATCACGATGAACCAGAGCGCGGTGATAGGTCCGAAGAAACGGGCCATGGCACCGGTCCCCCGCGACTGAACTGCAAACAGCAACGCCAGGATGAAAACGGAAATCGGCACGATGTAACTGGTCAGACTTGGCGCCACGAGCTTCAGACCTTCGACGGCCGACAATACCGAGAGCGCCGGCGTGATCATCGCATCGCCAAGGAAGAGCGCCGCCCCAACAAGGCCGAGCAGCATCAGCATCGCGGTATGCCCGTTTGCGGTCTTCATCAACAACGCAAGCAGGGAAAGCGTACCGCCCTCGCCTTCGTTATCGGCGCGCAACAGGAAGAGCACGTACTTGATGGTGACGATAATGGTCAGGGCCCAGATCATCAGCGAGATGAGGCTGATGACCTCGAAGCGAGTGAGGCCGTCGATCGCGACGGGCTTCAACGCTTCGCGGAATGCGTAGAGCGGGCTGGTACCGATATCGCCATAGACGACGCCAACGGAGCCGAGCGCAAGGTAGAACAGCTTGCGCGGCTTCATTTTACGTTCGTGTGAATGGCTGCCTTCGTGCATGAAATGAAAACAGGCTCTTCAGAGCCAGCCTTTCCATCGAAAAAAGAAGAAGGGAATGATGGCGGATAACACCATCAGCCCAATCGAATACGGATATCCGTGGGCGAAGTGCAGTTCCGGCATGAATTCGAAATTCATACCGTAGATGGAGGCGACCAGGGTCGGCGGCAAGAACACCACGGACGCGATCGAAAAAATCTTGATGATCGAGTTCTGCTCGATGTTGATCAGGCCAAGCGAGGCGTCGAGCAGGAAGGTAATATTGCCGGCGATGAAGGACGCATGCTCGTTGAGCGACTGAATATCGCGCGAGACCGTCCGGCAGAGTTCCTTGGTGTCACGATCCTGCTGGACCGCCGGGACATTATAGAAAAACGTCATCAGCCGCGACAGCGACGCGAGACTATCGCGGATCTTGCTGACGAGGCGATGATGGCCGGCAATGTCCCTAAGCTTCTCTTCGAGATAGTTCGACGGCTTGCGAACCTTCCTTGCACGGTCGCCAAACACATGCGTCGACAGAATGTCGATACGGGCAACCGAAAGCTCCAGGATTTCCGCGGTGCGATCGATGACGGTTTCAAACAGCTTAGCCAGCAGTGCCGCACCGCTCCGCCACTGCTGTGGTACGCGATGAAGCGCGGCGATGAATAGTGAAAAGGACTTCGGCTGTGCGTAGCGGATCGTGACCATCCGTTTGCCAACCAGGATGAAGGCGACGTCGGTCAGGGTCGGCGCGTCCGTTTCTACCTTCCAGACGAGAGACGCCGTCATGAACACGGCATCGTTTTCGACGTAGAGGCGGGCCGAGGGTTCGATATCCTTGAGGTCATCGCGTGTCGGGACTTCGATGCCCAGCACCCTTTCGACGAACATCTCCTCGTCACGCGATGGCTCGACCAGGTCGATCCACATGACGTCGTCGCGCAAGGAACCTTGCGACAAATCGCGGATTTCAACCGGCTTGCAATCGGAACAGTAGGCCGTGATCACCGGTTGGACCTCCGGTAATCCGGGCGTGTTGCGCACATCGCTGTCTTCATCGAACGCCCTTCCACGGCGCGCTGTCTGCGAGAGCGCGTGGGGTACAAGTTCCAGATTGTAACGAAAGCGATTGAAGAAAGTTCATATGACTCCCGGCACATCCGGCGACCGCCGAGATATGCAACGTGCTCAACCGCATCGCAGTCACCAATCCTTCGACCAAGATAACTCCGAATATGCAGGCGGCCAGTCCCACCGGCCATCATCGAGCATTCGCAACACGCCGCCCTCATGGCGACGGCGCGCCATATGACGGAAAGCTGCGAAAGAATCAAGACATCTTACGTTCACTGCGCCGTTTGACCACATTTCCTCCGCAATTGGGAGTCTAGCGGCGGCGAAGCATTCACTCGAAAATGATGGCCGGCGCGGCCTTCTGCGGCTGCACGTCGAGCTGCTGCCAGACCTTGGCGGCGATCTCTCGATAGATGCCGGCGACGATGCCGTTGGGCTCCGTTGCAACCAGCGGCGTTCCGGCGTCGGAGGTCTCGCGAATGTTCATCGTCAACGGCACTTCGCCGAGGAAAGGCACGCCGATGCGTTCAGCTTCCTTGCGAGCGCCGCCATGACCAAAGATATCGTAACGCGTGCCCGTGTCGGGGGCGATGAAATAGCTCATGTTCTCGACCATGCCGAGCACGGGAACCTCGACCTTCTTGAACATGTTCAATCCCTTGCGAGCATCGACGAGCGCAAGATCCTGGGGTGTCGACACGATGACGGCTCCAGCGAGCGGTACCTGCTGCGCCATCGTCAGCTGCGCATCGCCTGTGCCCGGCGGCATATCGACGACAAGGACATCTAGTTCGCCCCAGGCAACCTCACGCAGCATCTGCATCAGCGCCGATTGCACCATGGGGCCACGCCAGATCATCGCCGTCTCCTCGTCGACGAGGAAGCCCATTGACATCACCTTCAGCCCGTAATTTTCCATCGGGTTGATGATGCGGCCATCGATCTGGGTGGGGCGGCCGGAGATCTTGAGCAGGCGCGGCATCGAGGGGCCGTAAATATCGGCGTCGAGAATGCCGACCCGCAAGCCATTGGCCTGGAGGCCGAGCGCAAGGTTGACGGCGGTCGTGGATTTTCCCACACCGCCCTTGCCGGAGGCAACGGCGATGATCGAGCCAATACCGGGAACGCCGAGCTTGCCGGCGCGGGGCTGCTGTTGCGGCGCGTGGGCATGGCCGTGATGCTCATGTCCAGTCTGCGGCTGCGGGCGCGAGACCGGCGCCGAACCCGCACCAGCCTTCTTGTCCGCCGTCAGCGCAACCAAGGCTCCCTTGACACCCGGCATTTCCTTGATGACCCGTTCGGCGGCGAGACGAAGAGGCTCCAGCTCCTTGGCGTTCTCCGCAGGGACCGTAATGGAGAAATAGACCTTGCCGTCGGAAATGAAGACATCAGAGACCATGCCGAGCTCGACGATATCGTGTTCGAGATCGGGTCCGCGGACCGTCTTCAGCGTTTCGAGAACTTGTTCCTTGGTGACGCCGGTCATTCCATCCTCACTGCCTATGTTGGCATTCTAGATAGAGGAGCGCCGCGTCTTCGCCAAACAAAATCGGCGGTCGACGCAGCAAATGAGGAGCGAGTTCAACCGGAAGGCCGATGCGTCCATCAAGTCCGCCGGGCTTTCGCCCTGATGGTTACAACAGCCTTCCGGGATACCGAGGTAAGCCTTGCCACCTAGAGCAAGCACGGCAAAAGGCCAGTACAAAACGTGCATCGGGCGCTGAAGGTTTAGGGTTTGCGGGCGGCGGCGTGTCCCAAAAGCAACAACCGCCGCCGACGCCTTAGCCCGAGATCAGACATAGTAGCGTCGGCCGACGGTGTGCGGGTCGCGCCATTTATCCGGCGTCGTGACCAGGTCCCCTCTGGACCGCTGCAAACAAAGAAGCAGAAAACGTGCCAGATGGCAAACATCCGCGAAAGCCGATGTGCACCGGGGACAAAGTCGTGCGCATTGGTGAAGTTTTAGGCGCGCGAGCCCAGAATTTGCCCACCCTACTTTATGAGTCCGATCCGCAATGCCTTGGCGACGGCCTGCGTACGGTTCACAGTATCGAGCTTCTTGGTCGCACGGTTGAGATAGTGGTTCACCGTGTGCTCGGACAGCGTGAGGATTTCCGCAATCTCGACACTGGTCTTGCCGGCGGCAGTCCAGTTCAGGCAGTCAATCTCTCTGTCAGTCAGGGTTTCCGTGACCCTGTTGTCGTGGCTGCGAATTTCCGCCAATCGGTCGAAGACGTGGATGGAAATATAGTGGAGTTCGCGCATTTCCTCCGCGCTGAATGCCTCACGGTCGCCCGAAAACGATACAGCACCCCGGCTGCCAGAGGGCTCATGCGCCGGGAAGTAGGCACAACGCATCATGCGGAAACGTTCAAAGAGGGCCTTGACGATCCCTGCCTTGCCATCGGGCCTTTCCAGCTTTGCCTGCGACACGTCGTTGAAGAACGGCGTGGTCGAGGTCCGCAGCCGCTTCATGACCGGACTATTGGCCACCAGCCCCTCATGGTCGTAAGCCGCCAGCAATTCCACTGGCCAACTCGAGATGACTGTACTGTTCTGCAGATTGACGGCTGTCACGGAGGGAATGTTGAAGACCATGAAGGCCCGCGCTCGATAGGCTTCCGTCACTTTCTTCATGAAGCGGAAAATATCGAACTGCGTTTTCAGTCCGGCGATCTCGCTAACGTGGACGTCCACGGAAGATCCTGGCTGCGATGGATTCATTTATTTATTCAACTCGAATAGATGGAATGTCTGATGGATGTCGTCTCGTCGTCGTCGCTAAGTTTGCATCGCCGATTAACGATTAACCCAGCACATACACCCCAAGACGGGGGATTGACGAGCGTAAATTGTGATGATTCGTCAGAAAATCACAATATTTTAAGCTTCAACCTTGTATTGGGCGACATTGAGTAAGGTTTAGCGGCGTGGACCAAGTCCAATGCGCATGGCTTCTCTGATCTGTTCTGCCGTCTTCCGGATCGGGGCCGCCCATTCCGAAAGCCTTTCCATCGTAAGCCGATAGGCCGGCCCGGTTACCGATACACCACCGACAAGCGACAGGTTTTCGGACCAGATAGGGGCGGCGACACAGCGAATGCCGACTTCGTGCTCCTCACGGTCGAAGGCATGACCTTGCTTGCGTATTTCCTCGATCTCGGCAAGGAGAGTGTCCGCCGTATGCGTATTTGCGGTGAACTGGTGGAAGGCAAGGTCGGCCACCAGTGCCGCAACCCGCTCTCTCGGCAATATCGACAGGGCTGCCTTGCCGACACCTGTACAGTAAACCGGCGAGGTGTTGCCAATCTGCGAGTACATTCTGACAGGCTGCTGGCCTTCGAACTTGTCGAGGTAGATGATCGAGCTGCCGCGAAGCACACCAAGATGAACCGTTTCGCCCGTCAGATCCTGGAGGGCCCTGAGGTGAGGCTCGGCTATGAGGCGAAACTCGTTGCGCGCCCAGCTGCGAGAGGCGAGATCCAAAAGCCGCAAGCCAGATGAGTAGCGGCCGTCGGCATCGATCTCAAGAAGACCTTCTTCGACGAGATGGCTTAGCTGACGATGAAGCGTGCCGCGCGGCTGATCTGAAAGCGCCAATATGTCCGTGAAGCGCATGGGACCGTCGGCATGGGTCACCACGTCGAGAAGGACCATCAGCTTGCCAAGGGTGCCGGTGTCGCGCCGCCCGAGCCCATTCTCTTTTGCCGCACTCATCGTTGCCCCAAATACCTTGACAGAGAGGCCAAGCTAGTCGGATAATTCCACATAGTCAAATTAAGTTCCAAATAACAGAACAGAATAGCGTCGGGAGGACGTAGTGACGGCTATGCTTGCGCAGTTTCCTGAATTCAGGGATCGAAGCGTGCTGATTACCGGAGGCGGGTCCGGCATCGGGGCAGCGATTGTCGAGGGGTTCGCCCGGCAAGGGGCCAAGGTTTCGTTCATTGACGTCGCCGAGGCGGAAAGCCATGACCTCGTCGAACGGCTGTCGCACGACACCCTTCACCCAGTTCGCTTCCACAAGGCGGATTTGCGTGACGTTGCTGAGATCCGCAGGACGGTCGATGAGGTCGTCGCTCACTCCGGCCCAATCAGCGTTCTCGTCAACAATGCCGCGCGCGACGACCGGCACGATTTCGAGGCCGTGACCGAGGAATACTGGGACGACAACCAGGCGACCAACCTGCGCCATGTCTTCTTCACGACCCAGGCCGTTGCGCCCTCGATGCGCGAAGCAGGCGGCGGTGCGGTCATCAACATGTCGTCGATTGCTTTTCTGCTCAACATGCCGGAATTTCCCGCCTATTCGACGGCGAAAGCCGGCGTGATCGGGCTGACAAAGAGCCTGGCCGGCAAGCTCGGGCCTGACAACATCCGCGTCAATTGCATTCTGCCGGGCATGATCGTGACGGATCGTCAGATGAAACTCTGGCTCACCGAGGAAGGCATTGCGCGGACGGTGCATCGCCAGTGCATCAAGAAGGTTCTGCACGCCGACGCGATCGTCGGACCGTGCCTGTTTCTGGCGTCAAGCTGCGCGGCAGCAATCAGCGCACAATCTCTTATTGTCGATGGAGGCATTTTCTGATGACGGATCCCGCTTATGTCGCGGTGGATTGGGGAACAAGCAGTTTTCGGCTCTGGCTGATCGCCAAGGATGGCAGCATCCTGGGCGAAAGCCGCAGCAATGAGGGCATGACGACTGCTGCAAAAACCGGGTTTGCCGAGGTTCTGGCCTCGCATCTGGCCAAGGTGAGTGCGCCGGAAAATCTTCCGGTCATCATCTGCGGCATGGCAGGTGCAAAGCAGGGATGGGTCGAGGCGGGCTATATCGACGTCCCCACATCATTGTCCTCAATTCTGACGGGCGCAGTCGCTGTGCCCGGCCAACGCCGTGATGTCCGTATCCTTCCAGGGCTTGCCCAGAGAGATCAGGCAAGGCCCGACGTCATGCGCGGAGAGGAAACGCAGCTTCTCGGCGCGCTTGGTCCGGCAAGCACCGGATCACAGGCAGTGTGCATGCCGGGCACGCATTCAAAGTGGGTCCACGTAAGGGATGGGCGGGTTACCAGCTTCTCCAGCTTCATGACCGGTGAGCTTTTCGACGCGATCTCCAAGCACACGATCCTGTCGCACGCCGTCGCCGGGGCCGATCAGTCGCCGGCAGACGAGGTCGCCTTCGAAAGAGCGATCAAGGCTGCCTATGAGCAGCCGGCAACGGCGACCAACCTCTTCTTTACGGCGCGCTCCGGCCAGCTGCTGCATGGTTTGAGCGCTGCCGCAGCACAGGCCAAGATCTCCGGAACGCTGATCGGGCTGGAAATCGCCGGCGCCATGACAAATGCGGGAGCCGGCGTCAACATCACGCTCGTCGCCGCAGGCCGGCTGCAAGGCCTTTATGAAGCGGCCTTCAAGGCACTATCTCTGTCCTATAAGACCATTGACGCTGATACGGCTGTCCGTGGCGGCCTTGCTGCCGCCGCCAAAGCCATTTGGCCGAATTAAGAAAGCACCAAAGCAATGAACCGTATCCCCTTCCCCACGATGAAGCGTCCACTGATCGCCATTCTACGCGGCATCAAACCCGAAGAAACCGAAAGCGTGGTCGGCGCGCTGATCGAAAACGGGTTGACCGCCATCGAGATCCCGCTGAACTCGCCGGAACCCTTCAAGTCGATCGAGATCGCAGCGAAGATGGCGCCGGCCGATTGCCTGATCGGCGCCGGCACCGTGCTGACGACCGAGGCCGTCGACAGCCTTCATTCCGCCGGTGGCAAGCTGCTTGTCACCCCGAACGTTGAGCCCGAAGTGATCATCCTTGCCCGAAATTATGGGATGGTCACCATGCCGGGTGTCTTCACGCCGACGGAAGCGCTGGCGGCAGCCCGTGCAGGCGCGACTGGCTTGAAATTCTTCCCCGCGAGCGTGCTCGGCCCTGCCGGCATCACGGCGATTCGCGCAATTCTGCCGCCGGAGCTGGTGATCGCGGCCGTTGGCGGCGTTTCAGACAAGAATTTCTCCGAGTACACCAAGGCTGGCATTCATGCGTTCGGCCTCGGCACCAGCCTCTACAAGCCCGGAATGACCGCGGCGGAGGTTGCCGAGCGTGCGAAGGCGACCATTTACGCCTATGACGCAGCGGTAGGAGCTTAAGGCGTATGACGGAAATTCACGAGTTCGCAGGCAAGACCCTTTGCAGCACCAACTCCGTGCTGGGTGAAGGCCCCACCTACGACCCGGACACGAACACGGTCTGGTGGTTCAATATCATTGGCAAGGAGTTGCACGAACTGAACCTCTCCACCGAGGAGAAGAAAGTGCACGCACTGCCGATGATGGCGAGCGTGCTCGCTCGCATAGATGCTGGGCGGCAGTTGCTGGCCACCGAACAGGGTCTTTTCATTCGTGATACCAAGAGCGGCAATCTCACCTTTTATGCGGCCCTCGAAAACGACAATCCGGAAAACCGCTCGAACGACGGCCGTACACATCCTTCCGGTGCATTATGGATCGGCACGATGAGCAAGCGAGCGGAAAACCGTGCAGGCGCCATCTATCACGTGGCCGGTGGTCGCGTGACCAGGATCTTCGACGGCATCAGCATTCCGAATTCAATCTGCTTTTCGCCGGACGGCACGATTGGCTACTTCACCGACACGCGCCTCAGCCGCCTGATGAGGGTGATGGTTGATCCGCAGACGGGTCTGCCGACCGGGGAGCCGATTGTGCTGGTGGATACTATGGATGAGCCGGGTGGACTCGACGGTTCGGTCGTCGACGCCGACGGATACATTTGGAATGCGCGGTGGGGTGCGGGCGCCGTTGATCGATACAGCCCGGATGGACTGCGCATCTCCCGCTACAAGGTACCCGCCGCCCAGCCCTCCTGTCCCGCTTTCATCGGGAAGAATGGGGATCGGCTTGCCGTCACGACGGCATGGGAGGGACTGGATGACGACGCGCGGTCCATGCAACCGCAGGCCGGTTCGCTGCTCGAGCTAGAGGTCACGGTGAAGGGGATTTTTGACCCCGCTTACGCGATGTAACGCGACACGCGTCGAAGTCACCAGGGCGTCCTCCGCGGGCGCCCTTTTTGTTTTCGATTCATTTGATCGCTGAGATGCCTGTAGCATTTTCGCTAAAAGTTCCGCAAAATTAGCAATTTTTGCGCGATTTTTTTCGGGAACCAATAGAAATGCCATTCATTTCAAAAGGGAGCCGGCCGGTGGCCACCGCCTGCGCAAGCTGGCGGGACACGGGCTAGAGATCACTATTTGAACTGAAAAGGTAGGTTCGAAATGACACGCAAACTCCTCACAACCGTTGCCGCTGGTGCCTTGTTTGCCACGGCTTTCGCACCGGCGGCATTCTCGCAGAGCTCGACCCAGCCGGCTGATCCGAGCGCCCCGACAACGCAGGCAGCGCCGAGCGATCCGACTGCTCCGCCGAAGGTCCCGGATGTCACAGCTCCGGCGCCGGCAGGTGACGCGGCTCAGGCGCCAGCACCGGCCGCCACGACCGACACTGCGCAAGCGGGCGGCGGGTACCTGACCGAGCAGGCCGCCGACCAGATTAGCGCCAACACCTATATCGGCCAGTCGGTCTATAACGGTCAAAACGAGAGCATCGGTAACGTCAACGACCTCATCATGAAGAAGGACGGCGGTCTGGTTGCCGCAATCATTGGCGTCGGCGGCTTCCTTGGTATCGGCGAGAAGAATGTGGCCGTTCCGATGGATAAGATCACGGTCGCTCAAAACACGCAGGACGGTAGCGTCAAGCTGACGACCTCCGAAACGGCGGAATCGCTGAAGGCGGCTCCTGAATTCAAGACGCTGCAGATGCAGTCCGCGGAGAAGGCTCCGGCCCCGGGTGCAACGGACACCACGGCCACGGGCTCGACAACGAACAAGTAAGAATACTGCGCAGTGAGTACAGCGTAACCGATGGCGTCCGACGGGGCGCCATCGGCGTTTCAGGCGCTGACGCGATCAGCCGTATCGTAATAGTTTTCGTGCAGGAAGCGGAGCGTCGCGATACTGTCGGCCGGCTTGCCGAAGTGATAGCCCTGGCCCATGCCGCAACCAAGCGAACGCAACTTGACGGCTTCCGAATAGTCCTCGATCCCTTCGGCGACCACTTCAAGGTCGAGACCCTCGCACATGGCAAGGATCGCCTTGATGATGTGCTCGGATGCACGGTCGGAATTGATGCGCGAGACGAAGGCGCGATCGATCTTGATCTTGTCGAACATGAAGTCGCGCAGGCGACCAAGGCTCGACTGGCCGGTTCCGAAATCATCCAACGAAATGCGGACGCCGGCCTGGCGCAGGTCGGCGATAATGCGGTTTGCCGTATCGGCTGAGCCCATCACGGCGGTCTCGGTGATCTCCAGTTCCAGCCGGTGCGGATCGAAACCAACCCGGCCAAGGATCGACAGGACGCTGCTGCTCGTGCCCGGATCCATCAGCTGCGCAGAGGAAAGGTTGAAGGAGAGGAAGAGTTCGCGTGGCCAGGAAAGGGCGGCTTCCGCGGCCTTGCGCAGCAATGCCTCTGATAGTGCGTCGATGAAACCGCGTTCTTCCGCGAGCGGAACGAAGACGCCTGGCGATACGAAGCCCAGATCAGGATCGTTCCAGCGCGCCAAGGCTTCAAAGCCGACGACCTGGCTGTTGGAGAGCGCAACGATCGGCTGAAAATGCACATCGATCGCGTCGGAGATGATGGCATTGCGCAGCGCCTGCTCCAACTGCGTCGCGCGCTTCATTTCCTGGACGATCTCGCGGGAATAGACGGTGATCTGGCCACGGCCGCGGCGCTTGGAGCGATAAAGCGCCGTCTCTGCGCTCTTCAGCAACTCCTCGAACTCCTCGCCGGCAAAGGGGTAAATCGCAAAGCCGAAGGATGCCGAAAGCCGAACATTGCGGTCGCCGAGATCATAGGGTGCCGACAGCACCTCGCGGATCATCTGGCCGAATTTCTCGGCGCTGGCCCGCTCGAACACCAGCGGCAGCACAAAGGCAAATTCGTCGCCGTCGTGACGCGTGACCAGCGCGCCATCGGGAATGCAGGCTTTCAGCCGATGGGCGACCTGGCAGAGAATTTCGTCGCCCGCCGATGCGCCGAAGAGATCGTTGATCGGCTTGAAGGAATCGAGGTTCGCGATGCCGATCGTGAAGGGCGCGGGATCGCTGGCGCGTTCCGCAGAAATCTGGGCAACCCGATCACGCATACGGTAGCGGTTACCGAGCCCGGTCAGCGGGTCGGTATAGGCCATGGTCTGAAGCTCATTCTGACTTACGGGCACCAGAGGCATTTCAGCCGACATCATCACTCAGACCCAGACTACACACGCTGGAAGGATGGCGGGCAAGTCTTAAGAATTCGATAGTGGAACGGCCGCATTGAAACCGTGTTCCGTCCCCACATTTAGGGAGTTGACGAGCTTTGTCGTCAGATGGCGACCTGCCGCACATCCTCGGCAAGATACTTCTGAAAGATCCCCTGAAGAATGTCGGGGCTTACCGGCTTCATGATCACGTCGTCCATCCCGGCCTTTGCACATTCGGCGCGGTCGCGCTCGAAAGCCTGGGTAAGAACACCGACGATCGGCGTTCTCGAACTGCCGCCTTCTTCTGTCTGACGGATCAGCCGCGCCGCCTCGAAACCGTTGAAGCCCGGCAGCGAGATGTCCATCAGGATGATTTTCGGCCGGTGCTCGGTCCACAGGCGAACCGCCTCGTCGCCGCTTGGGGCAATCAGGTAGCGGTAGCCGAGACCCTCGAGGATCTGCGAAAAGACGATCTGGTTGATGTCGTTGTCTTCCGCAACGAGCACGTCAAGCGCATTTACTTCCTCGACGGTAGTGAACTCCCAATCGGTGTCGATGCCTTCGGCGAGCTGGCCGCGATTGCTGCGATTGAAATGCCGGGCGATCTGGAAGGTGAGCTCGTTGGCGAGCTGGAAGCCGTCCATGACGAGCACCGGAATGCCATACTGTTCGGCGAGCTCCAGACAACGCATCCCCAGCTGGTTGTCGATCACCAGCAGGTCGAGCGAGATGCCGGACGAGCTCGCGATTTCCAAGAAGTGCTCCTGTTCGTCCTCGCCACGCACCGAGCACGCCTCGAAGCCGTATTTCGCAAGCGTGCGCAAGGCTGCGGCTTCAGCCACGACATCCGACGTCACCACCAGGATCTTGCGGCCGGAGAAGTTCTCCGGAACGATCGCTTCCATGGCCGCCGGTTCGCGCCGCTCGCCGCTGCCATTCATCGGAACATAGGCGCGTCGATAGGAATTCTTGCTCGATGTCATGACGCTCGATGCGAACCTGAACTCATCGAGATCGGCGCCGTCTCGCGGCAGGTCCTGCATGGTCGAGACGAGGAAATAGCGCCCCGGCTTGCCGATGCGGTGCTTGCGCGTAACGATGTCGCGTTCCACGCCGTCGCGCGAGACCTGCCGCTGGCGGGAAATCGACATTTCACCGGTGTCCAGAACATGGCGGTCGCTTTCTTCGAAACGCTGGGCGACCTCCTCGGAGAACAGGTCGCTGCTCTTGCGACCGAGCACCTCGTCGACCGTCGTCTGATACTTTTCGCAGAATGCGATGTTGACCGCGACGTAGTTGAGATTGCGGTCCTTGACGAAGAGCGGAAACGGCAGGTTGTCGAGAATATCCTCGGTCAGCTGCACACGCTCGAGATCGGAGCGCCACTGTTCCTCCCGCTTCTTGTCTTCGGAGATGTCCTGGATAACGCAGACGCCGTAGCCGCTTGCAAGGCGCCGCTTGCCGAACCGAATCCAGCGGTCCGTGCCGTGCCGCTCAACGGCCTCGAACCGCTCGCGCCAGTGCGAGGCGATCTTCTGGGACAACC
Organism: Rhizobium sp. BK181; assembly: GCF_014193305.1. Classification (NCBI taxonomy): domain Bacteria; kingdom Pseudomonadati; phylum Pseudomonadota; class Alphaproteobacteria; order Hyphomicrobiales; family Rhizobiaceae; genus Rhizobium; species Rhizobium sp. BK181. Next base: position 626,145 of record NZ_JACHZA010000001.1, read on the forward strand.
AGTCCTCACGGCTCAGCGATCCCTGCTTGCCGCTCGACTGCGTACGGATACCGGTGTCGTAGATCGCACCCAGGAAGTCTCGCAACCGCGTTCCCGGCTTCAGCACGGCCGCCGATACCGGAAAGAAATCGAGCACCTGACGGCTCGCGAAGATCATTTGGTCGGTCTTGTCGTAGACGATGAAAGCCGCGCCGAGGCTCTCGCAAACCGCGTCAAACAGAGCCGTCTGCAGGCTGATATCAGCCGGCATTTCGTTACTCACGGATGATGCGTCCGCCTTTTCGGAGCCGGCACTCATTCTTACGCGTCCCACATCTGTCCGATTGAAACCCACTCCTCGGAAGCAAGTTGCAAAATGGCAGCTTTGTCTTAAGGCGCGCTTAACGTTAAGCAGCCCGAATTGGAGCGTGCAGAACAGCATCCGGCCAGCGCTTTCACCCTTCCCTCTGTGCCGCGAATCCAAGAGAATAGGCGCATGGCCATCAGACAGCTTTCAGAAACACTCATCAACCAAATCGCCGCCGGCGAGGTCATCGAGCGGCCGGCGAGCGCTGCCAAGGAGTTGATCGAGAACGCCCTCGACGCAGGCGCCACGCGCATCGAGGTGGCAACGTCGGGCGGCGGCAAGGGCCTGTTGCGGGTTTCGGACAATGGCTCCGGCATGGATGTTGCCGACCTTGAGCTTGCCGTGCGGCGGCATTGCACCTCCAAGATCTCCGATACGCTTGACGACATCCGTACCCTCGGTTTTCGCGGCGAGGCGCTGCCATCGATCGGCTCGGTCGCCCGGCTCAGCATTTCCAGCCGGCGGCGGGACAGTGCCGGCGGCAACGAGATTGCCATTGAAGGTGGCAAGGTCGCGTATCTGCGTCCATCGCCTGGCAATCCGGGCACGATCGTCGAGGTTCGCGATCTCTTCTTTGCGACGCCGGCCCGCCTGAAATTCCTGAAGACCGAAAAGGCCGAGGCTGCGGCGATCACTGAGGTCGTCAAGCGTATGGCAATCGCCTTTCCGGGCGTGCGCTTCGTGCTTTCCGGAACGGACCGCACGACGTTGGAATTACCGGCGACAGGTGATGACCATCTGGCGCGCATGGCACAGATCCTCGGCAAGGACTTCCGCGACAACGCCATAGAAATCGACGCCGAGCGCGAAGGCATATCGCTCACCGGCTTCACCGGTGTGCCGACCTTCAACCGCGGCAACTCGGCCCATCAATACGCCTTCGTCAACGGGCGTCCGGTGCAGGACAAGCTCATCCTGTCCGCGATCCGCGGCGCCTATGCCGAAACGATCCCCACGGGCCGGTATCCTGTTGCGGTGTTGTCGATCCGGCTTGATCCAGCACTTGTCGATGTCAACGTGCATCCCGCAAAATCAGACGTGCGCTTTCGCGACCCGCAACTGGTGCGCGGCCTGATCGTCGGCGCCGTGCGCGAAGCGCTGGCGCGCGACGGTAGCCGTGCAGCGACGACCGGTGCGGACGGGATGCTGCGCTCTTTCCGGCCCGGCTTCCAGCCGGGCGCGCAGCGGCCGCAACAGCCCTGGTCGGCGGCGACATCGCCCTCGCGCCCCTTCTATCAGCCCGCGACCAGCGCCTTCGGCGAACGTCCGCAGGCTTCCTTCGACGGCCTCGTGACGCCAACGGCACGCAGCGACACCGCGCCGACCGCGAGAACGCTGGTCGCGCCGGAGGAACCACCGCTGCGCTATCCGCTGGGTGCCGCCCGGGCGCAGATCCACGAAAACTACATCGTGGCGCAGACGGATGACGGCCTCGTCATCGTCGATCAGCACGCGGCGCATGAACGGTTGGTGTTCGAGGCGATGCGCAAGGCGCTGCACTCAAAGCGGCTTGCCTCGCAGGTTCTCCTCATCCCCGAAATCGTCGATCTGCCCGAAGAGGATTGCGATCGGCTGATGCAGTTTGCGACGGAGTTCGGCGAACTCGGATTGGCGATAGAACGCTTCGGCCCCGGAGCCATCGCCGTGCGCGAAACGCCCGCCATGCTCGGCGAGGTGGACGCCGTGGGACTTGTGCGGCAGTTGGCTGACGAGATAGCCGAATGGGATACCGCGTCCGGTCTGTCGGCGAAGCTCGAATATGTGGCCGCGACGATGGCCTGCCATGGATCCGTGCGTTCCGGACGTCGATTGCGCCCGGAGGAAATGAACGCACTATTGCGCCAGATGGAAGTCACACCCGGCTCCGGGCAGTGCAATCATGGACGTCCGACCTATATCGAGCTCAAGCTCTCGGATATCGAGCGATTGTTCGGCCGCAGTTGAAAAAGCTGGAAATGGCCGCGGCGGCGCGTTATGGCAGGGCCTGTTACAGCCTGTAAGGAAACGGAGCGCATGAACTTGTTCGAAGGAAATGGAAACCGCGAAGCGCAAATACGCTATCTCGATGCGGATTTTCAGATCCTGTCGCCGGGATCCTATGTTGTCTGCGCGATTACCGGCAAACAAATCCCGCTCGATGAGTTGCGCTACTGGAGTGTTGCGCGCCAGGAGCCATACGCCGATGCCGTGGCTTCGCTGGAGGCAGACAAGCGTGCTGGCGTTTTGCCCAACCAGAAGCGTTAACCGCAGGCGCAACACGCGACCGCGGTCGCGCCTGCCGCGCCTCTTAGGCCTTGCGGCCTTCCTTTAGGCGCCGGTCTCTACAGGTGTTGATCGCGCGGTCGATTATGAGCCCCGGTGCCAGCGCATCCGCAAAGGCCATTTCCACCTCGATCACCCGGCATTTGGCGGCAAGCTCCTCTGCTTTGCCATGATGTCCGGCGAGACGGACGAAATCCTTGGACGTCGTGACGATCTGAAGACCTTCGCGCTCTGCCGTCGAGAGGATGTCGTCGACCTCGTCATCAGTCAGATGCTCATGATCACCAAACGAGCGGCGAACCGCGACGTGCGCGCCGACAGATTCGACCGTGCGGAAGAATTTCGACGGGTCAGCAATCCCCGCAAAGGCCAGTACGTTCCGGCCGGACAGTTCGGTGCTATCGCACACTTTCAGCGAAGCGGTGAAATAGGGCTTGGCAGCGCGTGCAGCGATCCGGACAATGTTGTCGGCTGCCTCTCCGGCGCCGACCTTCAAAAGCGCGGTGGCATAGCGCAGTTGTTGACGGATGGGAGCGCGCACGGGACCGCCCGGAACGGTATGACCGTTGCCTAGGCCGCGCGTGGCATCGATGACCAACAGCGCGTAGTCGATCGCCAACCGTGCGCTCTGGAAGCCATCATCCATGATGATCAGGTCGACACCTTCCTTGACAAGGCGCTGGGCACCTTCGACGCGGCGCCGGGAAATCACCGTCAAGGCTTCGCGGGCGAGGAGCAGAGGCTCGTCACCGACGGCAAGCGCACGGTGATGGGCCGGATCGACAACCGTCGTGACATCAAGCGAGCCGCCATAGCCACGGCTGAGGAAGCCGGGCTTCAGGCCCTTTGCCTTTGCCGCACGGGCGATCGTCAGTGCCGTCGGCGTCTTGCCGGCACCCCCAACGGTGAAATTACCGACGCAGATAACCGGCACCGGGACCGAGGTGCGCTTCGCATTGGCCATGCGATAGCCAGCGATACGCCCATACAGAAAGGAAATCGGATAGAGCGTCCAGGCACGCCAATCGGCTTTCGACCACCAAAACGGCGGCGCTTCGGATACCATTCTTCCCGTCCTGCCCTTTGGACGCCGAGCATCATGCTGGCGGATCTTGTCCTTAACCGGGCGAAAAGAGAGGGCAATTTTCAAGAAAAAGCAAGCCCTTGGTCAATCAGGCAAGCTGAAGGTCGGGCAGCAGCCGCTCCAGCTCGGTGATGTCGTTCAGGCAGTAGTCGGATGCGGCGGCTAGCGATTCTCGCGATCCGGTACCGGTCAGCACGGCCACGGTGATGCCGGCCTTGGCGTTGCGGCCCATGTGCAGGTCGTGGTTGTTGTCGCCGACAACGGCGACTTCAGAGGGATCGAGGCCCGTCGCGGCACAGAAACCAAGGACCATCCCCGGCTCCGGCTTGGTGCCGAAGCCGCTGTCGTATCCGGCCACATAGTCGATGAAGGGCACAAAGCCAAAGCGCAGGGCGGTCTGTCTGATCGAGCGCTCGTTGTCGCTCGAGGCAACGCCGAGCCGAAAGCCACGGGAATGCAGGCGACTGAAGAAGGCTGCGAGATCGGTGACCGCAACGGAAAACTCGGCGGCATGAGAAAAGAGCTCATCCAACTTGATCGTCAGCTCGATCACGTCGAGCTTCGAGCCGGCCGCGATCAGTCCTTCCGAGATCTGGCGCGTGTTGCCGGCCGCGAGCAGGCTATCGGGAACAATGTGGCCCGTAACTGGATCCATACCACAGGCCAGAAGCAGCCGGTCGGCCAGTTCGACATCGCCTTCTGCGGCGATCCGTGCCAGCTCGCGATTCACCGGCAGCCAGCTCTCGTCGTAGTCCAGCAGCGTACCATCCTTGTCGAAGAGGATTCCCTTGATCGCCTTCATGTCCGCTCCCGCACTCAGCGTTGTACAGCTGCCTTCGGCAGCAGCCTCGCCTTCACCGTCAGCGGATTGATATAGGGCTCCAGGCCTTTGACCGTTGCCGTCAGCGCACCGCGCATTTCTTGCACGGCGCCGACCCCGGCCTCGATCATCTTGCGACGCGCCTCGTCGTTGGTGAGCAAATAGTGGACGCCCTTGGCGAGCATCTCGGTATCGCGCACCATGCGTGCGCTGCCACGGCGCGCCAGCTTCTGATAGGCTTCACGAAAATTCTGCACGTTGCTGCCGGACAGGACCGCGCAGCCCAGCATCGCCGGCTCCAACGGATTTTGGCCACCCTCGGCAAACAACGAGCGACCGACGAAGGCAACCTCGGTCAGGCGCAGGTACAGACCCATTTCGCCGATGGTATCTCCGAGGAACACATCGACGTCAGGAGAAAGCGCATCGCCGCGGGTCCGGCGGGCCACCTTGAGGCCAAGGCTGACGAGCTCGGCTTCGACCTCGTCAGCCCGTTCCGGATGGCGCGGGACGATGATCGTCAATTGCCCGTTTCGTTCTCTGAGAACACGATGAACGACGCCCGCCGCCTTTTCCTCCCCGTCAAAGGTGGAGATTGCCGCCCAGGTCTTGCGTTCGCCGAGCTGCTTCTTGTAACCGGCGAACACGGCAGCATCATAAGGCGGAGCGTCGGTATCCACCTTGAGGTTCCCCGACATCATGACGTGGCGCGCGCCCAGATCCCGGAAGCGCTCGGCATCGACATCCGACTGGGCAATGACCAGCGCCAGGTTCTCAAACAGAGCCTCGGCAAGCGCCGGACGCCGGCTCCATCGTGCGAAGGAGCGGTCGGACATGCGGGCGTTGACGAGGATCTGCGGAATGCGGCGGCGTCCGAGTTCCATCATCGTCGCCGGCCAGATTTCGGATTCGGCAATCAGCGCGCAGTCAGGTTGCCAGTATTCGAGGAAGCGGCTGACGGCCGGCTTCAGGTCGAGCGGCACATATTGGTGGATCGCCTCTTCACCAAGACGCTCCGCGGCAAGCTTGGCGGAGGTCATCGTCCCCGTCGTCAGAATGACGTGAATGTCGCGACGGCGAATTTCGCGGATCAGCGGGATGACGGCATTGGTTTCGCCGACGCTCGCAGCATGGAACCAGACCAGCGGTCCAGCCGGACGGTCGGCACTGGCATAGCCAGTGCGTTCCAAACGGCGCGCACGATCTTCCTTGCCCTTCGCCGCCCGATAGGCAAGGTATCCGCCGACGAACGGTGTCAGTAACGTTCCCGTTGCCTGATAGGCGCCCAGCGCAAATCGCGCCATGCGACCGCTCATCTGCCAATTCTCCGATCACAAATGATCGACATAAACCCATTCCCAATTATTGTTGCGGCCGCAATGGCCGATCAGTTTGTCCAGAATGCGTCAGGCAGCAGTCGGTCGGTTCGCGGCCTTTGGACCGCGACCGCGGGAGGGTTACTGCGCGGACTTGCTTTCCGGGTCGAGCAAGCGATGCATGTGGACGATGAAATAGCGCATATGCGCGTTATCCACAGTCGACTGCGCCTTTGCCTTCCAGGCCGTCAGGGCCGTGGCATAGTCCGGAAAAATGCCGACGATATCGAGGTCCTTCAGGTCCCTGAACTGAACATCGTCCAAGCTTTCCAGTTCGCCGCCGAATACGAGATGCAAGAGCTGCTTTTTGCCGCCGGATTCCGTCATTTTCTTCTCTTTCTGCTCTAATCTCCTCCGCCGCATCATCTGAGGGATTTTGACGGAAACGTCAACTGCCTCGTCGTTCACCAATCCCGGTCAGGAGGTCGGCGAGCCGCGGCGCGGCTGCGGCACAAAGTTCGTCGTGGCTGACTCTCGTCCGGTTATAGAGCGGTGCGCCGCCGTGGAGATCGACCAGGTGGCCGCCGGCGCGCTCGAGTATCAAGTCGGCCGCGGCGAGATCCCAATCGTGCGAATTGTGTTTGATGAAGGTGCCTTCAATCCGACCTTCTGCAACCATGGCAATGCGATAAGCCAGCGACGGTACGTACTTGACGCGCTCAATGCGATGCTTGAGGCGCTCGGGGAACGTCGCCAGGACATCTTCGGCGATGGCAAAGCGCCCGGGCGTATCGACGCTTGCTGTCGATACCGTGATCGGCCTGCCGTTCTTCAAAGCCACGCCGCCTGCGATAGCCTCGTAAAGCTCGTCCAAGGCGGGAGCGTAGAGAACGCCGGCAACGGGCCGCCCGTGGCGCACCACCGCGACACTGACGCACCATAGATCCAGGCCGGCCAAGAACGCGCGCGTGCCGTCGATCGGATCAATAATGAACAGTGTCTCCCTCGACAGGCGCTCGGCGTCGTCGTCGGTCTCTTCGGACAGCCAACCATAGTCGGGCCTAGCAACGCGGAGAAGCGATTCAAGCTTTTGGTTGGCGGCGAAGTCGGCAGCACTGACGGGTGATCGCCCCTCGTTCTTCCACCAGACTTCAGGCGATTGATTGAAATAGCCAAGTGCGACACGACCGGCTTGCCTGGCGGCATCGGCGATCAATTCCAGATCGCTCCGCCAGAGGGCTGTGTCCACGTCAGTCATGTCGGCAATCCAATCCATCAGCGCCCGGCGAGCGTCATTCCTTCGATCGCAAGCGTCGGAGCGGCGACACTGTACTTGCGGTCGATGTCATTTGCAGGTGTCACCCGCATGAACATGTCCTTCAGGTTCGAAGCGATCGTCACTTCGGAGACGGCAAAGGTCAGCTCGCCATTCTCGATCCAGAAGCCGGTCGCCCCGCGGCTATATTCGCCGGTTATCATGTTGACGCCCTGACCGATCAGCTCAGTCACATAGAAGCCATTGCCAACGCTGCGGATCAGATCTTCCGGCGAGATGTCGCCCGGCTCGAGCGCAAGATTCGTCGCCGATGGCGTCACAGAATTTCCGCCACGCACGCCGCGCCCGTTGGTCTCCATGCCGATCTCGCGGCCGGTCGAGGTCGAGAGAAACCAGTGCTTGAGGATGCCGTCCTCGATCATCAAGAGCCGCTCGCCGGAGATGCCCTCGCCATCGAAGGGTCGGGACGACGGGCCGCGGACGATCAGCGGATCATCGGAAATCGTGAGCCCCGACTTCAAGACCTGCTGGCCCATCTTGTCGCGCAGAAAGCTGGTCTTGCGCGCAACGGAAGCGCCATTGATCGCCCCGGCGATGTGCCCGACGAAGCCGCGGGCGACGCGGGGATCAAAAACGACGGTGATGTCCTTGCCGGTATCCACCTGCCGCGGGTTGACGCGCTTGACGGTTCGCTCGCCTGCCCTGCGGCCGATTTCAGAGGCATCATCCAGCTCGCCGAAATAGATTCGGCTATCGAAATCGTAGTCGCGCTCCATGCCCGTGCCTTCGCCAGCAATGACGCTGACGGAGCGGCCGAAGCGCGAGCCCATGTAGCTGCCCTCGAAACCGTGGGAGGTGACGAGCACGAGACCGCCCATCCCGGCCGAAGCACCGGCACCCGACGAATTGGTGACTCCCTTGACGGCAAGCGCCGCGGCCTCCGCCTCGAGCGCAGCCTCGCGAAGTTGGTCGGAAGACACCTCGGTTGTATCGAGAAGCTCGAGGTCCGGATAGGATTTCGCCAGCTTGCCTTCATCAGCCAGGCAGGCGAAGGGATCTTCCGGTGACACCTTGGCCATCGCCACCGCACGTTCGGCGAGAGCAGTCAGATCGAAGCCCGGATTTGCGGAGACGCTGGCAACGCGCTTGCCGATGAAGACGCGCAACGCGAAGTCGTCGCTTTCCGACGACTCTGTGCCCTCGACCTTGCCGAGGCGCACGCTGACCGATTGCGAACGAGAGCGCACGACCACCGCATCAGCAGCGTCGGCCCCAGCTTTTTTTGCTAGGTCGATCAATTGGCTTGCGCGGGAAAGAAGCGTCGAGGAGTCGATTTCTGAGGACATGATTTGGCCTTTCCTTCGCGTTCCATTTATTGTGCACTACCAAAAGCATCAAGGCCGCGCGCATCGATTCTTTTGCCCGTCGCCTGCATGCCTCCCCGCATTTGAAAGAGACCCGCCTGATGTCAGAGCCCAATACTCTTTTCACCGAGACGATCCTGCTGCTTGGTGGCGCCGTTGTTTCAGCGCCTATCTTCAAGCGACTCGGATTGGGAACGGTGCTCGGCTACCTGGCCGCCGGCGTGGTGATCGGCCCGATCTTTCATGGGTTGACGGACGGCGAAGAGATCCTGAACGTAGCCGAGCTCGGCGTCGTCTTCCTCCTGTTCATCATCGGGCTTGAGCTGAAGCCCTCGCGCCTCTGGCAGATGCGGCGCGATATTTTCGGGCTCGGAACCGCGCAGGTTGTGGCGACCGGTCTGGTGCTGACGCTCCTGACCTATCTTTCCGGAGTGCTGGATTGGCGCGGCAGCATCGTTGCGGGTTTCGGGCTTGCCCTCTCCTCCACTGCATTTGCGATGCAGATCCTCGAGGACGAAGGCGACGTGAATACTCGTTACGGGCAGCGTTCCTTCTCGATGCTGCTGTTCCAGGATCTTGCGATCGTGCCGCTGCTTGCCCTGATCAGCATTCTCGATGGCGGCAAGGGCAGCGGCACGCCGCTGCTCGACTTCGCAGTCGCCATTGGGGCGGTCGCCGCGATGATCGTCATGGGACGCTACCTGCTCACGCCGCTCTTCCAGATCATCGCCCGCACCGGGGCCCGCGAGGCGATGATCGCCGCCGCCCTCTTCGTGGTGATGGGGTCGGCGAGCCTGATGCAGCTTGCCGGACTGTCGATGGCGATGGGCGCCTTCCTTTCCGGCGTGATGCTGGCGGAATCCTCCTATCGGCACGAACTGGAAGCCGATATTGAGCCCTTCCGCGGCGTCTTGCTCGCTATCTTCTTCATCGCCGTTGGTCTTTCGATCGAGCTCGAGGTGCTCAAAGACAACGCTCTTTTCATCATCGTCGCCGTGCCGGTCATCATGGCCGCGAAGGCGCTCGTCATCTATGTCCTCTGCCGCGCAACCGGCTCGCCGCATGACGACGCTATCAGGATCGCTTTCCTGCTGCCGCAGGGTGGCGAGTTCGGCTTCGTGCTGTTTACCGCCGCCGGCATTGCCGGCCTGATGCCGACAAGCACCGCCTCGCTGCTGATCGCGATAGTCACCCTGTCGATGGCGCTCACCCCGATCGGCACGATGCTGGCCAAGCGTCTCCTCTCCGGCAAAGTGGAGGAACAGCTCGACGAAGATTTCGAAGGCGCCGGTGCCGATGTGCTGATGGTCGGCTTTTCGCGTTTCGGGCAGATCGCCGCCCAGATCCTGCTTGCGGGCGGACGCGACGTGACTGTCATCGATTTCTCGGCCGATCGCATCCGGCAGGCCTCATCCTTCGGCTTCCGGATCTACTTCGGCGACGGCACCCGCAAGGATGTACTTCGCGCGTCCGGCATCGACCGTGCCAAGATCGTCGTCGTCTGTACGCAGAAGCGCGAAGTTACCGACAAGATCGTCGAGCTGGTACAGGCGGACTATCCGCATGCCAAGCTCTTCGTGCGCTCCTACGACCGCATTCACTCGATCGCGCTGCGCAATCTCAATGTCGATTATGAACTGCGCGAAACGCTGGAATCCGGTCTGCTGTTCGGCAGGCGCACGCTCGAGGCATTGGGTATCGGAGAAGCCGAAGCCTATGAAATCGGCGAGGATATCCGCAAGCGCGACGAAGCCCGCCTGGTGCTCCAGGTCACGGAAGGCCTGCAGGCCGGCCGCGACATGCTGTTCTCTCAGCCGGTCAAACCGGAGCCGCTCATGAAGCCAAAGCGCGCCGCAAGCTTCGACGAGGACCCGCTGGCAGGCACGGCAGAGGTGACGGCCGACGCTTAGGGCGCTCAGGGTTGAATTGAAACTTTCTTATGGCTCCAACGATGAAAGAAGCCGATAGGCAAGCAAGGGATCATCGGCAGAGAGTGCAGCGGCCCATAGTCCAATGCCACTCCCATTTATTTCCCGAGGCTAAATCGCCGGAGGCGGCCCTCATCGAGGCCAGCGGAACGAATTCCCGATTTCTCTTGCTATTCAGCGGCGAAAGGCAGCTAGATCGGTTTTCACGAGGGCACTACGCAATGGCTAAGGGTCAGGTACGAAGCAACAAGGAAGCCAGGAAGCCCAAGAAGGACAAGGCGGCTGATAAAAGCGCCCCGCCCACTCTAGGCTCTCAGGTCAAGGACAGCCAAAGCGCCCTAAAGAAGAAGTGAGGTACGGGAAGCCTGGTCGCCGCCAAGCTGACAAGGGCTTTGCCCACCCTTGACCGGCTACCGCTATCTTCGGCCTCCGTCGCCTCCTCCGTAGGTCCTACTGAAACGCCACTCTCGTTTGTTTCGCGAGGTCGAGAACTTGACCGCCCGAAGGCTCATTGATGCCGCCGATCAGGCGGCATATCCCCTACGGGTTTCGTCAGTTCGCCTGGCGGCGGGCGATATTTCATCGACCTCGGATCTTAGAAGTCGCATGAGCCGCCTCCTCTGGGCTGGAAGCCCTCTGCGCAGGCGGGGTTCAATGGTTCGTTCAGCGAGCGGGCCCCCGGGCCACCGGTAGTGCATGATGAACTGATTACGGCGAGCAAGAGAAAAGCGAAAGCTGCTATTGGCTTGTACAAGTGGATCATGAGAACTCTCCAAAATTGGGGATCCTACAAAGCCTGACCGCCGAAACCTTCGATCCCAAATAAATCGGTGCTAGTTCCGGGCTCGGACCGCCATGACATGGTGAACCTGTACTCGCCTGTTGGAAAGAGGATAGGCGAGGATCCGTGTTTTTGCATATGTACGACGAACTGCCTGAGCGAATGTGGACTTGCCTGTTGCCTTGAGCTCGTCGCTCCTGTGAGCCGTAGCCCGGGCACGCGAGGATGCATCCGGCGATCAACCCGGGCAGAGCCTCGAACCTACGCACTTAGCTACCCGTTGCGATTGCCGTAGATTTGAGGGAGTATCCGGTCTCGGCCCCTGAGGCCCGCGCAGTCTCCGATGAGAGGACAATGCCATGCCTCTACGCTATCTTTTGGCCGCTGTGGCCATCACGCTCTTTACCCTTTCCGGATGCGCAACCACCGGTTCGGGCGCAGGGAACACCACCTACGCAACCCCTGCCGGGATCGGCCCGGTTCGTGGCGCCGGCATCAACGGCTATTAGTCCTAGGCAAAGCCTCTAAGGGGCGATCCGCGCTTCGATCTCCCGATCGAGCGCATATTTCAGTTCGTCCTTGATGCCGACCGACATCGACAGGACTTCGCGCGCCTTGAGGAAGTCCATCACGCCGATGCGCCCGACGGCGGGGCGCAAGAAGATGTGCGGTGCCTGCAGGCGCAGTTTCAAAGAAATGGCGGTCTGCATCATCAGCTGACCGGAGCCGAAGATGCTCTCCATGCGGTTCGGAATGTGGGTGCCATCGCCCTCCGGGGCACCGACGACGTCGATGCCGATGACGATGTCGGCGCGATCCATCAGGCATTCATAGGGGACGGGGTTGCTGATCCCCCCGTCGATCATCACCCGTCCGTGCAGCCTCACCGGCATGAAGACCGCGGGGATTGCCGAGGAAGCCGCCAGCGCCGGAAACAGCGCGCCGTGGCTCGTCAATACCTCGCACTGACCGTAATAATCGGTTGCCGTCACCGTCATCGGCACCGGCAGATCCTCGAAACGTTCCGGGAGGTCGGCGGGGAGGAAGGCTTTCAGGATACGCTCGAGATTGAACTGGCCGATGCGCACGCCATTGGCGACCGCATCGCGCACCGTCTGCGGGCGCAGGCCCCATAGGCGACTGACGACAGCGGCCTTGTTGCCGACCGTCATCATGACATGTTCGCGGATGGCTTCGCCGGTCATGCCAGCCGCCATGCCAGCGCCCATGATCGAGCCGATCGAGGAGCCGGCAATCGCCACGGGGCGAATGCCGAGCTCATCCAGGGTTTCGATGACGTGGATGTGAGACAGGCCGCGCGCGCCACCACCGCCGAAGGCAACCGCAACTGTGGGTGTCGAACGGCTGGAGGCGTCGGTCGGGGCAGGCAACTCGGTTTCGATCTTCTCTACCTGCTGCACCGCTGCCCCCAATGTCCGCCGCCCTATTCGGGCTGATAGCGGAAGAAATGAACCTTGGTATCGCCGAATATCCGGCTTTCGAGGAAAAGATAGGAAGGGTCGACCGAAACGGCAACGTCCGCGCGTTCCTCGAGAACTGCAATTGCGCCCGGTTGCAGCCAGCCGCCCTTGGCAGCGGCGGCCATCGCCTTTTCGCCTAGCCCCTTGCCGTAGGGCGGATCGGCGAACAGCACCTGGAACGGCTCGAGGTTGCCGACGCTGCCGAGATCGGTCGCATCGCGCCGCAGGATGCGCGTCCTGCCATGCAGGCCGAGTGCATCGATGTTTTCCCAGAGCAGGCCCCTGCCCTCGACGCTGTTTTCGACGAACAGCGCATGCCGACAGCCGCGGGAAACGGCTTCGAGGCCAACGGCGCCGGTGCCGGCGAAAAGATCGAGGATCCGGGTGCCATCGACGCATTCCGGATAGGCATGGCTCAGAATATTGAACAGGCTCTCACGCGTCCGGTCGGCAGTCGGCCGGATGTCGTTGGATTTAGGTACGGCGAGCGACCGTCCGCGAAACTCACCGCCGACGATCCGCACCGCGTCCTATTCCCTTGCCCTTAGGTCCACCACGCGACGGCCCGCCCGCAGGCTTGCCACCGCCACCCGGTCGATCGCCCGAAGGCTTGCCGGAAAAAGACTTGCCACCGGGTTTCGCCCCGCCGGGCTTGCCACCGAAGCTCTTACCGCGTGGCTTGTCGCCGAAGGGACGCGCCCCACTGGGCTTATCACCGAAGGAGCGGTCGCCGGCCGGACGCTCGGAACGAGCCTCGCCGGAGAAACGCTTGGCGCGGGGACGCTCGTCGCCCTCTTCGCGCGGGCGGCGCGGCTTGTCGCCGAACGGCCGGTCGCCACGCGGCGGCCGATCACCGAAGGAACGGGGACGCTCATCACCGTCCTCGCGCGGCCTGCGGTCGCCACGCGGCTTGCCGCCGAATGGACGGTCACCGGCTGGCCGGTCACCGCGCGCCGGGCGGTCGCCGAAGGAACGTGGACGGTCGCCGTCCTCGCGCGGCTTGCGCTCGCCACGAGGCTTGTCGCCGAACGGCCGATCGCCGCGCGGTGGGCGGTCACCATAAGGTCTGTCGCCGCGCGCCGGGCGGTCGCCGCCGGAACGGTCGCCACGATCGCCGAAGGACCTATCGCCACGGGACGGGCGATCACCGAAACCACGGTCGCCGCGCGGGCCGCGATCACCGCGATCACCGCGATCACCGGAACGCTTGCGGTCACCGTCGTCGCGGCTCACCTCGCTGGAGCGGATCCATTCGCCCTCTTCATCGGTGGCTCGGTTGATCTGCACGCGGTGGCGGTCATCACCGAAGCTTGCGGCCTGCGGCCTGTCGCGGTCGGGCTTTTCGCCACGGCGCTGCGCCGTCTTCGCGTTCTTCTCGGCCCTCGCAGCTGCCTTCTCGCCGAGCGGGCGAGCGCCGGGAGCCATCCAGACATTGGCATTGCGGCGACTGCCGAGCGCGGGCCGCTTCGGACGATCATCTTCATTGCGGCCACCCTCGCGACGGTCATCACGACGATCGTCGCGCTTGGTGTCGAGGCGGCTCAGCGCACGCTCGCGCTTGTCTTCCGGCTTGCGGGGGCGCTCACGGCGCTCCGGCTTTGCTTCCACCTCTTCTTCGGCGGCAACGGCGGGCGAATTGTAGATCGGCGCGTCGAAGTTGGCCTTCGCGTCCTCGATCAGACGCGGACCGAGCTGGTCGCGCAAGGTGCGACCGCGCACTTCGACCACATCCCGCTCCGGCAGATCGCCGAGCTGGAAGGGACCATACGAGATGCGGATCAGACGATTGACGTCGAGACCGAGCGCACCCAGCACGTTCTTGATTTCGCGGTTCTTGCCTTCACGCAGGCCCATGGTGAGCCAGACGTTTGAGCCCTGCGTGCGGTCCAGCGTGGCCTCGATCGAGCCGTACAGAACGCCGTCGACGGCAATGCCGTCCTTGAGCTTGTCGAGCGCGTCCTGATCGATCTCGCCGTGGGCGCGCACACGGTAACGGCGCAGCCAGCCGGTCGTCGGCAGCTCCAGCGCGCGAGCCAGGCCGCCATCGTTGGTCAAAAGCAGCAAGCCTTCGGTGTTGATATCGAGGCGGCCGATCGACATGACGCGCGGCAGGTCGTCCGGCAGATTGTCGAATACCGTGGGGCGTCCTTCCGGATCCACGTTGGTCGTTACGAGTCCGGCCGGCTTGTGGTACAGCCAGAGCCTGGTGCGCTCGATGCCGCGGATCGGAACGCCGTCCACTTCGATCTTGTCGGCCAGCGTCACGTTGACAACAGGGGTGTCGAGGAGCTTGCCGTTCAGCTTGACGCGCCCGTCCATGATCATGCGCTCGATATCGCGGCGCGATGCAACGCCGGCGCGCGCCATCACCTTCGAGATGCGCTCAGCCTTGGCGTCGCCTTCGGCAACGTCGCTCGCCTCGGCCTTGACGGCCGTCTTTGCCGATTTTGGCCCGGTATCGCGCGGAGATGGCTTGCCGCCTGGCCGTTTTGGCTTGTCTTTGAATGTCATTTGTTGTTTGCCTGCCTTTTCGGGCCTTCCTATCAGGTCGCGCCCCTGCGGTTAAGTGGAAATTGTCGGATCGTGAAGACAAATCAATTTATGGACCTGGCGCTAGACCAGGCCCGCGCTGCCGGCGAACGCGGCGAGGTGCCGATCGGAGCGGTTCTGGTGATTGACGGAACCGTGATCGCGGCATCCGGCAACCGCACGCGCGAGGTCAAAGACGTGACCGCGCATGCCGAGGTCGCCGTCATTCGCATGGCTTGCGAAGCGCTTGGTCAGGAACGGCTGACGGGCGCCGACCTCTATGTGACCCTGGAACCATGCACGATGTGCGCAGCCGCGATTTCCTTCGCGCGCATTCGCAGGCTCTACTACGGCGCGGAAGACCCCAAGGGCGGCGCCGTCGACAATGGCGTGCGCTTCTATGCGCAACCGACCTGTCATCACGCTCCGGAGGTCTATTCCGGTTTGCAGGAAACCACATCCGCCGACATCCTGCGGACATTCTTCCAGCAGAAACGGGATGTGCCATGACATTGCTCGCCGGCGAACTCGTTGTGATGGTCGCCGTCTATGCCTATACGAGGATCGCCCCGCATAGGGCATCGATCCCGATGCAAGGTCACTTTCCGGACATGCGAACTGGCGGGCGCCGGGCGGCCTGCATGGCGTGCTGGTTGACAACCGGTCAAAAGCAAAGCGGGGCTGACAGCCCCGCTTGAAATCTTACTGGAGGAGGTTCCACCACTGCTTGCCGGTACCGGCAATCGCAGCTTCCTTCTTCTTCTTCTTCGCCTTCTTCAGTTCCGGCTCGCCGAGATCGTCCAGCTTTGTCGGATCGTCGACCTGTCGATATTCGGTCGGCGGATCCGAGATGAAGCGGCGATCGGAATAGGTGCCCTTCTGGAGGGCGCGAGCTTCGCGATAGGCCTTGCTCTGGGCTTCCGTCGTCTGCCGGCCACCTTCCACCTTGTCGCTTGCGAGCGGCGAGCGGTAGTTCGGGTTGTCGCTGTTTTCGTCAGCTTCCTTGACGAGGCGTGCACGGGTCTCTTCCGGGGATTCAATCCACTGTGGATTTGAAGCGCTGGCAATGCTCTGCTGCGGCTCGACGAGGGTTTCCTTGGCGGCTGTGGACGGCAGAACGAGGCCTGGGCGGGCGCTGTACTTGACGCCCTTGTTCTTCGGTCCTTCGCCGGTCAATGAAACGGACTGACCAATGTCGTCGGTCAACTGTGCCATCGCGGTCTTGTCCGTACCGTAGCGCGGGCTCCCCATGCAGCCGGTGATCATCGCGCCGCCTGCCATAGCAACAGTCAGGCAAACGCCCACACGGAACCAACGTGTTGATAACATGAAAACCCTTCCAGCCATGCCGGTGCAATCATCGCCCTACCGGACACTCGTCCCCCTGACGCAAAAATCCGGCCATTTTCAGGCAGCTTTTACCGGATGAACCGCGTTTAGGCAATTCACCCGGCAATATTCTTCAGTTTTGCACCGCTAGTTCGCGCAATGCAGCCGCATCGCGGGCCGAGACATCGGGATACTCGGGGTCAGAGCCGACATCCGTGGTGATGCGCCAGGAGCGAGCACATTTCGTGCCCTCGGCCAGTTTCGGCTCAACGCTGACACCCGGCACTTCCGGCAGGCGGAAGGCATCGGCAGGCCCTTCCGTGCGGTCGATGACGATGCCGGAGGTGATGCAGATCTCCTCGAAGTCCTGACCTTCCAGCGCCTTCAAAAGCTCCGCGTCGGCGACGTGGACGACGGGTGCAGCCTCCAGCGAGGAACCGATCCGCTTGTCCTTGCGCTCGATTTCGAGAGCACCCGTGACAACCGTACGGACCGCGCGGATCTTCTTCCACTTCTCGGCCAGAGCGTCGTTCTTCCATTCCACCGGAATGGTCGGGAACTGCTCGAGGTGAACCGAAACGGCCGAAGTATTGCGTGACAGCCACGCCTCTTCCGTCGTGAACGGCAGCATCGGCGCCAGCCACGTCACCATGCATTCGAAGATGTTGCGGATGACATGCAAAGCCGAGCGACGGCGCAGGCTCGACGGCGCATCGCAATAGAGAGCATCCTTGCGGACGTCGAAGTAGAAGGCCGAGAGCTCGACGTTGGCGAAGTCGATGAGCGCGCGGGCGATCTTCTTGAACTCGAACGCGTCATAACCTTCGCGGACGAGCTGATCCAGTTCCGCCAGGCGGTGCAGCATCAGCCTTTCCAGCTCCGGCAGATCGCCAAGCGCGATAACCTCGCCCTTGTCGTGAGCCAGCGTACCTAGCATCCAACGCACGGTGTTGCGCAGCTTGCGATAGGCATCGACGTTCGTCTGGATGATAGTCTTGCCCAGGCGCTGGTCTTCCCAATAGTCGGTCGTCATGACCCACAGGCGCAGGATGTCGGCGCCGGCGTCCTTCATGACGTCCTGCGGAGAGACGACGTTGCCCTTCGACTTCGACATCTTCTCGCCCTTCTCATCCATGGTGAAGCCATGGGTGATGACCGCGTTATAAGGCGCGCGGCCGCGGGTGGCAGCCGATTCCAAAAGCGAGGAATGGAACCAGCCGCGATGCTGGTCCGATCCTTCCAGATAGACATCGGCCGGCCACTTCAGGTCGGGACGATCTTCCAGCGTGAAGGTGTGCGTCGAGCCCGAGTCGAACCAGACGTCGAGGATATCCATGACTTGCGCCCACTTGGCGGGATCATGCTCGTTGCCGAGGAAGCGCTCCTTGGCGCCTTCGGCGAACCAGGCGTCAGCGCCCTCGGCATCGAAGGCATCGAGGATGCGCTGGTTGACGGCATCGTCCTTCAGCACTTCGCCGTGCTCGTCGACGAAGACGCAGATCGGCACGCCCCAGGCGCGCTGGCGCGAGAGGACCCAATCCGGGCGCTGCTCGATCATGGCGCGCAGGCGGTTCTGGCCGGCACCCGGTACGAAGCGGGTGTCGTCGATCGCCTTCAGGGCGCGGGAACGCAGCGTCGTGCCGTCGGCAAGGTCCTTGTCCATGTAGACGAACCATTGCGGCGTATTGCGGAAGATCACCGGCTTCTTCGAGCGCCAGGAATGCGGGTAGGAATGCTTCAGGCGACCACGCGCGAAGAGCGTATGCCGGCCGATCAGCGCCTTGATGACACGCTCGTTGGCATCGCCTTTCTTGCCACTGTCGTCGATGACGCGAGCCGCACCGCCTTCGGCATCCGGACCAAAGCCGGGCGCATCGGCAGTGAAGAAGCCCGCATCATCGACCGGGAACGGGATCGCGGACGAGATGCCGCGGGCTTCGAGCGCCCGGGCGTTATCCATCCAGGCGTCAAAGTCTTCGCGGCCGTGGCTCGGCGCGGTATGGACAAAACCGGTGCCGGCATCGTCGGTCACATGATCGCCATCCAAGAGCGGCACCTCGAAATGGTAGCCGCCACCGAGGCCGTGCAGCGGATGCACACAGTTGATGCCCGCAAGATCGGCCGCGGAAATGTCGCGCAGGCGCTTGTACTGAAGCTTGGCCCTGGCGAAAGATTCTTCCGCCAGTTTGTCGGCGAAGATCAGCTTCTCGCCGGGCCGGGGACCGAAATCGTTCTCGGCGGCCGTGACTTCATAGAGGCCGTAGGAGACGCGCGAGGAATAAGCGATCGCGCGGTTACCGGGGATCGTCCAGGGGGTCGTCGTCCAGATAACGACTGCGGCGCCGGAAAGCTCGTCCGCACCCTTGGCGACCGGGAACTTTACCCAGATCATATCGCTGTCGACGTCGGCATACTCGACTTCGGCTTCGGCCAGCGCCGTACGCTCGACGACCGACCACATGACCGGCTTTGAGCCGCGGTAGAGCTGACCCGACTTGGCGATCTTCAGGAGTTCGCCGGCGATACGGCTCTCCGCGTGGAAGTTCATCGTCAGATAGGGGTTCTCGAAATCGCCGATGATGCCGAGGCGCTGGAACTCGCTGCCCTGGATGCCGATCCACTTTTCGGCATAGGCGCGGCACTCGCGACGGAACTCGATCATTGCCGCCGGTTCGGAAAGATCAGGCTTAGCCTTGCCCTTGGAGCGATAATTCTCCTCCTCGATCTTCCATTCGATCGGAAGGCCGTGGCAGTCCCAGCCGGGAACATAGTTGGAGTCATAGCCGCGCATCTGGAACGAGCGGGTGATGACGTCCTTGAGGATCTTGTTCAGCGCGTGGCCGATGTGGATGTTGCCGTTGGCATAGGGAGGGCCGTCGTGAAGCACGAATTTTTCGCGGCCGGCGGCGGAAGCACGCAGCTTCTTGTAGAGATCCATCTGCTGCCAGCGGGCAACGGTTTCCGGCTCCTTCTGCGGCAGGCCGGCGCGCATCGGGAAGTCGGTTTCCGGCAGATAGAGGGTCTTCGAGTAATCGATCTTTTCGGCTGTATCGGTCATGTCTAGCAATCGTCTCTAGGCGCCACGGGAGCGGGCGCAACGGGCTTGAAAAATTGGTGACGGAGGCGCTCGTCGTCCAAGCGCCAAAAACCCGGACCTTCCGGCCGCTTAGCGCGCGCGGAAGGCCGGGCCGATAATTCGTATCGTGATCGCCAGCCGGAACTTGTTCATCGCGCCGGTTCATAGGCGCTTTTACAGGGAAAAGGAAGAGGGATTTCATGGCCGCGCGGCACAGAAAAGCCGCGGACACCTCGGTCCGCGGCTTCCGTTTTGAAGCAATGGTCAGGCGCGTGCCGTCACCTTTGCCGGGGTCAGCACATTGACCACGACCGCGACGATGATGTTCAACGCCAATGCTAACAGACCGATGTAGACCGTGACAGCGGTCTCTCCCATGGCGATCGGCTGTAGCGGTTTCCAGCCGGCATTCCAAACCAGATAGGTGCCGCCGAAGAAGCCGACGAACCAGCCGGCCAGCAGCCCCGGTGCCCGGAACCAATTGGTATAAAGGCCGAAGATCAGCGCCGGAAGCGTCTGAAGGATCCAGATGCCGCCGAGAAGCTGGAGGTCAAGCGCGAACTGGGTTGGCAGGAAGAGGATCACCAGCAGCGCACCGACCTTGACCACGAGTGAGGTCACCTTCGCCACCTTGGCCTCGCCGGCATGTGTCACCTGAGGATTGACATAGGCCTTCCAGAAATTGCGGGTAAAGAGGTTGGAAGCGCCGATGCTCATCACTGCCGCCGGCACCAGCGCGCCAATGGCAATCGCCGCGAAGGCGAAGCCCGCAAACCAGCTCGGGAACAGCGTCTGGAAAAGCGCCGGCACGACATCGTTGGCACTTTCGAGCTTCAAGCCAGCCGCATGTCCCATGTAGCCGAGCAGCGCCAGAAGGCCGAGCAGCAGCGTATAGGCCGGCAGCAGCACCGCATTCTTGCGGATCGTGTTGCCGCTCTTCGAGGCAAAGATGCCAGTCAGCGTGTGCGGATACATGAAGGCCGCAAGCGCCGATCCGAGCGCCAGCGTCGCGTAGGCGACATACTGGTTTGGCAGAAGAAGTAGGCTGCCGGAACCCTTGGCCTGGAACGCCGCATCGGCGGCGGCAAAGACGTTGGCATAGCCGCCAAGCTTCGATGGGATCAGCGCCACGGCGGCGATCACCACGATGTAGATCATGATGTCCTTGACGAAGGCAATCAGCGCCGGTGCCCGCAGGCCCGCCGAATAGGTGTAGAGCGCGAGCACAATGAAGGCGATCGCAAGCGGCACCTCGCCGTGGAGACCGAGCGCCTTCAGGGCTGCCGTCATACCGACGAGCTGCAGGGCAATATAGGGCATCGTGGCAATCACGCCGGTGGCGGCGACCGCAAGCTCCAGCCCCCGCGACCCGTACTGGCCGTGGACCACGTCGGCGGCCGTCACGTAGCCAAAATCACTCGCCCGCTTCCAAAGCACGGGCATGACCATGAAGACGAACGGATAGACGACGATGGTGTAGGGCAGCGCGAAGAAGCCGTAGGCGCCGACAGTATAAACCAAAGCCGGAACGGCGATGACGGTGTAGGCGGTATAGAAGTCGCCGCCAACCAGGAACCAGGTGACCCAGGTACCGAAGCTGCGGCCGCCAAGACCCCACTCGTCGAGATGGTCAAGTGTTTTCGGCTTGCGCCAGCGGGAGGCGACGAAGCCCATGACCGTGACTAGCACGAAGAAGAAGATGAAAACGGCAAGCGCGGTGGCGTTGAGATCAGTCGTCATCGCGCATGCTCCGGTAGGCGATCCAGGTTAGAAAGGCGGTAACCGGCACCCAGGCCAGCTGATACCAATAGAAGAAGGGGAAGCCGAAGAGGACAGGGTCGTGAAAGTTGTAGAAGGGAACCCATAGGAGCCCGATATAGGGAATGATGAGCAGCCAGCAGACCGCCGTTCCAAACCTCTTATCCATTTGAAGAATGCCTTTCGATGCTGGGGGGCGCAGCGAATCCGCGTCTTATCAAATAGATGACATATCCCTGCGAGCGCACACGACAAGCATCGCCGCCCCGAAAGAGCCACAATTTTCGAAGGTCGCTTGAGCCTCAGACGAAGCAGATCTTGCGATCAAGCTCTCCGAGCGACTGCACACCTGTAAGCAGCGCCCTTGCCTCTTCCTTGTCTCGATTCATCTGCTCAACAAGGGGATCGAGGCCGTCGAACTTCAGTTCAGGGCGCAGGTAGCCGAAGAAGGATACGGAACAGATCTGCCCGTACAGGTCGCCGCTGAAATCGAAGAGGTAGGTTTCGAGCAGCGGCGCACCATTGGCGGTGACCGTCGGCCGCCGACCGTAGCTGGCGACGCCGTCGTGCAGCGTACCGTCAGCAAGACGGAAGCGAACGGCGTAAATGCCCGCCTTGAGATCGGCTTCGGCCGGCAACTGCATGTTCGCAGTCGGGAAGCCGAGCTGGCGCCCTAGCTTCTCGCCGCCGATCACTTCCGCTTCGACGGTATAGTGATAGCCGAGCATCGCCGCTGCCTCGCTGACATTGCCGTCTTTCAGCAATTCGCGCACATGGCTCGAGGAGACGACGTCAGTATTCTCGTCACGAAACGCGTCGATCAGCGTAACGCCGAAGCCGTATTTCTGGCCGGCTTCCATCAGGAAGGCCGGACCGCCTTCCCGGCCTCGGCCGAAATGAAAGTTGAAGCCGGTCACGACCTCTGAGGCGTCAAGCCAGTCCTTGAGGATCGAATGGATGAAATCGTCGGCCGAACGCTGCGAAAACTCCCTGTCGAAGGGGTATTCAATGACGGCGTTGAAGCCGATCGCTTCGAGAAGCCGAGCCTTGAGCGGCGCAGGCGTCAGGCGAAAGACCGGCTGATCGGGCCGGAAGACCGTACGCGGATGCGGCTCGAAGGTGAGGACAAGCGCCGGAATGCCGCGATGCCGCGAAATCTCTAAAGCCCGGTTCAGCACGGACTGATGCCCACGATGCACGCCGTCGAAGTTGCCGATGGCGACCACGCCGCCACGCAGCTGGGCCGGCAGTGGTTCACGGGTTTCGTTGCGGTGAAAAACGGTCATCGGCTGGCTTTTCTTGTGCTGGGGTCTTTATGCGAGACGAGGCATCCACCACTTCGGTGATACTTTTTCGCGCTCCAGAAAGGCCGTCAGGATGGCTTCGTCCGTCTCTCCGTTCAGCGTGTATTCCTTCGCGTGGATGCCGCCGCTGATATAGAGGAGGTCGAGGCCGTAATCGAGAGCACCACGAACATCGGTCGGCATTCCGTCCCCGATTGCAAGGACACGGCCCTTCGGAAACTCCCCATGGGCTTCGCGGGCAACAGCCAATACGGCGTCGTAGATCGGCTTGTGCGGCTTCCCGGCAATGCGGGTTTGTCCACCGAGCTGATTGTAGTAGGCCGCCATCGCGCCGGCGCAGGGGATGATCTTGTGGCCGCGCTCGACAACCAGGTCGGGGTTGGCGCAGATCATCGGCACGCCGCGCGCCTGAAACGCCTTCAGCATCTCGCTATAGTCTTCTGGCGTCTCGGTTTCGTCGTCGAAGAAGCCGGTGCAGACAACGGAGTCGGCATCCCCCGCATCGACGCGCTCCACGCCAAGCCCCTCGATGATCGCCAGGTCGCGCTCCGGCCCGAGCAGGAATACCTTCTTCGGCCCCTCGGCAATGAGGCCCCGCGTGACATCGCCCGACGTGACAATCCGATCGTAGGCGCCATCCTGGATGCCGATCTGCCGGAGTTGTTCCACCACCTGCGGAGCAATGCGCGGCGAATTTGTGATGAGAACAACAGTCAACCCCTCGCCGCGGGCCGCTTCCAGCGCGGCAGCCGCCTTCGGGAACGGATCGACGCCATTGTGCAAGACACCCCAGACATCGCAGAACACCGCGTCATACTGGCTGGTGATTTCCGCAAAGTTTTCGATCCGCTTGGCCATTCCGATGTCCCGATGTCGTTAAGTCACGGGTGACATCGCAAAGGCCTGCCGGGATGGCAAGGCATTTTGCGCTGCGGCTGCAAAAAACCGAAACGAGCCGACTAGAGGACGGCGGCGGCAGCCTTGGCCAACAGGCCTGCGGCGGTGGATATGCCAATCACCGTCAGGATGCCCTTCTTGAAGCGAAACAGCAGAACGGACGCCAGCAAGAAGATCACGAGCGCGGCGGCATCGAGCGTCCCCCACTGCGGCCAGGCAACGCTGATGATCGGCAGGCCGGTCTTGCCGGAAAAGAGCGCGACGCGGCCAACTTCGGCAAAGAGCACATGCAGGCCGAACCAGAGCGCAAGATTGAGAATGACGCCGACGACCGCAGCCGTAATCGCCGAAAGGGCGGCAGAGAGCTTCTCGTTGTTGCGCAGCTTCTCGATGTAGGGAGCCCCGGCGAAAATCCAGATGAAGCTCGGCACGAACGTCGCCCAGGCAGCGAGGAAGGCGCCGAGAACGCCACCGGCAAGGGGCGCCATCGCAATGGGATTGCGATAGCCAGCGAGGAAACCGACGAAACAGAGGACGAGGACAAGCGGCCCAGGCGTCGTCTCGGCAAGGGCCAGTCCATCGAGCATCTCGCCGGGCTGAAGCCACGCGTAGTGGCCGACGGCAACCTGCGCGACATAGGAAAGGACGGCGTATGCGCCTCCGAAAGTGATGACGGCCATCTTGGAGAAGAAGATGAAGACGGCGCCGAATACATTGGTTTCGCCGCTCAACGTTTCGGCGATCAGGTCCATCGGCGCGTCGAGGCCACGAATGAAGAAGAGCGGTGACTGCCAGACGAGGATCCAGAACACCAATACCACGAGCGGCCTTGCGATCGCATGCGGCGTGACTGCAGGAAGTCGTTCGCGGCGGGCGGTTTGCGGCATCGGCGTTGCCAACCCACGCTGGCGATACTTCATCCACAGCAGTCCTGCTGCTCCGGCGAGGACAATGATGAGAGGAAACGGCAGGTTCAGCATGAAAAGCGCCAGGAACGAGGCCCCGGCGACATAGTAGTGAAAGCGCTCCTTCAGAGCCCGGCGGCTCACCCGGAGCAAGGCCTCGATGACGATGGCCAGGACCGCTGCTTTCACTCCGAAGAAAAGCGCGGGAAGCCAGGCCGCTTCCTGAAAGACGGCGTAAAGGCTCGACAGGATCAGGATGAGCAGAAAGCCCGGCAGTATGAACAGCAGGCCGGCAATCAGCCCGCCACGGACACCGTGCATCAGCCAGCCGATATATGTGGCCAGTTGCTGGGCTTCGGGGCCGGGCAGCAGCATGCAGAAATTAAGCGCGTGCAGGAAGCGTTCCTCAGAGATCCAGCGCTTCTCGTCGACAATGGTCTTGTGCATGAGGGCGATCTGACCGGCCGGCCCGCCGAAGCTCAGGCAGCCGATCCACGCCCAGACGCGAACCGCCTCTCGCAGCGTTGGTGCCGCCACGATGTCTTCTGCCGCGATTGCCTTATTCACGGTTGCCGCCCCTCTTGCCCCAAGGCGCTCGATATCATTGGCACGCCTTTACGACAATCCTAGCGACAGGTGGGCGGCAGTGATCTCTTTCGAGGAAAGAAGCTTAGGGAACGGTGGTCAGCGCACGGCCTGTCGCACTTCCGACAAGGATATGCTGTTAAGCCTGCTTGAGACGACGGCGAAGAAAAATTCAGGCCGTCCTTGACTCCCCGATGGGCCACTCCTAAATGCTGCCTCGCTAGCACTCCCCAATGGCGAGTGCTAACACCCATCCGTGCGGGCCGCTCTCGGCCTGCGAGTGTCATTTGATCGAGGGATTAGACAATGGCAAGCACCAACTTCCGCCCCCTTCACGATCGCGTCGTCGTTCGCCGCGTTGAGTCCGAAGAAAAGACCAAGGGCGGCATCATCATTCCGGACACCGCCAAGGAAAAGCCGCAGGAAGGCGAAATCGTCGCCGTCGGTTCCGGCGCTCGTGACGAGTCCGGCAAGGTCGTCGCTCTCGACGTCAAGGCTGGCGATCGCGTTCTGTTCGGCAAGTGGTCCGGCACCGAAGTCAAGATCAACGGCGAAGACCTTCTGATCATGAAGGAAGCCGACATCATGGGCATCATCGGCTAATCAGCCGTTTTCCCTTTCCGATTTTAGCCACGGGCCCAAAGCCCGGACAACTCGAATTCAGGAGTTTCAATCATGGCAGCTAAAGAAATCAAGTTTGGCCGCACAGCGCGCGAAAAGATGCTCAAGGGCGTCGACATTCTCGCTGACGCAGTGAAGGTAACGCTCGGCCCGAAGGGTCGTAACGTCATCATCGACAAGTCCTTCGGCGCTCCGCGCATCACCAAGGACGGCGTTTCGGTCGCCAAGGAAATCGAACTCGAAGACAAGTTCGAAAACATGGGCGCCCAGATGGTCCGCGAAGTTGCTTCGAAGACCAACGACATCGCCGGCGACGGCACGACGACTGCAACAGTTCTGGCCCAGGCGATCGTTCGCGAAGGCGCCAAGGCAGTTGCTGCCGGCATGAACCCGATGGACCTGAAGCGCGGCATCGACCTCGCTGTCGCTGAAGTCGTCAAGGATCTCCAGGCCAAGGCCAAGAAGATCAACACGTCGGAAGAAGTCGCACAGGTCGGCACGATCTCCGCAAACGGCGAAAAGCAGGTCGGTCTCGATATTGCCGAGGCCATGCAGAAGGTCGGCAACGAAGGTGTCATCACCGTCGAAGAAGCCAAGACCGCTGAAACCGAACTCGAAGTCGTCGAAGGCATGCAGTTCGACCGCGGCTACCTCAGCCCGTACTTCGTGACCAACCCGGAAAAGATGATTGCGGACCTCGAAGACGCCTTCATCCTCCTGCACGAGAAGAAGCTCTCGAACCTCCAGGCCATGCTGCCGGTTCTCGAAGCTGTCGTTCAGACCGGCAAGCCGCTCCTCATCATCGCTGAAGACGTCGAAGGCGAAGCGCTTGCTACGCTCGTCGTCAACAAGCTGCGCGGCGGCCTGAAGATCGCTGCTGTCAAGGCTCCTGGCTTCGGCGATCGCCGCAAGGCCATGCTCGAAGACATCGCTATCCTCACGGGCGGCACCGTCATCTCCGAAGACCTCGGCATCAAGCTCGAATCCGTAACGCTCGACATGCTCGGCCGTTCGAAGAAGGTTTCGATCTCCAAGGAAAACACCACGATTGTCGACGGCGCTGGCGCCAAGTCCGACATCGAAGGCCGCGTTGCACAGATCAAGGCTCAGATCGAAGAAACCACTTCGGACTACGACCGCGAAAAGCTGCAGGAACGCCTTGCCAAGCTCGCTGGCGGCGTTGCCGTCATCCGCGTTGGCGGCTCCACGGAAGTCGAAGTCAAGGAAAAGAAGGACCGCATCGACGACGCGCTCAACGCAACGCGCGCTGCTGTTCAGGAAGGCATCGTCCCCGGCGGCGGTATCGCCCTGCTCCGTTCTTCCACGAAGATCGCTGCAAAGGGTGCAAACGACGACCAGGAAGCTGGCATCAACATCGTTCGCCGCGCCCTGCAGGCTCTGGTTCGCCAGATCGCTGAAAACGCAGGCGACGAAGCTTCGATCGTTGTCGGCAAGGTCCTCGACAAGAACGAAGACAACTACGGCTACAACGCCCAGACGTCCGAATATGGCGACATGATCGCCATGGGCATCGTCGACCCGGTCAAGGTTGTTCGTACGGCTCTGCAGAACGCAGCTTCGGTTGCTTCGCTGCTGATCACCACCGAAGCCATGATCGCCGAGCTGCCGAAGAAGGATGCTCCTGGCGGCATGCCTGGCGGCATGGGCGGCATGGGCGGCATGGACATGATGTGATAGGCGCAAGCCTATCGTTGAAGCGTCCATAAAGCTTCACCGATCTATCTCCGGTTTCCCCGGAACAGGAAGGGCGGTCTTCGGACCGCCCTTTTCGTTTCGGCGTGCGATTCGCCGAACAGCAATTGTGTTCGTTTTTCCAATCCTCAGATGAAACGTTTAAGCAGCGATGTGAGCATGCCTCGCGTCAATCGAGGCTTTCGCAAGGCTTGCGCGCTTGCATTTTTTCTACCGCGGACTGCTTTCCGCGCTGACGCAATTTCGTGCATGTTTTTCACACAAATGGCAGGTGAAACCGCTTACACCCCAGAAAATTGTCCATCTTTGGTGCTTTCTGTGCCCCTCGAATAGCTTTCCTGCCGTTTTTCCACTCACAGTGGAGACCGGCACTATGCAAAAAGCAGATTGCCGTTTGCATAAAAGCGCCTATAAATCCGCGCTGCATTCGGCGCGCGTTCATCCGCCGACGGTCGCGATCCAATTCGCTGCCGACCACGGGAACGCGAGGGCGAGCTCGGGAAAAACCCCTCCCGAAAATACATCAGAAGTTGTGCGTTTTCCCGCGAAATTGGAAGCGGCTCCGGTAGAAGTGCCGACATCCAGACCCCATTTCGCAGGTGGCCGAGCATGATGCGCGGCGCAGCATGAACCTGCCCATTCTTGCCGGACGTGCAGCGGGGGAAGCTGTACCTAAGCTGGGGAAAAATTTGTTCAAAATTGCTAAAACCACCACCGCGGCACCGCTCATGCCGGGTTCACTCGACATCAGCAATCACGATCCTGACCTGCTGGCGCAGTTTTCCATTTCCGAGACCTGGGTCGGAGATTTTTCCACGGGCATCATCCACCTGAAGGAATGGAGCGCGATGCTGCACGGGCTGCCTGCGCGGGAATGCGGC
This sequence comes from Rhizobium sp. BK181, assembly GCF_014193305.1. Classification (NCBI taxonomy): domain Bacteria; kingdom Pseudomonadati; phylum Pseudomonadota; class Alphaproteobacteria; order Hyphomicrobiales; family Rhizobiaceae; genus Rhizobium; species Rhizobium sp. BK181. The sequence goes on from NZ_JACHZA010000001.1 coordinate 654,401, forward strand.
CTTGTCAGCCTTATGCGCTGCTACGACCCGAAGGATCACGATCACATCCTGGACCTCTTCGAGCAGGCCGCGACTCTCTCTTCATCGTTCTGCTTCTCGACCACGATCATGATGCCGAATGGCTTCCGCCAGCCCTTGTTCTGTATGGGCGAGTCGAACGGTCATGATGACGCCTCCCATGGCAGCTTGCTCGGCGTTTTTGTCTTTCCGCGATTCAAAACCAACACCGGCAGCGAGTTCGCGCGGCGCCAGTAATACCATCCGCGCACAAAAAAGCCGGCCCCTGAAAGGCCGGCTTTGTCGTTGCCATGTTTCGGCTTATGCCGGACGCGCCGGGATGTTGAATCCCTTCTCCGATGCCGGCCTGGCGATACAGCGTTCAAGCCAGTCCATCACGGCCGGGAAGCTCTTGTAGTCCAGCACTTCGCGTCCGCCATAGAAAATGTCGGCGCCGCGGAGCCACGGGAAAGTGGCGATATCGGCGATGGTATAGAGATCGCCCATGATCCACTGGCGGCCCTGCAGGCGCGCTTCCAGCACGCTCAGCAAGCGCTTGGATTCGTCGCGATAGCGCTCCATCGGGTAGGAGTTGTTGGCGACCTTGTCGGCCGCAAACTTGTAGAAGTGCCCGAATTGCCCGAACATCGGTCCGATACCAGCCATCTGGAAGAAGACCCACTGGATCGTCTCGTAGCGCCCTGCTGCGTCTGATGGAATGAGCTTGCCTGTCTTCTCGGCGAGATAGAGCAGGATCGCGCCGGACTCGAAAATGCCGATCGGCTTTCCGTCCGGACCATTGGGATCGATGATCGCCGGAATGCGGCCGTTCGGATTGAGCGACACGAATTCGGGAGATTTCTGGTCATTGGTGTTGAACGAGATCAGGTGCGGCTCGTAGGACAAGCCGAGTTCCTCAAGTGCGATCGAAATCTTCACGCCGTTCGGCGTCGGCAAGGAATAGAGCTGGATAACGTCGGGGTTCGCTGTCGGCCAGCGCGTCGTGATCGGAAAAGCGGAAAGATCAGCCATTGGGGTCTCCATCTTGGGTGGCCGACCATAGAAGAGGGTTATTGCCAATGGCAAGCCGCCATCGCCACCGATCCGTCGTTCAATAATAGAGAACAAAGTGTCCGCTTCCGTCTATCTTTTCACGACGGCAAAAAAAGGCGACAAAACGGCATCCGAGGTTGAAACCGTGCCGGGGGCACAGAGACCTCAAACGTCATTCACAAACGGAGACTTTGTCCCATGTCGAATACCAATAACGCCATCATTCTTGTTGCTCGTATTCTCCTCTCCTTCATGTTCATCTATGCCGGCTTCGGCAAGCTGACCGATCCGGCTGGCACGGCCGGCATGATCGCCGGTGCTGGTCTTCCGGCCTCCAGCGCGCTTGCCTATCTCGCAGGTGCCTTTGAATTCGTGACCGGTCTTGCCGTCCTCGTCGGCTACCAGACCAAGATCATCGGCTGGCTGCTTGCCGCGTTCTGTGCATTCACCGCCATTGTCTTCCACCTGCCGACCGTCAACGTTCCGGACTTCCCGGCCGCTGCCCTCGGCTGGATCAATGCCTTGAACCAGATCATGGTCATGAAGAACTTCACCCTGGCTGGCGCTTACATCTTCCTCGCGATCGTCGGCCCCGGCCTCTATTCGCTCGACGCACGCCGCGGCGTCTACGCAGTCGCGTAAGCAATCAGGCTCCTCCCAAGCATAAAAAACCCGCCGTCAGCTGACGGCGGGTTTTTTTGCGTTTCGGCCTGACGATCGCTCAGAGCGCCGAACGAACGGCGTCGATCAGCCGCTGAACAGTCGCATCGCCAGCGTGGCTTTCCTTGCGCGCCCGGACGAAGCAGGCTTCCGAGCGAAGGATGACGCCGTCGGACAGGACCTTCAGATTGTTCGCGCGAAGGGTCGAGCCGGTCGAGGTGATGTCGACGATGATATCGGCTGATCCCGAGGCAGGCGCCCCTTCGGTTGCCCCCAGGCTCTCGACAATCCGGTAGAGCTGGATGCCGTGCTGGCTGGAGAAGAACTGCTGCGTCAGCCGCCAATATTTCGTGGCGATCGCCAGACGGCGGCCGTGACGGGCGCGAAAATCGGATGCAACGTCGCCGAGATCGGCCATGGTGTCGACATCGAGCCAGATTTCGGGAACGGCAACCACGACATCGGCATGGCCGAAGCCGAGCCGCGCGCAGACCTCGACGCGTTTGTCAGCCTCCGCCAAACCTTCGCGAACGAGGTCTTCGCCGGTGACGCCGAAATCGACGGTGCCGTTGCCAAGCTCGCGAGAAATCTCCGAAGCCGAGAGGAAGGCGACTTCGACGTCGTCCCAGCCTTCGACGCGCCCGCGATAGGAGCGATCGTTGCCGACAGCGGTGATCCTGATGCCGGCGCGTTCGAAGATCGCCGAGGCATCGTCCTTCATCCGGCCTTTGGAAGGCAATGCGATGGTAATCGTCATCAGGCAGCCCTCTCCGCTTCGATGCGATCCAGCCAGAGCGAGAAGCCAACGGCGGGAATGCGTTCCTTGGCGCCCAAGAAGGTCATCAACCGGTCAAAACGACCGCCACCGGCGAGAACCGCGGACGTGCCCTGCACGCCGATCTCGAAAACCAGGCCGGTGTAGTAGTCCAGCGGACGCCCAAAGGCTGCGCGGTAGTCGATCAGCGCCAGATCGACGCCGGCATTGGCCAAGGCGGCAACGCGACCGTCGAACCGTGCCAGCGCGTTGCCAAGCTTGAGGCCCGCGGCATCGGCAAAGCCGGCTAGCGCCGCCGAGGCATTGATCAGCGGCACGTTCAGCGACAGGAATTCCTCCAGTACGCGGAAGGCCGCATCATCAAGGCGCGTTTCGGAGAGGATCAGCTTCTCCTTCAAGCGGCGCGCGATCTCCAGCGGCGAGCGGCTCGCATTCGTCGAGTAGCCTGTCGCCTGCATCGTCGCATCGATGTGCGCAACAAGCGCTGCTTCATCGTCGGCGGCAATCAGATGCGCGATCTCGTCACTGAGCCCGGTCACGAACTGAGGGCTGACGAGGCTCGCCAGCAGAGCTTCGAGCTGACTCATGTTGCCGAAGGCATGGATCAGCCGTTTCTGCCACCCGAGCGGCAGACCAAGCGCCTGTACGACTGCCTCAAAGACGGCCTGGTCGCCCAGCGTAACCGAAAAATACTTGCCGGGAACGACGCGCTCCAAGACGCCGATCGCGTCACCGATCGCCCGTGCATCAGCAGCGGCTATGTTGATGTCACCAAGATCCTCGATCCCGGCCTGATAGAATTCGCTCCCGCCTTCGCGCCGTTGGCGGAAAACTTCACCGAGATAGGAATAGCGCTTCGGCGTGCCGGTGGCGCTCTCGATATGGCGCAGACAGACAGGGATCGTGAACTCCGGCCGCAGGCAAAGACTGGCGCCCGTCTCGTTTTCGGTCATGAAGATACGCCGGCGAAGATCCTCCCCGGCAATATCAAGAAACGGTTCGGCCGGCTGGATGACGGGCGTATCCACCCGCTCCGTCTTTCGCGCCGCAAACTCTGAGAGGAGCTCGCCGGAAAAGTCCGGTAGATTGATCAGGGCCATCTCAGCCCGCCCTATTCCGGTCTTCGGCCTGCGCCGCCAGAATTGCCTTCACCTTGGCGACGAGGTCGCCTTCCGCAACCGTTTCCTGGGCAACACGGGCCTCACGCCAGCTGGCATTGTCCTCGATCTCGCCCGACAGGCGCTTGCCCTCGATCAGGTCCTTGATCTGCACGACGCCCTGCGCCCGCTCGTCACCTCCCTGGATGATGGCGACAGGGCAGCCGCGGCGGTCGGCATATTTCAACTGGTTGCCGAACTTCTTCCAGTTGCCCTGGAACATTTCGGCGCGGATGCCGGCGGAGCGCAAGTCCTGCGTCATGCGCTGGTAGCGGCCCATCGCGTCGACATCGCCGTCCATGACCGTGACCAGAACCGGCTCGATGACCTCGGCCTGGCCGAGCTTGCCGAGGTTCTTCAACGCCGTCATCAGACGGGAAACACCGATGGAGAAGCCGGTAGCCGGCACCGGCTGGCCCATGAAGCGGGAGACGAGGCCGTCGTAGCGACCACCACCGCCGACGGAACCGAAGACGACCTTCTCGCCCTTCTCGTTGGTGACATCGAACAGAAGCTCGGCTTCGTAGACGGGGCCGGTGTAATATTCGAGGCCGCGCACGACCGACGGATCGATCTTGACGCGGTCGGACTGGTAGCCCGCGCTTCTGACCAATGCGCCAATGAAATTCAGCTCTTCAACGCCTTCAGCACCCTTGGATGTGCCGGCAACGAGTTCCGCCAACTGGGCTGCGCTTTCGGCATAATCCTTGATGCCGACAAAGAAGAGGACCTTGTCGATCTGGCTCTGGTCGAGGCCTGCGCCCTTGGTGAAATCGCCGGACTCATCCTTGCGGCCGGGGCCGAGCAGGAGTGCCACGCCCTCAGGACCGAACTTGTCGAGCTTGTCGATGGCGCGCAGCACGTTGAGGCGCTGGCCGACCTTGTCATCGCCTCCGAGACCGATCGCTTCGAGAACGCCGTCGAGAACCTTGCGGTTGTTGACGCGGATGACGTAATCGCCGCGCTTGATGCCGAGGGCTTCCAGCGTATCGGCCATCATCATGCACATTTCCGCATCGGCCTGGACGCCGGGAGCACCGACGGTATCGGCGTCGAACTGCATGAACTGGCGGAAGCGACCTGGGCCTGGCTTCTCGTTGCGGAAAACGTAGCCGGCGCGATAGGTGCGGTATGGCAGCTGGATCTCGTTGAAATTCTCGGCGACATGACGGGCGAGCGGAGCCGTCAGGTCGTAGCGCAAGCTCATCCACTGCTCGTCGTCGTCCTGCAGCGAGAACACGCCTTCGTTCGGCCGGTCGGCATCAGGCAGGAACTTGCCGAGCGCATCGGTGTATTCGAAGAGCGGGGTTTCGACAGGATCGAAACCATAATGCTCGTAGACTTCCCGGATCTTCGCGGTCATTTCGTTGACGGCGCGAATATCGGCTGCCGAGCGATCGACGAAGCCGCGGGGAAGTCTGGCCTTGAGCTTTTGTGGTTTCTTCTGCTTGTCGTTCATTTCCAAGGTATTCCGCTCGCTGTGACAGTGGCGGTTTCCTAGCGGAAAGGGCCGGATGCGGCAAGGGCGAAGGCCCTTGATCCGGACCGCAGAATCGATTGAACGAGTAGGAATGGATCGAATGGCAGGAGCTCTATCATGATCGCGGAGGCGCTTCTCTATGCCGCGACCGTTCCGGTGACGCTGAAGGCGCATCGCCGGTTCATCCGATACTCCGTCAATCTCTGGTCCCGCGCCGGCCGCTGCAGCCGGCAATGGGCAGAGCACGAGGAGAGGAGCAAGGACGCCGTAAGGAGCGCCATGGCCGGCCTGCGGCAGAGGAGAACGGCGGTCATCCTGGGATCCGGCTTGCTGCGCGACGTACCGATCGAGGAGCTGGCCGGGACGTTTGATACTGTCGTGCTCGTCGATCTCGTGCATCTCGCCTCGACACGCTTGTGGCTGCGGCGGAAAGGCTACAAGAACGTTCGGCTGATAGAGCGCGACCTTTCGGGCTATGACGACCTCGCGGCGGGCAGGCAGCCGGAACCCCTCGCCTTCCTGAGAACCGTTCCGTATCTCGACTTCGTGGTCTCGGCCAATCTCCTCTCGCAGATCGGTCGAGGCGTGAAACGACGCTTCGAGGCGGAGCAGGAAGGCGCGCTGCCCGCCGATACGGTCGCACAGCTGATCCAGGCGCACCGGTCGGCATTGGAAGCGGCGCCTTGCAAGACTTGCCTGATCACCGATGTCTCCCATGCCGTCATCGACCGCACCGGGAAGGTCCATGAAGAGGCCGACTTGCTGCATGGTGTGTCGCTGCGATCGGTTCAAGCCGATTGGACATGGCCGGTGGCGCCGCTCGGCGAGGAAAGCGCCGACTATCAGATCGTGCACAAGGTTGTTGCGGCATATTGAGCGTCGGCTCGTCCGTGCTCGGGTCTCGCTCGGGGCGAGTCGCCAGTTCGAGCACCGCCGAGGCGGCCCTCAGTTGACAAATGGCGGGCAGCCCATAGTCTGCGTGTACGCCTTTGAGATCGCAACCGCTCGAAGATGGGGATCATGCCTATGGCGAAGTGCATGAGACGGTTTCTGTTAGCGCATCTTGCTCTTTGCCTCACAGCTTTCGCGGCAGCCGCTGCGACGCTCGATACGATCAATGAGCGCAGCAGCGTGCGCATCGGCTACATTGCCGACGAAGCGCCCTTTTCCTCCAGCAAACCGGGCGCCAATCCGACGGGATATGCCATCGACCTCTGTGGCAAAATCGCCGACGAAATCGAACACCAGGTTCCGCAGCTGAAGCGCGAATACATCGAGACGACTCTCGCCGGCGGCTTCGACGCGGTGAAGAATGGAGAGGTCGATCTGCTTTGCGGTGCGATCACCGTCAATTTGAAGCGGCGGGAAATCGTCGACTTCTCGCAGCCCATCTTCCTGACCGGGGCGACTGCGCTGCTCCGCAAGGATTCGCCCAACTATCTGCAAACGCTTTTTCTCGAGAAGCCTGCTGTTCGCGCCGTTAGCGAGCATGTCGCATCGACGCGCGTCATCGGCGTGCGTGCCAACACGACGACGGGAGTGACACTGCGCGAAGCGCTGGCAACTCAGGTATCGAAGACCAAGCTTGCCGATTTCCAGACGCATGAGGACGGGCTCGCCGCACTCGAGGATCGCAAGATCGATGCCTATATCGCGGATCAGGCGCTGCTCGCCAGCCTGGCTTCGCGGGCGCGCGATCCGTCCTCGCTCGAGATCGGCGATCGCCTGTTTACGCACGAACCCTATGCGATAGGGCTGCGTCGCGACGACGCCGACTTCCGCTTGCTGGCCGATCGTGCCTTGACGGCTTTCTACCTGTCGGACGATTTTCTGCCGCTGCTAGAAAGCTATTTCGGAGCGGAGGCGGCACCGATGCTGCACACGCAAATCATCATGGAGCATGTGCCCGATTGATATCAAATGCGGACCGAAGCGTACGGGCCGTCTATTTGGGTCGATGGGCGCTGGGCGGACGCTGCGAAGAGCGACTTCGAAAGGGAAGACCATTTTGAGCCAGCAGCGTCCCTGCGACGCTGTCATGCGAACCACTTGATTGTGGTCTAAGGTAGCAATGGCTATATTGATTTTGCAGCCACAGGTTTGTCGTCGGAGGGGGCGGCCATGCGGATCGCGATCATGGGGTCGGGCGCCATCGGCGGCTATCTTGGTGCACGGCTCGCTGTCGCGGGCCATGATGTCACTTTTATTGCCCGGGGGCGCCACCTCGAGGCAATGCGAAGCAACGGACTGCAGCTTGAAAGTCCGCTCGGCAATCTCAGCCTGCCAGATGTGAAGGCGACTGCGACGCCCGGCGAGGTCGGCCATGTCGACATCGTTTTCTTCGCCGTCAAGCTCTATGACAGCGACACGGCGGCTGCGGCAATCGTGCCGATGGTCGGGCCGGAAACGAGAGTGGTGACGTTGCAAAACGGCATCGACAGCGTCGAGACCCTGGGTCGGCTGGTTCCGCCGTCACAGGTTGTCGGCGGCGCTGCCTACATTTCGGGATACATAAAACAGCCCGGCCTGATCGTGCATCTCGGTGGTGCAGGGCAGTTCTATATCGGCGGGCATCGTGACCCGGTGATCAGTGCGTTGCTCGCGGCATCCATCCAGGCCGGAGACATTGGGCTGCAGACGGTCGAAGATATCGATCAGACGCTCTGGACCAAGTTCGTGACGCTCTGCGCGTTCTCGGGTGCGACCAGCTTAATTCGATCCGGAATTGGATCGATCCTGACAGATCCTGAGTCTCGCACATTCCTTGCCCAGTTGCGGGATGAGGGCATGGCGGTGGCGAGGGCAGCCGGTCACCCGATGCAGGACGAATATGAAGCGTACGCTGAATCAATCTGGCAGAACCTGCCGCCCAATACGCGCTCATCGATGGCCAATGATCTCTTGAACGGAAAACCACTGGAACTTGCCTGGCTTTCAGGGCGAATGCACGCGCTTGGGAACGGCCTTGGCATAGCGACGCCATCACACACGGCGGTTTATCGCGCGCTGCATCTCTACGCGAAGGGTACACTCAACTCCACGGCTGACGGCTTTTCTGGGAGGGAAACGAATGGAGACCTTGCGAAATCAGGCTGAAAGCACTGCTTCGGCGGCCACCGACGATGCACAAGCCATGTTCAATAAACATCTGGCAACTTACCGGAAGATCGTCGGCGAAAACCTCATGTTTCACCGCGAGGTCTATGGCTTGCTGCGCACCCTGTTGTCCCAGGAGATGCCGAAGCCGTTCAAGTTTCTCGATATCGCTTGCGGGGATGCAGTTGCCTCGGCGGGTGCGTTGAAGGGGAGTGCCATCGGCCACTATTACGGGATCGACCTCTCTCCTCAGTCGTTGGATCTCGCGAGGGAATCGCTGAAGGACTTGCCGTGCCCTATCGACCTGCGGTGCGGCGATTTTGCCGAGGAAATGGCCGACTGGTCCGACACCGTGGACTTCGTATGGATTGGCATGTCGCTGCATCATCTCCAGCCGGACGGAAAGGTCCGATTGATGAAAGATGTGCGCGATACATTGAGCCGTGACGGCCTATTTTTGATCTGGGAACCCACCCTTCTCGATGAGGAAAACCGGGAAGAACATTTTGATCGGTTCTCGGCCTATCGTAATGTGTGGGCTGCATTAACGGACGAAGAATTTGCGGCGATGGACGCGCATATGAGGCTCGCCGACTTCCCGGAAAAGGCCGACACATGGAAGGCGATGGGCCGTGAAGCCGGGTTTTCCGAAGCTGAACAAATATTCCTGATGCCCAATCGCTTCGGGAGAGTCTATCAATATAGGAACTAGTGTCAGCTCGCCTTGGTTGTTGGGTCGCCCTGCCGGAAGGAGTGGCCTTCAAGGCCGCGCATCCTTCCGGTGTCTTTCGGACCGCCATCTGATGTTCGCCTCGGGCCGATGTGGCCCACACGACCAGTGTCTGCCAAATCCGCAAAATGCAGCTTGGCTTCTTTGCGTCGTGTTCCTATTTTGACGGCATGCGCTTTTTTGCAATCATCGCGATGGCACTTGCCTGGATGGCCTACGGCACCATGTCCGCCTGGGCTGGCTGTCCGACATGCCTGTCGATGCATACCGTCGCAGCGACCTCCAGTGTCGAACACCATCATGTGGCCGGAATGGACATGGGCGAGAACGCGAAATCCGCGCCTGCGCAACAGGATCCGTGTTCAGCCAGCGGCATGGTGCACATGCCCTTCTGCTCAGCCTGTCTGGTCGTGCCGCCGCCGATGGTGTTCGCGGCAGCCGGAAAGCACGTATTTTCCTACCCTGCTCCTGGACCGGCCGATGCGATGCGGGATGCACGCCCTCAGCCCCTGGCGCCGCCTCCCCGGCTTGTCTGACCGGTTTTCATGAAACGCCGCGGCTTCGGCCGCGCATTGAACCCCAGTATCAGACAGAGGAAGGTAATCCCATGTCTCTGAAAACTCTCGCTCTTGCTGCAACGCTTGCCCTCTCTGCCACGCCCCTCTTCGCGGAAGATGCGCCGATGGACATGAGCAAGCCGATGGGCGATCACAGTGCATCGAGCCACGCGTTCGCGGAGGCGAACGCGAAGATGCACAAGGACATGATGCTCAAATATAGCGGCGATACCGACGTCGACTTCGTCCGGGGCATGATCCCGCACCATCAGGGCGCGATCGACATGGCGAAGATCGAATTGCAATACGGCAAGGATCCGGAAATCCGCAAGCTGGCGGAAGCCGTGATCAAGGCCCAGGAGGCCGAGATCGCCGACATGCAGGCCTGGCTGAAGGCGCACGGCAAGTAATAGCCAAGGACGCCGGAGCAGCAAGCCCCGGCGTCCGTTTCACGAAACGTCAATCAGGCCTTCGGCTGGAATGGCTCCGGCCGACGGCCGGCACCCTGTCGCGAAAGCATCCAACCCGGATATTCAGGCGCAAGCTCGCTGACCTCATCGAGTTTCTTCAAATCGTCCGCATCGAGTTTCAGGTTGACCGCCGCCAGGTTCTGGTCGAGTTGCTCGACCCGCTTGGCGCCGATGATGACGGTTGTCACGAACGGCTTCGCGAGAATGTAGGCAAGCGCGACAGTAGCGACGCTCGTGCCGTGCTTTTCGGCGATCTCGCGCATCACGGCAACGCAGGCCCAGGCGCGATCCTTGTCGACTGGCGGGAAGTCGAAAGCAGCGCGGCGACCTTCGCCGTTGCCAGGCGCTCCCGGCCCATACTTGCCGGAGAGTAGGCCGCCCGCCAGTGGCGACCAGACCATCAGGCCGAGCTTCTCCTCCTGCATCATCGGCACGATGTCGCGTTCCAGATCGCGGCCGGCGATGGAATAGTAGGCCTGCACCGTCTCGAACCGAGCGAAGCCGCGACGCTCGGAGATGCCAAGCGCCTTGGCAATGCGCCACGCCTGCCAGTTGGAAACGCCGACATAGCGCACCAAACCACGAGAAACGAGATCGTCGAAGGCGCGCAGCGTCTCGTCGATCGGCGTGACTGTGTCGGTGGCGTGGATCTGATAAAGGTCGATATGATCGGTCTGAAGACGCTTCAGGCTGGCCTCGACCGAATCCATGATGTGCCCGCGCGAAGCGCCACGATCATTCGGCTTGTCGCCCATGGTGCCATAGACCTTCGTGGCAATCACGACGTCCTTGCGGGGAACGCCGAGGTTTTTCAGTGCCTGGCCGAGCAGTTTTTCGGACTCACCGAAGGAGTAGACATCTGCCGTATCGATGAAGTTGACCCCTGATGCCAGCGACTTTTCGACGATTTGATCGGCAGCCTTCTGGTCGACGTCAGCGATGGAACCCCAGAGATTGTTTTCGCCGGCGGCACCGAATGTCATCGTGCCGAGGCAGATTTCCGAGACGAACAGTCCCGTATTTCCAAGTTGATTGTAACGCATGGTCGGAGATTTCCTTGTGACGGCCGCGAGCGCGACCTAAAGACGGTTGAATGATTTTTTGGTTATTGGCCTGGTCGAGACAGGAACAGCCAAAATGCGGCTGTGCGAGAGGCCCTATCGATGTAAGGCGAACCGACGGTATTTCAACGTGTCCGTTACCATCCGACCATTCGCATCCCCTTGTTTCGCGCCCGGCCTCCAATAAATTCTACTTGATGACTCGGAGATGACGGATGACGACCCGCGCGCTGACAACCATCGGCTTCGATGCCGACGACACGCTCTGGCAGAACGAGCAATATTATCGGCTGACCGAGGCGCATTTCACCGAACTGCTGGCTGATTTTGCAGACGGCCCGAGGGTGTCGGAGCGACTGCTCGAGGCCGAGAAGCGCAATCTCCGCCACTACGGCTTCGGCATCAAGGGATTTACCTTGTCGATGATCGAGACGGCGATCGAAGTCACCGAAGGCAAGGTCCCTGCCAGCGTCATTGCCAGCATTCTCGACACCGGCCGAGACCTGCTTTCCCACCCGGTCGAGACCCTGCCGCACGTTCAGGAGACGCTGGCGGCACTCTCGGAGAACTACCTGCTGGTGATGATCACCAAGGGCGACCTGTTCGATCAGGAGCGCAAGTTGGCGCAATCCGGGCTCGGTGATTTCTTTCACGCGGTCGAGATTGTTTCCGACAAGACTGCTGTAACCTACCGCCGGATCTTCTCCAAGGTCGGGGGTGGCCCGGAACGGGCGATGATGGTCGGCAATTCGCTGAAATCAGACATCGTCCCAGCGATCGCCGCCGGCAGCTACGGCGTCTTCGTGCCGCACGAGCTCACCTGGGTGGTCGAGCATGTCGAGGAGCCGAAAGATGCGCCGCGCTTCCGCAAGATCGAACATCTGGGGGAACTGCGCGGCCTGATCGAAGGCCTCGGCTAACCTGCTGTCACCTTGGAGGAAAGAGCGGCGACGGCGATTGCTTGTCGGCGGGAGCAGCCGGTGGCGGTGCTGCCGCCTGAGGCTCGACGAGAATGCTGTAGGGCGCGCCTAGCCCCCGGCGTGGCGAGACCTTGGAGTAGTAGGGCCGCAGCAGCCAGGTGGTGCTGTCCTTCACCGTGATATTATAGCTTTCGCCATCCTCGTCCGTCCCGAAGATCGCCTCATCATCGGGTGTCGCGAGATTAAAGATCGAGAGGAAAGCAAATTTGCTCTTGGTCGAGAAGCTGATCTTCACATGCTGGCCAGCCTTGACGGGAAGCGTGTAGACGCGTCCGTTGCCGAATTTCGTCCAGCCCTTGAGTTCCATAGTGGCGGCCGGAAACTGCAGTTTCTCCAGTCGTTCGCCAGGCTGCAGCTCAGGTGACTGCGCGAACGCAGCGGACGCCAGCAGGCACAAGCCGACGGTTGCCGCGAGCCCCTTCATGGGCGCACCAGCGCATCGCGCATCGCTTCCACCTCGGCGCGACAGTAGCAACCTTCGACGTGATCGTTGACGAGACCCATTGCCTGCATGAAGGCATAAACTGTGGTCGGACCGACAAACGTCCAGCCGCGCTTCTTCAGATTCTTGGAAATGACGACCGATGTCGGCGTTGTCGGGTTGGCCATGACAGTGGCGCGATCGACCACCTTCGGGCGATCGCTATGGCCGGGCTCGAAGCTCCAGAAATAGCGGGCGAGCGACCCGAACTCCTGCCGCAACTCGATAGCTCGGCCAGCATTGTTGATCGTCGAAACGATCTTGCCGCGATGACGCACAATGCCGGGATCGGCAAGGCAGCGCGCGATATCGGCGTCGTCGAAGAGCGCGACCTTCTCGAAGTCGAAGCCGGCAAAGGCAGCGCGAAAGTTCTCGCGCTTACGCAAGATGGTGAGCCAGGAAAGACCCGACTGGAACCCTTCCAGGCAGATCTTTTCGAAGAGGCGGATATCATCGGTGACGGGTCGTCCCCACTCCTCGTCGTGATACTTGAGGTAGTCCGGGAGGTTAGCGTGCCAGTGACAGCGGCTCTTGCCGTCTTCACCGATGATGATGCCCGTATCGCTCATGTCTCGCTTCGCTCTCCTGCTGCGAATCCGGCTTTACCATTTGCAAACTCTGTTTCCAAACCGAACGATAACCCTGACGAAAAGTTTATCTCTCGCTTCGGATTCGAATGAGTTCAAATTTACCATTCGCTGGCGGGAACGGTGGCAGCGTGAAGCAAGGCGGCCGCTGCCGTCCGCACATTTTCGGCCATTTGTAGAGAGTCCGTCCGATGATGAAATCCCTTTTGCTCGCCGCAGCGATGCTCGGCGTCTTTTCCACGGCTGCGCTCGGCGACGACCGCTACACGACGCGCCCGCCGGTCGTGTTGAGCCCAGATCTCGCAGCCCCGTGGACCATGCAACTCGGCGGCGGCAAGGTTCGCCCCGTCGTTTACCGGCAACCGGCCTTCGCGCCGCGTGGTCTATTCACGTCCGGCGTCTTCGGTGGCACTCCTGCTACCAGGGCACAGCCGGTATCCGCCACTAATCCCGGCGTTCCCGTCATCCGTCGTCAGCTTGAGCCGCAGTATCTGCCGCAGATTGTCAGCTACGACACCAAGGAGCGGCCCGGCACGATCGTTATCGATACCAACAACCGCTTCCTCTATCTGGTGATGGACGGCGGCAAGGCTCGGCGTTATGGCGTCGGCGTCGGCAAGCCGGGCTTCGAATGGGCTGGCGTGCACAAGATCACCCGCAAGTCCGAGTGGCCGGACTGGACGCCGCCGTCGGAAATGATCGGTCGCGAAGCCGCCAAGGGCCATTATCTCCCGGCGCGCATGGACGGTGGGCCTGCGAACCCACTTGGCGCACGCGCCATGTACCTCGGCTCTACCCTTTATCGCATCCACGGCACCAACGCCCCCTGGACGATCGGCAATGCCGTTTCTTCCGGCTGCATCCGACTGCGCAACGAAGACGTGGTTGACCTTTACGAGCGCGTAAAGGTTGGAACTCGCGTCATCGTCATGTAAAGGCTCATCAATACCGGCACGGAGCCAAGCATAGTTGCAATTAAACATCGCAGCTGCCTCATTCCGCCCCCGACATCTTGAACTGGATCGAAGTTCGGTTAGCTTCGGTCCGGTTTTGCTTTGAGGGAATCAAATATGCTGAAATTCGCGACGGCTCTCGCAGCCGCCGGCCTTCTGGTCTCTTCCGTATCCACATCTGTGTCGGCACAGCCGATCGCGCCCGCTCATGACGCTGCGCCTGTCGTTCGGGTCGCCGTGCAGCCGAAATCGGTCAAGCCGCAGTTCAAGCGCCAACGCGTCCACCTCGTCACCAACGAGGCACCCGGCACCATCATCATCGATACCAACAACAAGTTCCTTTATCTCGTCGAGACCAAGGACCGCGCGACGCGCTACGGCATCGGCGTCGGTCGCGAAGGCTTCGGCTGGTCGGGCGTCGTCAAGATCGGCCGCAAGGCAGAGTGGCCGGGCTGGACGCCACCGCCTGAAATGCGGGTTCGCGAAGCTGCGAAAGGCCACATCCTCCCCGCCTACCAGGAAGGTGGCGAAGACAATCCGCTCGGCGCCCGCGCGATGTATCTCTACAAGGGTGGCAATGACACGAGTTTCCGCATCCACGGCACGAACCAGCCGTGGTCGATCGGCCTCAACATGTCGTCTGGCTGCATTCGCATGATGAACAAGGATGTGATGGATCTCTACGATCGCGCTCCTGTCGGCACGAAGGTCATCGTTGTCGGCCCAGGCAACAAGCAGGGCGAAATCAGCTTCGACGATCGCGGCATCGACATCCTGCGGACGCTATTCGGCGGCTAATGCAAAATATTTGGCGGCCGGCGACGGCCGCCTACTTCGATCCGCAACTGACCTTGCCGGTCACGCTAAGCGGCTTCGCGCCGCCCTCAAGAGCAAGCTCATAGGCGCCCGAGAATGTCGTCATCGATTTGCCGCGCTGGCCAGCGGTCACGATCAGGCTGACGCCCTGCCCCTTAGGGTCGTCTCCATCCTCATAGAATACTTCCAGCCGCAATTCGCCATCGTGTGACCAGTGGTGCGTCAGGTTCTCCGACGTCACGGCAATCTTCTGTAGCGCCTGGGGCGCATCCCCGCTCTTCACCACAAGAGCGCCGCGAAAATGATTGAGCTTGTGGCCGCCTTCCGCCTCGAAACCGCTTTCCACCGTGAAGCGCACATTCTTGTCATCCGCCGAGCAGAAGAAACGAGTGGCTGCGTGGGCGGCATTGGTCGCACCGCAAAGAAGCGTGAACGCGAGGATGGTGCGGTACATAGCGGGCTCCTGAGATTGCCGGACGATCCAGCGCCGCTAAGCTAAGGGCAAATCCTTTAATTTTTCCGGTATATCTCCGCCGTGGGCCCAGTCCAGCAGTTGGACCGTGTGAACGATCGGAATTGCTGTCCCGGTCGCGATCTGCATCATGCAGCCGATGTTGCCGGTTGCGATCACATGCGGCTTCGTCGCCTCGATATTCCTGACCTTGCGGGTCTTGAGCGCTTCGGAAATATCGGACTGCATGATGTTGTAGGTACCGGCAGATCCGCAACAGAGGTGGCCTTCCGCGGGATCGCGGACGTTGAAGCCGGCCGCCTTCAGCAGCTGCTTCGGCGCCATCGTGATCCTCTGGCCGTGCTGCATCGAGCAGGCGGAGTGATAGGCGACGATGACGCCTTTCGGCATCTGGGCCGGCAGGTCAAGCGACGCAAGATACTCGGTGACATCCTTCGCCAGCGACGAGATGCGCGCCGCCTTTTCGGCGTAGGCGGGATCGAGCCGCAGCATGTGACCGTAATCCTTGATCGTCGTGCCGCAGCCGGAAGCGGTGATGATGATCGCGTCGAGCCCACCCTTTTCGAGTTCACCCGTCCACACATCGACGTTGGCGCGTGCGCTTGCCAGCGCCTGCTCTTCGCGTCCCATGTGATGGACGAGCGAGCCGCAGCAACTTTCCCCCTCGGGTACGACCACCTCGACACCCAGTCGCGTCAGCAGCTTGATGGTCGCCTCGTTGATGCCTGGATCGAGGACTGGCTGCGCGCAGCCGGTTAGGATCGCGACGCGTCCGCGCTTTTCACCGGCCGCCGCGTGGCTTGCCGGTGCTGCATAGATCGAGGCGGGAGGGATATGTCGCGGCGCCAGCGCCAGCATTGCGGCAAATGGCTTCAATGCGGGCGAGTGCTGAAGGAACCCGGCAAACGGTCGGCCCACCGACGACAGCTTGATCGCAAGGCGAAACCGATCAGGATATGGCAGGACAGCGGCAAGGATGGCGCGCACGAGCCGGTTCATGAAAGGACGCTTGTAGGTCTTCTCGATGTGTGCCCGTGCATGGTCGACGAGGTGCATGTAGTCGACCCCGGAGGGACAGGTCGTCACGCAGGCGAGACACGAGAGACAGCGGTCGATATGGGTGACCACCTCGGCATCCGCCGGGCGCCCGTTTTCCAGCATGTCCTTGATCAGGTAGATGCGCCCGCGCGGGCTGTCGAGTTCGTTGCCGAGCGTCACATAGGTCGGACAGGTCGCGGTGCAGAAGCCGCAATGCACGCATTTGCGCAGGATCTGCTCGGATTCGGCGACATGAGGGTCGGCAAGCTGGGCGGGCGTAAAATTGGTCTGCATTGCCTTCAGGCTCCTGCCATCTTCCCGGGATTGAAGATGCCGGCGGGATCGAATTTCAGTTTCAGTCGCTGCGAGAGCAAGGCCACCGCCTCCTGCTGCGGCTGAAAGGCGGCCGTCAATGCCCGCATTGGTTCGGGCGCCCGCATCAGCGTGGCGTGGCCACCGCCCAGCGCCTTGATGAAACGGCGCAGGAGATCCGCATCGGCATCCGCCTCCATCCGCATCCAGATCAGCCCGCCCTGCCAGTCGTAGAATGCATCGACGCCAGCTTCGAGGCGAAGGGCCGCGACCAGCTGATGGCCGATGGTTGGCGCGACAGAAACCCGCCAAACGGGCCGCATCGTGCCGTCAGCATAAGGGGCGGCATCCCGGATGTCTTTCCAAAGGCGTACGCTCTCGTTTTGCTCCAGCCGCGTGACCGATCCGAACGCGTGCATGGCCGCAACGAGCTTGGCTGCGCGGGCGTCAACGGAGCCAGGCAGGCCTTCAATGCGCAGACAGGTCGCCTCGCCTCCCGAAAGCGTGCTGTCGAGAAATTTCCAGGATACGGTCATCGGCAGATGCGCGGCGCCGGAGACTTCGACTGGCGAGGCCATCGCCGCCGCCATGGCGTTGGCGGCTTCGGCATCGTTGAGGCCGGAAACGACAATCGTCGCTTCAGTTCGCGGTCGCGGCGGCACGCGGAAGGTCACTTCCGTCAGCAACCCCAGCGTTCCATGCGAGCCAGCCATCAGCTTGACGAGATCCAGTCCGGTCACGTTCTTCATCACGCGGCCGCCCGCCTTGATCAGTTCGCCCTTGCCATTGATGAAGCTCACGCCAAGCAGGCTGTCGCGTGCGGCCCCGGCGACAAAACGGCGCGGCCCCGAAACATTGGCGGCAAAAACGCCGCCGATGGTCGGCTCGCCCGATGTGCCCATGACCGGCCGATGATCCATCGGCTCGAAGGCCATCATCTGGCCGTTCTCAGCGAGTGCGGCTTCGATCTCGGACATTGGCGTTCCGGATCGTGCAGTCAAAACCATCTCGCCGGGATTATAAGCCGTGATGCCGCTCAGGTTGGACGAACGCAACCGACTTTCCGCCGCGACTGCATTTCCGAAACCGGAACGGGTGTTGCCGCCGCAGATCGCCAGCGGCTTGCCTGCCTGTGCATGGCTGCGGACGATTGCCGCAGCCTCGTCATCCGTCATAGGCAATAGATCGATCATGCGGCCGGGCGTCCCTCGAGCGGGAAGACCTTGGACGGGTTCAGGAGCCAGGCCGGATCGAAAGCGGCGCGTGCCGCCATCTGCTGCGCCAGGTCCGCCTCGGAATATTGATGCCGCATTAGGTCTCGCTTTTCGATGCCGACGCCATGTTCGCCCGTCAGGCAGCCGCCGGCATCGACACACAGCTTCAGGATTTCCATGCCCGCGGCTTCCGCACGTGCGGCGTCGTCCGGATCGTTAGCATTGAAGAGGATCAGGGGGTGCATGTTGCCATCACCGGCATGGAACACGTTGGCGACGCGAAGCCCGTGGCGATCGATGATTTCAGAGGTTTTCTTCAGCACGTAGGAAAGCTGGCTGAGCGGCACGGTGCCGTCCATGCAGATATAATCGGCGATGCGCCCGGTGGCGCCAAAGGCCGACTTCCGGCCCTTCCAGATCAGCGCCGCCTCGGTTGCCGACTGGCATTCGCGGACGGTCTTCACGCCATGCCTGTGGGCGATTTCGACGATGCTCTTCAGCATGTCGTCCATTTCTGCTTCCGATCCCTCGACCTCCACGATCAACAGCGCGCCGACATCCAGGGGATAGCCGGCCTTGGCAAAGGCTTCACAGATTTCGATCGCCGGCTTGTCCATGAATTCGATGGCAACCGGAATGATGCCTGATGCAATGATGTCAGCGACGCAGGACCCTGCCTCTTCGGAGGTATCGAAGCCGAACAGGACCGGCCGCGCGCCCTCGGGCTTGGCAATCAGGCGGACCGTCGCTTCGGTGACGATCCCGAGCTGGCCTTCGTGTCCGCAGACGAGGCCGAGCAGATCGTAGCCTGCCGCATCTAACGCCTTGCCACCGAGATCGATGACAGTGCCGTCGGTCATCACCATCTTGACGCCGAGCAGGTTATTGGTCGTAACCCCGTATTTCAGACAGTGCGCGCCGCCCGAATTCATGCCGATATTGCCGCCGATCGTGCAGGCCAGCTGCGAGCTGGGATCGGGCGCATAGAAGAAACCATCCGCCGAGACGGATTCCGAGATATTTAGGTTGGTCACGCCGGCTTCGACAACCGCCACGCGATTGGGAAGATCGATCTCGAGGATGCGGTTCATCTTTGAGACGCAGACGACGACCGCATCCTCCTGCGGGATCGCTCCTCCGGAGAGTGACGTTCCGGCGCCGCGCGGCACCACAGGGACGCCGTAGCGATGACAGTATTTCATCACGGCGGCCACTTCCGCTGTTGTCCGCGGCAAGGCAACCGCAAGCGGCATGCGGCGGTAGGAAACGAAGGCATCGGTCTCGAACGGCATCAGTTCGCGCGCCTCATGAACCAAGCATTCCGGCGGCAGCAGGTCGATGAGATCGGCAACAATCTGCCGGCGGCGAGCAAGCACGTCGGCACGCGGGGCGAGAAACGAAATGGTGTCGGACATGGCTGTCTCCCTTCGCCGGCGGCAGCGAAAACCCGGCGCATCCTCCGCGCTGCCGGCTCGATCGGGCTTAACACTTTCCCGATTATGGCGCAAATGCTAAGCACTTATTCCAAAAGGACAAACAATCTAAGCGTATGACCAATCTGGGTGACCTTGAAATTTTCGCAAAAGTCGTTTCGACCGGGAGCATGTCGCTGGCCGGCAGGGCGCTCGGTTTCTCACCGGCCGTAGTCTCCAAACGCATCAAACGGCTGGAAGATCGGCTGGGCACGCGGCTTTTGCAGCGCACGACGCGGCAAATCTCGCTGACGGAAGCCGGCCAGGGCTTTTACGATCGCGTCCTCGGCATTCTCGCCGGGATCGAGGAGGCGGAATACTACATCTCCGGGCGCTCGGCGCAGATGCAGGGAACGCTGAAGGTGACGGCGCCGACCTCCTTCGGGCGCACGCATGTCGCCCCGCACCTGAAGTCCTTCATGGACATGCATCCCGGGCTTGCGATCAATCTGGTGCTCAGCGACGAGTTCACCGACATCGTCGGTGAAGGCTTTGACCTTGCTATCCGGATTGCGGAACTGACGGATTCGAGCCTCGTCGCGCGGCGACTCGCGTCGGTCAGGCGCCTGCTTTGCGCCTCCCCCGATTATCTTTCCGCCAACGGCACACCAGAAACGATCGAAGACCTGAAGCAGCACCGCTGTCTGCCTGCTCACAACAACGATGCCTGGCGACTGGAAGGACCTGAGGGCCCGCTTTCACTCCGGCCGGAAGGGATGCTTGTGACGAACTCCAGCGAGGTCGTGCGTGAGGCCGTGATATCTGGGCTCGGCATTGCTCTGCGCTCCACTTGGGACATCAGCCGCGAGTTGAAGGATGGTCGGCTGGTGCACATTCTCCCTGCCTATGAGGGGTCGCGCAGCGTGACGCTGTCGGCAGTCTATCCAAGCCGTCAATTCCTGCCGGCCAAGGTGCGGCTGTTCATCGACTATCTCGCCGAGGTCTATGGGCCAGTCCCCTATTGGGAACGCTAGGGCTTTCACTGGTCAACTCGCCAGCCTCTCGATGACGAGATCGAGGAGCGCCCGCAGGCGGGCCTGCCGTTTCATGTCCCGGTGATAGCCGATCCAGGTGTCGCGCCCAGGCGGGGCCTCGCCGAGATCGACCGGCTCGATGTCAGCGATCGCATCGCCGAGGGGGCGCGGCAGGACGGCGAGCCCCGCGCCATTCCTGCACAGCGTCGCCTGCACATCGCGGTTGTTGCTGCGCATGGCGATCTCGGCCTTTGGCAGGAGGCGCGCCAGCCACATGACATCGGGCATGCCGCCGAAGGCTTCGTCCATCGTGACCAGACGCGCGCCTGCGCCATCCCCTGCCTTCGGATGCTCTGCGCCCCGGCGGGTATAGAGCTGGTACTCGATATGCAGCAGCTTGCGCGATATTACATCAGGCTCGGTGAAGGGCGCGATCCGAACGACGACGTCCGCCTCGCGGCGGGAGAGGCTGAGCAGGCGGCTATCGGTCAGCAATTCGACGACGATCTTCGGATGGCGCAGCGAGAATTCCGCAAGCACCGGCGCAAGCACATGTGCACCGAACCACTCCGACGACGACAG
Source organism: Rhizobium sp. BK181 (assembly GCF_014193305.1). Classification (NCBI taxonomy): domain Bacteria; kingdom Pseudomonadati; phylum Pseudomonadota; class Alphaproteobacteria; order Hyphomicrobiales; family Rhizobiaceae; genus Rhizobium; species Rhizobium sp. BK181. The sequence goes on from NZ_JACHZA010000001.1 coordinate 675,318, forward strand.
GCGTAGGAAGCCGCTCAACTGCCGGCTTTGTCCGGCGAGTTCACGTTCGAGAGCCAGCGCTTCCTCTTCCATCCGTTCGGCGTGCGTGAAGACGGCCGTGCCCTCGTCCGTCAGCACAAAGCCGTCGGCTGTCCGCTGAAACAGCGTCTGGCCGAACGAAACTTCCAGAGCGCGAAGGCGACGCCCCATCGTCGGCTGCGTCAGGCCGAGGCTGCGGGCGGCAGCGCCGAGAGTTCCACGGCGGGCGATCGCCAGGAAGAGCTTGAGATCGCTCCATTCCACAATCCGGCTCCCAAACAAAAATGCATGAACATCGTGCATTCTCTTTCATTTCCATTCGCACATCAACGGCGCATTCTCCGGGCAATTCAAACGAACGGAGAGTTGCATGTCTCAGTCCACAACGATGAAGGCGCTCCTGATCGACGCGCCGAACGCCGATTTCCGCTTGGCCGAGATCGCCGAACCGACGCCACGCGAGGGTGAGATTTTGCTTCGGATCAAGGCGAGCGGCGTCAATCCTTTGGACACCAAGATCCGCGCCGGCAATGCCGCCCATGCGCGGCATCCGTTTCCCGCCGTTCTTGGCATTGATCTGGCCGGCGTCGTCGAGCAGGTAGGTCCCGGCGTCACCGAGTTCCGCAGTGGCGACGAAGTCTATGGCATGACAGGTGGCGTCGGCGGCATCCAAGGCTCGCTGGCTGAATTCGCGGCGGTTGACGCCAGGCTGCTCGCGCCGAAGCCCCACAATCTCTCGATGCGGGAGGCAGCAGCGCTGCCGCTGATCGCCATTACCGCCTGGGAGGGCCTGGTCGATCGCGCCAATGTCCGCGATGGTCAGCAGGTTCTTGTCCTCGGCGCCGCCGGCGGCGTCGGGCACATTGCCGTACAGATCGCAAAAGCCGTAGGTGCCGATGTATTTGCCGTCGACGGTGCCGCCAAGGCTGACTACCTCAGAAGCCTCGGAGCAACGCCGATCGACTACCGGGTGGAGACCGTGACGGACTATGTCGTCAATCACGCGGGGGGCAAAGGCTTCGACATCGTCTACGATACGGTCGGCGGCGCCAGCCTTGACACCGCCTTCCAGGCGATCGGCCGCTTCGGTCACGTCGTCAGCGCGCTCGGATGGGGAACACACGCGCTTGCCCCGCTGTCGTTCAAAGCGGCAACCTATTCGGGAGTGTTTACGCTGCTGCCGCTTCTGACCGGCGAAGGTCGAAGCCACCACAGCAAGATCCTGCGTGAGGTCGGCAAACTCATCGAGGCCGGAAAGCTGATGCCAAGGCTGGACGCGCGTCGCTTCGGACTTTCCGATGTCGCAGAAGCCCATGCTCTAATCGAAAGCCGTCAGGCAAACGGCAAGCTGGTGGTTGAGATCGCCTAAAGTTTGAAGGGCGCGGCGGGCTATCGCCGCGCCCTCTCCTTAACGCGCCAGATCGAGATAGGCGCTTGCCACCATCGCGTCGATATCCCTCGGCACCGGGACGATGCAGCTCTCGGCGCCGACTTCGCGCGTGGCGACACGCTCAAGGCAGCGCGCCTGCAGCGTAAAACCAAGATCCATCGATTCGACGGAATTGCCGAGCGGCCGGGGGCCGGCAAGGTTTGCCATATGCCCGCCGCCAAGAATATGGAAAGAGCGGCCATCCCTCAGGTGCAAGGTCTCGATATGCTCCGCCTCGTAGCGATCGATCCGGACGACTTCGGGGTGCTGTCGAAACGCCGCAACATCGATCTCATGCGGAAAATGTCCACCATTCATCAGGATCGCGCCATCCTTGATCAGCGGGAGGTCGGCGGCGGTGACGATCGCGGGAAAGCCGGTAACGGTGACAAGCACGTCGGCTGAGGCAATCGCCTCGTTGCGCAGCGGCGTGGAGAAGCCGTCGAGGTGCGCCTCCAGCGCAGTCACTGGATCGATATCAACGACGCTGACGGTTGAAAACGCATTGCGGAAGCAGGCTGCGGTGCCTTTGCCGCAGGCGCCGTAGCCGAAAACCGTCACACGCTTGCCGTTGGTCGAGCGATTGGTGAAGCGCATGTAGCTTTCGAACAGGCTCTGGCCGACGGCATGCTTGTTTTCGGCGAACTGCTTGATCGGGCTGTCGTTGATGACCAGGATCGGCATATTCAATTTTTCCCGCATCGGCAGCAGGCGTGTACGGCCAGATGTCGTCTCCTCGGTACCTCCAAGAAGGCCGGCGTAGGGCGCCTCGGCCGCGATTGCAAAAAGGTCGCCGCCGTTGTCGAGCAGCAGATCCGGCCTTTCCGCAACAACCGCCTCGAGGCTCTTGTGATGCGCGACCGGGTCCGTCGTCTGGGTCGCAAACACGGTGATCTCTTGCGAACGAAGAAACTCGACGGTCGAAGGCTGCGTGCTGTTGAGGTTTCCGGTGCAGACGAGCCGTGCGCCACCGGCCTTGAGTGTCATCAGCAGCGCCACGGTCTTCGGCTCCAGATGGATGCCGGTGCCGATGGTCAGACCGGCGAACGGTTGGGTTTTCTCGAATTCCGCCGCCGTTGCCTTGAGCAATCGGCAGCTGTTGCCGATCCATTCGATGCGCGTTGCGTTTCTCTGCATATCCGGTGTCCTTCTGCTGCTAATGCAGTGTTAGACCCGGCCACGCTTTTCGGCCATGGAGATAATTCTTCGCAATAGGGCAGAAAATCTGCCCTATTGGGCTGCCGCGCCCAACCGGACCAACCAATCTCGAAGTGCGGAGAACGCGGGCTTCTTCGCGTCGGCATTGCGACATGACAGACTGTAGCCGGCCGATCGGCGAACGAAGCCGTAGGGTGCCACAAGCACTTTGCGCTGCAAATCATCCTCGATGGCTGCGCGTGGCGCGAGAACGACACCGATTCCTGATCGGGCCGCCCCGATTGCCAGAAGCAGATCTTCAAACTCCTGCTTGCGCCGAAACGTCACTGCCTGTGTACCGCTCTCTGCAAACCACTCCTGCCAAAGGGTTGGCGCAGTGCGGCTGAAAAGAGCCGTGACCTCCGCCATCAGCCGAGGATCTCTCTCGATCCTGTCTGCAAGTTCGGGCGTCGCGACGGGCCCAAATTCGTCCTCCATGAACTTGACCGCCGTCACTCCTACCGCCGGCCGGTATTCAGCGCCCATAATGACCGCATCGAGTTCAGGATGCAGCGCCAACGGCTCGACGACCGTCATCGGCACGATATCGACATCGACGACGCCAAGCGCATCCTGCATGTTTGCAAGCCGTGGCATCAGCCACCATATGGCAAAGGCGGAAGGTACGCCCAGGCGGATGCGGCGATGCCCCGCACCGACAAAATCTGCAGCGGCGCGTTCCAGCGTCGCAAGTGCGGCATTGGAGGCCTCCGCGAACTGTACAGCTTTCGTGGTTGCAGCCAATTTTCTCCCGTCGCGTTCGAATAGTTTCTCGCCGAAGTAGTTTTCCAGAATTGAGATCTGCTGGCGCACCGCGCCCCGGACCACCCCAAGCTCGGCGGCAGCGCCGAGAATGCTTCCGTGACGGCAAACGGCTTCGAAGGCACGGACTGCTTTTAGAGGAGGAAGACGCATGGTTACCATAGTATTGACATAACAGTGTATGACATGACCCCGTCGTTGATCCGAATGCAAGACGGGTGCACATTGAACACCTGTGCAATGGCGGAATCAGGATAGTATTTGGCGGATTTTCCGAACCGTAGCGAAGCGGAAGCTGCCTTATTGATAAGTATCAAATCCCGCTGGAAAACTTGAAAGACGTATGGATCGCGCAAGCTTTCCATTGGATACTAATATAGCTGATCGAAGGAACTAAAATAAAAGGTGACCCGACCGTTGACTCTCCTCGCCCGTCTCGCTTCTGACGTACAGCTGATGTTCAGACGCCCACCGCGTCAACAATATGCTGCGCTTTGCTATCGGGTGAAGAAGAAGGCAGGCGAGATCGAGGTCCTGCTGCTAACGAGCCGCGACACTGGCCGCTGGGTCATCCCCAAAGGCTGGCCGATGGACGGACGTACCGCCTACGAGGTCGCGGCCCGCGAGGCCTATGAGGAAGCCGGCGTGCGCGGGACGGTCGAGAGTGAAATCCTCGGCACCTATTCCTATCCCAAGGTCTTGAAGAACGGCCTCAGCGTAACCTGCAGGGTTCAGGTCTACGCCCTCGAAGTCGCTAGCATCGCCAAGAATTTCAAAGAGAAAGGCGAGCGCAAGACCGAGTGGGTTTCCTGCGACGAAGCCGCGACGTGCGTCCACGAACCGGAGCTTCGGGAGATCTTTCTGCTTTTCAAGCGCCGCATGCAGGACCAATTCGCGGCAAGTGCGCCAAAACAAATTCCGGCGGAGTGAATACTGCCATCTTGCACTGCTAAACTTGGCAACGTTAAAGCAGGAATGAACGCCAAGGAATAGCATGCCCGAACGACCAGCCGTCCTCACGAAACGAACGCTCGACAAGGATCTCGACAAGCTTACGCATGTCGAGGACGCCACGAAGTTCGTCTCGCGAAAGCTGGTGGCACCAGGCATCGCGCTGGTCTTTCTCGGGCTCGCGATGCTTTTTGCCGGCGTCTATGTCTTTGACCGGCCCGGCGCCGTCCTCGTAATCGCCGCCGCGGCGCTCGCCGCTTACATGGCCATGAACATCGGCGCGAACGACGTCACCAACAACGTCGGCGCAGCGGTGGGCGCGCGTGCGATGACGATGGCGCAAGCGCTTGTCATCGCCGCCATCTTCGAGATTCTTGGAGCGACAATTGCCGGCGGCGAGGTCGTCAAGACCATCTCTTCAAGCATCGTCGATACTGTGCAGGTGCCTCCGGGGACGCTTGGCTGGATCATGATGGCGGCACTAATGGCCGCCGCCTTGTGGATCAACCTTGCGACCTGGATGAATGCGCCGGTCTCGACCACGCATGCGATCGTCGGCGCGGTGATTGGAGCCGGCGTCGGTGCGGTCGGCCCGGCGCCAGTGAACTGGCGGGTGATGATCGAGATCACCTCGGCCTGGGTGACGTCCCCTCTGCTTGGAGGGGTGATAGCAGCCGGCCTGCTCTTTATGGTGAAAACCCTTATTATCTACCGCGATGACAAGATCGCGGCTGCCCGGCGTTGGGTGCCTGTGCTGATTGCCATGATGATCGGTGGCTTCACGTCGTACATGGCCCTGCAGCTCGAAGCGACCAATGAGTTTACCCCGCTCACCATCATCCTTTTCGGGTTCGGCGCCGGGATCGTCGGATGGCTCGCAGCACGATCGTTCGTCCGCAGACAGTCGGTAGGGCTTGAAAACCGCAATAGCTCGCTGCGCGTCCTTTTCCAAATCCCCTTGATTGGCTCGGCCGCCCTGCTCTCCTTTGCGCATGGTGCCAACGATGTGTCGAATGCCGTCGGCCCGCTATCAGCAATCGTGCGCGCGGTCGGTGCGTCCCCTGAGGGTACGCATGGGCAGCCGCCGATCTGGGTGCTTCTGATTGGCGCTCTCGGCATCTCCATCGGTCTGTTGCTCTTCGGGCCGCGCCTGATCCGGCTGGTCGGTGAGCAGATCACCAAGCTCAACCCCATGCGGGCCTATTGCGTGGCGCTGTCGACGGCCTTCACCGTTATCGTCGCCTCGTGGCTCGGTATGCCCGTCAGCACGACGCATATCGCGGTCGGCTCCGTGTTCGGCGTCGGCTTCTTCCGCGAGTGGTACACCCGGCATTCGAAGCGCCGCATCGCATACATGCGCCGGAAGGCCGAAAGCTTCGCGACCGACGAGCCCGAAGATCCGAACACACATGAGGTTCGCCGTCGCTATCTCGTTCGCCGTTCGCATTTCATGACGATCATCGCTGCCTGGATCATCACCGTTCCGGCCTCCGCAGCGCTTGCAGCCATGATCTATTGGGTTATGTTCGCGCTCTTTGTTTGAGCAGGACCTTTCGATGCGCGCCAATTTCCGGATGCAACGGCTGTTCGTGGATGCACCTCTTGCTGCCGGAGCGACGGTGGAGGCAACGGCAGATCACTTCAACTATCTCGCCAACGTGCTGCGGATGGCCGAAGGGGCCGAGTTGCTCGTTTTCAACGGTCGCGACGGCGAGTGGAAGGCGCGCCTGACCTTTACGTCGCGGAAGCGGATTGTAATGATCCCCGAGGAGCAGACGCGACCACAACCGGTCCCTTCCGACCTGCACTATCTCTTCGCGCCGCTGAAAGTCGGCCGGTTGGATTATCTGGTGCAGAAGGCGGTCGAGATGGGCGCCGGCGTGTTGCGGCCCGTGCTGACCCAGCATGTGCAAGGTAAGATCACCAATCTCGACAAGCTGCGGGCAAACGTCATCGAGGCGGCGGAGCAATGCGGTATCCTTGCCGTCCCTGATGTTGCCGAGCCGGTGAGGTTGTTTGACTTGTTGGATACATGGCCGAGCGACCGCCGCATCGTCTATTGCGACGAGGGCGATGCGGGGCAGAACCCGCTTCCACTCCTGTCCAAAGTCAGCGAGCGAAAGCTGGCGCTCCTCGTCGGCCCGGAGGGCGGCTTTTCCGAGGAGGAACGCGCGCGGCTGCGCAGCCTCGATTTCGTCACCGCGATCCCGCTCGGGCCGCGGATCCTAAGGGCAGACACGGCGGCGGTTGCTGCCATGGCGGTCATTCAGGCGTCGATTGGCGACTGGGATTAACCTTAGGATCGGTCGCGGCCGAAATATGCTGCTATTTTTTTGATGGACCGTTGAAACAATTTCACTTGCAACATACGTGGGAGCGGTCCTAATCACCCTTCCAATTGCCCGGGCTTTCCCAGGCGCTCTCCCATTGCAGGTAGACTTGAATGGCTCGCGATACCACCGACCAGACGCCACTCTCTTCGGTTCAGGAGCTGACCGATTATCTTGCTGCGGGAAGCAAGCCTGAAGAAAAGTTCCGCATCGGCACCGAGCATGAGAAGTTCGCCTTCTTTCGTGCCGACAACAGCCCCGTGCCGTACTTCGGCGAGGCCAGCATTTCGGCGCTCTTGAAAGGACTGCAGCAAAAATCCGGCTGGGATCCGATCATGGATGGCGACAACATCATCGGCCTTGGCGAGCCGAAGGGAATGGGCGCCATCTCGATCGAGCCAGGCGGCCAGTTCGAACTGTCCGGCGCGCCGCTGGAAACGATCCACGAGACCTGCAAGGAATCGAATACTCACCTGGCCACGCTGCGCGAGATCGCAGAACCGATGGGCATCCGCTTTCTCGGTATCGGCGGCAGCCCCAACTGGACACTGGCCGAGACGCCGGTCATGCCGAAATCCCGCTACGAGATCATGACCCGCTACATGCCGAAGGTCGGATCCAAGGGTCTCGACATGATGTATCGCACCTGCACGATCCAGGTGAACCTCGACTTCTCTTCGGAAGCCGACATGCGCAAGAAGATGCGCGTTTCGATGAAGCTGCAGTCTCTGGCAACCGCCCTCTTTGCCTCATCGCCCTTTACCGAAGGCAAGCTCAACGGCTTGCTCTCTTGGCGTGGCGACATCTGGCGCGACACCGACAACAATCGCTCCGGTCTGTTGGACTTCACGTTCCGCGACGATTTCGGCTTCCATGACTATGTCGAATGGGCCCTCGATGTTCCGATGTATTTCATCGTGCGCGACGGGCACTATCACGACTGTACCCACGTCACCTTTCGGCAGTTCATGAACGGCGCACTGAAGGGCGAAGTCGCCGCATGGGAGCCGACCATGGGGGACTGGACGAACCATCTTTCGACGCTTTTCCCCGACGTGCGCCTGAAGCGCTTCCTCGAGATGCGCGGTGCGGATGGCGGGCCTTGGCGGCGCATCTGTGGGTTGCCGGCCTTCTGGGTCGGCCTTCTCTACGATGACGCGGCGCTCGAAGACGCCGATATGCTGACCAAGGACTGGACATTCGACGAGGTCAACGCCTTGCGTGACGCCGTCCCCTCTCAAGGCCTAAAGGCAAAGTTCCGCGGGCATGAGCTCTATGAAACCGCGCGCGAAGTGATCGCCGTTTCGAAAGCGGGTCTAAGGGCGCGCAACAAGCTCAACAAGGAAGGCCAGGACGAAACCATCTTCCTTGCACCGCTCGACGAAGTCATGGCCAAGAAGGCGACGTTGGCCGAGGACCTGCTGGCGCTCTATCACGGCCGCTGGAACGATTCGGTTGAGCCGGTCTTCGAAGAATATCAATACTAAGCCCTTCTACAAAAAGGGGTTTGCGCATTCCTTTTTCCGGCTATAGTGACGCAATTGCGCGTTGCGAAACCGGGAAGGGGATTACCATGCTGCCACTCTTCGACATGATGATGCAGGCCCAGAACGGCGCGGCGATGGATGCGGTCTCCAAGCAGTTCAATCTGGCTCAGGAGCAGACCGCCAAGGCGATTGCGGCGCTCATGCCGGCATTTTCCGCCGGCTTGAAGCGAAGCACCAGCAACCCCTACGACTTCATGGGGTTGATGCAGGCGGTCGCCTCCGGGAACTACACCAAATATTTCGAGGACATGAGCAAGGCCTTTACGCCGCAAGGGATCTCGGACGGCAACAACATCCTCGCGCAGCTGTTCGGCTCCAAGGAAGTCTCGCGGGCCGTCGCGGCGCAGGCGGCCCAGATGACCGGCATCGGACAGGAGATCTACAAGCAGATGCTGCCTGTCATGGCCGATACGCTGATGGGGGGCCTCTTCAAGCAGTCGATGGGACAGATGACGGCGCCAGTCAATCCGTTCGTCAACACGGCGATGGGTGAGAGCATTCAGAAATGGCTTGAAAGCACTGGCTTTGCGCCGAAGCAGGCGCTGGCACCCGAGCCCAGCATCTTCGACAACCCTTTCACGCAGGCGATGCAGCTGATGTTCGGCATGCAGAAGCCAGAGGCGCAAAAGGCCGTCACCAACCCGTTTTTCGACAATCCTTTTGCAAAGGCGTTTCAGGAAATGATGAGCTCGCTCGGAAAGCCGGTCGAACCGAAACCAGCCGAAGCACCGAAGGAGCAGGCAAAGGCTGAAACCGAAAACTACATGGACATGCTGAACAACATGTTCGATAGCGGACTCGAGGTCCAGAAGAACTACCAGAAAAGCATGGAAGCGATCTTCGAGACCTATATGCCCAAGGCGCCCCCCACTCCCCCCAAGGCATAAAAAAACCCGGAGACGGCTGGGAGGCCGGCACCGGGCAAGAGGCAGGGCTATTGGCTATCACCCTGCGGGGAAAAACTGGGCCGGCCTTAATCCTTTCGGGACCGGAAGAGCGACTTACGTCCGCGAACGCTCGCGGAGCGGGTCAGGTGTTCCGACGGATCTTCAAAGAAGGTGGACGCCAGGAACGCGGAAGTGAGATCGGTCCTTGAAAGGCCGATATCCTTCAATTGATTGTCATCGAGCTCGTGCAGCCGGTTGATCTCCATACGATTGCGGAACACGCGCAGTACGGATGACAGCGTTGCAAAGCCATGTGCGACGCGCTGAGCAAACGTCAGCGAGGTCGGGCTGCAGTCGAGTTCGAGTATCCGGTCTGTCGTGCGCATGGGACGATCCTTTCATAGGCGCGCAACAACCCACCCCTCCCGCGAGGTCGAGCGGGAAGGCATCGGTTGAAATCGATTCGGACAGGCAGGATGTCTGTCCTTCACTTTGCTTGATTTGCATCCCGAAGATGCCAAACACCTATTGATCAGTCCAACGAATGTTTCTAATGATTACCATCAGAGAACTTTATGGGTGAGATCATGTCAGCGCCTCTTGATATCGATCAGTTGCAGACTTTCATCGCAATCGTGGATTCCGGCAGCTTCACCAAGGCTGCCGACAGGGTCTACAAGACGCAATCGGCCGTTTCCATGCAGATGCGACGGCTTGAAGAGCGCATCGGCAAGCAGCTCTTCATCAAGGACGGCCGCGGCAACCGCCTGACCGCCGAGGGCGAAAAGCTCTTGAACTATGCTCGACGCATGATCCGCCTCAACAACGAGGCGATCGCCGCCTTCGACGACAACCGTCTCGAGGGTACGCTGCGCATCGGCACGCCCGATGACTATGCCGACCGCTACATGCCGGAGATCATTGGCCGCTTCGCCAAGACGCATCCGAACGTCGAACTCTATATCGTCTGCGAGCCTTCGGTGGACCTCGCCGAGCGCATGCATCGCGGCGAACTCGATATCGCGCTGGTGACGCATAATCCGCGCGAGCGCATGTCGGACGTCGTGCGAACCGAACCCCTCTGCTGGGTCGGCTCGGCGAACCATCCTATCCGTGACGATGCGCCGGTGCCGCTTGCCGTCGGGCGTCGCGACTGCCAGTGGCGTCAGCTTGCCTGCTCAGCACTCGATGCTGTCGGCCGCGAACATCAAATTCTGTTCACCAGCTGGTCGTGCACGGTCGTTGCAGCCGCGGTCCTCGCTGGCATGGCCGTTTCCGTCATGCCAGAATCGGCGCTGCGCACGGGGATGAAGGTGCTGAGCCAGGCGGATGGCTTCCCTGCCCTCCCCCCGGTCCAGATCGGCATCATGAAACGGCCGGGCGTCTCCCTGTCGCTCATGAACGCGATCACCGCCCATATCACCGCTTGCCTTGACAACATCACGCCCGCTGTCGTCGACGACAATCTGGAGCCTGATGTGAAGAACGCCTATGGGCGGGTCCAGCCCCGCCTCAAGGTCGCCAACGTCGTTCCGAGCTGGTAGGCGTCACGCAGCAACCGGCGAGAGGAAGGCCGTGCGGATCACGCGCTTCCACTCGTCGAGAATGCGTCTGGCGAGCGAGTCCTCGCTGACGACCGCAAGGCGGATCGAGGCGCCGAGCAAATGGCTGAAGAGGTAGGTCCTGGCCTGCATATCGGCTGCACACAGTTCGGGGGCGACGCGGCGGACGGCATCCTGAAAAATGTCGGCAATCCGCTTGCTGTGCTCGATGTTGAGGCGCAACAGATCGTGGTCAGTCTCGGTGCCCATCCAGATACCGAGATAGGCGGCATCGTTACGATAGTCTTCGTAGTGCCAGTCGATGGTCGCCGCGAGCACCTCAAGCGCATGGTCGACAGAGTGCACTGACGAAAAAGCCTCGGCGATACGGGCCTGAATTGCAGAAGCATGGCGGTCGAAGAGCGCTTTGACGATCGCGGCCTTCTCCGGAAAATACTGATAGACGGAGCCGATCGGCACCTTGGCGGCGACGGCCAGTTCCGTCATTCGCATGGCGCTTACGCCCTTTTCGGCAATAATTGCTGCTGCGGCCGACAAGATCAGGTCGAGCCTTTGAATACTGCGTTCCTGCTTTGGCTTCCGGCGGAGGCCAATACGATCCAAACTTCCGACCTTCATGTCGTTCCCATTTGTTCTATGTGGAGCGACGGAGGACATTCATGCCGGCGCCTTTTTGCCGATATGACATGCAGGTCTTCACGACTCGTAAACGAGATAGATTGGATTGTACGGATCCAGAAAAGCATAGCAAAATCGGGGTGATACACCCGGATTTGGTCGAATTTCGACCGCAAGCGAACGCAATCGCGGTCGGTCGATGCGCGCTCGTGCCGCTTGTTTGGGCACTACCGATTCGCAGCAGCCGGCGCCGCGGCACCCATCCCGCCATCGGCTGCTACAATGCCGACTACCCAGCGGCCCCTGTCGTAAATTCATTGACCTTCGATAACTTCCAATCGTATTTACTGAGACATTCGATTGAAAGAACTTATCATGCTGACCCTGCGACAGATGCGCTATTTCGATGCACTGGCAACGACACGCCATTTCGGTAGGGCGGCCGAAATGGTCCACATCAGCCAGCCCGCCCTGTCGACGCAGATCATGGAGATGGAAGAATATCTCGGCGCCAAGCTTGTCGAGCGAACCCGGCAGAGCACGATCCTGACGCCGAAGGGCGAGGAAGTGCTGCACTACGTCCGCGCCATTCTGCATCAGGTCGACCTGCTCGAGCAGACCGCGCGAAAGGGCGGCGGCACGCTTGAAGGACTGATCCGCATCGGGATCATTCCAACGGTCGCCCCCTACCTCGTTCCGCAGTTCGTTCCGCATTTGCGTAAGACCTATCCAAGCGTTGAGGTCGAGTTGCGGGAAGCGGTCACAGATCGATTGATGGCGGACCTTTTGACCGGAAAGCTCGACGCCGTCATCGCGGCATTGCCGCTCGATATCGAAGGCATCCAGACGCGGCCACTCTTCACCGACCGCTTCTTCATGGCGGTGGCGGATAACGGCGAGGCTGTGCTGACATCACCGCTGACCGAGCATGAAGTAAATGTCGATCGCCTGCTGCTGCTCGAGGAGGGCCATTGCCTGCGCGACCAGGCCCTTGCCGTCTGTAGCGCCGGCAAGCGCAGCCTGGTCAATTTCGGCGCGACGTCGATGGCGACGCTCTTGCAGATGGTCTCGCACGACATGGGGATGACACTTATCCCCGAAATGGCCATTCCGACCGAGACCAGCCGCAATTCGATCCGTATCGTTCCCTTCACCGATCCACAGCCGTCGCGCGAAATCGGCCTTGCCTGGCGGCGCAGCAACCATCGGGGCAAGGAGATGGAGGCGCTGGCAGAAGCGATCGTTGCTGTCGCCCCTACCCCGCGCGAGCTGGCCGCCTGATCAGCCGAGGTTCTTCTTCAGAAATTCGACCGTCCTCGTCCAGGCAAGGTCGGCGGCCTTCTTGTCGTATCGCGCCGACGACGTATCGTTGTTGAAGGCGTGGTTGACGCCGTCGTAGACGAAGATCTGGAAGTCCTTGCCGTTTTCCTGCAATGCCTTTTTGTAGGCGTCGATGCCGGCGTTGATGCGGTCGTCGAGGCCAGCATAATGCAGCATCAGCGCCGCCTTGATGTTTGGTACATCGGCGGCCTGCGGCTGGGCGCCGTAATAAGCCACGCCCGCCTTGAGTTCCGGTGATTTGGTGGCGAAGTCGTTGACCAGGCCGCCACCCCAGCAAAAGCCGATCACGCCGACCTTGCCGTTGGAATTGTCAAGCTTGGTCAAATAGGTAAGTGTCGCCTCTGCGTTCGCCACCGTCGCGGGCCGATCGAGCTTACCGAACATCTCGCGGGCCTTGTCCTCGTTTTCAGGCGTACCGCCCTGAGGGGAAAGGAAGTCCGGGGCCAGGGCGATGAAACCCTCCAGCGCCATGCGGCGCGCAACGTCGCGGATGTGCGGGTTCAGGCCGCGGTTCTCGTGGATGACAATCACGGCGCCGAGCTTTCCGGAGGCATCCTTGGGTTCGACGAGGTAGCCTTTCATTTCGCCAGTGCCGCCGGGATAGGTGACGTCCTTGGCCACCAGCCTTTTGTCATCGGCCGAGATCATCTCCGCGCTCGCCTTGTTGGCAGCGAGCATCGGCGCGATGACGGCCGCTGCACCGGCGGAACCGGCCAGTTTCGTCAGCTTGTCCATGAAGTTGCGGCGGTCGAGTGTCAGATGCGTATATTCGTCGTAGGCATTGATCATCGCCTGCGTGATTTCCGGCTTGTCCATGTGAGATCTCCCGTTCCCTACCTGTTGGATTTCACCTGTCGGGGAAGATAGGTCATGGACCAGTAACGCAGGAACAAAACTGCGTTACTTCAAGCGGTTCAGCCGATCAGCCATTGGGAAAGACCATCCAGATGGCCAGCCACACCCACATAGCGCCGAGCACCACGTAGGCAGCCCCGAAAAGCGGACTGCGGTAACGGAGGTCATTGCTGGTGACGTGCACGAAGGCGTGCAGATAGCGGAGCACAACGAAGGTCCAGGCAAGGACGACCGCGACCAGATTGTCGGCTTCGGTGATGTAGAGAAGGACACAGCAGGCATAGAACAGCACTGGCAATTCGAATTGGTTGGCCAAGCAATTCTTGACGACGAGGCCTTCCGGCGGTTCATCGCGGTTTTCGCGATAGTTCGAACGGCGGACCTTGCCTGCCTGAACCAGCTGACGGCGGCGATAACCGAGCAGCATGTAGAGCAAATAGACCAGGGCTACGTGGGCGATAATGGGCCAAAACATCTCGTACCCGGTCATGCTGTCTTCCCTTGCAGTTTTCCGTTTTATTTCCGTGCTGTAGAGGAAAACCGCGAACGCCGCAAATGCCCGCCGCAATTCTGCGACGGGCGAGGCTGGCATCAGACCTGAGCTATGCCACCATCGGCGAAGAGTTCTGCGCCGGTGACGAAGCTCGATTCATCCGAGGCGAGGAACAGAGCGGCGGCGGCGATTTCTTCGGCGCGGCCAACGCGACCCATCGGAACTTGCGAGCCGAGATAGTCGAGAAGACCCTGCTGCTGTGCCTTGTCCTTGCCGGCGAGTTCGACCAGGCCGGTGGTTTCGGTCGGGCCGGGGCTCAGGGTGTTGATGCGGATGCCGCGATCCTTCAGGTCAAGGATCCAGTTGCGTGCGAAGTTGCGGATTGCCGCCTTGGAGGCAGCGTAGACGCTAAAGGCCGGCGTGCCGGTCGCACCAGCGGTCGAGCCGGTCAGAATGACCGACGAGCCGTTGCCGAGCAGCGGCAGCGCCGTTTGCACCGTGAAGAGCACGCCCTTCACATTGCGATTGAATGTGTCGTCGAACTGCTCTTCGGTGATCTGGCCAATCGGCGCGAATGAGCCGCCGCCTGCATTGACGAAGAGAACGTCGACGCGACCGGCCTCGTCCTTAACGCGATTGAAGAGGCGGTCGAGATCGGCCTGCTTGGCGGAATCGGCCTGGATGCCGGTGACGTTGCCGCCGATCTCGGCGACAGCCGCTTCGAGCACATCCACCCGGCGTCCAGTGATGAAGAGGCGCGCGCCTTCGGCAGCGAAACGTTTGGCGGTGGCGAGGCCGATCCCCGATGTCGCGCCTGTGATGACCGCAATCTTCCCGTTCAGTCTCTGTGTCATATCAGTCGTCTCCTTTTGTTCGACTGAGCAGGAGATATGGACGAGGCGATCATTTCGGAATAGAAAGGACTGAAATCCATTGTTGCAGAACTGAAATGATGAAGCTGCCGGATTTCGAAGGTCTCGCAATGTTTGCCAAAGTGGCGGAGGAACGGTCGTTCGCCCGCGCCGCGAAGACACTCGGCATCTCGGTGGCAACCGTTTCGCGCGGCGTCGCACGCCTGGAAGAGAGGCTGGGCGCCCGGCTGTTCAATCGCACATCGCGCCAGCTATCGCTAACCGAGTTCGGCCTCCGTCTCGCCGAACGGGCGTCGCGGATCTATACGGATGCCGAGGAAATCGAGAACGCGGCGCTCGAATTGTCGAGCCGTCCGCGCGGCCTGATCCGGCTGGCGGCGCCGATGACGTTCGGTGTCCACTGGATTGCGCCGATCCTGCCTGACTTCTTCGAGCTTTACCCGGAAATCACAATCGACCTTCACATGAGCGATGCGAGCGTCGATCTTGTGGCGGAAGGCTTTGATGCAGCGCTGCGCATCGCGGTCCTGCCCGACTCATCGCTGATCGCCCGGCGGCTCGCGCCGGTTGCCCCGTTCATTCTGGCGTCGCCCGCCTATATCGAGAAATACGGATGCCCGCAGCATCCACGCGAGCTGGCCGCTCACCACTGCCTCGGCTATGCCTATCGCCCCCGACAGGACATTTGGCGCCTGACGAACAAGGCTGGCGACGAGGAATTCGTCACGCCAACCGGTCCGCTCCGGGCGACCAACTCGGAGGCATTGATCCCAATGGCGCTGCGCGGCCTCGGCATCTGCGAACTGCCGGAGTTCATGGCCAGCGAATACCTGGCTGACGGGCGTTTGAAGGCGATCCTGACTGATTGGAGCCTGCCGAGCGGTGCACTCTATTTTGTCACGCCATCTGCGCGCGCAAGACCGGCAAAGGTCGAGGTATTGGCGGAGTTCATGACAGCCCGCCTTACCAATCCGCCGTGGAGGTGGCCGCGATAAGGCTACCGTTCGCCGTCGCCGCGGTGCATGGCTCGAACGATAGCAAAACGGGCGATGATGATCAGGCAGATGGCGAGGCTCGCGAATTTCAGCCGTGTCATCCATGGCAATAACTCAGCGGCCCGGTCTGCCCAGGCACTGCCGCCAAAGGCAATCAAGCTGGCGATGTTCTCGCCATAGTCTGCAAGACCGTAAACAAAGGGCAGCACATAGATGAGCTTGATGAGGGCAGGACTGATCGGACGCGCAAAATAGGATCCGCCCGGCCTCAACTTCATCAAGACCAGCAGGAGGAGTGCGGTCAGAAGTGCCGGAAAGATCAGCTCGGGGCCGGCATACATGGCCCGCAGCAGACTATTGGCAACATCGTTCTCGCCGAGGAGCCGCTGCATGCGACCGACGGTCAACTCGTCATAGCCGGCGAAATAGATATCGAGAACCGCTTGCCCGGTCTCGTGCTTGAAGGGGACGACAAAGCCGAATGTCGTCCACGCAAGCACACCGAGGCAGATGGCCGCGAGCAGCGCGATAATCCAGAGCGGAATACGGCTGCCCGCGTTCATTTTCAGCCGCCGGCGCTCGGATAGTTGGGGCTCTCGCGGGTGATCGTCACATCGTGAGGATGGCTTTCGCGAAGGCCAGCACCCGAGATGCGCACGAAGGTCGCGCGCTCCTGGAAGTCCTTGATGTCCTTGCCACCGACATAGCCCATCGCCGCCTTGAGGCCGCCTGCGAGCTGGTGCAGGACGCCGGATACCGGACCCTTGTAGGGAACCTGGCCCTCGATGCCTTCGGGCACGAGCTTCAGCGTGTCACGCACTTCCGCCTGGAAGTAACGGTCTGCCGAGCCACGCGCCATGGCGCCGACGGAGCCCATGCCGCGATAGGCTTTGAAAGAACGACCCTGGTAGAGATAGACTTCGCCCGGGCTTTCATCGGTGCCGGCGAGCAGCGAGCCGATCATGACGGCGGAGGCGCCTGACGCGATCGCCTTGGCGACGTCGCCGGAGAACTTGATGCCGCCGTCGGCGATGACAGGGACATCCTGCGCCCGTGCTGCCTCGACGGCCGACATGATGGCGGCGAGCTGCGGGACGCCGACACCGGCAACGATGCGCGTGGTGCAGATCGAGCCCGGGCCAATACCGACCTTGACGGCATCCGCACCGGCATCGATCAACGCCTTGGTACCATCAGATGTGGCGACGTTGCCGGCCATGACCCGCACGGAGTTGGAGAGTTTCTTCACGCGCGCCACGGCATTCAGAACGCCCTGCGAATGGCCATGCGCGGTATCGACAACGAGAAGGTCGACTCCTGCTTCGATCAGGCGCTCGGCGCGATCGAAACCATCGTCACCGACGCCGACGGCGGCGGCGGCCCGCAGGCGGCCCTGCGCATCCTTCGATGCATTCGGGTTGAGCTGCGACTTTTCGATATCCTTGACGGTGATGAGACCGACGCAACGGCCTTCGCCGTCGACCACCAGCAGCTTCTCGATGCGATGTGCGTGCAGCAGGCGCTTTGCTTCCTGCTGGTCGACGCTTTCCTTGACGGTAACGAGGTTCTCGCGCGTCATCAGTTCGTAAATCTTCTGCTTCGGATCCGATGCGAAGCGGACGTCGCGGTTCGTCAGGATGCCGACGAGACGGCCGGTCTTTTCGACGACGGGAATGCCGGAGATGCTGTGGATCTTCATCAAGGCGAGCGCGTCGGCGAGCGTCGCGTCGGGGCCGATCGTCACCGGGTTGACGACCATGCCGCTTTCGAACTTCTTGACCTGGCGGACCTGCTCGGCCTGCTCGGCCGGCGTCAGGTTCTTGTGGATGACCCCCAGGCCGCCGGCCTGCGCCATGGCAATCGCGAGACGGCTTTCCGTGACGGTGTCCATGGCTGAAGAGATGATCGGAATGTTCAGCTCGAAGTCGGTCGCGATGCGGGTTGCGACGCTCGTCTGACCGGGCAGAACCTCGGAATGACCGGGCTGCAGGAGCACATCATCGAAGGTGAGTGCGTCCAAACCGGTTGGCGTTTCTATGATGCGAGCCATGGCCAATTTCCTTCAATTAAGAAAAATGCAACGCCTCCCGGAACGAATAGTCCGCACCGGCGGTGTGCAAGGGTTGCTTTGGAAGTTGGCGAGGGCTGGTAACACGTCTATGACAGGAAGGGAATAGCAAAAAGCCCGGCGTGTCCGCCGGGCCCGGTATGGCTGCCATGCAGCGAGGTCACAGGTCGAACTGGTAGGTCTTCGGAACGAAGCGATAGCCGTCCTCGTAGGTCTCGACGAAGCCGACCGACGGGAACGGCATGTGGTAGCCGACAAAGGCGATCTTCTCGGCGGCGATCATGCCGAACACCTTGCGACGCGTTGCGGCTGCCTGGGCCTTGTCCATATCGAAACGGACCTCCCAGTCGGGCTTCTGCAGCGACAGGATATAGTGGTTGGCGGTATCGCCTGTTGCCACCAGGCGCTTGCCCTCGGATTCGACGTGGAAAACCATGTGACCCTGCGTGTGCCCCGGTGCCAGCATCGCGGTAATGCCGCCAGCAATGGTCCCGCCATCGCCTATGAACGTCGCCTTCTCAGCAAGGGGCACCACGTTGGCGAGAACCGCCTTGTGACCGCCTTCGGCCGGGGTACCTTCGCGGGCCTTGTCCGTCCAGAAGTCGTATTCGATCTGGCCGATGACGTAGCGCGCATTCTTGAAGGCCGGAGCGCCGCCTTCCATCAGCCCGCCGATATGGTCGCCATGCAGGTGGGTGAGCGCGACCACAGTGATGTCGTCGGGCGAATAGCCAGCCGCCTTCAGGCCATCGCGAAGCTGGCCATTGCCTCGCGCACGGCCGCCTTCGCCAAAGCCGGTATCAACAAGGATGACGTCCGAGCCGGTATCGATCAACGTCGGCGCATAGGAATTGACGAACTTCTCGGTCGGCAGGAAATTCTTCGCGAGCAGTTCCTGGACAGTTTCCGGTTTCTGATTGGTCCCGAATGTCTCGTAGGGCTTTTCACCAATATTGGCGCCGTCCTTAAAGACGGTAAACTTATAGGAGCCGAGCTTGAATTGATTGAACTGGGGCTGCGTCGTCGCATCCATCTTGGTCTTGTCTCCGCTTGCGGCCCTTGCGGCCGTCTCTGTCAAAATCATCGGCGCCGCCAGCAGGCCGATGCCCGCTGCAAATAAGGTGCGCCGTTTCATCCCCGACGGTACTGCCATATCCCATCCTTCCAATAGCGTGCGACATCGTTGCCGCCCAGCCCCCAAATAGCGAACCGCTGCCATCTTTCTTGCAGCTGGCCGAAACGAACATATGTCAATCTTGACCGTTGAAATTGCTGAGCAAGCAGTCTCACGCAGACGTGATGCAAACGTGTTTCAGAAGCGGAATGAGGGGTTGGCAGAGGTCTTCCCGAGGACTACAGAGCACAGGCCCCCAGACGCCTTCGCAAGACCCTCAAGGCATTCGCGCATGAACCGCATTGTTCCGCTGATCCTCGCCGTCGCTCTCTTCATGGAGCAGATGGACTCCACCGTCATATCAACCGCCCTCCCCGCCATCGCCAACGACCTCCATGTCGGGCCGATCACGCTGAAGCTGGCGCTGACCTCCTACATGGTGTCGCTCGCTGTGTTCATTCCGATCAGCGGCTGGATGGCCGACAGGTTCGGCGCCAAGCGCATCTTTCGCCTTGCCATCTGCGTCTTCGTCGTCGGCTCCATCTTCTGCGCGATCTCATCCGGCCTGATCGAGTTCGTCGTCGCCCGCTTCCTGCAGGGCATGGGCGGCGCGATGATGACGCCGGTCGGACGCCTGGTGCTGGTGCGGACGACGAAGAAAAGCGAGCTCGTCTCGGCGATGGCGCTGCTGACCATCCCGGCGCTCGTCGGGCCACTTGCCGGACCACCGCTCGGCGGCTTCATCACCACCTATTTCACCTGGCACTGGATCTTCCTGATCAATGTGCCGGTCGGCATCATCGGCGTCTGGCTCGCGACAATCTTCCTGCCGGAAGTAGAAGCGACCGCGCCGCCAAAGCTTGACGTGACGGGTTTCGTGCTGACATCGTTTTCGGCGGCCGGCGTGGTCTTCGGCCTGTCCGTCGTCAGCCTGCCGGCCTTGCCACCAGTGATCGGCATCACGGCGACGGCAATCGGTCTCATCTGCGGTTTTCTCTATGTGCGCCATGCCAAACGGCATCCAGCGCCGATCCTCAATTTGAACCTCTTCAAAAACCCGACCTTCCGGGCATCGACCACCGGCGGCACACTGTTTCGCATCTGCATCGGTGCCATGCCCTTCCTGACGCCGCTGATGCTGCAGCTCGGCTTCGGCCTGACGCCGTTCCAATCCGGCCTCATCACCTTTGCCGGCGCGATCGGCGCGATCACCACCAAGTTCATGGCGCGCCGCGTCTTTGCGGCGGCAGGCTTCCGCACGACGCTGCTTTCGGCAGCGGGCGTCACGACGATTGTGACGGTGGTGACAGGCTTCTTCACGCCGCAAACACCGCACCTGGTCATCATCGCCGTCCTTCTTGTCGGCGGATTCTCGCGCTCGTTCTTCTTCACGGGCGTCAATGCGCTGGCCTTTGCCGACATCGAAGATGCGCAGGCGAGCCAGGCTACCTCCATGAGTTCGGTGATGCAGCAGATCAGCCTGGCGCTTGGTGTCGCGGTTGCCGCGGCAATCCTCGAGACCTCGATCTATTTCCGCGGCGAGGCACTGCAGGTGGCCGACTTCCACATCGCCTTCTATGTCATCGCGGTCCTGACGGTCGTGGCAACGATCCCTTTCATCCGGATGGACAAGAGCGCCGGGGCGGTCGTCTCCGGCCACCGGGTAAAGCGCATCTCCCCAGCAACAATCGAGGCCGAACAGCAAGCGGTGAAGTAAGGGCTATTCCGGAGTTTCGCAGACAGCGCTCAGCTTGTTGCCGTCCGGATCTCGAACGTAGGCGGCATAGAAATTGGCATGGAACGGCCGCAATCCCGGCGCGCCTTCGTCGACGCCGCCTGCGGCCAGTGCCGCAGCATGGAACGCATCCACATCCGCTCGACGTTCGGCATGGAGCGCGACCATCGAACCATTGCCGTTGGAGGCCCGCCGGCGATTGAACGGGGTGACGACCCAGAGCCGGCAGCGGGTATCGCCATCTGCGGCGTAGCCGATCTCTTCTTCGGAATAGCGTTGACGGCGGTAACCGAGCACTGGCAGGACGATGTCGTAAAACCGCCTCGCCTGATCGATATCATTGGTTCCGAGGGTGACGTATAGGAGCATGGTAGCCGGGCATTCCAGGTCTGGGGGCATCGATCATCACTCAAGACCAGCCCAAAGATCAAGCTCCCGAAATATCTGGTTCGGGTTGCCGTCCCTTGAAGCCCTTCGCCAGCAGGAACATTTCGACCGACTCCGCACGCGACGACGGCGGCTTGACGTGAACCACCTGCTTGAAATGCCGCTTCAGCATGTTGAGAAGATCGCGCTCCGTGCCGCCCTGGAAGGTCTTCGCCAGGAAGTGGCCGCCCTCACCCAGGACTTGGACGGCAAAGTGGGCCGCGACTTCGCAGAGATGCATGGTACGCAAATGGTCGGTGCGGTGGTGGCCGGTCGTCGGCGCCGCCATGTCCGAGATCACCACATCCGGCGTGCCGCCGACCGCCTCGATCAACTGCGCCGGCGCCGACGGATCCAGGAAATCGAGCTGCAGGATCTTCACGCCCGGCAGCTGATCCATCTCCAGGAAGTCGATCGCCGCGACGCGGATATCTTCGTCCGTGGAGCCTGTGACCTTGGCGGCGATCTGCGACCAGCTCCCCGGGGCGGCACCGAGGTCGATGATGCGGCGGGCGCCCTTCAGAATGTTGTGCTTCTCGTCGATCTCAAGCAGCTTGAAGGCGGCGCGGGCGCGATAGCCTTCCAGCTGGGCGCGCTGCACATAAGGATCGTTGATGTGGCGCTGCAGCCATTGCCGCGACGACGGCTTCATCTTCTTGTTCTTGACGCGCTGACCGAGTTTGCGGCCGGTGCGGTTGCCCGCAATGGTTGGCTTCGCCATGGTTGTCCCCTATTTGCCGCGCTGACCGCGGCGGTTGCGGTGGCGCCGCCAGACGCCGTCATCCGCCATCATGTCCGTCAGCAGGCCTTCCCTCAAGCCGCGATCGGCAACACGCATACGGGGGCTCGGCCAGCGACGGCGGATCGCTTCGAGAATCGCGCAACCGGCCAACACCAGGTCGGCGCGATCCGGCCCGATGCAGGGATTGGCGGCGCGGCTGGCGAAATCCCACGACAGAAGCTTGGCCTGCATCGCCGAGACCTCGTCGTCGGAAAGCCAGATACCATCGACCTTGCGCCGGTCGTAGCGCGGCAGATCGAGGTGAACGCCGGCCAACGTCGTCACCGTTCCTGATGTGCCGATGAGATGGAAGTCACCGGCATGACCGATGTCGATCGCAGGGCAATCGAAGCGCTCAAGCATGCCCTCCACCTCCACGACCATGCCTTCAAAGACGTCCGGCGTGACATCCCGCCCGCCGTGACGCTCCGAAAGCGTCACGACGCCGACGGGAAGCGAGGTCCAATGCGTGATGTGATTGGCGAGGCGATTGAAGCGGCTATCGCCGATGCGGATGACCGCGATTTCGGAGGAGCCGCCGCCGATATCGAAGAGGACAACCGACCGTGTCTCCCGACCGACCAGAGACGAGCAGCCGGAGACGGCGAGCCGCGCTTCCGTCTCCCTATCGATAATCTCGAGTTCGAGGCCGGTCTCGGCCACAACGCGCTCGAGAAACTGGGCGCCGTTGACCGCCTGCCGGCAGGCCTCGGTGGCGATCAGCCGCATCCGGCGGATTTCACGGCTTTTCAGCTTGGAAGCGCAGACGCGCAGCGCATCGACCGCCCGATCCATCGCATCGTCGGAGAGCCGACCACTTGCCGCCAATCCTTCGCCGAGGCGCACGATCCGCGAAAAGGCATCGACGACGCGAAACTGGCCGGGCCGCGTCGGCTGCGCGATCAACAGGCGGCAATTGTTTGTGCCGAGATCGAGAGCGGCATAGAGCTCGTCCGGCCACGGATGTTCGCCGTGATTGCGGTACCCATTTTCGGCCTGCCGCGGCGCCCGATTCTCGTTCTGACCTATCCGCGATTCAGCGGTGTCACTCCCTTGGGTCGCCTGCTGCGGCTGAGCTGGACGTCCGACCGGCTTCTCATGCACCAGGGGACGTCCCTGCAGACCGCGTTTGCCGCGATGCTTGCGGCGATTGCGGCGGCTCGGTACCGACTCGCTGTCAACGCGAGCGGCTTGCGCTGCGATGGCGGAAACTTCGTTGCTTTGACGACGTTGTTGCGCGGCTTCGCCTGAGGCGCCTGTACCACGACGGCGACGCTTTCGCTTGCGCGCCGCGTTGCCGGCTTCGATTGGGCGTGCCGCCTCTCCGGTCTCGCCGGAGAGGACATGCTGAGCGGACTGGTTCGCGCTGCGGGATTGCCCGCCACGCTTGCCCTTGCGGCGCCTGGACTTCTTGCCGTCCTTGCGCCCTGCCGCCAACGCCCCGTTACCTTGCGGCCCTTGGCCGCCTTCGGGGTCTTCCACGTTCTTTTTCCATCGCACCGCGCAAGTCCAGAAGGTATGCAGCAGGCGCTCATTCGATTTTGCGTTGCCGCGAAGATACCAGCGCATCGCGAAATCACCAAATTCTTTTTGGCAGTAGCGAAATAGGCCAACTTTTTGAGATCAAAAGCCGCTGCAAAATCCCTGGTCATTTTTTTCGAAACAGGTATTTGCAATCCGCCAGCTTTTGTTTATAAGCGCCGCACACCAGCGGAGCCGCTTCGAGCGCCGCAGCTGCTGGGGAATAGTTCAATGGTAGAACAGCGGACTCTGACTCCGTCGATCTTGGTTCGAATCCAGGTTCCCCAGCCAATTCTCCACTTTCCTGCGTGCCGATCTCTCTCTGACCTTAGTCCCGGCAGCCCTACCACCTCCCATCGTCACTTGATTTCGCTTTGAATTCCCCTGCGCAATGCTATTTACATGGCTGGTTTCCACACCGGGGGCGACGATGGCGAAGGAGTTTGGACGGAGCATCGGTCGATTTGTGGGGTTGGAGCAACCTCGCACCCTTTCCACACGCTTTTTGCAACTGGCGGAAGTTACCGGCGGTCGATTGCGCTGGAACGAACCGGAAAACGAAGCTCCGGTCCGCATGGAACGGAGCAACGGCTACTTGATCTGCCTCCAGCGGCGCTATCTCGCCGAGTATCCCTATTGGGTTAATGACAGACCAATGCCCGCGATGCCGCTCAATGCCGGGCAATTTCTTTTCCTTGACCTCAACGAAGAACATGCCTCGCTGACCCGTGGAGCCGTCGACTGTGTGTCCATGTATGCGTCGCATGAGGCATTGCAGCAGTTCCACGACGAGCACGATCTGGGGTCGGTCGGGTCGCTCCGCACCGCCAGCGGCGTGGCCTTCGATGATGGCGTGATCAGAAATCTGGGCGAATGCCTGGTAACCGCTTTCGAGCAGCAGGAGACTGCGACTCAGCTTTTTGCTGATGGCATTGCGCTGGCTCTGTTGACGCACATCAGCGTTGCTTATGCAGAGCGGCCTGCGGTCGTACATGCGATCCGTGGGGGACTGGCGCAGTGGCAAGAGCGTCGGGCGAAGGAGATGCTGCTGGCGAACCTCGACGGCAAGATCGGTCTTGGGGAACTCGCTCGCGGGTGTGGTCTGTCACGCAGCCATTTCGCACGCGAATTCAAGGCCACGACGGGCCTGCCGCCGCTTCAGTGGTTGCAGGCGCAGCGGATAGAACGAGCAAAAAATATGCTTCTGAAGCCTTCCGTGCCGATCGAATTGATCGCCCATCAATGCGGTTTTACCGATCAGAGCCACTTCACGCGTAGCTTTTCCAAGGCGGTTGGTGTCACACCCGGCTCGTGGCGGCGCCTTCGTAGCCTCTAGGCAAGCTCAATCCGACACGGTCCCGTCGGGCCACGGCGCTTTATTGCAAGGTAGCACTGGCATACAAAAAACAGCACTCTGTGCACTGGTCTGCGAGCAATCGGCAGATAGCGTTAAGCGAAGGTGCGGTGGGGACTGGCTAAATGGCCAAGCCTCGCACGCGGTCCGCGTCAGGAGGCCAAGATGACCAATCAAAACCAGACATTGTCAAATGAGGCTGGACCGGAGGAGCACTCTTCCGCGGCTTCGATATCGGTTTCACGCCGCACGGTTCTTCAGATGGCGGGAGGCGTCGTGTCACTCGCGTCCGTGTCCCATGCTGAAGCGCAGTCGTCCCCGCCAACCGTGACAACCAGCGGCGTGACAGGGCCGGTTCGGCTCGTCGTGAATGGAACGGCAAGAGAACTTCAGGTCGATTCCCGGCAATCCCTGCTCGACGTTTTGCGTGAAACTCTTGATCTCACCGGCACGAAGAAGGGCTGCAACCAGGGCGCCTGCGGCGCATGCACTATTCTCCTCAACGGCAGACGTATCGTTTCCTGTCTGACCTTGGCGTCCATGCATGACGGAGCCGAAATCGAAACCATCGAAGGGCTCGAAAGGAACGGCGAGCTTCATCCACTGCAACAGGCGTTCGTGGAGCATGAAGGCCTGCAGTGCGGGTTCTGCACGCCTGGCCAGATCATGTCGGGACTAGGCTGCATTGCCGAGGGCCATGCGGCGTCGCCGGAGGATATCCGGTTCTGGATGAGCGGCAATATCTGTCGCTGTGGCGCCTATCCAGGCATCGTCGCCGCGATCGCCGACGCGGCCGAAAGGAGCTGACCCATGCTTCCGTTTGTATTGGAAAAGGCACGTAACACCGAAGCCGCGATAGCCTCCGCAGCCGCCGGCGCGCGCTACATCGCCGGCGGAACGACGCTTGTCGATCTTATGCGCGAGGAGGTCGAACGTCCGGATCAGCTCGTGGATATCAACGCCCTCCCCTTGGGCGATGTTCGAGTGGATGGTGAGGATCTGGTTATTGGCGCGCTCGCCCGGATGTCCGACGTTGCTACCCACCCGGACGTGCAGCGCCTGCAGCCGGTGATCGCGGAGAGCCTGATCGAAGGCGCTTCGCCACAATTGCGGAATATGGCTTCGATGGGCGGCAATCTGCTGCAGCGATGCCGCTGTCCTTATTTCCGGATGCTGGACGCTGCCTGCAACAAGCGGGCTCCCGGCTCCGGTTGTGCTGCGATCGACGGCCTCAATGCGGGCAACGCGATCCTTGGCACCAGCGATCAATGCGTCGCGACACATCCCTCGGATGTCGCGGTCGCGCTCGTCGCACTCGGCGCGACAATGCGGGTCAGGGGTCCGCAAGGCGAGCGCAGTTTCCCCGTCGAAGACCTCTACCGGTTGCCCGGAAACACTCCGCATCTGGAGCATACGCTCCTTCCGGCCGAGTTGATCCTGGAGATCCGCGTCCCCGGCGGACCCCACAGCCGACGCGCACGCTATCTCAAGGTACGCGACCGGGCTTCCTATGAGTTCGCGCTTGTTTCGGCGGCAGTCGCGATCGATGTCGACAACGGGCTGATCCGCTCAGCGCGTATCGCTGTGGGCGGGGTCGGCACCAAGCCCTGGCGTCTGCGAGCCTGCGAGGCGGCCCTTGCCGGCAATGCCGCAGATCGCGCAAGCTTCGAGGCTGCCGCCCATCTGGCAACCGACGGCGCCCGTCCGTTAAGCCATAACCACTACAAGGTGGAGCTACTGCCGCGGACCATTGTCCGTGCCCTCGAAATGGCAGGAGAAGTCGCATGACAACCAATCTTATCGGCACAGCCAGAACTCGAGTCGACGGCCCGCAGAAGGTGACGGGCGGCGCCCGATACGCGGCCGACTTCAATCAACCTGGCCAAGCCTACGCCGCCATCGTCAGTTCCACGATCGGCCTCGGTACGGTCACCGATATCGACAGCACTTCCGCCGAGAAGATGCCGGGCGTCATCGCCGTCATCAGCCATCATAACGCCGAACGGCTGCCTTATCTGCCGCATAGGGCCATCATTGATCCGGCGTCGGGGGACCGCCTTCATGTCCTGCAGGACGACAAGGTGCGCTTCTACGGCCAGCCCGTCGCCGTAGTCGTTGCGGACAGCATCGATCATGCCGAGCGGGCTGCCGCAGAACTGCACATTTCTTATGAAGCCCAGCAGCCGCTCACGGACCCGACGGATCGGAGGGTTGAGCGCATCATTCCGGAAGCGGGTAGCGTCGACAGATCACGAGGGGATGCCAATAAGGCAGTGGCCGAGGCGCCTGTCGTCATTGACGAGACCTACAATATTGCGCGTGAGAACCACAATCCAATGGAGCCGCACGCAACGGTCGCATCCTGGAGCGGCGACCGTGTGACCCTATGGAGCAAGAGCCAATATCTGGTCAATGAGCAAGCCGAAATCGCGGCAGTATTCGGCTTGCCGCTGGAGAATGTCGAAGTCATCTGTCCCTTTATCGGGGGCGCCTTCGGAACCAGCCTCAGGACGTGGCCGCACGTTACGCTGGCAGCACTGGCGGCGCGCCAGATCCGACGGCCGGTCAAGCTGGTGCTCACCCGCAAGCAGATGTTCTTCACAACCGGTCACAGGCCACGCACCTTTCAGAGGGTTGCGCTCGGTGCTACGTCAGAGGGCAGGCTTACCGCTGTGATCCATGAAGGTACGGGAGAAACGAGCCGCTATGAGCAATTTACGGAGGCGCTAACCTCGGTCACCGACTACTTGTATTCCTGCCCCAACGTCCAGACCGGCTACCGCTTGGCGCAGCTCGACACGAGCACGCCAAATCATATGCGCGGTCCCGGCGAGGCGAGCGGCATCTTTGCGCTCGAAAGCGCTATCGACGAATTGTCCTACAAACTCGGTATCGACCCCATCGAGCTGAGGCGTCGTAATGAACCTGATATCGATGAAGGCGAAAACAAGCCGTTCTCCAGCAGGTCGCTCATCCAATGTTACGACCTCGGCGCCGAGCGTTTTGGCTGGAAGCGACGAACCACCCAACCGCGCTCCATGCGCGACGGGCGTCTTCTTATCGGCATGGGAACGGCCAGCGCGACCTATCCGGCCTTCCATGCACCGGCAAACGCGAGAGTGCGATTGCTTGCAGACGGAACGGCCGAGGTAGAGGCAGCCGCAAGCGACATGGGCCCAGGAACCTATACTTCCATGAGCCAGGTGGCGGCGGAATTCCTCGGCCTCCCGTTGGAGCGAATCCGTTTCAAGCTTGGAAGGTCGGACTATCCGCAAACACCCTCGCACGGTGGGTCCTGGACGATGGCGTCGGTCGGGTCGGCAATCCGTGCTGCCTGTCTCGAGGTGCAGGCAGAAGCGACTCGGCTTGCAACCACAAGCGCCAACTTGCCGGTTTCGGGAACGTCGATAGAAGATTTTGAATGGCGCGAAGGCACGCTTCGGCGCCGCGGCGAAGCGTCATTGGGCATTTCTTATCAGGACATTGTTGTCGCCAACCGCGGTCCGATCGAAGCCAGTGGATCCGCGCAGCGCGATCCGAGCGTGGCGGAGCGATATTCGATGCACTCCTTCGGAGCTGTATTTGCGGAGGTCGCTATCGATCCGGATGTGGGCACGATCACCGTCCGCCGCATCGTCGGTGCCTATGGGATCGGTCGCGTCGTCAATCCTCTTCTCGCCCGCAGTCAGTGCACCGGCGGCATGATTGGCGGCATGGGGATGGCGCTTATGGAGCAGACAGCACTCGATCCGCGCGATGGCCGCCCGGTCAACGCTCACATGGCCGACTATCTGATGCCGGTAAACCTCGACATCCCGACGTTGGAGGCACACTTCGTGGAGGAAGTCGACCCTCACGTTAACCCGCTCGGCGTGAAGGGCCTTGGCGAGATAGCACTCGTCGGCACCGCTCCAGCGATCGCAAACGCAATCTTCCATGCGACAGGCAAACGCGTGCGAACCCTGCCGATCCGGATCGAAGATATGCTGACCGCATAGCCATCAAATGGTCTTCCGGATCGGATGCAGGCAATGGAATTGCCTCGGTCTGGAAGACAATATCCTGGCCTCGCGCAGACGAGGAGAGCCTGGCCTAGAGGGCCAACCGATGCCCACTCGGCCACACCCGGCCGAGACTACGCCGACATCCTTGCCCTGACACCATCCGCCAGTTCCTGCATCCGATCGATCGGGATGCGGCCGATCAACATGAAGGCGTGCGTTGCGTTCGACCAGTAGACGACGTTCATGCCATTTCGGCCTTCGACGTCAGGCTCCTTCATGCCGACATCCGAGCGAACGATGCAGAGCGCCAGCGGTCCGGTCTCGGGATCGAGATAGGCAATCTGCGCGAGCGGCTTTTCGTCATACTGCAGCATCTGTGCGCGCTTGAACTCGATGCCCGGCAACGACACGGCTTCAGGGGACAACGAGAGGCCAAGCTTGTCGTCAAGGCGCGCGAGTTGGGCGACCTGTGCTTCGGCGGATGGCGACGGACCGGCCAGGGTGTCTGGCGTATAGAGAGCGATGTATTCGGCGACCACGGCCCGCCATTCATTGCTTTCGTCGGGTGCGTGAACGCGGTTGCGAATGCCGATGACGGCCCGGTCGGCCACAACACCGGCGACCAGGCAGGCGGCAAGCGCAGCCAGGAAGCCGCGGCGATTGGAGCGCGCCGGAACCGGCCTCGCCTCGGCCGGCAGAATGCCCAGTATCGCATCCAGCCTCGCCTTCGGTGCCGCGGACAGCAATGGCTCGAAGGCCTGCTGGAATGACAGGCTGCTCTGCGACAGGAACGCCAGCCTTGCGGCCGCATGCTCGTCAGAGCCCAGAACCGCCTCGATGCGCGATACCTCGGCATTCGACAACTCACCGTCGATATAGGCCGTCAATTCCTCATCGGAGGGGATTTTATTCTTGTCGCTCATGTGTCCCCTCCCCCCGATACGCTGGTTGCGATCTTGGCGCGCGCGGCAGCAAGGCGGCTCATCACCGTTCCGATCGGGATGTCCAATACGTCTGCTACCTCCTTGTAGGAAAGACCTTCTACGTAAGCGAGGAACACGGCCGCCCGCTGCGCGTCCGGCAGCGTATTGACCAGTCGCAGAACCTGGTTCGCCAAGACATGTGTTTCCGTTTCGCGGGCACCATCGACGACCAAGGCCTCGTCGGCATCAACGAAGCCCCGACCAAGGCGCACTCGTTGCGACCGGATCTCATTCAGCCAGATGGAATGCAGGATGGAAAACAACCATCGATCCAGCCGGGTTCCCGTCTCGAACTGCCCGACACGCTCAAGCGCGCGGACACAGGTCTGCTGCACGAGATCGTCGGCAACGTCGCGGCGATGCGAAAGCACAAGGCCATAGCGCCACAGCCGCAGCAGATTGTCCGCCAGGCCGCTTCTGATATCGGCTTCGCTTGCGATGTGAGCCTCCGCCACAAGTTTTCCTTCCAAAGCCGCCGGTTGTACCGGCGGCTTTGGCGTTGCAGGACTATAGGCAGGAAATGTGGTGTACGCGAACGGCATTTGGAGGGTTCCTGTCAACCGTGATTGCGCGCTCCTGTCCAGTCGCCGGAAATCACATCTTAGAGGGCTTCATGATTGCTTCGTGGAGGTCCTCGTATTCCTCGCACTCGGTGCTGCCGCAAAGCGTCTTGATCACTTCGAGCTGTTCTTTGGCGAGATCGAGGCGACCCTTAACGACGTAGGCTTCGCCGAGATATTCGCGAACCTGTGCATATTTCGGATCGATCTCGACGGATTTCAGGTAGTAGGAAATACCTTCGTCCGTGCGGCCGAGCTTGCGGGTGGCGTAGCCGCGGTAGTTCAGGGCTTCAGCCGTGTTCGGGTCCTTCAGCGTATCGAGCATGGCAATCGCTTCTTCGTAGCGGCCAGCCTTTGCCAGCGAATAGGCATAGTCCGTGCGGTTTTCGTCCGTCACGTTGGCGCTGCTCTGCTTGACACATCTCCTTGTTTTCTTGTCATACAGCTGGCCCTTCTTGCAGGTCGGCATGGTGCCGCTGCTGCCGCCCGTGCCACTGGCACCGCTGCCGCCACCAGCGCCGCTGCCACCGCCTCCCACTGCAAAAGCGGGAGCCGAAAGCGCGAAAGCGGCAATGCAGCCGCCGACCAGGATGGAAGCAATACGAACAGTCGCGATCGTCATGGGATATCTCCTAGGAAAATGACGTTGGCGGCGAGTGAACACTGTTGAATGGCAGTTTATTCGATTGCTTGTTCTTCTTTTTTGGAGCGCTGCGCTGCACCGCCGGCGAATAAATGCGAAGCTGAGGTGTTAGCCGTTCGCGCCGGCCAAAAGGAGCATTCCGTGAGTGATACCGTAAAACTGTTGAGTCTTGCCGTCGCGACACCAGAGCATGTCATCACCCAGAAGGAAGCAGCGGAGACGTCCGCCCGGCTGTTTTCGTCCCGATTCAAGGATTTCTCTCATCTTGCCAGCGTCTTCGAAAATTCCGGCATCAAGAAGCGCTATGCCGCGCGTCCGCTGGAGTGGTTCATCGAACCGCACGGCTGGCAGGACCGGATGGAAGCATATGGCGAGGTGGCACGCAGCCTGTTCTTCGAAACCGCCACCAACGCGCTGAAACAGGCGGGACTGCAGGGGCGTGACGTCGACTGCATCGTCACCGTCTCATCCACTGGGATCGCGACACCGAGCCTTGATGCACAGCTCGCGCAAAAAATGGGCTTTCGCTCGGATATCGAGCGTGTTCCCGTTTTCGGGCTCGGCTGCGCTGCGGGCGTTTCGGGCTTCGCCATTGCCTCGCGGTTTGCCCACGACCGGCCGGGCAAGACCGTGCTTTTCGTGACCATCGAACTTTGCACGCTTGCGTTCCGGCTCGACGAACTGACACGCGCCAACATCATCGCCACGGCCCTTTTCGGCGATGGCGCGGCGGCCTGCGTTCTCCGGGCGGGGCCGCATGGCAAGGCTGAGGTCGAGTCGACGGGCGAGCACCTTTTCCCCGATACGCTGGGCATCATGGGCTGGAAGATCGACGATACCGGCTTTGGCGTGGTTCTCGCCCAGTCGCTGCCGCCCTTTGCCGAGGCTGAACTCGGCCCCGCCGTCGACGGAATACTGGCGCGTAACGGCCTGTCCAGGTGCGATATCGATCGCTTCATCTGTCACCCCGGTGGCGCGAGAGTCTTGACAGCTTTGGAAAGCGCTCTGTCACTCGAAGCAGGAAAACTGGATCATGAGCGCGCCGTGCTCGCCGAATATGGCAACATGTCCTCGCCGACGATCCTTTTCGTACTGGAACGCGTCTTGAAGGCCGGATTGCCGCCACGTAGCGCCATGGTCG
This sequence comes from Rhizobium sp. BK181, assembly GCF_014193305.1. NCBI lineage: Bacteria > Pseudomonadati > Pseudomonadota > Alphaproteobacteria > Hyphomicrobiales > Rhizobiaceae > Rhizobium > Rhizobium sp. BK181. The sequence continues at coordinate 707,505 of NZ_JACHZA010000001.1, forward strand.
CAATGGGGCCAGGCTTTGCGGCGAGCTGCGTAACGTTGAAGAGGGTCGCGTAATGTGGCCCTCTGTTGCCCTCCTCGCCTTCGTGACGGCCCAGCGCCTCGCGGAACTCGTTCTCGCCCGCCGCAATACGCGGGCGCTTTTGGACAGCGGCGCGAAGGAGGTCGCGCCGGAGCACTATCGCTACATGGTGGCGCTGCACAGCTGCTGGATTGCCGGATTGTGGCTGCTGGCAATTGGTCGCCCGATCGACCCAGTGTGGTTGGCCGTTTTCGTGGTTTTGCAGGCAGGTCGTCTCTGGGTCATCGGCACGCTCAAGGGCCGCTGGACGACACGCATTATAGTGCTGCCCGGCGCTCCCCTCGTCAGCGGTGGACCGTACCGGTTCATGACGCATCCGAACTATGCGGTTGTCGCCGGCGAGATCGCCGTCCTTCCCCTCGCCTTTGGGATGCCCGTCTACGCCGCGATATTTTCGGCGCTGAACGCGGCGGTACTCTATGTCCGCATCAAAGCGGAAAATGAGGCGTTGAGAACCGCAATGTTTTTGAAATGAAACGCAATTTTTCGTTTGCGTGCGACTTGCCGGAGCGGCATTTTCATTGCCTGAAATAGGTGGAATGCACGGAAATGACAAAGAACGCAATTGTGCTTGGCGCCGGGATCGTCGGCGTATCGACAGCCATTCATCTGCAGCGCCGGGGACGGCAGGTGACATTGATCGATCGCAAGGCGCCAGGCAAGGAAACGTCCTTTGGTAATGCCGGACTCATTCAACGCGAGGGTGTCGTTCCCTACGGCTTTCCACAACAGCTCGGCGTTCTGGTCCGCTACGCTTTCAACAACCGGATCGATGCCCACTATCATCTCAAGGCGCTGCCCGGCCAACTTGCCTTCCTCGCCCGCTATTGGTGGAATTCCAACGCCAAACGCCACGAAATGATTTCCCGCGCCTATGCGCCGCTGATCCAGCACTCGATATCGGAGCACAATGATCTGATCGAGGCGTCCAATGCGCAGCACCTGATCCGCAAGAATGGCTGGATGGAGATTTTCCGCACGGCCGGCAAGCGTGATGCAGAATTTGCCGAGGCCGAACGGCTGCGAGCGGAATTCGGGATCAGCTATGAGCAGCTGGATGCTGCTGGGGTTGCGCGATTGGAGCCCCACATCAACGGAGATTTCGTCGGCGGCCTACGCTGGCGCGATCCCTGGTCGGTTCTCGATCCGCACGGGCTGACGATGGCCTATCGCGCTTATTTCGAAAGCCTGGGCGGCAGATACCTGACCGGTGATGCCAACTCTCTCGGCCGCTCTGGGGCAAATTGGAGGGTGGTAACCAGCGAAGGCTCGCTGGACGCGGAGGATGCGGTCCTGGCACTCGGCCCCTGGGCTGCAGTAGCAACCAGACGGCTCGGCTATGCCTTCCCGCTCGGCGTCAAGCGCGGCTACCACATGCACTATGCCGCGGCAAAGAATGCGACCCTCAACAACTGGACGCTCGATGCGGAGCGCGGTTATTTCCTGGCACCAATGAACCGCGGCATACGACTGACGACGGGCGCTGAATTCGCCGCCATGGATGCACCAAAGACACCCGTGCAGCTCGATCGAGCCGAGAAGGTGGCGCGCACGGTCTTTCCGCTCGGCGAAAGGCTTGATCCGGAGCCCTGGATGGGCGCTCGCCCGTGCACCCCGGACATGATGCCTATCATTGGAAAAGCGCCGCGGCATGATGGGCTATGGTTCGCCTTCGGCCACGCCCACCACGGCTTGACGCTGGGGCCGGTTACAGGCCGTGCTCTGGCTGAGGTCATGACCGGCGAGAGGCCATTCGTCGATCTTTCCGCCTATTCGCCGCAGCGTTTCAATCCGTGAACTCTCCCCTAGGCGACACCGAGTCCCGACAAATCCCGGAGTGCCGCCCTTGCAATCCCGTCGATGCTGTCATCGATATCGACCGTCACCACGCCGGGCTCGCCGGTCGGCACTTCCAGCGTCGCGAGTTGGCTTTCCAGCAGTGATGGAGGCATGAAGTGGCCCTTCCGCTCACCCATCCGATTCGTCAGCAGCTCTTTCGAACCAGACAGATAAACGAAGAACAGGCTTCCATTCACCGCGTTGCGCAGCCGGTTGCGGTAGGCGCGTTTCAACGCCGAGCAGGAAACGATGACGCCCTGCCCGCGATCCAGCGCCTCTTTCATCGTTTCACCGATGAGATCGAGCCAAGGCATGCGGTCGTCGTCCGTCAGCGGAATGCCCTTCGACATCTTCTCGACATTCGACGCGGGGTGAAGCTGGTCACCCTCGACAAATTGCAGGCCGAGGGCGTCCGAAATCTTCAGGCCTATCGAGGACTTGCCGCAACCACTGACCCCCATGACGATGATGGCATGAGGGGTCGTGTTGGTCTCTGGCATTGTTTATCTCTCCCACAATTCCGGCGCTCCCGGAACAGGGAGAACCCTTATGACGCGGCGAGTGCCGCACTCTTGCGCGCAAGACGAGCCTTAATGGTGTCGACATCGGCGCGCGGTGTCGCAGCGAACAAGGTCTTCGTATAGCTGTGCTGCGGATCGTTGAAAACCTGATCCCGCGCGCCATACTCCACAGCCTCACCGAAATACATCACCATGACGTCGTCGGCCATGTAGCGAACGACCGAGAGATCGTGGCTGATGAAGACATAGGTGAGGTTCAGCTCGTCCTGCAAATCCGCGAGCAGATTGAGAACCTGAGCCTGGACCGAAAGGTCGAGTGCAGACACCGGCTCATCGAGAACCAGGAGCCGCGGCTTCAGCATCAGAGCGCGGGCGATCGCGATGCGCTGGCGCTGGCCGCCGGAGAACATGTGCGGATAGCGATTGAAATGAATCTCCTGCAGGCCGACCTTCTTGAGCATCGCCATCGCCAATTCGCGCCGCTCGGCGGCGGGCGTATCGGTGTTGATGATCAGGGGCTCCATCAGGATGTCGCCGATCTTCTTGCGCGGGTTCAGCGAGCCGTAGGGGTTCTGGAAGACAATCTGCACCTTACGGCGAATTTCCGGTGTCAGATCGCCTGCAGCGATATCGACCTTCTTGCCGTCGATGAAGAGATCGCCACCGCTCGCCGGATCGATCATCGTGACGATGCGGGCGAGCGTCGACTTGCCGCAACCGCTTTCGCCGACGATCGCCAGTGTCTTGCCCTGCTCCACCTTGAAGCTCACACCCTTGACGGCGTGTACGGTTCTCTCCTTCTTGAAGAGACCGCCCGGCAGATAATAGTTGCGGACAATGTTCTTTGCTTCGAGGACTGGCGTCATTGGGCCGCTCCCTTGAAAATTTCACCGATGGTCGGCAGTCGGTCACCGGTGGCGTTTTCCGGCAGGGCGGCGAGCAGTGCTCTCGTGTAGTCGCTCTTCGGAGACTCGAAGAGCGACAGGACGTCGGCCGCCTCCATCTTGCGTCCTTTGTACTGCACGATCACGCGATCGGCCGTCTCGGCGACCACGCCCATGTTGTGGGTGATCATGATGAGACCCATGCGGTGCTCCGTCTGCAGCCGCATCAGCAGATCGAGGATCTGCTTCTGGATGGTGACGTCGAGTGCGGTGGTCGGCTCGTCGGCAATCAAGAGCTTCGGATTGCAGGCGATCGCGATGGCGATCATGACGCGCTGGCATTGGCCGCCCGACATCTGGTGCGGGAAGTGGCTGAGCCGTTCGGCCGGGTTGGGAATGCCAACAGCCTCGAACAGCTCAATGGCGCGCTTCCGCCGCGCAGCCTTATCAAGCCCGAGATGGATCCGCAGGACCTCCTCGATCTGGAAGCCTACGGTGAAGCACGGATTGAGGCTGGCGATCGGCTCCTGGAAGATCATCGACATATCCTTGCCGATGATCTTGCGTCGTTCGCTTGCCGACATGCCAAGCAGATTGCGGCCGTCAAAGACCATCTTGTCTGCCGTCACCTTTGCGGTCCACGGCAGGAGGCCCATCGCAGCCAGCATGGAGACCGACTTACCGGATCCCGACTCGCCAACGATTGCCAGGACTTCGCCCGCATCAACCTTCAGCGATACGCCATCGACGGCACGAAACGGGCCCGTGGAGGTCTGGAACTCGACGACGAGATTTTCGATTTCAAGAAGTGCCATCTCAGGACCTCTTCAGTTTGGGGTCAAGCGCATCGCGCAGTCCGTCGCCCATCAGATTGATAGCGAGAACGGTGATCAGAATGCAAAGACCCGGGAAAGTGACGAGCCACGGAGAGCTCTGGAAGAATTCGCGCGCATCCGCGAGCATCGTGCCCCATTCCGATGTCGGAGGCTGGGCGCCCATGCCAAGGAAGCCGAGAGCTGCGGCATCGAGAATCGCAGCGGAGAATGCGAGCGTTGCCTGAACGATCAGCGGCGCAAGGCAGTTCGGCAGGATCGTCTTGAACATGAGACGGAAAGTGCCTGCGCCGGCCACGCGCGATGCGACAACATATTCCTTCTCGCGCTCGCTGATCACGGCGGCGCGCGTCAAGCGCACGAAATGCGGCTGGTTGACGATCGAGATGGCGATCATGGCGTTCAGCAGGCCCGGCCCGAGAACGGCGACCAGCACCAGAGCGAGCAGCAGCGACGGGAAAGCCAGGATGATATCCATGACGCGCATGATGAAAGTATCGGTGCGGCCGCGGAAATACCCGGCGACAAGACCGAGCAGCACGCCGGCGACAGCCGAAAGCGACGCGACGACAAGGCCGATGAACAGAGAGAAGCGCGTTCCATAAATCAGGCGCGACAGCATATCGCGACCGACGGCATCGGTTCCAAGCGGGAACATCGGGTTGCCTTTTTCCGCCCAAACCGGCGGGACGCGCTGCATGCCGTCGAATGGAACGTTCGGATCATGCGGTGCAATCAACGGCGCGAAGATCGCCATCACCAGCACCAACAGAAAGACGCCGAGGCCGATGACGGCGCCCTTGTTGCGGGAGAAGTAATACCAGAACTCAGAGAGCCCTGACGGCTGGGTCGACTTGGTGGTTATCGCACTCATAAGCCGCTCCTAGTGACGAATACGTGGATTGATGAGACCGTACATGAGGTCAACGATCAGGTTGACGATCATGATGATGCCGGCAATGAGCAACAGGCCGCCTTGAACAACGGTGTAGTCACGCTTGAAGACGGCATCGACCATCCATTTGCCGATGCCCGGCCAGGAAAAGATCGTTTCCGTCAGGATCGCGCCGCCGAGCAGCACGCCGACCTGCAGACCGATCGACGTCACGACCGGGATCATCGCGTTGCGAAGCGCGTGCAAGCCGACGACGCGCAAGGGCGCTAGGCCCTTCGAGCGAGCGGTTCGTACATAGTCTTCACCGAGCACTTCCAGCATGGCCGAGCGCGTCTGGCGCGCGATGACCGCAAGCGGAATGGTGCCGAGGACGATTGTCGGCAGGATGAGCGAGACGAACGCCGACTTGAATGCACCGGCCTGGCCGGAGAGCAGACTGTCGATCAGCATGAAGCCGGTCACCGGCTTGAAGAAATACATCAGCGAAATACGACCGGACACGGGCGTCCAGTGCAGCGTGTTCGAGAAGAGAACGATGAGCAGCAGGCCCCACCAGAAGATCGGCATCGAATAGCCGACGAGGGCAACGCCCATCACGCTCTGGTCGAACCAGGTTCCTCGCTTGACCGCGGCAAAGACGCCGGCGGGAATGCCAAGCACGATGGCAAAAATGATCGCGCAAAGCGAAAGCTCAAGCGTCGCCGGGAAGAGCGAGCCGAATTCCTGCAGAACCGGGCGCTTGGTAACGATCGACGAACCGAGATCGCCTTGCACCACGTTGCCGAGGTAATCAAGGTATTGAACGTAGACCGGTCGATCGAGGCCGAGATCATGCATGACCTGGGCATGGCGTTCCGGCGCCATCACGCGCTCGCCCGACATCAGCATGACCGGGTCACCGGGCAGCAGTCGGATGAACGAGAAGGCGATGAGTGAAACGCCGATGAAGGTTGGGATCAGGATCGCAAGGCGTCCGATGAGAAATCGCAACATTGGCAAGTGTCCATAGTGTTCCGGCGGTCAGGTATCAAACCTGACCGCCGGCCAAGCCCGGGATTGCCGGGCATCTTTGCATAATTTTGATTACTCGGCGATATCAACGCCGTCGAAACGGTGAACACCGACCGGATCCTGCACGTAGCCGGAAACCTTAGCGCTCATCGGTACGAATTCCGTGGAGTGATCGATGGTCGCCCACGGAGCTTCCTTCTTGAAGACGACCTGTGCCTGTTCGTAGAGCTTGGTGCGCTCGGCGACGTCAGCGGTCTTCTTGGCCTTCTTCACGAGATCGTCGAATTCCTTGTTGCACCACTGCGCGCGGTTGTTGCCGCCAACGGCTTCGCAGCCGAGCAGAGTGTCAAGGAAGTTGTCCGGGTCGCCGTTGTCGCCGGTCCAGCCGAGGATCGCAGCACCGTCGCGGGCCTTGTCCTTGGAGAGCTTCAGGTACTCGGCCCATTCATGGGTGACGATGTCGACCTTGACGCCGACCTTTGCGAGGTCAGCCTGCATCAGTTCAGCGGCGCGACGTGCGTTCAGCATGTACGGACGCGAAACCGGCATTGCCCAGATCTTCATCGAGAGATCCTTGACGCCAGCCTTTTCGAGCATCTTCTTTGCTTCGTCCGGGTTGTAGACGTCATCCTTGATGTCGTCGTTATACGACCACATCGTCGGGGGGATCGGGTTCTTGGCAACCTGGCCGGCGCCTTGGAAGACGGCCTGGACGATCGCCTGCTTGTTGATCGCCATGTTCAGCGCCTGACGCACTTCGGCCTTATCGAACGGGGCCTGGAGCGTGTTGTAGGCGAGGTAGGAAACGTTCAGGCCCGGCTGTTCCAGAACCTTGAGGCTCGAGTCCGTCTGAAGATCCTTGACGTCAGCAGCGTTCGGGTAAGGCATGATGTGGCATTCGCCGGCCTTCAGCTTCTGAGCGCGGACAGAAGCGTCCGGGGTGATCGCGAATACGAGATCGTCGATCTTTTCCTTGCCCTTGAAGTAGGTTTCGTTGGCCTTGTAGCGGATGACGGCATCCGGCTGGTAGGCAACGAAGGTGAACGGACCGGTGCCGAGCGGCATCTGGTTCATCTGTTCCATCTTGCCGTCAGCCTGCAGCTTGTCGGCATATTCCTTGGACACGACGGACGCGAAGTCCATTGCCAGGTCGGCAAGGAACGGTGCTTCCGGATGGTTCAGCGTGAACTTGACGGTCAGGTCATCGACCTTTTCGACCGACTTGATGAGTTCCGGGAAGCCCATGCCAGCAGCATATTCGTAGGAAACGCCAGCAACGTACTTCGCCCACGGGCTATCAGCCTTCAGCTGGCGCTCGAACGAGAAGACGACGTCGTCAGCGGTCAGATCACGGCTTGGCGTGAAGAATTCCGTCGTCTGGAACTTTACGCCCGGACGCAGCTTGAAGATGTAGACTGTACCGTCGTCGGAAACCGTCCAGCTTTCGGCCAGGCCCGGCTCGATTTCGGTCTTCCCGTGCTGGAACTCGACGAGACGGCTATAAACCGTACGCGAGGAAGCGTCGAAGGTGGTGCCTGCAGTGTAGATGCCCGGATCGAAGCCTTCCGGCGACCCTTCGGAGCAGTAAACGAGCGTTTTGGACCAGGCTGCGGATGCCATGGCCGAAGCCAGGACCGTCGCGGCCAGCAAGACAGACATCTTTTTCATGATATCATTTCCCAGATTTGTTCTTTTATTTGAGACCCCGGGGGACCCCGGAATGACGGCAGATGGAACGACATTTGTTTGCTGAAATCAACGACCGAAGTGGAAAATTTTTCCACGCGGACAACTTTAGTAATTTTCCGCCAAAAATGGGCCGTATTTAGAAATAATCGGACTGGATAAACTCGATTCTTGTCGCATTTGGTATAATTTCGCGTCGCTGGCGACTTTTGCGCACACGCACGCGAATTTACCGACAAAAACTCCCCTAAAACGGAACGGCCGCGGCGCTTGACGCAGCCACGGCCTATCAAAACTTTGTCATCGCTGATCAGGCGGCGGGTGCCGCCACGCGAGGCTTGCGGTGTTCCTGTTCGCCGGTCAGGCCAAGCAGGAAGTTGATCTGCGGTCGTGCCTTGACGAGGTCGTCGATCGAATATTGCGTCAGCACGTCGAAGAAGGCGTTGAGGGCCTTGCGCAAGGCAGAGTTCAAACCACAGCTATCGACAAGCGGGCACTCGACCATGCCGTCGTCTTCGAAGCATTCTGCCATCGCAAAACTGTCCTCAGTGACGCGAACGACGTCGAACAGGCTGATGTCCTTCGCCGGCCTGCCGAGCCGCACGCCGCCGTTGCGGCCGCGGACGGTTTCAACGAGACCTGCCTTGTTGAGGGGTTGCAGGATCTTGAACAGGAACAGTTCAGAAACGCCGTATGCCCTCGCAATCTCAGGAATCCGGCTCAACTGCCCATCGTTGGCAGCACAATACATCAACATGCGAACCGCATAGTTGGTCTGCTTGGTCAAACGCATGCCGATCTCCAGAATCGTCGTCTACAATCGTCTATATAGGGGCTTTGCTAGTTTTGAACAATTCCAAAATATGAAAACCATATTCACCTTATGTGAGACCGATTGCCGCGACAATTGCTTCTGCAACAGTTCCTAGGTGCCTACGCGCCGACATCCCGAAATGCAAATTGGGGGCCACAGCCCCCAATTCGATAACGTTCGTTCCTTTGACTTACTTCATCGTCGGCATGACGAACTCGGCGCCGTCCTTGATGCCTGAGGGCCAGCGGGCGGTGATCGTCTTGGTCTTGGTCCAGAACTTGATCGAGTCCGAACCGTGCTGATTGAGGTCGCCGAAGCTTGATGCCTTCCAGCCGCCGAAGGAATGGTAGGCAAGCGGAACCGGGATCGGCACGTTGATGCCGATCATGCCGATGTTGATGCGCGATGCGAAGTCGCGGGCGGCATCGCCGTCGCGGGTATAGATCGCGACGCCATTGCCATATTCGTGCTTCATCGGCAGGTCGAGGGCTTCCTCGTAGTTCTTGGCGCGAACGACGGAGAGGACCGGCCCAAAGATCTCGGTCTTGTAGATGTCCATGTCGGGCGTGACATGATCGAACAGCGTGCCGCCGACGAAGTAGCCGTCTTCGTAGCCTTGCAGCTTGAAGCCACGGCCGTCGACGACGAGCTTGGCACCCTGCTCCACGCCGCGATCAATCAGGCCGTTGACCCTGTTATAGGCGTCCCTGGTGACGAGCGGGCCCATATCGGCCTTCTCATCGGTGTAGGGACCGATACGCAGCGACTCGATCTTCGGTGCCAGCTTCTCGACCAAGCGGTTGGCGGTGTCCTCACCGACCGGCACGGCAACGGAGATCGCCATGCAGCGTTCGCCGGCAGAGCCGTAGCCTGCGCCCATCAGAGCGTTGACGGCCTGATCCATGTCGGCATCCGGCATGATGATCATGTGGTTCTTGGCGCCGCCGAAGCACTGGGCGCGCTTGCCGTTCATGGCAGCCGTTCCATAGACGTAACGGGCGATGGGTGTGGAGCCGACGAAGGAAACAGCACCGATATCGGGATCCGTGAGGATCGCGTCGACTGCAGCCTTGTCGCCGTTGACGACGTTGAGGATACCGGCCGGAAGACCAGCTTCGATCATGAGTTCTGCCAGGCGGATCGGAACGGACGGATCGCGCTCGGACGGCTTCAGGATGAAGGCGTTGCCGCAGGCGATTGCCGGCGCAAACATCCACATCGGGATCATGGCCGGGAAGTTGAACGGGGTGATGCCCGCGCCGATGCCGACTGCCTGGCGCATCGAGTACATGTCGATTGCCGGACCCGCGCCCTCGGTGAATTCGCCCTTCTGGAGGTGCGGGATGCCGCAGACGAATTCGCAGACTTCCAGACCGCGGACGATGTCACCCTTCGAATCCTCGACCGTCTTGCCGTGCTCGGTGGACAGGAGGGTGGCGAGTTCATCCATATGCTTGTTCAGCAGATCGACGAACTTGAAGAAAACGCGTGCACGACGCTGCGGGTTGGTGGCGGCCCACTTCGGCTGAGCGGCCTTGGCGTTCTCGACCGCGACGCGCATGTCCTCGACGCTCGCGAGCGCTACCGTTGCCTGAACCTCACCGGTGGCCGGATTGTAGACATTGCTGGTGCGGCCGCTGGTGCCGGCGACATGCTTGCCGCCGATGAAATGACCAATCTCACGCATGAGTGCTCCTCCTGTTTTTGGATGGCGAACAATCGCACTACAATTTGCACAAATCAATGAGTTAAGATAAGCAACCGTTGTGCGCAAATTGAAGCCCAGCAAATCGAGCTGCGCTTCCTCAAGGCCTGCAAAGGACATGACCAGACTACCACGGCCGGCCCAAACTGGAGAGGAGATAGTGCTCGATGAGCGGGAAACTGGTTGTCAGAATAGCGGAGATCGAGATCGACCTCGATCAGCTTGAATCCTATCGGGCTTTGCTGGCAGAGGAGATCGAGGCGTCTGTCGCGTTGGAGCCCGGCGTTCTGTCGCTGAATGCGGTCTCCGTTAAGGACAGTCCCAACAGCATCCGTATTCTCGAGGTGTACGCGAGCCAGGCGGCGTATGAAGCGCACCTGCAGACTCCGCATTTCCTCAAATACAAGAGCGCGACCGCGGGTATGGTGACGTCCCTGACGTTGCTCGACGTCGACCCTATAGCAATGCACGGCAAACCATGAACTGGGACGACGTTCGCATCTTCCTTGCTGTCGCCCGCACTGGTCAGATCCTGGCCGCATCAAAGAGGCTGGGTCTAAACCACGCCACGCTCTCGCGGCGCCTTACCTCGCTGGAAGAGGCACTGAAGAGCCGCCTCTTCGTGCGCCGAACAAACGGCTGCGAATTGACGGCGGAAGGCGAGGTTTTCCTTGCCTCCGCAGAGCGAATGGAAACCGAAATGCTTTCCGTGCAGGCCAATCTCGGTCGCACGGATACGGCAATCGCGGGAACCGTGCGCGTGGGAGCACCGGATGGTTTCGGGGTTTCGTTTCTTGCGCCCCGCATCGGTCGGCTGATCGAGCGCCATCCGGAACTGAAGATCCAGCTTGTGCCGGTGCCGCGGTCGTTCTCGCTCTCGCAGCGCGAGGCCGATATCGCCATCACGCTTGAACGGCCCGAGCAGGGCCGCTTGGTATCGGCGAAACTGACGGACTACACGCTCGGTCTTTATGCGTCGAGGAGCTATGCCGAACTCAACGGTCTGCCCGCCGATGCAGAGCAGTTGAAGCAGCATCGGCGTATCGGCTACGTGGAGGACCTGATCTTCTCGCAGTCGCTGAACTTCACCGGAGAGGTGATGCGCAACTGGAACGCCGGGTTCGAAATTTCGTCGGCGACAGGGCAGACAGAAGCGGTGCTCTCAGGCGCCGGCATCGGCATCCTGCATGATTACATCGCCCGCCAGCACCCGGCACTCGTACGCATCCTGCCGGATATTTCGATCCGGCGGGCATATTGGACGACATTTCACGAGAGCGCGCGGGAACTCGTGCGGGTGCGCACGGTTTCCGATTTCCTGCAGGAACTCGTCGCTGCCGAGCGCCACATATTCCTGTGACACCGGCGCAGCGCATGATGGTCAATCACGCCTGTCAGGCTCGTCGCTGATCTGCTGCTTCTCTGCAGCGACCTCCGCTGCGCGCACTGGCATGCCATCGACAATCGTGAACAATTCGCCGCTCGTGATCGGCTCGCCGACCTTCAGTTTCACCGTCCCGTCCTTGCCGACAAGAAAGGCGACAAAATCTCCAACCGTCGGATTGCCGAGTTCGCTTGCGATCGCCGCAGCGTCGAGATTTTCACCTGCCCCGAAAAGCACTCTCACGCTACCGCCGACAATCTTGAGAAGGACGATGTCGCGTTCCTGCAAGGAATCTCGGTTGGCAAGGAGTTGATTTTCCTGGCGCGCGGCCCGTGCATTCTTCTTGTCCGCGAAGATGACCAGGACGCGATTGCGCCATTGAAACTGCTCGAGACTTGCGAGGGCGGAATAGGCGCTGTTGTCCTCATCCACCTTGGTGGCACCATATAGAAGCGTTTTCGACATGCACATTATCTCCTCTCGACGGAACGTCGAAGGAGTATGGACGGTTCCATCCACCGCAACGGGGCTCAGCTGCGCCAGGATTTCCGCAATTGCCAGATGGCACCGAGCAGCACCAGCAACAAGGCTATGCTGCCGTAGGACAGGGAAACCTGCGCCAGTTGATCCAGCCTCGGCAAGGATCCAGCTGCCGCGCCCGGCGCAGAACTTGAGCCAAGAGCATAGGCGCCGCGCAGGACGGCGACGAACGCGACGATCAGTCCGGCCATGTCGATGAAGCGCGCATGCGCCCGCATGCCATCGATGACAACGGTCGCAAGGCCGCAGAGAAATGCCACCGGTAACAGATAGGCAGCGCCGCCCAGGAGCAGAAAGTCACCGAGAACAACATCGTCGGATTCACCCAGGGAACTAACCTTCAGGATCGGCAGCAAGACCGCGAGAACGGAAAAGACGGCAAGCACACCGCGCTTGATGATTTCGTTCAAGTCAATCCGCGTGGCGCCAATGCGACGTACCCGGCTCATTCTACCTCCCCGATACAGTAAACCACCGCAGCGCGGTGGCGCTCGGCACGTTCGAGGGAGATTTGCTATGAAGTTGCTAACGCACCGCACAATCAGCGACGGTAAAACTACCCTTTGCGGGCAAAAGCGTTCAGCCGGTTCGGAGGGAAAAGTTAAAGAAGGATTAAGGGTCGTTTTAGGGTGCCTGCAGGCAGGCAAGGCCAGGCGGCAAATGCCGCCCGGCCCTGAGATTATGTTCACATCGGAACAAACGATGAGACCGGCACCTGCAGTGCAGAGGCGATCCGCTTGAGCTTGGCGGGATCAGCATCCTCACCGCTCTCGATTTCCTCAATCTCATTAACAACCAAACCGCAGGTTACTGCGAGGTCGTCGACGCTATAGCCGACCGCCTCACGAGCGGCACGTACAGCACCGGCTACATTCACGGCCGAAACGGCGGTAGCCTTGGATGCATCCAGATTGCTGAGCGAAATGGACATTTAAGTCTCCTTCTGAAATCACTCTGAATTAGCCCCCGGCTGGAAAATGGCACTCCCGATCACGATTTGCAATGCAGTATGGTTAATTCGTGATCGGCCAGAGCCCGCCAGCGGGAAGCCGAACCGGGTCCTAAAACCCCATTGTCCTTTGTAAGCAAAGCACATTTGCCTGACAGTCTCGCCCGCTTCATCCACGCTGCCATCGATATAAAAAACGGCCGGCACGCGGCGATTTGTCACCTATTTTTAGGCATTCACATCGGCTTGAGGACGAATCATTGCGATCGAAATCGGGCAAATGAGACAAGAGCCAAGGCTCCTGGTTAGGCGCATCGGCAAAGACCGATGCGTCGCCGGACTTGCTTCGAAAAGGGGCAAGGCATTTTCCGAAGCAAGTCCAGGCCGAGCGGATATAGGTAGGATCCAATGATACCGCTAGGTCAAGGGATCATGTAGCGGGTGGCCCGAAGATCACGCGCCTCAATGTGGCTGTCACGCAAACTTGGCGGACAAAGCGACGTCTTCCTCAGAAGCGTCCTCAGAGCTTCCGGTCGGGACGACGAACAGCAATGCGTGGGCAAACAAAATCGCCGAGCCCAGCAGGGCCGCGTAGGCGAGCAGGATTGTACCCATCGGCACTGCGAAGTTGAGTTGCGGCAGCGCGCCGAGCATCATCGGCACGTACCAGGAGACGGCCGAAATCGCACCAGAGACGATAAACACACTACGATGCGACGACGGCAGGCCTTCCATGATCGAACGACCGATCTGCTTCTTTACGCGCGGAAGGATGACGGAGTGGATAAAGCCGCCGTTGACGGTCAGGATGAGCACGATGGTCATCTTGGCCCAGATCTTCTCATTGCCCAGCTTCGCCGGATCGAACGCACCATAATAAGTGAGAAAACCAAGTCCTGTGGCCCAGAGCAGGATCAGGCCCCAGTTAACGACTTTAGAGCCGAACTTGAAGACCTTCCAATGATCTTCGGTGATCTTGCCTCTGACCAAAAACCGCAACACAAGAAGATCGAGCACTGTTGCGGCGCCAAGCCCGAGTGCCAACCCAATGAAATGCACTATTCTCAATGCAGACTTGATTGATACTGCAGGATCTTGGCTGAGAGTCTGAATAAGGAGAGTAAATCCCATACTTATGCACCTTTCATTCTTTGGATCACAGCGTTGGAACGCAGGTAGGTCTGAGTGTCAGGACACGGGAAATCGCACCAGGCGCCGATATCGATCGGCATCTACAAGTGAGCGAATTAACGTTCCGACAGTCTGTGATCCCTCTTTGGTGCCCCGTTCCCCGGCAATGGATTTATTAGTAAAGAATGAACAAAGGGCGGCGAGAAGGTGGCTGAACCGCGTCCATATAGAGATATCGCAATGTATCTTTGCCTAATTCAAGGAAAGCCGCACGTATAAGATGAGAAATTCTTTGCACTCAATGCACAGGCCGGGCGCCTGATGTCACAGGAGCTTCATTCTATGGGAATAGACCCGACTAAGGACCAGTCCCAAGAGGAGCCGAAAGATGACAATAGTTCAGGGTGAAGAACATCGCCACGATCGAGCGAGCCACCCACTGGAGGGACGCAGCGCAGCAAGATGGTTCCACCCAGTCTTCTTGATCCTGCTCCTTGCAGGACTTGGTTATGTTGCCTGCGCGCTTGGCCGGGAGCCAACCAGCGCCGTCGCCGTTCCCTGGATTCTGCTTGGGATCGCGCTGCTCATTGCGCTCGGCTTCGAGTTCGTAAACGGCTTCCATGACACGGCCAACGCCGTTGCGACCGTCATCTACACACGGTCGATGCCGGCGGAACTTGGGGGGCTGGGCACGATGGTCGGCTGGAAGCGCATTGTCGTCACGGTCGGCGAGAAAATCGGCAAGACGCACTTGACCTATGGCCAAGGTGCCGCTGCCGAAGTCGTGGCAATGGCAACGATCGGTGCAGCCGATCACCTGGGATTGCCGGTTTCCACGACACATGTACTATCGTCAGGTGTGGCCGGGACGATGGCCGCGAACGGCTCGGGGCTGCAATGGTCGACGGTCAGGAACATGCTGATGGCGTGGATTTTGACACTTCCTGCCTCGATCATGATCGCCTTTCTTTTGTTTGTCGTCTTGCGCCAATTGTTCTGACGCCGGCTCGGCAACCTTACTTCAAACCTTGCCACGAACGCATTCAGGGTGAACGTCCATGAACAACAAATCCGACACCGAACATTCAGATTGGCTTGAGGCCGAACTGGCCGACACCCTCGATGAGGATTATGAGCTGGAACTCTCGGAACCAGCACTCTCCGACGCAATCCGCAAGATCTATCGAAACGCCCATCCGGTCTCGATCCCGAGGCTCGACTATTTCCGCGCGCTGTTGTCGCTGCAGGCGGAGCTGATCAAGCTTCAGGATTGGGTGGTCTATAACAAAGAGAAGGTTGTCGTGATCTTCGAAGGTCGCGACTCCGCAGGAAAGGGCGGCGTGATCAAACGCATCACGCAGCGCCTCAATCCGCGTGTCGTCCGCACCGTCGCTTTGCCCGCCCCTTCCGACCGCGAGAAGACGCAGTGGTACTTCCAGCGCTACGTGCCGCATTTGCCGGCTGGCGGTGAAATCGTCCTCTTCGATCGCTCCTGGTACAATCGCTCTGGCGTTGAGCGCGTCATGGGATTTGCGACCGAGGACCAGGTCGATCAATTCTTCAACGACGTTCCGGAATTCGAGCGCATGCTCGTCCGTTCCGGCATCCGGCTCGTCAAGTACTGGTTCTCGATCACCGACGAAGAGCAGCAGATGCGCTTCCTCGTTCGCATTCACGATCCCCTGAAGCAGTGGAAGTTGTCGCCGATGGACCTGCAATCGCGCGTCCGCTGGGAGGCCTATACGAAGGCCAAGGAAGAGACTTTCGCGCGCACCAATATTCCCGAAGCGCCGTGGCATATCGTGGAAGGCAACGACAAGAAGCGTGCCCGACTGAACTGCATCGATCACCTGCTGCAGCAAATACCCTACGGCGATGTTCCACACGAGGAAATCACGCTGCCCGACCGCGTCTTCAATCCCGACTACGAGCGCAAGGTGCTGCCGCAGGAGCTCTACGTTCCCCCGAAGTATTGACCCGCCTTGTGTCTGACGGGCTACGCCCGCCAGACCGGCCTCCGCGTGACGACGCATCCAGCCACGTGCTCCGGCCGGTCGCAAGACGTCGGCTCGCGTGCGGCTCTGCGGGTCTAGCGCAGTTAGAACCGCTGGGGCGCCGCCGGTTTGTTTCCGGTGATTGTGTCGATCCGGTCGAGCACGTCTGGCGTCAATTTGTCCCTATGCGATAGGGCGGCAAGATTATCCCGCAACTGACTTGTGCGCGATGCGCCAAGAATGACGGTCGAGACGTTCTTGTTGGCCAGGCACCACAGCAGAGCCAGGTGTGTGATCGATATCCCGATCTCGTCTGCAAGCTTCGCCAACTCGCGGACCTTTGCGAGCTGGGCGCGGCCTGCATCGCTCGATAGCTTCTCCTTCAGCCACTCGTATCCGGGAAGGTTCATGCGGCTGTCAGCCGGCACACCGTCATTGTATTTGCCGGTGAGGACGCCCGACGCAAGCGGCGACCAGATCGTGGTTCCGAGACCCAGAAGATCGTAGAGTGGCCGATATTCGGCTTCCACCTTCTGGCGCTCGAATATGTTGTATTGGGGCTGCTCCATCGTTGGCGGCGTGATGCGAAGATCTCGCGCGACGGCATAGGCTTCGGTCAACTGCTGCGCCGACCATTCCGAGGTTCCCCAGTAGAGGATCTTCCCCTGCGCCACGAGATCGTGCATCGCCCGAACCGTCTCTTCGATCGGCGTATCGATATCCGGCCGGTGGCAGAAATAGAGGTCTAGGTACTCGACCTGCAGCCGTTTCAGCGCGGCGTGGGCGGCATCGGTCACGTGCTTGCGCGACAGCCCGCGTTGCGTCGGCTTCTCACCACCCCAGAAGACCTTGCTGGAGACGATGAAGCTATCGCGGCTCCAGCCGAGCGTCTTGAGCGCTTCGCCCATGACAAGCTCGGATTTTCCACTCTCGTAGCCTTCGGCATTGTCGAAGAAGTTCACACCGTCGTCATAGGCGAGCTTCATCAGGCTGACCGCATCGCCGCCCTCCACCTGCTTGCCAAAGGTGACCCAAGATCCGAAGGAGAATTCGCTGACTTTCAGGCCTGATTTGCCAAGACGACGATACTCCATCACGAATCTCCTACGAATGTTTACAAGAAACCAGCCGGGCGGCTGTTCGTAGCGAACCTAGCCTTATCGCGCTCGGGTGCAAGGCAAAAAGTGAGAGTGCGGAGTGAAGGACCTGCCGCGGAAAGGCGGGCAAGGCGACATCGCTCGTCGGAGCGACGTATAAGGATGGCTTCTTCACCACCCGCGTACTGCAACTAATTTTCTTGGGGGAGAATGGTACGGTTGGGGGGTCTCGAACCTCCGACCTCAGGTGCCACAAACCTGCGCTCTAACCAACTGAGCTACAACCGCACAAATCGCGTCCGACGCGACGGGGGTCACATACGAGGACTTGGAAATTAATTCAAGTCCTATCTCTCCCCAATATACAAAAAGGCCGGACAAATGGTCCAGCCTCTTCGTGTGTCGTCTCGAAAAATCAGGCCGCCTTGAAGGAGGCCATGACCTTTTCAGCTGCTTCCTTGGAAGGCTTGGCAAGCTTTTCGGCAACCTGCTTGGAGGTTTCCTGCATCGCCTTGGCCTGCTCGATCGTCAGCTCGACCTGCTTGCGCAGGAAGGTGGTCTGCAGTTCGACGAGTTCGGCGACTGACTTGACGGCAAGCAGAGCTTCCATGTGCGTCAGCGAGTTTTCTGCGTTCGTGCGCAGAGCGTCGATTGCCTTGTGGCCGATTTCAACAGCGCCGGCCTGGGCTGTCTGAACCGTTGCTTCGAGCGTCTTGCTCGCGTCCTCGCCAGCGGTCTTCATCTTCGCGTAGGCTTCGCGCGACTGCTGCGCGCCCTTTTCCGCGAAATCCCGGAAGGATTCAGTGAACTTGGAAGGATCAAACGACGACATTGAAAAAACGTCGTCCATCTTTATGCTCGCCATTGGTTTGTGCTCCTTTTGCCTCGGCATGGATATCGCCTCGTAGGTTAGATGTTCATTATATAGCGCAAGTTTTTGTGCATTGCAACATCTTTGTGCGTCGCACAACGCGTTAACCTTTTCGGCCGAAAGCCGAGGGCTGTTCTGGACCCCATTCCGGCCTATCGTTATTAATAGACTATTAATTTCAGAATGACCGAAGCTGAAGGTTCGATCATGCCCGCAGTCCAATATCCGTTCATCGACATCGCCGTGCATCCACGCGTGCGGGAACGTTTTTCGCGCGGCGAAGCGATGGTGCTGCTTTCGGCGGATCTCAGCCGTGCTCTCTGGGCAAACGGCGCTGGCGCTGAACTCTTCGGGCAATCGGCAGTCTACGACCTGCTGGACCAGGGCATCGACGGCGCCGACATCACCTTTCGCCAGTTGCAGGTGACAGCCCGGCAGCTTGTGAATGTGGGCGACAGCCGCAACTTCATGATCCGAATTGCCAGTGGCTTCCAGCGCGTTGCCGTTCAGGCAACGGTAGAACTAATCCGCCTTTCCTCGGGCGAACGCGGCGTTCTCCTGTCGCTGCCGGTCGCGACTCGTGCACTGTCGATCAAGGCCTCCGCAGAACAGATGCTAAAAGGGCTCGACGACCCGGATACGCATATGGCTGTAATCGGCGCTGGCGGCGAAATCATCGCCGCCTCCCCCGGTTTCGCAGCGCTCGGTGTCACACAGCAGACCGCCAAGGCCATGACCACGATGGCCGGCGATCATGCCGATCGATTGGTGAAGCGGCCCGTCGCGACCGGCAAGGGCTACCTTCCGGCGGCCGTCGGACGACTCAGCGACGAGCCGGTGCTCAATCTGCTTTTTGCGGTCGAAACCGTCATCGGGCACCTCGACCCGATCGACACCCCGACGGCCCCTGAAGACGACTTATCCACAGCCGCCGTTAACCATAACGAAGCGCCGGAGACAGCAAACTTCGTCGATGCGATCGATGCCATTGCCGGCATCGAAGACCTGGAAGAGCCTCTCGACGAGAACCTCCATGAAGGCGATGTCGCGGAAGCGGTGAACTCGGACCCTGCTGCAATCGCCGAAGACGCGATGGACGCCGAGCCGGCTCCTGAGGTGATGAGCCAAGAGGACGGGCCGGTGCCGGAAAACGCCCGTGAGCTACCCATGCCGGTCGAAGAACACTCCGTCGAAGCCTATGCGGACGTACCGGCAATGGAAACAATATCGGATGGAGCCGGGAACGAGCCGGTTTCTATCGCCTCGAACGAGGAACCGACAGCGGCCGAAGAGATCCCAGCAGAAGCGCCAGCTGTGGAAAGCCCGGGGACAACCGATCATGGTGTCGAAATCGCTGCCAAGAGAGAGCAGCCGGAACCTGAGCCGGCTGCCAAGGCTGATGCCTTCGTTTTCCACCCGAACAGCCGCGCCACCCGCTTCGTCTGGAAAATCGACGCGGCAGGGCGGTTCAGCGAGGTGTCAAATGAGTTTGCCGAAGCAGTGGGACCGCATGCAGTTGATATCATCGGCACGCCGTTCAGCGACATTGCGGCGCTCTTCAATCTCGATCCTGAAGGCAAGATCAGCGAAGCTCTGGCGCGCCGCGACACCTGGTCCGGCAAGACGATCCATTGGCCAATCGAGGGAACGAGCCTGGCCGTACCGGTCGATCTCGCAGCCCTGCCCACCTATACACGCAGCCGCGAATTCGACGGCTTTCGAGGATTTGGCGTCGTGCGCCTGTCCGATGCGGCCGAAGACCCTCTGGCGCTTGGACTGACGCTTGGTCCGAACGGCTTGATCGATGACGCCGCAATACCCGACCAGCCAGAGGCCTCCGAGGATGATGCGGCGCCGGCGCGCGCCGAAGAAGTGGCGGCCAGCGACGAGACAGAGGCAACGACGCCCCCATCCGAAGCGCCCACCGCAGAGGAACCTGCTACCGCCGACGCTGACGACGAAGTGAGGACCGAGCCGACAGTCAATCCGTCGCCAGCCGCCGAGCCGCCGGCCTTGCGGATTGTCGAAACCCCAAGCCGTCGCCTGACGGACAAGATCGTGCAACTGCATGGCGTCGGCCCG
This sequence comes from Rhizobium sp. BK181, assembly GCF_014193305.1. Classification (NCBI taxonomy): domain Bacteria; kingdom Pseudomonadati; phylum Pseudomonadota; class Alphaproteobacteria; order Hyphomicrobiales; family Rhizobiaceae; genus Rhizobium; species Rhizobium sp. BK181. The sequence continues at coordinate 727,819 of NZ_JACHZA010000001.1, forward strand.
CGGCTGACCTCGGCCGAGCAGGCAAATTTCCGCGAGATCGCCAAACGGCTCGAAGCCTTCGGCGTCCGAGAGCCGGAAGTGCGCGACGACGAGCCTGCGGTGAGCGAGACTGAAGAGCATGACGCGCCCGCAGCGGATACGCAGGCAATCACCGGGCATGTTGATGAAGCGGCCACAGACGCCTCGTTTGAAGATCAAGACATCACCAAGGCTGAGGGCAGTGAAGGCGAGACGGTCGATACCAGCGAGCCTGGCGAAGACGATGTGACCGAAGGGCTGGAAGAAACCGTCAGCCAAATGGATATGCTGGCAAGCTTCATTCCGCCGCGCGCCAAAATGATCGGGGGACTGTCCGCCGCGACCGTCGACCAGCTCCCCGTCGCCGTCCTCGTGCACGCCGGCGACGAATTGATCCACGCGAACCCGGAGTTCATGCGACTGACCGGCTACAAGTCGCTTGAGGAATTAAGCGAGGTGGGCGGCATCGATGCGCTGCTGCAGCGCTCGGAGCTCGAAGGCAGCTCCGGCTCGATGATGCTGGTAACGGCCGACGATAGTCTCATTCCAGTCACGGCACGGCTGCAGTCCATTCGCTGGGAAGAAAGCAGCGCCTTGATGCTCGCCCTGATGCCGGCAGCAAGTGATGCGGTGGTTCCGACGCGACCTGTGCCGCCTGCGGAGCCCCGCTCCTTCGAAAGGATGCTGGAGAAGGTCGCCAAGCTGCAGGTGGAGGTCGAGGAGCTACGGTCGATCCTCGAAACGGCAACAGACGGGGTCGTGGTGATCGGCGCGGAGGGTGACATCCGTTCGATGAATCGCTCCGCCAGCGCGCTTTTCAATTACGACGAGGACGAGACCCGCGGGAAGCCGTTCGTCATGCTGTTTGCGCATGAGAGCCAGAAGGCTGTACTCGACTACCTCGGCGGCCTGTCGGGCCATGGCGTCGCAAGCGTGCTCAACGATGGCCGCGAAGTGATCGGACGCGAGGCCGGCGGCGGTTTTGTGCCGCTCTTCATGACGATGGGACGGCTCACCTCCTCCAGCGGCTATTGCGCGGTCATTCGCGACATTACCCAATGGAAACGCACGGAAGACGAACTTCGAAACGCCAAGAGCGCTGCGGAGACCGCCAACGAACACAAGACGGATTTCTTGGCGCGTGTCAGCCACGAGATTCGCACACCGCTCAATGCAATCATCGGCTTTTCCGACATGATGGCAACCGAGCGCTTCGGTCCCATCGGGCATCCGCGCTACGTCGAATACGCCAATGACATCGGTCGTTCCGGCCGCCACGTCCTCGACATCGTCAACGACCTGCTGGACATCTCGAAGATCGAGGCCGGGGAAATGGAACTGGACTTCGGCGCAATAGATCTGAACAATGCGATTTCGGAGGCAGTTTCGTTGCTCCAACCGCAGGCAAACAGCCAACGCGTGATCATCCGCACCGCCCTCTCCCAGGCTGTGCCCGATGTCGTTGCGGATCTTCGCTCGATCAAGCAGATCGCGCTCAACGTCCTTTCCAACTCGATCCGGTTCACGCCGGCTGGGGGGCAGATCGTCGTATCAACCTCCTACGAGGCAAACGGCAGCGTCGTCTTGCGCGTGCGTGATACCGGTGTCGGCATGACGCGCAGCGAACTCGAGCAGGCCATGAAGCCATTCCGCCAGGTTTCCGCACAGTCGCGACACCGCGGTGACGGCACGGGGCTTGGCCTGCCGCTCACCAAGGCGATGGTAGATGCCAACCGCGCGATTTTCGCGATTAGCTCCGCACCCAACGAAGGAACATTGGTCGAGATCGCCTTCCCGTCGCAGCGGGTCCTCGCAGGCTGAACAAAAGAAGGCAGCCAAAAGGCTGCCTCAGAGTTTGGGTGCTGTTCAACAAGGGCTTAGTCAGTCCAACATCATGTTTTGGGAGCCAACCGCTCCGGCTGCATCGTTCATGCGCAGCCCCAAGTTGAATTCACTTCTGACCAACGTCTCTTAACAAAAGGTTGCCACGGTCCTCAATCTCTCAAAGGTGAAAGCTTGTAACCGGCTCGTTATTTCTCTCGGTCAGATACGCAATTCCTCGAGCCCCGCAAACAGCTCCAGTGCCTCTGGATTGGCGAGCGCCTCCTTGTTCTTGACCGGCCGGCCGTGGACGATTTCGCGCACGGCAAGCTCGACGATCTTGCCCGACTTGGTGCGGGGAATATCACTGACGGCAACGATCTTCGCAGGTACGTGGCGAGGCGAGGCGCCGGTGCGAATGCGGCTCTTGATCGCCTTCGTCAATTCCTCGGTAAGGGCTGCGCCGGGCGCCAGGCGAACGAAGAGAACGACGCGGACGTCGTCATCCCATTCCTGGCCGATGCAGAGCGCTTCTGCGACTTCGCCCATCTGCTCCACCTGGTTGTAGATCTCGGCCGTTCCGATGCGGACGCCGCCGGGGTTGAGCGTGGCGTCGGATCGTCCATGGATGACGATGCCGTTATGCTCTGTCCACTCGGCAAAGTCGCCGTGGCACCAGACGTTGTCGAAACGCTCGAAATAGGCTGCCTTGTACTTTGCACCGTCCGGATCGTTCCAGAACATCACGGGCATCGACGGGAAGGCCTTGGTGCAGACGAGCTCGCCCTTTTCCTGCCGAACCGGCTTGCCGTCGTCATCCCAGACATCCATCGCCAGACCAAGGCCGGGGCCTTGGATCTCGCCACGCCAGACCGACTGCAAAGGATTACCGAGGACGAAACAGGAGACAATGTCCGTCCCTCCGGAAATGGAAGCGAGTTGCACGTCTTCCTTGATACCTTCATAGACGAAGGTGAAGCCCTCGGGCGAAAGCGGTGACCCGGTCGACGTCATCAGCCGCAGGCTGGAAAGGTCGTGGCTTGTTCGTGGTGTCAGCCCGCTCTTGCGGACCGCGTCGATATACTTCGCCGACGTTCCAAAAACGGCGAACTTCTCGGTTGCGGCAAAGTCGAACAGCACATTCCCATCGGGCGCGAAAGGCGAGCCATCGAAGAGGCAGACAGTGGCCCCGACCGCCAGTCCGCTTACCAGCCAGTTCCACATCATCCAGCCGCAGGTGGTGAAATAGAAGAGCTTTTCGCCGGGTTGAATGCCGCAATGCAGCCGGTGTTCCTTGAGATGTTGCAACAATGTGCCGCCGGCGGAGTGCACGATACACTTCGGAACACCGGTCGTTCCCGACGAGAAGAGAATATAGAGGGGATGGGAAAACGGCAGCCGCGTGAACTCGACCGGACGTGGTTCAAAGGACGCAATGAAGTCTTCCAGCGTCTTGCCACCCGGTGTCTCGTTGACAACAGCGGCTGCATCGCCGGCATAGTGGACGACGAGGCAGGGCACGCCAAGTTGCCTTGTCACGGCCGCGACCTTGGTCTTCACATCCTGCAGCTTGCCGCCGTACCAATAGCCGTCACAGGCGATAAAGAGCTTCGGCTCGATCTGACCAAACCGATCGAGCACGCCCTGCTCCCCGAAGTCTGGCGAACACGACGACCAGATCGCGCCGATCGAAGCGGCGGCCAGCATACAGGCCACCGTTTCCGGCATGTTCGGCATCATCGCCGCAATGCGATCCCCGGAGCCGATGCCCATCGACTTGAACACCTGCTGCAGCCTGGAAACCAAATCGCGCAGCCGATCCCAGCTCCAGCGGTCGGCGACCTTGTCTTCGCCGCGAAAAATCAGCGCATCGTCGGCACCTTCTTGGCAAAGCAGATTCTCGGCAAAATTCAGGGTGGCATCAGGGAAGAAGCGCGCATCCAACATGACATCGCCATTGACAAGCGCCGGGATTCCGCGCTCGCCTTTGACACCGCAGAAGTCCCAGACGGATGTCCAGAACCGCTCCCGATCAGCGACGGAAAATGCGTGCAGGTCGCCATAGCCTGCCAATGAGAGCCCAAAGTCGCGGTTGCACTTCTTCATGAAGGCATACATCGGACTTGCCTCGATCGATGCCTGAGATGGCACCCAAAGTGGCTTATCGTCGCGCATTCGACACTCCTTCTGTTCGCTCGCCTATATACAATGCAATATCAGCTTATAAGGGCAGTGACGAGCACGGCCAGCGGCATGTATTTGCAAGCAAACGGCATTTGATATATCCGGCATTTCAGAGCATTAAGGGCAACTACCCAAGGAGACTGGCGGATTATATGGGGACGTCACGACAGCCGCGGTGGTGGAACAAAATCAGGCCAGTGACCGGCTGGCTGCCAAGCTTTGCGAGGCTGGTAACAGTCACGCTGCTCGTTGTCTTGTCGATCTTCGTCGCGCTTCGGGTGGCCGCCCCCTATCTGATTTCCACCGGCCTTGTTCGATCCGGCATTGAGGATGCGCTTTCGAAATGGGCAGGCTATCGGGCAGAGATCGCCGGCAAGCCGGTCATCGAATTCTGGCCGACGCCTCGCATCATCCTCAGCAAGATCTCCGTTCGCCAGAAAGATGACGGCGCCAAGCTGCTTGGGACGGTCGAAAGCCTTTCCGCCGAGTTCAGCCTGATTGACGCGATCAGAGGGCGTGCAAGCTTCCACGAGTTCCATCTTCTGCGCCCCAACCTGCTGCTGACGCGTGAAAGCAGCGGCGTGATCGACTGGACCAATGAGGGGCTTCTGGCAAAGGCGATCGCCAATGCGCGTGAAGAAGGCGGAAGAGAAGTCCTCGACAAAAAGCTGGATGCCGCCATCGGGGCGATTACCGTTGAGGACGGGACAGTGAATGTCGCCGACGTCGCCAGCGGCAGGACGTTCCGTTTCGACGGCGTGACGGCCGATGTCAGCTGGCGCAAACTGTCGAGCCCAATCACCGCCGTGTTGATCGCACGGACGAGCGGACAGGATTTGAAGCTCGATTTTTCCTCCCGCAGCCCATTGCTCATCTTCGGCGGCAAGAGCGCGGAGATGACGGCGTCGCTGACTTCCGGCCTGCTTACAGCGCGGTTCCAAGGGGTGGCAAATATCTCGCATCTCTTCGACCTCTCCGGCAACATGGCGCTCAGCATCCCCGACATGCCGGCACTGCTGACATGGGTCGACCGATCGCTGCCGGGTATCGCGACCCTTCGGACCTTCTCGCTCGAGACGGATGTCGCGTCGGTGCCGAACGGCTTCCGCTTCGACAATGTCAACATGAGCATGAATGGATCGAATGCGCGCGGTGCTATGGATGTGGCCTTTCCACCGGGCAAACGCGCCAAGCTCGGCGGCACGCTCGCTTTCGACCAAATGAATTTCCGGTCGCTGTTCGATGCGTTTATCCTGCGCCTGGCCGCCGGTGAGGCGGATGGACCGCCCGATGGCGGACTTCTGCAAAAGCTGGACCTCGACCTGCGGCTTTCCGCCAAGCAGGCGCTGGTGGAGCCTTTCACGCTATCGGACGTCGGGGCCAGCATCATCGTTTCCAGCAACGAGGCGAAGTTCGACATCGGCGACAGCCAATTCGAGGGCGGCGAACTATCTGCTCACTTGGAGGCGATGCGTGGGGATTTCGACGGCGGTGGCAGATTGCAACTGTCGATCCGGGGTGCCGACTTTGCCGGCCTGATCGAGCGGCTTCAGCTCCAAGGACCGCTGCCGCTTGCAACGGGTTCGCTGGACATGTCGGTGAAGACATTGATGCCGCTCTGGAAGGCAGGCGCCAGCGACGTGACGGGAAGGATCGCCTTCCGCGCGCGGTCGGGCTCACTTCCAGGATTTGATGCGGAAGCGGTGCGCGAAGAGGCAGCACGGGCCGACTTCTTTCCCTTGAATTCAGTATCCCATCGCGCCTTCGCTTTCGACAATTTCGACATCACCGCGGACCTCGCGGACGGCGCAGCGACAATCCACGGGGCACGGATCGAGGGACCGCAGCAGACGCTGATCCTTTCGGGCGTCATTCCTTATCGGTCGAGTGGATTGGCCTTGTCGGGAACGATCGAGGCGACCGACCCAACGGTATCACCGAGCTTGCCGCCTCTCCCATTCTTCGTTGGCGGTGCGTGGCCGGAGCCGGTTATCTCGCCTGCCCCGGTCACGCAGCAGGGGTCGACCAAATAGTCACGGCGCGTTTGCCGCCGCACGCTCGTCCCGCTCGCGCTGCAGTTCGCGGCGCTTCGTGATCGTCGATGCACAGATGACGCCAATCGCCACGATGCCGATCAGAATAGTGCAGACCGCATTGATCTCGGGCGTTACCCCGAGGCGGACCTGGCTGTAGATCTTCATCGGCAGCGTCGTCGCTCCGGGGCCGGAGGTGAAGCTCGCGATGACAAGGTCATCCAGCGACAATGTGAAGGCGAGGATCCAGCCGGAAAGCACTGCAGGCGCAATAATCGGCAGCGTGATTTCGAAGAACGTCCGCACGGGCGGCGAGCCGAGATCCTGGGCCGCCTCCTCGATCGATCGGTCGAAGCTCAGCAGCCGCGATTGCACAACAACGGCAACGAAGCACATGGTCAGCGTCGTGTGCGCCAGCGTGATCGTCCAGAAGCCGCGGTCCAGGCCGATTGCGACGAAGAGCAGCAGAAGCGACAGGCCGGTGATCACCTCGGGCATGACCAGCGGCGCGTACACCATGCCGGAAAACAGCATGCGCCCGCGAAAGCGCGTGTAACGCACCAGAGCGATCGCGGCGAGCGTTCCGAGGATCGTTGCCGCGGTGGCCGAGAGTATCCCGACGCGGATCGTCACCCAGGCCGCATCGAGCAAAGCCTGATTATGAAGGAGCGAGACGTACCATTTGGCCGAAAAGCCACCCCAGACGGTCACGAGTTTCGACTCGTTGAAGGAAAACACGACCAGAAGAACGATCGGCAGGTAGAGAAACGCAAAGCCGAGCGCGACGGAAGCGACGTTGAAACGGGTCCATCTCAGCATGTCTATCTCCCCTGCTCATCGGCCTTGGCCTGCGCGTTCTGGAAGAACACGATCGGGATCACCAGGATCAGCAGCAGGATGGTCGCGACAGCCGAGGACACTGGCCAGTCGCGGTTGGAATTGAATTCGTTCCACAACGTCTTGCCGATCATCAGCGTCTGCGATCCGCCAAGGAGATCCGGGATAACGAACTCGCCGACAGCGGGGATAAACACGAGCATGCAGCCGGCGACGACGCCGGGCAGCGACAGCGGGAAAGTCACTCGCCAGAACGCGCTGATCGGCGTGCAGCCAAGATCCTGCGCAGCTTCGATCAAGGTGCCATCCATCTTTTCCAGCGAGGAGTAGAGCGGCAGGACCATGAACGGCAGGTAGGAATAGACGATGCCGATATAGACCGCGACATTGGTGTTCAGGATGATCAGCGGGGTGTCGATGACGTGCAGCGATAGCAGAAGCTGATTGAACAATCCTTCCGGCTTCAGGATCGCGATCCAGGCGTAGACCCGGATAAGGAAGCTCGTCCAGAACGGCAGGATGACGAGCATCAGCAGCGTCGGACGAATGCTGCGCGGCGCCTGTGCCATGCCGTAGGCGATCGGATAGGCGATCAGCAGCGTCAGGAACGTCGAGATGCCGGCGATCACCAGGCTCGATATGTAAGCGTTCACATAGAGCGGATCATCGATGAGGTAGCTATAGTTGTCGAAGGAAAAGGTGCCGACTTTTTCCCAGAAACCGGCCAAGCCATCACCGAGCGAAAAAACCGGCTCGTAGGGGGGCATGGCGATTGCCGTCGTCGACAGCGATATGCGGAAGACGATGAAGAACGGCGCCAGGAAGAACAGCAGCAGCCAGACATAGGGAACGATGATGACCAGGCGATTGTAGAAAGCGGAACCGAGCTTGCCCATGGTTCAATCCTTGAGAAGGACGCCGGCATCCTCGGCGAAGGTGATCCAGACTTCCTGATCGTAAGTAAACGGATCGTCGACGGCGCGTTGGGCATTGAGAAGCGAGGCCTTGACCACCTTGCCGCTCGTCAGCTTCACGTGGAAAACCGTCATGTCGCCGAGATAGCCGATGTCCCACAGCTCCCCGGAGGCCGCGTTCACCTTTGGATTGGCAGGCGGCTTGCGTGAAACCTTGAGCTTTTCCGGACGGATCGCGAAGCCGACAGACGAGCCCATGGTCGGCTTTTCGGGGGTGACGACGCTGATCGAGAAATCTTCGTCGACGGCAATCTCGACGGTGCTGTCATTCGCGCTCGCGACCTTGCCATCGAAGATGTTCACGTCACCGATGAAGTCAGCAACAAAGCGGGAGTTCGGCGCCTCGTAGATCTCGGCCGGCGTCGCCACCTGGACGACCTTGCCGTGGCTCATCACCGCAATTCGATCGGCCATGGTCATCGCCTCTTCCTGGTCGTGGGTGACCACGACAAAGGTCAGGCCGAGGTTCTGCTGCAGATCCATGAGCTCGAACTGCGTTTCCTCACGCAGCTTCTTGTCCAGCGCGCCAAGCGGCTCGTCGAGCAACAGCACCTTCGGCCGCTTGGCAAGGGAACGCGCCAGAGCAACGCGCTGGCGCTGGCCACCGGACAGCTGGTTCGGCTTGCGCGCGGCGAACTTCTCGAGCTTCACCATCTTCAGCATCTGCAGAACGCGCTCGGCAATCTCCTCCTTCGGCATGCCATCCTGGCGCAGGCCGAAGGCGATATTCTTTTCCACGGTCATATGCGGAAAGAGCGCGTAGGACTGAAACATCATGTTGACCGGCCGCTTATAGGGCGGCGTGCCGGCAAGGTTTGTGCCGTCGAGGACGATTTCGCCCGAAGTCGGCTGCTCGAAGCCTGCAAGCATGCGCAGCAGCGTCGACTTTCCGCAGCCGGAAGCCCCGAGCAGAGCAAAGAATTCGCGGTGATAGATATTCAGAGACAGGTCGTCGACGGCCGTGAAGTCGCCAAATCGCTTCGTGACGTTGTTGAACGATATAAACGGCTTCGATGCCGGGTCTGTCCACGGTGAAAAGGAGCGGCGGATATTGCCAAGTGACTTCATATTGTGCCCCGAAAAGTCATTCTAGGAGCCGGCTTCCCCGAGGCCGGCACGGAAAGAAAAGGCCCGGGCGTTACCGGCCGGGCCTAATTTTCGTTATTGGCCGGTGACGACTTTCGTCCAGATCCGGGTCGCGGTGCGCTGCGTTTTCGGATCCCATGGTGTGACGCTGTAGAGCTTCTTCATCACGTCCTCACTCGGATAGACCGACGGGTCGTCGAGGACTTCCTTGTCGATGAACTGCTGAGACGCCTTGTTGCCGTTGGCGTAGAACACATAGTTGCTGGCCTTGGCGATAACCTCAGGCTTCATCATGTAGTTGAGGAATTCGTGCGCCTCGGCGACGTGCTTGGCATCCGCCGGGATCGCCATCATGTCGAACCACATCTGCGCGCCCTGTGACGGAATGGAATAACCGACTTCGACGCCATTCTTGGCTTCGGTCGCACGGTTGGCAGCCTGGAAGATGTCGCCGGAGTAACCGAACGCGATGCAGATGTCACCGTTGGCCAAGGCGTTGATATATTCCGAGGAATGGAACTTGCGAACGAAGGGCCTTACCTTTTCCAGCAGTTCGCCGGCCTTCTGCAGATCGGCCGGCTTGCTCGAATTGGGATCAAGGCCGATATAGGTCAGGGCCGACGGCATGACGTCCTTTGGTGCATCCAGCATATAGATGCCGCAATCCTTGAATTTTGCCGCAACCGCCGGATCGAAGATTGCTTCAAGGCCCGGCGCCTTTGCGTCGGGTCCGAGGATCTCTGCGACCTTCTTCTTGTTGTAACCGATGCCGTTGGTGCCCCACATATAGTCCACCGCGTATTCGTTACCGGGGTCGTACATGGCGGTGCGCTGCTGGATCATATCCCACATATTAGAGAGATTCGGCAGCTTGGATTTGTCGAGCTTCTGGAAGACGCCGGCCTGGATCTGGCGTTGAAGGAAGTCGCCGCTCGGCACGACCACGTCGTAACCGGTGCCGCCAGCAAGCAGCTTTGTTTCAACCGTCTCGTTGGAATCGAAGGTGTCGTAGACGACCTTGATCCCCGTTTCCTTGGTAAAGTCTTCCAGGATGGAGCTGTCGATGTAGTCCGACCAGTTGTAGATGTTGACCACACGCTCCTGCGCAAAGGACGGCGCAGCGGCGAACGCGAGTATAACGGCGCTCGCTGCAAGTCTTGCGATTACTGACCTCATGCTATCTCCTGTTTTCTTCTTGCTTTGCGGTGCCGTTTGCCGACGCCGCCCCTCTGGTTTTGCAGGCAGACTAGAAAGGTTTTCGGAAGCCGACAAGCGCAAAAACCAGTAGTCTCAATCATTTCACAGTCATTGAAAGTCGAAGCTGCTGAGGCCTGCAACCATCTCATCGAGGCCCAACGGTCGCGTGACGGGCGGCTCGGCGCGCGAGAGGCAACCGCGCCGCTCACACAGGCGGCAGGCGGGTCCGATCAGGACCGGCTGCTGCGCAGTTACAACCTGACCATAGACCGACGCTTCACCGGTCACCGCCTCGCAGCCGAGTAGTAATGCCGTGCGCCTCACCCGCTCGCCGAACGCAACGTTCGGCCCCTCCAGCGTCCGGGCGACGGTGAGGTAGCGACCGCCATCCGGCAGTTCGACCGTTTCGGCAAGAATCTGGCCGGGCTGAAGGAAGGCCGCATGAATGTTCAGCTTGGGACAGCCGCCGCCAAAACGCGAATGCGGGAAACCCTGCGCTCCCGCACGCCGCAGCCGGTGGCCAGCCGCATCGATCTCCATCATGAAGAATGGAATGCCGGAGGCACCCGGACGCTGCAGCGTGACCAGCCGGGCCGCCGCCTGCGCATAGGAAACGCCGAAGCGCGAGCGAAGGATGTCGACATCGTATCGGCCGGCTTGAGCTGCAGAGAGGAATGGCGCGTAGGGCATGGCGAGCGCCAACGCGCCGTAACGAGAGAGTTCGAAGCGGGCTATCCGCTTCGCCTCCGGCGTCAACAGCGCCAGACCGTCGAGCTCCACCAGGATGGCATCGCGCAAGGCGAGCGTCGCAACCTCGATGGCGACCTCGTGCGCTTGATCGGCCGGTGACAGTCGCTCGGAGACGAAGAGACGCATCGAGTGCCGGTCGAAGCGGCGCCGCAGGTCGGGCATGACATGAACTGGAAGGACACGCACACTGATCCCGCGCTCCGCCCCGAGCCACTCCTTGAACGCCGCCGGCAAATCACGCACCTCGGTAAAGCGGGCCAGGAAGGCCTCTGCCGCTGCCTCCAGCTCAGGAAAATAGGCGGAGCGCCGCTCTAGAACATCGCGGACTTCGTCGGCTGGAAGCCGCGCGCCCGCCAGCGGCATTTGTCCCGGTCCCGCTGTCAGGGACGTCAGGTCCGACAAGCGGCTCGCCTGTTCGCTGTAGGCGCGGTACAGCTTGATGATGCCACTGGCCGCGTTGGGCGCTGCTTCCGCGACCTCGACGAGCTCCTGATCGCCGGGCAGTTCGCCCGCCAGCAGCGGATCCGCAAAAATCTCCCTCAGTTGATCGAGACTGCCGCCACTGCCTTCCCTCAGCTCCTCCAGATCGACCTTGTAGACCGAAGACAGCTTCAAGAGCAGTTGCACGGTCAGTGGCCGCTGGTTGCGCTCGATAAGGTTGAGATAGGACGGAGAGATCCCGAGCGCCTCGGCCATCGCGGACTGGGTCAAGCCGAGACCGTTTCGAATGCGCCGAACCTTTGGTCCCGCAAAGATCTTGCGCTCCGCCATGTGACAATCCTTTACAAAACTTCGACGAGCGACATTTACAATATTTTACAAATTCACAAAGCGAACCTGTCAAAGCTTTACATCCTAACTCGTTTTCGCCCGCTATACCATAGATAACTCTGGCTTTTCTCAGGGATTTGTAAATTCTGTCAAGCATCCAGACCGACCACACAATCTACAAGGAGCATGAGATGACAGAATTTGACAAGCTGCACCGGGATCTTCCGGCAGGACGTTTCAACGGGGTCGAGCGTCCCTACTCGATCGATGACGTCAAGCGGCTGCGCGGCTCCGTCGAACTACGCCATACCCTCGCCGAAATGGGCGCCAAGCGGCTGTGGCAACTTCTGCATCAGGATGATTTCGTCAACGCCCTCGGCGCGCTCTCCGGTAATCAGGCGATGCAAATGGTTCGTGCCGGATTGAAGGCAATCTACCTTTCCGGCTGGCAGGTCGCCGCAGACAGCAATACCGCTTCTGCCATGTACCCGGACCAGTCGCTTTATCCGGCGAACGCCGGGCCGGAGCTTGCCAAGCGGATCAACCGGACCCTGCAGCGCGCCGACCAGATCGAAACATCAGAGCGGAACGGCCTTTCCGTCGAGACCTGGTTTGCGCCGATCGTCGCCGACGCGGAGGCAGGCTTCGGCGGTCCGCTGAATGCCTTCGAGATTATGAAGGCCTATATCGAGGCCGGTGCCGCCGGCGTCCATTTCGAGGATCAGTTGGCGTCCGAGAAGAAATGCGGCCACCTCGGCGGCAAGGTTCTGATCCCGACTGCCGCGCACATCCGCAATCTCGACGCAGCACGCCTCGCAGCCGATGTCATGGGCGTCCCGACGCTCGTCATCGCCCGCACGGACGCCGAGGCCGCCAAGCTGCTGACCTCAGACATCGATGAACGCGACCAACCCTTTGTCGACTACGAGGCCGGTCGCACGGTCGAAGGCTTCTATCAGGTTCGCAACGGACTGGAGCCGTGCATCGCCCGCGCCGTGGCCTATGCACCGCACTGCGATCTCATCTGGTGCGAGACCTCGAAGCCGGATCTCGAGCAGGCGCGCCGCTTCGCCGAGGGGGTCCACAAGGTGCATCCGGGCAAGCTGCTCGCCTACAACTGCTCGCCGTCGTTCAACTGGAGGAAAAACCTCGACGATGCGACGATCGCCAAGTTCCAGCGCGAACTCGGCGCGATGGGTTACAAGTTCCAGTTCATCACGCTTGCCGGCTTCCACCAGTTGAACTTCGGGATGTACGAGCTCGCCCGCGGCTACAAGGACCGGCAGATGGCCGCCTACTCCGAACTGCAGGAAGCCGAATTCGCAGCGGAGATCAACGGCTACACCGCGACCAAGCATCAGCGCGAAGTCGGCACCGGCTATTTCGATGCCGTTTCGATGGCCATCACCGGCGGACGTTCGTCGACCACTGCAATGAAAGAATCCACCGAACACGCACAATTCAAACCAGCAGCAGAATGAACGCACCAAGGAGGAGAATGCCATGCCCACGCTTGCACGCGTCAAGGAACGCGCTGAAGAACAGTCCACCTGCATGACCCCGGATCAGCAGACGATGATCCGCATGCTCGCCAACGACCTGCACCGGCTGAACCAATCGGTCATGAAGGCAGTCGATGCCGGCGTTTCCGTCGAGATCGTTCGCTCGGCGAGACACCATGGTGGCGACGGGAACTGGGGCGACCTTCTGATCCCCGTCATCGTCGCGGGACGCAGCTGAACGACACCGGTCGGCGCCCTCAGCTTCGGCTGGGGCGCTTGCCCGCGAAGAGATCGACATAGCTCTTCAGCAATTTCGTCATGCGATCGGCAACGGTCCGGATTTCCGGTCGGTGCCGATCCTCGTTGTTCATGACGATCCATTGCCGGTGGCGCAGTTCGGGCAACTCGCCACCAAGACGCTGCAGTGCGGGATCGAGGTCGCCGACGAAGCACGGCAGGACGGCCCTACCCGCACCGGCTCTGACCAACGCTGGAAGGGAGCGCGGACGGTTGACGGTCGCAACAATCGAACCGGCTGCATTGCGATGCGGCCAGCGGAGATAGTTCGAGATCGCTTCCTCTTCGGCGACCGCCACCCACCGCTCTTCGGCGCCGTCAGCATTGCGCCTCGTGTAAACTGCATAGGCCACCTCGCCGAGCAGGCGTGCTGCGAGGTTGCTTTCTTCCGGCTCGAAAGCGCGGATGCCGATATCGCTTTCCCTGTAATTGAGGTTTGCGCGCGCTTCGCCGATGGTCAGCGAGACGGCAAAGGCATCGCCGGGCTTGCGGATCGCTGCGAAGTTGTCTGTCAGGAGCCAGGCCACCCAGGTGCCTGCAGCCACCCTTACCGTGGCGGCGACGCTGCCCGCCTGCCGCCAGGCGTCGACCTTGCGGGCCGCAGCCTCCATGTCCTGCAGATGATCCAGCAGGACCTGGCCGTCCGCAGTGAGGCCGTATCCCGTCTGGCTGCGGATGAAGAGAGCCTTGCCGATCTCATGTTCAAGATCGAGCATGCGGCGACCGATCGTGGCCGGACTGAGCCCACTCGACGTGCTGGCGCCCGTCAGCCCACCAAAGCGAGCGACCTGCACGAATAATTGAAAGGAATCCCATTGAGTGTTTTTCATGAGTGAAAAACATAGTGAGAGAATTCCCGTTTATAAAGCAAATTCCGGGTAATAACTAAGGTGATGCCCAAGATTGACGGACATCGCCATGATTACTCTCATCGCCATCGCACAGATTGCGGATCTGCTGAACGACAGTCGTGACAAGTATTCGGCAAAAGCCGAAAGCGAATTCTACGAGAGCGTCGGCAACTCCAGTATGGTCCGCTTCGCGGCCTTCCTCATGTCTCCCCAGCTAAACCGCGGGACGCTTCGCCCCCGAGGAAAGGACGCCTGCCGATCCGGACAGATCGGTCACGCCGCCTGCCTTGCGCGGTCATAATCCTGGGCGGCTTCGAACCGGAACTGCTGCACCAACGTCATCAAAGCATCAGCTTCGTTGGCAAGTTTCCGGCTCGCCTCCGTGGTTTCCTCGACCATCGCGGCGTTCTGCTGCGTCATCTGGTCCATCGCATTGACGGCCCCATTGACCTCCTGCAGAGCGGCTGATTGATCCTGGCTTGCCGTCGCTATCGTTTCAACGTGGCTGCTGATCGCAACGATCTCCTGGCTGATCGTTGCAAGCACGGCACCGGTCTTCTGCACGAGGCCGGAGCCTGCCATAACCTCACGCGTCGACTTCTCGATCAGCCCCTTGATTTCGCGCGCCGCGTCGGCGGAGCGCTGTGCAAGCTCGCGCACCTCCTGCGCGACCACGGCAAAGCCCTTGCCCGCCTCGCCGGCCCGAGCCGCCTCGATACCGGCGTTCAGCGCCAGAAGGTTGGTCTGGAACGCAATATCATCGATGACTTCGATAATTTGTTCGATCTGCTTCGATGCCTCTTCGATGCGGTTCATCGCCGCGACCGCGTCGCTAACGACTGCGCCCGAACTATCGGCATTCTTCTTGGTCGCGGACACGGCCTCGTTCGCTTCGCGTGCACGCACCGCGGACGATTTGACGGTCACGGTGATTTGCTCGACTGCGGCTGCGGTCTCCTCCAGGTTGGCGGCCTGTGCTTCCGTGCGCTTCGAAAGCTCGTCGGCAGAGGCCAGCATGGCACCGGAGTTGTTCTGGATCGAAGCGGTGTTGTCGCGAATGCGTGCCAACGTTTCCTGCAGCCGAACGAGGGAGGCATTAAAGTCGACACGGAGCTGCTCGAGGCGACCGACAAATGGTGTCTGGATCGTCTGCGAAACGTCGCCCCGCGCCAGGCGCCCCAGGCCCGCAGCCAGCTGGTTGACGGCGAAGTCGATCTGGCCGTCGAGCGCGCGCTTCTCGGCGTCGTTGCGGGCACGCTCATCGTCGCTGAGTTGCCGCTGTTCCGCGGCTTGCACCTCCAGGATCTGACGGGCGCGCGCATTGTCGCGGAACAGCGCGAGCGCGCGGCCGATCGCACCGAATTCGTTTTGCTTCTCCACGCAAGGGATCGGCCCGTTGAGATTACCGTCGGAAATCGTGTGAATGGTTGCGGTCAGCGCCTCCAGCGGCCTGATGGACGCGCGGATTGCAAAGTAGGCCACCACGCCGACCAGCAGCAAAACTGCGACACCGACACCGGCCACCAGCATCAGCAGCTGCTGCAGGCTGCTGTAGTAGACCTCCATCGGGATGCCGATGAACAGGATCCCGACGTTCGAACCAGCCGTGTTCTTCACCGGGAAATAGCCCGTCATGAATTTGCGACCGAAAAGGTCAGCGGGACCGTAGTAGGCCTCACCCTTGGCCAACACCGCCTGCGCCGGATGATCCGTGGCAAGCTTCGTGCCGACAGCGCGGTCGCCGTTCTCTTTCTTGACGTTGGTGGAGACGCGGACGTAGTCGCCGCCCTGGCGCTCAAAGACGGTGGCAACGCCGGCGATCGATTGTGCCGTGCGATCGACCAGCACGTGATCGCCGAGTGAAGGAAGCTTCTCTTCTGTCACACTCGCAAGCTCATTGTTGCTGACGTCCACCCTCACTCCGGCATCGCTCGCGCCGTAGAGAACCGCCATCGTCCGGCTCGCGTCCTTTGCGTCGGAAACGGCGCTCGCCATCACGTAGGCGCTCAGATTGTAGTAGGTGACGCAGACGATCGCCGCGGTGCTGAAGGCGAGTAGAACAAGTGTGATGGCAACGATCTGACGTACGATGGAAGCCGAGAACAGGCGCAGCATAGATATCCCCTGAGACATGAGCCTCATGGGTTAGCGCTAAAAATTTAAGGAAAGTCTTCAAAAAATTGACAATTGTCAAAAATTTGAAAAAGGCACGCAGCCGATCGAGAAACAGAAAAGGCCCCGGAATACCGGGGCCCTCAAAGCGCTTGTGCTTGCGGTCGCTTTATGCGGCGCGATAGACCGCCGGCTGCGCGTCGCCATCAATCTTGAACTGCTGGATGAGCCGCAGCAGTGAATCCGCCTCGACGGCAAGCTCGCGACTTGCCGCAGTGGTCTCTTCCACCATCGCGGCGTTCTGCTGCGTCATCTGATCCATCTGGTTGACGGTCGCATTGACTTCCTGCAAGGCGTTCGACTGATCGTGGCTTGCACGCGCGATCGTCTCGACATGCTGGCTGATCGTAACGATCTGGGCGCTGATCTTTGCGAGCACCGTGCCGGTCTCCTGCACGAACTGCGAACCGGAACTGACCTCTGTCGTCGACTTGTTGATGAGCCCCTTGATCTCCTGCGCTGCGGCAGCGGAGCGCTGCGCCAACTCACGCACTTCCATCGCGACGACGGCGAAGCCCTTGCCCGCTTCACCAGCACGCGCTGCCTCGATCCCGGCGTTGAGAGCCAGCAGATTGGTCTGGAAGGCGATCTCGTCGATGACGCCGATGATCTGTTCGATCTGGCGGGACGCCCCTTCGATCCGGCCCATCGCGTCGATGGCGTTGCTGACGACGACTGCCGAGTCGTCGGCGCTGCGCTTGGCCTGGCGGACGATTTGGTCCGCATCCTTGGCTCGCTCCGCGGAAGACCGGACCGTCACCGTGATCTGTTCAACCGCAGCAGCGGTCTCTTCCAGCGAGGCAGCCTGCTGCTCGGTGCGCTTGGAGAGATCTTCCGCCGACTGGGCCATCTGGTTGCCATTGCCCTGGATCATCTCGACGTTGTCGCGGATCTGGCTCATCGTCGCCTGCAGGCGCATCATCGAACCGTTGAAATCCTGGCGAAGCTGTTCAAGGCGGCCGATGAACGGCGTCTCGATCGTGGTCGAAATGTCGCCCTGCGACATCCGTTCGAGGCCGGACGCGAGCGCGTTGACGGCAAACTCGATCTGGCGGTCCATCTCCCGCTTCTCGGCATCGTTACGCTGGCGCTCATGCTCGGCTGCGGCGCGCTCTTCCTCACTCTGCTCCTCGATACGGATCTTCGAGATCGCGTTCTCCTTGAAGATACCGAGCGCCCGAGCCATGTCGCCGATTTCGTCGTGCCGCAGATCGCCCGAGATGTTGGTATCGAGAACGCCGTCGGCAATGCGACGCATCGCTGCGGTGATCTGGCCGATCGGGCGCTGCAGCGTCAGAACAAGCGCGATGCCGCCGATGATCGAGACGAGAATGCCGAGGCCGGTCGTCAGCACCGAGATGCCGTTTGCCTGCGTGCGTTCGGCACCGGCGCTCTGCTTTTGCAGCTCGGCGAAGGTTGTCAGCTGGCCCCAGACAGCATCGAGTTGCTGGCGGGCGGAAGCGTAGTCGGCAACGCGCTGGTTGATCGTGTCGACCAGGCTCTGGGCATCCTTGTCCATGGAGGCAAGGGCTGGCGACATCGCAGCGACGATGTCTTCCGCGAAGTTCATGCCTTTCGCACTGGCAAGCAGGGTGTTGAGGTTGGTGCCGAGCGTCGCGATCTCCTGGTGCAGGCGAACGCGGTTTTCCTTGCCCGGCTTCGCGGCGAATTCGCCCAGAACGAGTTGCAGCGAGTAGATCGCGCTTTCCAGACGGCGCGTGTCTTCGAGAACCGAGTTCGTCTGCGCAATGCGGCTATCCAGCTCGACGAAAGTCGTCGTCGCTTCGCGCATCATCTGCGTCGCCGTCAGCTGAGTGTAGGTCGACATCTGACGAAAGCGGGACACGAGCCGACCGAGATTGGCAATCGCCTCATCGGTGCCGGCGTCGGCGGCAGTCGCCTGCGCCTTGACGTCGCTAATCGTCTGCGACAGCGACTGCGTCATGCTCTTCTGGTTCTGCGGCACGGAAATCTCGATCAGGCGCTGAGCCTTGGCGATCGCAGGAATGGCATCGGTTACGACCTTGAGCTTGTCAGCTGGCAGTTGGGCCTTGTTGAAGTCGCCCATAACGGTCGCCAGCGTATCGCCGCCCTTCAGCAGACGATCCGCCGCGCGCAGCGTCGCCGTGGCGTTGCCCTCGTCCTTGCGGATGTTTTCCTCAAGCTGCTGGGCATCGTAGTTGACGTTGAAGCGGCTGGTAATCATTACCTTCTGCGCGTCGTCGATCGACTTGCGCAGGGCAAGTTCCTGCTCATGCAGGGTCCAGAGCTTGCCGACAGTATCGGAAATCCCCGAGGTGCCATCTGTCGCGGCCCGCAGGTTGTCGCGGCCACCATTATCGCCGATCTGCTTCAGCGTCGCGTTTAGCGTGCCTTGCTGTGTCTTGATGTCCCCGTAAAGCTTGTCACGGGCTTCCTGGCTGGTGATTTGCAGGAAATCGTCCATGGAGCCGTAAAGATCCTTGAACCCGCTCAGCGACTGCAGCACGCTATTGGAGATTTCCATGCGTCCTTGCAGCATGCCCGAAGCATAAAGGCCCGTCAGGCCGACTGCCGAAATGCTGACAACGAACGGCAACACAAAAATCAGGACCTTGGTTTTGATCCTGAAGCGGGAAAGAATCTTATCAATCAACATGGCGGTTCCGGCCTTCCATACACCACTCCTCCCGCCAGCCGCCTGATGGGCGCCGACCGAGTGCATCGAGCTGCTTAAATTGGAACAATTGGAGTCCCGGCCGGGACCGGGCGGCAGTCATTGCCAACTCGCTTCACGCGCATGCGTAAGCGCCCAAATTATTGAGCGAATGTTGCAGAGGATGTCTTAATTTTCGGATAAGCGAAAACTATGGAAAAGCGCATTCAAATCGATTTATCCGCGCGATAGCCAGCGGGACAAACTACTTCATGCGGTCGCCAAAAGAACTCGGGGGATGTCAGAGCCAACGTGCGAGGAGAAGAGCGGCCACGGCGGCCAATGCGCTGGCTGAGATGACGAGATATCGCAAGGCAACGAGCTTGTTGTCGGGCTTGGCCTGGGCGATTGCAATGGCGCGTGCGCGTCGAGCGTTCTTGTTCATTTGCAGAACCTCACTTCATCTCTGGCATAACAATCCAACAAAACGTCTTGCTGGTAAAGCTTTATTTAGGAAGCGCTTTTCCAACTGTTCATGAGGCAGGATGGCGCACCCAGTTTAAGAACTCTTGAATCGGCCAGATAGTTTCACGTCTACAAAGATTCGCCGGCAATAAACCCAGACGCCCAGGCCCATTGAAAATTATAGCCGCCGAGCCAGCCCGTCACATCGACACATTCGCCGATGAAATGGAGGCCTGGAACCTCCTTCGTAGCCATGGTCCGGGAGTCGAGTGCCGCGGTATCGATGCCGCCAAGCGTCACTTCGGCGGTTCTGTACCCTTCCGAGCCCGATGGCTTGATCTTCCAGCTCTGCACGGCCTCGGCGAGGCGCTGCAGCGTCTTGTCGGAAAGGTCCGCCATGTGGCCGACAATACCCTCCCGGTCAGTCAGGTGTTGCGCGAGCCGCTTGGGGAGTATCTCGGCCAGCGCCGTCTGAGCGGACTGCCGACCGTTTGTCCTCTTCGCCGCCTTCAAATGCTCAAGGAGATCAATGTCGGGCTCGATGTCGACGGTAATATCGTCGCCCTCGCGCCAATAGGATGAAATCTGCAGGATCGCGGGGCCGCTCAGGCCGCGGTGCGTGAACAACAGCGCTTCGCGAAAGGCGGTCTTGCCGTGGCGTATTTCGGCGGGTGCGGATATCCCCGATAGTTCGGAAAGATTTTCGAGCGTGGCCTGATCCATGGTCAGTGGTACGAGGCCAGGCCGCGTCTCCACCAGAGGAAGGCCGAACTGCTCGGCGATACGATAGGCGAGGCCGGTCGCACCCATCTTCGGGATCGACTTGCCGCCGGTCGCAATGACCAGCGAGCGGCATTCGTATGTACCCTCCGACGTCGCGATACGAAAGCCCTCGCCGCTCTTCTCGACATCAACGATCTCGGTACGCAGATGCAGAGCTGCGCCTGCGGCCTGCATCTCGTCGAGCAACATGCGGATAACATCCTTGGCGGTGTCATCGCAGAACAGCTGCCCAAGCGTCTTCTCATGCCAGGCGATCCGGTGGCGATCGACCATGGCGATGAAATCCGACGGCGTGAAACGCGCCAGCGCCGACTTGCAGAAATGCGGATTGGCGGAGAGGAAGCTCTTCGGGCTGGTATGAATGTTGGTAAAGTTGCAGCGCCCGCCACCCGAAATGCGGATCTTCTCGCCCGGCGACTTCGCATGATCGAGAACGATGACCGAGCGGCCGCGCTGAGCGGCGCGAATGGCGCACATCATGCCGGCGGCGCCCGCGCCGAGGACGATCACATCGCATTTTCGCTGCAAAACCACTTCCCTTGTCGAAAGGCGTCTTCTTTTTCCATCATTGGGCGAAAGTCAACGTGCCACCCTCTCGCCAATTGCCAAACTCCGGTTATGATGCCGCCACGATCAACGCAAACCGGTGTGTCATGTCCCCAAAAAAGACGACGCTGAAGCCTGCCAGAAACGTACCCGCCTCGAAAAAAACTCCCCCGGACCCCGGACATCAGCGCGGCGTGGCAAACTGGAAGGAAGCGGCGCAGTTCTTGCGGGCACGCGGCATCGAGGACATCGAATGCATCACGCCGGACCTCGCCGGCGTGCCGCGTGGCAAGATGATGCCGAGTTCGAAGTTCACCTCGAACACCTCGCTTGCGCTGCCTTCGGCGATCTATCGCCACACCATCTCCGGCGAATATCCTGACGAAACGGAAAGCTTCCGCTACGAGCCACGCGACAGCGACCTGAAGCTGGTGCCCGATCTTTCGACGCTTTCCGTCGTCCCTTGGGAAACCGACCCGACGGCGCAGGTGATCTGCGATATTGTTAGCGTGGATGGGGAAGAGGTTCCCTATACACCGCGAAACGTCCTGAAGCGCGTGCTGAAGCTCTATGGCGACCGCGGCTGGAAACCGATCGTGGCGCCAGAGATCGAATTCTATCTCGTTGCCAAGAACGATGACCCTGATTATCCGCTGCATCCGCCGAAGGGCCGCTCCGGCCGCTCGATCCTCGGCGGTCAGGGCTATTCGATCGCCGGCATCAACGAGTTCGACGAACTGATCGACGACATCTATCACTTCTCGGAAAAGCAGGGCCTCGAGATCGATACGCTGATCCACGAGGAAGGCCCGGCGCAGCTGGAAATCAACCTGCGCCACGGCAACCCCATCGAGCTTGCCGACCAGGTGTTCCTGTTCAAGCGCACAATCCGTGAAGCGGCGATGAAGCACGGGATCTACGCGACCTTCATGGCCAAGCCGATGCAGGGGCAGCCGGGTTCGGCGATGCACATCCACCAGTCGGTCGTGAACCAGGAAACCGGAAAGAACATCTTCTCAAACCCCGATGGTTCTGCCTCTCGCGAATTCTTCCATTTCATTGGCGGCCTGCAGAAATACGTGCCGAGTTCAATGGTGATGCTGGCGCCCTACGTGAACTCCTACCGACGGCTGACGCCTGACATGTCGGCGCCTGTCAACAACGCCTGGGGCTATGACAACCGCACGACGGCATTCCGCGTGCCGGTATCCGATCCGCAGGCCAGACGCGTCGAAAACCGCCTGCCGAGTTCGGATGCCAATCCCTATCTCGCGCTTGCGGCCTCGCTCGCCTCCGGCCTACTCGGCATCATGAAGGGCATCGAGCCGACGGCACCGACAGAGGATACGGCCAACGAGGGCTCGATCGACCTGCCGCGCGGCCTGCTGGAGGCCGTCGCGCTGATGGAAGACGAGGAGGCCTTCGAGGAGGTGTTCGGCAAAGAGTTCCTCGGCATCTATGCTGGCGTGAAGCGTGGAGAGTTCGAAACCTTCATGCAGGTGATCAGCCCCTGGGAGCGCGAATTCCTTCTGCTGAACGTGTAGGGAGGGCTCAGTCATGACATCGCAGGAGAGATGGCAGAGCCCCATTGCGCCCGGCATTTCGTGGTATCAGGCGACATCAGGCGAGCGGCCGACCTACCCCGAAATGGACGGCTCGAAGACGTGCGACGTCGCCATCGTCGGCGGCGGCTACACCGGCCTTCAAGCCGCCTACAATCTCGCCACGTCAGGCGTCTCGGTGGTTCTCATCGAGGCGTGCCGGGTTGGCGACGGCGCCTCGGGCCGCAATGGTGGCCAGCTTGGTACCGGACAGCGCTGGTGGCCGGAAGAACTTGAGGAAAAGATCGGCTACGAACGCTCGCGCGCATTGTTCGATCTGGCCGAAGCAGCCAAGCACCATCTCATGGATTTCGCGACCGACCATCAGATCGACATGGAGTACATGCCGGGTCAGATGAACGTCGCGCACAAGGAGAGCTACAAGGCGGACTACTTCGAAAATGCTGAAATCGCGGCGATGCGTTACAATTATCCGCACATGCGCTTCATGGACAAAGCCGAAACCCAAGAGCGTCTCGGCTCAACGCGCTACTATTGCGGCGTTCGCGACACCGGCACTGGCCACATTCAGCCGCTCAAACTGCTGATCGGGCTCGCCCGTGTTGCGGCCAATGCCGGCGCGCAGATTTACGAGATGACCAAGGCCTCGGCGATCCTTCATGGCAGCAACAAGGTGATAATCGAGACGTCGCGGGGCACGATTACTGCCGACAGGGCGCTGATCGCTTGCAATGGCTACATCGGCAATCTCGAGCCGGTGACGGCTAGCCATGTGATGCCCATCCGCTCCTTTATCGGGGCTACCGTGCCGCTTGAAGGGCATCCGGACGTGTTGCCGGGCGCCGAAGCCGTGGCCGACTCACGCTTCGTCGTGCGCTATTTCCGCAAATCCAAGGACGGCCGGCTGCTCTTTGGCGGTCGGGAGGCCTATACGGCCGACAATCCGCGCGACATAACGCAGCACATCCGCCGACAAATCGCCGAGATTTACCCGGCGCTTCGGGATATCGAGATTTCGCACGCCTGGGGAGGCTCGGTCGGCATCACCATGCCACGGCAACCGTTCGTGCGTGAGGTGATGCCTGGTGTGACGTCCATCGGCGGCTATTCCGGGCATGGCGTGATGCTGTCCAATTACTGTGGAAAGCTCTATGCTGACACGGTGCTCGGACGATCGGCGGATTTGGAACTTTTCAAATCGCTGGATATTCCGGCATTTCCGGGAGGCGCGGCCATGCGTGCGCCGCTGCTTTTCCTGGCGCTTTCCTGGTTTGCCTTGCGCGACAAGTTTTAGTCAGATTGCGGATTTCATCGCGCGGCAATTCGATCTAAAACCTCTTTCCGAGAGATTCATTGCATCGCACACTGGCTTTTTTAAATCGATTAGATTAAAGAGCCAATAACCCGTCTGATTGAGAGACATCCTCATGAGCAGCCAAACCATCCCCGTTGAACCCTTTGATTATGTCGTTTTCGGCGGCAGTGGCGACCTTGCAGAACGCAAGTTGCTGCCGGCCCTTTATCACCGGCAAGTCGAGGGTCAGTTCTCCGAGCCGACCCGCATCATCGGTGCGTCGCGTAGCCCGCTGACGAACGAGGAATATCGAAAGTTTGCCCAGGATGCCCTGAACGAACACCTCAAGAAGGGCGAATACAACGAAGCCGAAGTCACGAAGTTCCTGCAGCGCCTGTACTACGTACCAGTCGATGCGCGCTCGGATGCCGGCTGGGATCACCTCAAGAAGCTTCTGGACGAAGGCAAGGATCGCGTACGCGCCTTCTACCTCGCCGTCGCACCGGGCATTTTCGGCGACATTTCGCAGAAGATCCACGATCATAAGCTGATCACCAAGTCGACGCGCATCGTGGTCGAGAAGCCGATCGGTCGCGATCTCGCTTCCGCCCTGCAGCTGAACGACACCATCGGGAAGGTCTTCAAGGAAGAGCAGATCTTCCGCATCGACCATTACCTTGGCAAGGAAACGGTGCAGAACCTGATGGCGCTGCGCTTTGCCAACGCCCTCTACGAGCCGCTGTGGAACGCCAACCATATCGACCACGTGCAGATCACGGTCGCGGAGTCGGTCGGTCTCGAAGGCCGCGCCGGATATTACGACACCGCTGGGGCGCTGCGCGACATGGTGCAGAACCACATCATGCAGCTCGTCTGCCTGGTCGCGATGGAAGTCCCCTCCTCGATGGACTCCGAGGCCGTCCGCGACGAGAAGCTGAAGGTGCTGCGCGCGCTGAAGCCGATCAATGCATCGAACGTCGAGACGAGCACCGTTCGCGGCCAATATCGTGCCGGCGCTTCCGGCAGCGGTCCGGTCAAGGGATACCTTGAAGAGCTCGAAGGCGGCGTTTCGAACACCGAGACCTTCGTGGCGATCAAGGCGGAGATCGGCAATTGGCGCTGGGCTGGCGTTCCCTTCTACATTCGAACCGGCAAGCGCCTTGCGGGTCGCATGTCGGAGATCGTCATCACTTTCAAGCCGATCCCGCACTCGGTCTTCGACCAGTCCGCCGGTCGTATCAACCAGAACCAGCTCATCATCCGCCTGCAGCCTGACGAAGGCGTCAAGCAGTCGCTGATGATCAAAGACCCCGGCCCGGGCGGCATGCGTCTGCGCAACGTGTCGCTCGATATGAGCTTCGCCGACGCCTTCCAGGTCCGTAACCCTGACGCATACGAGCGCCTGCTGATGGACGTCATCCGCTCCAACCAGACGCTGTTCATGCGCCGCGACGAAGTCGAGGCCGCGTGGCAGTGGGTCGATCCGATCCTGAAGGGCTGGGAATCCACCGGCCAGAAGGTTCAGGGTTACACCGCCGGCACCTGGGGCCCCAGCCAGTCGATTGCGCTCATCGAGCGTGATGGCCGCACCTGGCACGACAACCTGTAGGATCAAAGACGATGGCAGCGACGATGCATGCTTTTGCCAATGGCGCGGAACTGGCTCGCAACCTAGCAGACAAAGTCGCTGCGTCGCTTTCCGCGGCAATCGACGAACGGGGAGCGGCAACCTTTGCCGTTTCCGGCGGCTCGACGCCGAAGCGCTTCTTTCAGGAGCTTTCGGCGCGCGATCTCAACTGGGCGAAGGTGACCATCACGCTCGTGGATGAACGCTTTGTTCCGGCCGACAACCCACGCTCGAACCATCTGCTGGTGGCCGAAAACCTTCTCCAGAACAAGGCCAAGGCAGCGAATTTCCTGCCGCTCTACCAGCCGGCAGCTTCGGTCGAGGACGCCGCAAAGCTCGCGACGAAGGCGACCGAAACAATCGGCAATCCCTTCGATGTTGCGATTCTCGGGATGGGTGGTGATGGCCACACCGCTTCGTTCTTCCCTGATGGCAGCAACCTCAAAGCCGCCCTCGACCCGAAGACGCCGCGTGGTATCATCACCATGGAGGCTGAGGGCGCGGGCGAACCGCGGCTGACCTTCACCTTCTCCAGCCTCCAGGATGCAAAGCTGCTCGTGCTTCATATCGAAGGCGAGAGCAAAAAGGACGTCCTGGCGAAGGCGGAAGGCGCCGGCGACGAGGCAGAGATGCCGATCCGCGCCATTCTGCGGCGGGCAGCGAGCCCCGTCGAAATCTACTGGGCTCCATAAGCCTTCGGGCAGATAGCCGCGAACGAAAAACTGAAGAGCAAACAAGGCAGGATACCTCCCATGTCCGCTAATGCACGCATTTCTGCGATCACCGCCCGCATTGTCGAACGATCGAAGCCGACGCGCGGACTTTATCTGGAGCGCCTGCGCAATGCCGCCTCGAAGAGTGTGAGCCGCTCCGTTCTCGGATGCGCCAACCTCGCGCATGGCTTTGCGGTCTGTTCCCCCGCCGAGAAAGACGCTCTTGCGGGAGACCGCGTGCCCAATCTCGGCATCATCACCTCCTACAATGACATGCTCTCGGCGCATCAGCCGTTCGAGACCTATCCCGCGATTATCCGCGAGGCGGCAGCCGAGGCCGGCGGCATTGCACAGGTCGCAGGCGCTGTCCCCGCCATGTGCGACGGCGTCACCCAAGGTCAGCCGGGGATGGAGCTCTCGTTGTTTTCCCGCGACCTGATCGCCATGGCGGCCGGCGTTGGCCTCTCCCACAACATGTTCGATGCCGCTCTCTTCCTCGGCGTCTGCGACAAGATCGTGCCGGGTCTCGTCATCGCCGCCCTATCCTTCGGCCATCTGCCTGCGATCTTCGTTCCTGCCGGCCCGATGACGTCGGGACTGCCGAACGACGAAAAGTCGCGCGTGCGCCAGCTCTATGCCGAAGGCAAGGTTGGCCGTGCCGAGTTGCTAGAGGCTGAATCGAAGTCGTATCACGGTCCGGGCACCTGCACCTTCTACGGTACGGCGAACTCGAACCAGATGCTGATGGAAATCATGGGCTTCCATATGCCTGGCTCCTCCTTCATCAATCCAGGCACGCCGCTGCGCGAGGCCTTCACGCGCGAAGCGGCCAAACGGGCGCTGGCGATCACCGCGCAGGGCAACGAATTCACGCCGGCCGGCGAGATGATCGACGAGCGCTCGGTCGTCAACGGTGTCGTCGGCCTGCATGCCACCGGCGGCTCGACGAACCACACGCTGCACCTCGTCGCCATGGCGCGGGCAGCCGGTATCCAGCTCACCTGGCAGGATATTGCCGAGCTCTCCGAGATCGTGCCGCTGTTGGCACGCGTCTATCCGAACGGCCTTGCCGACGTTAACCACTTCCACGCCGCCGGCGGCATGGGCTTCCTCATCAAGGAATTGCTCAAGCACGGCATGGTACATGATGACGTACGCACCGTCTTCGGACATGGCCTGCAGGCCTACACGATCGACCCCCGCCTCGGCGACGACGGCGCGATCGTGCGCGAACCCGCACCGGAAAAGAGTGTCGACCCGAAGGTGCTCGCCAATATCGAAACGCCCTTCCAGGCTAATGGCGGCCTGAAGATGCTTCGCGGCAATATCGGCAAGGCAGTCATCAAGATCTCGGCGGTCAAGCCGGACCGGCATGTCATCGAAGCACCGGCCGTTGTCTTCCATAGCCAGCAGGAGCTTCAGGACGCTTTCAAGGAAGGCAAACTCAACAAGGACTTCATCGCCGTCGTGCGCTTCCAGGGACCGAAGGCGAACGGCATGCCGGAACTGCACAAGCTGACGCCGCCGCTCGGCGTGCTGCAGGATCGCGGCTTCCGCGTCGCGCTGCTGACAGATGGCCGCATGTCCGGCGCCTCCGGCAAAGTGCCGGCGGCGATCCACGTCACGCCCGAGGCTGTCGATGGCGGCCCGATCGCTCGCATCAAGGACGGCGATATCATCCGTCTCGACGCGATCGCCGGCACTTTGGAAGTTCTTGTCGACGCAGCTGATATGGCCGAGCGTGAGTCGGTGGTCGCCGACCTGTCGGAGAACGAATTCGGCATGGGCCGCGACCTGTTTGCGCCATTCCGCCGGGCGGTTGGCCCGTCGGATCGTGGTGCGAGTGTGCTGTTCCACTAGTCGGTAGCCAGCCATCAAACAACAAAGCCCGCGAGGAAGCTCGCGGGCTTTGTCTTTTAATGGTTTGAAAACTCAGGCGCGAATATCGAGCACGCGATCGCGGTGCGCCGGATGTGTGCTGTAGACGAAGATCTTGTTCAGTTCCTTGTCGTTCAGCATGCGCAGGAATCGGACTTCGATCGTGTTGTTTGCATTCACCCTCATCAGCATGCAGCCGACTTTGGTGATGCGCGCGTCCGGAATATCGAGATAGAACTGCTTCGGAAGGGCGTATTGGGTGAGGAGCGCGAGAACCGCCGTGCTCTTGGAAATGCGAATGATGTCGCACCGCCGGGACGCCATGTGCATGACGCCTTTTTCCGTATATTCGATGCGCGCGGCGTTCCTCGTATCCTCCATTCTGAACCGCACTTCGCGGTCGTACATGAAGGATTCCTCTTTGTTCAGAAAGTGCTGCCCAAAAGGCATCGGATTGGATGGAGCCACCGCTCGTATTCCCCTCAATACTCAATGAGGAAATACTAGCGGGCGATGCTTAACAGAAGGTGAGAGCAGTTTCGATATCGAGTACTATCCACAGCGAACGGCGGGGCGTGTCTCAGCAAATAATATTGTTTTCGATCAGATACATAAAAAGCCCGGCAGCGCTTGCTGACCCCCGGGCTTTGTTTTTTGCTGCTCCCGTTTGGAGCACTTTTATTTACGATACGTACGGCCGTCCGCATCAAAGAGATGCAATTTGGAACGGTCGGCCGAGAAATGCATCTTCTGGCCCCTTTTGATGTCGTAAATGCCTGGTAGCTTGACGATGATCGGTTCGCCGCGGACAAGGCCCTCGATGTAGAGAAGCGTCACCTCACCGAGCGCCTCGACGATCGAGACTTCGCCTTCGAAGAGGTAGTCGTCGCCCGCACCGGCGACGCGCAGATCTTCAGGGCGGACGCCGAAGCTTGCCGTCTTGCCCTTCTCGGAAGCCGCTGTCGCAATATCCAGCGTGACGGACTTGCCCCCCGTCAGCGTCACCGTTGTCGTGTTGCCAGCTTCGGTGATGGTCGCAGGAATGACGTTCATCGCCGGAGAGCCGATGAACTTCGCGACGAAGAGGTTTGCCGGGCGCTCGTAGAGTTCCAGCGGTGCGCCTACCTGCTCGATGTTGCCTGCAGAAAGAACGACGATCCGGTCGGCAAGCGTCATCGCTTCGACCTGATCGTGGGTGACGTAGATCATTGTCGTGCCGGCCATCTGCTCGCTGAGGCGGGCAATCTCGATGCGGGTTGCGACACGAAGCGCTGCATCGAGGTTCGACAGCGGCTCGTCGAAGAGGAAGACTTTGGGGTTGCGGCAGATGGCGCGGCCGATGGCCACGCGCTGGCGCTGACCACCGGAGAGTGCCTTCGGCAGACGATCGAGATACTTGCCGAGCTGCAGGCTGTCGGCCGCAGCACGAACACGGCGATCGATCTCCTGCTTGCTTTCGCCGGCGATCTTCATGCCAAACGCCATGTTGTCGTAAACCGTCATGTGCGGATAGAGCGCGTAGGATTGGAACACCATGGCGATGCCGCGCTTCGACGGCGGCACATCGTTGACCAGTTGGCCATCGATATACATGTCACCGCCGGTGATGTTCTCCAGGCCGGCAATCATGCGCAACAGCGTGGATTTTCCGCAGCCCGAAGGACCGACGAACACAACGAACTCGCCCTCCTTGATCTCAAGATCGATCCCGTGAAGAACGTCCACGGAGCCGTAGGATTTGCGAATATCCTTGAGCGTCAGTCCAGTCATTAATTCCTCCTCCAGAATCGTCAGGCGAGACGAGCGAAATACGCTCCCCATGCCGGAATATCGATCTTCTCACCGTAGTTATTGCTGACGAAGCCGTGGCCCGTCAACGCCTGCCAGTCGCCGGCGGGCAAAACAGCTGCGCTTTCGGTAGCGCTCATGTTGAAGACACAAAGCAGCTTTTCGTTGCCGTATTCGCGCACGAAAATAAGCACGTCGTCCTGCGGTTCCATGAACTCGATCTCGCCCTTGGCAAAGGCCGGATGCTGCTTGCGGAAGGCGAGGAAGCGGCGATAGTGCTCGAACACCGAGGTCTCATCGCCCTGCTGGACGCTGACGGCGCGCAGGATGTGTTCGACCGGGACCGGCAGCCATGGCTTGACGGTGGAGAAGCCACCCTGAGCAACCTGACTGTCCCAGACCATCGGCGTGCGGCAGCCGTCACGGCCCTTGAACTCCGGCCAGAACTGGATGCCGTACGGGTCCTGCAGGTCCTGGTAGGCAAGATCGGCCTCGGTGAGGCCGAGTTCCTCGCCCTGATAGAGGCAGACAGAGCCGCGCAACGTCAGCAGCAGGGACGCATACTGCTTGGCAAAGGCATCGTGGTCAGCGACCAGCGATCCCCAGCGGCTGACATGGCGCATGACATCGTGGTTGGAGAAAGCCCAGCACGCCCAGCCATCCGGTGCTGCCGCAGCGAAGTCTTCCATGACCTCTTCAACCCGCTCGGGAGCCAGGGGATCGGGCGCCAGGAACTCGAAGGCATAGCACATATGCATCTTGTCGTTGCCTGATGTGTATTCCCCGACGATCTCGAGACCGCGCTGGCTGTCGCCCACCTCGCCGACGGCCGCAATCGCCGGAAACTCCTCGAGCACGGCGCGGAACCGCTTGAGAAACTCGAGGTTCTCCGGGCGGTTCTTGTCGTAGACGTGTTCCTGGAAGTTATAGGGATTGACCGCCGGAGCGGTGGACGCGTTGCGACGCTCGGGGGGCAGAGCCGGATTGTCGCGCAGTTCCCTATCATGGAAGTAGAAGTTGATCGTATCGAGACGGAAGCCGTCGACGCCGCGCTTCAGCCAGAAGCGCACCACATCTAGCAGCCGATCCTGAACCTCGGGATTGTGCAGGTTCATATCCGGTTGCGAGGTCAGGAAGTTATGCATGTAGTATTGCATGCGCGTCGGGTCCCACGCCCATGCGGACCCGCCGAAGATCGACAGCCAGTTGTTCGGCGGCGTGCCGTCCGGCTTGGCATCGGCCCAGACATACCAATCCGCCTTGGCGTTCGTCTTGCTCGTGCGGCTTTCGACGAACCACGGATGCTGGTCCGAGCTGTGCGAGATGACGAGGTCGATCATCACGCGGATACCGAGGCGATGGGCTTCTGCTATCAGCGTGTCGAAGTCCACCAGCGTGCCAAAAATCGGATCGACGTTTTCGTAGTCGGAGACGTCATAGCCGAAATCGCGCATTGGCGAGGTGAAGAAGGGCGAAATCCAGATCGCATCGGCGCCAAGGGCGGCGACATGCGGCAGTCGGGCAGTGATGCCCTTGAGGTCGCCGATGCCGTCGCCATTGGAGTCCTGGTAGGAGCGCGGGTAGATCTGATAGATCACCGCGCCGCGCCACCAGTCCTTGTCGGCCGTCAAAATGGATTGGGATGCCATGCTCATGTTTCCTGTTGGATGCTCTTGGGTTGCTAGCCGCCCTTGACCGAGCCCGCGAGCAGACCACGCACCAGATAGCGCTGCAAGCTAAAGAACACGAGCAACGGTACGACAATGGTGACGAAGGCCGAGGCCGTCAGGATTTCCCAGTTGCCACCTCGCGAGCCGAGCAGTGCATTCAGGGCACCTGTCAGAACGAGGTGATCCCTGTCGGTTCCGAGGAAGACCATGGCGACGAGCAGGTCGTTCCACACCCACAGGAACTGGAAGATCGCGAAGGATGCGAGCGCCGGGAAGGACAAAGGCAGTACGATACGGGTAAAGATTTCGAAATCGCTGGCGCCGTCGACGCGGGCGGATTCGATGATCTCCTTCGGAAGGCCGGCGATATAGGCGCGCAGCAGGTAGATGGCGAGCGGCATGCCGAAGGCGGTGTGAGCAAACCAGATACCGGGATAGGTCTTCGACGGAGCGTCGAGTAGCGCGCCGATGCCGTTATAAAGCCTGAGAAGCGGGATCAGCGACATCTGCAGCGGCACGACGATCAGGCCGACGACGAGCGCGATCATCAACGCGCGGCCGGGGAATTCCATCCAGCTCAGCGCATAGGCGGCGAAGGCGGCAATGAGGATCGGGATGATCGTCGCCGGGATGGTCACGGTCAACGAGTTGATGAAGGATTGGCCAATCCCCTCGCTGGTCAAAACGTTCTTGTAGTTCTGCAGGGTGAATTCCGGCGGCGTGGCGACGGAAATGTAAACACGCCGGCCGCCATCATCCGGTCCAAAGGCGGCGTTCTTCATGTAACGATAGTTGCCATCGCTGGCGACGATGAGCGAAAGGCCATCGCCAAGATCTGCCGTCTCGCCGGCCTTATAGGCAGATGGCTGCTGGACGCGCGTTCCGAAGGCCCGGATGGAACGGCCCTGCTGGCCCTCCAGCACATTGCCGGAAATGACGTAGACGGCTCCCTCCTGCGTCTGCTGGTCCGGCTGGCCAAGACGCGCCGCAACCGTCCGCGACGAGCCGGCAAAAGCCGTCCACCAGCCTGAGACGACGAGCTGGTCTTTGTCGCGCAACGCACTGACAAAGATGCCGAGCGTCGGGATCAGCCAAATGATGACGATGACTAGGACTGCGAAGTGAACGAAGAGGCGGGCGGGGCCGATCTTGAAGAAATCTCGGGTCAGCGTCATCTCAGTGGCCTCCCAGCTCGCGATTTGCACGGCGGACGTTCCAAACCATGATCGGCGTCACGGCGAGCATGATGATCAACGCGATAACAGCACTTCGGCCGGAATCGCCGCCTCCACGGAAAAGCCAGTTGAACATGAGATTGGCGAGCACCATCGTATTCCATTGACCATTGGTCATGGTCAGCACGATATCGAAGACCTTGAGGACGAGGATCGTGATCGTCGTCCAGACAACGGCGATCGTGCCCCAGACCTGCGGCACCATGATGCGCCAGAAGATCTGCCAACCATTCGCGCCGTCGATGACGGCAGCCTCGATGGTTTCCTCCGGGATGCCGCGAAGTGCTGCGGACAGGATCACCATGGCGAAGCCCGTCTGAATCCAGATCAGGATGATCATCAGGAAGAAGTTGTTCCAAAAGGGCACCGAGATCCACACCTGCGGCGTGCCGCCGAACAGCTGGACGATGGCGTTGAGCAGGCCGATCTGTACATCGTTGCCGCCACGATACTCGTAGATGAACTTCCAGATGACCGATGCGCCGACGAAGGAGATCGCCATCGGCATGAACACGATGCTCTTGGCGATATTGCCCCACCAGATGCGATCGGTCATGACGGCGATAACGAGGCCGAAGAAAGTGCAGGCCGCCGGCACGACAGCCAGCCACAGGATGTTGTTGAAGATCGACTGACGGAATTCGCGGTCGGTAAACGCCCACTGGTAGTTCGCAAAGCCGACGAACTGTTCGCCGGAGCGATCATAGAAAGACAGGATCAGCGTCGCGACCACAGGATAGACGAGATAGACGACAAGCAGCAAAAGGGCAGGCCCGATGAACAGCCACGGTCGGATCATTGCCCGGCGGTTCAGGTTACGCGCCGCGAAATGGATGTCGCCATGCTTCACCGGCAGCGACCAATCCAAGATCTTGTTCGAGAAGTAGAAATAGGCCGAGCAGGCGAAGACCGCCACGACCACGACCCCTAAAGCGGAAACTATCTGCGACAGCATTCGTCCCTCCCCTGCGACCCGGTCTATCCTGACGGGTTTGCGCGCCGATGTCGTCACGCCGCCGTCGCTTTCGAAACGACAGGCGACAGTGGCCGGACACTCCCAGTATCCGGCCATGCACTTCAATCATGCCGCCGCAAACGGCGGCATGGAACTCAGGCGTTGTTACTTGATGGCATCCCAGGCGCCCTGGATTTCCGTGGCGGTCTCTTCCGCGGACTTGCCACCGACGAAATCGACCATGCCGGTCCAGAACGCACCGGCACCGATCTTGCCAGGCATCAGGTCGGAGCCATCGAAGCGGAAGGTAGTCGCGGTCGTCAGGATCTCGCCTTCCTTCTTCATCTGCTCATTGGCGTAGGCGGCCGTGTTGACACCCTTGTACGGCGTCAGGAAGCTCGACTGCGCCATCCAGACTTCGTGTGCGATCGGCGTCTTCAGGAATTCGACGAAAGCACGAGCAGCCTTGGAGTCCTTGGTGATGGTGACGAGCGTACCGGCACCGAGAACCGGCTTGCCGAGGTCGGCATGCGCCGCATAGGTCGGCATGTAGAAGAAGTCGGCATCCTGACCGAGCTTCGTGCCTTCAGGGAAGAAGGACGGGATGAACGAAGCCTGATGGTGCAGGTAGCACTTCGGCGGCACCCCGAAGAGGCCCTTCGGGCTGTCGCGGAAGTCGGTTGCGGCAACAGCTGCAACACCGCCACTGACGTACTTCTCGTTCTTGGCGAAGGAACCGAATTCCTCGATCGCAGCGACCACGGCAGGATCCGTGAACTTCACTTCGTTGGTGGTCCACTTGTCGTAAACGTCAGGCTTCTGCTGGCGCAGCATGATGTCTTCAATCCAGTCCGTTGCCGGCCAACCGGTCGCACCGCCTGAACCGAGACCGATGCACCACGGAACACCGCCGTCCTTGACGATCTGGTCCGTCAGGGCGTGCAGTTCTTCCATGGTCGTCGGGACCTTGTAGCCTGCTTCCTTGAAATTCTCGGGAACGTACCAGACCAGCGACTTCACGTCGGCCTTATACGGGAAGGCATAGAAAGCTTCTTTGCCGTCCTTGCCCTTGTAGGTGCCGTAGCCGACCCAGCTGTCGCCAGCGCCGTAGTTGTCCTTGATCCACTTGGAGTTCTCTTCACCAAGCGGCGTCAAGAATCCCTTGCTGGCGAGATCGGCGAGAAGGCCCGGCTGCGGCAGAACGGCGATATTCGGCGGCGAACCAGCCTGCGTGTCAATGACGATCTGCTGTTCGTAGTTTTCCGAAGAGGAATACTTGGCGTCTACGCCGGTCGCTTCGGTGAAATAAGCAAGAATGCTGCGGAAGAAGGCTTCGTCTTCGCCGCGCCACGGCCCGAAGATCGTCATCTGCTCGCCCTTGAGATCGGCGTGAGCAGCCTTGAAATCGTCGTAGCTCTTCCAGTTGAACTTCGAATCCTGCCCAGGGGCAAACTTTAGATCGGCAGCAGATGCGGCACCGGCAGCAAAAAGCGCCGCCGCAGCAACGCCCATCAAAAACGTCTTTCTCATGTGATCAACCTCCCATCACAATCCCAACCGCACTTTTGAACCATTTTGACGCCGTTCCAAAGCGCTTTGACAAAAGCACTCATGTCACTTTCGGCGGAAAAGAGTCAAGCAATTTTGCGAAAAGCGTAAAAGATGCGGCCTTTTATATCACGGCTTCAGCGCCATATCTTGGGAATATGGAGCGATTTTCCTTGAGTCAAGCGGCACAATTGCTACATAATTAAAAGCGCTTTGGATGCCATTGGGAGCTGGCAACCAGGGTAGGCGGAGGAAGCATAGCACGTGAATTTGAAACAGCTATCGGAATTGCTTGGCCTGTCGCAGACGACGGTAAGCCGTGCATTGAACGGCTATCCAGAGGTCAATGAAGCGACGCGCGAGCGCGTTCTGCAGGCGGTGAAGGAAACTGGCTACCGCCCGAACAAGGCGGCTCAGCGGCTTGCAACCGGCAAGGCCGGCTCGATCGGCCTTGTGATGCCGACGGCTCCCGACCACTATTCCGATGTGCACTTCGGCGAGTTCCTGACGGGCCTCGGCGAGGAGGCCGTCCGCCACGATTTTCATTTCGTGATCATGCCTGCCGATCCTAACGACGAAGTGGGCGCGCTGCGGCGGCTTGCGATCAGCGGCAATGTCGATGCGCTGTTTGTGGCCTATATGCGTGGCCACGATCCGCGGCTGCCAATGCTGAAGTCGCTCTCCATGCCCTTCCTCGTGCATGGTCGTTCCATCGGTTCTGAGCCGGACTACCCTTATCTCGATATCGATAACGAAGGCGCTTTCTACGATGCCACGCGCTTGCTGCTGCAACTCGGCCATACGCGCTTCGCCCTGCTCAACGGGCCGGAACATCTCGACTTCGCAATGCGCCGCAAGAACGGGATGATTGCCGCGCTTTCCGAGCGCGGATTGTCACTTCCGGACGATCACATGAGCCACACGACGATGACCGACGAGCTTGGCCAGACTGCTATGGAACGGTTCCTGCAGATGCCGGAGCGGCCGACGGCGATCCTGTGTTCCAGTACGGTGCTGGCGCTCGGCGCAATCCGCGCCGTCAATCAGGTTGGTTTGAAGCTCGGGGAGGACGTCTCACTAATCGCGCATGACGACGTCCTGCCGCATCTGAAGCCAGAGAACTTCTCCGTGCCGCTGACAACGACGCGATCGTCGCTGCGCGCCGCGGGCGTTCGCATTGCCCAGCGCCTCATCGGCACGATCAAGCAGGATGGGCCGTTTCCGGAGCAGGAACTCTGGAAGACCGAGCTGATCGTCAGGTCCTCGACGGGGCCTGTGCCGCGAGCGGATCAGAACTTGGGCGGGGTTTGACCAGCCGTGCGATGCGCGGCGATGACGGTGTTGGCCATCAGCATCGCGATCGTCATCGGCCCTACCCCGCCGGGAACCGGCGTGATGACCGCAGCGACTTTCGCGGCTTCGTCAAAGGCAACGTCGCCAACAAGACGGGTCTTGCCTTCACCCTTTTCCGGCGCGGGAATGCGGTTGATGCCGACATCGATGACGGTAGCGCCGGGCTTTACCCAATCGCTCTTGACCATCTCGGGGCGTCCGACTGCCGCAACCAGAATGTCCGCGTTGCGGCAGACGGAGGGCAAATCCTTTGTGCGCGAGTGAGCAATCGTCACCGTCGCATTGGCGTTCAGCAGCAATTGTGCCATCGGCTTGCCGAAGAGGTTCGAGCGGCCGATAACCACGGCATTCAAGCCAGAAAGATCTTCGCCGTGTGTCCGGCGCACAAAGACCATCGCGCCTGCCGGTGTGCAGGAGACCAAGCCTGTTTCGAGATCGCCGGTCGCAAGCTTACCGGCATTGACGACGTGGAGACCATCGACGTCCTTTTCCGGCAGGATCGATTGGATGATCGGCTCGGATTTCAGGTGCTTGGGCAGCGGTAGTTGCACGAGGATGCCGTGGATCGACGGATCGTCGTTCAGCGAAGCGACGAGCGCCGCCAACTCCTCCTGGGTCGTCTCGACCGGCAAGGTGTGCTGGACGGATTTGAACCCGCATTCCTTCGCCATCTTGCTCTTGGAATTGACGTAGGCATGGCTGGCCGGGTCATCGCCGACGATCACGACGGCGAGTCCCGTCTTGACGCCACTCTGCTTGTCCAGTGCCGATGTCGCCGCCTTTACCGTTTCGATGACGGAAGCTGCGACCTGTTTGCCATCAATCACTGTCGTCAAGACTGTCTCCTGCCCTTGCTTTCGCTCATTGTAGCCGGTGGCGCTCAGCGCGATTTGCCTGTCCACGCCCTATCCTGCCTAAAATGGCAAATGCAAGAACAATCGTGTCGCAGCAAGGTCAGGACGTCGCCGACCGGGTATGCAGCCTCTGCCGCATAGCGGCGAGGTCCGCGCGGATGGAGGCCATGTCCTGTGAAGTCTCGACCGGAGCCAATGATGGAGTGACAATTGCCGGCTCTCGCGTAATTGTCCGCATTGATGGCTCTTTCCTTATCGGAACAGCCAAGATCGTACGCGCCTTTATTGAGAGAGTCGCGAGGCCGAAAGCAAGCCCAGCAAGAGCGCCGAGCAGCGGTGGAAGCCAGCCTTGATCGGCCGGCACCGCCGCGACCTGCACGGGTTTCAGCAGTTGCACGCCGCCAGCGCCAGGCACGGATCCTGTGGTAATCGCATCGTCAAGACGCGAGCGCGCCGCGCTCGCCTTGTCGCGGAGTTCGATGAGTTTGGCCAGGTCGACACCCGTATCCTTGCTCTGCGCGATGAGCGCATTGCGACGGTCAGTCAGCTGCCGTTTGTCTGTAGTGGCTGACTTGATCTCATCATTCGCGTCGCGCACCAGGCGCGCCAGTTCGTCGCCGACTGCTGCCCTCACGCTGTCGACCTCCGCCTGCTGCGCCTGAAGCTGAGGATGACGGGGGCCGAGACTGACGGACAGTTGCGAAAGGGCGAGTTGCGCGGCCACATCCTTGTCGCGGCGCTCGACGAGTGTCGGCGACATGAGATCCGCATCCAGTGTGCCGGCCAACACATCGCCGACTTTCGCCGTTTTCAGCCGGCGCACCCTGTCCTGAGCGGTGACGATGCGTTGCTCGGCCGCCTTCACCTCCGCATCAACGCTTCCGATCTGCTGCCGCAGATCAGTGGCAACCTTGACGTTTCCTTCGCCGCTCTTCTGCGTGAAGGAGGAAAGTTCGAGCTGTGCGGCGTCAGCCGCCTTCTTCAGCGATCCGCCTTCGGCCACTGCGGTGGTGGCGCCTGCGCCTGTTAGGATTGAGGCAAGGTAGCCGGCGATCCGCGTGGATTTCGCCACACTCCCGGTCGTCACCTTGAAATCGACCGTGCCCGCATGTGTATCGGTCGCCGTTTGAATTGCGGAGGCGAGTGATGCCTCGGCGCGTGAAACAGGATCGGTGGCGGCGCCATCGGCCGCGATCAGGTCGAAAGCCACCGCAAGCGCATCGGAGGACGCCCCGGAAAACTCGGCATCGCGATCGAGCTTCAATGCCGCGACGGTTGCTGCGACCGTGTGAGAAGACAAAAGCGTCCTTTCGGCCGCTTTTGCCATTTCACCGCGACCTTGGCCGGTGCCTTGGATGCTAAGCCTGCCTTCGGCGCTATAGCGCGCCGGTTCCACCGGGATCAGAGTACCGCTCGCGGCGCCCAATGCACACATGAGACCAATCATGAAAAGGGGCTGCAAACGCCGCGCACCGACGGCAAGTGGCACCTGATTGAGATTTGCGGCCGGACGCACCACCTCTGGCTCCGCCACCACTGGCTGTGGCTCAACCACTGCAAATTCTGCATCGTTTGCGGCTTCGAGCCTCTTGCCCAAGATCGTCTCGATGCGGTTGACGAGCGCCGGCGCATCAGCCGTGGCAGCCTGCCTCGCTCTCTGCTGCTCAAGCGCGCGCTCGATCACGCCGAGCAGTTGTGCCTCGGCCGCCGGCAACGCAGCCGCCGCATTGGATGGGGCCGCGGCACGATCGCGCCGGGGGGCCGACCGATCGAAGGCTTGGCTTCTCTGATTACTGTCGTACATCGCCGGATCTCATGCGTAAGAACGGTCGGACGCCCGCGATTGCGGATGGTTAACCAAGCCTAAATGTTCATGGCAAAGAAATGGTTAACTGGCGGCGCCTGATGCGATGCCGCTAGCATCTTACCTCGATCGACTCAGGATCCGTTTGCGGCGTGATCGGCGGTACTGGAGCACATAGTAGAGAAACGCTGCAAAGCCGAGGCCATGCTGAAGGCCCAAGCGAGCCGGTTTCTGCGTCCGGAGATAGGAGCGTCCGAAGCCCAGCCTCCGCACAATCGTCAGCGGACGACGGGGAGCACCGGCGACGGCGGCGAACAAGTCACCGGCAACAAGAACGAGCCGGGCGTGATCAGCCCGGATATTCCTATGAACCCATTTCTCCTGAGACGGCGTCGTCGCCCCGACGATGAGTATGTCGGGTCGCTGCTGGTCGATCTCCTTGACGATCGCCGATCCCCCTTCGGTCCCGTCGAATCTGTCGGAAATGGCGATGAATTCATGCCACGGAGCGTGCTGACGGAATGTCGCGGCTGTCTTTCTGACGGCCTCTGAGGTGCTGCCGACCAGGCCGATGCGCCGTGGTATTTCCATGAACGTCAGCAGCGCCGGCACGAAATCGGCGGCCTTCAGGCTGGCTGGGAACGGTGATCCGTGCGCCGCCTTCGATGCGATATCGAGTCCCGGGCCATCGGGGAGCAGCAGACTTTGCGCAAGAACGGCACGATATTCACTGTCGCGCAGCGTCATCAGCATATTGCGCGCGTTGACGAACGAGATCGTCGTCTGTCCGACCGGTATCGACAGCAGTTCGTTGATGAACACCAGCGCGTCATCCCAGCCGAGATCGCAAACCGGCAGATCGAAAATCGCACGACGGGACGACAGAACCGCGAAATTCGCGATCAAGTTCATGCCGGTCTCCTGACGGTAGTGCTTCATGCCGCATGCATCCCGGAACAGATAATCAATCGCGCGGGCGATTGAGCATCGACCGAGCGCGTTCGCCTGGGAGCGTATGTAAGAATTCCGGGAACCGGAATGCAGGTGCACAATCAGCCCATCGACGGGACTTGTAGC
The DNA here is from genome assembly GCF_014193305.1 of Rhizobium sp. BK181. Taxonomy (NCBI): domain Bacteria; kingdom Pseudomonadati; phylum Pseudomonadota; class Alphaproteobacteria; order Hyphomicrobiales; family Rhizobiaceae; genus Rhizobium; species Rhizobium sp. BK181. Next base: position 768,099 of record NZ_JACHZA010000001.1, read on the forward strand.
AGCGCGATTTCAACTATCCCTTAGGAAAATCGCTTGAATTGCCGGTTGCGAACGAAGGAATCATTAACCATCGAGACCCACACGCAGACATGCCGGCAACGGCAAGGTCTATTCGGTTGCAGCCGGATCCGACACTGGCGCCGGAGCTACGACGTTGACAGGCTTGACCGTCTTCTTCTGTTGACCGGAAGCGTTTGCCTTGACGTCTTCCTTGGAGAGATAGTCGAGCTGCTCCAGCATGACCTGGTCGATATAGTCCCCGCCGAGATGCTGGTTGATGTCCTTCTTGATCATCTCCCGGAAGGCATTCGGATCGAAGGATTTCATGTTCGAGATGTCGACCATCTTGTTGCCGACGAGCAGTGTGAAGAGTTCGTCGGTGGTCATTTCGGTCAGAGGCAAGGACACGTTCTTCACCGCGTCCTTGTTCATCATGAAAGACACCTTGCCGAGGAAGTAACCGGTGACGGCACCATCGGCAATGATCGGCACGGTGATCGTCTCGCCCTTTACAAGCTCGAGCTGGCTTTGCTTGGAATCATCAGGAGCCGGCGCAGGGGCCGTGGCCATGTGCACCGAGAAATAGACCGATGCCAGCGTGATCGCGCAAACCCAGACGCCTGTCAGAACGAGCTTAATCATCAAGCGTCACGTGCCACGAATTGCTCTTGGGAATAGGTGCCGTCGGCATCCGCATCCTGAACCGCATTCTTGAGGAGATCGGCAACCGTGCGGACCGCCTCAAGATGAGCTTCGACGCGCCGTGCGTTCAGTACCAGCTTCTTCTTCAGCCCGTGAAGCTGGTCAAGATGCGTCTCCGCAAGTTCCTTCGGGTCGGTGTCGCGGAAGAGCATCGAGAGTTCATAGAGGCAGCGGCTCTTGTGCGCGTTCGACACCTTGAGATCGAACTGCGGATCGTTGCCGATCCGCGTGTTCTCATTGTCGATGATCATTTCCAGGCGTCCAAGAACCGATTTGATACGGTATTCGTTCGAGATTATTTCCATTTTTGTCCTCGATTCTCTCAGGCGTCATTGGCGGACTTGTTGTCCGCAGTTGTTGTACCGAAGGTCTTGCGCTGGAACTCGTCGATCATACTCATCGCCATGTTGCGATCGTCCTGATCGGTCGAAGCGTTGGCGACCTTGCCTTCCTGCTTCTTCAGCGCGTCCTGATAGAGCTGCTTGGCAATGCCGATGCCGTCGCCCTTTGAAATCTCGTTGCCGAGCTGTTCGGCCATCATGCCCTTCCAGATATCACCGGTGGCACCCTTGCCGTACACTTCTTCACTGTCGCTCGGCAGCATGTTCTTGATGAAGTTCTGCAGCACCATCGCCTCGAATTTGCGATAGGTTTCCGGCACCTCTTCCGTCTTGGTGGTGCGATTCTTGCCGTCGCTCAAACCGGTCTTGCCGACGGCGCGGTCGAGAATATCGACGGCCGACGTGAAGCCTTTGCCGGCTTCGGCGAGACTGTTGGCGGCAAAAGCGGCCTGGTTTGCCTTCAGTTTGTCCTGCGCCGCCTGGACCTCGAGTGGGTCGGCAGCCTTGACAACATCCAGGACCAGATCACTCGGAGGTGAAATAGCCAAGTCACAATCCTCTTGCTTTAAGATTGTGACGATTATGGTTTTTGAAGCTTGCTGGAGGCTGGCGTACCGAACTTTTGATCGATGAGATCATAGACCGCGTTGTCATCGGCTTCGCGGCGTTCCGACTCCAAGGCCTCGCGCATGCCGTCTTCCAGCCTGTCGCCCTTGGCGCGCTCCTGAACAACGCGCATCTCGTGAATCTGCTGCATGCCGGTCAGCTGTTTGTCTTTGATCCCGAGCCGGTTGAACCGATCCGCGTAGCCCTGCGAGAAGGCGTGGTGGACCGGATCCATAGAACCAAGCGCCAGGATGACGCTGTCCATCTGGTCGTTAACCTCCGCGCGCTGGCGGCTGGTTTCGGCAAGATCGAATTCGGCCATCTGCTCCAAATGACGTTGAACGGCCACGAGGCGCTTCAATTTCTGGGAGCGTGTCTTGTCCGCCATGCCGCTACCTGCCGACAAAGACGCTAGCGAAGGACTGGCCGAACTGGCTGACCAGTGCCGCCACGGAGAAATAGAAAAGGAACAGGCCGCCGAGAAGCAGGTACGGGGTCGATATGAAGTACACCGGAATCTGCGGCGCGAGCTTGTTGATGAAGCCGATGGCGATATTGAACATCAGGCCGTAGATCAGGAAGGGGCTCGAGAGCCGCAGCATGATCATGAAGGTCGACGACAGCGTGTCGGTGAACGAGATCAGCGTGCTGCGCATCTGCAGGATGCCTCCGAAGGGCATCGACGTGTAGGAATCCACCAACGCCCGGAACACGATGTGATGAAAGTCCATCATGAACAGGATCATCATGCCGGCGAAGGTGATGAAGCCTGAAAGGCTGGTCTCGGGAGTATCTTCGAAGATGTCGCCGGCGCTCGGCTGCGTGTATCCCACCATCATGGCGATGACACTGGCCGCGAACTGCAGGCCGAGTGTGTAGACCCGAGCGAGCATGCCGTACATCACACCGATCAACGATTCGCTGAAGATGTAACCGATATAGGTGGCGTTCGATGTATGAACGATCGGATAGACCGTATCCCACAGGACCGGAAGGATCGCCAGCGACAGGGCAGCACCGATGAAGACCCGCAATTGCGGCGGCACTCGCGCCGAGGAAAAGCCGGGCATCGCCAGGACGCAGCCGCCGATCCTGCAGAAGATCAGGAACAACGCCAGCACGGTCCCTTGCGGGTCAGTTATCATGAAATAGAGCCCAGAATCTTTATCTCGATGCCCTTGGCGAGCTCTACATGCGAGAGGACCGGGAGCGTTGCGAACAAGCGTTCGATGATCATGCGCACATAGGAGCGGGTTTCCGGCGAAGTGACAAGGGCGAACGGCAGGCCGCGATCCATGAATTCACGGATAACTTTCGTTGCCTGCTCGCTGAACTCCTCGAGCATGCGCGGGTCGATGTCGAATTCGATGATCTCGCCCTTGTTGTCGCGCTTCAGAGCCTGATGGAAGGCAAGATCCCACTTGCTGCCGAGTCGCAACACCCGCAGTACGCCATTGTCGGCAAGATCGCCACACAGCTGCTGCGCCATCCGAACGCGAACGTGTTCGACAATCTGCTCGGTCTTGCGGACATGGGGCGCCAGTTCGGCGACGGCTTCCAGGATCAGATGCAGGTTGCGAATTGATACGCGCTCGGCAAGGAGCAGCTTCAAGACGGCTTGCAGGCCGGAATAGGACATATGCGACGAGCAGATCTCGTCGGCCAGCTTCTTGTATTCCGGATCGAGCCTGTCGATCAGCACCTTCACGTCCTTGTAGGAGAGAAGCGCCGGCAGATTGTTGCGGATGACTTCGCTCATATGCGTCAGCACAACGGAAACATTGTCGATCGGCTGGAAACCTTCGCGCTTCAAGTCTTCGGAAAAAGCCTCAAGGATGGAAACGGCGGGCATGCCGAAGGCCGGCTCTCGAATCTCGTCGCCGGGAATGCTCGGCTTGCGGCCAGAGCCGGTGACAACAAGAACTTCGCCAACGCGCAGCATGTTCGACGCGACCGTCGTGCCGTGGATTCGGATCTGATAGGACTTCTCGGCGATGGCGATGTCGTCGGTCACCTTGATTTCGGGAACGACAAAGCCGTACTGCGTCGCGAACTTCTTGCGCATCTTTCCGACACGGAAGGCAAGCTCCTGATGGGCGCCGAGCAGACGGGTCGATACCATCTTGCCGAGCGCGAGCTCGATCTCCGAGGTGCGCAGCACCGACTTGACGGAGTCTTTTTCGAGTTCCTTGTTCTGGACGACCTTCTTCTCTTCCTGCTCGCGTCGAGCCTTGTTCTCGGCCTCGACCTGGCGAGGAATGAACCAGGCACCGAAGGCCAGAAGACCGGCAAGGAACATGAAGGGGACGAATGGCAGACCCGGCATGAGGCCGAGGATTGCCATCAGCACGGCGGACACCGAAAGCGCGCGCGGATAGTTGCTGAGCTGATTGACGACCGCCTGCTCGGTGGAACCGACCGTGCCGCCGCGCGAAACGAGAAGGCCGGCCGCGAGCGAAACGATGAGCGCCGGCATCTGCGAGACGAGGCCGTCGCCGACCGAGAGCTTGACGAAAACGTCGGCGGCCTCGCCAATCGGCATCCCGTGACGGAAATAGCCGATGATGATGCCACCGAAAATGTTGATGCAGGTAATCAGAAGACCGGCAATCGCGTCACCGCGAACGAACTTGGACGCACCGTCCATCGCACCGAAGAAGGAGCTTTCCTCTTCGAGTTCCTTACGCCGGCGCTGGGCTTCCTTCTCGTCGATGATGCCGGCAGAAAGATCGGCGTCGATCGACATCTGCTTGCCGGGGATCGCATCGAGGGTGAAGCGCGCGCCGACTTCGGCGATACGCGTTGCACCCTTGGTGATGACGATGAAGTTGATGGTGATCAGGATCAGAAAGACGATCAGACCGATCACGAAGTCGCCGGACATGACGAGGCTTGCAAACCCTGCGATGACGCCGCCGGCGGCATCATGGCCCTCGTTGCCGTGTGAAAGGATGACACGGGTCGTCGCGATGTTGAGCGCCAAGCGCGTCATGGTCGCGATCAGAAGGATGGTCGGGAACGACGAGAAATCGAGTGGCTTCTGGATCCACAGCGCCACCATCAGGATCAGCACCGAAAAGGCGATCGAGAACGCCAGGCCCATGTCGATCAGGAATGGCGGGATCGGCAGGAAAAGCACGCAGATGATAACGATGATGCCCATGGCAAAACCGATATCACGTACGCTAAGTCCGGCTTTCGGAAGGGGAAGTGCGGGAGGTTGCGCCATTTCGATTCCGTCTCTTCATGAGAGGTGCGGGCATGATGCCCACCAATTCGGAACGAGAACTAAATGGCGAAGCTTGCGCGAAGGTGGCTCAGAAGCCAGACTGGATGCGCGAAAACACCAGATTGGTGAAAATCGAAATCTGCGATCCGACAAACGGCGCAGAGATGCCGATGGTCACGAGGACGGCCACGATCTTCGGAACGAAGGTGAGCGTTGCTTCCTGAACCTGCGTCAGCGCTTGGAAAAGCGCGATGATCAGACCGACCACCATGGCCGCGGCGACCGCCGGGCCGGCGGAAACGAGAACGGTCCAGATCGCTGCCTGGAAGAGGTCAAGTGCATCAGCTTCATTCATTTTCAGGCAACCTCATATCGCCTTGCGGTTCGTCCGACTGGGCCGAACCGCTCTGTCATTTCACCTAGCTCGACGACGAAGTATCTGTCGTCGTCGGCGCCTTGTCGGACAGGGTGATTCCCGCCTGAACGAGGATATTACCGCCATCGGTCGTCGTCGCAATGATGCCGTCGGAATAAACCTTTACCGAGGCGACCGTGCCCTTCACGCTGCCGTCCGCGCTGGTCATGTATTTGCCGATGTAGCTGCCTGCCTGGGTCAGGCTCGAGCTTGCCAGCAACGTGTCCAGCTTGCTGTTCGTCTGGATCGTCTGCTCGACCTGCGAAAAGCTTGCCAGCTGCGACATCTGCTCGCTCGCATCCACCGGATCGGTCGGATCCTGGTTTTTCATCTGCGCGATGAGAAGCTGCAGGAAGTTGTCGTAGTTGAGCGTTGCCTTTTGCTGTGCGCTCGAGTTGCTCGACGACGAAGAATTGTTGACGTTTGATACGCCGTCTACCGCCATGGCGCGATCTCCTTGCGAATCTGCTCGACCATCGTCGGGTGCATTTCCTGGTTGTTGAGAATGCTGTCTTCGATCGAATAGAGGCCGCGGATCGCCTTCAACGCGTCAAAGGCGCGTCCGGTGGAAACCAGACCGTCAATGCGCTTCAGTTCGGCGAGGACTTCCTCGTTCTTGAAGCAGGTCAGCAACATCGTGATCGACTTGCGGAACATCGCCGTCGACTGATCCTTGCCTTCCGGATTGATGAGGATCATCTGCGCGATGAAGTAGAGCTGACGCAGAGGCGTCGTCGCGTCTTCCGGCTGGAGAACGTGGTTTTCAAGAAGGAACGTTACATCGTTCAGGAATTCCAACGCGACCTTGCGATCGACGCGCAAAACCGCACCGTTAATGAAGATCTTTTCCCCGGCTTTTAGCGAGATACGAAGTGTGCTTTTCATTTTAGTCCATCCCTGATGATGGTGGTAACGTCGATAATGCCTTGGTAGTTTGTCGACTGCCGGCGCCTGATCCGATCGCACTCTTTCAAGATCCAGATCGCGATGGAGATGAGGTTCGCCCGCAGCTGGATTTCAAGCTGGTTGTCCGGATGCTTGAGATCCTCGATAAAGCTCACCCAAACACGCCGGGTGTAGAACAATGCATCAATGGCTTCCCGGCTGTATTTCTCTTTGTCCCGCGCAATCGACAGCAGCTCGATGGACCGGTCGAGAACTTGACGCTCCCGCTCCTTCGCATCGGCCACCGAGTCCTCCATGATCTCGGAGTAAGAGAACTGATACATTCATGCATCCTTCTTTGTCTTTCATACCCTTGATCATCAAAGGTAGTTCACGAGACTCAACTGCTGGATTTTCGAGACAATGGTGTAGGCGGTCTCCAGCTGCGTCTGGAGCGTGTTGACCAGCGTCGATGCTTCCGAGGTATCCACGCCCTGGAGATCGACGAGCTTGTTCTGGATGATGCTGGACTGGGCATCGAGGGCATCGTTAGCCTTCTCGACGCGCTCCTGCGAAAGGCCGAGCTGGCTCGCCTGCGTCACGATGCCAGTCGTTGCCTGTGCCGCATAGCCAATCGCCTTCGACGTGACCGTGCTTAGTGCGTCAGCGCTTACATTCTGGCTTGCCAACGCCGATACTGTGATCGAGGCCAGCGCGAAGTAGCGCATACCGTCCGAGTTGGAGTTGGTGGACGACGTCACGACTTCCGAGTTGCTGATACGGCTCGTCATGTTCTGGTTCGAGGCAGCCGACCAATCGCTCCAGGCAGGCGGCGTCACGTAGGCCGCTGGCGCCACGGGCGTCGGTGCACCGGGCGGCGGGAACGCGATCGGCGTCGAGGTGCCGTTGAAGGTGTCCTGCGAGAACATCGGCTCGACGAAGTTGGTGATGAAGGTGCCCATTTCGGCGCCCGTCAGAGAGCTGACCGGTTTGCCGAGGCCGCTTGCATAAGCTTCCAGGTTGGTCTGAATAGCGGTCGTCGCGGCGGTCTGCTGATTGGTGAGCGGCTGGACATCGGTGTTGATACCCGAGAACAGATACTCGCCGTTGAGCATCGAATTGCCGGTATCCATCAGCTGCGACAGCGCGTCACCGGCAGATTGCATTGCCACCGTGATGCTGGTCTTGTCCTGGCTACCCTGAAGCGCGGTCAGCTTGGAGACCAGCGCATCGCCGGCCTTCTTCATGCTGTCGAGGCCGAGCTGCGATGCTTCCAACCGCGCTGAGACGACGGAATTGCTGCCCTTGAGAGCCTTGATACGGCTGACTTCGGCCGTGAAATTCACGCTTTTCGCCGCGCCCGAACCAAGCGAGGCACCAATGTCGGCGTAAACGCCGGTCGTTGCTTCGAGAGAAGCGCTAACCAATTGCTTCTGCGACTGGCGGATCGTCAATCGCATTGCGTTCTGAATGGCTGAGCTAGAAATAAATGAACTTTTCATGGCTTAACTCGCTATATCCAGCAATGACTTCATCATTTCGTCGACAGCGTTGAGGATCTTCGTAGCCGCCTTGTAGGACTGCTCGATATCGAGAAGCAGCGTCAGCTCTTCGTCGAGGTTAACGCCAGTCTCGTTGGAGTATGCTTCCGTCGAACGCGAGAGCGCCGCGGAGGTGTTCTCGGAGGCCGTCGTCGCGTCGCTTCGGTACTGCTCAAGCCAGCCGATCGAGTTCGAGGCGTAGTCCATGATGTTGACGTTGGACGACAGCCCGGCGGTGGCCGAGAAGGTCTGCGCGGTGCCCATCTCCGTGTAGAGCGCGTCGAGATTGTCCGAGAAGCCGCTGCTGCCCGTTGTGTTCAGATTGGTGAGGCCCGAGATCGAGCCGTCACGCAACTTCATCGGGTCGCCGCCCTGGTTGGTGATGACGGCGGCGTTCACGGTGATCGTGCCGGCAATGCCGTCGATCACGCCAGGCGCAGTCGGGGTACCGCCCGGCGCTCCAACCGCGGTCTTCCAGACAAACAGGCCGGGCTGCGTGGTAGTGGGGGTGCCGCCGGTTTCCGAGAACATGGTGACCAGCGACTTCGCGATCTCATCGAGCTGCGACTGGAAGGTCGGAGCGATATCATCACGCACCTGCAGCAGCGCTTGCAGGCTTCCCTGCGCCGTGCTCGTCGAGCCCTTGCCGCTGCCGAGCAGCACGCCGTCGATGTAGACGCCGTTGCCCTTCGTTTGAGCGGTATAGGTGTTCTGGGCGACAAACGTGACTGTGCGCGGGATCGTATCGAAGACGACGGTGCCGTCGGTCGTGTAGAGCGCCATATCGCCGTTGTCGCGGTCGACCGCGTTAACGCCGACGATCGAAGAGATCTGCTTGAGCAGCTTGTCCCGCTCGTCCAGGGCATCGGCTGGATTGCCGCCGGTCGCAGTGGCGCTCTTGACGGCGTCGTTCGCCGTCTTGAACTGCGCAAGCAGCGTGTTGAGAGTCGAGACCTGCGTCGCGATTTCCTTGTCGGCGCCCTGACGAACGGCCTGGACGGATTTCGTTGCGTCGTTCAGCGAATTGGCAACGTCTTGGGCTGCTGTAACTGCGCTCTGCGCGGCAATCGTGCTGCTCGGCGACGTGCGGAAAGCCTGCAGCTTCTCGCGGAACGTCGCCAAGTAGTTGGCTGGCGACGTTTCGTAATCGTTGCCGCCCATGATCGATTTCAGGTCGGTCAGCCCGCCCAGCAACGTCTGCTGGCCACTGTCCTGCGCACTCGCCTTCAGCCACTGACGCATCAGCGCGTCTTCCTGCGCGCGGCTGATCTTCACAACCTGCGCGCCACCCAGCGAGGTGGTGATCATCGCCTGCCGGCGCACGTAGTCGCTGTTGCTGGAGTTCGAGATATTGTTCGATACGACACTGCTTTGAGTGCCGGTATTGTTGAATATGTTCTGCGCCGTATTCAGTGCGGAAGTGAGCGACATGGCTTATCCGTACCCTACTTATCTCTTGAGGTTGACGAGGACGTCCATGATGTCGGACCCCGTCTGGAACACCTTGGAATTGGCGGTGTAGCTGCGCTGCGATTCGATCATTTCGGTCAGTTCGCCGGCGAGGTCGACGTTCGAGCTCTCCAGCGCACCCGCTTGGATCGAGCCGAAGCCGTTCGTCTGCGGGAAGCCGGTAACCGTCACGCCCGACTGGCCGTTGGCGCTATAAACGTTGCCGCTCATCAGCGTCATGTTGTCCGGGCTGGCGACAGTCGCCAGCGGAACGCGGTAGAGCGGCTTAGACGTGCCGTCCGCGTACTTGGCATATACCGTGCCGTCCTTGTCGATCGTCACGTCCTTGACGGGGCTTGCAGCCTGGCCGTTCGGCGTACCGCTGCCCGCGAATTCCGAAGCAAGCTGCGTGAAGCCGCTCACGTCCATCGCGATGGAGCCACCCGTTACCGGGTCGGTGAGCGTCATCGCGCCGGCGGAAGCCATCTTGCCGTTTGCGTCGAAGGTCAACGTCGTCGTACCAACCGCGGCCGACGAATAGGGGAACGATGACGTGCCGCCCGTGGCCGCGTCGTCGTGCCGGTAGACTGCGACCTGCCAGGTGCCGGACGTTGCTGCAACCGGCGGCGGACCTGGGGAAGCTGGCGTCCCGGCCGCGGTCTTGGTGAAGTAGAAATCGTACTGCACGGTGTTGCCGAGCTTGTCGTAACCGACCATCGACATCTGCTTCGTGTCAGCGGTGATTGGCGCTGTGTTCGAGCTCGGCAGGTTGCCGGTCGCAACGTTCGCGTTCGAATTGAGGTTTCCGGAGAACGTACCCGTCGTCGAGGCGATCGCCGTCAGACCGGACTGGTTGACGTTGATCGGTACAAGGCCCGAGAAGCCGTTGACGACGACCGAGGGAGCGCCCGAATTGTAGGAGTAGCCCATCAGCTTGAAGCCGGCGGAATTGACCAGGTTACCTTCGGGATCCTTGGTGAAATCGCCGGCGCGAGTCAGGACCGGAACGCCGTCCGGGCTCTGAGCGATGAAGAAACCGTCACCAGAGATCGCGAGATCGTAGCTAGAGGTCGTGTAGGAGATATCGCCCTGCTCCGACACGGACTGGCGAACGGATGTCTGGACGCCACCCGAATTGTAGTTACCCGAGGTCGAGGGTAGAACCAGCGACGAGAAGGCGGTCGAAACGGCCTTGTAGCCCGTCGTGTTTGCGTTCGCGATGTTGTCGGCGACGGTGCTGAGGCGGTTTGCCTGGGCGTTCATGCCGGACACGGCCGTCTTCATGCTGCCAAAAATGCTCATCTGAAAACCTCGATTCCCTTAGTAGGCTTGAAAGTATTTGGTGGGCCTTGCGTGAAGCTGTCTGGAGCTGAACGATCGTCGGGAGAATGCAGCGACAATGCTCAGGCAACACGGCCCGTTCTAAAAAAATCAGTTCCAATCAATGCAGTAGCCAAGAAAGCGCTTCGAATCGACCGGATCGAAGCCGAGCTTCTTCCGGAGCTTCTTGCGCAGCTTGGAAATATGACTTTCGACGACGTTCTCTTCGACTTCGTCGTCGAAAATTCCGTAGATCGCGTTGAAGATCTGAGTCTTGGTGACGCGACGACCGCGATTTGCGATCAAATATTCGAGGATGCGGCGCTCGCGACGGGGAAGCGCAAAGACTTCGCCGTGAATTTCCGGATCGCGGCCATCCGAGAACACGCGGATCGCGCCGATGTCCGTGTGGCTGGAAATCGCTTTCAGTCGACGCCGAATGGCGGCGGCTCGGGCCAGGATCTCCCGGGGATGCACCGGCTTGCGCACGACGTCGTCGACGCCACAATCAAAAAGTGCAAGCGTGTTTTCCAAGGATGGCTGGTCGCTGACCGCGATAACCGGCGCCATCGTCCGATCGCGAATCGCGCGCGGCAGCTCGAAAGTCTGCTGCCCCTGGCCGATCAGGAACGCCTCGACAGCCGCGATATCAGAATCCGCCGCCGTCTGAACCCATTCGCCGAATTCATTTGGATCAAACCCTGTGGAGGGAATGCCTTCCCGCCCAAAAAGTGAAGTGTAGCCATCTTTCACGAGCTCACGCTCATCAACCACTACGATCATTCGTCCGCCTCCGAATCACTTGTGGTACCTCGATGCTCTATGGGTACGAATCGCGCGATTCTGGGACAAGCTGTAGGAACTAATCGACGGGAATTAATAGTTGATTAAGAATTGAGGCGCGATTTGATCTAGATGTAGTAGCAGACCGAAATTATGCACACAACAATTTCGTGGAAAAGTTAACAAGGTCTAAAATGTGACTTGCCTTGCCACATTGAGACAGATTCTCGCCACAATATGACACATTTCTGCTTTGTTCTGTTTTCTGCTCGCTTTGATTGAGTCAGTTCTGGCAGAAGTTGCTCGCATTGGGAGTCCATTTCCCGTAGCCAGTGGCGACCAGATTGGCGATGACCCGGCAGACATATTGCTTTTGGGCGGGGTCGTTGTTGGGTCCGGCGTGATAACGGGCGACCGCCATTGTCCATGTTTCGTGCCGGTCATGGAGGTTGCGAAGGAACCGTGCCGCGTATTCCACATTGCGGCGGGGGTCGAACATCTCCTCTGCCGACCGAAAATTCTCACCATGGTAGTACTGGTTGATCTGCATGCAGCCGATGTCAATCAGCTTCGCACCGGACCTGCGCGCAACGTCAACCTGCCTCAGAGCGTCCTGCTCGGAGGGAGGAAAGAAGGCCTTCCCTTCGATGTTCAGCGCGTAAGGGTAGAGCGATCCCTTGCGACCGGTCTCGGTCAAACCAACGGAATAGAGTATCCCTTCGGGGATGCCATACTTCAACGCGGCGGATTGAATCTCCTGCTCACAGGCGCTGTTCGACGCCCATGCGCTAGAGATAGACGTCGCCACTGCGGCCGCTGCCAGCGGTGCCAGGAGAAGTGCCTTCAACACTGCTTTCGCCCGAGCCATTGAAGCCTCCGCCAGTTCGCTGTCCTGATTGATTTTGGCGCTCTCTGGCCTCGCCCTGGCCCTGCTGAGCAAAGGCCTGGCCCTGCTGCTGCGCTTGTGTGTTCGCCTGATTGCCGGTGTCGGAGCGGTCGACGGGCGCCATGCTGATGGTGACGTTGTCGATCGCGTAGCCTTGGCTGCGCAGAGCCTCGATGATCTTGCCGTGGTCTTCCTTGAGCTGTCGATAGGCCGCTCCGGTCTCGACCTTCAGGTCGACGTTGAGCGCGTCGCCCTGAAGCCGCATCGTGGCCGTGACCAGGCCGAGATCGATCGGATTCATCTGGATCTTGAGCGTATTCACCACCTTGCCGGTGCTCGACCACTCAGCGGCGTTCGACAGGGATGAGCTCGCCTGCATGGCCTGCGCCCACTCCGGATCACCGGATATCGCGGCCGTCACCGCGGCAGAATTGGTGTTCTGCGCCAGACCGATATAGCGGCGCGTGTCGAGGACGGATACGCTCTCGATGCTGGCCTTGCCGCCGGACTCGGCTGGGGCATCCTTGTCCAAGCCAAGATGCATGTCCATCGACTGGCCGCGGCCATCGGCGCGGCTCAGCCTGAATGTCGTCGCGTCGGTAACGCCAGCAACGTCCGTGCCCGGCAGTTGAACGTCACCCGTCGCATCGACGCTGACAGCATCGTTGTGAATGGACGTCTCGTCCTTTTGCTTGATGCCGGCCACTTGCTTGTCTTTGGGATCGGCCGCTACCTTGCCGTCAGCCTTTTGGTTCGCAGCCGCCATGGCCGCAAACGCTGCTGCCGCCGTTCCGTCCGTCGGTAGCTGCTTCAATAGGCTGAGAACATCGGAGATGGCATTGTCGTTGTCGCCAGTGTTCGTGACCTCAGTGGCGTCAGTCTTTGTCTCCTTGGCGCCTTTGGCCGGACGGGACGCGACGGCATCCTCCAGCACATCGGCAGCATCCTCCGGGACGGCCTCATCGTGCTTGCCCGCGGCCTTGGTGGCGCCGCGCTCGGTCTTCTTCGTGTCTTTGTCCACGGAGCCGGACGCCTTCTCTTTCATCTCGGTGCGGGCTGCTAGCGAAGCGCCTCCAAGGTCCATCAATGCCTTCGTGCTCGTATGACGCGGCGCGCTGGACCCGCTGCCGTCTGCCGTCGCTTGCCCTGCCGCGTCATGCTTGCCGCCGCTTGCCTTGTTCAGGACGTCGGAGAACCCTCCTGCGTCCGCATCACCGGCGCTGCCCGTCTGACGGCCAGCGCCGGCCGCCGAGGCGGCCCCTGCTCCAGACGCTCCCCCCGAAACGCTGATGTCCATCATCTCAATTACTTTCTTTGTTCAAGAGGCCGTCGATTTCATCCAGTTGCGATCGGCTTGACGTCACGAATGCGCTGAATGACGGGTCGGCGTCCTGCTGTCCCCCAACATTGGATGGCGGCGTTAGACCCGCGTCTCCGACAACAGGACCTGGAGCTGGATTTGGTATATCCCCCTGCTCCGCCTCCGGTGAGGCCGCTGCCTGTTCAGAAGTAATTTCTTGGCTGTAAGATTTAGGGGTCGTCGCTTGCGTCAGGCTTGCCGGATCGGGCGCGCGAAGCACTTGTTCCGCAATAGATTTTGCCGCGGCCCGCAGTGCCTGGTCGCGTGGCGACAACTCCTGGTCCGGGATGGATGAGATGTTCTTGGTGGCCGCATCGATCTTGTCCGTCGGGATCGACGCCATGCCGCCATAAAAATCCGCCAGCGCCCCAAAGGCATTGTCAGAATCGCCGGCGAGCGTCTGTGCGCGGGCCGCGGCCATCCGCGCGAGATCGCCCTTGCCGGCGATCGCAGCCGCGCGGGCAATGCGAAGATAAACCTCACGCTGCCTCGCCTCATCCATGAAGGAGAGGATGCTGATGACGTCGTCCGCCTTGACCTCGTGGTCATGATTGACGAGCAGCCTTACAAACAAGTCCGCGAACTGGCTGGCATAGGGTGAATGCAGGAAGCGGCGCACATAGCGTTGCGAATAATCGAGGCCCTTGTCCACCATGCCGGCTTCGACACAGATCGACACGGAGCGGCGCAGCGCCGCCTCCTCGACGATCGTGCCCGGTGCGGTAAGGCGCGCTTGGTCGTACAGCTTCAACGCTTCCATCGGACTCTTGGCGATGGTTACATTGCCGCCGACCAGCGCAAGATAGGGACCGATCTTCTTGTCTTTGTATTCGTTCGCGGTCTCGACAAGGCTCTTGGCGACGAGCAATCCCTTGCCGCTGAGATACTTCCGCAGCACATCGCTGATGCGGTTGTCGAAGTGACCGTTTACATCCCGGGCGACCAGGTATTCGAGGGTCTCCGGATTGCCGCCACTCATCGCATAGATGAGTGCCGCATCGACGTTGCGATCATCGTCAAACACCGACTGGTCGATCGTACGCAGGCGCTGATCAATCGTGCCAAGCATGAAGCGCTGCATCTCGGCAGCCGAGTGATCGCCGAGCACGACGGAATCTTGCACGAACTGCAACGACCGCAGCATCTTGTAAGGCGCGATGTCCTCCTGATCTTCCGCATGCGCGACCGCAGCAGGCCCCACCGCGAGGCCGAGAAGCATAAGCAGAAGACGTTGGTGGTGACGGATCATGACTATCCTTGATCCGCCTGCAGCAATATTTCGATTCGTCTGTTGGTGGCATTGAACGGATCCGCCTGATCCTTCAATTTGCGGTCAGCAAAGCCGGAGACCTGCGAAACCCGCTTCTCGTCGAGGCCGCCACGAACGATCATGTAATAGGCAGCCTGGGCGCGATCCATGGACAGGCGCCAGTTCTCGTTCTCGCCCTTGTACTGGCGACCGTCAGTATGACCCCGGATGACGACAGCGCCGGGCTTGCCCTTTAGGACCTCGCCGATCTTCTCCATCGCAAGCACCATTTCCTTGCGTGGGACGGCCGATCCAATGTTGAACATGGAATCGTCGCTCTGATCGGAAATGCTGACCAGGAGGCCGCCTTCCGATGATGTTACCGTCAGACCTTCGGCGAGCTTGCCGGCTACGCCACTAATCTGTTGGGCGATTTCCTTTTGCAGATCTTCAGCCCGTTTCTGCTCGGCGGCCTTTTGTGCCTCAGTCTGCGGCTTTTCCTTGCCGTCGACATTCTCAGACGCCGTGTTCACGGACGATTCAGCCTGTGGAGGCTGGCTTTCGGCCGCTTCCTCAGCGTGCTCACTTTGAGCCTTGCCGGTCAGATCCGCCGGATTCTCGGCCTCCGCCTTGGCAACTTCGGTGGCGTCTGCCGCACCATCAACGGGCGTATCCTTCGAGGCGGGCTGCTTCTTCTCGGCATGCGTGACTTCCACCTGCTTCGTCCAGAAATCAGGATCGAAGGGGTCACGATAGGCCTGACCGCCGTCGGCACCAGTTGCCGGACCCGATTCGCTGGCACCGCCCTCGCCCTTGGCGCTGACATTTGCCTGCTGACCGACTTCCTGCGCAATCTCCGCCAGCACGGAATAGGGGTTCTCGAAAAAGTCGGCTTCCGAATAATTCGTCTGGTCGCCTGAGGTCGAGGTCTGGTCATCGCCATTGGCGGCCGATGCGCCTTTGGTCGGTTCGTCCTCTTTTTCCTTCGACTTGTCCTGCTTCTGGTCGCCATCCGCCTGGTCGACCGGCTTCTTCAAGCCTTTTTGCGTGGGCTTCTCGTCGGCCAGCTTGATCGGATTGAAATAGGTCGCGACCGAGGCCTTGGTTTCCTCGTTCGCAGCGTTGACCAGCCACATGACGAGGAAGAACGCCATCATGGCCGTCATGAAGTCGGCATAGGCGATCTTCCAGGCGCCACCATGCGCACCGTCGTGATCACCGCCGCCATGCCGTTTGACGATGATAATCTCGTTCTTGCCGTGATGGTGGTTTTCGCTATCACTCATTCCAGAACTTTCTTCAGGCTCGTCGCCCAGGCTGACATGCGCGTGACAAGGACGGCGTCGTCAAACTCGACGGTCAGGTCGACATCAGCCGTTTCATGATGGCGCAGAAGACCAGCCTTTTCGCCGAGTGTATTCTTCAGCACGTCGAACAGTCGCGTCGGCCCCTTGACCGTCACGGTGCCGACATCACCTTCCAGCAACGCCTCACGCAGGATGCCGGCAAGATCAACGGCAGCCTTTTGTGACAGAACATCGGTCATGACAGGCGCAAGCGCCTTTGCGACCGTCGCGCTGACGAGCTCGGCGATATCGCCCGCCATCGCGTCGAGACGGGAGGCGATCAGCTCTGCGGCCTCGACCTCGTACCGGTCGCGAAGCTCTTCGACTTCACGCTGGTGCACGAGTGCCACCGTCTGCGCTTCCAGCTCATATTTCTCCGTCAGCGCCGCGGTGGCTTCCGCATAGCCGTCCGCATGAGCGCTGTGGCGTTCTGCTTCGAGATCAATCACGGGTTCGGAGGCGACGTCGGCAAACCCGCCAAAGTCGCCCGCGAAATCATCCGCTTCCGCAACGGGAGCGACGACGGCAGGCTCGCCAAAATCCTTGAGGTACCGAGAGAGCAGCGCGCTCACCGAATCCACCCTTTCGCTGCAGAGGACTGCGACATGCCGTACCCCATCATGAAACTGACAACTCATCCGGCACGGTTTTCGCACTGCGCCTTTGTATCGAAACTAGGGTGTCAAACTTGCGCGAGGATGAAGGGTGGAGCCGGACAAGCTCAACAGCGCTCCGGCCACTATTGCAACAGGATCAGCACCTTGCTGGCGGCTGTGTTCAGGATCGAGATGGCCTGAACGCCCATTTGTTGTTGCGTCTGGAGCGCCTTCTGAAGTGTCGACGCTTCATCCATATCGGTGTCGACCAGCGCACCAACGCCCTTGTCGATCAAATCGGACATGTCGGCGGTATAGGAAACACGATCACTGATACGGGCACTCATCGTGCCGAGGCCGGCCGCGGTCGTTGTCAGTTTCGACAGGATGGAATCGACAACCGCCATCATGTCTTTCAATTGCGCCGGCGTCGTGTTGGCGTCGAGCGCTATTTCGGTTCCGCTCGCGGGCGTCGTCGAGCCCGCATCCAGAAGGTAGTAGTTGCGCGCAGTCGTCGTGCCATCGGAATTCAACGTGTTCGCGTCGACCGTCTTCGTGAGAAGACCGCGATTGGCGTCCGTCATATCGATCATGACGGTCTGGTCGGCCGGAAAGTCAATGGTCTGCGCCTGATATTCACCGCTCGTGCCACGCACGAAACCGCCGATCACCGAGCGCGAGATCGGCAGGTTCGTATCGCGGTTGAGCAGCCAGTTCTCACCGGCAAAATTCGTCGTCTGGACAGTCGTCTGCAACTGTCCCTTCAACTCGGTCAGCGTCGTATTGAGCTTCGTCTTGTCGACGCCGGCCTCCTGCGCTGTCACCAAGGTCTTGCGGATCTCGCCCAACTGGTCGATGAGGCTTTCCATCGACGTATAGGCGGTATCGACCTTCGATGCGCCGACGCCGAGCGCGTCGTGAACATTCTGCAGCGAGCTGCTGTCCGAGCGCATGACGCTTGCAAAAGACCAGTAGGTCGCATCGTCGGCAGCCGTTTCGACGCGATAGCCCGATGAAACCTGCTGCTGTGTCGTTGCGACGTCCTTGTTAATGATACGCAGCGCCGCGAGGGCGTTTACCTGGGCCGAGCTGGTAATTTTGTATGTCATTTTCTGGCTCTGAGTAGGGAAACGGGACAGGCCGGCGACCGGCAGCGACTGACCTGGCGTCATGCCCCCGGCTGGCTTCCCAGGTCCGGTTTGTCGCAAAAACAAATCAACTGTTAAACGAAGTTAACCAAGGCCTTCCACGGGCGCAAGTGCAGCGGCTTCAGTGTCGCAAGCCTCGCGCAATCTTGATTATTGCTTCAAAAACAAAGAGAAAGCCGCATCGACGACGCGGCTTTCCTATCTCTTTATGATACTGCTGGACGGCTTAGTTCTTGAACAGCGTCAGAACGTTCTGCGCGCTGGAGTTCGCGATCGACAGCGATTGGATCGCCAGTTGTTGCTGCGTCTGCAGGGCTGTTAGCTTGCTCGATTCCTCTTCCATATCCGCGTCGACGAGGCGTCCAACGCCCGAGTCGATCGAGTCGCTGAGGTCGGAAACGAAGCTTTCCTGCAGGTCGATGCGGGTCGAGATCGAGCCGAGCTGGGAGGCGGCTTTCGTCATTGCGCTGAGGCCGGCTTCGACAGTCGTCAGGGCAAGGTCGATGTCGCTCGGGCTGAAGCTGCTGATGTTCATGCTGTAAATAGAACCGACGCTGCCCGAGGACGTCCCGATGATGCCGCTGGTGGTGCTGATGGCACCCGTAGTGGTCATGCCGAAGAGGACATTACCGTTGGTGCTGTCATCGAGCACATACTGGGTTGTCTGGACGGAAACCTGACCATTGGCGTTACGGACGAAAGACGAAACGACGCTCTTCGTCGTGTTGCCTGCAACCCAGTTTTCACCCGAGAAGGAAGCAGACTGGGCGATGCTCAAGAGCTGCTGCTGGAGCTGCGCAATTTCATCCTGGATCTTGTTCTTGTCGACACCCTTTTCAGTCGCCGCAACAATCTTCGCCTTGATCTCGCTAACGACGTCGATAGAGCTGTCCATCGCCGAATAGGCGGTGTCCACCTTTGCCGCACCAAGGCCAAGCGCGTCGGAAACGGCCGAAAGCGCCTTGTTGTCGGAGCGCATCGTCGTTGCAATCGACCAATAGGCAGCGTTGTCCTTGGCTTCGGCGACGCGGTAGCCGGACGAAACACGGCTCTGTGTCTCTTCCAGGCTGCCATTGATGCTGCGCAGGGTCTGGAGGGCGGACATTGCCGCGACGTTCGTCAAAATGCTGGTCATGAAATTATCGCCCCTTATTGGCAAATATTGAAAAGGGACATTCCGGTCCGCCACCGGGGAACGGCAATCAGCTTCATGCCCGCTAACCGCTTCTTAAGCTTGGTTAACATACCGTTTCGTTGACGGCAGAAAACATGAGTTTGGTTAACGCGAAGTTAACAAGCATTAAAAAAGCCGCGCTTGGGAAGCGCGGCTTTCGATTGGCGATCTGTCTGCCGAAACGCCCGGAGGCGCTCCTAGTGTTAGTTGCGGAACAGCGAGAGGATGTTCTGCGAAGAGGAGTTCGCGATCGACAGCGACTGTACAGCCAGCTGCTGCTGGGTCTGCAGGGCGCTGAGCTTGGAGGACTCTTCTTCCATGTCGGCGTCAACCAGGCGGCCGATACCGGAGTCGATCGAGTCGCTGAGCGAGGAGACGAAGTCGGTCTGGATGTCGACGCGCTTCTGCAGCGAACCGAGCTGCGAGCCGAGCGTCGTCATCGCCTTCAGAGAGAGTTCGACGTCGCTGAGCAGGCTGTCGATCTGGCCCTGGGTCGTCGTTGCACTGATCGTGAAGGAGTAGATAGAGCCGGCGGTGTAGTTCGTGCCGGTCGAGCCGAGAATGCCGCCCGTGGCGCTGTTGAACAGGGTGTTCGTGGCGTTGAGGACGTAGTCGGTGGTCTTGACGCTGACCGTGCCGTTGGTGCCGCGGACGAAGGAGGAAACAACGCTGACGGTGCCGCCCGAGTTGTTGACCCAATTTTCGCCGTTGAACGAAGCGGACTGGGCAACGCTGTAGAGCTGTGCCTGCAGCTGGGTGATTTCGTCCTGCAGCTTCAGCTTGTCGACGCCCTTTTCGGTCGCGGCAACGAGCTTGGCCTTGATTTCGCCGACGAGGTCGATGGCGCTGTCGACAGCGGTGTAAGCCGTGTCGATCTTTGCAGCACCCATGCCGAGGGCGTCGGAA
The DNA here is from genome assembly GCF_014193305.1 of Rhizobium sp. BK181. Classification (NCBI taxonomy): domain Bacteria; kingdom Pseudomonadati; phylum Pseudomonadota; class Alphaproteobacteria; order Hyphomicrobiales; family Rhizobiaceae; genus Rhizobium; species Rhizobium sp. BK181. The sequence goes on from NZ_JACHZA010000001.1 coordinate 788,035, forward strand.
ACAGCCGAAAGGGCCTTGTTGTCCGACTTCATCGTGGTGGCGATCGACCAGTAAGCAGCGTTGTCGGAAGCCTTGCCGACGCGCAGGCCAGACGAAACGGCGCCCTGCGTCTTCGACAGGCCGCTGTTGACATCACGCAGCGTCTGGAGAGCGGCCATTGCGGAATTGTTGGTCAGAATGCTGGTCATTTTAATTTGCCCCTTTGGCATAATTGATAGGAAGGGACATTCCGGACTACCGGGAACGACGGTCAGCCTCATGCCTGTTGACCGCTCTCTGTGCGCAGTCAACTCGCCGTTTCGATAGGCACATAAAACCCTATCATGGTTAAGAAACTCTGAACTGAAAAATCAAAAAATAGTTAAAAAAATCCAATGCTTAGCGGCGCCGCATTAACCGGAAATTAAAACATTTACGGCCGGGGCAAGCCCCGGCCGTAAATCTTTTCTCTGATACTGCGCGAGGCTGTTATCAGCCGCGGAACAGCGAGAGAATGTTCTGCGAAGAGGAGTTCGCGATCGACAGCGACTGGATCGCCAGCTGCTGCTGGGTCTGCAGGGCGCTGAGCTTGGAGGACTCTTCTTCCATGTCGGCGTCAACCAGGCGGCCGATACCGGAGTCGATCGAGTCGCTGAGCGAGGAAACGAAGTCGGACTGGATGTCGACGCGCTTCTGCAGCGAACCGAGCTGCGAGCCGAGCGTGGTCATCGACTTCAGAGCGCTTTCAACGTCGCTGAGCAGGCTGTCGATCTGGCCCTGGGTCGTCGTTGCACTGATCGTGAAGGAGTAGATCGAGCCGGCGGTGTAGTTCGTGCCGGTCGAGCCGAGAATGCCGCCCGTCGCGCTGTTGAACAGGGTGTTCGTGGCGCTGAGAGCGTAGTCTGTGGTCTTGATGCTGACCGTGCCGTTGGTGCCGCGGACGAAGGAGGAAACAACGCTGACGGTACCGCCCGAGTTGTTGACCCAGTTTTCACCGTTGAACGAAGCAGACTGGGCAACGCTGTAGAGCTGTGCCTGGAGCTGCGAGATTTCGTCCTGAACCTTCGCCTTGTCGACGCCCTTTTCAGTTGCGGCAACGAGCTTGGCCTTGATTTCGCCAACGATGTCGATGGCGCTGTCGACAGCGGTGTAAGCCGTGTCGATCTTTGCAGCACCCATGCCGAGGGCGTCGGAAACAGCCGAAAGGGCCTTGTTGTCCGACTTCATCGTGGTGGCGATCGACCAGTAAGCAGCGTTGTCGGAAGCCTTGCCGACGCGCAGGCCAGACGAAACGGCCGCCTGCGTCTCGTTCAAGCCCTTGTTGACGTTGCGCAGCGTCTGGAGTGCCGCCATTGCAGAATTGTTGGTGTTAATGCTTGTCATAAGTCTGTCCCCAAAAACAAAATACAAAAGGAGGACATACCGGACTTCTATACCGGCGATGACGGACCAGCTTCATGCCACTCGGTGCCGTTTTGTTTGCAACCAAACCCGTCATGTCCATGTGAATTTCGCAGCCATTGATTGCCAAGCAGTTAAGATCATTAGGAAACCGCCGACGACGCCTGCAGTGGTTAACGATGACTGAAGAGATCGCCTCGCCCCGCTGCAACACCGGCTTCATGCAAGCTTCAAATGCTTAGAATGAGACAGCTAGGACCGTGCCCATATGCTCGTGGTCCGGCGCGTCGACGAAATCCCGGCATGGAGTGGGTCTTGAACAGTAGCATTTCATTCGCAGCGGCCTCCAAGGACTACCAGAAGGGCCTCTATCTCAAGTCGCTTGAGGTGCTGAACCAACTCGTCGACACGCAGAAGGACGTCAAGACCTACGTGCTTCTGGCCAAAAACCTCATAAAGCTTGGCTTCAAGGCCGAAGCCGCCGCCGCCTATTCGCTCGCCGGGAAGCTCGATGGTCAGGCGGCGTCGATCTACACACGCGAAGCAGCAATCCTGTATTTCCAGAGCGGCGACGAACAGGAAGCGCTGGCGCATGCCTTGCGCGTGATGAAGTTGGCGCAAAACGACGCCGATCTCGCCTATGTCCTAGTCTCGATCTACATCAAGCAGGGACGGCTTGACCTCATCAGCCCCTTCAGGCGCGTCATCTCGGAAAGCTCCAATCCGGACCATATCGCGCTCGCGGTCCACGCGTTGACCGACCACATTCTGGATCCGACGAACGAGGCTCTGGTAACGAACCTCTTCAAGCGATTTCCTGAAATGCCAGCCCTCCGGCTCCTCAATCTCGTCTTCGCGCGAGAGACCTGCGACTATGGTCGCGTCGCCAGCCTCTTTGGTCCGATCGCCGACATGATCGCGAAGCGCGATCTCGAGTTTCTGCGGAAGGACAACCCCTTCTACAATCTGCATTGGTGCGGAGATGAGGCGCTGAACGGCATCGTCTCGCTCAACCCCCTCCTTTCACTGCCGGAACTCGCAGCCAAGCGGCGGTCGTTGCCTCACAAGTGGGGAGAGAAGATCCGGATCGGCTATCTCTCGTCAGACTTCTGGAGCGACCATGCGACGATGAAGCTGCTTCAGCGCGTGCTCGAGCTGCATGACCGCAATCGTTTTGAAATTACCCTCTTCTGCCACTCCGGAGAAGCGTATCTGGCGGCGAACAAGGCCGACCGATCCGCCTGGGGCAATGTCTGCCTGATCCGTGATCTGACCAACGCGGAGGTCGCCGAGAAAATCCGAGAGCTGGAAATCGACATTCTGGTTGATCTGAAGGGGCATACCACTGACGGACGGCCGGATATCCTCAACCAAAGCGTCGCCCCGATCCATGTCTCCTGGCTGGGCTTTCCCGGCAGCACTGTCAACATTGACCTCGATTACATCGTCGGCGATCACTTTGTTCTCCCCGATCGCGCCAAGCCTCACTATCACGAGAAATTCGTTCGGATGCCTGAGAGCTACCAGCCGAACGATCCGACGAACCGCCCAAAGCCGGCCCCCACCACGCGGGCGGCGGTCGGATTGCCGGACGATGCATTCGTGTTCGCGTCATTCAACGGCAACCGAAAGATCACGGCTGAGACACTCGATATCTGGTGCAACATCCTCCGGCGGGCGCCGAACAGCGTCCTCTGGCTGATGCTGTCGTCAGTGCGCGCCGAAACGAATATCCGGAACTATGCGAACAAGCGCGGAATCACTTCGGACCGCATTATCTTCTGCCCGCGCGTCACCTATCAAAAGCACATCGACCGACAGCAATGCGCCGATCTCGGCCTCGACACGTTCCCGGTCAACGGCCACACGACAACGTCGGAGCAGCTCTGGGGCGGGTTGCCGGTCCTCACCGTCAAGGGTACCAACTTCGCGTCGCGCGTCAGCGAGAGCTTGCTGAATGCCATCGGCTTGCCGGAACTCGTGGCCGCCGATACGCAGGCCTATGAGGATATGGCTGTGGAGATGGCGCTCGACGCGCAACGCGTCGTCGCCTACAAGGCGCGCCTCAAGCAAAACGCCGGCATCATGCCGCTCTTCGATGCGGATCGCTTCCGGCAGCATCTCGAGAAGGCTTACGAAATGATGATCGACCGCGCCAAGCGCGGCCTGGAGCCGGATCATCTCGACGTCCCGGCGCTGCCGCCGCGGACAACGCCTTTCATCACCACCGTGTGAGCCAACCCGACAAACAGAAAACCCGCCGCGTCTCCGCGGCGGGTTTTCTGTTTCATGGTGTTCGGCGCGGACCGCCCGGTGTGAACCTAATGGAAGGAGCGTACCAGGCTTCCAACCAAGAGATTCCAGCCGTCGATCAGCACGAAGAACAATATCTTGAACGGCAGCGAAATCGATGTCGGCGGCAGCATCATCATGCCCATCGCCATGGTGATGGTGGCAACGATCAGGTCGATGACGAGGAACGGTAGAACAACCAGAAAGCCGATCTCGAAACCGCGCCGGATCTCCGAGATCATGAAGGCAGGAATGAGGACGCGGTAGTCGATCTTCTCACCGGTCTCGACGCTCTGGCCGCGCTCCCGCGCCAAGTCAACGAAAAGCGCCAGATCCTTGTCGCGCGTGTTGCTTGTCATGAAGGTGCGGAAGGGCTCCGCAATGCGCGTGATGGCCTGCTGCTCGTCGATCTGGTTCGACAGGAGCGGTTGAACGCCGGTCTGCCATGCCTGGTCGAAGGTCGGCTGCATGACATAGAAAGTCATGAACAGCGCAAGCGACAGCAAGATCATATTCGAAGGAGTGGAGGACAGGCCCATTCCCGATCGCAGGATCGAGAAGGCGATGACGAAGCGCGGGAAGCTCGTCACCATGATCAGAATGCCCGGCGCGACCGAAAGGACGGTCAGCAGGCCGAATGTTCTGATGATCCATGCCGCGACCGAACCGTCGACCGGCAAGTTCAACAGGTTTGTCGGGAGCTGCTGCGCATGTGCCAGCTCCGGTGCCGCCATCATGGCAGCGAACAGCAATAGGAATCGAATCATTCGACGACGAAGGTCCTGAACATGACCTTCGATACGCGGCCTTGCGCGCGAAGGTCAACACGCTCCTGGATGTCATCCTTAAGATATTCGAAGCCTCGCGGCCCTTCGATCTGCTGCAACGAAACCGTACGGACGTAGGCGAGAATATCTTGATGGATATCCTCTGCGAGTTTCACGTCGGGCGGGCCGGAAAACAGCAGTGCGACTTCCAGACGAACCCAGTTCTCCGAGGGATAGGCGAGGTTCGACGTGATCGGCTCAAGCTGAACGACGTTGTTGGCTTCCGTGGAAATGTGAGGCAGTCCCGCCTCGCCTTCCTTCTTTTGCGCGGCCTCGTCCTTGGCCGCCTTTGCCTGCTCCGCCTGCTCGGCACCCTTGATGTTGGGCGCGACCATGGCACCAACCACCCAGCCGCCGCCGGCGCCAAGCAGCGTCAGGATCGCAAGCCCGGCGATGGTCATGATTGCGGCCGATTTCTTCTTCGGCTGGCCTTCGGCGGCTTCTGTCTCTGCCATGATGTTCTGCCTCAGAGCGGCGAGAAGAGATCGACGGCCTGCTGGCCGCGCGGCGGCTGCTGCACTTCCATCAGGCGGCCGCGACCGCCGTAGGAGATGCGGGCCTCAGCAATCTTCTCGTAGGAAATCAGGTTGTCGGCGTCGACGTCCTGCGGACGGACGATACCGGCGACGTTGAGAATGCGGATTTCCTGGTTGACGCGAACTTCCTGAGAGCCGCTGATTACCAGGTTACCGTTCTCCAGAATGCCGGTGACCACCGCGGCGACCAGCAGCTTCAGCGTTTCGGAGCGGTCGATCTTACCCTTGCCGTCGGTGCTCGTGTCCGAGCCGTAGGTCAGGTCGGTCTTCGACGACGGATTCCAGCCCATGACGTTGGCGTTGACGTCCCAGTTCATGGCGCTCGAATTGGTTCGGCTGCGGCTGGTGTCGTTCTCGAACTTCGCCTTATCGTTGATCTTGATATCGACGGTCAGGATATCGCCGACGTTGAGAGCGCGGGCATCCTTGAAAAGGGCGGCCTGCGAGTCGCTCCAGAGCGAATAGCCTTGCGCCACCTGGCGCGGCTGCTTCGGATAGAGCGCCATTTGTGGGGTCTGGCCGTAGGCGAGACCGCTGCCGATCGGGCTCATGGCCGGGGCGCGACCGATCTCGTTGACGGCCTGCGGCGATGCGCAGCCTGCAAGGAGGGCTACAGCGGCAATCGCGGCCGGGAAACGCTTGTTCATGAGGGGTCCTTCGACGTATTGGGATCGGACGCGCTGGCGATGATGTTGGCGATGACCGCAGCCTTCTGCGGATCCATCTCGTTGAGGATCAGGCTCGACTGGGTCGGGTTCAGCCGCATGATGACCGCCGCTGCGACTTCGATCTTGACCTCTTGCAGCTGCGATGCGGCTGCGTCCGGCTTCATTTTCTTGTAGATATCGGTGAGGCCCGCTTCGGCCTGCTTGAGGAAGACATCACGGCGCTTCAGCCAGTCCTGATATTCCTCTTTGCGCTTGTTCATCTCGGCGATGCGCGAATCGACGTCGGCACGAAGCTTCTCGAGCTCCTGCTTCTGAAGCAGGTAGCGTTGGTCGCGGGCGGGATCGGCAATGTTCGTGCAGAACTGCTTGATCTCCTCCTGCGAGGTCATTTCGCCCTTCGGCGCCGGCTGCTCCTGTGCGAAGGCGCCGGGAATGGACAGCGCCACGACGGCCATGGCCGGCAAGGCAAGACGCTGAAGCAAATCTGACAAAGCCATGGTCTTCATCATTGCAGAACGAGCTCCGCTTGCAGCGCGCCGGCTGACTTGATGCCCTGGAGGATGGCGATGATGCCATCCGGCTTGACGCCGATATTGTTGAGGCCAGCCACGAGTGTCCTGAGGTCCGGCCCATCCAGCAGCGCCACCTTGCCGCCCGTTTTCTGCGCCGCGATATCGGTCTGCGGCTGAACCGCAGTCACGCCACGCGAGAACGGCTCGGGCTGAATGATCTGCGGCGTCTCGGTCACCTGGACGGTCAGAGTACCATAGCTGACGGCGACCGGCGACACGCGCACGTCCGCACCGATGACGATCGTTCCGGTCCGCTCGTTCACGACAACCTTCGCCGGGGTATCTGTTTCGACGACGAGATTCTCCAGATCGGCCATCAGGCGCGTCAGATCAGCTGTTCTCGGCTTCTGGACGATAACCTCCTGCGCATCCTTGGCCTCGGCTACCGGCCCGCCGAAGCGAGCGGACGCATAGCCGTTGACGACATCGGCAATGCGGATGGCCGTCGAGAAGTCGGGGTTGCGCAGCTGCAGAACGAGATTGACGGAATCCTTGAAGCGCGAAGGCAGCTCACGCTCGATGATGGCGCCCCCCGGCACGCGACCGGCCGTCGTGACACCTTCGGTTACCGTTGCAGCCTGGCCTTGGGCGGTAAAGCCCGAGACAACGACCGAGCCCTGTGCGACCGCGTAGATCTGGCCGTCCGCGCCCGAGAGCGAGGTCATGATCAGCGTACCGCCGCGCAGCGAGGTCGCATCACCAAGCGAACTGACGTTCACATCGATGCGGCTGCCGGGGCTGGCAAACGGCGGCAGGTTGGCGGTGACCATCACGGCCGCCGTATTCTTGGCGTTGGACTGACTGCTCTGCGTGGAAATGCCGAGGTTCTGCAGCATCGCGCGCATCGACTGCTCGGTAAAGGGCGAAGCGCGGAAGCCGTCGCCCGTGCCTTGAAGACCAACGATCAGGCCGTAGCCGATCAGCTGGTTGTCGCGCCCGGCCTGCAGGGAGGCGATGTCCTTGATGCGCGAATTCATCGCCGCAGCGGGCGTGACCGCGACGACGTTCGGAGACAAAAACGCGAGAGCGACGAAAAGGCGGAAAAACTTCTTCATTTTGCGGCCACGTGTATGGTGCCGTCAGCGAGCACGGTGCCGCTGACAATCACGCCGGAATCCATGTTGCGAACGCGGATGAGCTGGCCGGTCATGCCGTCTTCAAGCGGCGACCCGGCCGCTGAGATCGTCATCGGGCCAAGCGTGAAGATCAGCCGGATCGACGAGCCGCGTGTCACGGTAAAGGGCTCGCGCAGCGCCGAGACCGAGATGGTGCGTCCCGGCAGGAGCGTGCGCTTCGAGATCATTCCCTCCACCTGGCGGATCGACTTTGCGTAGTCGCCGGACAGGTTCGGGTTGGTTACTTCCACTTCCTGGAGCTGGGCACCGGACACGGTTTCGCCGGGGTAGATCGTCGTCGTCGGAACGACCGCAAAGCCCATGCCGGCAGCAACAGCTGCCTGCGCTGCGGCAAATACGGCGATCGCAATGGCGGCGGCTGCCGCCCATCCGAGGATACCTTTGACCTGGCAAAACATCATGTTTCGGCCCTTCCCGATTACTTCAGGTTTTTGCTGACGATGGAGGCCATTTCGTCGGCGGTGGTGATGACCTTGGAGTTCATTTCATAGGCGCGCTGTGCCGATATCAGCTCGGTGATTTCCTTCACCGGATCGACGTTCGAGGACTCCAGGTAGCCCTGCTTCATGTAGCCGAAGCCCTCTTCGTCGGGCGTGCCGACGACGGGATCGCCGGAGGCCGGCGTCTGCTGGAAGAGGTTGTCGCCGAGCGGCTGAAGGCCGGCTTCATTGACAAAGTCGGCGATCTGCAGCTGGCCGAGCACGGTCGGATCGGTATTGCCCGGCAGCTTCGCCGAGACTTCGCCCGAGCGGCTGATCGTGACCTGCGTCGAGCCCTGCGGGATGGTGATGTTGGGCGCCACGAGATAGCCGTCGACCGTGACGATCTGGCCCGTCTCGTTCTTGTTGAAGGCGCCGGCGCGGGTATAGAGCGTGGTGCCGTCCGGCGCCTGGATCTGGAAGAAGCCGCGACCGATCATCGCCACGTCGAGATCATTGCCGGTCTGCGAAAGTTCGCCCTGGATGTGCAGGTTGCGGACAGCAGACGTCTGGACGCCAAGACCGATATTCGCACCTTCCGGCACGATCGCCTGGTTCGCGCGGTTGGAAACGCCCTTGGCGCGCTCGGTCTGATACAGCAGGTCGGTAAATTCAGCGCGGGCCCGCTTGTAGCCGGTCGTGTTGATGTTCGCGATGTTGTTCGCGATGACTTCGAGGTTGGTCTGCTGGGCATCCATACCCGTTGCAGCAATGGCAAGCGCTCTCATGGCTTCGTCCTTAAATCAATTACATCTGCATCCGGGTGACGTCGAGAAAGGCAGAAACGACCTTGTCGCGAATGGCAATTGCGGTCTGCAGCGTCTGCTGCGCCTGCATGACGGCATCGACGACTTCGCGCGTCGTGGCGGTGCCCTTGATGCCGGCGAAAGACATGCCTTCCGCATGCTTCAGGGTGTTCACGGCGCCAGTCGCAACATTGCTGAGAACAGCACCGAAGCCGCCGTCGTTTGCTGCGCTTTCTGCAGCCGACGAAGCCGTCGAGCTGTCCTTTTCGATAGCGGCGAGGCCGCGGGTCATGGAGAGGGAGCTGACGCTATTGACGTTGTTGATCATTATTGGCTCTTCAGTAGATCGATCGTTGCCGAGATCAGGTCGCGGGATTGCTTGATGGTCTGCAGGTTGGCGTCGTAGGAGCGGTTGGCTTCCCGCATGTCGGCCATTTCGACCAGCATGTTGACGTTGGGGAGCTTGACGACGCCCTTCTCGTCCGCCGCAGGATTGCTCGGGTCGTATTCGGTGATGAACTTCGATTCATCCTCGCCGAGCTTCTTGACGTTGACCGTGGTGACGCCGTTTGCGCGGTCGACGGCTTCGCCGAAGGTTACCGTCTTGCGGCGGTAGGGATCGGCGCCGGGCGTATCACCCGTCGAGCGGGCGTTGGCGATGTTTTCGGATACGATGCGCAGGCGCGTCGATTGCGCCTCTAGTCCCGATCCTGCGATTTTGAGTGCTGCCGACAAAGGATCCATGATCTTAGCCCTTCACCGTCATCAGCATCATCCGATTGAACGAGCTCACCAACGAGGTGTTCAGATCGTATTGCCGCTTGATTTCACCGGATTTGGAAAGTTCCTCGGCTAGACCGACCGTATTGCCCGACTCCTGGACGCCGATCTCCTGATCGAGAGCCGCATCCTTCACATCGATGTCGCTCTTCGTGCCCAGGTCATTGCCGGTCAAGTGCGCCGCATTGGTGCGCGCCATGGTAACGTCCGACTTGTCGAGGGCGGCCTGGAAGGGCGTGATGTCCTTGGCGCGATATTTCGGCGTGTTCGCGTTCGCGATGTTGCCGGCAACAACCTCCTGACGGATCGTCAGCCATTCGGCCTGCCGCGAGGCCAAGTCGAAAAGTTGAATCGGTTGCATGGGAACTCTCCGTTTTTACTGATGCGAACCTAGGGCGGTAATCTTGCGTCAGACTTACGGGGGATGCGGTCCGGCAATCCCGGAGCTTTTTGGCCACTGCGTCCAGAACGCGAAGAAGGCTCCAACCTTATCCGGCGGAGCCTTCCGTTGATTCGCTGCCTCGTGGGCGGTGCTCAATTATGCTGATAGACATCGCCTTTGGAGGTGATGATGACCCATTTGCCATCACGCTCCTCCAATGTCGCCAGCCGGCTCTCGTCCGGCAGAATGGAGCCGACACGCACGACGTACATGCCGGACGGGTCTTCGATCAGCGCGCGGCCGTTTGCCACGTGGAGAAGTCGAAAACCGGATTTGCTGGGAAACGGCTGATCTTCGGCCGGCGGACCCTTGTCATCCTCCTTGCCGATGTTGGAGACCGTCGCGGTCGTCAGCGGATCGACCGGAATTTCGGGCTTCTTCTCGTATTGGTTCTTGTTGGCCATCGCCAGCGGCGAGACGCTGAAGACGTTTCGCGCCGGCCAGTCCGGAAGATCGCGCGTCCGGTCGCCCTGCGCGACGTTGATGCCGAACTTGTCCTCGTTGAAGAAGACGTACCACGGGAAAAAAGCGGACGCTCCGGCCAATGCGAGGCCGGCAATGGTCAAGGCGCGGTCGAGGAACACGGTCTTGCGCCGCAAGGGCTTCAACGGCGCGATCTTCTCATCGTCATCGAAATCGGTCACGTCACGCCTCTCTACCTGCGGATATTCGGCTGGCCGCCGATGCCGGCCGCCGCTTTCAGGGCCCCAGCCAGATCGGCAAAGGCATCCTGCGAATCGACATCGCCCGGCGACTGTTTCAAAACATCGTAAATGATCGGTACCTGCTTGACCGCCATGTCGAGATCAGGATCGGCGCCCTGCCGATAGCCGCCGATCAGGCGAAGGTCGCGGGTTTCCTCGAAGCGGTGGATGAGCGTCTTCAGACGCGATACGAGCTTTTCCTGGTCCGGGGTCCAGGCCTTGCGCGCGAGGCGCGAGATCGAGGCCAGCGGATCGATTGGTGGGTAGCGTCCCTCCTCCGCCAGGCTGCGCTGCAGGACGATATGACCATCCAAGATACCGCGGGTCGAGTCGGCGATCGGGTCGTTGTGATTGTCGCCATCGACGAGGATCGAGATGATCGCGGTGATCGTCCCCGTGCCCTCCGGGCCGGGACCTGCGCGCTCCAGCAGACGTGGCAGCTCGGTGAAAACAGAAGCAGGGTAGCCGCGCGCGATCGGCGGTTCGCCGGATGCGGTCGCAACCTCGCGGATGGCGTGGGCAAATCGGGTGACACTGTCGACGATCAAGAGCACGTTGTCGCCCTGATCGCGGAAATGCTCGGCGATGGTGACGGCCGTCAGCGGCGCCATTTTGCGCAGCATCGGGCTTTCATCGCTCGTCGCAACGACGGCGATCGCCTTCCTCATGTTGGCGCCGAGGGTGTCCTCGATGAATTCGCGCACTTCGCGGCCACGTTCGCCAACCAGGGCGATGACGACCTTGTCGAAGGCGTCTGCGCGCGCCAGCATCGAGAGCAGCGTCGATTTGCCGACGCCTGAACCCGCGAAAATGCCGAGACGCTGGCCGAGGCAGAGTGGCGAAAAAATGTCGATGGCGCGAACGCCTGTCTTGAAGCCTTTCTCGACGCGCTTTCGCGTCATCGACGGCGGCGCGGTGTTCGAAATGGAGCGGCGGCCGAGTCCTTCAACGATGGGGCCGAGCCCATCGATCGGCTCGCACAGCGAATTGATCGTGCGCCCGCACCAACTGTCATCAGGCGAAATGCGAAAGGCACCCTTGCGGATGACCGTATCATGGATGCCAATCGGCTCGCCCGGCTCGATCGGGCAGACATAGGTCAGTTCCGGCTCAACACGCACGACCTCACCGAGGTGAATACCGGTGGACGATTTGTGTGCTACGAACTCGCCGAGCCTCACATGGCGCGACAGCCCGGTGACCGTGTAGTGGCCGGCCGCGATCGTCTGGACATGGCCGCCGGCGGCGACCGAAAAATCGGGATTCGAGTAGCGCGACACGAGCCCGGCAAGATGCGCGAGCTTCGGTGAGAGATCGGCTTCGGTAAGCGGCGTATTACCCATGCGTCAGACCTCGACTAGCGGCTGCCGCCGAGCGTCTTGATCGCTTCGCTGAACGACGCTTCGCTGTCCTTCGAAAGCGACGTCATGCTCTCGAAGGCGCGATTGACTTCGATCAGCTGCGTGATTTCGCGCATGGCGTTGACGTTGGAGTTTTCCAGGTAACCCTGCTGGACGCCGACGTTGAAGCGATCGGTCACGGCGCGCGGCTGCTCCGTCGTCATGATGCCGCTGTTTTCATAGCGCAGGTAACCCTTGCTGATATCGGCCTCGAAGAGACCCAGCGAACCGACCTGCTTGCCGTCCTGGTAGATCAGCCCATCGGCGCCGACCTTTGGCTCGCCGGCAGCCGTGTTGAGCGTCACCGGCGCACCGCCGGCATCGAGAACCGGATAGCCGCGAACCGAAACGAGTTCGCCGTTATCCTTCATGGTGAAGCGGCCGTCCTTAGTCAGAACCTTGCCGGCCGGCGTGTCCACCGAGAACCAGGCGTCGCCCTTGATTGCGAAGTCCAGCATGTTTCCGGTGTGCTCGAGCTCGCCGCTATCACCAGAGAGATAGTCGTTGCCCTGTGACACATAGGCGATCTTGGCATTGATCTTGTTGCCTGTTTCGCCGAGCATCTCGTCGAACTTCACCTCCGTCGCGCGAAAGCCCGTCGTGTTCACGTTCGCCATATTGTCGGCGATGGTTGTGAGGCGACGTTCGAGTGCGATCTGCGACGACAAAGAAACATAAAGACCGGATTGCATCCCGACAGGCTCCTGCATTGGCGATGAACGGTACGAAATCCGGGTGTTTGCAGTCGGTTCGACCACGAATTTCGCTGAGGCGGCATCTCAGAAACGGGCACGGATGCCCATTCGTCACCGACAAGCTGACAGCAAATGCTTGCGCGAAGCTGGCACTGCAAAAGCTTGGTTTACAGGGGCAACCATCAGCCTCACGCAAGCCAGCAGCCCTATCCCTTGGGTTGAAAATAACGATCAGGTTTGGACTGACGATGAATATCATTATCGGATTTGTGATTACCTGCGGCTGCATCATCGGCAGCTTCATGGCGATGGGCGGTCACGTCGAAGCGCTCTGGCAGCCCTTCGAGCTCGTCATCATCGGCGGTGCGGGCCTCGGCAGCTTCGTCATGGGCAACCCGATGAAGGTGGTGAAGGATTCCGGCAAGGCGCTCGGCGAAGCGTTCAAGCACACGGTTCCTAAGGAACGGAATTATCTCGATACGCTTGGTGTTCTCTATTCCCTGATGCGCGACCTTCGTACGAAATCGCGCAACGAGATCGAAGCCCATATCGACAATCCGGCCGAATCCTCGATCTTCCAATCCGCGCCGACGATCCTGAAGAACAAGGAACTGACGGCGTTCATCTGCGACTACGTCCGCCTGATCATCATCGGCAATGCCCGTTCTCATGAGATCGAAGCGCTCATGGACGAAGAGATCAACACGATCCTTCACGACAAGATGAAGCCCTATCACGCGATCCAGACCATGGGCGACGCCTTCCCGGCGATCGGTATCGTCGCCGCCGTTCTCGGCGTCATCAAGGCGATGGCGCACATCAACGATTCGCCCGAAGTTCTCGGCCACCTGATCGGCTCGGCACTCGTCGGCACCTTCCTCGGCATTCTCTTGTCTTATTGCGTCTGCTCGCCGATCGTTTCTCAGATCAAGATCGTCCGCAACAAGCAGCACCGCCTCTATGTCATCGTCAAGCAGACACTGCTTGCCTACATGAACGGCTCGGTGCCGCAGGTTGCGCTCGAATACGGCCGCAAGACCATCTCGGCCTACGAACGTCCGTCAATCGACGCCGTCGAGCAGGAAATGATGAACCCCGGCGGCGAGAACAAGGCGGCGTAAACGGTCATGAACGCTATCCTCAAGAAACCCCTCATGGATGAAGCCCTTCTTGCCAAGCTGACTGGCCGGCTCGGCGACAAGGCTACCATCGAGAAGATCTGCGGCGCATTCGGCGATGTCTATACGGCCTTCCTGCCGGACGTCATCAAGAGCGAGACCAACCTGGACGTCGAAGTCGCCTATCTCGGCTGCGACAGCGGACACAAGAACGACCTGGTTACCGATCTGGGCGGCAACACCACGCTTGTCGACGCGACACTCCGCAACTGGTCGCAGAATATCACGCTCGCCTGCGGCAACAGCTTTGTCATCACACTGATGGAGCATTTGCTGGGTGCGGATGCAGGGACAGTCGAGCAGCCGGCCGACCGCCTGCTCTCCATAATCGAGCTCGAACTCGCGGTCATGGTTTTCGACAAGATCGCCAATGTTCTCCGCTCGGCGGTGAACGCGCCCGGTGGATTCGAGCCTGCCATGGAGTTCCCCTACGCCTTCGAAACGCGGACCAAGCCCGCCGAGGACAAACCCGACGAGTTTGCCGCCGCAATCAACATGTCGATCACGCTGTCCGGCATCACTTCGGATTTCTCGCTGATCGTACCCCAGGCCGCCCTGTTGAAGACGACGGTGGCGCCTCCAAAAGCCAAGGGACAGTCGGCAAAATCCGCGGAATGGACCGACCAGCTCAGCGAGCAGGTGCGCCGCTCGCAGGTAACGCTCAACGCCAAAATCCGTCTGCAAGACCTGACGCTGAGGACCATTTCAAAGCTCGCTGCCGGCGACGTTATCCCCTTCTATGACCGCGGCGACGTTCGCGTCGAAGTCAGCGCCAACAGCAAGGAACTGTACATCTGCGAGTTCGGACGATCGGGCGAGAATTACACCGTCCGGGTCAAGGATACGATTAACTCGGATGACGAGCTCATCCGCCACTTGATGAATTAGCCCATTTTCCAACCGAGCCGCCGCACGGCAGCTTGAGGCAAGTTTCAACTGGAATAGTGATTTCATGGCGACGAAGAAGACACCCAAGACCAGCGACCTTTCAACGGAGCTCCCGGGCAACGAGGCCGAGCTTGATCAGGCTATCGATGACCTGCGCGGCGTCCTGAAGACCGACGCGGACGGCGGCCTGCCGGACTTCGCAGGTGAGAGCGACGCGTTCAGCGGCAGCACCGATCTGTCGACCTTTGGCGGCGATTTCGAGGAAACCGCCGGCGATTCCGCATTCGGTGGAAGCGATTTCGGCGTAACATCCGACTTTGGCGGCTCTTCCGATTTCGGCGACAGCTCTTTCGGTGCGATCGCGTCCGAGCCGGCGCCGCTTGGCAGCGCCATGCAGTCGAACCTCGACCTGATCATGGATATCCCGATCGACGTTCAAATCATGCTCGGCAGCAGCCGCATGCAGGTTGCCGGCCTGATGAACCTGAATGAAGGCGCAACCATCGCGCTCGACAAGAAGATCGGCGAACCGGTCGAAATCATGGTGAACGGCCGCAAGATCGCGCGCGGCGAGATCACCGTTCTGGACAACGACGACACGCGTTTTGGCGTCAAGCTGATAGAAGTTTTGAGTACGAAAAAAGCCTGATCCCGGTGCAGGGACGGAGAGGTTAGACCATGATGGACTTTGACGATTTCGGCGGCGCTCTAGCCGAGAAACCGTTGACCCAGGCTGAAAAGGCGGCGGCCGTTCTCCTCGCGATGGGGAAAGGGGTCGCCGGCAGGCTGTTGAAGTATTTCACGCAGGCCGAGTTGCAGACGATCATCAACTCCGCGCAAACGCTGCGCGCCATCCCACCGGATGAGCTGCTTGGACTTGTCGCGGAATTCGAGGACCTGTTCACCGAAGGTGCGGGTCTCATGGACAACGCCAAGGCGATCGAAAGCATTCTCGAGGAAGGCCTGACCCCTGACGAGGTCGACAGTCTGCTTGGCCGTCGCACGACGTTCCAGGCCTACGAGACGTCGATCTGGGACCGCCTCGGCGAAGGCGATCCAGCTTTCATCGGCAAGTTCCTGTTGCGCGAGCACCCGCAGACTGTTGCCTACATTCTCTCGATGATGCCCTCGTCATTCGGCGCCAAGGTTCTGATGCAGATCCCTGATGGCCGCCGTGCGGACATCATGAACCGTACGGTCAATCTCAAGTCTGTCAGCCCCAAGGCCGCGCAGATTATCGAAAAGCAGGTAATGACCCTGCTGGCCGAGATCGACGCCGAGAAGAACTCGATCGGCTCGACGAAGGTTGCGGAACTGATGAACGAGATGGACAAGCCGCAGGTCGATACCCTGCTCACCTCGCTCGAATCGATCAGCCGCGAATCGGTCAACAAGGTCCGCCCGAAGATCTTCCTCTTCGACGACCTCATGCTCATGCCGCAGCGCAGCCGCGTCATGCTGCTCAACGATATCTCCGCGGACATCCTGACCATGGCGCTACGTGGTTCGTCGGCCGAAATGCGCGAAGCGGTTCTCGCGTCGATCAGCCCGCGCCAGCGCCGCATGATCGAATCGGATCTGCAGAGCGGAACGACCGGCATCAACCCGCGCGAGATCGCGATCGCGCGCCGCGCCATTGCCCAGGAAGCGATTCGCCTGTCGAATTCCGGTCAGATCCAGCTCAAGGAGACCGAGGCGGAAGACTCGGCAGCGGCTTAAGCCACTGTTGTTGTGCACGAAGCGTCTCCTCTCCGTCACCGCGGTTGATCGCGGCGACGAAAGGGAGATACCCTTCCGGAAAGGCCGCGCCCTGGCGCGGCCGTTTCTTTTTGATGGAGGGCTTCGGCCTTGGCCGACGACGACAAGGATAGCAAAACAGAAGACCCGACAGCGAAAAAGAAAAGTGACGCTGCCGAGAAAGGTAACGTCCCTTTTTCGCGAGAGGTACCTCTCTTTGCCACTGTTCTTGCCACCTTCGTCTACATCATCTTCTTCCTGCCGAGCGGGCTCAGCAAGGTAGGAGAGGCGCTGAAGGACATTTTCGAGCAACCCGACCAATGGAAGCTCGAAACGGGGCCGGACGCGCTTTCCCTGTTCGTTCACCTCGGCTGGGTTTCGGCGACCTTGCTTGCGCCCGCCTTCATCCTGTTCATGGTGTTTGGTGTCGGAGCATCCATCGCTCAGAATTTGCCGACGCCGGTGCTCGAGCGAATCAGGCCGCAGTTTTCGCGTATCTCGCCTGCAAAGGGGTGGTCGCGGTTGTTCAGCCTGCCCGGCCTCGTTGAGTTCGGCAAATCGCTGACGAAGATCGTGATCGTCGGTGTCGTGATGTTCTTCGTGCTGAAGAGCGAATATTTCGGCGCCATCGATGCGATGTTTTCCGATCCGCAAACGATCTTCACCCGCATGATGACTTCGATGCAGAAGATCACGATCGTCGTTCTGATCGCCACCGCGGTCGTGGCGATCGCCGACTTCTTCTGGACGCGCTACCACTGGTTCACCGAACTGAAGATGACGCGGCACGAGGTCAAGGAAGAAAACAAGCAGTCGCAGGGCGACCCCTTCGTCAAAAGCCGCCAGCGCTCGCTGATGCGCGACCGCGCCCGCCGCCGCATGATCGCCAATGTCGACCGTGCGACGCTTGTGATTGCCAACCCGACGCACTTTGCCGTCGCCCTGCGCTATGTGCGCGAGGAGAACGACGCACCTGTCGTCGTCGCCAAGGGTCAGGATCTAATTGCGTTGAAAATCAGAGAGATCGCGGAGAAGAACGGGATTCCGGTTTTCGAAGACCCGCCTCTTGCGCGCTCCATGTTTGCGCAAGTCTCGGTCGATAGTGTCATACCGTCTGTATTCTACAAGGCAGTCGCGGAGCTCATCCATCGGGTTTACGCGACGCATGCCAAGAACAAACGGGTAAGATAGCCGAATGAAAAAATGCCCCTACTCTACCCAGCGTGAAAAAATCCTGGCGGAAGCCATCAGCCCGGTAGCCACCGAACTAAGGCTTCTGGACGCTTCGGACCTCATCTCGCTGCTGCGCTTCGAGTACTATGGCAATCTTTCCGATCTGGTATCGTCAGCTGCGGAGCTCTTCTTCCACCCCGGCACGGTCAATTTTGGCCATGGCGGTAGCTATACGCTTGAATGGGGCGGCAAGCCTGAAGTGGTGATCGACCTCGAAATCAAGCCACGCGGCGTCACGATCTACGCACAGCTCACGCTCGCCGAGCAACATGCCGGCATCGAGATCAACCACATCGCGTTCCAGGATCCATCTGCTGATCCGGACGAAAACACCGTTTTCCTCGCGCGGAGCCTGCGCGACGCGCGCTATAACGTCGAGGCATTGCGGGCAATGGCGGGCTAAGACGCCCTCGCCCTCATATCAGCTGATATATCCGAGGCGAATGGCCTTCGCGATCGCCTGTATTCGGTTAACCGAATCCAGCTTGATCGTCGCCGAGCCGAGGTAGGCATTGACGGTATGCACCGAGAGGCCAAGCTTGTCGGCGATCTCTTCGCTGATACGCCCGTCTCCAGCAAGCTGCAGGCAGGCAATCTCGCGTTCGCTGAGAGCTTCGGCGGCCGCCACTCTGCGCTCGTCGAGCGAGAGCAGATCGATCATGACCTGGCAGGACCTCGCATGCAGTTCGACGATCATATCACTCGCTGGTTCGAGATCATCGCCCGTGAAGACGATGAAGCCGTTACCGACGGCACCGAGGCGAACCGGAAAAGCTATGCCCGAGAACGGCAGCAGGCCGTCCTTCAGGCGCGTCATGAAGGGGGCAATGCTGGCAGGCCTTGGGGCAGCGCGATCAAGCCCGCCGGCCCATACGACCGGCAAAAGCGATTTCTCGATATGATCAAGCAGCGCCTCGCCATGCGCGTCGACGAATGCGCGGCTGAAGCCACTATGCGTCGAACCCCAGTTCTCCAGTTCGCAAACCAGCCGCTGCTTTCCTGGCACACCCGCGCCGCTGACGCGGTAAACCGCAAAATTCTGAGCGTCGGCGAGTTTCTGCATGCCGATCAGGCGCGGAAACAGGTCCGATCGGCTCGCAACCTTGTTGACGCGCACCGCGCGCATCGTTTCTGAATGTCCCATCGAGCGACCGGATGACTGCCCCATAACGCCGTCCCCCTAGACGAGATTATTCCTGACCGCGAACGCGATGGCCTCGGAACGAGTCTTCGTGGCCGTCTTTCGCATGACACTGGTGATGTAGTTGTTGATGGTGTTGCGGGAGATGCCGAGGATCATCGCGATCTCGTCGCTGGTCTTTCCCTCGGCGATCCAGAAAAGGCACTCCAGTTCGCGATCGGTCAGTTCGAAGTCCCGGTCAGCCTTGGTGGCGCCGCACTGCAGGAAGCTAGCGAAGTAAGCCGTCAAAAGTCCCACGTCCCGCAGCCGCTCCTGTGACAGGATGAAGCCGTCGTCAAACAGGAACATCAGCACGAGGCGCGAACGGCCGATGTTGAACATCAGCGAACAGTATTGGCGGCTCGCGCCATCAGGCGCGTCGGCCTCATCCGGTAGGAGGGCGAAATGCGGCTGGAAGAGCAGCATGCATTTTTCGAGCTCCGTCGCGCGGGCGAAGCCGCCAACGAAGGCATGCGCCAGGTTGGTGACAAGATCGAATGGCCAGTCGGAGGAGACCACGAAGTCGAGGCCGGCTTCCTGCACCAGGTCCGCTCGCGCCAGGAGATAGTGCGAAGCGCCGACATAATCGGTCAGCGCCCGCAGCCCCGGCTGCAACCGTCCCGTGCTTGAGATCTCACAGAGCTGCGCGATCAGCTCGTCACGTGAAGAGAGGTTTGTCGCTGCAATGCCAACAAAGTTTGCCTTGTGCGTATCGCTCTTGAGAGCCTGCAATATATGCATATCCATAGGCAAAACCCCGCGGCTGTAAACCACTTACGACAGAAGCTTGATCCGCATGCTCCTGAACAAATTACGACCTCTCCGCGAATCACCCAAGATTACGATAGGTAGCATAATGCACCATCTCCGAGTTCTTGGGATTTACATTACCTGCTTTTTGTGCCCTGATTCGCACGCAAATTCCGCTTGTTAAGGAATTCTTAATTTAAAGTGATTCGGGGAATTCTGACAATACGATTCGCGTAAAACGCGTGGCTACATCCGGCCTCTGTCAAGTCTATCCTCAGAAATCTTCATGCCCGCATTCGACCGATGGCAAAAGATGACTAGGATCGCCGTGTAGGCGTAGACAAAGAAAAAGGCCGGTCTCCCGGCCTCTCTTTATGCGGCGTTGTCGACCGCCCATTTCCTGAGGATTTTCGCAGCGCGTTCCTCGTTGATCTCGACCATGCGCGCCAGCTTGCGTTCTGGACCTTCCTTGACGCGACGATTGAAGTTTCCGTCGTCGTCGCCAAGGCTGAGCAGGTCTTCGGTACTGTCGAAGCCGAAGTCCGAGCCGAAGCCATCCATCAGCGCGCCACCGGCGCCACCGCCCGCTGCTGGAGCGAAGTCTGGAAGTTCGAGTCCAGCACTTTCCGGCGAGGTGTCGCCGAGGACGGCGGCACCACTGCCCGTCACGCTGCGAACCATCGGTCGTACACCCATCCAGATCACCAGGAAGGCAACCGCGACGAAGGCGAGAGAGTTGATGATGCCGGCGAGGTTGCGGCTCAACATATCCATGACGCGAACGCCACCGCCCGTTTCCTCGAGAAGCTGGTTCTCCAGGAAGTCCATGGCCGTGACGGTGACGACGTCACCGCGATTGGTGCTTATGCCGGCTGCCGATGCCACGATCTTCTGCATTTCAGCAAGGTAGGCATCCATCTTCGCCTGGTCAGCCGGCTCGCCGACCATTTGAGCAATGCGGCCCTTGTTGACGACGACAGCGATGGAGAGCTTTTCGATCTTGTAGCTGTTGCGCGTCGTGGCGGTCGTCTTGCTGTTGATTTCGTAGTTGGTCTGCTCTTCCTTTTTGTCAGACTTGTCCTGTGATTCCGGGCCGGTAGGGCCGCCAGAGTCGGGCGCTGCCTGCGGAATGTTCTGCTCGACAGTTGTCGCGTTGTCGGACTGCTTCTGCTGCGACTGCGAGGCTTCCTTGGTCGTGCGGATCGAGCGCTCGACCTTCGATTCCGGATCGTAGGTCGTTTCCTGGATCTGCTGTGCGTCGGTATTCAGTTCGGCGGTGACACTGGAGCGAAAGTTGTCCATGCCGAGGAACGGTGCGAGCGCCTTGTCGATATTGGATTCCACTTCGCCCTGGACGTTCTGGACGATGTTCAGGGAACGGTTCAGCGAGCTGTTGCTGGCCTCGTCGCCAGAGGCGAGCAGTTGTCCGGCGGAATCGAGGATAGTGACATCGCCGACATCAAGACCAGGAACAGCTGATGCAACCAGATGACGGATTGATGTCGCTGCCGTGCGGCCTGTCGCGGCACTTGCGCGGATCATGACGGAAGCGGTCGGCTTCTGCTCGGCTTTGCGGAAGTTCCCGACTTCGGGCATGACGATGTGGACGCGTGCAGCTGTGATGCCCGAGATCGACTGGATCGTTCGGCCAATCTCGCCCTCAAGTGCACGGACGCGCGTAACCTCCTGCATGAACGACGTCAGGCCGAGCGAGCCGACGTTGTCGAAAAGTTCGTAGCCTGCGTTGGCGCTGTTCGGGAGACCGCGCTCGGCGAGCAGGAGGCGTGCCTTGCCGGTCATGCCGGCCGGAACCGTGATGCTGGAGCCGTCGGTTCCGACCTCGAAGCCGATATTTGCCTCGGCAAGCGCCATGCTGATCTGGTTCAGATCCGGCTGATCAAGCCCGACATAAAGGGTTTCCTGGGCCGGTTTATTGACCAAAAGGGCCGCCCCCAGGATGAGCGCGACAGAAACGACGCCCACGCCAGCCAGCGCCAACAGGCGATTCCGCCCTAGCGAACTGAAGTTCTTAAAAATTTGAACTAATTGATTTAACAGATTCATTCTGTTCTCGCACGACCGTCACCGACAAAGCAGGCTTATTGCCTCATGTCCGACGATAGATGCCGAAACTTGTGCGAGCGTTTCGTAAAATCGTGCGAGGAAATGCTGGGATCAGAAGAAGTCGAAGTCTCCGGCTGCCTTCGCCAGCGGCTGCACGTTGCCATGACGTCTGGCACCACCCAGGGCACGCTGCATTTCACTGAGTTTCACGAGGCTCAATGCAGTCGCAACATCGACCGCCCAGTCCTGCGGGATTTCGCCGGTGATGGTGTCGATGAATTCTGCGAGACCGCGCGTCTTCTGGACGGCAAGATCAATGCCCTGCATAACCTTCATGCTTTCCGGCGAGTTCAGCAGTTCGGCGCCGCCTCCTACGTCAAGGAGCTGCGGCTCGATCCGCTCGATCAGGTAGGCGACGTCATGCAATTCCGAGACGATGCGCATCAGGATCTCAGGCAGGGCTTCGGCCGGCAACGGCTGCTCTGTCATGGCATTCACGGTCATTACTACTGTCCTCGCCCTCAGAAGAATTCGATGCTTGTTTCGACGGGTTTCTGCGGAGCGGCCGGACGCTGCTCGAGCGCAACCGTTCTCTGCGTTTCGGCACCCGTCAACGGGTACTGCCGAGCGCGCCCGGAAACGGGCCAATATTCGAGCTTGCGCCCGTGGTCACCACCGGTACTGGAGCCGACGACGGGAATGCCTTCATCCTTCAGGAACTGCACGGCGAAAGCGGCGTTCTGTTCGCCGACATTCGAGAATGTCGAGATCGTCTTCGCCCCTCCGAAGATCTTGGCCTCTAGGCGGTCGCGGCGCGCGCCCTGCTTCAGGAGGCCGTTGATCAGCAATTCCATCAGATGGACGCCATAGCGTGTGGCGTCGCCGCCCGTCATCGGCGTATTTCCTGTCCCCGGCAGGAGGAAGTGGTTCATTCCTCCAACGCCTGCCACGGGATCTCGCAGGCATGCAGCCACACACGATCCAAGGATGGTCGTCAGAACCGCGTTCGGATCATTCAGGACCTTCCATTCGCCCTGGATGATATTGACGCGGCGGGCCGCAACCTCGAGATTCATTTCAATGCTCCAAATACGGCTTCGATAGCCGCCTTCATCTTCTCGATCGTGAAGGGCTTGGCGAGAACGTTGTTGGCGCCAAGCTGCGCTGCTTTCGTGACGAGGGCGCGGTCGCCCTGTGCCGTTAGAATGATGAAAGCCGCCTTCTTCGTCGCCGGGTTGGCGCGAACCGCCTGAAGGAAGCCGAGGCCATCCATCTTTGGCATGTTGAAGTCGGAGATTACGAGGTGATGCGGCTGCTGGGTCATGATCTTCAAGCCCTGCTCACCGTCGCCGGCGGCCGTGATCTGCTTGAAGCCGAGCTGGGTCAGAGCGTCGCTGAGCAGCAGACGGCTGGTAACCTGATCGTCGACAATCAGAACTTTGATTTTCTCTGCGATAGACATTAGTCAGTTCCTTCCTTTCGGGCGGCTGTCATTTTCAAAATTTCTTCGCCGATGGCATTCAACGGCAATTGCTGCTCGACGGCGCCGAGCTCATAGGCGACCCTCGGCATACCGTAGACCACCGAGGTCTTTTCATTCTGGCCAAGCGTACGCGCGCCGGCATGGCGCATCTTCAACAGGCCGGCGGCACCGTCGCGCCCCATGCCCGTGAGGATCACGCCGACCGCGTTGCGGCCTGCCAGTTCGGCAACCGAGTCGAACAGCACGTCGACGGACGGCCGGTGACCGTTCACCGGATCGCGCTCGATCAGGCGGCAGCACGGCGCGTGAGCATTGGCAACCTGCAGGTGACGTTCGCCGCCCGGGGCAAGATAGATCTTGCCGATCTCGAGGCGTGCTCCGTCTGTTGCTTCCTGCACGACCGGCGCGCAAAGGCGGTTCAGGCGTTCCGCGAAGCTCTTCGTGAAGGTCGGCGGCATGTGCTGTGTGATAACGGTCGGCGGGCAGTTTGCCGGGAACTTCTGCAGCACGGCAATCAACGCCTCGACACCGCCGGTCGATGAACCGATGGCGACGATCTTGCGTCCGACGCGAAAGTCGGCAACCGCAGGGGGCGGTACAACCGGCGTCGGCTGCGTATATTGGCGGCGCTGCGAACGGGCGGCTGCCTTCACCTTTTCAGCGAGATCGCCGAACGGGCGTGCATCACCTGGAAGCGGCTTGCCGACGCAATCAAACGCGCCGATTTCAAGCGCCGCCAGCGAGGCATCGGCGCCGCGATGGGTCAGCGTCGAAACCATGATGACGGGCATGGGGCGGAGCCGCATGATCTTCTCGAGAAAGTCGAGGCCGTTCATGTTCGGCATCTCGATGTCGAGGGTAACGACGTCGGGATTAAGCTTCTTGATTGCCTCGCGGGCCTCGAGCGCATCGCCGGCCTGGCCTATGACGTTGACCTCGGGATCGGCGCTGAGAACTGCGGTGATCAGGCCACGCATGGTGGCGGAGTCGTCGACGACAAGAACACGTGCCTGTGCACTCATGCCTTCCTCCCCACACCCTTGGTCGTATAGCGATAGGTCGTGATGCCGATATTGTCGAAGACGTGCTTGGCGTCGCCGGAGACGCGCTCGGAATGGCCGATGTAGAGGTGGCCGCCTTCCGGCATCAATTCGGCGAAGCGCGACCAGATCTTCATCTGTGTCGGCTCGTCGAAATAGATCACAACATTTCGACAGAAGATGACGTCGAACTTGCCCTTGAACGGCCACTGCGCCATCAGGTTCAGCTCGTTGTAGGTGATCAGGCGCTTGACGCGGTCATCGACTTGGAACTTGCGGCGGCCCTGCATCTCGACTTCGCTGAACCACTGCTTGCGCATGGCAGGCGACACGGTTTCAAGCGCGCTCTCGTCGTAAGCTCCGGCGCGGGCAATCGCCAGGATCTTCGGATCGATATCGGTCGCTAGGATCTTGAAATCGTAGTCGGCGACGTTGGGCATCATCGACAGAACCGTCAACGCGATCGAATAGGGCTCCTGGCCATCCGAGGAGGCGGCCGACCAGATACGGACCCGACCACCCATCTTGGCGCGCTGCAACAACTCCGGCAGCACATGCTCGCGAAGATGCTCGAAGTGATGGTTCTCGCGGAAAAACCGCGTGAAGTTTGTCGTCAGATGCGACAGCATCTCACGTCGAGGCGCGGCACCAGCTGGCGAGGAGACGAGCGCGCAATACTCCCGAAATCCGGACAGGCCGAGGTTGCGGATGTGCTTCGACAGACGCGAGTAGACGAGCGAGGCCTTCGTCTCGTTCAGGAAGATGCCTGCGTCCGAGTAGATCATCGCGGCGATTTCCGTGAGGTCGCGACGGGTCAGCGGATACTCGCCGCTCGCCAGCACCTCGTCCGGGCTTCCCTGCCGCACGTCTTTTGCACTCATGACATTCATGCAGCTTCGCTTTCCGTATCGGGGAAGATGGCGTCGAGTTCGAGCAGGCAGATCATGCGCTTGTCGATCGCCAGGATGCCGCGCGCAAACTGCCGCTGCAGTTCGGAAGCGATCTCCGGCGTCGGCTGCACATTTTCATCCGTCACCGTCAGGATGTCGGATACCGCTTCGACGAGCAGCCCAACCACCTTGCGGCACACCTGCGCGACAATAATGACATGACGCTGCGTAGGCTCGGTGGCCTTCATGCCGAGCCGCGCCGACAGGTCGATGATTGGCAGGACGGCACCGCGAAGGTTTATCACACCGCGCATGTAAGATGGGGAGTGCGGCATGGCCATGGCCGGCGTCCAGCCTCGGATTTCGCGGACCGACATGATGTCGACGCAGAATTCCTGATCGCCGATGCGGAAGGCGATCAACTCGCGACTGCCGGCGCTCAGATTTTTTGCGGCATAAGACATGATGCTATCCCGCTGCTGCCAGAGACATTTCAGGCTTCAAGGCCTGACCGCGCGAAGCGCCGACGACCGCATCGACGTCCAGGATAAGCGCCACGCGGCCATCACCAAGGATGGTTGCGGCAGCGATGCCCGGAACATGCGTGTAGTTCGCTTCAAGGCTCTTGATGACGACCTGACGCTGGCCCTGGATCGCATCGACCATGAGGGCGCGCTGACCGCCACCTTCGGATTCGACGAGAAGGGCGACACCTTCCACCGGATTGGCCTGGGTGGCCCGGAAGTTCAGGATCCTACCGACATCGACCAACGGGCAGAAGCTGTTGCGGATCGAGATCAGGCGATGGCTGGCGCCGAAGGAGTGGATCGCGGACGCTTCCGGCTGCAGGGTCTCGACGATTGCCGTCAGCGGCACGACTAGCGTCTGACCGGCGACAGTGACGACCATGCCGTCGAGAACGGCGAGCGTCAGCGGCAGGCTCATGGTAAAGACAGAACCCTGCCCCGGCCGCGAAGTGATGTTGATACGGCCGCCGAGCGCCTGGATCGAGCGTTTGACGACGTCCATGCCGACGCCGCGTCCGGAGATGTCGGAGATCTTGTCGGCCGTGGAGAAGCCCGGCAGGAAGATCAAGTTGTCGATTTCCTCGTCCGTGAGGTTGGCATCGGCCGGGATCAGCTCGTTGGCGATCGCCTTCTGCTTCACCTTCTCGCGATTGATGCCCGCGCCGTCGTCCGCAAGCTCGATCAGGATGCGGCCCGAGCGGTGTTTTGCCGTCAGACGAACCGTACCCTCGACATTCTTGCCGTTGGCAGCGCGCTTCTCCGGCGTTTCGATGCCGTGATCGACAGCGTTGCGGATCATATGCGTCAGCGGCTCGGCCAGCTTGTCGATAACCGTCTTGTCGACTTCGGTGTTTTCACCTTCGGTAATCAGGCGGATCGTCTTGCCCGTCATGTCGGCGATTTCGCGGACGATGCGCGACATACGCTGGAAGACCGGCTTCACCGGCTGGGCGCGGATCGCCATGACCGAATCCTGGATCTCGCGGGTGAGCTGCTGCAGCTCCTCGAGACCCATATTGATGGATGACGTTCCGGTCGTGTCATTTTCGATGACGCTCTGCGAGAGCATCGCCTGATTGATGACGAGCTCGCCGACGAGGTTGATCAAGCGGTCGACGCGGTCGAGATCGACGCGGATGGTCTGGCCAGCACCGGCAGCGGCGTTGTTCTGGGCGGCGGCAGCTGCACTTGCGGCAGCAGCGGCAGCCGATTCCTTCTTCTCGACGCGAGCAGCCGCAGCAGCCATCTGGGTGACGTTGGACGCTGTTTCGGCGGCGGCAACCGCGGCAGCAACATCGGACTTCGGCTGCTCGGCCGGCGCACCGGTCGCGCCGTCGTCGAGGATCGACAGGTCGAAGGGCACTGGGATCATCGGCAGTTCTTCGGTCTCGGCGGCAGCCGCCTTTTCCTCGACGGCAGAGATCTGCAGGTCGCAATCCCACTCGGCAAATTCGAAGACCGTGCGGATCGCGTCCTCGCCCTTGTCGGTCTTGAGCGTGACGTTCCAGTAGAAATAGGCGGCTTCCGGATCGAGTTCGTCGAGGCCGGGAAGCTCATCCATGTTGCAATAGACGCTCATCTCGCCGAGGCGGGAGAGATCGCGCAGCAGGAGGGTCGCGTCGTTGCCCTTGGAATAAAGGTCCGAGCGCGGCTTGAAGGTGATTTCGTAGGCGGGCAGATCGGAACCGGCCTCTTCGTCGCCGCCGAAATCGTCGAAGGAGAACGGGATCGGCTGGAAGCCGCTATCATCGGTGGGCTTGGGTGCTGGGGTGGCGGCAACCGGTGCGGCGACCGGCGTCGGCTTTGCTGCTGGAGCTTCTACGGCTGCGGAAGGCATCGGCAGCTCGCCGTTGGCGAGCGCTTCCAGTTCCTTTACCAGGCCGCGGCTGCGGCTTTCATCGACGCTGCCGCCATCGCGGGCAGCATTGGTCAGATCGGCCAGGACGTCTGCCGACTTCAGCATGACCTTCAGGACGTCCTGGGTCGGCTCAAGCTTGTTGGAACGAACGCAATCAAGTGTGGTCTCGAACACATGCGCGAAAGCGACGAGATCATCCAGACCAAAGGCGCCAGCGCCGCCCTTGATCGAATGGACGGCACGGAACACCGCATTGACGGTTTCCGGATCGCGATCGCCATCATTCATTTTCAGAAGACCCGATTCCAGTTCGGCGAGCTGCTCCTCGCACTCCTGGAAAAAGATCTCTTTGATTTCGTTCATATCCATAGGAGAAAATCCTGGGTTTAAGCGGTTACGCGCTCAATGGCATCGATCAGCTTGGCAGGGTCGAACGGCTTGACGATCCAGCCGGTGGCACCGGCCTGGCGCGCGCGGTTCTTCTTTTCCGCATCGCTTTCGGTTGTCAGGACCAGGATCGGGATCGCGCGGTACTTGTCGTTGCGGCGAACGCCTTCGATAAAGCCGAAGCCGTCTAGGCGCGGCATGTTGATGTCAGTGACGATGACGTCGGGGTTGGATTCTTCCAGAACCTCGAGGCCTTCGACGCCGTCTTCCGCCTGGATCGTCTCGAACCCTGCATTGTTGAGGGTGACGAGAAGCATGTTCCTGATGGTCCGTGAATCATCCACGGTAAGCACTTTTTTCTTCATTGCCGGATCTCCTTGGCAAGCAGATGGTGGATATCGACACCAATCAGCTGCATGGTTTTCTGAAATGCGTCCGAAACCTTGCTGAACTTGAAGGCCAGCTTGTCCTGGTCCCAGGTTTTGGCAGCCGCCATCAGGACCTGCGCGCTGAGCGCACCGACGCGTTCGACCGCAGAGGCGTCGATGGCCAGATCGTTGCCGCGCAACGCAGCAAGCTTGTCGCGAAGCGTGGTCGCTTCGTTCAGATCAAGCACCGCCGACAGGTTCAGCGTCTTCCCAGTTTTTCTTGCCGCCATCAGCTCGTCCTTGTCTCCTCGTTCCCACTCACCGAAGGTGAGCAGGGCTCATATACTGGTGTGTTAGTAAACAATCCGCCCTCCGACCGAGGCGACGGGCTGCACAAATCCGAAATCGTCTTCCTCGGCCACGACGTCGACAGGGCGTCTGACATCGAGCGTCGCCGACAACAGCGGCGCAGAGCGCGCAGCTTCGGCATTTTGCCGGGCAATTCGAAATTCGCGGATCGTCTGGCCGAGTTCGACAATGACGGTATGCAGGTCGTCGGCGCGTTCCGCGGACTGTGTCGCCGAGGCAGCACTGCCGGTCATCTGAACACCGAGATCCTTGACGTCGGTCGTCACCAGATCAAGGTTTGCGGCATGCTCGCCCGCCTGATTGGCGACCGCCGCAATCGCCGCGTTGATGTCGGCGACCTGACGAACGATGTTGCCAATGGAATCCTGCGTTCGGCCGACCATTTGGACGCCCGCACCCACCTGCGATTTGGTGGTGCTTACAAGCGTCTTGATCTCCCGCGCAGCATCCGCGGAACGCTGCGCCAAGGCGCGCACTTCCTGGGCCACGACCGCGAAGCCGCGTCCGGAATCACCGGCGCGAGCGGCTTCGATGCCGGCATTCAACGCTAGAAGGTTGGTTTGGAAGGCGATCTCGTCGATCGCTCCGATGATCTGCCCGATCCTTTCGGCCGACTGCTCGATGTCCGCCATGGCGGCGATTGCCCGACCGACGACCTGGCCGCTCTCTTCGGCTGCCGTGCGCGTCGACGCTGCCGCCTGCTCCGCAGCACGGCTGCCCGCGGCACCGTGACGTACGCTCTCCGAGAGATCGGCAAGGGCGGCCGCAGATGAGAGCAGTCGCTGTGCATGCGCGGAGGCATTGCCCGCAAACTGCTTTGATGAAACGCCAAGCGTCCCGACCGACGCTTCAGCGGCCGCAGTCTTTTCGGCAATCGACTGGAATTCGGACTGAATGGCATCGAGGGCACCGTTGAGTGCCTGCGCGATGTCCCGATGGGCACCCTCTTCCTCGACGTTTGCCCTGACCGTCAGGTCGCGATTGACAAGACCGTTGATGACATCGGCGAAAACGCGGGTGATATCGGCCTTTTCATGGTTGCGCTGATCGGCAAGGGCGCGCTGCTGGCTAGCCCGCAAGGCATTGAAACGCAAAGATACGGCAATCTCGACATCGACCATCACCAAGCGGACGACCGCGGTCATGAGGTCGGAGATTTCCTTGGCCCTGCGGCGGCTGCTCGGCAGGAAGGAACGTCCCGCGAGCTCGCCGGCGAGGCCGCCAATGATGTGCTCGAGAACGACGCCATGGCCGGCGACATGCCAGCGCGGGTCGAGACCCATCTTGCTTTCGGAATCCGAGAGAACCTTCACGCGCTCCGCATAAAGACTGTCAAAGCGTGCATCCGTCAAAACGTCCCAGTGTGATGCCTGCAGATCGTGGAGCCGCTCAACCTGGCGCTCGCTCTCGAAGTTCCGGGCCGCATCGGGAAATGATTGAAAACGCTGGAAAAGATCGCGCAGACCAGCAGACAGGTATTGCTGGAGATCAAGGCGGCGACGCCGCACCAGGTCGCAGTGCTCGGCATCGAGACCGGCAAAACGCAGCCTGTCGCGCAAGCTGCCCGCCTGCGCACCTCGTGCCTGATCTGATGGCATTTCCTGCCCCAACGCCTGCCCCCAACCACATGCCGGGCGGATGCCCGTCATAATTCTACCGCTCCGAGCGGCAGGCACACTGCTGATTGATGGCTTGCCTCCGGCGGCCGCCGGCGGCCTGAAGCCTCCCGATCAGTAGTTTCTACTTCGGAGCTACTTGAAGAGATGGATTCCGGATTGACCGGTACGGCGGTGCGGCGTCATGCCTGGTGGGAACGAGTGAGTTTTCCCATTCCGACGTGTCATGCAATGTTTATGGTTAATTCCTTGCCTGAAGGTTAATGCGTATTTTATGAATGTCGACTTTCCGGCAGACCCTAATAACCATCTACGAATTACTGGGCTTGCGTTGCCGCGCTGCTACAAGTCCGGCGCAAGCTTTGTGCTATAGCCCCGAAAATAACCGTGACATGACGTCAGAAGGATTGGGCAATGATTGTTCTCGGATTGGGGTCGTGCTTCCTCGCAATTGCTGTTCTCGCAGCCGTCACGCTGCTGGACCGCATCGAAGCGACCCGCGGCCAAATCGCCCTCCGTGTTCTTTGAATTTCCATAATACGCCAGTAGAAACCAGCCACGCGCCCGGCACGCCGGCGCGCCAAACCTCGGCTCGACTACTGTTTGCGTTCAGCGGAATTTCCGTTCATGTCTGCCAGACTTGGCCTCTTCATCATCCTTGGCGTGACACTCTGGCGAGTTCTCAGCCTTCATTTTGACACCACCGACCTCTTCGTCGACGAGGCGCAATACTGGTTCTGGTCGCAGAACCTGGATTTCGGCTATTACTCGAAACCGCCGATGATCGCCTGGGTCATCCGAGCCGTGACGGAACTTGCGGGCTCGACATCGATCTATTGGATCAGGGTCAGCGGACCGCTGATCCATATGGCGACGGCAATTGTGCTGATGAAGACGGCGAAGCGCTTTGTCGGACCAAAGATTGAAGGCTGGACCGGCGCCACCTTCATCACGCTGCCGGGCGTTGCCCTTTCATCGGTGTTCTTTTCCACCGATGTGGTCCTTCTCTTCTTCCTGACGGTCGCGCTGTGGGCCTATTTCGGCCTGACCGAGAAGCGCTCTGTCGGTCTCGCTCTCCTGATGGGATTTGCGTTCGGCTGCGCCTTTTTGTCGAAATACGCCATCCTCTTCGTCGTCCCTGGCGGGCTGATCGCGCTCATCCTTGTTCCAAACGCGCGGATCGCCTGGCGCGACTTCTTTCTGTCCGTGATTGTTGCCCTCGCCGTCGCCGCCCCGAATCTCTGGTGGAACCTTGCGCATGACGCCACGACCGTCCGGCACACGACAAACATCGCACACTGGAGCAAGCTCGGCATTAACATCGGCGGTGGCCTCGAATTCTTCGCCGCGCAATTCGGCGTTGTCGGGCCGATCATCTTCTTCGCCATGCTGTGGGCTGTTGCACGCGCGCTCAAGGGGGAGAGCGAGCCGCGGGAACGGTTGCTGATCTGGCTGTCGATCCCGGTCGTGCTGCTAATCACGCTTCAGGCACTGGTCGCCAAGGCCTACGCCAACTGGGGTGTGACCGCCTATGTTGCTGGAACGATCCTTGCCGTGTGGCTGCTTGACCGCCTCTGGCCGAAGGGCTTGCGCCTATCACTTGCGGTCAACGGTACGGCCAGCCTCCTGTTTCCCCTCGCCGCGGTCTTTGCACATCAGCTGGTGCTGCCGAATGGCAGCGAAATCATGAAGCGCTACCTGGGCCGCAGTGCGATCAGCCGCGAGGCCGGCGAGCTGGCGCGGCAGTCGGCGACACCGGTGATCGTCAGCGACAGCCGCGACCTTCTGGCGGACATGTTCCATACGCTGCGGAACGATCCTGTCCACATCTATGCAAAGCCACCGGTCGACGCGCCTGATAACTATTACGAGCAGACCTTCGCGCTGCCGAGTCAAATCGCGGACAACGTGCTCTACATAACGATCCATCCGGTGGACTGTGCGCAAGCGCCTGAACTCGTCCGGAGCTGGCAGCCGGCGGAAGGCTACTATCGCGGAAAGACGATCTTCGCCTACCGGATTTCACCGAATTGCCTTGCGGTACCTAACCAACCGCGTTGAGTGGAGTATATCGGTTTCGGACGCCGAGGCCTCGGCTGGAGCAGCTGTCGCTGTCATTTGCGTGAAGGGCTTGCCGAGAGGTCGCTAAGCGCAACGGCCAGCGACCGGAGGCTGATGTAGTCACCCGTCGGGGCTGACATTTGACACGATTCTCTTGAGCGCTAGGCTTCGCAGCCGACCGACGTTCCAGCAAAGAGGGAGCGAGACATGCCAGCCAGTTCGCCCGACGCACCGCTGATCGATCGCATTTTCGAGGTGTCCGATGAGATCCGCTATGTCGCCCTCTACCGAAGAGGCGAACTGGTTTCGCGACAGAAGTCGCAGGTGGCTGGCGCCTCTGCATCGGAATCGGACAAATACGAGGAACTGTTCGTCAATCCCACGCTGCTCAAGCTGGCGCGCCAGCGCGGCGACCTCGATTGTGGCGGCATGCGCTTCGTCGTGATCGGATACGGCAATTTCCACCAGCTTGTCATCGACCTGCCTGACGGTCACGTATCGGTCTGCTTTGAACTCGGCTCCGCGCCATTGGACCACTGGGAGGCCATTCGCGACATTACACTCGCTTCCGGCTAACGGTCCGGCGCGGCGTGCCCCTTATACCGCACCGAAGGTCCCTGCCGGGAAGCGGCATGGACAACCTCTTGAGGCTAACATCTAGCGATCGTCTGGCGCTGACAGGCCCAGGCAGATCCCCATGCCTTCGACATCCACGAACGCGACGCCGCCGTTTTCGAAAGCGAGCCGCAACTGCGCCTCGGTTGCGCGGTGGATTTCGTGGTGCTTTCCTTCATAGTCGCGGATGGTGCTGCGCGACACGGCCGCATGCTCTGCCAGATCGAGTTGCGTCCAGTCGAGCAATCCACGAGCGGCCCGGCAGAGTGCTGGGGTCAGAATTGTTTCCTTCGCGCCTTGACCCATAATGTCAAACCACCCATATTGGTTGATATAAGCCATATATGTCATAATTGAACCGGGATTTCCAGTACAGGAGAACGTGATGCCGCACGACACACCTTTGATTTCGACGATCGTCGGAGGTCTCGTGCTTGCGTTCATCCTCGGCGCGCTTGCCAACAGGCTCCGCATGCCCCCCTTGGTCGGATACCTCATTGCCGGCGTGCTTGTCGGTCCGCATACCCCCGGCTACGTTGCCGATCAAAACCTTGCTCCTGAACTCGCCGAAATCGGCGTCATCCTGCTGATGTTCGGCGTCGGGCTGCACTTTTCTCTCAAGGATCTCCTCTCCGTTCGCGGGATCGCCGTTCCGGGCGCCATCGTGCAGATCGGATTTGCGACGTTACTCGGCTGGGGACTGGGGGCGTTGATGGGATGGCCGACGGGCGGGAGCCTCGTCTTCGGACTCGCTCTTTCCGTCGCTTCGACGGTCGTCTTGTTGAAGGCGCTGCAGGAGCGACGGCTGATCGAAACCGATCGCGGCAAGATCGCGGTGGGTTGGCTGATCGTCGAGGACCTCGCCATGGTGCTGGCGCTGGTTCTCATCCCGGCCGCGGCCAGCATCGGCGGTGGGGAGCATGCGACCGTCGAGCCGCTCTCAGCCGCTGTCAGCCGAATTTTCGGCCTCGATCTCGGCATCGGCGGCATCATCGTCATGACGCTGATCAAGGTCGCGCTGTTCGTTGGGCTGATGTTGGTCTTCGGGCGGCGCATCATTCCCTGGACGATGCACCGCATCGCGCACACCGGATCGCGCGAACTCTTCCGCCTCGGCGTGCTTGCCATTGCGCTCGGCGTTGCCTTCGGCGCCTCGAAGATGTTTGGCGTTTCGCTGGCTCTTGGCGCTTTCTTTGCCGGCATGGTTCTGGCCGAAAGCGAACTCAGCCACCGGGCCGCCCAGGAAAGCCTGCCGCTTCGCGATGCCTTCGCGGTTCTCTTCTTCGTCTCCGTCGGCATGCTGTTCGATCCGAACATCCTGGTCGACAAGCCGCTGCCGCTGCTTGCAACCATCTTCATTATCGTCATCGGCAAATCCATCGCCGCCTTCCTGATCGTACTGCTGTTCCGCAAGCCCGTCGGCACGGCGCTGACGATTTCGGCAAGCCTCGGGCAGATCGGCGAATTCTCCTTCATCCTGGCAACGCTTGGCGTCGCCCTCGGCCTGCTGCCGGAGGAAGGGCGCGACCTCATCCTGGCGGGAGCGATCATCTCGATCATCCTCAATCCGCTGCTCTTCTATGTCTGCGACCGGCTGCGCCCGATGCTGGAGCGTGGCAAGCGGGAAGAGCCTGTCGCCGAGCTGACTGCTGAGACGGCACCAGAACCACTTGACGAGCCCGTCGCAGAGGAAGACGAAGTGCACCCGACGGCGCTTCGGGGGCACGCGATCCTTGTTGGTTACGGCCGCGTCGGCAGCATCGTCGGGCAAAACCTCAGATCTTCAGGTACGCCTTTCCTCGTGATCGAGGACTCGGACAAGCGCATCGGCGAACTGCGGGACCAGGGGACGGAAACAATCAGCGGCAATGCGGTGACGCGCGAGGTGCTCGACCTTGCCAACATCGGTGGCGCCCGCAGCCTCGTCATCGCCATCCCCAATGCCTTCGAGGCCTGCCGCATCGCCGAACAGGGCCGCGACATCAACCCGTCCATCCTGATTGTCGCGCGTGCGCATTCGGACGCCGAGGTCGAGGAACTGAAGGAATACGGTGCAGACACCGTCATCATGGGCGAACGGGAAATTGCCATGGGCATGGTTGACCGGCTCGCTCAAGTGCATCATGACAGTGTGCGCTATGAAGACGAGGCCGAGACTGCTACAATTGCAGCCAAGGAAGCGCCTTCTCCCGACAAAGAATGAGAGACTTTTGCGCCGTTGAACCGGTACGAGGCCGAAAATTTGGGTGACCACGAGATGAGGCTCGACGCACGCCGCATGAGCGGTCGCGTTGCGATTTCTCTGGTCATTGCCGTCTTCGCTTATCTCGGCCTGCTGTTCGGCGGCAACCTTGTCATCGGCCCGACGCGCGGCCCGAACTCTGTCTCCTCGTCCAGCAAGGATGGCCAGCCGCTGCAGCTCAGCGTGCGAGACGCCGTCCGCGGTATTCTGACCGCCGAGCGCAAAGCGGCACCGAAATATATTCCTTACGATTCCGCCAACGCCGCAGTCGGAGCAATCCCCGGAATTGCGCTCCTTTCGTTCGTGGAGCCTACATATCCCGTCGCCTTCCACCCGCAGCCTCGTGCCGCCGATGCGAAGGCTTACGATTCGCACGGCCCGCCTGCGGCCGCGGCATGAATGCGCGCCCTCCGGCGCTTTCCATGGCTTTTAAGACACGCCGCCTGCGCGAGGAGCGCAGGCTCAAGCGTTATCAAGGATAAACAACAACATGCGTAATTCACCATGGCTGGTGTTCACCTATACGGTGATCATTCTCCTCGGCATTCTGATCGCTTTGCCGAACGCACTGCCGCAGTCCACCCTCGACCGCCTGCCCTCGTGGTTGCCGCACGACCGGGTTTCCCTCGGTCTCGACCTTCGCGGCGGCTCGCATCTCGTTCTCGAAGTCGACGAGGCGGACCTGACCCGCGAGCGCCTGCAATCGCTTCTGCAGGACGCGCGTCGCGTGCTTCGTGAAAAGAACATCCAGACGAAGTCGATCGTTCGCAATCAGAACCAGATCGTCGTCACCCTGACGGATACCGCACAGACCGACGAAGCCGTCACTCAGCTGAAGACGCTCGGCAACGCCATCGCCACTGGCCTCAGCGCCGGCCAGTCGGATCTCGCGGTGACGACCAGCGGCGGCAATATTCTTGTCGCCTTCTCGCCGGCAGGCATCGCGGCCAACGTCGATTCCGCGGTCCAGCAGAGCCTTGAAGTCATTCGCCAGCGCGTCGACCAGGTCGGTGTTGCCGAACCGACGATCCAGCGCATCGGCGGAAACCGCGTGCTCGTGCAGCTCCCTGGCGCGCAGGATCCGTCGCGCCTTCGCCAGCTTCTCGGCTCGACTGCGAAGATGTCCTTCCACATGCTCGCTCCGAACAACCAGCCGGGACCGGGCGTGACGATGCTCAAGGACGAGCAGGGCAACAGCTATCCGGTTCTCGATCGCGTCGAAATCTCGGGCGACCGCCTCTCGGATGCCCGCGTCTCCTTCGATCCGAACACGCATGAGCCTGTCGTTAGCTTCCGCTTCGACAGCGCCGGCGCAACCCGCTTCGCCGACATCACCCGCCAGAACGTCGGCAACCCGTTTGCCATCGTTCTCGACGACAAGGTGCTGAGCGCGCCGGTCATTCGTGAGCCGATCACCGGTGGTTCCGGCCAGATCTCCGGCAGCTTCTCGGCTGACAGCGCAACGACGCTTGCCGCCATGCTGCGCGCCGGCGCCCTGCCCGCCAAGCTGACCGTCATCGAAGAACGCACCGTTGGCGCCGACCTCGGCGCGGACGCGATCCGCATGGGTATCTATTCCGGCCTCGTCGGTTTCGTGCTTGTCGCGGCCTTCATCTTCATCCTATACGGCAAGTGGGGCTTCCTCGCGAACTTCGCGCTGCTCATCCACACGATCCTGACCTTCTCGGCTCTGACGCTTGTCGGTGCGACGCTGACGCTCCCAGGTATCGCGGGTGTCGTTCTCGGTATCGGTCTTGCGGTGGACGCGAACGTTCTCATCAACGAGCGCATTCGCGAAGAAACGCGCAAGGGCAAGAGCGCCTTCGCCGCCATCGACACCGGCTTCCGCCGCGCCTACTCGACGATTATCGACGGCAACATGACGGCGCTAATCGCAGCGGCGATCCTGTTCTGGTTCGGCACCGGTCCGGTTCGTGGCTTCGCGGTCACCATGGCGCTCGGCCTGATCATCTCGATGTTCACGTCGGTTGCCTTCGTTCGCGTCACGATGATCGAGATCACGCGTCGCCGTAAGCTGAAGGTTTTGAACATCAAGCCGCTGATCCCGATGATGTTCAACCCTTACGGCCGCCACATCCAGTTCATGAAGGCTCGCTTCTTCGGCGTGACGGTCTCGGCGCTTCTGTCGATCGCCTCGGTCGTCCTCTTCATCCATCCGGGCCTCAACTACGGCGTCGACTTCCGCGGTGGTATCCAGATGTCGGTGAAGACCGCGGAAGCCAGCGATCTTGGCCGCTTCCGCGAAGGCTTGAACAGCCTTGGCCTCGGCGAGGTGTCGCTGCAGTCCTATGGCGACAACAACACCATGGCGGTGCGCGCGCAACGCCAGGACGGCGGTGAAGAGGCCCAGACGGCAGCCGTCGAAAAGCTGAAGGCGGAGATCATCAAGATCGACCCGTCGGCAACCGTCACCGGCACCGACGTCATCGGTCCGAAGGTCAGCGGCGAGCTCGCCTGGGCTGGTATCCTGTCGGTCGTCATCGCAAGCTTGGCGATGCTGTTCTACATCTGGTACCGTTTCGAATGGCCGTTTGCAGTCGGCGCCATCGTCACGCTCATCCTCGACGTGACAAAGGCGATCGGCTTCTTCGCGTTGACCGGCCTCGACTTCAACCTTACCGCCATCGCCGCCATCCTCACGCTGGTGGGCTACTCGGTGAACGACAAGGTCGTGGTCTATGACCGCATGCGTGAAAACATGCGCCTCTACAAGTCGATGCCGCTGCGCGAAATCATCGACCGGTCGATCAACGAGACGCTGGCACGTAGCCTCTACACCAACGCGACCGCCTTCCTCGCCCTGCTGCCGATGGCGATCTGGGGTGGCAGCGCGGTCTCGAGCTTCGCGATCCCGATGGTCTTCGGCATCCTCGTTGCCGGCGCGTCGTCGGTCTTCATCGCGGCACCCATCCTGCTCTTCCTCGGCGACTGGCGTCGTCGCCACGGCAAGGCTGTCGCGGCCGCAGAAACCGCGCCGGAGATCATCCCTCCGGAAGAGGGCCAGTCGCGCAAGACCGCCGGCTGAGAACATGCTGACGTGACTTGAAAAGAGGGCGCCGGTTGCAGAGCCGGCGCCCTCTTTCTATGTTGACGCAAGGAGATTCCGCGACATGTCGTCTGAACAATCGCTTGCATCGACTGAGAACGAGGAGCGCATTCGCCGCTTCCTGGCGATCGCCTCGCACGATCTGCAGTCGCCGCTACGGCACATCGCGATGTATGCGGAAATCCTGATCGACGACCTGGGTGACAAGCTCGACAGCGAGCAGTTGAAAAGCCTGCAAACCATTCTCCATAAAGCAGAGACGGCGCAGCGACTGACAAAGGCGCTGATGGGCTTTGCCACCAGCATGCCTCAGGTGGCCGCGGATGAGATCGATCTAAACGGTCTTGTCAGCGAGATCTGGGCCGCTATGGAGAGCGACGTGATCGCGTCCGGTGCGACCTTGCAGCACGATCGCCTCCCGACGATCGTTTCGGATGGTGCGATCGTCAGGATCGCGCTGACAAACGTGATTGCCAATGCACTGACCCATCGCGGCAGCTTGGTTCCGGTCGTGACAATCGAAGCCGAGCGGGAAGCCGCCGAAGTGACGATCCGCATTTCCGACAACGGTCCCGGTATTGACCCGGCTCATCAAGACAAGATCTTCGATGCTTTCTGGAAGCTGCCGCAGGGGGGCCTGCCGGTCGGTCCTGGGCTTGGATTGACGGCCTCGCGCGAAATCTTGCGGGCGCTCGGCGGCAGCATTCGTCTGGAGCGGTCGGACGCGGGCGGCAGTCGCTTTGCCATTCGCCTCCCCGCCTCGCGAGCATAAAAAACGAGCTACGTGGTGTAGTCGTCCTTCCAGACGTCGGGCATGTTGTAGGTCACATATTCGCGGATGATGTATTGCAGGGTGTCCGCGTCTATCTCGTCCTTGCCGATCCGGAAGTCGACGCCGTAGTCTGGGAACTGCTGGAAGTAGCCGTCCGAGATATCCATGGAAATGACGCCGATCGGGCCGGTATAGCCGCTGCCCCGCAGCTTAGGCACCGTTTCGCGAAAATCGGCATTCGGCAGCAGCCGATTGTCGAGGAGGATCAGGTCGAACCTGTCGCCGCCGAGCTTGCCCAAAGCGTCGCCGATCGTTTGCGCATAGTCGATCACGACCGGCGGATCGGTCAGCGTAGAGAGCTTCTTTTTCAGCGATCGAAACTCGATGAACTCGTCGTCAACGAACAGCACCTTTACCGCCCTGCGGCCCTCACCGGCTGTCATTCCCGTTTCTCCGATCACGACACCAGCCCCATCCTGAGCGCGATTGCGACCATGTGGACGCGGTTGACAGCCTCAAGCTTTCTCACGGCGGCCGCGATGTGGGAATTGACCGTGTGTTCCGACAGGCCAA
The DNA here is from genome assembly GCF_014193305.1 of Rhizobium sp. BK181. Classification (NCBI taxonomy): domain Bacteria; kingdom Pseudomonadati; phylum Pseudomonadota; class Alphaproteobacteria; order Hyphomicrobiales; family Rhizobiaceae; genus Rhizobium; species Rhizobium sp. BK181. Next base: position 827,590 of record NZ_JACHZA010000001.1, read on the forward strand.
GGATGATCGCGATATCGGCGGAAGTCTTGCCCTCACTGGTCCACTTCACGACTTCGGTCTCGCGCTGAGTAAGACGTGCCGACATTTCATGCGCCAGGATCTCCTCATAAAACTTATCGAAGATTCGGATCGTGTCGAGCAGCACCTCGGCGACTTCGCCCTGATCCGGCTCCGCCCGCTTGCCGCTGAAGGCGACGCAATAGCGCTTGCCCTCCGGCGTGAACAGCGGGACGAGGAGGAAGGAGTTGCTGTCAAATTCGTTGAGGACGAGATCGCGCGGGTAATCTTCCCGCAAACTGCCGCTGCCGGTGAGCGGCATCGCCAGAAACTGCGCGGCTTTCGTCTTCAGCAGGCCTAGAGCCTGGCGCATGCCGTAGAGAAACAGGGCGACACGCCGTTCGGCAACGTTTGTAATGATGATCTCGCGGTTGCTGAACGGTGGCGAAGCTTCGGAGACACGCGCCAGGGCGAAGCAGTCGAAGCGGTAGTGCTGTGCTGCGGACTTCAGCAACCGAAAGAAATCGGTGCGGTTTATCGCCCGACCGAGCTCCGGTCCGAGATGGAAAGGAATGGCGGCGGCACTGCTCATTGCACGTCCTGGGCCTCTCGGGTTTGGCGGCCTTATCCCTAGATCTAAGGATACACGTCCTAGACCGGCACAGTTATTACCACCAGCAAGACTATTGCAGGAAGAGCGTGAAACAAGACCTCGATCTTCGGATTAGGGGCCCGCGCCGTCTCCTCCCAGTCTTTTGTCTTTCCGCATCCAACACCCCTTGAGTGCGGAAAGCGGTGCCGTAGCGGCATTGGAGAGAGCCGGCAGCCTTTCAGTCAAGGGGTTGGCTGTGTTTGTGGCGGCAAACTTAAGGTTGCCCGGCTCTCTCAGCTTTTTCTTCCGACATTAGCCTATTCGCGCCACCATGGCCGGGAGATCGATCGGTTTCTCGACATAGAAGTCGGCACCCGCGGCCAGCGCGCGCCGGCGATCCTCATCCGCATCCGAGCCTGTGCAAACACCGAGCCTAACCTGCGAAAACCGTGCGTCGGCGCGCAGTCGCATGATCAGGTCGAGGCCGCTGTCGAGCGGCATATAGAGATCGACGATCAGGGCGTCCGGCAATTCTTCATGCTTCGCATATGTTTCTTCCAGCGCCTGCACGGCATCCTCAGCCTTGGAGAAGCATAGGAGCGTGACGCCAACCTGCTGCTTCTTGCGCACATAATCGGCGTAGAAGAGGTCGTCGGCGTTGTCATCTACGTAGAATACCGTCGGCATATCGATCCGTTCGAACCATGAGGCTGCCACTATGCCTTAGGATCGGGTGGCGGGAAAACCGAAATACGCCATCCCTGCAGCGCGCGGGAAAGCTCTCGTAACCGCAACGAACCATATTGAAAGTTCCCAGTTTCCAGAACTAGATGAGCGCGCAAATGGGAGAGACCGCGTGCCAAAGCCGATCGAGGCCGCCAGCGCCGATATACTACGCCGCCAACGGCAGTACCGGTTCGTTGTTATAGCGATCGGCGCCCTCCTCGTTGCGCTCGGCGCGGTCGTGATCGTCGCCTGGATCGCGCAGATCCAGAGTATTCTCTCAGTGCTGCCCGGCTTCTCGTCAATGGCCCTGAACACGGCCCTATGCTTTGCGCTCTCCGGGCTCGGTCTCATCTCCTCCGTTCAACCCGGTCAGCGCGGTCACATGCTGGCATTCCTGCTCTTCAGCCTTGCGGCAGCGATGAGCGGACAGCGTCTGATCGAAATCCTGTTTGTCGGAAATCAGGCGCAGATCGTCGAGCGCTTTCTCGCAAGCCTGATCGTTGACCCCGACTTTACCGCGAGGGTCAATCGCGGCATGGCCCCGAATACGGCGGTCATCTTCTTCGTCGCCAGCCTCTCGCTCGCTTTTGCGCTCTCCGGGCGAGCGGACCGAACACAGCTTGTGCAGGAGCTTGTCGGCTATGTCGTCATAGGTCTCGGCATGGCAGCGCTTGCCGGCTATGCGACGCGGTCTGAGCAAGGATACCAGTGGGGTGCCAATATCGGCATGGCCGTCCATACCGCGGCTGGGCTGGTGCTGCTCGGCTCAGCGATGCTGGCACGCTCCTGGTGGCCGAATCCGGAAAGTCGCGGCCGCATGCCGATCTGGTTGCCGGCAGTCGTTTGCCTTACCGGCTTATTCGTCGATCTCTATACGCCGCTCGGCGTGGCCAACGGCATTCTCTATGTGCCTCTCGTGCTCGCCTCCTTGTGGTTCGGCAACAAGAATGCACCCTTTTCCTTCGCGTTTGCTTGCTCCGTGCTCGTGTCGCTCGGGTTCTTTGCGGTGGATCGGGCGGGCGCAGGCTACTGGTACGAGGCCACCAACCGAGCCATCACCATAGCGACGCTGTGGCTGGTTGCCCTGCTCGTCTTCTATTTTCTCCGCAAGGACAGCAGCCTGAATGCGGAACGCATTCGCTTCGACAGCGTCATCAGAAACACGCCGAACGCCGTGATCGCCATAAACGCGGAAGGCTTAATCTCGCTGTTCAATCCGGCAGCGGAGAAAATTTTTGGCTATGCCGCCAAAGAAGCTATCGGCCAGAACGTTCGACTGCTGATGCCGGAGCCCTATCATTCCGAGCATGAGAGCTATCTTGCTCGGTACGCCCGGACCGGCGAAAAGCATATCCTCGGAACAACGCGGTCCGTTTCCGGCAGACGCAAGGGCGGCGAGGTATTTCCTCTCGATCTCTCAGTGAGTCGGTTGGCAACGGACACGACCATTGCCTTCGTCGGCATCCTTCGCGACATTAGCGATCGCGTCGCGCATGAGGAGCAGCTGAAGACGATGTTTCGCCAACTGCAGGCCTATACGGCCGATCTCGAGCGCAGCAATGCGGATCTCGACGAGTTCGCCTACATCGCCTCGCATGACCTCAAGGAGCCCCTGCGCGGTCTGCACAATCACTCCCGTTTTCTCCTGGAGGACTATCAAAGCCAGCTCGACGAGGATGGCACCAGGCGTCTCAACCGGCTTGTTCTCCTTAGCCAGCGGATGGAGAAGCTGGTCAACGACCTCCTCTATTTTTCGCGCATCGGGCGGCAGCAGCTGGCAATCAAGCGCAGCGATGTCAACGCGATCGTCGGGGACGTCGTTTCGACCATGGAACTCTATCTGGAGGAGCGCCATGCCAAGGTTCAGGTCGAAGGTCGCCTGCCGGAGATCGTCTGCGATGCTCTGCGGTTGACGGAGGTCTACCGCAACCTGATCACCAATGCTGTCAAGTACAACGACAAGCCCGACCCCATCGTAACAATCGGACATCTCCAGCAATTCACGGGCAATGATGGCACTTCGGCACGCGACGTCTTCTTCGTCAGGGACAATGGCAAGGGCATTCCGGCTGAGTTCCACGAAGACATTTTTCGTATTTTCAAACGGCTGGAAAAGCCTAAGGATTCCGACGACGGTACCGGAGCCGGGCTGACCTTCGTGCGCAAGATCATTGCCCGGCATGAGGGCGATATCTGGCTGGAGTCCGAGGTGGGGCGCGGAACGACCTTCTACTTCACCTTGGGCCACAAACGAGAGGACCAGAATGCCACAGCGTGAATCACAGCCGATCCTCATCGTCGAGGACAGCGAAGACGATTTCGAGGCAACGCTGCGCGCCTTTCAGCGTGCCAAGCTGAAGAATCCTATCCGTTGGGCAGCGTCGGGGCAGGATGCCCTGGAAGCGCTGGCCGCCATGATGCCGCGACCCGGCCTGATCCTGTTGGATCTGAACATGCCAGGCCTCGACGGCCGCAAGACGCTGGAGGCGATCAAATCCAATCCGGAATGGCGCAAGATCCCGGTCGTGATCCTGACGACATCCGACGACGAGCGCGACATCGAAGGGTGCTATGCGCTCGGCGCCAATACCTATGTGCAGAAGCCGGTGGATCTCGATGGCCTCTTCGCCGCCATACAGCGGCTGAAGGAATACTGGTTCGAGATCGCCATCCTACCCGCCGATGGGGACGACCGTGGCTGACGACTGCGCCATACTCATCGTCGATGACAACGTCGACGACCGCGAATTCTATCGACGCATGCTCTCGCGGGTGTCCGAGGCCCACTACAGTGTTCGCGAGGCCGAAAGCGGCGACGAGGGAGTCGCACTTAGCCTTCTGAAACGTCCTGACTGTATCTTGCTGGACTACTCTCTGCCCGGCCGCGACGGCATCGGCGTGCTGGAAGAAATCCTGAAACAGGATCCGACCGCAAACGTCGTCATGCTGACCGGCCAAGGAAGCGAAACCATCGCCGTCGAGGTGATGAAGGCCGGAGCTCGCGACTACCTGACGAAGGATTCGCTCTCCCCTCAAACTCTTCATTGGTGCATCCAGAACGCCATCATGCATGGCGACCTCGAAGCCAAGCTGGAGCAGAAGCGGCAGTCGCTGGAAATCTTTACCCGCGCGATGGCGCATGACCTGAAGGAGCCGCTGCGCACGATCCGGTCGTTCAGCAAGATCCTGCAGGTTTCCCCGACGTTGTCAGACGAGGACCGCGAATTGCTGGACTACGTCGTCGGGGCAGCGGGTCACATGGAAGATCTCATCGTAAAGGTTTCCGGCTTTACCAAGCTCGAGGCTTCGGGCGAGCTGGAGTTGAAGCCCATCGCGCTTGCGGCAGTGATCGAACGCGTGGAGAGCAACCTTCGTGAACAGATCGCCAGTTCCGGCGCGTCGCTTTCCTATGGCGACCTGCCCGAAGTAATGGGCGATACAACGCTATTGGTGCAGTTGCTGCAGAACGTCGTCTCGAATGCAATCCGCTACTGCGTCGATCGGCCAGAAATCCATGTCTCCGCGGCAAGCGATGGTGAGATATGCCGCCTAGCCGTCCAGGACAACGGTCCAGGTATCGACGCGGAGCATCGCGAGGTCATCTTCCAGCCGTTCAAACGACTGGTGGGACGCGGCATCGAGGGCACGGGGCTCGGACTTGCAATCTGCCGGCGCATCGCGCAGCTGCATGGCGGCGCGATCTGGTGCGAAAGCAGGCAGGCCACAGGTTCGACCTTCGTCGTCGAATTGCCGCTTGCCAGACCCGCTGCCTCCGCTTCGGCAAATGTGCCGTATGGACATGCTGCCAATGTGTTGTCGCCAGCACCCGAAGGCTCGCCCAGGCTTGCCGAGGTTCTACTCGTCGAGGATAGCCCTGCGGACGTTCAACTGCTGAAGATCAAGCTGATGCAACGCGCCAAGGTGAACTTCAACCTCCATGTCGCCGGCAACGGCCGCGATGCCATGCGACTACTGCAGGAGCGGGCGACATCAGATGGCATCCCTGGAATCGACCTCATGCTGCTCGACATCAACATGCCGATCATGGACGGTTTCGAGGTTCTCGGGGCGCTTTCGGCGGACGCGCGGCTGAAGACCATTCCCGTTTGCATCCTGAGCACTTCTAGCGACGAAAGCGACATCCAGCAGGCAAAAAGACTTGGCGCTAGCGCCTACATGACCAAGCCGCCGACCCTCCAACAGTTTCAGGAGGCCTTGGCCGGACTGGACAGTTTGGATTTGAAGCCGCGCGGAGATAGCCTAGTTCTTTATGCGGAACCTTCGAGGCAAACTCCAATTGTAACGGCATGACGTTTATACTCGCACTGATTCTGGCGCTTACGACGCCCTCCACGCCATCCGGACTGAACTCAATGGTATCTGGCATCCATCACGTGACCCTTCTGACCCGAAAGGTTCAGGCCAACGTGGATTTCTACGCGGGGTTTCTCGGCATGCGGCTGGTCAAGCAGACCGCGGGCTTCGAAGACGCCACGCAGCTTCATCTCTTCTACGGAGACACCGTGGGCAGCCCCGGCTCGTTGGTGACCTTCCTCGTCTGGGAGGATGGTTCGCCCGGTCGTGTCGGCCATAGCCAGATCGGCGAACTCGCGCTTGCCATCGATCCCTCCAGTATCGGTTATTGGCTGACGCGCTGCATGAGTTTCGGGTTTCGCTCAGAAGGTCCGGCCGACGAGTTTGGCGAACCCGTGCTGCGGCTGAAAGACCCCGATAACATCATCGTCAAGCTTGCCGGCGCTCGTAATCTGAAGTCCCCGGCCGCCTGGGATGGCGCCGGCGTGCCGATCGAGCATGCCGTGCAGCGCGTGCGCGGCGTTACCATGCTGACGGAAAAACCGGCAGAAAGCCGTGACTTCGTGGAGCGGCATTTCGGCTATCGCTTCCAGGAGCGCCGCGGCAACATCGAACGGCTTGTCTCTGAATCGGGCGATATTGTCGACGTCAGAAACGCTCAGGGCTTCTGGGCCGGCGCGCCGGGCACAGGGACTGCCGACCACGTCGCTTTCCGCGCCGCCGACGAAAAGCAGCTCCATAAGGTACACGATGCGCTGAAGGATGGCGGCGCGGCGGCGACGAACCTGCACGATCGCAAATATTTCGAATCGCTTTACGCCCGCGAGCCGGGCGGCACGCTAATCGAACTGGCGACAGACAAGCCCGGTATGATGGTGGACGAGCCGCAGGCCACACTCGGCACCAAGCTCTTCGTCCCCAAGGATCCGATCACTGACCTCAAGGACCTCAAGGTCGTGCTGCCGCAGTTTTCGATGCCGGGCGAGCCGCGCGTCAACTATCGCGACCTGCCGTTCGTGCACCGCTTCTATACGCCGCCAAATCCTGACGGCAGCGTGCTCGTGCTGTTGCACGGTTCGGGCGGTAACGAAACGACCCTGATGCCGCTCCTGCATGAGGCGGCTCCGCGCGCCACGCTGCTCGGCGTGCGCGGACGGGCGACCGAGGAAGGCATCCCGCGCTGGTACAAGCGCATCACGCCGTTCTCCTTCGACCAGGATGACATCAAGAGCGAAGCAGAGGCCTTCGCCGCCTTTATCGAGGGCGCCGTGTCGTCATACGGTATGGATCCCAAGAAGATCGTCTATGTCGGCTATTCCAATGGCGCGAACCTGCTCAACTCGTTGCTCTATCTGCATCCGAATCTGGTGCACCGTGCGGTGCTGTTGCGTTCCATGCCTGTTTTGAAGACCTATCCGCATGCCGATCTGAAAGGCACGGATCTTCTTGTTATCAGCGGAAAGACGGATGCCTACGGAAAGTATGCGAACGAACTCGAAACGCGCCTCAAGCAATCGGGCGCGACAGTCGATTCGGATGTCATCTCCGGCGGACACGACCTCGGCGAGGGAGACGTCTCGATCATCCAGAAATGGCTGTCGCAGCAAATCAACTGAGCAGAGCGCCTTGTGGCGAAGGGCATCAGCGTCGAGCGATTCGGCTACAGCGCCTTGGCATAACTGGGGATAATAGCCCCCTTGCGAGCAAGGCGTTTGCCTGCGTGCTCCGACCCATGCCCATGCGCCCGCAGTTTTGCCAGTTGTTGGCAGAGTAGTATTTAACGTCCGCACAGCGGCGGTAGCGGACAACACTACGTTGGCGGCATGAGACGACGATGAAGACATGCGAAATGGCCCTCCAACAGATCCGATGGCTATCTATTCTCGAATCTGCACAGTGATCGCGCCATGCCGTTGGCTATGGCCAATGCTACCCAGAAGGGTGTTTGTGATCGTTTCTGTTGAGGACTACCGACTGCCGCAACGATTATTGCAAGCACTTATCGACAAAATACTTCTTATTGCATTTTGACGGTCGAATACTATAGAAACAACCGAAGCCGCACCAATCTTCTTTAATTTTGGCAAGCTAAAAATTCTTCGGTGCTTAGGTAGAACTACATAAGATTATTTTTCATTGTTATTTTTACGATTAACTTTGATTTGTGACAAAATCTATATTTGTATTTATTTTCTATCTTCTTGAGGCAAGAAATTACCACATTCGTCTGCGAACTGCTCCAACTGTTCTATTTTGCTGCAGCGCAAAAAGCTCCTTGCCGAAGCGGGGTCTCAGCCCTATCCTCGCCTCGACATCGATCGCAGAAGGGGAAATTGCATGCCTCCTCGGCCCGTGGACATCAGCCTGATTATCTCGTCGAGAAATCGGGCCTATGGACTGACGAACTGCCTGGATGCCGTGTCTGTTGCCGCCCGGCAGGCAGACTATCTGAGAGTTGAGCTGGTCTTCGTGGACAATGGATCCACGGACGAGACGTCGGACGTCGTTCGCCAATGGGCGTCGACCGCGCCGATCAAGACCAACTTGATCTACGAAGCGAAGCCCGGCCTCGCCGTGGCCCGCAACACGGGCCTGAACGCCGCCAGAGGTCGCATCCTTGCCTTTACCGACGACGACTGCGAGATTTTCCCAGACTATTTCACGACGCTTGCGGCGCTTTTCAGCTCGGATACCGAGATGGTCATGCGCGGTGGACGGATCGAACTCGGTGATGCCCGCGACCTGCCGGTGACGATCAAGCCTGAGATGGAACCCGCGGTGCTGACCAGCGACTTGCACGCCGGCGGCTTCATTCATGGCGCCAACATGGCGTTTCCGCATGGCCTGGTCGAAAGGATCGGCCTCTTCGACACGCGTTTCGGGGCCGGCACGCCTTTCCGCTCCGGCGAAGACACGGATTATGTCCACCGCGCCTTCAATGCCGGCGTGCGCGTCGAATATCTGCCCGATTTTGCCGTCAAGCACTTTCATGGACGGCGTGATCTCGCTGATATCAAGCGCCTGCAGACCGGCTACGCCTTCGGCAACGGAGCGCTGTACGCCAAATATCTCTTCGATCGTCGCTCGAACATGCGCGGCATGTTGCGCTGGGAAATCCGCCAGGCGCTCATGGAAGCCATGGGGCGCCAGAAACTCAACGAGGACCTTGGCCTGACCTATCGCAGCCAGCTTCGTGACAACCTGACCGGCATGCTCGCCTACTGGCGGGCGCCGAAGGCAAAGCAGCCCGCCTAGGGCGCTCGCCTCACCGTCAACGGAAACACGCGAGACCGATCGCGAGCCAGATTCGATTGGATAATGCATGGCCGATACGGCAATTGCGCACGCCGAGCTTAAGAAGAAAACCGCGCTCTCCGTCCTTTGGTCGGTCGTCCGCGTGGCCTGGAGCACGATCGCAACCTTTGTGATCTTCGTCATCCTGGCGCGCATTCTCGGGCCGGGCGATTTCGGGACCTTCGCGCTTGCGAGCCTGTTCGTGGAAATCGGCCGCGTGTTGGCTTATGCGGGCCTCGGCGATGCCGTCACGCGCCAGCTCGATCTCGACGAGGAGCTTGCCGACACGGCCTTCTGGGCGACGATCGCCTTCAGCGGCATCGTTGCCTCGCTGGTGTTCTTCTTCGCGCCCTACTACGGCGATCTGGTGCGCGACCCATCGGTCTCAGGCATTCTACGCTGGCTGGCGCCGCTGCTTCCGATTTCCTCGCTGGCAGTCATCCACAATGCCCGCCTTGCCCGCGAGTTCGGCCACAAGAGCCTTGCCGGGCAGGCGATCGCCGCCAGCCTGCTGTCCGGCATCACCGCCGTCGTCTGCGCTTTCCTCGGCTGGGGCGTCTGGGCGCTCGTAGCGCAGACCGCGGTCAACGCTGCCGTGACCGTGCTCCTCGGCTGGTTCTACTATCCCTGGATGCCGAAGTTTCGCTTCAACGTGCCGATGTTCCGGTCCGTTTTCCTCTTCAGCATCAGCCTCGTGGTCACCCAGCTGATGTGGATGCTGCTTGCCCGCGTGCAGGACATCTTCATTTCGCGCTGGTTCGGCCCGGTCGAAGTCGGCCGCTACCGCATTGCCTGGCGACTGATCGAGCTGATCGGACAAGCGGTGCTGGCGCCGATCGGCAGCGTGTCGCTCGTGACGCTGTCGCGCCTGCAGAACGACCACACGGCCTTCCGCAATGCCTATAACAAGATCGTCGGCGCTGCCGCGCTCGGAACCATCCCGCTGCTGCTCGGCTTCGGCGCTCTGTCCAACGACATGATCGCCCTGCTCTTCGGCGACAAGTGGGGCAATGCCGGCGATATCGCCACCGTTCTCGTGCTGATGGCGGTTCCTTTTGTCATGAACTTCTTCGCCTCGTCGGCGCTTTCTGCGGTCAACCGGGCGGAATCGATCCTGTCCGTCGCTGCCCTGCAGCTCGCGACGACGTTGATCCTCACCTGGCTGCTCGTCCCCTACGGCGTCGTGGCCGTTGCCGCGGGCTACACATTGCGGGCCTGGCTGACGATGCCCTATCAGCAATATGTGCTTGCACGATATGCGCATATCGACGCCAAGAGCACGTTGAAGGCTGTCGCCCTGCCCTTCTGCGGCGCGGCGTTGATGGCGGTCTGCGTCTGGTTCGCACATCCAGTCATCCTCGCACATATTCAAAACCGCTGGCTGGCGCTCGGCCTCAGCATCGGTCTTGGCGGACTGATTTACCTCGCCTTCCTGCCGATCTTCGGCCGCTCGGTCATCCGTCCGTACATCGCGCTTGCCATGTCCCTCAACCCATTCCGCAAACAGGCCGAAGCCTAGCCGCTTGCATGGACCCAAGTGTCCGCAAACAAGGAGCATTCCATGGAATCCAATATTACGATCATCAACCGTCTTCAGGGTGTGATCGCCAATTGCCTTTCCGATCTCTTTGATCCGTCCGAGCGTTTTGCGCTTCTCGACTTCCCGAACCACTACAACATCGGCGACAGTGCCATCTGGCTTGGCGAACTGGCCTATTTTGACCGGAAGCGCACCCGTCCGACCTACGTGACCGAGATCCCGACCTACGATGAAGGCCGGATGCTCAGCGCGATCGGCAACGGTCGCATCTTCCTGCACGGCGGCGGCAATTTCGGTGACATCTGGGCCGGCTACCGCCAGTTCCGCGAAGGTCTGCTCGACAAGCACAAGGGCCGGCCGATCGTGCAGATGCCGCAGACCATTCATTTCAAGGAACAGGCGAACGTCGACAGCACCGCGCGCGCGATCGAGCGTCACGGTCAGTTCACGCTGCTCGTCCGCGACCAGCGAAGCCTGGAATTTGCCCAGCGCTGGTTCCAGTGTGAGACGCGCCTTTGCCCCGACATGGCCTTCTGCATCGGTCCGGTCGCTCGACCGACGCCGCAGCACGAACTGCTGCTCAATCTGCGCGAGGACCAGGAAGTCGGTACCGCACAGGACTTGACAGCAGCAACCTTGCGTCCGGGCACCGTGAAATCGGACTGGCCCGACGAGCCTGCCGATTTCCAGCGCCAGACGAAGCACGCCGCGATCCTGAAGGGCCTTCTGACCGGCCGCATCGGCGGTCGCGCGCGGATGACCGAGCTAGCCTATCGCGAACGGGCGCAGCAGCGTTTCGACCGCGGCGTGGCTCTATTGGGCTCGGCACGCCAGGTCATTACCGACCGTATGCACGGACACATCATGTGCGTGCTTCTCGGCGCGGATCACTGCGTTCTTGATAACAGCTATGGCAAGACCAGCAGCTTCATCGCGGCCTGGGGCACCTGCAACAGCGACAAGGCGGAACTTGCCTCGACAGTCGACGAGGCGCTTGCGATCCTCGATGCGCGACGTGTCGCTCCTGCAGCGGTCGCCTGACTGAGATCAGCCTCGCCGGGCAACCAGAATCCCGGCGAGCACCACAATGCCGCCGATCGCCTGCATCGGACCGATCGGCTCGCTGAGCAGCACCCAGGCGAGGATTGCCGCCACCACCGGCTGCAGCAGCAGCGTCAGTGAGGAGAAGGCGGCTGGCAGATAGGCGAGCGCGTAGGCGATGGCCATCTGCCCTCCCGCGTGACTGACGAAGGCAAGGCCGAAGACGATTGCCCAGCCATAGGCCGTCGGCGGCAGCATGTGGCCTTCGTAGAAGAATCCAAGCGGAAAGATGCAGACAGCGGCGGATGCCGTGCTCCAGAGCATGATACGGACCGTATCGAAACGGCTGCGAAGCTTGCCGATCGCCAGGATGTAACCGGCATAGAAGACGGCGGCGATGACCGCCACACCGTCGCCACGCAAGTCGCCATTGCCGAGTGCCGCAGGGCCTCCCTTCAGGATGACCACGCCTGCAAGCGCCAATATCAGCCCGAGAACGAACACACGGGTGACGGACGCGCCGAAAAAGACAAGCCCGATCACCGTGACGAAGACGGGGGCAAGATTGGCAAGCAGCGTCGCATTGGCCACCGACGTCATGGTGATGGAGAGATGCCAGGCAGCCAGATCCATCGCGAGAACCACGCCCGGCAGGATCAGCAGGGCATAATCCGAGAGTTTTTCAGGCTTCGGGCCGGCGTTCTTGCCCTTGGCAAGCGAAAAAATGAAGAGCGGGATCAGGGCAAGCGCCACGCGCCAGAAGGCGGTTGCCATTGGGCCTACTTCCGACAGCCGAACGAAGATAGGCGAGCCGCCGATCGCCGCGCCGCCGAGGATCAGGGCGGCAAGAGCCAACCGGTTGGAGGTAGGGGGGTCTGCGATTGTGGAAGCGGCCTGCGACATGACTCTCGATGCTTTCTGAGCCGCCTGGAGGCAGGCGACGGAACGGGCCTATCAGAAGCTGTACCGAGTGGATAGCCGAGGAGCGACAAGGGTAGGCAAAAGCGTAATCTTATTGTCCGCCGATGCGCATTTGCAGCACTGCGCCCATCAACCGGAAACGACGGTCGAGAATTCGGGCGTGCCGCGGATGGTGTTGCTGACCGTACAGATCTCTTCGGCCGCATGAGCGATCTTCAAGCGCGTCTCTTCGTCGATGTCACCCTTGATCGCGAAGGCAATGTTGAATGCCTGAACCCGCGACGGACCGTCGCTTGCCTTCTCGCCCGTCACGTCTGCAGTGATCTCGGTGATGCGGTCGAGAATGCCCATCTGGCTCGCGGCGATGCGGGCGCTGAGGACCAGGCAGGCCGACAGGGACGCATATAGAAGGTCCAGCGGATTGAAACCAGGCTGCGAAGCGCCGGTGACGATATGCAACTCGCCCTTGGTGGCCGACGTGACATGCGGAAAGCCGGTGCGGCCGAGAACGGCGGTTGCGCCAACGGGACGGGGGCGCGCCTTGAGGTCAGCCATGGGAAAATCCTTTGGTGATGATAGCCTGCCCTAGATAGGGATTTTGAACCGCCGCGGCAACGCGCATTTGATCTGCTCGCGGCGGGAACAGACAATCAAAAGTGATTCGGCCAGCGACAATCGGCCCGCTCGTCAACCTCAGTTTCCCATCCCGATTTCTGAGGATAGCTCCGAGTCAGCTTCAAGGCGCAATATGCAAATGCACTAAAACAGAAACGACTCATTGGAGTTATCCATGCGAGCACTTGCGGCTGTTCCTGTTGCACCCAGCGTTATCATCGATGCCGAGCCCTTCGGCTACGTCAGAAAAGTCTATGTCGACGAAGACCCCTGCTGGGGTCTTTTCGATTCCGACGGCGACGTGATCTTTGTCGGCGACGCCGCCAGCGATTGCCATGACTACGCGGCCAAGGAACAGATCCGCATACAGATCATCCACTGAAGCTCCGGTCCGACGGCACCACACCGTCAGAGCCTGAGATCACGAGCGGATATCTGCACCAAGAGCGTTCGGCAAGGCGATCACGCCCCGCCGAACACCGCGTTGGGTGATGTCAGCGATACGAAGGTGCCGACGGTGTGACGACCACTTTTCCGCTCGAGAAGATGATGAACGCGAAGAGCAAGACGCCCACAAAGGTGACGACAGAAGCGAGCGCGACGATCGGCTCCATCGCCGCATTGCCCTGCAGCATGAGATAGAGCGACGGCACCATAAGGACGATGCCGGCCGTGTAGACGTAGTACTGGATCATGGCCAGGCGCGTCTCCGCCTTCTGCGGATTGAGCGCATGGTAACCGCCAAAGATCGCCATGGTGACCCAGCCTAACAGATTACAGTGCGCATGGGCGCCGATGACGGTGTGATCTTGGGAGATCGCCATGTTGAGACCCATGAGAATGCCGATAATCAGAAATAGAATTGCGGTCTTAAAGTATAGCTGCGAGATGCGTGGCATAGAGTATCCCCTCCGTTTGCGCCGTTAGTATTATCATTGCAAAAGCGGATTGAGAACGGCAGATGAACGGAGTTTTAACCTTCGGAAAATCATCATGTTGCCATCGCGTGAGCCATGTCCCGAAGGCGACGCTCGGGCATCGCCGCGCGGAAGTGCCACAGCCCCGCCCAGTAGCTATTTCTTAAGCACTTTCTTAAACTCATTCCCGCTATTCTGTCTCGTTGGCACATTCGCGGAGAGCGAGATGAGAGACATCTACAGACCCTTCGTCACGACAGACGACCCCGATCGGGACGTCCGCTGCCAGGACGCCCTGCAGTTTGCCTTCCGCGATCTTGTCGCAGCATCGGTCGAGGCGGGCTGGAGCGAGCATGAAGCGCTCGAGGCCATCATCACGCTCGCGGACGACGGCCTAAGGCGGATCGGCGCCAATGATGACGCGCAGACACTGCTCGACGTGCTGCGCAGGATGGCGTAATTCCGCTCGACCTCAGCGGACCACCGGCGGTCGCAATAGCCTTCGTAAAAATTGCTCGAAGAGCTTGTATCATTCCCGTGGAATGAGAGTACACTAATGAAATCGGCCCCATAAGATTAATCGGCGGGGACTGCTTGGGAGTTTTTACGTGCTCTTGCCGCTTTAGCGAAGGGCACAAAAATGCTCCAATCTCTCATATCGCTTACAGACCACGATGTTGCGCGCGTTACCGAAGCCGTTCGGCAATGGTGTTCCGCCCAACGGATCGACGTTGACAGCAGTGAAGGGCATCGCGCCCTTACCGTCGCAATCGATCTTGTCCTGACGAGGCGAGGCGAAGCGCTGTTCGAGGAACTCGTCCAGCGGCTCGACCGCGAATAGCCCTATCGGGCCCGATGCTGGCGGGCGACCGTGGCAGAGCGATCAGGGTGCCGTGACTCGCTCTGGATGGGGATTGTCTGCGTACGAGATATCCATAACAATATGGCGTTGAGAGCTGTCATTCGGATCCAGACGGGGGGACAAGATGAACAACGCCTCAAGTCCCGAACGCGTTACATCGGCTGGGCACAGGCTCAGTGGCGGCAGGCATCTTGACGTTCACTACTTGGCGCTAAAGGACGAGTACGATGCTACGCTTCGCGCCACCGGCATCCGACCCGGTTGGTCGGTGCTTGACGCTGGTGCCGGGAATGGGGTCTTCCTGCCTTTGATGGCGGACTTGCTGGGTAGCCAGGGACACATCGAGGCTCTGGATCTGGCACCCGAAAATATCGAGGCAATCGAAAGCCTGATTGCCGATCAACAATTTCCCTGTCCGATAAGCACGCGAACCGGAGACATGACCGCGCTGCCACAAGAGGCGGGAACGTTTGATGCGGTTTGGAGCGCGAACGCCAGCCAATATCTGAGTGACGAACAGCTCGCCCGCGCAATCGAGGAGTTTCGCCGCGTCGTAAAGCCAGGCGGGCTCGTTGCCGTGAAAGAGGTCGACATCTCGGTTTGGCAATATCAGCCGCAAGATCCCAGACTCATGTGGCGGCTGCTCGATGCGCTATCCGGCGATACGCAGATCTCCGGCGCCATGCGGGGAACGCGCTTGCCAGCCTGGTTTCGAGCGGCGGGCCTTGAGCGCGTCTCTGCCATCACGACACTCGCAGAGCGACGTCAGCCGCTAAAGCCGGTGGAGCACGAGTATATCCGCAACAACCTCGAATTCTTATCCAGGCTCGCTCGAACCTGTGACCTGTCGGAAGCGGATCATGACCAATGGAAGGCGATTGGCGAAGAGCCGGACCGCCTGATTTCCGACCCCGACTTCTGCTACCGTGAAATGTGGGTCCTCAGCCTGGGTATCGTGCCGAAGCGCTGAGCCGAACATCAAAGTTGTTCGACACCCGAAAGGTCAACCAGCCCTCTCGGAAAGAACAGGATCTAATTTGGAGTGGTTCGTTCGGAACCATTTGAAAGCAAGTTTTTGGAGTGGTGCCCAGAGCCGGAATCGAACCAGCGACACGCGGATTTTCAATCCGCTGCTCTACCAACTGAGCTATCTGGGCTAACCCGCTTCATGCAGATTCTTTCCTGAGAAAGAACCGGGGACCTTGGTTCGCCCCGGAAGCGAGCGGGGTTATAGCATCTTGTCCGGACATGGCAAGCGTCAAAATGACAGTTTTTTGAGACGTCTTGGATTTTTCCGGATTCATCAACGAATTTAATGGCTTCGCCCGTGGAAAACGAGCCTATTCGTTGTCCTCGTGCTCCGCTTTTGCTTCGTCGTCGGCAACGGGTATGGCGTAGGAGCCGGAGAGCCAGCGCGAAAGATCGAGCTCACGGCAGCGGTTCGAGCAAAACGGATAGTGTTCGCGGCTCGACGGCTTGCCGCATTCCGGGCAGGGCCGTGTCTTTCGCAGCGGTTCGACCTTGGCGGTTTTGTTTTCGTCAGACATCAGCGTCCCTTCGAGGATCAGCCCTCGGGCCACCGGCTGTGCACGTCAAAGCCTTCGCCGGTCAGCAGAAGGATGGTTTCATAAAGTGGCAGACCAACGACATTGGTGTAGGAACCGACCATCTTCTGCACGAATGTGCCGGCCAGCCCCTGGATGCCATAGGCGCCGGCCTTGCCGCGCCATTGCCCGGAGGCAAGGTAGTTCTCGATCTCGAAACCGGAAAGGCGCTTGAAGCGCACCTTGGTCTCAACGATCTTCTGCCTGACCTTGCGGTCTGGCGTGACCAGGCAGACGCCGGTGTAAACCCAGTGGCTGCGGCCGGACAGGAGATAGAGCGAGGCCGATGCCTCATCCGCGAACTCGGCCTTCCCCAAGATACGGCGACCGACGGCAACGACGGTATCGGCGGAGAGGATATAGCTGCCCTTCCACGTCATGTCGCCCTTGATGGCGGCAAGGGCCGCCTCGGCTTTTTCCGTCGACAGGCGCCGCGCAAGCGATCGCGGGTGCTCCGACTTCTTCGGCGTCTCGTCTATGTCCATCGGCATCAGACGCGAGGGCTCGATCCCTGCCTGGTTCAGCAGATCGACGCGGCGGGGCGAGCCGGAAGCCAGAATGAGCTTGTATTTCAGCGCCATGGAACCTCGACCACCGGGAGACGGAGACAACGGCCTTTCGAGACCAGGCCTACTTGAAGCGGTAGGTGATGCGGCCCTTGGTCAGGTCGTAGGGGGTCATTTCGACGAGGACCTTGTCGCCTGCGAGAACGCGAATGCGGTTCTTGCGCATGCGGCCGGCCGTGTGGGCGATGATCTCGTGTTCGTTTTCGAGCTTTACGCGGAACGTCGCGTTCGGCAGAAGCTCGGTTACAATACCCGGAAATTCGAGGACTTCTTCTTTAGGCATATATTGGTTTTCTTCCTGTCGGTTGAGATGGCAGCCACAGCCGCCCAAAATTTTGCGCGGAAACTACACAATCAATGGGGGTTTGTGAACCTAATTGATCGTGTTTCTGTCATTTGTTTCACGCCGATTGCGCGGCGGTGGAGTTTCGTCTCACCAGCCGGCTCTCAATCAGTTCCGTCAGGTGGTCGCGGACTTCGCGGTAACTGTCCAGAATCTGCTCCCGCGTGCCTTGAACAACGGTCGGATCCAGGGTCGGCCAATACATCACTTCGATGGCGTTTGACCGGGTCAGTTCCAGGGCAGCATGGTGCGCCTGCGGCGAGAGCGTGATGATGAGGTCGAAATAGTCATCTTCCAGTTCTTCCAGCGTGTGCGGGTGATGCCGCCCGAGCGAAAGGCCGATCTCGTCCAACGCAACGTCAACGAAAGGATCACGCTCTCCGGCACGGACGCCCGCCGACCGGATGTAGACATTGGCCGGCAACATGCTGCGAGCAATCACTTCGGCCATCGGGGAGCGGATACAGTTCATGCCGCACATGAACAGGATGGCACCCGGCCTCTTCCCTTCGCCTGCCCCGACCGGCGTTTCCATTGGCGTCAGCCGCGCCAGTAGAGCACGCAGACCAGCGTGAACAGCCGGCGTGCCGTATCGAAATCGATCTCGATCTTGCCGTTCAGACGGTCCCTCAGCGTCTGCGAGCCCTCATTGTGAATACCGCGCCGACCCATATCGATCGCCTCGATGCGGCTCGGCGAAGCCGACCGGATTGCCTCATAGTAACTTTCGCAGATCAGGAAATAGTCTTTGACGATGCGGCGAAACGGCGTCAGCGACAGGATGTGGGTTGCGACGGCGCCGCCATGCTCTGTCGTGATCGCGAACACCAGCTTGGAATCGACCAGCGAGATGTTCAGGCGATACGGGCCGCCGGAATGACCAACGGGCGTGAAGCTGTTTTCCTCGACAAGATCGAAAATGGCGACGGCGCGCTCGTGCTCGACGTCGGGCGTCGCTCGGCCGATGGTGTCGTCAAGGACGACGTCGCAAAGCCGAAAGTCGCCCGCTGCCATCTGTCACCCTTCCAGATTGAGGCGGATCGCAACCGATCGCGCATGCCCGTTCAGTCCTTCGGACACGGCGAGCGCAATGGCGGCCGGGCCAAGCATGCGGAGCTGTTCAGGACCAAGGCGCAGGATCGAGGTGCGCTTGACGAAATCGAGTACGGAAAGCCCGGAAGAGAACCGCGCCGAGCGGGCCGTCGGCAGGACGTGGTTCGAGCCGCCGACATAGTCGCCGATCACCTCGGGCGTATGGGCGCCGATGAAGATCGCGCCGGCATTGCGGATATGAGGCAAAAGCGCGTCCGGATCGGCAACGGCCAGTTCCAGGTGTTCGGGCGCGATCCGGTTTGCCAGCGGAATGGCGTCCTTGATCGACTTCACGAGAATGACCGCGCCAAAGTCGCGCCAGCTGGCGGCGGCGGCTTCAGCGCGATTGAGCGTCTTGAGCTGCCGCTCGACGGCGGCTTCCACCAGCTTCGCAAACTCGGCATCGTCGGTCGCGAGGATCGCCTGCGCGCTCGCATCATGCTCGGCCTGGGCCAGCAGATCGGCGGCGATCCAGTCCGGATTGTTGTCCTTGTCGGCGATGACGAGCACTTCCGAGGGACCGGCGATCATGTCGATACCGACGGTGCCGAAGACATGCCGCTTGGCGGCGGCGACATAGGCATTGCCGGGACCGGTAATCTTGGCGACGGGCGCGATGGTCGCCGTCCCGTAAGCCAGCGCGGCAATCGCCTGTGCACCGCCGACGCGGTAAATTTCGCTGACGCCCGCGAGCTTGGCCGCGGCAAGCACCGCAGGATTGACGGCGCCGCCTGTTGCGGGAACGGCAATGACGATGCGATCGACGCCTGCGACCTTCGCCGGCACGGCATTCATCAGCACCGAACTCGGATAGCTAGCAGTGCCGCCCGGCACATAAAGGCCGACCGCCTCGATCGCGGTCCAGCGGGAACCGAGGCCTACGCCCATGTCGTCTTCGTAGATATCGTCCTTCGGCAGCTGGCGACGGTGGTGCGATTCAATGCGCACCTGCGCAACCTTCAGCGCGCCGAGGACTTCCGCCGGAACCGCTTCGATGGCGGCGTCAATCTCCGCCTCGCTCACGCGCATCGGCGTCACGGCAAAATCGATGCCGTCGAATTTCTTCGAATACTCGGCAAGCGCCTCGTCACCGCGCGCCCTGACGTCATCGATGATGGCGCGGACCGCCGTGTTCACATCCTCGGAAACTTCGCGCTTGGTCGTCAGAAAGGCTGCAAAGCGCTGCTCGAAACCTTCCGATGCCTGATCCAGCCAGATTGCCAATGCGATATTCCTCTTGATAACAGACGAAGCAGATCTCAAGCGCCGGGATGACGGGGCTTTGATGCGGTTTCCCACGCCCCGCCAATATCCGCAAGCTGAACCTCGATGCATTCGACATCCAGCGCAATGGTCGCCGTGCCGGAGAGCGCCAGTTCAACGGTGCCGTCAGGCCCCTCGCCTTTCTGCTCGAAGCGGACGGCCAGCAACGACAAGACGTCGTCGCGGTTCTGGCGATCGATGCCGGTGGAGCGCACAGCAAGCACGCGTTTGAAGACAACAGCGGCGCGGCGGCGCTCGAAACCCTTGCGCTTCTTGCCGGCTTCCTCCCACGCGAAGCGATTGACCGCGACCGAGAACTGCCCCTCGCGCGGCGACCAGGCGATATCGGCGACCTTGAAGACGCTATCCTGCAAATGCGTGGAGACAACGGCAAGATCTTCGCTATCGAGCGCAACCAGCCTCAGATCAGTCATGCAGGCATTACCCCATCGCCAATGCATCGCCGGAATGGCGATGCGTCAGACAACGGACATAAGGCGCGGCAACGCGATGCGCAACCGGGCTTAAGGGCGAATTTGACGCCCTTTTGGTTACTCGCTGACGCGCTCGACAATGGCGCCGCAGCGGGTGAGCTTTTCTTCCAGCCGTTCGAAGCCGCGATCGAGGTGATAAACGCGGGATACCATCGTCTCGCCTTCGGCGGCAAGGCCGGCAATGACGAGCGAAACAGACGCGCGCAGGTCGGTTGCCATGACGGGCGCACCCTTCAGCCGCGGAACACCTTCGATCTTCGCGGTCTGGCCCGACAGCGAGATCTTGGCGCCGAGGCGCGCCAGTTCCTGCACGTGCATGAAGCGGTTTTCGAAGATCGTCTCGGTAACATGCGAGATGCCGGTCGAGCGCGTCATCAGCGCCATGAACTGCGCCTGCAGGTCGGTCGGGAAGCCCGGGAATGGATCGGTGACGATATCGACCGGTTTGATGCCAGCGCCATTGCGGCGGATGCGCATGCCGTTGTTGGTCGGCGAAATTTCCGCGCCGGCGCGCCGAAGCGTTTCAAGCGCCGTGTCGAGCAGAGCGACATCGGTGTTTTCGAGAACCACGTCACCCCCGGCCATGGCGACGGCCATGGCGTAGGTGCCGGTCTCGATGCGATCCGGAAGGACGCGGTGGCGGGCGCCGGAGAGCGAGGTGACACCTTCGATGGTGATCGTGCTCGTGCCGGCACCCGAAATCTTTGCACCCATGGCGATCAGGCAATTGGCGAGGTCGACGACTTCGGGCTCGCGGGCGGCGTTGCCGATCACGGTCGTGCCGCGGGCAAGCGTTGCAGCCATCATCATCACGTGGGTCGCACCGACCGATACCTTCGGGAAGGTGTAGCGGGCGCCAATCAGGCCGCCTTGCGGGGCCGTCGCATTGATATAGCCGCCGTCGATCTCGAGGTTCGCACCGAGCGCCGTCAGGCCATCAAGGAACAGGTCGACGGGACGCGTGCCGATTGCGCATCCGCCCGGCAGCGAGACGCGGCACTGGCCTTCGCGCGCCAGCAGTGGGCCGATGACCCAGAAAGAGGCGCGCATCTTGGACACCAGCTCATAGGGAGCGGTGGTGTCGACGATGGTGCGGCAGGTGAAGTGGATGGTGCGCGAGTAGGCGTCTTCCTGGCGTTCGCGGCGGCCGTTGACGGCGACGTCGACGCCGTGATTGCCGAGGATGCGCATCAGAAGCTCGACATCGGCCAGATGCGGCACGTTTTCGAGCGTCAGTGTATCGCTGGTGAGCAGCGAGGCGATCATCAGCGGCAGGGCGGCATTCTTGGCGCCGGAAATCGGAATGATGCCGTTAAGCTCATTACCGCCGACAATTCTAATACGATCCATGGGCGCTTACGGGCGATGCCCGCCTTTCTGAAAGGCTGTCTGAAAAAAGATGCGGGTGTTTAGACGAAATTAGCGGGGGCTTCAATTCGCCGTGAACGGAACATTACGATTCGTCCATTTTTGCGGCAGGCAGGCCATCCGTCTCATCTGCCTGCCCCGAACGGCGGGCGCGGGTCTGCTGTTTGCGGCGGGACAGATTTTCGCGAAGTTTTTCGGCAGCACGCTCGCGGCGCAACTCCGCCTGGCGTTCGATCGCCGCCTTCCGGCTCTTCTGGCCTTTTTCGGTGTTCTCGGTCATGCCGCAGCCTTACCCGAATTTGCGCCAATCCAAAAGTGGCCTGACCTCAATCTACACAAAGATGGAAATTGCGGCTTGCGCTTGGCATGAACCTGTGGCAATAGGCCCCCCGTTCACGCAATGCAGCCGCTTCGGTTGCGCGTCTGGTCCTTGCTGCCGTAGCTCAGTGGTAGAGCACACCCTTGGTAAGGGTGAGGTCGGTGGTTCAATCCCACTCGGCAGCACCAGTTTTCCCCGGCGAAATCGACAAAACAGCACTCACGAACCTGAAGATCACGTCGTATAGCTCTCCTCCAGCGACCGCAGACGCTTGCCGTCATGCGTTCTGAGATGGTACTCGACCTCACGCGGCCGACATCAACACTTGACGGGCTGCGGTAGGGGCATTGGGAGCTTCGAAAGCGACTGACACCTGATCACAGGCTGCGTAGCGATCCCATGCCGGTGTAGAAAAGAAGCTGACTGAAAGTCGACCCTATGAGCAATGAAAACGACGATCAGCCATCGAACACCGGATGGGTAGGGAAAGCAATTATTGTTGTGGCCATGGCACTTGCGGTCGTGGTCGCGATCGGAGGCGCGGTGGCGGTCTACAAGGCGACATTTATCCCGTAATCAACAAGCCTGCCGGCCCGGCCGAAAGCGCGACACGACCGGCCTGCGAGATGCCAGCAGAAAGCAATGCCTACTCGACTACGCCTGCGTCTACGATCCGGATTCCGTCTACAACTTCCATTCGGAGTTGAAGGCACCGCAAAGTCGTTGGCCTAACATCCAAATTGATGTGACGACAGGATCAGGCGTCGAAATGCCAATCCTTCGTGGGGCGGGATGACAGATAATCGGACGCATCGAGGTCCTGGATCATCTGCCTAAGGGTTCGGACCGTCTCCTCGAACGTCGCAAGCTTGGCGTCGGTGACATCCACGTTGCTGCCCGTTGCCTCGTCGACTTCGAGCCATCGCTGCTTGCCACGCCGCATGGATACCACCATGGAAACATACTTCTGGCATTCCGCATTCAGCACGTTTTTGAGGTCCTGCATTACCGATCTCCAACGCTGACAAGGGGCGACTGACGTTGAGCTTTTGATGGTTGCACAAAGTGCCGGATTCAGCCAGTTAAAAGTGCAAGCAACAGATCCGCTATCGCCAACGAGAAAATAACGCCTCGCGACGCAAAAAGATCGGAAAGGTGGCCGGAGAATTAGGGCAGACCCGGGCAGCGGTTTTCCCGTTTGCGGACGTCGAAAATATCGCTAAAATACCTTCTGCATGAGGCCTTCTAGAGGAACGCGGAGGCCGATTGCACGTTTTGGCCTAAGCATGGAGGAAAGACGCCGATGGCCGTAGAGAAATGGAATGACCCTATCCACGTGGGGTTCGAAAGCACTGGCGCGCGCACGATCCTCGGGCCCTTGGACGCGCTGAAGTGCTTGGCGGACCTGTGGCCGAACGCCCGCGGACTACGCTACCTGAAGGCAAGAAGCACATGCAGGGCAGCCCTCGATGGTCGCAAGACGGTCGAAGAGGCGCGCGCGGAATTTGTAGCGGCGGCAGAAGAAGCCAAGCTGAAGGTCAATTGAGCAACAGCAGCCGGTGGTCGCCGGCCGATTATCGATAGCCTGTGCCGGAACAGGGCAATAGTTTATTTTTATTTAACCCTCGGCGACGCCAGCTGTTGGGATCGTGGCGAAGTTCATTGCCATTCAGGCACGTCCCTCAATAGAACATCGGCAGCCATCATGATGATGGTCAGAGGCTCGTCACCCTCTGCGAAAGCAGACGAGCCTCGATTGCAATAGCTCGCCCCATCACGCCGGCTCGAGCCGGCGCCCGCGGATCCTTTCAAGAACCTTACGCCCGAGCTTCTGACCCGGTCCCTCGATACGGGTGAAGCCCAGGTATGCCAGCACATAGGCCGTCGGCAAAAGAGCGGCGACAACGATCGCAAATCGTTCCGGTGCGGAAATCCCAGCCCCGAAACGCCTGATGACGAACGCGGCGATCGGCTGCAGCAACAGCAGATGGATCAGGTAAACGCCGAACGAAAGCTCGCCCAGCCAATGGCAGAAGCGATTTCCCATGAGTGACGAAACGCGGTCGCCAAGCTTTCCCATCAGGCCCGGCAGCAGGTGGTAATGCACCAAGGCGAAGAAGCCGACGACGAGAAGCAGCCGGACGCCGATCTTCGTCGTGGTCATATCGCCGCCGATCGGAATCATCACCAGAATGACTGCCAAGAGGCCGTTCATAACGGTTTGCCGCGGCGTCACGAACAACCCATTGGCGATCAGCATGCCGCATAGGAAAACGTGCATCTTCAGTGGCAGGAAAGACGGCATCGGAAAGTCGATATGCGCCGCCTGGATCGCCTTTGCGATTACAAAGCCCACAAGCGCAATCAAGGCGGCGCCCGGCAGCCATCTGGTTTTCCTCAAGAGCAGCATCGCAATCGGAAACACGGCATAGAACTGCATTTCCAGACCGAGGCTCCAATCCGGTAACGCCGTGCGGAACGCGTAAGCGGGATGCAGCCCGAAGAGGAAGCTCAGGTGCATGAGGAGATTACGCAGGCTGTCGTCCAGATAGCGCTCCGGCAATTGCGGGCCATGCGCGAGAAATGTGTCGATGACCATGCGGGCTTGATAGAGCTGCGGGCCTAGAAGCAGCGCCACACACAGCATCACATAATAGAGCGGCGCGATGCGAAAAAAGCGCTTCAACCAGAAGCCGAACCAGGTGGCCGGCTTTTCCCAGCGATTGGCCGTCTCGCGCAGCCGATAGTGAAAGACCATCAGAAAGCCGGACAGCATAATGAAGAGGTCGACGCCCAAATCCGGCGACGAAAGGATCGGAAGGTGCCAGCCCGTCAATTGCAGACTGTGGCCGAGGAGGACCCAGAGCGCGGCTAGCCCGCGCAGCCCGTCTAGGCATCCGATCCGCTTGCTCTCAATGATCATAGGGTATCCTTCTGGTTGAGGCTCAGCTTCGCGGGAAGCTAACGCAATGTGCTGCAATGCACAACGCGCAACCAGAAAAGTTGATCGACGCCCCTTGGGAAGCGCGACCTTGGCTACCTTATTTCACGGATTCCATGACGAATGAGACGATCAACAACGATCGTCGCTCTGCACCTCGAGATAGCCGACGCCGATAATGGTGCCGTCAAACGATCGAATGAACGAGGGAACATAGTGTGTCGCCGGCTCGGTGCAGGACACGGAGCCAGTGTATTCGTTCATTGCCATTTCATCCCGAGGCAGGGCGGAGTAGTCGCTCGTAATCTCGAGCGAAGCCGAAGCTGGGGTGATGAAGGTCCCTATTGCCAGCGCAAATGCCGGCACTCCCAATCGAAGAAGTCTTTGCATGCGCTTCTCCCGTGTTTTGATTACAAGCATTAACTAATGAAAAGCGCTTTTAGTTCCAGTGCCGCCGCTACTACTTTCGCAGAGTTAATTCTTCGTATTTTCGATCAGGCTAAATTGTATGATTTTACATAATGATAGTCGGATGTTTCCGGGCACCCAGCTACATGCTGTATGCGCGCGCAAAAACGGATGACCTTACAGTATTATATTTGGGTAGGCCGCCTAATGCCCGCAGCTGCGGCCCTGGGCATAGCCCCTTGCGAGCAAGGCTCCCGCCAGACCAACGGTCCGTACGACGTAACCCATCTGCCGGACGAATCCTTTGATAGAAAAGCCCGCATCGACTGAGGCCATGCTGGCGCTTTAGTCGGGCCGCACCAATCTATACTCGAAAGAATCTCACCGATGCCGGTGCAAGCTACTTGGCGTCTCGACCTGGCGGGCCATATATACCAACGGCTTGGGTGGGGGTTGCAACGATGAGATGTCTGCTTCCGACAATTCTATCGCTCGTCATGCTATCGAGCTGCACGACGGACAGCTCGAGCGAGGTTCAGCCAATTCCGGGAAGCATCACCTATGGCGGGCAGCCGCGCACGAAGCTGACCAAGTCTCCGCCGGGCAGTGCCATCTACAATTCGTTCTATGACTCCACCGGCAGCAGGGTCAAAGAGACCTATATCCTTCAACCGGATCGCAGCCTGAAGCTCGTGCGACGCGTCATCGTGCCCGATTTCCCCTCACGCGGCGGTTCTTGACACACGCGCCGTTCGAGAACATTCAAGGAACGTCGAACATTTTCGCGGGGCGATTCTCCGCCGAAGCAACCGGACGGCTGAATGTATCTTGAGAAGCTCAACCCTCAGCAGCGCGCGGCCGTCGAATACGGCACGCTCAATGACGGCAGCCACGTTGCCGGCCCGCTGCTGGTGATCGCCGGCGCTGGTTCGGGCAAAACCAACACCCTGGCGCACCGTGTTGCGCACCTGATCGTCAAGGGCGCCGATCCACGCCGTATCCTTCTGATGACGTTCTCCCGGCGCGCGGCCGCCGAGATGGCGCGGCGTGTTGAGCGTATCTGCGCCCAGGTACTCGGCAGCAATTCCGGGATCATGGCGGATGCGCTGGCCTGGAGCGGAACCTTTCACGGGATCGGGGCGCGGCTCCTGCGCGACTACGCCGAGCAGATCGGCATCGACCCCGCCTTCACGATCCATGATCGGGAAGACAGCGCCGACCTGATGAACCTCATCCGGCACGAGCTCGGCTTTTCGAAGATGGAGAGCCGATTTCCGACCAAAGGCACCTGCCTTGCGATTTATTCGCGCGTCGTCAATTCGGAAGGTGAACTTGGTCTCGTTCTGCGCGACGCCTTCCCCTGGTGCTCGGCCTGGGAGCACCAGCTGCGAGACCTCTTCGGCGCCTATGTCGAGGCCAAGCAGAGCCAGAACATTCTGGATTACGATGATCTGCTGCTCTACTGGGCGCAGATGGTCAGCGAACCGATCATCGCGGACGATATCGGCAACCGCTTCGATCATGTCCTTGTCGACGAGTACCAGGATACGAACCGGTTGCAGGCGTCGATCCTGCTCGCATTGAAGCCCGGCGGGCAAGGCCTGACTGTCGTCGGCGACGATGCGCAGTCAATCTATTCCTTCCGCGCCGCCACCGTGCGCAACATCCTCGACTTTCCCGCGGCGTTCAGTCCGTCGGCCAACATCATCACGCTTGATCGCAACTACCGCTCGACGCAGACAATCCTCGCTGCGGCGAACGCCGTGATCGACCTCGCCTCGGAACGCTTCACCAAGAACCTCTGGACCGAGCGCCAGTCGGCTCAGCGTCCGAGGCTCGTCACCGTGCGCGATGAAACCGAACAGGCGCGATATGTCGCCGACAAGGTGCTGGAGAACCGCGAAGAAGGCGTGACGCTCAAGCAGCAGTCGGTGCTCTTCCGCGCCTCGCATCACAGCGGCGCGCTGGAGGTCGAGCTCACCCGCCGCAACATCCCGTTCGTGAAGTTCGGCGGGCTGAAGTTCCTCGACAGCGCCCATGTGAAGGACATGATGGCTGCTCTGCGCTTTGCCCAGAACCCCCGCGATCGCGTCGCCGGCTTCCGGTTGATGCAGTTGCTCCCCGGCGTCGGGCCCTCGACGGCGCAGCGCGTCATCGACCAGATGGCGGCAGATGCGAGCCCGATGCAGGCGCTTGCCGAACTGCCGGCCCCTCCCCGTTCGGGCGAGGATTGGACGGCCTTCGTTGCGATGCTGCAGGAGGTGAAGACCGGAAAGGCCGGCTGGCCAGCGGAGATCGGCCTTGTCCGCGAATGGTATTCGCCGCATCTCGAACGCCTGCACGACGACGCCTCGACCCGCCAGGCCGACCTTTTGCAACTCGAGCAGATTGCCAGCGGCTATCCTTCCCGTGAGCGCTTCCTGACGGAGCTGACGCTCGACCCGCCGGATGCCACCAGCGACCAGGCAGGCGTGCCGCTGCTCGACGAGGATTATCTTATCCTCTCCACGATCCATTCCGCCAAAGGGCAGGAATGGACACGCGTATTCATGTTGAACGTCGTCGATGGCTGCATCCCCTCCGACCTTGCGGTCGGCACGAGCGCCGAGATCGAGGAAGAGCGGCGACTGCTGTATGTCGCGATGACGCGCGCCAAGGACAATCTCGACCTCGTCGTGCCGCAACGCTTCTTCACGCACGGCCAGAACGCGCAAGGCGACCGGCACGTCTACGCATCACGCACGCGCTTCATTCCGGCAACCTTGCTGCAATTCTTCGAGGTGGTCGGCTGGCCGCAATCGAGAGCCGACGGCGGCGCGTCGCACCAGGCGCGGCAAGTGCGTGTCGATGTCGGCGCGCGCATGCGCGGCATGTGGCGCTGAAGCTCAGAGCGCGAGCGGCGGCTCGGCGGGCCGGAAGAAGGCATCGATCGCCGCCTGGTCGACCGCTTCCGGTGTCGCCGGCATCCAGTGTGGGTTGCGATCCTTATCGATGATGGCGGCGCGGATGCCTTCGTAGAAATCCGGGCTTTTCAATATCTGCTGACAGGCGCCGAGCTCGTGGTTCAGGCATTCGGCGATGTTTCTGCTCTGCCTTCCCTGACGCAACAAACGAAGCGCAAGCTTCAGACTGGTCGGGGAGCGCGTCTGAATGACCCGCAGTGTTTCGGCGGCAAATTCGCCGGGCTCCTTCTCGAGCGCATGGATGATTTCCTCGACAGTGCCAAAATGAAAGCAACGTTCGATCAGGTCGCGGTTGCTCTTTATGGCGCTCGTCCCCGGATCGCTGGAAAGGTTCTTCAGCACCGCCTCGACATCGCGCGTCCCTGCGTTTCGGGGCAATTCCGCCAGCGTATCGACGACGTCAGGCAGCCGGAAGGATGCGATGTAATGATCGGCCAGCGCGGCATAGATGATATCAGCCGCGTCGACGGTCAGGCCCGTGAGACCCATCCAGGTGCCGGCTTCGCCGGGTGCGCGCGGCAGCAGCCAGGTTGCCCCCACATCCGGAAAATACCCAATACCCGTTTCCGGCATGGCAAGCTTGGTTCGCTCCGTCACGACGCGGTGGCGGCCATGCGAGCCGAGGCCGACACCTCCGCCCATGGTGATGCCGTCCATCAGCGCCACATAGGGCTTCGGATAGGTGGCAATCCGGTGATTCAGGCGGAATTCTTCGCGCCAGAAGGTCATAGCCAGATCAGTACCGGCCCGGCCGCTTTCATGCAGTGCGCGGATGTCGCCGCCGGCGCAGAATCCGCGGTCCCCTTCCCCCGACGCAATCACGGTGGCGATATTGGCGTCCGCCGCGAAGTCGTCCATTGCAGCGGCAAAGGCGCGGACCATGTCGAGTGTCAGGCTGTTCAGCGCACGCGGTCGATTGAGACGGATGATGCCGGCCGAGGCGCGCCGTTCGACAATCACCTCACTCTGCTGAACCTCGTCCCGCATGCTGACCTCCTCGCTTCCCGTTGCGCGTTGGTATCACGATCCGGGCTCGCCTTGACGAAAACGCCGCTACCAAGCGTCATGCCACCTTAACGCACTCGACGGCATAGTCGATGGCTGGGACTGGGGATGGGCTTTGTTTCTCAGAACGAGGCGGCGAGCGCCCGGTGAAGGCTTTGCAGATCGTCGACGTTGCGGTTCATCAGGAACAGTTCCCAGTCGAGCGCACTCTGCACGATCGTCTCCAGCGAATCGTGCTTCGGCTTCCAATCCAGAACGCGTTGGACAAGGCCTGAGTCCGCGACCACACTTGCCGCATCGCCCGGACGCCGCGGCGATATGTGAACCTTGAAGGAATGCCCGTGCAGGCGTGTGACCATATTGAGCACGTCGAGCACCGAATAGCCGGTGCCATAGCCGCAATTGGCAACCAGTGAGCCGCTGCCATGGCGCAAATGCTGCAGCGCCTTCAGGTGAGCCGCGGTGAGGTCGCTGACGTGGATGTAGTCGCGGACGCCGGTGCCGTCATGGGTCGGATAATCGATGCCGTAAACCTGCACGCCGCTGCGTTTACCAAGAGCCGCCTCGCAGGCGACCTTGATCAGGTGGGTGGCGCCAGATGTCGATTGGCCCGTACGCCCCAGCGCATCGGCGCCGGCGACGTTGAAGTAGCGCAACGCGACATAGTCGAAATCGTAGGCCGCCGCCGCGTCCCGCAACATGAATTCCGTCATCAGCTTCGACTGGCCGTAAGGATTTTCGGGATTGAGCGGCGCCGTCTCCTTGACCGGCTCGGACGTCATCTGCGGACCGTAAACCGCTGCCGTCGAGGAGAAGACGAAATGACGGATGCCCGCATTGATTGCGGCGCTCAATAGCGCCCGCGTCTTGCCGGAATTGTTGTCGTAGTAGGCAAGCGGATCTGAGACGGATACGGGCACGATCGCCGAGCCGGCAAAATGAATGATGGCTTCGATGTCGTTCTCGATGACGATCGTCTTCAGCAACTGGGCATCGGCGACATCACCGAGATAGAAGCGTGCGCGCGGAGCCACCGCCCAGCGAAACCCGGTCGAAAGGTTGTCCAGCACAACGACGTCTTCGCCTGCATCCAGCAATGTCCAGACCATGTGGCTGCCGATGTAGCCCGCCCCGCCCGTGACCAAAATTGCCATATCCCACATCCCCGCTTCATTCACGCGGGGGCATCTGACGCCGTTTTTCCTTTCAGAATCTCCTATCGAATGAGCCCCGAAGGGCTTCCACGCCGGTAAGTTTGACGGCTTGGTTAGGGACGGATTTCGAGCTCTGTTACAATTTTATGGATGTGCCGTTTCGGGGGACTATTTTCGGAATCCGACGCTCTCGATCAACCGGATGTTGCTGCGGAACAGACAAAGTACCATCGGGGCGCCGGTCGCCTAAGCGGCGATGTGAACGCCGTTGGCGACAACCAACCTTCCAAGTTTCAATCGCGTCGAATGAATGCCGTCAGATCTTCCCAGAGAATGGCTATCCCAACGGCGAACAAACCGATGGGAACGAGGAAATACAGAGTTCTGACGGGATCAACGGTGAAAAACAGCAGATACAGAAGGCCGTAGATCCCGGCGAGTACCAAAACCGTCCCCAGAACGAGGGAAATTATCTTCTTGACCAAGATGCACCCCCTAAACCTCTAAGGGAATTGCTACACCAAACATGTCCAAGCTGTATAGCCGGTATGCTGGCTGTCTGGGGTCCGAAGGCTGAACGAGGCGACGGGTCTTGGGTAGGGCGCTGTCTTCGGGCTCCCGGCGCTCCGAGCGTCCACGATCGTCCACCCGTTGCAAAATTTACCGTAACGTACTTACGCGAACGCGAAAAGAATGGCCCGATCCACCGGCGAATGATCTGTTCCTCATTCTTAGGAGTTCCCCAATGAACCGGCTTGCGGCTTTGGCGTATGCCTCGCTTCTGACGTCGCTCACGGGCGTTGTACTTTCCATGAGCAATTCGCCGCTCCGTGCGCAGGACGACAGTAAAATCCCTCCTCTCATGGAGCAGATCAACAACGGAAACTGGCTGCCGCAGCAGGAAGCGGAGTCGCTTCGCGATGAGTTCTACTATCAGAACGCCGTACAAGCCTATGTCCTGACGCTGCCCATTCTCAACACCATCGGCATGCGGGACGGTTCGGAAGCAACCTTCGGCGCCGGCTACAATGTCTTGCCGATCTGGAAGGAGCGCATGGACAGCCGTACATGGGTTCCAACGCCCAACGCCGACGTCATCTACTCGATGAGCTATCTCGACCTCAAGAAGGACGGGCCGTTGGTCGTGGCCGCGCCCCCGAACGTCATCGGCATGTTTACTGACTTCTACCAGCACACACTCACCGATGTCGGCGCGATTGGTCCCGACAGGGCGCGGGGCGGGCTATATCTGCTGTTGCCGCCAGATTATGACGGGGAGGTACCGAAGGGCTACTTCGCATTCAAGTCGCCGACATACAACGTCTTCTTGTTCTTCCGCACCATCATGGCAAAGGGAGAGAACGGACCTGACCCGGCTCCGGCCGCCGCAAATGCCGAGCGGACGCGCGTCTACCCCCTCTGGGCTCCAGAGAAGGACGTGAAGCCCATGCAGTTTCCCGACGCCAGCGGCAAGCGCGTCAATATGATGTATCCGACGGGCAGCACCTACTGGACGAAACTGAAGGCGTTCGTCGACTACGAGCCCGTTGCCTCGATCGATCCTGTGACCCGCGGCGTGCTCGCCTCGGTCGGCATCATCAAGGGCCAGCCGTTTGAACCCACCGACAAGCAGAACGCCGCCCTGCAGAAAGCTATCGAAACCGCACCCAAGATGATCCTGGCAAGCCGCCAGCTCGGCCGTCCCGATAAGCGCAATCTGTACTATACGGATCGGCAGTACGAGAACATCTGGGCGGGCGGCACCGCCGAATGGATGCAGGACAGCTATCTGGATGTCTTGCAGCGCGCCTCTTACTTCCAATTCGCCTATTCCTCAGCTCCCGCCATGGTCATGCGAACTCTCGACGCAGGTTCGAAGTATCCGTTCACAGCCCGCGATGCGGATGGCGATTTCCTGAACGGCTCGAATTCCTACAAGTTACACCTGCCGCCGCACCCGCCCGCCGCGCTGTTCTGGGCCGTCACAGCGTACAATGTTACCGATGGCTCGATGCCCGAGACAAAGCAGCTCCTGCCGTCGATCAATGCCTTCTACAAGGTGAAGACCAACGATGACGGATCGGTCGACCTCTATTTCGGAGCGACCAAACCAGCGGAGGCTCCTGACAGCAACTGGATCCAGACGGTCGCGGGCCGTGACTTCATTGCCGCTGTGCGTCTCTATGGAACTGGAGTGGAATTCTTCGACCAGACATGGAAACCGGATGACGTCGTCAAGTTGAAATAGCCTTCACCACACGTTCAAGACGTCGCGACAGCAATTATGAAAGGTGGTAGGCTTCGTCTTAGGTCGCTCCGATTCCGGATAAAAGATATGGGCAATCTTGGGGAAAGGCCTTCCATCGCGCCGCCGTCTTCGGTGGGAAGAGTTGTCATCGACGAAATCCGTCACGCACCGGTTCTCGGGCTGATCGTTTTCGTACCTGTCGTCATTCTTCTGGAACGGATTTTTCCCGATCGCCACACGCTGTTGTTCCTTGCTTCGGTCGTCGCGATCGTACCTTTGGCCGCGCTCCTCAGCCGCGCAACCGAAGCGGTTGCGGCCAGGACCGGAGACGCCGTCGGCGGCTTGCTCAATGCTACGCTCGGGAACCTGACCGAACTCGTGATCTCGCTCGCGGCTTTGCAGGCCGGACAATACCTGTTGGTCAAGGCGTCGCTCGCCGGCGCGATCGTCACCAATACCCTGTTCATGCTGGGAGGGTCGTTCCTGCTCGGGGGGCTCAAGCATCACGTTCAGGAATTCAACCGGGTCAATGCTCGCTTTCAGGCCTGCCTGCTATTCCTCGCGACGATTGCGGTCCTGGTTCCTTCACTGATCAGCGAGGTGGACCAGCCTCCCGCACTTGACGTCTCCCAAAAGCTGAGCCTTGGATTGGCGATCCTTCTCATTGCCGTCTATGCGCTGGGCATGTTGTTTTCGTTGCGGACACACCGCGAGCTTTTCGCAAGCGTCAGCCACGCGGAAGAAGACGAAAAGCTATGGCCGCTTGGCCTGAGCATCGCCATACTGGTGGTCGTGACGCTGCTGGTCGCACTGGTCAGCGAGATCTTTGTCGGCTCTGTTCAGGCTGCCGCCGAGCACCTCGGGATGACGCCGGCATTTGTGGGTTTCATCGTCGTCGCTTTGGTAGGTGCGGCGGCGGAGATGACCACAGCGTTTTCCGCCGCTCGTGCAAATCGGCTGGACCTCAGTGTCGGGATTGCGCTGGGGAGTGCAGCCCAAATTGCCTTGTTTGTCGCGCCGGTATTGGTGCTCGTCAGCTATTTCATCGGCCCGGAACCCATGACATTGCAGTTTTGGCGGGGCGCCGTGACGATGATGATCGTCGCCGCCTTGGCCGCGGCCCTCTTGTCCAATGGCGGCCGTGGGGCTTGGTATGTCGGCGTCATGGCTCTGGCGCTTTATGCAATTTTCGCGTTCACGTTATTTGTCTTGCCTCCGACTAATCCGTCGTGATGCCACGGGGCCATCCCACGGCAGGCGGGTTGACGAGCGTGTCGCCGAATTACTTCGCCTTCGCATGCCGTCCAGTCATCTCGCGAAAGGATCGAAAATGACCGTTTATGTGGCCGAAGTCTCGGGGCGCGGTGTCATCGCCTTTGAAGCGGCAAACGATGTCGATGCCGCAACCCGGCTCACCGACAGGACACTGCTGCGCGATCTCCGCGTGCTGCAAAATGAGGGCCGTTCGCTCTGGGACGGCGTTTCGCCGATAGGGCTGCGGGAACCTTCGCCACCGGAGCTTGAGATTTGGCAGCAGCGGCCGGTGACAGCAAAGGCGTCCTTGTCCGACGACGACCGAAGCTGGCGCGTCTACTTAGTCGCCGTGGTCGACCCTACCGAGTTCGACGATGATGACGACGACGATGACTATGATGACGGTCCTGGTGACTGAAACCTTCTTGGCACCCTTTCCATGACACAACGTCGCGCAGGGCGATTTATCCGTTTGCAGGCGTAGCATGCATCGCACGCGATCTCGAAAGGCACATGACGATGTCGGCAGGCTCCAGGAACCAAGCCAAACGGATGAGACGGCTGTTCTTTGCCGCGCTGCTTCAGCAGGTTCGCGTACTCTGGCCTATCTTCTCGGGAGTCCTTGTCATCATGATCGGATCCGGGTTTGTCATCGGTCGGATCGAGGGTTGGCGGATCGGTGAAACCCTTTACTTCACCTTCGTAACTGGTCTCACGATCGGCTACGGCGACCTTGCGCCCAAGCATACTGTGGCGCGGATGCTCATCCTGCCGATCGGACTCTCCGGAATCGTCCTGACCGGCCTAGTTGCTGCCGCCAGCGTGCAGGCGCTTGACGCGGCAGGTCGCGGCAAAGCCGAGTAGAGCGGCGAGGCCGAGTGGAGCGACGAGGCCAGCTCATGAGCTGGCTGGCGCCGCGTGATATGCCGCAAATTCGGTCAGAGCTTCAGGATGTAGTCGCACAGCCTGTCGGCCGCGATCTGGACCTGGGCCGGATCGCGCAGGAAGCAGGCGCGCAGGAAGAGCTCGCCGCCCGCACCGAAGGCCGCGCCCGGCGCCAGGCCGACACCTGTTTTGTCGACGATGTCGATCGCCGCCTCGCGGCTGTCGGTCACCCCGTCGATCTTCAGGAATGCATAAAGAGCGCCGTCCGGCTTCAGCGTCTCGACACGGTTCGTGGCGATCAACGCGTCACACAAGATGTCGCGGGAGCGCCTGGCCTTGTCGATGTTGGACTGCACGAAGCTGTCGCCGTCATTCAGGGCCGCTACAGCGCCACGCTGCATGAACTGCGCCACGCCCGACGTCGAGTATTGAATCAGGTTTTCGAGCACCTGACCGGCCTGTGGCGGCGCGACAATCCAGCCGACACGCCAGCCAGTCATCGACCAGTTCTTCGAGAAGGAGTTGACGAACATCACCTTGTCGTCCGGCTCCATCACGTCGAGGAAAGACGGCGCGCGACCGCCAGCAAAGTAGTAGCGGGCATAAATCTCATCCGCCATGATCCAGAGATCATGCGTGCGCGCCAGCGCCAGGATGGCCCGAAGGTCGTCTTCGCTTGCGGTCCATCCAGTTGGATTGGACGGCGTGTTGATGAACAGTCCCTTGGTCTTCGGCGTGATGGCTGCCGCGATGCGATCGAGATCGACCGCCCATTTGCCACCTTCGAAACTCAGCTCGGCTGCGACGGAACGCGCGCCGGCAATTTCCAGGGCTGCCGCGATGTTCGGCCAAGCAGGGGTCAAGTAGACGAGTTCATCGCCTGGCGAGGTCAGCGCCTGCACGGCGATCTGGATCGCCTGCATGCCGGAACCGGTGACGAAGAAATGCTCGACCGGCAGGGTGACGCCGAAATGCCTGGCGTAGTAATCAGAGAGCGCCTGACGCAGCTCGGGAATGCCACGCTGATAGGTATAGAAGGTCTCGCCGCCGGAAAGCGCATCCATCGCCGCTTTGTTGATGAACTCGGGCGTCGGCAAATCCCCCTCGCCGACCCAAAGCGGCAGCAGGCCATCACGGCCACGGGCATAATTGACGACTTCGACGATCCCGCTTTCGGGCGCCAGGACGGCGCGCGGGCTAAGGCTGCTCACAATCGACATGCATCACTCCGGCTTGCGCCTACTTAAAGCAAAAGCGGCGGCAAATCCCATGACAATCGGTGATGCAATATCGTTTTTCGTGATGGATGGACGAGCCCGGCCTTCGTCGGCGGGCTCAAGGCCATCAGGCCGGGCGTTTGGCCAGCAGGTCGCGGATTTCAGTCAGAAGCGCGACATCGGCCGGTGGCGGAGCGTCCTCTTCCTTGGCCTGCTTGAGCTTCAGCTGCTTGTCCACCTGCTTCTGCAGCGTATTCACGCCCTTGACCATCAGGAAGATGATCCAGGCGAGAATGAGGAAGTTGATCATGACCGTGATGAAGCTGCCATAGGCAAGAACCGCACCCTGCTGGCGTGCGGCGGCCAGAGTCGGCGCATTGACGTTGGACGACAGACCGATGAAGTAGTTCGAGAAATCGAAGCCCCCGAAGAGAGCGCCGACGATCGGCATGATGACGTCGTCCACCAACGACTTGACGATACCGCCGAACGCACCGCCGATGATGACGCCGACTGCAAGGTCCATGACATTGCCGCGGGCGATAAATGCTTTGAACTCGTTGAGCATCCGATCCGTCTCCCTCTGATGCAGTTTCACTGACAGGTCATTGTTTTCATTAGCTACATCTTCGATGCAATTATTCAATCGCTAATTACAGAATATCGGCTGGGGTGAGCGGCCTTTGACTTAATGCCTAGATGCCCCCTGATGTTCAAAGGTGGGGAATTGCCGTAGTCTCGAAGCATCCGGGAGAGCCGGCGCGTGGTGCGCTGGCGGAGGTTCGATGCTGCCAGGTTGGGTCATACTCGCATCTGCATTCGGCTATCTGCTGCTGCTCTTTGCCGTGGCAAGCCATGGCGATCGCAAGCGGCGGATGTTCGGCACGCCGCCAGGCGGGCGGCCGGTCGTCTATGCACTCAGCCTTGCGATCTATTGCACATCCTGGACTTACTTCGGCAGCGTCGGACAGGCATCGCAGCGCGGGCTGGAGTTCCTGGGGATTTATATCGGACCGGTCCTGATGTTCACGCTCGGCATGCCGCTGCTGCGCCGGATCATCGAGCTCGCCAAGGCGGAAAAGCTGACATCCGTCGCCGACTTCATTTCTGCGCGCTATGGCAAGAATTCCACGGTCGCGACCATCGTTGCGCTGATCTCGCTGGTCGGCGCCATCCCCTACATCGCGCTGCAACTCAAATCGGTGTCCACCACCGTAACGGCGATGCTCGATCCGTCGGACTACGGCATCGGCAGCGGCAATCTCTATTTCCTTGACCTGCCGCTGCTGGTCACTCTGGTCCTCGCCTGCTTCGCGATCATGTTCGGCACGCGCCACACCGATGCAACCGAACACCAGGACGGACTGATCCTCGCCATTGCCATGGAGTCGGTCGTCAAGCTGTTCGCCTTCCTGACGGCCGGCGTCTGCGTGATCTGGTTCCTGTTCGACGGCCCGTCCGACCTCTGGCAGAGGGCCGCCGAAAACCAGCTGGTGCTCTCGGCGCTTCACTATCAGACGCCGCTCAGCCGCTGGATCACCCTCATTCTGCTGTCGGCCTTCGCCATCATCATGCTGCCGCGACAATTCCACGTCACGGTTGTCGAGAACAGGACGGCGCGGGAGCTCCGGCTCGCGGGATTGTTGTTCCCGCTATACCTCATCGTCATCAATCTCTTCGTGCTGCCGGTAGCGATCGGCGGCCTGCTAACCTTCGGCGGTGGGGGCAATGCGGATCTTTATGTGCTCTCGCTGCCGCTCGCCGGGCAGATGCCTGTTGTCTCGCTGATCACCTTTATCGGCGGGTTTTCGGCAGCAACGGCCATGGTGATTGTCGCATCGGTGGCGCTGTCGATCATGGTGTCCAACGACATCATCATGCCGATCTTCCTGCACCGGAAGCTGACCGACCGTACCGGACAGCGCAACGACTTCGCCAAAACCCTGCTCAACGTCAGGCGCAGTGCGATCTTCGCCGTGCTTTTACTCGGATACGCCTACTATCGATCGACCGACAGCACGACCGGGCTTGCCTCGATCGGCTTGCTCTCCTTTGCCGCCATCGCCCAGATGGCGCCTTCGCTCTTCGGCGGCCTCTTATGGCGGCGGGCCAACGCGCGCGGCGCCATCCTGGGGCTGACCTCCGGCTTCGTGATCTGGATCTACCTGCTGTTCCTCCCATCACTTGGCGGACCGGACTACTCTTCCGTCGCAAGGGCGGTCCTTGGATTCCTGTTTCCGGGCACGACGGTTTTCAGCGGGCCCGACGCCGACCCGCTGGTCAATGCCACGGTCATGAGCCTGCTCGTCAACACGGCCTTCTTCATCATCGGTTCGGTGACCCGCAATGCGCGACCGCTCGAACGCATCCAGGCCGGCATCTTCGTCAAGCGGCAGTCCCGCTCGCAGTTTGCGACGCGCGGCTGGAAAACTCGCATCAGCATCGCCGACCTGAAAGCGACAATCTCGCGCTATCTCGGTGAGGAGCGCATGGAACGGTCGTTCCAGACCTATCAACAGAATTCGGGCCGCAAGCTGGAGGACGATCAGCCGGCGGACATGGCGCTCATTCACTTCACCGAGCAGCTGCTCGGCAGCGCCATCGGATCCTCCTCCGCTCGGCTCGTTCTGTCGCTGATCCTTCAGAAGATGGAGGACGCCTCCGCCGATACGGCTTGGCTGCTCGACCAGGCAAGCGAGGCGCTGCAATATAACCAGGACATGTTGCAGACAGCGCTTTCGCAGATGGACCAGGGCATCGCGGTCTTCGACAGCTCGAACAACCTGACGATCTGGAACCGACGCTTCCGACAACTGCTCGACCTGCCCGAAAACGCCGGACAAGTCGGCTTCCCGCTGGCTGACATCGTGGCGATCCTCAGCCAGCGCGGCGATATTCCAGCCGGCG
The DNA here is from genome assembly GCF_014193305.1 of Rhizobium sp. BK181. Taxonomy (NCBI): domain Bacteria; kingdom Pseudomonadati; phylum Pseudomonadota; class Alphaproteobacteria; order Hyphomicrobiales; family Rhizobiaceae; genus Rhizobium; species Rhizobium sp. BK181. The sequence continues at coordinate 866,440 of NZ_JACHZA010000001.1, forward strand.
ACGTGCACCACACCGTCCGTCACTTCCTTACGCTGGACAAGCCCTTCGCGCTGGTGCTCGGCGGCGGCGAGCGGATCATCGAAGTGCGCTCCAACGCAATGCCGGACAAAGGTATCGTGGCGACCTTCACCGATATCACCCAACGCGTTGCAGCCGACCGGGCGCTGAAGCAGGCGAACGAAACGCTGGAACAGCGCGTTGCCGAACGAACCGCCGAGCTCACTCGCGTCAACCACGAACTCGGCGAGGCAAGGGCAGCGGCGGATGAAGCCAATCTCGGCAAGACGCGCTTCTTTGCCGCCGCCGGCCACGACATCCTGCAGCCGCTCAATGCCGCCAGGCTCTACTCATCGGCGCTGGTCGAGCGCATGGGCCAGTCCGACAGCAGCGCCATCGTTCGCAACATCGATTCCGCGCTGGAATCGGTAGAGACCATCCTTGGAGCCGTGCTGGATATTTCGCGGCTCGATACCGGAGCCATGCGGCCACGGCTAGCCTCGGTGCCGCTTTCCGATCTACTGGAGCGGATTCAGACCGACTTCGCGCCGATCGCCCGCGAAAAGAAGCTGAAACTGGTGGTGATGCCAACCACGCTCAGGGTCCGTTCCGATCCGAACCTGCTGCGCCGCCTGGTGCAGAACCTCGTTTCCAACGCGATCAAGTACACAGTCGACGGAAAGGTGCTGGTCGGCGCGCGGCGGCGCGGAAACCAGGTGGTGATCCAGGTGATGGATTCGGGGATCGGCATCCCGCCGTCGAAGTTCCGGACGGTCTTCAAGGAGTTCGCCCGGCTCGACGAGGGTGCCAAGACGGCCTCTGGACTGGGCCTCGGCCTGTCGATCGTCGACCGCATCGCGCGCGTTCTCAATCACCCGGTGGAACTGCATTCGACGCACGGCAAGGGCACGGACTTCCGCATCGTCATGCCGCGCGAGACGTCCCGGCTGGTCGAATCGGTTGGCGCGGTGCAGCCGGTCGAGCATTCGGCGCAGAGCCTCAAGGGACTGAAGGTCCTCTGCGTCGACAATGAGCCGCACATCCTGGAAGGCCTGCAGCTCCTCATCAGCGGCTGGGGTTGCGAGGTCCAATGCGTCGATTCGCTAAACGCCATCAGTGGGCTCGATGCCCGTCAGCCGCCTCCGGACCTGGTTATTGCCGACTACCACCTTGGCGACGGCACAGGCGTTGCCGCCATTCTGACGCTGAGGGAACGGTTCGCCGCCTTCATCCCGGCGCTGATCGTCACGGCGGATCGGACGCCGGAGGTGCGCGCCGAAGCGGAGCGACACGGAATCGGCATCCAACACAAGCCGGTACGCCCGGCGGCGCTCAGGGCCCACATTACGCAGATTTCGGCGCATAAGCGCGCGGCAGCCGAGTGAGCGGCTAGGCCTTGGTCATTACCTCGGCCACAAGGCCACGCACGCGCTCCGGACTCGGCGCGTCGTCAAACAGAATGCGGTAGACGATAGGTGCAACGACCTGATCCATGACGGCATCGACAGTCGGAAAGCTTTCGCCACGGGCAAGCGCCCGGTTGCTCAGCAGCTGCATCTGTTCTCGCGTGAAGGCAGAGCACTGACAGGCGTTGGCGTTGTCTTGCGCGGCCAGCACGTCGCGGATCATCTCGCGTCCGATGCCCGAGGACATTTCTTCGGCATATTGCTCCGCCCAAGCTTGGAGATCCCCACGACCGCTGCCGGTGTCGATTGGCTGCATGTCGGGGCGCAGGCGTTCGACGGCGACATCCGCCAGCAGTTCCTGCAGATCGCCCCAGCGACGGTAAATCGTTGAGGGCGTGACACCCGCCCTTGCGGCGATCAGTGGGATCGTGACATCGGCCCGGTCCAAGTCGGCAAGCAGCGCGCGCACTGCTTGATGCACGGACGCCTGCACTCGGGCACTGCGGCCACCGGGGCGGAGATTTTCCTTAGCTGCCATATTCTTAAGTCCTGTCTTCCTGCCCGGCGCATGGTTCAAAATCTTTGACGGATCCGTTAACGCAAATTATTTGCTTTTAGCGTTGAGTCGACCTAAATGGCTAACGCAATGAATTAGCTTTAAGAGGCTTATATATGTTCCGCGCCGCCAATTCCACAGAGACCTCACGCAATCCGATCCGCTTCCACGCGATTACGCTGGCAACCTTCTTCGGCGCATCGGCCGCGCCGACGCCGCTTTACCGGATCTATCAGGAAAATCTTGCCCTCTCGCCGGTGCTGATCACCGTCATTTTCGCGGTCTACGCATTCGCGCTCCTCGCAGCATTGCTGATCGCCGGCTCGATCTCCGATCACCTCGGTCGCAAGCCGGTGATCTTCACGGCGCTCATTCTGGAGATCATCGCCATGGGGCTGTTCGTTGTGGCAAGCGGTCCCGGCTGGCTGGTTGCCGCGCGGATCGTCCAGGGACTGGCAACCGGCATTGCCGGCGCGTCTATCGGCGCAGCCCTTGTCGATATCGACCGGGCCAAGGGCCAACTCGTCAACTCGATCGCGCCGCTTTCCGGCATGGCCGTCGGCGCCATCGGCACCAGCGCTCTGATCCAGTACGGACCGTTCCCGCTGCATCTCGTCTATGCGATCCTGCTCGCTGCTTTCGCAGGACAGGCCGCCGCGATCTGGGCGACCGGCGAAACCGGTGGTCGCCGGCCGGGTTTCTGGAACTCGCTGAAACCGACGATCTCAATTCCGCCGCAGGTGAAACGCCCGCTCGCCCTGGTGACGCCGATCAACATCGCCAACTGGACGCTTGGCGGGTTCTACCTCTCGCTGGTCCCCTCACTGGTTGCCAGCACAACCGGCAGCCGGGCGCCGCTCACAGGTGGCTCGATCGTGACCGCGTTGATGGTATCGGGCGCAGTGGCTGTCTATTGCAGGAGGAACACGTCCGGCGCCGCCAATCTCGGCTTCGGCACGGCCGCGACCACACTTGGAATTTTGACCGTCGTCGCAGGCGTCCATCTCGGCAACGTCCCGCTGCTGCTTATCGGCACGCTCCTGACGGGCGCGGGCTTCGGCACAAATTTCCTCGGCTCAATCGGCACAATCATGCCACTTGCAAAGGCTGATGAGCGTGCCGGCCTCCTGTCCGCCTTCTATATCCAGAGCTACCTCGCCTTCAGCCTGCCGGCCATCCTCGCCGGCTTCCTGACCAAATCGCTCGGCTACCAAATAACCGCCGACCTCTATGCGACGGCGATCATTCTCGTGAGCGGAGCCGGGCTGCTCGGTCTTCGCGCCGAGCGCGGCCGGGCTGCGAGAGTCCCGGCCTGCGGCTAGAGCCTTTCAGCGTCTAGAGGTAACTCGTCACCGCGGGCTCGTTCCACCAGTTGTCGTGGCGCCCGTCCATGAAGCGGACGGGCAGTGCGGCAAGCTCTTCTGGTGATATGTCGTCGAGACAGGCAACGTTGATTGACACGTAGTCCCCGCCGATCTCCTCGATATGGCCGTGTCCGTAGGCATGCAGGCCGCAGGTGGTACAAAAGCGGTGATGGCCGCTCATCGTTGCGAACTGATAATCGCCAGCCGCCGTCTCTTCACATAACAGACGGAAATCCTCGGGCTTAGCAATGGCCCCCCAATAACGCCGCTTGCTGCAGACCGAGCAATTGCAACGCCCAGTGCCAGCCTGCAGGTCGACATCGACCTCGTAGCGGATCGTGCCGCAATGGCAGCTGCCCGTATAGGTCTTCTTCATGGAATTCCTCCTCCGGCCCTTTGCAAGAGCTCCCAATAATGACAATATGTTGTCATGATTGACGAGATACCAAAACGACAACATGTTGTCAAACATAACCATTCGAAGCGGACGGTGGAAGGCGATGCGTTCTCGCTGTTTGCTATCACCGCATTGCGGCTTGCCGGTCGCCTGACCACCGCCGGCGATGAGTTGGCAAGGCCCGCCGGGCAGACGAGCGCTCGCTGGCAGGTACTCGCGGGGGCGCGAAACGGCACACATTCCGTCGCGCAGATCGCCCGGATGCTCGGGGTCGCCCGGCAGGGTGTGCAGCGGCTGGCGGACACGTTGGAGGATGATGGGCTGATCAGCTACGTCGACAACCCGCAGCATCAGCGCGCCAAGCTCGTACAGCTGACGAAGGAGGGTGAAGCCCGCCTCGCCGCTATCGAAATAGCGCAAGCAGATTGGGCCGACAGGCTCGGGCAGTCCTTCACCGCCACCGAGCTCGAGGCAGCCCGGCTCGTCATGGCCAGATTGATCGATACCCTCGACGCTGAGGCCGGCAAACCATAGGCAGACGCTTGTCCAGTCGACCGATGCAAGCTGCCAGAAAAGAATCGCAACGAAGAAGACGCAAAGCAGGCGCCTGGCTCTACCCCTTGAACCGGCGGCTCCCGCGACGGACTGCGATCAGGTCTCTTGGGCAGCGAGCTGCCTGTCGGAATTCAACGAGGCCGCATGGGCTTCAAGGATGGCGGCAGCAATGACTTTCTGAAGCTCGTAAACCAGTGTGCGCGACCGTTTGCGATCCAGATCTTGCGCCGCCTTCGCAAGATTCAACCCCTCGTTCAGGACGATATGGTGAGCTCGCGTCAGCGCCCAACTCTCAATATCAAGACTAATCATTCGGAATCTCCGCCAAATCATTCAGCATCAAAGACATTCACCGAATCACGATACGCAGAGCACTTACGCAGCAAGAAGAATCATAGTTGCAATATTTTGCAAATGGCATTTTTGGAACAACACGCGCCAAATGCGAAATTTATTCTTCTTGAGCTGCGATAGATACAACCGCCCGCCTCTGAGCCGCATGAACGGACTCCAAGCTTGCCCATAAATACTCGGCGAAGCTTGCACGGGCCTGCCCACGCGAGCAGGCGCGTCGCCCCAGGAGCCTGGCGCGCTGCCATCAGACCTTGGTGGCAGGGCCCTTATTGCGCTCCAGCAAAGCTTTCACCGTATCGTCGTTGATCTTGCCGCTCGGCTCCTGGCCGACCGACTTCTGGAAGTTCTTGATCGCCGCGACGGTCTTCGCGCCCATCGCGCCGTCCGGCTGACCAGCATCGAAGCCGTTGTTGTTGAGGATCGCCTGGATGTTGCGGATCGCCTTCTTCATGTCGACGGTCGAGGTCTTGGTGGCGTTGCCGACCCACTCGTCAGGAGCCTCGACAGCGTTCGCTTTGCTGTCAAGCGGTGCCGCCTTCCATTGGTCAGCCTTGGCACGCGCCTTCTCCAGCTGATCAGGCTTTAACGCGTTCGCCACTTCGTCGCGCTTTTGTGCGGCGTCCTTGTCACCGCCCTTGGCCGCAATCGCAAACCACTTGTAGGATTCGGTCAGGTCCTGCACGACGCCGTTGCCGCGAGCGCAAAGGATCGCCAAATTGAACTGGCTGTCGGCGATGCCGAGGTCGGCCGCCTTGATGAACCAGTCCGCGGCCGCCTTGTAGTCCTGCTGGCCTAGCGCGCCCGATGCATAAAGCACGGCGAGATTGTGCATCGCGCTTGCGTTGCCGCTGCTGGCGGCCTGCTCGTAATACTGCTTCGCCTTGGCGACGTCGCGGTCAACGCCCGTGCCTTTTTCATAAATGTTGCCGAGACGGTATTCAGCCGGCGCGAAACCCTTGTCGGCGGCGAGCTGGTACCAGTGTGCCGCTTCCTTCGGATCGGCGGCAATGCCGGCACGACCTTCGCTATAGCGAGCGCCGATCTCGAAAAGTGCCAGCGGGTCGCCGCTTTTGGCGGCATCGGCAAGCGACTTCGGCTGCACGACGTCCGGAATGGCGATGCCGGCTGTTTCCGCCGCCGGGGCGGGCGCGGCGGCCACGCCAGCGGCAACCGGGGCCGTATCCTTGGCCACGAAGCCGGAGGCATCCTGCGGAGTGCCGGAGGGCGCAAGTGGAGCGGCCGCATCGCCATTCAATGGTGCTGTCGCCGTCAAGTGGTCGGGTACGGCCGGCGCGGGCGTTGGATCGGCGCTTGCGAGCGGCACGGCAGGGGCTTCTTCGGCCGGGACTGCCGGAGCGGTTGCTACCACCTGGTCGGGTGCGGTTTCGCTATCGACCGGAAGGACATTGCTGGACGAATCCGTCAGTACTGCAACTTCGGCGGACGGCGCCGGCTGGCCGCTGGTCAGCGTTCGGGCCAACGGGAAGGCCATGATCGCCAACAGAACGGCGCCGACGGCGAGCAGGATCGGACGGCGGAAGCGCGAGAAGGCGCCACCCTTGGTCGTATCCTTGTCCTTTGCCTTCTTCTCGGCCTTCGCTAACTGCGGCTTGGCGGTCGGCTCGGTTTCCATGGCGGCGGCCTGCGCAGCGCGACGGGCGGCGGCAATGTAGTCGGCGCGCTCGTTTTCCGTTGCCGGTTTGGCGTTTGTCCGCGCAGCGTTCTGGCTGGCGCGCACCCGCTCCAGAATCTTCTTGATGTCAGGTGCACCCGAGCCCGGTTCAAGCGGCTCATTGGCGGCCTCCGGTGGCATCACATCGACCGGATCGATCGACGGCGCAGGATCGACGACAGTCCGTTCGGTGACGGCCGTTTCCGCCGTCGCCTTCTTGCTGGGCAGCAGACGCTTGCCAAGGCTGGAAAGCAGGCTGCCCTTCGAGGGAGAGGCTGCCGTCTTCGTCGCTGCCTCGATCGCGATCACACTGGTATCCGTTGCCGCCATGACCGGAACGAGGGGTGCTTCCTCGGCAACCTCGGGCTCGCGGCTGACCGATGTACGGGTTCCGAACGCAACGGGCTTCAGGGCGTCTTCGGCGCCAGCCTGCATCATCGCGTAGGGATCAACCGCGAATTCGACATCGGCGATAGGCATTCTCGGCGCCGGTCTTGCGACGGGGCGATCTTCCATGGTGTCGAGGCGCTCGGCGATCTGAACAAGCGTCTCATGCAGGGCCTGGAAGGTCTTGTGCGTGCGCTCCTCGCTGCTGCGGCTCAAATCTTCCAGTTGGCGCAGGTCTTCGGCAAGCGCATTCAGCGCCGACATATCAGCGGCTGCCGGTGCACCGCCTTGCAGGGCGCCGCTTCTCGCATAGGCCTCGACCACTGCTTCCGCCGCCTGGCGGGCAGCCTCGATGATATATTCGTCGCTGGTCGCCATGTAGTCTTCGATGGCGCCCATCCGCCTGTCGAACTCCGCCGGCAGCTCGGCCGCAGGTCGCGGCTCGCTCATCAGCGCCGACAGGTTTGCGATCTGATCCTCAAGGCTCTTCAGCGCATGCGGGTCGGCCGCCGGTGCTGCAGTGCTCTCCTCGAGGCGTGCGGCGATATCGCCAAGCCTGCTTTCGATGCGGCGGAAGGCGCTGTCGTCCACTGGTGCAGCAACCGGCTGAAGCGGCTGGAAGTCCATCTCGTCGATACGACGGGCGAGATAGTCGAGGCGCTGCGCCAGCGCATCATTGACCGAACCGGTCTCGAGCGCATCGATCTTGCGCGAGATGTCGGCGAGTGCGCCTGTCAGCTCCGGCTGCGGTGCAGCCTTGTGATTTCGCTCGAGCAGGTAGGACAAGTGCTCCAGACGTTCATCGAGGCGCGACGTTGCCTCTGCGTTGGCAAGTTCCTCGACGCGCAGCGTTAGGGTTTCGAGCCGATCCGCCAGGGCATCCGTCGGCGCGGCCCGACTGGCAACGCTGCGGCCCATCATGTCGATCTGGTCGCCAAGCGCATTCAGGCGGCCTTCGAGGCGATGCATCATGGCCGGATCGCCGCTTGCGGCCGCACGGCTGGTTGCGGCGATGGCGCGGCTGATTTCGTCGAGGCGGCTGTCCATCGCCGCAAACTGCTCGGACATCGCCCGGTCGTGCGGCTGGATCATGCTGCCGAACTGCTCCATCGCCGTCGCGATGGAGATAAGCTTGTCTTCGAGAACCCGCACGGCCGGGCTATCGCCCATGCCACCGATATGGCGCTTGATGTCATCGAGCCGGTAGGCGAGCGCGACAAGCTCCTCCTGCAGGCCTGCGGTGTCGAGCGCGTGCAGTTGGTTCTCGAATCCGTCCCAGCGGGTTTCCATGTGGCGGATCGAATCTTCGCGTGCGAGCCCGTCCATCAGCGAGCGCAGTTCTTCGAATTCGCCGCGCAAGCCTTGCGCCTCGGGCGCGTTGGAACGGCCCGCAAGCTGGTCGATGCTGCTGGCCAGCCGGCTCATATCGGCGCGGATGTCATCGGCGAAGCGGCGGTCTTCCGCTCCAACCTTGATGCTGCGGATTTCGTCGCGCAGCGCATTCATTTCCCGGGTCACGCCATCGGAGATGTCACGCTTCAGGTCCTGGCGAAGGTTGACCAGCGCTTGCGCGATCTCGGTCATCGTGTCTTCGGCGGCTCTGTTGCCCGGTTGCGGAGCCGGGGCGAGCGGCGCGCGTTCGGCGACCGGAAGAGGTGCACGCGGAGCGGCCGCCGGCTGCTCGCGCGTGTAAGAAGCCGGCTCGCGCGCTGCCGGGCGTTCGCGGCTGGCTTCGAGGATGCGCTGGCGCTGGCGAATTTCGGCGAAAGGATCGGGTCGCGCTTCGGACGCATGGGGCGCGCGGGCGACATAGGGATCGGCATAGATCTCACGCTCCGGCGCGGGAGCGCGCTGACGCTGATCGCGTGGATTGGTGCCGATCAAGCCCTCGATCCTCGCCTCCAGACCTTCGATGGTGCGGTTCAGCGCATCGAGCGACGCCCTGTCGGAATGCCGTGGGGAATTTGATCGCGATCCGTTCATCTTCTTGCTCGCTTCATCTGTCCGAACCCTCGTCAGGGTCGATCATTGGCTTCCGTCACCGCCGCACCGGAATGCGGACGAGAGCACCGTCCATGAAGGGATAATCAATTAGACTTTCCTCAACCTGTACGGCGTAGCGGCATTCCCATGAAACGCGAGACTGAAAAAAGGAATGCAAGTCGCCAATGCTCAGACAGCACCATTCACGAAACGTGGTAAACAACCCGTTAATCGGCGTGAGATTTTTTTAACTTTTGAGGATTTTCAACCGGTTTCCGTGTCAAAATCGACCTGCGCGTGCCACGCCCGCAACGTTAGGCGGTGTGCGCATGTTAGGCTGGTATCAGAACGATTCCGTCCACGGTCGTACCTCGATTTCCTGCGACCAGGCGCTCCTGTGCTGCAGCAGAACGTCGATGTAGGTTTGCGCGATGGCATCGGGGTCGAGCATCGCATCCGGCTTGGCCGGATCCTCCCGGCGCATCTCCGATCGGATTCCACCGTCGATGATGAAATGGGCGACGTGAATGCCCTTCGGCCCGAGTTCACGGGCAGCGCTCTGGGCAAGACCGCGAAGCGCGAATTTGCCCATGGCAAACGCGGCCGACTGGGCATATCCCTTCACGCTAGCCGTCGCCCCGGTAAACAGGATCGCACCGCGTCCCTGCGGCAGCATCCGTCTTGCCGCCTGCTGGCTGACAAGAAAGCCGCCATAGGCGCTAACGGCAATTGCCTGCTCGACCGCTGCCGGATCGAGTTCGGCCAAGGGGCCACGTAGCCGGCCGCTGGCGTTGTAGACCACGACATCCGGATCGCCGATCGCTGCCGCGACTTCGTCAAAGAGCGCCGCGACGGACGCCGGCTGGGCAGCATCCGCCGCAAACATCCTCGCCCCGGTCTCGTCAGCGAGCTTGCTCAGCTTGTCAACGTTGCGCGCCGCCAGCGCGACCTTGACGCCGCGCCGCGTCAATTGACGTGCAAGCGAGGCGCTGAGACCCGGGCCTGCACCGACGATCAAAGCGGAACGGTAGGGAAACTCGGTCATCGCTATCCTCCGGTCGTTTTGTCCGAAACCTGGGCGCAAGATCAAGCTCTCGCGGATATCACACCCGGCGCGCCTTGATCGTGTTCATCACGAAGCTGGTCTCGATAGTATCGACGCATTTCAGCCGGGCAATCTTTTCCTTGATGAAGCGCTCGTAATCCTCGAGACCCGAACTCATCACCTTCAGCACATAGTCCCGTGATCCGGTGACAAGATGGCACTCGAGCACCTCTTCCCATCCGCGAACCGCACTCTCGAACATCTGGATTTCATCCTCGTGCTGGCGGCTGAGCCGAACCGAAGCCAGCGCCGTCATCGTCCAGCCGTCGACCGCCGGATCGACGAGGGTCGTATAGCCCTGAATGATTTCCGCGTCCTCCAGCCGGCGCAGACGGCGAAGACAAGCGGATGCAGAGAGTCCGACTCGCTCGGCAAGTTCGTTGTTTGGAAGACGGGCGTCATTCATCAACTCCTTGAGGATCTTCCGATCCATCTCGTCAGCAATTTTCTGCGTCACAATGCTTCATTCTCCGCACTAAGTTGCTTCAGAGAGCATAACCGCGCGGCAAATAGCAAGAACAGCCGTCGCATTCTGATATAATTTGCGAGCATCACGGCATCGCGCGAGGAGACGACAATGACCGCACCGCACCCTTCCAAGACCCACATCGGCAACCACGCCCTGCATCCCGAAACGCAGATGCTGAACTATGGCTACGATCCGGAATTGTCGGAAGGGGCAGTCAAGCCGCCGGTATTCCTGACCTCGACCTTCGTCTTCAAGTCTGCCGAGGATGGCCGCGACTTCTTCGATTATGTCTCCGGCCGCAAGGAGCCACCAGCCGGCAAGGGCGCCGGGCTGGTCTATTCGCGCTTCAATCACCCTAACAGCGAGATCGTCGAGGACCGGCTTGCGGTCTACGAACGGACCGAAAGCTGCGCCCTCTTTTCGTCAGGCATGTCGGCAATCGCGACGACACTGCTGGCCTTCGTCCGGCCGGGTGATGCCGTCCTGCATTCACAACCTCTCTATGGTGGAACGGAGACGCTGCTGGCAAAGACCTTCCTCAATCTCGGCGTTGCTGCCGTGGGCTTCGCCGACGGCGTCAGCGAAGCGTCGGTGCAATCGGCTGCGGAACAAGCCATGGCCAAGGGCCGGGTCTCGATGATCCTCGTCGAGACGCCAGCCAATCCGACCAACAGCCTCGTCGATGTCGCAATGATCCGCCGCGTCGCCGACGCGATCGGCAGGAAGCAGGGGCATACGCCTGTTATTGCCTGCGACAACACGCTGCTTGGTCCGGTCTTCCAGCGACCGATTGAGCACGGGGCGGACATTTCGCTCTATTCGTTGACCAAATATGTCGGCGGCCATTCGGATCTGATCGCCGGCGCAGCGCTCGGCTCGAAGGCAGTCATGAAGCAGGTCAAGGCGCTACGTGGCGCCATCGGTACCCAGCTCGACCCGCACTCCTGCTGGATGCTCGGTCGTTCGCTGGAAACGCTGCAGATCCGCATGGAGCGCGCTGACAACAATGCCCGCGTCGTTGCCGATTTCCTGCGCGAGCATCCGAAGGTCGAGAAGATTCACTACCTGCCCTATCACGATGCCAACTCACCGCTTGGAAAGACCTTTGCGGCGCAGTGCACCGGTGCCGGATCCACGTTCTCCTTCGACATCAAGGGCGGTCAGCCGGCATCCTTCAAATTCCTGAACGCCCTGCAGATCTTCAAGCTTGCGGTCAGCCTGGGCGGCACGGAATCGCTCGCCAGCCATCCGGCAACGATGACGCATTCCGGCGTGCCGGCCGACGTGCGCCAACGGATCGGCGTTTTGGAATCGACAATCCGCCTGTCGATCGGCATCGAGCATCCGGATGATCTCGTCGCCGATCTGCAACAGGCTCTGGACGCCGCGTGATTTGGGCGGCGGCTTAGGCGGCCGCCGTTTCCCTCACATCGTCGAGCAGGAAATGCACGACGACATATTTCGTCGTGTGGTGGCGGCCGCTGTCGGACACATTGTCGAGGCTGCCGCCATCTGCGGGATGCCAGCGATGATAGTGCGGGCTGGTGGTGATCAGGGTGATCGCCTTGCCGGCCATCTTGCCGTCGAGACGGTAACGCATTTCGGCCAGCGGCCAGATGCGCTCATAGTCCTCCATGGATATGCGGACCTTCAGGGCTTTGCGGCTCACCGCTTCGCTGCGTGAGCCGTCTTCGTGCTCAACAGCCGGCAGTTCCAGCGTGACTTCCTCGGCTCCATCGAGAATGGAATTGAACTCCTCCGGCCACATCCGTCTCATAAAATCGCTCCTCCAAAGCTCTTTCATCAGTCTGCCTGCGAAATCTAGCGTGTCTTCTCCCGGAAGCAAACAGTTCCGACAAAGGTTAGACGAAAGCCTCACGCACAGGCATGGCAATCATTATCATTTCTGTGTCGCGCAATGGGCTTTGTCCGATTCAACACGCCGCCCCGACGCATCGATGGAACACATGGACAGGCCAGGTCTGCCGGTCGCGACCGTTCGTGATCGCGTTCTCAGTGCCAGCGCACGGCCACATATGTGCCCGTCGACTTACCATCACGGCCGTAGGTGATCTCCGCACCGAGTGTCGTCGTCATGGCGTTGATCAGGCGTGTGCCGAGGCCGGTTCCCTTTGGCCCGCTCGCCCGATCGAAACCGACGCCATCGTCCTCGACGGACAGCACATTTCCACCGTCTTCGGTTCTTCGCAGGACAACGCGCACTTCGCCCTCGGCCTCGGGATAGGCGTACTTCATCGCGTTGGTTACCAGCTCTGTCAGGATGACGCCGAGTGCAACGGCCCTGTCGGCGGTCGTTGATATGCGGCAAAGGTCGGATTGGACCGCTATGCCCCGCGAAAAACTGCTTGTGCCGTGCAACTCTGCCAGCAGCGGCCGCAGATAGACGTCGAGCTGCACTTCGCCGACGTCACTTGACGTGTAGAGACTGCGGTGGACGCCGGCGATCGCCGTAATCCGGTTCTGCGTCTCGTCAAGCGCAGTCTTCGTTTCATCGCTGCGAGCGATCTGCATCTGCATGCGGATCATCGCGGAAACGAGTGAAAGGCTGTTGGCGATACGGTGGTTCATTTCGGCGAGCAGCAGTTCCGCGCGTTCCTTGGCGACGACGAGCTGTCGATCCGCCTCTTCCTTCTCGCTGCGCAGGCGCGCATTTTCCAACGCCTGCTCGAGCGCGCTGATAAGAAGCGGGAAGAAGTCGTCCGTCGCGGTCTTGACGACGTAGTCCGCAGCGCCGCCCTTCAGCGCCTTGATCGCCACGTCGGCGTCGCTCGACCCTGTCACATAAAGAACCGGCGTTCGCCGATGGGTTTCGGCGATTGCCTCGAGGAAATGCAGGCCCGTCTGGTTCTCGAAATAGTGATCGAGAACGACCGCCTCGAATTCCTCGGCTTCGAACAGTTCGAGCCCGGTGGTGATCGACGGGGCATGAATGACTTCGAAATCACTGCGCGCAAGGACCCGTGTGGCAAGACGGGCTAGAGCCGGATCATCGTCGATGTAAAGAATGCGCACAGATATTGGCTACTCGTTAGGGGATCTGGATGACGGAGAAGAACAGGCCGAGATTGCGGATCGCGGTGGCGAAACCGTCATAGTCGACCGGCTTGGTGATGTAGACGTTGGCGCCGAGATCGTAACACTTCTGGATTTCCCGCTCGTCGTCCGTCGTCGTCAACACGACGACGGGAAGGCGGCGGGTGTATTCGTTGCTCTTGATCTGCTCGAGAATGTCGAGGCCCGACATGTCGGGCAGGTTGAGATCGAGCAACACAAGCAGATAACGATCCTTGCTGACCACGCCATCGCGGCTCGGCCCGAGGATGTAGTCGAGCGCGCTCTTGCCGAGGGTGAAGGGCACGATCTCGTTGTGCACGCCGGCGCGGCGCACGTTCTTTTCGATGAGACGGGCGTGGCCCTCGTCATCCTCGATCATGACGATCGTTACTTCCTGACCCGTGGCTTTCATGATTCCATGCTCCGGACGATTTTCGTGAGGTCGGACGGCAGCGTCAGAATGAAGGTGCTGCCCTGGCCGAGTTCGGCTTCGACCGTAATGTCTCCGCCCAAATTTCGTATTAACGAGCGCACATGCGCAAGGCCAATGCCTTCGCCGCGCTGATCCTGCTCCCCTGCCCGACGAAACAGCTCGAACACCCGTTCGAGGTCCTGAGGCCCGATGCCGCGTCCATTGTCCTTGAAGTCGATCCGCACGCGGCCCGGACCATCCGGACGGGCGTCGATCTCAAGCGCCAGCGGCCGACCTTGCATCTGGTACTTCACAGCATTGTCGAAAAGATTGCCGAAAATCTGTTCAAGCGAAAAACGATCGGTGATGACCGCGCCCGCGCGGACGCGGATGTCCACCGCTCCGTCGGATTCGGACAGCTGGTGTTGAACGTTTGCGGCCGCCGTTTCCAGCAGGGATTTGAGGTCAATACGCTCCGGCTGAAGCTTCCTGCGGCCGTCACGAGAGATCTTTAGGATCGCGTTGATCAGCGAGTCCATCTTGCGCGTCGACGAGCGGATGAAACCGAGAGCTTCAGGCAGGTCCTCCTCGACCGCCTGCCGCGCTTCGCGAATTTCTTCCGCAGTCGGCGACTTGTCGTCTGCAAGAATGTAAGCCGTGACCGACTTCATCGCCGTGTCGAGCTCGCTGAGGAAGCCCATGATGTTGACGAGCGGCGCGCGCAGGTCGTGGGTGACGATGTAAGCGAAGCGCTGGATTTCCTGGTTGGCGCGGATGACCTCCTCCGTGCGCTCGCGCACGCGTGTCTCCAGCCCAACGTTGAGAAGTTCGACCTCGTCGGTTGCCGCCTGCAGATCGCGCACATGCTGCACGATGATCATGATCGCGCCGCCAAGTACGACCAGGATCGCGATCGCACCGCCGATCGTCACCCATTGCAGATTGCCGGCGGCCGAGAGCTGCGCCTGCACGAGGACGCGCAGACGGTCGTCGGTCTGCTCGAGGAAATCGCCGAGGATCGTGCGCACCTTATCCATGTATTCGCGGCCGGCGTCATCGCGAACGATGGCCACGGCCTCGGGGAGCTTGCCTTCCTTGGCAAGCGCAACCGTGGTCGAAAGCTCCTGCAGCTTGCCGTCTATGGCCGTGCTCAGGGCATCGAGTTGCGGGGCGTAGTTTGGCAGCGGCGAGACGTTGTCGACCAGAGCCTTGCGGCGTTCAGGCAACGCCTGCAGCGCCTTGTCGTATGGCTCGAGATAGCTGAGGTCGCTCGACAGCAGAAAGCCTCGCTGGCCGGTTTCCGCGTCCTGCACCGTTGTCAGAAGGCCAACGATCGAACTCCGCACGCGACGAAGCGAGGCCGTCTCCTCGGAGTAATTGTTGTTGGCACGCACCAGCCAGATCGACGAGCCAACAATGCCAAGCAGGATCAGCACCCCGACGGCGAGCATGATCAAACTGGAACGGTAGAAGGCAGCGGTGGAAGTCATCAGGCATCCGCATTATCGGTGGGCGCCTTCTTGTATACACAGCCACCCGCGAAAGATAGCACCCTTATAGTATGCCGCTCCAACAGTTCTCCCGCAGCAACTGGCGAGCCGTTGCGGGAGGAAGTCGCGAGCCGGGCGACTAGCGGTACGCTGCCTCGAGCTTTGCAATATCGAGCTTGACCATTCCCAGCATAACCTCGGTGACGCGCTTGGCGCGTTCGCGGTCGGGATCTGCGACCATCTCCGACAGAACACGCGGAACGATCTGCCAGCACAAGCCCCAGCGATCCCTTAGCCAGCCGCACTGTTCTTCGACGCCGCCGTTCTCCAGGAAGGCGCGCCAAATCCTGTCGATCTCCTGTTGTGTCTCGCACTGTACCGAGATCGAGAAGGCGTGATTGAATGCATCCAGCGGGCCGGCCTGCATCGCCACGAAATCCTGATGCCCGAGCTTGAACTCGATGATGACCACGCTGCCCGGAGGGCCACTCGGCGTTTCGGCCGGCAGGATGGTCGTGCGCCCCATGGACGAATTCGGAATGGTCGCCACATAGAATTCGACGACCTCCCGGACGTCCTTCTCAAACCAGAGGTTCGAACTGACCTTGAGCATGGATTGTCCTCCTCGTTGCTGCTCCGATGATGGGTTCGACAGCCCTAGGACGTTCCTGGCCCGCCCTTCCCGACAGCGCACACACAATCGTCATCAGAAATTCGAGTCCGCGCAAAATTTGACGTTTACGCAAACGTCAATATTTTGTAAGAGACTCTCGAATGCCGGTGTCATCCGGCGTGCCGAATTGGAGGAATTCGAACGATGCCAGTCTACAAGGCCCCGGTTAACGACACGCTCTTCGTGCTGAACGACGTGCTCGGCCTGGAACGCTACAACAATCTCCCGGGGTTTGCCGACGCCACGCCTGACATGATCGAGGCGATCCTCGGCGAGGCTGCGAAAGTTGCGGAGGAAGCGCTATTTCCGCTCAACTATTCCGGTGATCAGCAAGGTTGCGTGCGCCACGAAGACGGATCGGTCTCCGTTCCCGATGGTTTCAAGGGCGGCTACGACGCCTATTGCCAGGGCGGGTGGATCGGGCTTGCCGTTCCCGAGGAGTTCGGCGGACAGGGCCTCCCCTACGCACTGCATGCGGCTGTCGGCGAATATACCTCTGCTGCCAACATGTCGCTGATGATGTATCCCGGGCTGACCCAAGGCGCGATCGCGGCGATCCTCGTCCATGGCTCGGACGAGCAGAAAAAGACCTATCTGCCGAAGATGGTTTCCGGCCAATGGTCGGGCACCATGAACCTCACCGAGCCGCATTGCGGCACCGATCTCGGCCTGTTGCGCACCAAGGCGGTGCCGCAGGCAGACGGCAGCTACAAGATATCAGGCCAGAAGATCTTCATCTCCGCCGGCGAGCACGACATGACGGACAATATCGTCCATCTGGTGCTGGCGCGCATCGAGGGCGCCCCCGAGGGCACCAAGGGCATTTCGCTGTTCATCGTGCCGAAGCATCTGGTCACGGCTGACGGCACTGTTGGCAAGCGCAACCAGGTCTCCTGCGGCGCGATCGAACACAAGATGGGCATCCATGGCAACGCCACCTGCGTCATGAACTACGACGAGGCCACCGGCTTCCTGATCGGTGCCGAGAACAAGGGCCTCAGCGCCATGTTCGTGATGATGAACGAGGCGCGCCTCAGCGTCGGCCTGCAGGGGCTGGCAATCTCGGAAATCGCCTACCAGAACGCCGTCAGCTACGCCCGCGAGCGCATTCAGGGCCGCTCACTGTCAGGCCCGAAGGCGCCGGAGAAGAAGGCCGACCCGATCATCGTGCATCCGGATATCCGCCGCTCGCTGATGACGATCCGCGCCTTCAACGAGGCCGGCCGCGCTTTCCTGCTCTGGACGGCGCTGAAGTCTGACATCGCCCACCGCTCGGCGGACGAGAAGGAACGCCAGACCGCCGACGACATTCTCGGCCTCGTGACCCCGATCCTCAAGGGCGTGCTGACCGACAAGGGCTTCGACCACGCCGTCATGGCCCAACAGGTCTTCGGCGGGCACGGCTACATAGAAGAGCACGGCATGAGCCAGTATGTGCGCGATGCGCGCATCGCCATGATCTACGAAGGCGCCAACGGTATTCAGGCGCTCGATCTCGTCGGCCGCAAGCTCGGCCAGAACGGCGGCCGCGCCGTCATGGCGCTGTTCAAGGAAATCGGCGATTTCTGCGAGGAGAACCGCAACGACGAACAGATGACCTTCTTCACCAAGAACCTGAAGAAGGGGTTGAACGACGTGCAGGCGGCGACCATGTGGTTCATGCAGCATGCGATGGCCAAGCCCGACAATGCCGGCGCCGGCTCGACCGACTACATGCACCTCTTCGGCCTCGTCGTGCTCGGCTACATGTGGGCAAAGATGGCGAAGGCTGCCGAGGACGGCCTTGCTACGGGAGACGCGGATCGCGAGGCATTCCTTCGCAACAAGCTTATCACCGCGCGCTTCTTCATGGAGCGGATCATGCCGGAGACGGCGCTGCGCAAGGCCCGGATCGAAACCGGTGCGGAAACGATGATGACCTTGGCCGCCGAGGCCTTTTGAGTTCAACGGCGCTCGCGCCGATAGGGAGATAGAGGAATGACCGAGGTTTTCATTTACGACCACGTGCGCACGCCACGCGGCCGCGGCAAGAAGGACGGCTCGTTGCACGAGGTGCCATCCGTGCGCCTTGCCGCCAAGACGCTGGAGGCGATCCGCGACCGCAACGGGCTTGATACGGCGACCGTCGACGACATCGTCATGGGCTGCGTCGATCCTGTCATGGAAGCCGGCGCGGTGATCCCGCGCGGGGCGGCCTTCGAGGCAGGCTATTCCACCAAGGCACCCGGCATGCAGATCTCCCGCTTCTGCGCCTCCGGTCTCGACGCGGTGAATTTCGGCGCGGCGAAAATTGCTCAGGGCGCCGACGACATCGTCATCGCCGGTGGCGTCGAGTCGATGTCGCGCGTCGGTCTCGGCATGTCCGGCGGCGCATGGTTCATGGATCCCTCCGTGAACTTCCCGGCCTATTTCATGCCGCAGGGCGTCTCCGCGGACCTGATCGCCACCAAGTACGGCTTCTCGCGCGACGACGTCGACGCCTATGCGGTCGAAAGCCAGAAGCGCGCGGCGAATGCCTGGGAGAAGGGTTACTTCAAGAACTCGGTCATCCCAGTCAAGGACCAGAACGGCCTTGTTATCCTTGCCCATGACGAGCACATGCGTCCGGGCACCGACATGCAGGCGCTGGCAGCGCTCAATCCCTCCTTCCAGATGCCGGGCGAGATGGGCGGCTTCGAGGCCGTCGCAATCCAGGCGCATCCGGAGGTCGAGCGCCTCAACTACGTCCACCACGCCGGCAACTCCTCGGGCATCGTCGATGGCGCGGCTGCCGTGCTGCTCGGCTCGAAGGCCGGCGGCGAGAGCATGGGCATCAAGCCCCGCGGCCGCATCAAGGCCTTCGCCAATATCGGCTCCGACCCGGCACTGATGCTGACCGGCCCGGTCGACGTCACCGAAAAGCTTCTGAAGCGCACGGGCATGACGCTTGCCGACATCGATCTCTTCGAGCTGAACGAAGCCTTCGCCGCCGTCGTGCTGCGCTTCATGCAGGCCTTCGAGGTCCCGCATGACCAGATCAACGTCAACGGCGGCGCGATCGCCATGGGCCACCCGCTCGGCGCCACCGGCGCGATGATCCTCGGCACGGTGCTGGACGAACTGGAGCGCCGCGATCTCAACACCGCGCTTGTCACGCTCTGCATCGGCGCCGGCATGGGCACGGCGACCATCATCGAACGCGTCTGAGGGAGAGAGACGATGACCTACAAGAACTTCACCGTCGAAACCGACGCGGACGGCATCGCCCTTGTCACCTGGGATATGCCAGGCAAATCCATGAACGTCTTCACCGAAGAGGTGATGGATGAGCTCGACGGCATTGTCGATGCTGTCGTAGCCGATAGCGCCGTCAAGGGCACTGTCATCACCTCAGGCAAGTCGAGCTTCTCCGGCGGCGCGGACCTGTCGATGATCAAGTCGATGTTCTCGCTCTACCAGCATGAGAAGGCAACCAATCCCGATGGCGCGGCGCAGAAACTGTTCGATCTCGTCGGCCGCATGACCGGCCTGTTCCGCAAGATCGAAACTTCGGGCAAGCCCTGGGTTTCGGCGATCAACGGCACCTGCATGGGCGGCGCCTTCGAAATGTCGCTCGCCTGCCATGGACGCGTCGCCTCGAATGCCAAGTCGGTGAAGATCGCGCTGCCCGAGGTCAAGGTCGGCATCTTCCCTGGTGCCGGCGGCACGCAGCGCATCTCAAGGCTGGCGGACGCCCAGTCGGCTCTGCAGATGATGACGACTGGACAGTCGCTGACGGCGGCGCGCGCCAAGGCGATGAACCTCCTGCATCAGGTGGTCGAGCCGGACCAGCTGATCCCGGCGGCCAAGCAGATGATCAAGGACGGCCTCAAGCCAGTCGCACCTTGGGACGAGAAGGGCTTCAAGGCACCCGGCGGCGGCATCTGGACGCCTGCGGCAGCGCAGCTCTGGCCGGCAGCCCCCGCGATCCTGCGCCGCGAAACGGCAGGCAACTACCCGGCCGCCCTTGCCATCCTCAAATGCGTCTATGAAGGCCTGCAGGTGCCGTTCGACACCGGCCTCAAGATCGAGCAGCGCTATTTCACCGAGATCCTGCAGACCAGCGAAGCCTTCTCGATGATCCGTTCGCTCTTCATCTCCATGCAGGAGCTCGGCAAAGGGGCCCGCCGCCCCGCCGGGATCCCGAAAACGGAGCTGAAGAAAGTGGGTGTCGTCGGCGCCGGTTTCATGGGAGCCTCGATCGCCTATGTGACCGCCGCCGCCGGCATCCCCGTCACCCTCATCGACCGCGACATCGAAGCGGCGACCAAGGGCAAGAGCGTCGGCGAAGGCCTGGTGAAGGACTCCATCAGTAAGGGACGCCTTACGCAAGACGAGGGTGCGGCGCTGCTTTCGCGCATCGTCCCGTCGGCCGACTATTCTGATCTCAAGGATGCCGATCTGGTCATTGAAGCGGTGTTCGAAGACCGTGAGGTCAAGAAGGCCGTGATCGAGGCGGTTGAAGCCGTGTTGCCTGAAGGCGCCATCTTCGCCTCCAACACCTCGACCCTGCCGATCACGGGCCTTGCCAGGAACTCCAAGCGGCCCGCCGATTTCGTCGGCGTGCACTTCTTCTCGCCGGTCGAGAAGATGATGCTGACCGAAGTCATTCTCGGCAAGGAGACCGGCGAAAAGGCGCTCGCCGTGGCACTCGACTACGTCGCCGCAATCAAGAAGACGCCGATTGTCGTCAACGACACCCGCGGCTTCTTCGTCAATCGCTGCGTCTTCCGCTATATCCACGAAGCCTACGACATGCTGATCGAGGGCGTCCCGCCCGCGATGATCGAGAATGCCGCCAAGATGGCCGGCATGCCCGTCGGTCCGCTGTCGCTGAACGACGAAGTGGCCATCGATCTCAGCCAGAAGATCCTGAAGGCCACCGTCGCCGATCTCGGCGAGACCGCCGTCAATCCCAGGCATATGGCGCTGATCAACAAGATGGTCGACGAACTCGACCGCCGCGGCCGCAAGAACGGCAAGGGCTTCTACGACTATCCGGCGAAACCCGCGAAGAAGTCGCTCTGGCCGGAGCTGAAGACCTTCTACCCGCAGAAGAAGGCCGACGACATCGACGTCGAAGTGCTGAAGCAGCGTTTCCTCGTCACCATCGCGCTGGAAGCGGCGCGCACCATCGAGGAAGGCATCGTCACCGATCCGCGCGAGGCCGATGTCGGCTCCATCCTCGGCTTCGGCTTCGCGCCCTACACCGGCGGCGTGCTCAGCTACATCGACGGCATGGGCGTGAAGAGCTTCGTGGACCTCTGCGAGAAGCTTGCCGCAACCTACGGTGCACACTTCAAGCCGACGGCGCTGCTGAAGGACATGGCTGCCAAGGGCGAGACCTTCTACGGCCGGTTTGATCCCTATGCAAAGGAGAAGGCGGCGGCATAAGCCGCCACCGGACAATCTCAAGCAAAAGCCAGCCGTCGCCTTCGGCTGGCCTTCCATCTCGGATAACGGCTATTTCGTGACCGTCAGGCCGGCCTGCATGCCCGCCTCGTAGTGCCCTTTGATATTGCACAGCAACAGATAGGCACCCGGGGCAAGTTTTGCTTTCAACTGCCCGTCCGCTCCCGGCTTGAGGTCCGAGACTTCGCCGATGCTTTTGAGCTGCTTTTCGTCGACCCGATGCCGTGAAGCAACCACCGGGATCTTCTGGTCGGCGGATTTCAGCTTGACCAGCACCATCTCGTGATCCTCGGTCATCGCGTCGTTGTGAACGGCGAAGACCGTTTCGCCCGCCTTGATCGTGGTCTGGTCGAGCGTCAGGGTCATCGGCCCGCCACCCTCGCCGCCTTCTGTGACTTTCACCGTCGTTGCCGCCCATGACGGCGAAGCAATTGCGACTACGGCGGATGCTGCGAGAGCATACCATGCGTACCTGTTCATCAAATCAGCCTTTCCGTTGCAGCCCGCGCTTCGTTTAGGCAGCACGTCTGACGTTAACCTGAAAGGCTGGTCCACCAGCCTGCGACGCAAAGTCGATACTGGTTCAAGCGGCGTAAAGCGCATTATTTGCCGGCGATAGAGGCCGCGATCTTTTCCGCTTCTAGTCCGATCTCCCGGAGTAGACCGGT
Source organism: Rhizobium sp. BK181 (assembly GCF_014193305.1). NCBI lineage: Bacteria > Pseudomonadati > Pseudomonadota > Alphaproteobacteria > Hyphomicrobiales > Rhizobiaceae > Rhizobium > Rhizobium sp. BK181. The sequence goes on from NZ_JACHZA010000001.1 coordinate 888,433, forward strand.
CGGCACGGCGGTGAAGCCGCAAAAGTAGAGACCGTCATTCGCCGGCTGCAGCGCGCCGCGGGCGGGACCGTCAGCGCCGGCAAATCGCTCAGCGAAATCGGGTAGAAGCGCTTCAAGCCCTGATCGGTAGCCGGTCGCCAGAACGATCGCATCGAACATGTCGGATCGGCCGTCGACGAAATTGACGCGCCGCGCCTCGCTGTTCGAGATAGCCGGGAACACCTTGATATCTCCTGACCGGATCCGCTCGATCGTTCCGATATTGATCAGAGGAGTACGGCCCCTTTCGATGATGCCGGTCAGCGGGCCGCCCTTTGCCCGCTCCAGTCCGAATTTCCCAAGGTCGCCGAACCGCAGGCTGAGGATCGGCGCATTCATCGCATCGACCAGGCGATAGGGAAGGAAGCGTTGCGCGATGGCGATGCTGGCGCTCGTCACACCGAACAGTTCGAGCGGCACGACGCTGACCGGACCGCGCACCGCCATCGCGACATCAAGACCGGCCTCGGCGCATTCCAGCGCGATCTCGCCGGCCGAGTTGCCGAAGCCGACGACGAGGACGCGCTTGGCGGCAAGCGCGGCGGCATTGGTAAACTCGGAGGAATGAAGAAGTTTGCCCGCAAACAGCTCCCGCCCTTCCCATACCGGCCGTATCGGCGTGTTCGCGAGGCCGGTCGCGACGATGACGTTCGTCGCCTTCAAGGTCCCGTCGGAGCTCTCCACGGTCCACGTGTCGTCCTTGCGGATCGTCGTCGCGCGCACACCAAATCTCACCTCGATGTCGTTCGACGAGCTATAGGTTTCGAGATACTCGATCACCTGAAGCCGCGATGGATATCTTGGAAAATGCCGCGGCATCGGCATTTCCGGCAGGGCAGAGTGCCTCTTGTGGGTATGCAGGTGAAGGCGGTCATAGTGGCGATGCCAGGCGGCGGCCAGCGTATCGCCTTTCTCAAGCACGACAAACGAGCGCCCACGCGCCTGCAGCGCCACAGCGCAGGCTAATCCTGCCGGTCCCGCGCCGATGATGATCGTCTCTGCATCCGTCAATAGAGATCTCCGGCGGCCGGAAGCCGGGACAAGCATAGAGGAGATTTCGCTGACGAGCGAGCGTGTTTCGGGATATCGCTATCGCAGAACGGGCTTCAAAGCATCGAGCAGAGCATTCGGGGACACGGGAGAACCGTTCGCCTCCCAGGCGCTTTGAAACTCCGCGATCTCGATCCCTATGAAATCATGCTCTGCAATTAGCTCGCAGCAGACCCTCAGATCATCCAGCGATAGGCCGCCTTCGTGCTTATAGTCCGTCGGTACAATGCCCGGCTCCAAGACATCGCAGTCGAGATGCACATAGACGGATCGACCACTTATTGCGTTCCGAAGCTCAGTTGCCAGATTAGCGCCCGGCTTGATGAGCGGAATGTTGTGCGTCGCTATAAGATCAAGTTCAAATGGATCGAGGTCGCGCTGCCCCACCAGAACGACCTGATCCAGGCTCAAGCCTGCACCAAGGCCTGAATCCCAAAGCCCGACAGGCCCTGCCAACGCCAATCCACCGAGATATCCAGTCGGGCTCGCTTCAGGTGGATTGAGATCGCCATGCGCATCGAACCACACGATGCAGGCGGAGGGAAAATGCTTTGCGACCGCCGGCAGCGTCGCCAGAGAAACGGCGCACCGGCTGGTTGCGGCAATCGAGATTGCTCCTCTGCCAAATACATCGTCGAAGCGAGATTGAATTTCCTTCAGCGATGGAAGAGCTGCATCCAGTTCTTCATGCCAGCCGGCATTCAATGCGGGTGCCGGGGTGCCAATCACCGTAGGCGAGATACCAGTGCGGCTTTCCAACTCCTCGCCAATGGCCTTCGCGCCGGAAATGGCCAGATCGTTATGATCGCCTGCACGCCCTTGGAAAACTGTGTACTCTGCCCGCTTCGCCAAGACTGCAACCTCCGACTACGCGCCGCAACCCTAAAGGCAATTTGCAGATCGAGGAAGCCTGCTTGTGGCGCATCCAAACGTTGCACCTACTCGGTCATCCGGTCCGGCGGCGAACAAAAATTCGCTCCGATTTTCCCCACCCTTCGGCTCCATGCCTACAATCGTCCCGCTCCCGTCGCCGGGGTGTTTCGCGAGACGTTCGCGGGCAGGCGGGAGCCGGCGCCCTGCGCCAGGCTGTAACGTGCAGCCGAACGCGGGGAGGTGAAAGCCGGGCATCGGGGTCAAACCCGCTGCCGTCACAAGTCTCCCCCGGATGTTCCAACATCCGGTTTGGTTCAGCCATGCAAGTCAGGGCGAAAATGCCCGGACGCAGCGAGACGAGGCGATCATCTGAAGGGAGCGGAAGTCCCGAAGAACGCCGAAGGCCACGCAAATGCGGAGCCACCATAAAACCAACCAGTGAGGTTCCGCATTTGCGTGGGCTCTCCGGATCGATGGTCGAAACATGGCGGCGGAGCCGCCGTGGGGAAACGCATGGAAAGTAGCCTGTTCCTGAAGAGACTTCTCGCCTTACCAGTCATGGATGTGCTCGCCGTCGTCGAAGCGATGAACTTCGATGATGGTGGACTGGTCCATGATGAGGAGAAGGCGCGGCCCGGCGGCTGCGTCATCACCCGGCTGGCTGCCGGCGAATGCGGTTTCTGGAAGGATTGCGCCATCCCCGGCTGCCGCCGCGCCCGGGCATGCAAGGGCAGGCTGACCGCCGCACAGATGCAGCACGGTTCCGGCTATCACCCCTATTTCCCGCCTTGCACGCGCGCTAACGAGGACCGGCGGCAGGCTATCTTTCGGATGATGGGCAGGATGCCAGAGACGACTGCCGACGACACGGCGGAATTCCGCGATCTGGAGCGTCGCTTGGCAGAGGCGGCACGGCTGCAACCGGAACTCCGATCGCGGCTCAGCGCCTTTCCCGGCCGCTACGGCCTGCCGGCAGCGCCGAAATGCCAGAAATAGCGGCGCCTGGTGTTCAAAAGGCAGCTGCGCGGCAACCCTGTGCGAAGGTCGCCACGATAGCGGTTTGTGTCGAGCCCGGAGGCCGACGGGTGCCCCGGCGCCGTCAGCCCCGCAGGCCGGGTGCCTCGTAGCCGGTGCGCTCGACATATTCGGTGTAGCCGCCGCCGTACTGATGGATGCCGTCAGGCGTCAATTCCAGCACGCGGTTGGAAAGCGCAGCAAGGAAATGCCGGTCGTGCGAGACGAACAGCATGGTGCCCTCGTATTGCGACAGCGCCTTGATCAGCATTTCCTTGGTGTCGAGGTCGAGGTGGTTGGTCGGCTCGTCGAGGACGAGCAGGTTCGGCGGATCGAACAGCATCTTGGCCATGACCAGCCGCGCCTTTTCGCCGCCGGACAACACCCGGCACTTCTTCTCGACATCGTCGCCGGAGAAGCCGAAGCAGCCGGCAAGTGCACGCAGCGGCGCCTGCCCCGCCTGCGGGAAGGAATCCTCCAGCCATTCCAGCACCGTCCGCTCGCCGTCGAGCAGATCCATCGCGTGCTGCGCGAAATAGCCCATCTTGACGCTGGCGCCGAGAGCGACGCTGCCCTCATCGGGTTCGGCGGAGCCAGCCACCAGCTTCAGCAGGGTCGACTTGCCGGCGCCGTTGATGCCCATGATGCACCAGCGCTCCTTGCGGCGCACCATGAAGTCCAGACCTTCATAGATGGTCCGGCTGCCGTATTTCTTATGAACATTCTTGAGGTTGATGACGTCTTCGCCGGAGCGCGGCGCCGGCAGGAAGTCGAAAGCAACGGTCTGGCGGCGCTTCGGCGGCTCGACCCGGTCGATCTTCTCGAGCTTCTTCACACGGCTCTGCACCTGCGAAGCGTGCGAGGCGCGCGCCTTGAACCGCTCGATGAACTTGATCTCCTTGGCAAGCATCGCCTGCTGGCGCTCGAACTGCGCCTGCTGCTGCTTCTCGTTCTGCGCCCGCTGCTGTTCGTAGAAGCCGTAATCGCCAGAGTAGCTGTTCAGCGAGCCGGCGTCGATCTCGATGATCTTGCCGACGATGCGGTTCATGAACTCGCGGTCGTGCGAGGTCATCAGCAACGCGCCGTCGTAGGTCTTCAGGAAATCTTCCAGCCAGATCAGGCTCTCGAGATCCAGGTGGTTGCTCGGTTCGTCGAGCAGCATGACATCAGGGCGCATCAACAGAATGCGCGCGAGCGCGACGCGCATCTTCCAGCCGCCCGACAGTCCGCCGACATCGCCGTCCATCATTTCCTGCGTGAAGCTCAGACCTGCCAAAACTTCACGCGCACGGCCCTCGAGCGCATAACCGTCCAGTTCCTCGTAGCGCGCCTGGACTTCGCCGTAGCGCTCGATGATCCGGTCCATCTCGTCGAGCTTGTCGGGGTCAATCATTTCCGCTTCGAGCTCACGCAGCTCGGCTGCGACGACGCTGACGGGGCCGGCGCCTTCCATGACCTCGGCCACGGCGCTGCGGCCCTCCATCTCGCCGACATCCTGATTGAAATAGCCGATCGTCACACCCTTTTCGGCGGCGACCTGGCCTTCGTCGGGCTGCTCCTGTCCGGTGATCATGCGAAAGAGCGTCGTCTTGCCGGCGCCGTTCGGACCGACGAGGCCGATCTTCTCGCCTTTGTTGAGGGCTGCGGATGCCTCTATGAAGAGGATGCGGTGGCTGTTCTGCTTGCTGATATTCTCAATACGAATCATGTCTGCGTGGAGTCCGAAAGCGTTGCTGCGCCCCTCGATCATGCCGGCCGGGGCTTTTTGCGGCTCTCGCTAGCACGTTCGCCGCGTCATGGCCAATCCCCGACCATGCAAAGAAGCTTAAATGAGGAAAATGAAGGCTGTTTGTCGGTTTCGGCGGAACTGCAACGGCCAGCAGAACTTTTCCACAATACGCCAGCGCCACTTGATCAGCTGATCAACGATCATCTATGCGTTAACGACGCGCCGGCGGTGCGTTTCGAAAAGTCGGGGATTGTCATACATGGAAATTTTCACTTCTGCCGGCTTGGCCGCGCTGTTGCAGGTCGTTCTCATCGACCTGGTGCTTGCCGGGGACAACGCCGTGGTGATCGGTCTTGCCGCCGCCGGGCTGCCGGCCGACCAACGCAAGAAGGCGATCCTCGTCGGTATTCTTGCCGCCACCGTGCTGCGCATCGCGCTTGCCAGCGTCACCGTTCAGCTCCTCGAGATCATCGGCCTGCTGCTCGCGGGTGGCATCCTGCTGCTCTGGGTCTGCTGGAAGATGTGGCGCGATCTGCGCAACGGCAGCGGCGGGGAAGCCGAGGGCCCTGAAGGGGCGGCGGCGCCGCGGAAGACCTTCTTCCAGGCCGCCAGCCAGATCGTCATCGCCGACGTGTCCATGTCACTCGACAACGTGCTTGCCGTCGCAGGTGCCGCCCGCGAACATCCGACGGTCCTCGTCATCGGCCTGATCCTGTCGATCGCCATGATGGGTATCGCTGCGAACTTCATCGCGCGCCTGCTCAACCGTTACCACTGGATCGCCTATCTCGGCCTTGCCATCATCATCTACGTGGCGCTGAACATGATCTATCGCGGCGCGCTGGAGGTCTGGCCGCACCTCGCTCCGGTTGCCGCTGCCGCCTTGGGCTGATCCCGCAAAGCTTCGAGCGGCCCCTCAGGGGCCGTTCACCAACTGAAGGACGAGGCGGCGGATATTGCCGCCCCCGCTCATCTCGGCCTTGTCGAAATCGCGGCCCTGCTGTCGCTGCCGCGCCGAGAGTTCGCCCAGACGCTTCGTCAGTTCGATCCGAATCTTGCGGCAGTCCGGGTCATTGTCGGCCGAAAAGCCGAGGCTCATCGCTTCGATCTCGCGGACCATCTGCTCGATGTAGTCGCCGTGCACCCGCTCATGCGTTTCGATGCCGGCGATGAACGTCGCCCAGCTTGCCGCCGTGGCAGCGGGAAGCTTTCCGGCTGGCTTCGGCAGCGTGTAGGTGATGATCAGCTTCGGCCGCGCCACGGCAATCACGCAGGCGTTGCCGCGACGCTCGTATTTTCTTGTCCAGGTCAGCTTGAAGGTTGTGTGCGCCACCGCGCGGCTGCCGCCAAGGTCCGGGCCGTTTTCGCCGATGGAATCGTACAGCGCCGCGCCGGAACTGCCCGTCACCGCATAAGTCCGCACCTCTTCGATCGGTTGCCATTCCGCCCTCGCCGCAAACGGCTGCACGATGCAGGCCACCAGCAACCAACGAACCAATCCTGCCTTCACGCGAATCCCCCGGACAATGACGCTGGGACCCTAGTCGCCGGGCGTCTTGCATTCAACAGGCGATCCCTAATGCGGCGATCGGATGCTTTGTCGAGATCTCCTCCTAAAGGCTTGTCATAAAACCCAAAAAAAGCCTGATTATTCGAGAGCATCACGCTATCGAGCGGATTGCATGTCGCTTATCGAAATCCTCTGGCAACGATTTCACCGTATGATGCGCCATTCGAACGGGATGTAAGACGCCTGCCTGTGGGGGCAGTTCATAGATTGGGGTCTGCTGTGACAATCTATCTGCCTATCGCAGAATTGTCGGTGAACATCTTCATCATTCTCGGCATGGGAGCAGCCGTCGGCTTTCTGTCCGGAATGTTTGGTGTCGGCGGTGGCTTCCTGATCACACCGCTGCTGATCTTCTACAACATCCCCCCGGTCGTCGCCGTCGCCACTGGCGCCAACCAGGTCGTCGCCTCGTCGATCTCGGGTGCGATCACGCATTTTCGTCGCGGATCGCTCGACCTGAAGCTTGGAACCGTGCTGCTGATCGGCGGTCTGACCGGCGCCACGGTCGGCATCTGGATCTTCTCGCTGCTGCGACAGATCGGCCAGCTGGATCTCATCATCTCGCTGCTCTACGTTATCTTCCTCGGCACCGTCGGCGGCCTGATGCTGCTCGAGAGCGTCAATGCCATGCGCCGCGCGGCGAAGAACGTGCCACCAACGCCGCGACGCCCCGGTCATCACCATTGGGTGCACAAGCTACCGCTCAAGATGCGGTTCAAGAAGTCGAAGATCTTCCTCAGCGTTATCCCGGTAATCGCGCTCGGCTTCGGCATCGGCGTGCTGACGTCGGTCATGGGCGTCGGCGGCGGCTTCATCATGGTGCCGGCGATGATCTATCTGCTGCGCATCCCGACCAACGTGGTTGTCGGCACATCGCTGTTCCAGATCATTTTCGTGACCGCCTATACGACGGTCGTGCAGGCGGCGACCAACTTCTCGGTCGATATCGTGCTCGCTTTCATCCTGATGATTGCCGGCGTCATCGGCGCGCAATACGGCGTCCGCGTCGGACAGAAGCTGCGCGGCGAACAGCTTCGCGCGCTGCTTGGGCTTCTCGTCCTCGCCGTCGGCCTTCGCCTTGCCGTCGCGCTGGTTGTCACCCCGGCGGATGTCTACTCCGTGGTCATGGGGGGGAACTGATGCGCCGCGTTCTCACCGCCCTGCTGCTTTGCGTCATCATGCTGCCGGCTGTCGCGGAGGCGCAAATGCTCCTCCCAGGGCAGGCAACGCAAACGACGGCCGAGGGCCTTGAGATTGGCACGTCGACCAGTGAAATCGCCATCACCTCGGATTTTCGCGGCGCGGACCTCACGATCTTCGGCGCTGTGACCAACACCGACAGTCTGCTGTTGGCAATCGGCCAGTATGATGTGGTCGTCGTTCTCGAGGGGCCGCGGGAGAACGCCACGGTACGCCGCAAAGAGCGCGTCTTCGGCATCTGGGTCAACACCCGCTCGATGACCTTCGAGGCGGTGCCGCATTCCTATTCGATGTCGAGCTCCCGCATGCTCGACGACATCACCACGCCGCTTGACCTGACGGATATGGGGATCGGGATCGACCACATTCCGCTGACACCGGTCGGCTTCGTCGGCAATGCCAGCAATCTTGGCGAGTTCCGGCAGGCCTTTCGCCGGCTGCAGGAGAATGGCGGTCTCTACGATCGCGACCCGAGCGGCGTGCGCTTCGTCAGTTCCAGCCTTTTCAAGGCGAGCCTGCGGCTGCCGGCAAATATTCCGAATGGCGTGCACACCGTCCGCGCCTATCTCTTCAAGAGCGGCAACTTCGTCACCGAGAAGTCGGTTCCGCTGCGCGTCATCAAGACCGGGATCGAGCAGATGATCACGGACGCTGCGCACGCGCAGCCGATTGCCTACGGCCTGCTCTCCGTCTTTCTGGCGCTGATTACCGGCTGGGGCGCCAGCGTGGTGTTCCGCAAGGACTGATCAGGCGGATTTCGTCTTGCGCTCAACCACATCGAGATAGGCTTCCGTCAGTCGCCCGAGCACCGACGGCGTTCCGGCAGGCAGCGTCTTGCCGAGGTGCTTGGCGCGCAACTCGTCCATGAAGTCCTCCCAGAGCTCCGCGCCCCCGGTCTCCAAAAGCTCGGCACGAATGGAGAGCTCCTCGGACACCGGAAGGTGTCTTCTGCCCCAGGCGCCCATATGGGCGAAGATCGGTACCAACTGGATCGCCATCTCCGTCAGGCTGTAGATGGCCTTCTGCTTGTGGCTTGGATCGTCCTGACGGGTGAGCAATCCTCGGTCGACCAGGCGACGCAGGCGGTCGGCCAGAATGTTCGAGGCAATCCGCTCCTGCGAATTCTGCAGCAATTCGCGAAAATGGCGCCGATTGCCGAACATGATGTCGCGGATGACGATCAGGCTCCAGCGATCGCCGAGCACTTCCAATGTCAGGTTGATCGGGCAACCGGAGCGGTGAGCATCGTCCATCAGTACCTCCAAAAACTGCTTGCATTTTGCCATCAGTCAATCTAGCTTTCAACCAGTTGCAAATTGCAATCAGTTTCAAAGGAGGACGAAATGAGAAAGCTTGTCGTTTGGAATCTGATGACGCTTGACGGTTATTTCGAAGGCACGAAGCCGTGGGATATCGAGTTCCACAATCTGGTTTGGGGTCCCGAGCTCAAGCGTTATGCCGAGCAATTCGGCGAGGAAGGCGATCTGCTGGTCTTCGGCCGGAAGACATACGAAGGCATGGCGGCTTATTGGCCGGCAGCGGAGGGAGAAGAGAAGATCAAGGCCTATATGAACGGCATCGCCAAGATCGCCGTGTCGCGGTCGATGACGACGGCCGACTGGAATAATACACGCGTCGTGAGTGAACCTGTCTCGGAACTCAAGAAGCTGAAGGCCGAGGCCGGCAAGACGATCTTCATATTCGGCAGCGCGGAACTCGTGGATTCGCTCTTTCAGCAAGGACTGGTGGACGAAGTCCGCATCTGCCTGGTGCCGGTCATTCTCGGCGGCGGCAACCCGCTCTTCAAACCGGCCAGCCAGCAGATCCCGATGAAACTGCTCGACAGTGCGACAACAAAGAGCGGCGCGGTCATCCTGCGCTACGAGCCGGTCAAGGCATGACGCCGGTGGCTGCGGACTGCCGCAGCCGGCACTTCATTCCTTTGGCAAGCCGCCCCGTCGCTCAAATGCCGTCTTGCGGATCGTCTCGGCGATCTCCGGACTGCTGCTCGACAGCATCTGGAAATCAACGGCGGAGAGCGACAGCAGGGAGACCTCGGTGGTCGCGCTGACGGTTGCCGAACGTGGCTCTCCACTGATCAGTGCCATCTCGCCGAAAAAGCTTCCAGTACCGAGTTCGACCGGATGATCGGGCGTCGCAACGCTGACCCGCCCTTCGACGATAAAGAACATCTGATCGCCGACATCGCCCTTGCGGCAAATCACGGCGCCAGCGGGCACCGTGCGCGGCCGCAGCGCGCGGACGATCTCGATCAGAGCTGCCGAGCCAAGTCTCTGAAACAGAGGCACGGCGGCGACGAGTTGCCAGTTGCGCACGAAATCCCGACGGCGAACCTCCTCGTAGAAGCCCGTGGCGAGGATACCGGCCCAAAGTGCGAAAATGCCGATGCCGCTCATCATCACCAACCCGGCGAGCACCCGCCCAGCCAGGCTTTGGGGGATCTCGTCGCCGTAGCCGGTCGTCGACAGGGTCACGACCGCCCACCACATCGCCTGCGGAATGCTGCCGAACTTGTCCGGCTGGATATCCCGCTCAATGACATAACCGGCCACCGACGCGCCGAAGAGAACACTGGCGAAAACCGACGTCACGCCGAGGAGGTTGCGGTATTCCTTGACAACCACCTTTGCCATCAACCTGAAGAAGCTCGAGTCCCGCAGCGGCTTGAGAAGCCAAATGGCGCAGTACAAGCTTCGATCGCGAGATCCGACGAACAGGAATGCGGCCAGGGGAAGCAGGACCGCAATTACGTCGATCAGCAGAGGTGGTGTTCCGCCCGGCAGGCGGTGTCGCCGGGACAGCAAGGTGCCGGCCAATTGGAAGACGTAGGCCACCCAGATCGCGACAAGCACAAGCTGGCAGGCGAATCTCGCCTGCGGGGTCAGATCCGGTGTCGTAAGCAAAGCCACCATAAGCAGTCCGGTCGCGGCAAGCAGCGCATTGAGCGGCGAGGAAATCTTCGAAAAAGGCACTGCCGACATCAGACACTCCCAACCGCCCCGGCATTTCTCGACAATAGATACGTTGGGGTCGCGCGCAAGGGGAGCGTTCAGCCCCTTGCGTTGTTCCGGCACCTCTCGGCCCGGTGACCGCGCCAAATGCCTCTCGCTGGCATGGCGAGCCGTGGTCACCCTTTCACCCGTGGCAACTCGCAATCGACTAAAAACCGCTCGTTAATATTTACGAGTTAGTAATCTCTCGGAACGAGAGGTTTTCTGTAATGCGTATCCGTACCCTCCCCGTCCTCGTGCTTCTGGCACTTGCTGCCGGCTGTGCAACGGCTCCCAAACAAACCCGAAACATCTGCGCTGTCTTCGACCAGCGCGACGGAATGTTCACGAGCTGGCAGCGCGCGGCGGAAAAGACGGAGCGTAAATATGGGGTTCCGGTTCCGATCCTGATGGCGACGATGTACACCGAGTCCGGCTTCCAGCCCTATGCGCGGCCGCCGCGCACCAAGCTGTTCGGCTTCATTCCCTGGACTCGGCCATCGACGGCTTACGGCTATTCGCAAGCGCTCGACGGCACTTGGGATCACTATCAATCGGCGACCGGGAGCTTCGCTGCCCGCCGCACCAACTTCGCCGATGCGATCGACTTCATCGGCTGGTACCATTCGCAAAACAGTCAAACGACCGGCATCCCGCTTAACGATGCCTACAACCTCTACCTCGCCTATTATTCCGGCCCGAAGGGCTACATGCGCGGCGACTGGCGCTCGAATGGGCAACTGCAGAAGACGGCGCAACGATTCAGCAATATGGCGGTGACCTATCAGCAGCAGTTGCAGGGGTGCAATTGAGGTCTCCTCTACCGGGCCCAAAACAGACGCACGCGAAGCTTTTGACAGTATCTCAGTCTTAGTCCGGTAGCCGCTGGGCAACCTCGACAATGTCTCGGGTGCGCGTCGCGCGCCCGCCCCATTTGCCATCAAATTCGTTGCCCGACGATTGAATAGCGACGTTCGCCGCTTCTAAGCTAGAGAACTCATAGAAGGCAGTGTGCTTCGAAGGATCGGTTCGGCTCCAGGCGCGCCAGGCCCGGAGTGCCCCGAATGCGCGCAACGCCTCTGGCAGATGGCGATCGTACCATCGATCGAAGGAGGCACGATCCGCTTCATTCGGAACATCGGCATGCACGATTAGCAGCGCTTGAGTGGACATTTTTGGCCCCTTTTCTCAGATCACATATGACCTGAGGCGGTCCGATAAACATACAGGAATTCGGCACTGTTCACGACAACCGAGACGCAGATCGGCCGCCCGACTGTGGAGACGTTGCTGATGGCATTTGCGACATCACACCGAGCTTACGGCACAATGATCGACTGCGGGGTTCAGGGATCTGTCTCGAAGTTCAGGCCGAAATGCTGTGCTTCGTGCTCGCCTAGCTTTAACATCTCGACGACCTAACATCGGCCTCGCAAGCACAGTAAAGGCCGCATGAAACCGCCTTTGCCGAAACAAAATTGGGTTGATCGGCCTATATCATCAGTATTGTTTGACAATACATTCGCAGCCATGGGATTCTTCCTGAAATAGAATCAGGAGAATAGATGGCAGAGCGCTACTTATACGACCACAGCTCGCACCGGGCCGTCATGTATGAGATTGGCGACTATCTCTATGCCATTTCCGGCAACAAGGCAGAACACTGGATTTCCGGTGATTACATCTTCTGCATGGAAACCCAAACGATTTCCTTCTGGATCCTGGGAAAGGACGTCTACGGCCACATCGGTCGCGGCGAACTGACGCGCCAGCCTCTCTATTACTTCGGCGATTAGGACTGAACCCATAAGCTCAGCGGAAGACGCTGGAGACGGCTTCGAGCTTGGAGCGAACCGTTGTCAGTCGGTCGATGCGGCGTTGAAAACCGCCAGTTGAGCGTCGAACGCACGTTTGTATGCAGCCCGCGCTTCGCCGCGGGTGACATAGGCTGCAAGGTTCGGATACTCGTCCAGCATGCCTGATCCTTTCAACCGGAGCAGCACCGACACCATCTGCAGGTCGCCTGCGCTGAACTCGCTGTCGAGCCAGTCGGCATCACCAAGTTGGGTAGAGAGTTCGCTCAGTCGCTTGCGAATACGTTCGTCGACCATGGACAGGCGCTCCTGATACCAGGGCTTGTCGCCTTCCAAAAATCTGGCTGCTTCGCGATCGACGATCGGCTGCTCCATGGTAGTGACCGCGGCAAACATCCAGGTGATTGCGCGCGCCCGGGCGTTCGACTCGACCGGCAGCAAGCCGGCATGGCGCTCCGCGATATGGAACACGATTGCCCCGGACTCGAATAGGACGAGATCGCCTTCTTCATAGCTCGGAATCTGCCCGAACGGTTGAAGCACAAGGTGTGCGGCTTCCTTCATAGCCTTGAAGGAAAGAAGGCGCACTTCGTAGGGCTGCCCCACTTCCTCGAGCGCCCAGCGAACGCGCATGTCACGGGCCAAACCTCTGCCGCGATCCGGCGACCGTTCAAAGGCGGTAATAGTGATCGTCATTGCTGTTCTCCATAGCTTGTCTGTCTTGAAGACGACGGGCTAAACGAGATTCCGACACCATCCGCGCATTCTTGAGTGCTATCAACCGTTATCTGACGGCGGTCAACGCTCCGATTATTGAGCGAGGCGACTGGCGCACTTTCCACCCTTTGGACTTTTCACCCGACAAGGTTTCTGAACCTGACGGAGTAGATCCGGTCCCGCCCGAGAAGATGGGCGATCAGCAGCGTGTGGTCGAACAGGCCCTTCATCGCCTTGTGGCGAAGGTCGAGGCCGCCGGTCATGACACCGAACGCCGGCATCAGCAGGCGGGCGCCATCTGTGGCAAAGCAGGGACGGCGGACGGATTTTTCGCGACGTCGCACGGTCGCTGCCGGATGCAGGTGCCCGGCGATCTCGCCCTTCTGTAGGCCTCCCCTCGGCTCGTGGCGGAAGGTCAGTCCTCCAGAGTGTATCTCGTCGGCAGACGTGCCCGGCAAATCGACGGTGCCGTCCGGATCGTGGTTGCCGTTGATCCAGATCCATTCGCGGCCGCGCGCCATTTCCGAAATCAGACTGCGGAACGCCTCGGGGAGATGCGCCGAGCCGACGCGGTCATGGAAATTGTCGCCAAGCGACACCACTAGCTTCGGATCGTAGCGGGTGATGACAGCAGAGAGAACCGTCAGTGTCGCCAGCGTGTCGTAGGGTGGCAGCATCATCCCGCGGCGGGCGAAGGCCGCGCCTTTTTCGAGGTGCAGGTCGGAGACGACGAGGATGCCGGCATCGGGCATGTAGAGCGCGCCGAGTGGATCACAGACGGCAGCGACGCCATGGACGGAAGTCTCGACGCCTGGCAGCGCAGTCAGTCCGTTCAGTTCACTCGCGAGCGCTAGGCGATTCATCAATCCTGTCAGTCCTTGATTCCTAAAGCGCCTCCATCTTCGAAGGCCTTTGTCTCATGCAATTCCGGATGGTAAGCCGACACGAACCTATCCGGCACCATTCTAGGCCAGCGCCTCGGCGATCAGGTCGTCGGCGGCTTCTGCCAGCACCGCGTCATGCGCCTCGCCATGCACCGGCTCCTTGCCGATCTCCAGCATGACGGGCACCGCCAGCGGCGAGATATGGTCGAGCGCACGATGCGTGATGTGGCCTTTGATTCGCCTCAGCATATCGCCAAGCCGTGAAATATCCAAAAGCCCGGTTGCCGCATCCTGCCGCGTCGCCTGCAGGAGGATGTGATCCGGCTCATGGGTTCTCAGCACATCGTAGATCAGGTCGGCCGACACCGTGACCTGTCGCCCGGTCTTTTCCTTGCCCGGGTGACGGCGCTCGATCAAACCCGCAATCACGGCGCAATTGCGGAAGGTGCGCTTCAGAAGGAAAGATTCGTCGAGCCAGCTTTCGAGATCGTCGCCCAGCATGTCCTCATCGAAGAGGTCAGCTAGGCTGAGCCGGCCGTTGCGGATCATCAGCCCCATGTCCTCGAAGCCCCAGATGCCGAGCGAATAATCCGTCGCGACGAATCCTAGAGGCTTGGCGCCGGCCCGCTCGAGCCGCCGCGTCAGCAGCATGCCGAGCGTCTGGTGCGCAAGCCGCCCCTCGAAGGGATAGATGACCATGTAACAGCGGCTGCCGCGGGGGAAGGTCTCGATCAGCAGCTCGTCGCGCTTCGGCAACATCGATTTATCCTGCTGGATCGCCAGCCAGTCGCGCACCTGATCCGGCAGGCGGCGCCAGCGATCGGGATCCGCGATCATCGAACGCACTTGATCCGCCAGATAGGTGGAGAGCGGGAACTTGCCGCCGGCATAGGAGGGGATCTTCGGGTCCATCGAGAAGGCTTGGCTGGCGAGCGCCTCGTTCTCGCGGATCCCCTCAAAGCGCAGCACCTTGCCGGAGAAGATGAAGGTATCGCCGGGCGACAGCTGCTCGAAGAAATATTCCTCCATCTTGCCGAGCGTCGCGCCACCGCGGCCGATACGCCCGCCTTCGCCACGCTTGACCATGCGCAGATTGAGCATCGGGCTCTCGACGATGGTGCCGAGATTGAGCCGGTATTGCTGCGCGACCTGCGGATTGGAAACGCGCCAGCGTCCCTCCTTGGTCTTGCGGATGCGGGCATAGCGCTCGTAGGTGCGAAGCGCATAGCCACCCGTCGCGACGAAATCGACGACGCGCTCGAAGGTTTCCCAGGAGAGGTCGGCGTAAGGCGAAGCGCTGGTGACCTCGTCGTAAAGCTCCAGCATGTCGAAAGGCTCAGCGCAGGCCATGCCGAGCACATGCTGCGCCAGTGCATCGAGCGCACCCTTGCCGACAGGCGGCGTGTCCTGCGCGCCGATGTAGTTCGCGTCGAGCGCCGCCTGGCACTCCATCACCTCGAAGCGGTTGGCGGGCACAAGGATGGCCTTCGAGGGTTCGTCCATGCGGTGGTTGGCGCGGCCGATGCGCTGGGCAAGCCGCGAGGCGCCCTTCGGCGCGCCGACGTGGACGACGAGATCGACATCGCCCCAGTCGATGCCGAGATCGAGGGTTGAGGTGGCAACCACCGCCCGCAGCCGGTTTACCGCCATCGCGGCCTCTACCTTGCGGCGCTGCCCGACATCGAGGGAACCGTGATGCAGCGCAATCGGCAGGTTTTCCTCATTCACTGTCCATAGTTCCTGGAACAGCATCTCGGCCTGCGACCGGGTGTTGACGAAGAGTAGTGTCGTCTGGTGTTCGAGGAGCTGCTTGTAGACGTCGGGGATCGCATACTTCGCCGAATGACCGGACCAGGGGATGCGCTCCTCGGTCGAGAGGATCGAAATGTCGGGTTTGGCACCGCCTTCGACGATGACAAGGCCTGCATGGTGGTCCGCGCCTTCCCGCTGCGCGACCAGCCACTTCTGCAAGTCCATCGGGTCGGAGACGGTGGCCGAAAGGCCGATTGTCTGCAGGGCGGGCGCCAGCCTTCTCAGGCGGGCAAGGCCGAGCGAGAGCATGTGACCGCGCTTCGAGGTGACGAGCGAATGCAGTTCGTCGAAGACGATGTACTTTAGGTCTTTGAAGAAGCGCTCGGCCTCGTTGTTGGCGAGCAGCAACGCCACCTGCTCCGGCGTCGTCAGCAGAATGTCGGGCGGGTTCAGCTTCTGTCGCTGGCGTTTGGCAACGGGGGTGTCGCCGGTGCGGTTCTCGACCGTAACAGGCAGCCCCATCTCCTCGACCGGCTTCATCAGGTTCCGCTCGATATCAACGGCGAGCGCCTTCAGCGGCGAGATGTAGAGCGTGTGGATGCCGGTAAACGCCGAGCCCGGCGGGATCTTGCCGCGGCGCGTCAGATCGGTCAGCGACGGCAAGAAGCCGGCGAGCGTCTTGCCGGCGCCGGTGGGCGCGATCAGCAGCGTGCTGTCGCCTGCCTCGGCGCGGGCCAGCAATTCCAGCTGATGGGCACGCGGACGCCATCCCTTGTCCGCGAACCAGCGGGTGAAAGGCGGAGGCAGGGCAACGCGGGCTTCGGAATCGATCTGGTCCACGGCGCTAAAGGTAGTGCACCGGCAACCGAAATAGAATGGCGGACCCGCGAACTAGAGGAAGCGATGCGGGTGGAAGGGCTTGGGATCTGCAAAGGTGTCGTTGCCGGCCATCTGCTCGGCCAGCAGCCGGCCGCTGGCCGGGCCGAGCGTCAGGCCGTGATGGGCGTGACCGAAATTGAACCAGAGGCCGCGATGGCGCGGCGCCGGGCCGATCACCGGGCGCATGTCAGGCAGACAGGGCCGCAGGCCGAGCCAGGGCGTCGCTTCCACCGGCTCGCCGAGCGGAAATAGCGCGCGGGCATGGGCCTCATCGCGGCGGAGCTGGATGGTATTTGGCGGCGCATCCGGCGCGGCGAATTCGATGCCCGTCGTCAGCCGGATACCGCGCGCCATCGGCGCCAGCACGTAGCCGGCTTCCTCGTCGACGACGGAGTGGCCGAGCGGCTGGCCTTCGCGCTGCGCATAATGCCGGTGGTAGCCGCGCTTGACCGCCAGTGGCAGGGGATAGCCGAGCTTGCGGAAGATCAGGCCGGATTGCGGGCCGAGGGCGACGACGACCTCGCCGGCTTCGACGATCTCGCCTTCATCCGTCGTGATCGACCAGCCGTTCTTCTCCTCGCGCAATGCCGATGCGTCGGCGCGGACCATCTTGCCGCCGGCTGCGGTGAAGAGGTTGGCATAGGCGGTCGTCAGCGCCTGCGGGTCGGTCACGGTCTTCGGGTCGAGCCAGTGCACGCCGCCAGCGATGCTGCGACCACTCGCGGCGAAAGCGGGCTCGAGCGCCAGAAACTCGCTGGCGTCGAGAATGCGGATTGCCAGACCATGGGTAGACAGGCTCTCGGCTTCTGCACGGGCAGCCTCGAAACGGCGCGGGTTCTTGTAGAATGACATCCAGCCGCGCTCGCGGATGAGGTCGGAGGCGCCGGCGCGGCCAATCAGCTTGTCGTGCTCGGTGACACTGGCCTCGATCAGCGGCAGGAGCGCCCGTGTCGCCTTTTCCAGATTGGTCGGCGAGGAATGCCACCAATAGCGCGCCAGCCATTTGGCGATGCGCGGCAGGTAGGCCGGATCGTAACGGACATCCGATGAATTGTTCAGCGCATATTTGGCAATGGCGCCGAGCTGCCGCGGAAAGGCGTAGGGAACGACGGAGGAGCGCTCGATCAGCCCGGCATTGCCGTAGCTGGTGCCGCCGCCCGGCTCGCCGCGATCGGCAAGCACGACGGAGCGGCCGCGATCCTGCAAATGAATGGCCGCACTGACGCCGACAATGCCGGCACCGAGAACGAGGATATCTGTTTTCATCGGATGGACTTGGTCAAAGGGCGCGGAGGCTTTCGGCCTCCGCGCGATTGGATCGGCACGCGATCAGTAGATGTCGAAGGGGAAATACTTCTTGGTGATTTCCTGATACTTCCCGCTGGCGACCAGCGCATCGATCGCCTTGTTGAAGCGCTCTTTCAGGTCGGTCTCGCCCTGGCGGATACCAATGCCGGCCTGCGTTTCCGTGCCGGGAACGTCGCCGAGCAGCTTGCAGCAATCCTTGCCGGCTTTGTTCAGCCAGTCGACCACCACGAACTTGTCGGAGACCAGCGCGTCCAGGCGGCCGTTCTGCAGGTCGGCGACGGCCTCGTCCTGCGTCGGGTAAAGCTTCGCCTCGGCGCCGCCCTTGGCGTAGACGTCACTGGTGTAGTCCGCCTGCGTGGTCGACGCCTGGGCGCCGACAGTCTTGCCCTTCATGTCGTCGACCGTGACACCCTTCAACGGGCTGTCCTTCGGCACGGCGACCGCGAGCGGCGTCGTGTAGTACTTGTTGGTGAAGTCGATCTGCTTCTTACGCTCGTCGGTGATGCTCATCGAGGCGATGATTGCGTCGTACTTCTTGGCCAGAAGGCCGGGGATGATACCGTCCCAATCCTGCGCGACGATCGTGCACTTGGCCTTCATCTCGGCGCAGAGCGCATTCGCCATGTCGACGTCGAGACCCTTCAGGCTGCCGTCGGATTCGACGTAGTTGAAGGGAGGATAGGCGCCCTCGGTTGCGATGCGGATCGTGTCTTCGGCGGAGGCGAGATGCGTCGCGGCAAGCAAGGCAGCGGCCGCCAGGAAAATCGTCTTTCTCATTGCTGTTCCCTTATCGGAATTGTTTTTGCCCAACGGGGCCGACTTTAGCGAATCCATCCGGCTTCACAACCCCGGACGAACACGACCGATCGCCTATTTCGACTGCTCGAACATGCCGCTTGACATCCAGCATAATCATGGATATTTTTTATCTACGAATTGAGGAGCGATCCGATGAAACTGGGCGATGGAGTGGAGCAGGCAATCCACAGTGTCTCGATGCTGGCCGGCCTGTCCGACGGCGGTGTGCTGTCGGCTGCTGCGTTGGCGGAATTTCACGGCGTCTCGACGAGCTACCTTCTGAAGCACCTGCAGGCGCTGTCAGGTGCCGGCATTGTGAACACGGTTCCGGGGCCGAAGGGCGGATACAGGTTGGCGAAGCCGACGGAAAAGATCAGCCTCCTCGACATCGTGCTGGCGGTCGAAGGACCGGAGCCGGCGTTCCGATGCAGCGAGATCCGCCAGCGCGGACCGAACCAGCTGCCGGGGCGCTATTTCACCAAACCATGCCAAATCAGCGCGGCGATGCTGAGGGCCGAGCGCGTCTACCGCGCCGAACTCGCCAAGACCAGCATCGCCGACATCCTGGTGCAGCTCGCTGCTGATGACGACGGCGGCATCGCCGCCCGCGGCTGCGCCTTCCTTGAAATGAACGAACGCCGAGCGGCTCGCTGAGCCGCCCAACCCAAAAAGGAGAATGAACCATGCAAGCACGTTTCAACTTCGCCAAGGCCGCACCGGACGCCTACAAGGCGGTCGCCGCACTGGAGCAGTATGTTCAGGAATCGGGCCTCGAGCGTCGCTTCATCCACCTGATCAAGCTTCGCGCCTCGCAGATTAACGGCTGCGCCTACTGTGTCGACATGCATGTGAAGGAATCCAGGCACGACGGCCTGAGCGAACAGTGGATCAACCTGATTTGCGTCTGGCGTGAATCGCCGGTCTATGATGCCAAGGAGCGCGCCCTGCTCGGCTGGGTGGATGCGGTCACCCGCATTGCCGAAACCGGCGCTCCGGACGCCGACTTCGAAGCCCTGAAGGGTCACTTCACCGAAGAAGAGATCACCAAGCTCACGGTGGCGATCGGCGCGATCAACATCTGGAACCGTCTCGCCGTCGGCTTCCGCTCGCAGCACCCGATCGACAAGCCGGCACAGGCTGCCTAAAGCGCGATATAGCGATCGGCGCGGTGATTGATGGCCACGAAGAGGTTCAGCACCACCGCGCCGAGAACCGAGTAGAAGACCACCGGCGGCGTGGTGACGAAGAAGGCAGCGGCCAATACGCAGAGGTCGATCGCCATCTGCACGAGGCCGGCACGGATGCCGAAACGCTCCTGCATGTAGATGCCGAGAATGCCAACGCCGCCGAGGCTCGCGCGATGGCGATAGAGCGCAAGAAGGCCAAAACCCAGCAGAAGACCACCGAGAAGCGCCGCCCAGGCAGGCTGGATAGCGGAAATGTCCATGACCTTCGGCTGCAGGCTGGTCATGACCGATGTCAGGCCGATGGCAATGAAGGTCTTTATCGTGAAGGCTACGCCAAGCCGCGTCCACGATAGATAAAAGAACGGCAGGTTGAGCAGGAAGAAGGCGAGCCCGAAATTTATCCCGAAGGCATAGTGCAGCAGGAACGCAATACCTGCGGTGCTTCCGGTCAGAAGGCCAGCGCTGGCCAGAACATAAAGCCCGAGCCCCGCAACAAGGCTGCCCGAGAAGATCCCCTGAACGTCTTCGATGGGGGTATGGCGGGTAGCGCTGGTATTCCAGAAACCGAGGGCGTTGAAGAGCTGTGCCATTGTCGTTGATCCCCAAACGGCAGACATGTTCAAATGCGCCCGAGCAAAACCCGAGCGTGACGAAACGTACGTGATGAATGATGCCGGACGCCTCGAATTTCTGCGGGCATCCCTACTGAATTAGTCAGCATTATCAGGCGTTTTCGCGGTGCAATCAAGCAAAATACGTAAGTAATACTGACCTATTATCACTTCGCAAGAATCGTTCCGCTATGCGGCCTTGCGCGTAAGGAACAGAATGCCTGAAATGACGTTTGCGCCATCTTTGCGAATGGCTGTCTTGCTGACGGCGGCGACATCGAGGCCGTGGCGGACGCAGAGCGCGCGGACGTAGGTTTCGGAATGGGCGTAGCGCAGCGACGGTGCAAGATGGAAGCCATCGCCCTCGCCCGCATCCTCAACCGAAAAAGCGAAATCGGCGCCGGCCACAACAAGCGCTGAAACAGCCGCGAACACGCTTTCGAGATTGCCGAGATACATCAGCACGTCGGCTGCGGTGACGAGGTCGGCACGGTGCGTCGCTCCCTCGGCAAATAGGCCTGATGCCTCCGGCGCCAGCGACAGGTCGGCCTGGGCCAGGTGATCGTAGACATGCTTCTCGGCGGCCTTGGAAAGCATATTCTGCGACAGGTCGAAGCCCTCGAGCCGCGCGACGCTGTCGCGGATTTCCGGTCCAAGCAGGCCGGTGCCGCAACCGAGGTCCACGGCGAGCGCATAGTTCCTGCCCGTGGTGGCAACGAGCGCAGCAAGCTTGGCGGGGACGCTGTAATCCAGCTTTTCCACCAGCGAGGTCTCGAAGCGATCGGCGTAGTCGTCAAACAGTCGCTCGACATAGCTGCTCGGCGGCTGGTCCGGCGTCTCGACATCGCCGAGCAAAGCGAGCTTGAGCCCGGCGCCGAAAATATCCTCGGGAGTGACTTCCAAAGTCTGCCGGTAGGCCTCGATTGCGCCTGCCCTGTCACCCGCCTTCTCGCGGTAGGCGGCGAGCCTATACCAGCCGGCCGCCCAGCGAGGAGCAAGCTCCAGCGCCTGCTCCATCAATTCAGCAGCAGCATCCGGCTCGCCGCTTTCGTCGAGCATCTTGGCATAGTCTGCGCGGCGGTCGGCGATCACGTCGCCTGAGGTGAGCTGGTTGGGCTGCATGGTACGGACCTGTTGGGATCGGCTCGCATTTGGCTGCGGCCACAAAAAAACTCAAGTCCTATTTCAGAGGCGGAGGCGCCAGACCTGAAAAAGGCTTGCGAGCGGCGATTCGCGGCCGTATTTCAGGGATAAACAGGAGATGGCGCATGTCCGATCAGGTGAACAAGTTTCTCGGCGATTCCCTCGGCCGCACGTTGGTCAAGCTTTTGGTCGTATCGTTGATCGTCGGTTTCATCATGGCCGTGTTCGGGTGGGCGCCGCTGGATTTCGTCTACGGCCTCCGCAATTTCGTTCTGGAAGTCTGGCACCGCGGCTTTGCCGCTTTGGGACGCGTCGGCGACTATCTGTTGCTTGGTGCGACCGTCGTCATCCCCATCTTCGTCATCATCCGTCTCTTCAGCTATCGGCGATAACATGACCTCTCTGATCCTCTCGCGGCGCGGCCTGCTGCACATGTCCGGTCTCGTGCTGGTTGCGGGTGTTGCAAGCTGCACGACCGCGCCAAAGTTTTCCGGCACCCCTTCGGACGGCGAAGACGAGACGGCGGACGCCCTGCCGCTTGTCAATCAGTTGCGCGCCAAGAACGGACTGCCGCCGCTGTCGGCGGATCCGGCAGCGAAGGATGCGGCGATGTTCCAGGCGAAGCGCATGGCGTCCGCCGGCAAGATGAAGCACGTGATGGGCATCGGTGACGGTTTCGCGCCACGCGTCAAGGCAAGCGGTGTACAGATGCCGGCTGCGGAAAACATAGCGGCCGGTCAGCAGTCGGTTCCGGCCGTCGTGACCGCCTGGATCAATTCTCCACACCATCTGGAAAACATGCTCGGCCGTTACAGCGGTCTCGGTGTTGCCGTGGCCCACAATTCCGCTTCCAAAAATGTCCCTTACTGGGCAATGGTGCTTTCCGGCTGAGGCGATTCTGCCTCTCTCCCCAGAGGCAGACATGGATACTCACGGTCACGAGAACAGGCTAGCCTTCGACGTGACGCACCGACTGGTGCTGTCGATCGCGATTCCGATGACGCTCGGCTTTATCACCACGCCGCTGCTCGGCCTTGTCGGCACCGGCGTCGTCGGGCACATGGGCCAGCCGGATGCTTTGGCAGGCCTTGCGATCGGCGCCATGCTGTTCGACCTGATCCTCGGCAGCTTCAATTTCCTGCGCGCCTCCACCACCGGCCTGACGGCGCAGGCCTTTGGGCGGCACGACCGACATGCAGAGCAGGGTGTTTTCTGGCGAGCGCTGATCTCTGCGCTTGGTTGCGGCATAGCACTTCTCTGTCTCTCGCCGCTGCTACTGACGGCCGGGCTGAAGCTGATGGGACCGGAAAGCGCTGTTGCCGCGGCCACGAGCACCTATTTCTCCATCCGCATTCTTGCCGGCCCGGCAGCGTTGGCCAACTACGCAATCCTCGGCTTCGTGCTTGGCCGCGGCCAGGGCAGCATCGGCCTGTTGCTGCAGACGATCATCAACGGCATCAACATCGTGCTGGCGATTTTCCTTGGCCTCTGGCTTAACTGGGGCGTCGCGGGCGTGGCGTGGGGTACGATGGTCGGCGAGACGGTCGGCGCTGTCGTCGGCCTGCTGATTGTCCTTCGCGGCTTCGATCGCGCACATCGGCCAACCCGCACGGAGGTTTTCTCTCGGCATCGCCTGGCCGAGCTCTTCGCGCTGAACCGCGACATCCTGATCCGCACGTTCGTGCTGCTCGCCGCCTTCACTGTCATGACAAGGATCGGAACAAGCTTCGGGGCGGTGACGCTGGCCGCTAACGCCGTGCTGATGAACTTCTTCCTGCTGTCGGGATATTATCTCGACGGACTGGCCAATGCGGCGGAACAGATCACCGGACGGGCAATCGGGGCGCGATACCGGCCGGCGTTCGACCGCGGCCTGAAGCTAACGGCGCTCTGGTCGTTTGGGCTCGCCGGCATCATTTCCGTGTTCTTCCTGCTGGCCGGTCCGTGGCTGATTTCGCTGCTGACCACTTCGCCCGAAGTACAGCAGGCGGCCGAAACCTACCTGCCCTGGGCCGCCGTTACCGGGTTGACCGGCGCGCTCGCCTTCCTGATGGACGGCGTGTTCATCGGCGCCACCTGGTCGACCGACATGCGCAACCGGATGCTGATGTCGTTTGCCGGCTATCTCTTAGCGCTGGCCGTTTTCGTGCCGCCGTTCGGCAACCATGGCCTATGGTTGGCGATGAACGGCTTCCTGCTGTTCCGCGGCGTCTTCCTGGCAATGCTCGTGCGGCCGCGGGCGGATCAGACGTTCCGTGCCGCCCAATAATCCGTCTTGGTGTCCCTGAGGTCGCGGACGGATTTGACTTGCTCCCGATCGAGAAGCTTCGAGAGGCCGCGAACGACCGTGCCCGGTAGGCCTGGCCCTTCATAGACCATGCAGGAATAAAGCTGCACAAGATCGGCGCCGGCCTTGATCTTCTCGAGGGCCGTTTCCGCAGACGAGACGCCGCCGACGCCGATGATCGGCAGGGCCGGTCCGACGCGTTTGCGCATCCTGGCAAGCACTGCCGTCGATTTGTCGAAGAGCGGCTTGCCGGACAGTCCTCCCGCCTCCTTCGCGTGACGCTGATCTCTCAGGCCGTCGCGCGACAGCGTGGTGTTCGAAACGATCAGGCCATCCAAAGCGTGCGACAACGCTTCGGCAGCGATGTCGTCCATGCCTTCTTCCGTGAGATCGGGCGCGATCTTCAGGAAGACCGGGATCACTCTGCCTGCCTTCTCGGCTTCGGCGTCGCGGGCGGCAAGCACTGCCGACAAGAGAGCTGCCAGGCTTTCGCGCGCCTGCAGGTCACGCAGGCCGGGCGTGTTTGGCGACGAGATGTTGGCGGTGAAATAGCGCGCCACGGAATAGAAGCGGCGGATGCCGAGGACATAGTCGCCTATGCGGTCCTCGCTATCCTTGTTGGCGCCGATGTTGACGCCGATCATGCCGTTGCCGCGAATGCCCGACAGCCGCGCGAAGGCGGCATCGTGGCCTTCATTGTTGAAGCCGAGGCGGTTGATGACGCCCTCATCTTCGACCAGTCTGAAGATGCGGGGACGCGGATTGCCGGGCTGCGGCTTCGGCGTCACGGTGCCGATCTCGGTGAAGCCGAAACCGATCGTCAGCAGTGCTTCCGGAACCTCGGCGTTCTTGTCGTAGCCGGCTGCCATGCCGATCGGATTGAGGAAATCGAGCCCGGCAACGGTCTGCCGCAGGCGCGGATCCGGCGTGATCCGGCAGGCCGGCACCGCACCTGTCTTCAGCGCGGCAATCGACATGCCGTGCGCGGTTTCGGGGTCGAAGAGGAAGAGACCCTTGCGGGCGGCGTGCTTGAAAAGATCGATCATGGTTGAAGGTCCGGAAAGATATGCTGGCCGGCGACATCGAGCGGCAGCACCGCCTCCCACAAGACGGCCGACAATGGCAGTTCCGAATAGAGATGCGGGAAGAGAGCACCGCCGCGCGAGGCTTCGAAAACGAGCTCGTCGCCGAACTTGCTGCTATCGACGGCAACGAGCAGAAGTCCCGTCTGACCGGCAAAATAAAGCGCCGCCGTCTGCTTGACCTGGGTGGCTGTCGAGAAGTGGATGTAGCCGTCCGCAAGATCGATCGGAGCACCGCGAAAAACGCCGGCGGCCTTTGCCTCCTGCCAAAGCGCTTCCGTCACGATCTTGTAAAGCGTGGGTGTCAGGGTCATGATGGCCTCGGTATGGCTGGTCTTTCCCGGGCTTTGCCGCAAAGCGGCGGCGTTGTCCACGCCTTGCCGCGAAAAATGCGGTGGCCACCGAGATTTCCGGAGGAAACCATGAGAAATATCGCAATCGGCCTTTTTGCGCTTCTCCTGCCGCTTGGCGTTCACGCGGCCGAAACCGACGCATCGCGCTTCCAGCTGGAGCGGAGCGGCGACCACTTCGTGCGTCTCGACAAGCAGACCGGCGCCATGTCGCTCTGCGAGGAAAAGGACGGCACGCTCGTCTGCCGTATGGCCGCCGATGAGCGGGCGGCTTACGAGCAGGAGCTCGACCGGCTTTCGGCCCGCGTCACGGCACTGGAGAACAAAAGTATCGTCAACAAGGCCTTGCCCTCCGACGAGGAAATCAACCGCTCGATCGGCATCATGGAACGCTGGATGCGCAGCTTCATGGGGATAGTCAAGGAATTCCAAGGCGAAGAGGACCGCAATACCCTTCCTCAAAAGACATGATTTGCTATAGTCGCATCGGAATGACGACATGTATCGCGTGAGGAGCACGAGACATGACGCGGCAGTCGAGCTCTTGGGAGGGAGTTATCGATGCAGGAACAGACAATCATCATTGCCGACGACCATCCGCTTTTCCGGGATGCGCTTCGCCAGGCGGTGATCGGCATGGAAAGCCATCCCGATATCGTTGAGGCCGGCGATTTTGCTGCAGCACGGATGGCGGCCGGGAAGCATCCCGAGGCGGATCTGATGCTGCTCGATCTTTCGATGCCGGGTGTCAGCGGATTTTCCGGGCTGATGGCGCTGCGCTCCGAATTCGCCGGGCTGCCGATCGTCATTGTCTCGGCCACCGATGACGCCACCACGATCCGACGCGCACTGGAACTCGGCGCATCCGGCTTCATTTCCAAGTCCTCGGGGATCGACGACATTCGCCGCGGTATCCAGACGGTTCTCGCCGGCGATATCGCCACACCTGAAAGCTATCGGGACGGCCAGGAGCAGGACCCCGATGTCGCCGATCTGATCCATCGGCTGCACACGCTGACACCGCAGCAGAGCCGTGTGCTGACGATGTTGGCGGAAGGGCTCCTCAACAAGCAGATCGCCTACGAGCTCGGCGTGTCCGAGGCGACGATCAAGGCACATGTCTCGGCCATTCTGCTCAAGCTCAATGTCGATAGCCGTACGCAGGCGGTCATCCAACTCGGCAAGATCAACATGGCGATGGTGGCCTGATCTGGAGACAGGATTTTATTCCTCTCCTCTCTTTACTCCCGATAGGCTTGCGGGTAATATTTCGCCGTGAAGGATCGCGCACGCGCGCAGGAATCAGGCGACATGCTGTCACACGAGCAGATCTGGGGGGCGATCGACAGGCTTGCCGAACGGCATGACCTGACGCCATCCGGTCTTGCCCGACGGGCGGGGCTCGACCCGACCTCCTTCAACAAATCCAAGCGGCTCTCTGCCGATGGGCGGTTGCGCTGGCCGTCGACGGAATCGATCGCCAAGGTGCTGGATGCAACGGGCGCCAGCATGGAGCAGTTCCTGACCTTCATGCGCCCCGCGGGAAGTTTTTCCAGCCTTCCGGACGGTGCCTTCCCGCCACAGGGCAGCTCGATCCCACTTCTCGGCTTTGCGCAGGCCGGCGCCGGCGGTTTCTTCGATGATGGCGGCTTTCCGGCCGGACAAGGCTGGGACGTCGTGGAGTTTCCCGCGGCGCCGTCGCAGAAGGCGGGCGTCTATGCGCTCGAGGTCCAGGGCGAGAGCATGATGCCGCTCTACCGCGACGGCGACGTTTTGATCGTCGAGCCAGGTGCGCAAGTTCGCCGCAACGACCGTGTCGTCGTCAAGACGCGCGAAGGCGAAGTGATGGCGAAGGTGCTGTTGCGCCAGAGCCCGCGGTCGATCGAATTGATGTCGCTCAATCCCGAACATCCGAACCGGACGATCGAGCTTTCCGACGTCGATTGGATCGCCCGGATCATCTGGGCCAGCCAGTAGGAAGATATTCCATGCGTCCCGCGGCAATTCTGACGGCTGTTGCAGGGATCGGAATCGTCGCGGGCCTGATTGCGGCCGGCGGACAACGGCTTGGTGCGGCTATTGATCCGGTGGAAACTGCAGCCCCTGTAGAAATCGATGCGCCTCCTCCCGCCCTGATCCCATCCACGACAAATCCCGAGGCCAGCATGCACGCGCGGCGCGTCGACGAGGCCAGCCAGTTCTACCCCGCGGCCATCGACGGCAAGCCGCTCGAGCGCATCGCGGCGGTGGAGCCGCAGCCGCCAGCAAAGCCTGCCGACGATACCGGCGTCAGCCTCGTTCGCCCGATTGCCGAAAGCGCTGGCGTCCTCGCGTTTGGCGACCGCCGCCTGCAGCTTGCAGGTATCAACCCGACGCCGGCGGACAAAACCTGTACTGACGGCAAGGGCCGGGTATGGCCATGCGGGATGTTGGCGAAGACCAATGTACGGCTGCTTCTACGCCTCAGGACCGTGCGCTGCGATCTCGACAGCACCGAGTGGACAGGCATGGTGACGGCAGCCTGCAGGATCGGCACGCAGGACATTTCGCAGTGGCTTGTTGCGAACGGCTGGGCAGAGGCGGAAAAAGGATCAGCACTCACAGAAGCCGGCGAGACGGCAAGGCAGGCGGGCAAAGGCATTTATGGCGACGACCCTCGTAGCGCCGCTGAAACCGGCACACTTGAGAATCCACCCTCCGATCTCCCGTCCGACGGCTTGTAATGTCGCCGGCCAATTCCTAGACTCTGGGCTCGCTCCAGAGGAATCATCGAGATATGAACAAGCCGCTTTCTGCGCATGACGCACTGATCTACGTGATGGTGATGGCATCCGCCGTCGACAGCACGATGAACGATCGCGAGATGGAGCGCATCGGCCAACTCATCGGCTTCCTGCCGGTCTTTCGTGATTTCGACGACGAGAAGCTGATTTCCGTGGCGCGCGACTGCGCTGCGCTGCTCGCTGGCCCCGAGGGCCTCGACATCGTGCTCGAAACCGTCAAGGACACGCTGCCTTCGCGCCTCTATGACACGGCCTACGCGCTGGCGGTGGAAGTCGCCTCCGCCGACCTTTCGGTCAAGGCCGAAGAGTTACGCCTGCTCAGCCTGCTGCGCGACCGCCTCGGACTCGACAAGCTCACCTGCGCCGCCATTGAGCGCAGCGCGATCGCCCGCTTCCGCAAAGGCTAATACAGGCCGTAAGGGAAATAGCGAAGGTAGATTTCCTGCAGTCGGCCGCTGCGCGACAAGGCTGCTAGCGCGTGGTCGAGCGCAGCCGTCAGAACATCGTCCTTCTGGCGCAGCATGATCGTCATGCCCTCGCCAAGAAACTGCTCAGACAAATAGGGGCCGTCGAAGAGCGCGCAGCACTTCGACGAGGCCTGCGACGACACCCAGAACGAAAGCTGGAGCGAATCTGCGAAGGCGGCCTCGACCTTACCATCCCTCAGCGCCGCCAGAAGCGCGTCCTTGTTGTCGAACGGTACGGCTTTCACCTTCGGAAAATAGGCGGCCAGCATCGCCTCGTGTGCCGTCGCCTTGACGACGCCGACCGGATGGTCGGCCAGGGCATTCGCATCCTTGCCCTTGATCGGTGCCTTCAGATTTAGAACGAAGCGGGCGGGCAACATCAGGTAAGGGCGCGAAAAGGCGAACTGCCGCCGCAGTTCTTCGCTGACTGCAATGCCCGCAATCACGGCGTCACCCTGCGAGGCGGCGAGCGCGGCATTCAGGTCAGCGAACGGCAGCGCCTGGATCTGGCATCTATTTGCAATCTCCAGTTCGTTACAGATCTCGCGAACGAGATCGACATTGAAGCCCGCAAGTTTGCCGTTCTGATCCGTAAAGTTGAATGGCGGAAAATCGATGGTCGTCAGGAAACGCAGGCGCACGAGCGACGAAAGATCCGGCTTTGCAAGCCGTTCCCTGGAATCGAACAGCAGAGGCAAATTCGGCGTCGCCTGCTGCGAGAACGCCAGAAACGGGCAAAAAAACACAACCAGAGACAGCCAAAAGCTGCGTAGCCCCTTAAGATTTAGGGATGCTAGTTTAAATTGCACCATTATGATCCGCCCTGGGGAAAGCATGCACTGCCATTCTGAAAACGGTGTATCAGAGTCATGCGTGTCGGGGAATATGCGCCGGGCGGCATCGAGGCCCATACGCGCTTGTATAATCATTCAATACGCCACGACGCGCCACCACCGGCGCGCGTAGCGACTGACTCCTATGAGCAGGAAGCCGAGGTTCTGCTGCAACTCGGCATCGGCAAGCCGACAATCGCCCGTGCAATGCAACTCGCCCGCCGCAACGGCACCAGCATCGAACAGGAACTGCTTGCCGGCGGGGCGGTCGACGCCGACAGCTACTACGCCGCGCTCGCACGCGGGCTTCGGCTTCCATTTCTTCCGACAATCGACAGTTCCCTCGTCAACGACGACAAGGCACTCGACAGCCAGCTCGCACAGGCCCGCTGCGTCCGCCTCACCTATATCAACAAAGGCATGCTCGCGATCGTGCCGGAGGCTCGAAACCTCGCGGCACTCTCGCAGCTATTCGAGAAGAAGCCGGGACTGGCCGACAGCATCGTCATCACGACGCCGACCGCATTGCGAGCCGCGGTATGGGGAACCGGCAGCGTCAGGCGGCTGCGAGAAAGTGTAACCACACTCTTCGAGGACAAGGCTCGCTTCAGCGCCCGGATTGTCTTGTCGGGCAAGCAGGGATTTCTCGCCGGGACAGGCGTCTGCGCATTTGCCTTCGCCCTTGCAACAGGCACACTCAGTCTGACCATCCTGCACGCGGCGATCTCTCTGCTTTACCTGGCCGCAATCCTTGTCCGAGCGGTCGCCCTAGTGGACCGCAAGAGCGGGGTTCCGAGCCTGCCCGCATCGGAACGTCTTCCCGTCTACACCGTCCTCATCGCCCTCTATAGGGAAGCGGACGTGGTAGCCCAACTCGTCAGGGCGCTTCGCCGGCTGAACTGGCCGATGTCAAGGCTCGATATCAAGCTGGTGTGCGAGGCGGACGATCATGCGACGATTGAGGCATTGAGGTCCGAACGCCTTGAACCGCAATTCGAGATCGTCGAGGTGCCACCCGCCCATCCGCGTACGAAACCGAAGGCGCTGAACTACGCTCTGGCCGGCGCGCGGGGCGAATTCGTGGTGATCTACGATGCCGAGGACCGCCCCCACCCCGACCAATTGCGTGCCGCGTATGCGCAGTTTGCCGCGAGCCCGCCTGATGTCGTCTGCCTTCAGGCACCGCTCGTCATTTCCAACGGATCAGCATCGTGGATCAGCGCGGCATTCGCGCTGGAATATGCTGCCCTGTTTCGTATGCTGCTGCCAATGCTGGCACGACGGCGCATGCCGGTACCGCTTGGCGGAACTTCCAATCATATGCGCGTCGCCGACCTTAGGGCGTGCGGCGGCTGGGATCCCCACAACGTCACTGAGGACGCCGATCTTGGCATGCGGCTCTATAGGCTGGGCTACAGGTGCGGCGTCATCGACTGCCCGACCTACGAGGATGCCCCGGCCACGTTCAGGGTCTGGCTCAACCAGCGGACTCGCTGGTTCAAAGGCTGGCTACAGACCTGGCTGGTGATGATGCGCGAGCCGGCACGCCTCCTGCGCGAAATGGGCATGGGCGGCTTCCTGATGTTCCAGTTGCTGATCGGCGGCATGCTGCTTTCCTCGCTAACCCATCCCTGGCTGATCATGCTCTTGGTCACCACCGCCGGTTACCTCGCGCTCGGTTTTCCGCCCACCGACACCGGCGAGGGTGCGCTCTTCCTGCTCGATCTTGCCAACATGGCGGCAAGTTATGGCCTGTTTCTGCTGCTCGGCAGTGTCGTGATGCTGCGCGAGGAAAAGCGCAGCGTCGGCTGGCGCTGGCTCTATGTTCCGCTCTATTGGATGATGATATCGGTCGCGTCATGGCGTGCGCTTTTCGAGCTGCCAAGGAAACCCTTCTTCTGGGACAAGACGCCCCATATCCCCGTCAGCAGCAGTGAGAAGTTGCGCCGCTTCTAGCGTTATTCAGCCCTAGGCAGATTTTTCCTGGGATTGGCGCCAAGCGTTAGGGCCGCATTAAACAATGTCCCATTCTATTCGCCGGGACGACGCCGGCTTGCGGGCCGAAATGCATGATGCGCATGTCGAGCCTTCAAGGCATACCACCGTGCCGTATCCCGCGACATGCCCTGCCTCTCAAAATGCTGCCATAGCCGGCCCCCATCGGTCGGATCAAGCGACTGGACATATCCATGCTGATGAACCTCAAAATCAGGACGAAGATCATCTCCGTTGTCGCGCTTCTCGGCGCGATCGCGCTCGGAGGCCTCACTTATGTGATCACCGAATTCCGTGGTGCCGACGCCACCTACAGCGCCTTCATCGATCACGAGGCGTTGGCGGCCATGCAGGCATCGCGCGCCAGCGCATCGGCGACTGCCGCCGTGCTTCAGGTAACGCTGATCGCTGGCCTCAAGCCGGACACGCCTGCTTTCGATACAGCGGTCGCAGCGCCCAGCAAAATGCCCCAGGCGCGCGAACGCCTGGAACAGGCCGCCGCCCTGGTCCCAGGCCGCAAGCAAGCGATCGACGACATCCTCGCCGGAATTGGTGAGATGGAGGCGCTTTCCGCCAAGGTCATCGACCTTGCAAAGGCGAAGGACAGTGCGGGCGCACAGCTTGCGGCAAGCATGCTGAACGCCAAGCTGAACACCGTCACCCCAAAAATGATCGCCAACAACGACGCGCTGATGGCGTTGCTGAACGATGGCGGCGACGCGCTTTCCGTTACCGTCAACGAGCGCATCACACTCTCTTTCGCGCTGATCGGGCTCTCCGTCATTGGCGTGCTCGGTCTCTCGGTATGGATTGCGCAGGCGGGAATCGCTGCCCCGATGGCTCGTCTGCGGGACCGGATGATGCAGCTTGCCCAGGGCGACACGAAGAGCGATGTCGACGGCCTTGATCGTCGCGACGAGGTAGGCCAGATGGCCGGCGCAGTTGCCGTCTTCCGCGACAACGCTCTTGATCGGATCCGGCTTGAGGGCGAGGCCGAGAAGAGCCGCAGTCTTAGCGACAGTGAACGCCGTGAGCGCGAAGCGCAGCGCGCAACCGATGCCGCTGACCTATCGCGCGCAGTCGGCGCACTTGGCGATGGCTTGCGACGGCTGGCCGCGGGCGACCTCGCATCGCGGATCGACACGGCCTTCGTCGGCGATCTTGACATCCTTCGGCAGGATTTCAACAATTCTGTCCTGCGCTTGAACGATACCATGCAGACGGTTGGCGCCAATGCCCGCGCCATTACGGCAGGCGCAAGCGAGATCCGCGCTTCGGCGGACGAGCTTTCGAAACGGACCGAGCAGCAGGCAGCTTCGGTCGAGGAGACAGCCGCTGCCCTCGAGGAAATCACCACGACGGTGAAGGATGCCGCAAGACGCGCCGAGGAAGCACGCGGGCTCGTAAAGCGCACGCGCGCCGGTGCCGAAAAGTCCGGTCAGGTCGTCCGTAAGGCCGTCAACGCCATGCAACAGATCGAGCAATCCTCCGCGGAGATTGGCAACATCATCGGCGTTATCGACGACATCGCCTTCCAGACGAACCTGCTCGCCCTCAATGCCGGCGTCGAGGCCGCTCGCGCGGGGGAAGCCGGCAAGGGCTTTGCCGTCGTCGCCCAGGAAGTGCGCGAACTGGCGCAGCGCTCGGCCAATGCCGCCAGCGAAATCAAGTCGCTGATCACGACATCCGGCGATCACGTGCAGACTGGCGTGTCGCTTGTCGGGGAAACCGGCAAGGCGCTTGATGCCATTGTGCATGAGGTTCAGGAGATAAACCAACACGTCGACGCGATCGCGGAAGCGGCGCGCGAGCAATCGACCGGCTTGCAGGAGATCAACACGGCGGTGAACACGATGGACCAGGGAACGCAGAAAAATGCGGCCATGGTTGAGGAAAGCACGGCGGCAAGCCACAAGCTCGCGACGGAAGCAGCGGCGCTGAACCATCTGCTCGACCAGTTCAAGCTCACCGGCACCGGCAACTTCAGTGCAACCGGGGCCGCTGCACCGATGCCATCCGCCGCGATCCATTCCACACCGCGCCCGGCTTCACCGCCGATCGCGACGAGAAAGGCGCCCGTGCGCATTGCTACCGCAGGCGTTACTCGCCCCACCAGCTCACCGGCGCGGGCACTCGGGCAAAAGCTCGCAAGCGCCTTCGGGGCAGCCAGTACGCCGTCCAGCGCCCGCGACGATGCCGACTGGACGGAATTCTGATCCCCGCAATATCGATCAAAAACAAAGGGCGGCTCAATGCCGCCCTTCTCATTCACAGTCTTCCGATATCAAAGGTCATGGCTTCGCTGCAGGCGCCGAATTGCGCCGAGAGACGAGCCAAAATGTGAACTCAGGCGAACCCAAGCGGGATCTGCTCGACCTTACGACCGCGACCGTAGTCACGCTCATAGGAGGCACGGTCGTCTTCGCGCGCTGACGCAAGAACCACCTCCGGGGCATGGTAGCCGTCCGCGTAGGTGCCGGTATCGCCATTGTCCCGGATTTCGCGCTTTGCCGTGAAAATCTTCAAAAGCATGCTGCCACTCCTCCTGATCATGCCGACAACGACCAAGGGGTCGTCTGCGTTCCCGTGATATCGGAGAATAGTTAAAAATTAACTATGTTTATTAGAGAATTGTCAACTACTGCGGTTTGCTGCAGGCCTACGTCTTAGGGACGTCCTTTTAGGCGGATCACGGCATCTGGCGACGGAATCGTTGCATTTCCGCGCCAAGGAGGTAAATCAGCGGCGGTTTAAAGCCAGCAACCTGTCGCTCGCCGGTATCGGCTCTCTTCGTGTCTGTGGTGATGTTATGCCGATAAATGCCAGAGTTGCTGTGATGTTTCCGGTCTTTAACGGTGCCGCGACCTTGCAGGAGAGCCTGCAATCCATTGCGGATCAGGATTTCGTTGATTTCCGGGCCATTGTTCTCAACAACTGCTCGACGGACGAGACATTGCAGGTAGCGCAGCGCTTTTGCGAGAAAGACGTCCGCTTTTCCATCGTATCGAACGACGCCCACCTGAGTGCCGAGGCAAATTTCGCCAAGGCCGTAAAGCTCGGCGCTGAAGCAGAGTATTTTTGCCTCAGGGCAGCGGACGACCTTTCATCTCGGGATTTCCTGGGAAGGTTGGTCGAGGCGCTTGACGCGGACGGCACAAAGTTGCTGGCCGCCTGCCCGACAAAGAGCTTCAACGACAAGGGCTTTAAGCTGAAAAGCCCGGCAGCCAACATATTCGATTTCCAGAAGTCATACGCAAGAGGACGTGTCCCACGGAACCTGACATTTCCGTCGGAGTGGATTTACGGCCTGTTCAGATCGCAATCTGTCGACATCTTGATGGCGCGCTGGTACGAGCTCGGCAATCCTTGGGGTTTTGCGTCTTATGTCCTCTCGGAATTTGTTGTTCGCGATTTGGTCGCCTATGTCTCCGGCCCCACCCTTGATTTCAGGGAAGGATCCGGCTCGCAGCAAAAGTACGGGGCGAAGGGGTTCCGTGACAAGCTTTCGCAGCGACTGACATACACTCTTGGCTGCTACCGTCTCGTCGACAAACTACCGCCGGTTGGCCTTTTGACGAGAGCGAAGTTTTTCAGGATGTGTTGGAACGATGCACGCCGGAAAACGCGCTATAAGCTGCTTTGGATCTTCTAGGAGTCGGTGTCCAGCTCATGAACTACCCATTCCCCTCTGGCGTGCCGGACCTTGCACGGTCGTTCCTCGATCGCCTCCGGACCGACTACGAGACGTTTCGAGTAACCCGGCGCGAAAGGCGTAATCGGAGCGATGTGACGATGCAGCCGCTTCGCGAGATCAAGTCCCTTGCGCCAGCCGATGTGCCGCTTGTCTTTGTTACGCATAACGACACTGCGCTTCTAGGCGCGTTCATCCAACACTATCGCCAGCTGGGCGTAACACGATTCATCTGTGTGGACGACGTTTCCACCGACGGAACACGCGAGGCTTTGCTGAGCGAACCGGATGTCGACGTCTGGACGTCGCCGATAAGGTATGGCCAGGCGCGGCGGGGTCGAAACTGGAGGGAGCGTCTCTTCTCGATCTATGGTTTTGGGCGATGGTACGTCAACGTCGATTCCGATGAATTCCTTGTCTACGACGACTGTTTCAAACGATCGTTGCCATCGCTGTTCAATGCGCTTGAAACGAGGGGCCTGAAGCGAATGGCAGCCCCCATGTTGGACATGTATCCCAAGCTCAGCGAAGTCGCAGAAGGCTCGCTTTCCGTCGACAGGCCTTGGCAATTTTCGCGCTATTTTGATGGCGACAGCTACCTGCCAACGCTTACCAAACGCGGCATCAGTATCAAAGGCGGTCCGAGGCGGCGGAAGTTTTCCGAGGGCAATGAGCTCATCAAGTACCCCGTCATTTTCTGGGACGAGGCGTGCTTTTTTGGCAGTAGCCCGCACCAGCCACTGCCCTACGGCCGCAACTTCCCCTCGATCTGGGGCGCTATTCTGCACTTCAAATTCTACACCAATTACAAGGCGAAGATAACGGAAGCGGCGGAGGGCAAGCAGCACTACAATGCATCCGAGCACTATCAGAAAATGATGGATATCCTCGATCGCGAAGGGGAAATCGATTTCAGCTATGATCACTCGATCCGCTATGACGAACCACAACAACTCATAGATCGTGGCTTCATGACGAAGATCGATTTCATTTCGTGAGGTTATAAGACGTGGAAAGCCCGGAGGGCTAGCTCCGGGCTTAATGGCGATCAGTGCCAGGTCTGATGGCCGTACCAGTCGTCGATGTCTCGCCGCGCGCGATCGCGCTCGATGCCATAGCGCTCCTGAATCTTGCCTTCCAACTGGTCGCGTTTGCCGGCAATCTGATCAAGGTCGTCGTCGGTGAGTTTGCCCCACTGCTCCTTGATGCGTTGTTGGACTGGAAGTTAACGACGGCGGCGTCGGAGTGTTCCGCAACTTCGCATATCCGTTTTGGCAGCGCGGCGGGAAACCGTCGGCAGATGTTCGGCTAACAATCGTTGATTTTGGAGCGGGTGAAGGGGGTTGAACTTTCACCGCGTTAATTGTTTTGCTTCAATAATTTCTAACGCGAAATAGACGATGGGGCGCAGTTAGGGGCTCA
This sequence comes from Rhizobium sp. BK181, assembly GCF_014193305.1. NCBI lineage: Bacteria > Pseudomonadati > Pseudomonadota > Alphaproteobacteria > Hyphomicrobiales > Rhizobiaceae > Rhizobium > Rhizobium sp. BK181. The sequence goes on from NZ_JACHZA010000001.1 coordinate 924,922, forward strand.
TTTTGGGGCTCAGAGAGCGGCACACTTTCTAACCCACAATATATTGTAAGATATCGGAGGCCGCTTGTCTTCGCACTCCCAAACCCCCATTTCTCCTGTCGTTTCAACCAAGGAGATTTTGAATGTTAAGCACCGAAGCTATTGCCACCGCGAAGCTGGAGACCCGCTATATTACGAAAGTAGATATCCATCACGAAAGCGACGACTGCATTAGGATCGCTTACCAATGGCTCGACGCCCAGACAAAGATACAGGGGGCAACTAAAAAGAGCCGCCCACTAAAGCACATCATCGAGGCTTGGGGCGGGCGCTATGTCTCACAGAACGATGTTGAAGTTGCAGCTCATATGCATCCCGATGTCTTCGGTTCGTACCCTCACTTCAATATAGCCTCACGCCTGGTGGAACCTAGCGCTACTCGGTTAGACGACATTGCAGAGGCAAACACCCAGCTCGGCTACAGGGAGAGGAGCAAACCCGAGAAAACCTACTCCTCGAAAGAGTGAGCCCCGCTTAGTTCTACCGTGTTTTCGGAGATGGGTATGCAAATAAGCAAGCTGGATGCCGCCAGGAGACAACTCCTGGCGGCTATACATTTGCAATGGTTTCTGGTCGAGCCGATCGCTACCTATCAGCTTGCCGCCAATGCGGCGGAGGTGTGCGATGGCCTCCTATCAGCCATGGGAACCATCAGGGTCAAAGAGCGAATTCAGGAGGTGCAGGGGTGGAGTCCGAAAGACATCGCCGCCCTCGTCAACAGACCTCGCAACTTCGTGAAGCACGCGGATCGTGATCCACACGACCTGATGGAGGATCTCACCGCAGAGGCATGCGATGGCATCATCCTGACCGCATGCGTCGATTATTGTATCGCTTCCGGTCGATCACCAATCGTGGTCGGGGCGTTCGTTGCTTGGTTTGCTGCAGTATATCCCTCCCAGACCGGAGCTTTCTTCGCGAGTGAAGCCCAGCGGCTGTTCCCCAAACTTGAAGGGATGCCTCGTGAGCAGCAGGTCCTTGCGGCGCGAAAATTCTTGGCAAGCCCAGTGGATAGCTCGCTTTTGCACGACTATCGCAACGAAATGACGGATGGCTGGCGCTGGAACGAACTGATGCGATCGGGACAAGATTTCCGCTTCGAGTGATCAGCACCGCAATGCGAGGGTCCACCCAGTTTCGGAGACTGTGGAGAGCTGCATAGAGACTTCTACGACTCAATCTTGGCGCTTATCTTATGGTTGAAACCAACAAGGAAATTTCAGCCAATGCTTACACCAGAGGAAGAGCATCGTCGCCAGCAACTGGAGTGGTTGCGAGGCGATGCGCATATCGCGCACGAGGCTCAGAGGAAGTCGATGGGTGATAACCTCGGGATCGTTGGATCGTTCTCTACAGCAGCAATGAGGGCGCCAGCGCTCGCTGCTGCAGGGGCAATCGCCGCGTTGCTGGGTTTCTTCTCTGCAAATTATCGAGCAATCTCTGGGACGGTCGGGCAGCAATTCTTCAACGATGCTCTCTTCCTATTCGCCGCGAGCGTTCTGATGACCGTCCTGGCCCCAGGTCTAGCGTACTTCAGTCAGTATTCGTTCATGTGGTCTCTGGCGAAAGAAGAGCTTCACTGGGAACGACCTTTTGTGCGATCTACGAAGGCCGCCAAGCGATTGAACGCGGTAGGTGTAGCCATTCAGGTATTGGCGGTATTTTTCACTTTGAGCTCGATTGTACTGCTTGTACTCGGCGGGATCTCATTCTTACATCTCGCTCGGTATGTCAGCGAAGTGGGAACGTTGCCCCAGATCGCTGTCCCAGTATGATCGTAACCCGAACGAGCGCCCCAACGGCGATGGCTTCCGGAAAACCCAAAGACGAGACGACAATGCCACTATATCACTACGCGCCTGTACGACTCTCTGCAGGCAGCATCATCGAGCCCGGCAACTGGGGCCGCGTGCTGAAGCGCTACAACATGAATGGGTTCGGCAATCCTTGGCTGATCGCTCGAGAACTAATTTTCGAAACAGCTCGCCTGCAGTTATTTCCTGACAAGCCGTCCCGACTTTCTTCTTGTTTCGCGCTCTTGACCCTTGAAGAAGCCACTGCTTATCAGGCTGCGAACGACCCCAATTATATATCTGTGCTGCACGAGGTGGAACTCGTCGAAGAGGAGGCCTCGCAACATACCGGCGCTTTGGTCCACCTGAATTGGCCTGCAAACGGTATGGCCTTCGTTGATCAAACCAGGCTCAACGCGGCAAAGTATTGGGAGGCGGAAGGCGATGGCGAGCGTGAGCTACTGACAGCCTCAGCCCTGCGCGTCGTGGCCGGCGTCTGACGCCACTCGTCACACGACCGAATGTCCTCCTGCCACATTATTATGAGCTTTACTTTGACTCAAACAGACCCGTCACTTTTGCCGCACCCTGTCCTCAGGAAGCAACTCGGCGCTAAGATTACCGATTATAAGGCAGCTTAATCAGGAAGCCTCATGCCCAAGCCATTAAAGCGAATTGAGAATGCAGAATTTTATGATCTCCTTGGGAAAGCGAGCGCCTTTGAAGCCATCATAAAGGGCGCGATCGCGATCGAGGCCGAAATGGAAGCGCTCTTTGAGCTTGCGTTTTTCGATTCCGCAGCGTTGGCAGAAATCGGGCTCACTTACAGCCAAAAAGCAACGCTGCTCATCGCAATCGGACTGCAGCCGCGATATGCGCCGCCTCTACGCGCCCTTGCGAAAATGCGGAATAAGTTCGCCCACACCCTCGATCGAGGCGGAGTTTTCCGGCTTCGACGCAGACAATTTCTACTCTTCATTCGCCAAAGACGATCGCGAGATCATCGCTACGACGCTGGCCAATATGCCGAGCAACAGGGATGAAGAGGGACGGCTGAGAGAATTCAAAGACTTCGACGCGAAGGATAAGCTAAGCATCTGCATCGTCACTCTCAGGGCAGCTATCATTTCTGCTCAGCGACAGACCGTTCCCCTGCTTGCTCCACGACCAGAGCAACGGTCCAACAGTCAAACGCAGTAGCGCCCCACGTCCCGAACGGCGATGGCTCCCGCAAAACCCAGCAAAACCGGGACAGGCGCATGTGGTTTGTTCGCGCCTGTTCCGCTTCTGTCCAATGAAACGGTCCGCAATCGGTCCGGCGACAGGCCTATGCAGCAGCAAGAAGGGCGTTGTGTATTTCGAGAATACGACCTGACACGTCGGCCACTTCCTCGTCCGTCATTTGGCGGAGAGTAGAGCGGATGGTGCCCTCGCCTGCGATCTGAGCCGGCTTTGCTGTGACTGTCTTGTGCAGGGCGTCATAGTCAGCCCGCACATCTTCCAGCAACTCTGGGATTTTGACAGTCGCGAGCGCGACGAACGCCGCCTCGACGCGCTGTCGAATGTCCCCAAGTCCAACTAGGCAATCAACTGCGCTGGAAAATTTCTCTCTGTGATATCCATCAATCATGCTTCAGTCCCCGTTCGAATTCTGCGGAAATTGCAGTCGGGACTAGATGGCGATGGCTTCTAAGGTTTGCAAGAACGAACGGAAAAGGCCTCGACACCGGTCGGGGCCTTCCGCTTCCGTCAATTCGATTGCAGGGCAGAGATCAGGTCTCCAGGCAACCTGATCGTCCAGCCGGCATCGCTAGCCGACCAGCCCGCGACGTCGTGTTTCGCGCCCCTCGCTTCTGCCCCGACAGCAGGAATGATCGTCATGGCGCTAGCTACCTTGGTCATGTCCTGAAACAAATCCGGTTTGTCCCGGCTTTCCGCCTCAGCCATCAAGCCAGCCGCCTCCAAGAACCGCCCGCGCAGAAAAAGCAGTGTCGCATCGTGCGGTCCTGCCTCCCTGCCAACTCTCACAAAACTTGCTGCAGCCATCGCCGCCGCACCACCAACCACAAGCCCCCTTCGAACTAGACAAGGAGAGTGGTTCGCGCCGGCACCATCTCCGGCACGCTCTGCATCGCATCGCATTTCCATGTTCCTTAGATCATTGCCCAACTCGAAGCAGGCCGAGCCAGGGCGCTCTTTCTCGGCCGACTTCACTACTCACTCGCCCCCGGCAGTATCGCTTGACGGCAGTTTTCGTTAACTAAGCTCAACCATCGATACGCATAACAAATCTGTGGCATCGCGGTGGCATATCGGTCAACCGTCGTTTGTGGCATCGCTGTGGCATGGCTGTGGACGACTTACATTTTAGGTTACGAATACCTGAACAACTGAAAAAACGGGTTGCCGCTTCGGCACGAGCCAACGATAGATCTATGACAGCCGAGATCATCGCCCGCCTTGAAGGATCCTTCTTAGCCTCCGACGTTGACCCCACGGATCCGGAGCTGAATTCTATCGTGGCGGACTTCGAACGCTTAAAGCGTCGAGTAATCCAGTCCAGGCGAGCAAAGTAAGGGCCGATCAGGAGGAACTCGTCTGTTTGGCGATGCATGCAACGATTGCCGCCCCTGAGCCGGTAGAGCCACGCGCCGTGAGAAGGTGAGGCTTATCCGCGATCCCATCGTCGATCGCAATCTGCTTCTTTGCTGCGGCGAAGGCTTCAACAAATTGCTTCGCTTGTTCGCCATCGAGGGTGACCTCAGACGCGGCAAGGCTATCTCCGACGGAGCCGGTTTCCCCTTTAGCGTCAAAGAGGAACTTGCCGTCGAAAGCGAACTTCAACGTGGGCTCAAAACCACTGAGGCGCTGGTCATACGCGAATCCTGGGATCGCCCGCACGACGAGGCCCTTTTTCGCACTGTCACACAGCACAAACACGCCCGAACGGAAAGACGTCATGAAGTCGACTATGACGCTCTCGCCACCCGAGAAGGGGTCGGCTTCCTTTTTAACTGACCAATTTTGAAAGCCAGCCCAGCCTGGGGCGGCAGATGACACCGCGATCGCTGACGCAATAAGAAGAGCACGAACCATTTGAACCCCCTGTCCGATCCTATGTATATGCGACAGGTGAGCCGTAGAAATCAACTATGAAGCGAAAGGCGCGAGCCTTGGCAAGATATGAGCCGAAGTACAACTGGCGCCGAACGAAGATCGACGAGCGAGACGAGCCAACCGATGCCGACTGGTCAGGGTACGATGGGGACATTGTGGTCGGGAGAATTCAGAAGCAGCCGCACGGTCCGATGAAGGACAAATGGCTTTGGTCCGGCCATGGGCCACGGACGAGAAAGAGGCTGCAACCGCATCAAGGCTATGAAGCCGAAGGCCGAGAGGCGATGCGGAAAGTCGAGGATTACTATGATCGGCTGATGGCCCACAATGGTCTGAGGCCCAGAGCATAAAGCGCTACGAGATCCCGGGCATGATCTTCGCCTTCCTTCTCGTCATGGGCTTTATAGCCGTGATCGGGAAAGGCGTGTGGTGGTTGGGTTCTTTGGTGTTTGGGCTAGGCGTTGGTGTCTAGCGACCGCTGTCCACGCTTTGCCTTAGCAGGACGCCTCGCGGGCCGCTCCTGGATATACTCTTCCTTGACCATCAGCATCTCGGCAGCCAGAGCTGCAGCCACGAATGCCGCCCTCGCCTGCTCGGGGTCTCTGAACCCCTCCATGGCCTCTAGGCACATGGTTTGAGCGACGACCCATTCCTTGCCTCGATGATCCTCCGGCCAGCGGTAAAGCAGGCTATAGGCGAGATCGGCAAGGGTCGAGTGCCGGCGCATGGAGATTCCGTTGCGCTTCTCGACGCACACCAGGCAGTCTCTAATGGGGAAAGTTTCACCTACATATTGCGACATGCGTCACCTCCGGCCGAATCAGGTGAGGATTCATTCTGGCCAGTCAAGGTGCTTTATTAAGAATCTGCTAATTTGTCCGGTAGGTGACAGGAACAAACGCAGACCCATCTCCGTTTTCCCGCGCAGAAGAGGAACGCACACTCCCTCTTTTCCTTTCCTCGTCACCACCTGCCCCGCCAATAAAGCGGGGCTCTTTTTCATCCCGACCGGAAAAAAATACGACATTTTACGGATATCATTTCGGACCCGCAGAAGTCATCGTGGCTGGGCGTCGAGAACGGGTTTGGTTAACCGCGGCGCAGGGGTCGAGAGATCTCCTCGGCCAAGGGCTGCGTTGGATCGGCCCTTGGCCAAATCCGTTTCAGGGAGTGGCGGCCGCCCTCGCCCGCTCACGCTCCAGCCGATCGAGACGCTCTCGAAGGTCGAGCATGAAATCGCGCTGCCCGTACACGCTTCCCTGAGCCTGCTTTATCTCATCAATCTGACGCTGGAAGTCCTTGCTGCGATCGTCGTAGTTCTGCCAGACCCGCTCGTGCTCCGCTCGAGGAACGAGGCTTTCTCGAATATCCTTGATGGCAATGTCGGTGCGCTGGCGATCTTCAGACGAGCGGGCTGTCCGCCACTCCATCTCCTTTTGGGTCACCATATTCGCGGTCACCTTTTCCAGTGAGGACTGAATGCCCTTGTTGGTCTCGATGATCGCGACGTCAAGGCGGTCCTGAGACTTGCTCAAAGTGCCATAGAAGAAGGCGCCCAGCGCTGCCAGGATCGTGAAGCACACGCCGGCGGCCGACCAGATAACCGGCCACTGTGTCTTGCTGTTAGTGCGCAGCTCGTTCGAGAGCGTATTGATCGCAGAGTTGATCGTCTGGAACCCGGTGTTCATGTTCGATCGGAGATCGACGATGTCCTTGCCTTGGTTCTCGACTCTCTCGGATAATCGGGCCCATGAGGTCATAGGGTCGAAGCCGTTGCTCGCCATATCTGAATTTCCCATCAGCCCCAATTACCCCTGCAATGCGCATTTCCAATGCACTGGTTTCATGATTGACCGGGTCGCTCCGGTCCACTATTTGCCCGACTGCCGCGCTCATATGCCCCCGAGGCGGCACTAGGAGGGTCCGATCAGCCTTAGAGGGTCGGACCCTTGCTTATTCCGCGCCGTAGCGTGTCTTTACGTCGTCGTAAAAGCTTGAGCACCGCTCGGTTCTGGCGTTTTGCCTGTCGAGGGCACCTCGCTCGCGGACGATGACCGAGCGGAGTTCTGCGCCAACCTCAACAGCCGCGTGGGCCTCGTGTCGCCGGCAGTCTTCAGGCCAAGCCGGCAGCGCGATCCCGGCCCGTATCTTGCCTTGCGTCGCCGCAGCGGCATCGAGGCGCTTCGCCGTGGTGCAGCCGCTAATGACGGCGGATGAAATCAACATCCCGAGCATCAGCAGCGCAGGAACGGTTCTTCTCACTGAGGAGCAACTCATTGGCCTTGAGATCCTGTTCGAGGGTGGCTTGCTTCTGCTGGTCGACGAGATCGTCCGCAGCTGCGCGTTTCTGAAATTCGTCCAGAGCCTGAGACGCGGCATCGCGCTGGCGTTCCATCTCTCTTGCCGTCTCCTCGGCCGCGACCTTCTCCGATTGAAGGACATAGCCTGATAGGACCGTGGCGTCGTGCTCGTGGAGCCACCAACGGAAGCCTCCGATGAGTGCCAGCAAGAGCAGCGAGCCGCCCAGCACCTTGCCGATAGGACCGGTGATGAAATCTGGCATCGGTCACTCCTCGTCGAAATCTGGGAGATCGACGGTCTTGCCGGCTAGCGCATGATGGCAGTCCGACAGGAACTGGATCTTTCCATCCGTCACAAACGAGTGGCAGTTTATCGGTCCCCGCCGCATCGAGCCTTGAACCAATATCGACGGGGTGAATGTTGGCGCGTCCGGATTGCGGTTGTAGCCCCAGATTGGCCCTTGACGGTTCGGCGCGTCCTCAACGGTGATAACGTGAGCACCATCGCAACCCGGGCACCAAAACATAACTCTTCCGCCGCTCGCGCTGCGGAGCTTCTTCGATAGTGCGCTCATGGCTTAACCTCCACCGTCGTGTCCGCATCGCCCTGCTCTACTGCCTGCTGGGCAATGCTGGACTTGCGGGCGACGTTGGTCTCCCAGACCGCGCCGAACACATAGGCGCCGATGATACTTCCCATCAGCAGGATCAGGTTCATTGCGATCGTGTCGCTGAGGGCGATCGGCCGGCCCCAGACAGCCAAATACGTGACGATGCCAGAGCACCAGATGAGGACGAGAATGATGATCCGGCGGCGAACAGCCCAGTCCGGCGAGGCCATATGATCCATAAAAAACTTCATTGGGAGGCCACCTGCAGGGCTGCATTGAACTTCTGACCATAGAGCCCGATCTCGTTGGCTCGATCGAGGCCGTTGATGATCCGGCGAGCATTCACCCAGTCCGACGACGTGGCAGTGAAGAAGTCTCGCAGCTTCTTGCCGGTGAACAGACCGTCACGCATACCAACGGCAATCACCTTTGCCGCGACATCATCCTGGCAAGCGAGATCCGGGTTGCTGACAAGGTCGATGCCGAGGAGGTCGGAGAAACGCCGATAGTTGTTTTTGCCGGTGATCTGGCAGTAACCCCTGCCCCGATATCGCCAACCATCACCGCTTACCTCGTCGCCGTTGCCCATGCGGTTCCCGTAGGCACGATTGGCAATCTTCACCGGCTTGCGGGCGTAGGCCTTGGCATCTGTAGCAGAGAAGTATTTAGGGAAAGTGCGAAGTAGCCCCGTCTCGGAATAGTTCAAGCTCTCGACGATCGGCTCGAACTTCCCGCCCGTCTCGATCATCGGCGTGGCGAGGATGTACGCGACATGCCGCTGATCGGCGACCTGGAAGGTAGCAGCCGCATCGAGCAGCGCTACCATGCCCTGAACTTGAGATGTCGTTAGCGAGCCGGCAAAGATCGACGCTCGCACAGCATCGAAGAAATGCTTGCGGTCCATGGGACGCTCCAGATTGTGAGGGAGATCAGACGGGCTTGGACTTGAGCTGATGACGGCCGGCAATAGGAGTATGCTTCCAGCCGAGCCAGCGGGTCTTGTGGCGGTTGCCGAAAATGCGGTGCCCGTTTCTAAGTTCGACCACGTACCAGTGGTGAACAGCAGGGTAAGGGCTACCGCTCTCAAAGATCATGACCGAGCCATCTGCGGAATGGCCGAGGACGTATGCGCAAAAACCGTAGGCAGGGTTACGACAGATCCAGCAGACCCGCTGCCACCAGAGCCTGAAGCCCTTGGCGTTCGGGTCGTAGCCGTCTTTCCCCTGCTCGATGCCGCCGTCTAGGCTGGCGTCGTGGGTATAGAACAGCCAGAAGAGGCGCACCTGGTTCTTGCCTGTCGCCATTGAGATGCCTGCGATCACCGGGGGACAAGACCCACGCGACAAGCGTTGCCATCCATGAGAGCGGCAAAAGAAAGGGACAGAGCGCGACCGATACGGACGCTAGCCGGAAGACTTTCCAGAGCATGTTGGATTCCGATCTTTAACGGGAGCTTCCCGTTTTAGGCGACGGAAAGCCTTGTCTGGCGTGCTGCTGACAGCCTGCGCCCCAGAGATTGAGATGGCAGTTCAACCAGTTTGTAGCTTGCCCAGGCAGCGGCGAGGCATATCGCCGTCGTGATGGCGAACGCCGAACCTATCGACAGTCCAGCCGCCGTTAGAAGCGTCATGGATAGCGAGCCGACGGGCAGGTGTAGCAGGTAGAGCGAATAGCTAGTGTTGCCGAGGAATTGGAACGGCTGCGGCGTTTTCTTCATCGGGATGAGCATTGCAATAGCCATGATCGCCATTGCCCAAAGATATGTGTAGATTGGTGCCGTCTGCCCTACCCAGAGGTCGCCGCCCCACTTCATGGCGAAGAACGCCAGGAATGTCGCCCACGCCGCTCCGGCAAGAGCTAGCCACTTCCACTCCCGATGCTCTGTCCAGAGATAAACGCAACGGCCGGCAATCAGGATTGGCAGATAGATCAGGATGCTGACATCGATTGTGTAGGCCAACGGGCCCCACGTCATCGGAACGAAAACCGCGATCACGAATAGGAGCGCGATTACCGTTGCCGGGAAGGGGCGCTCCTTCGACATCGGGATAAATGCTGCCGTTATCGCGTAGAAGACGATCTCAACGAACAGTGTCCACGTAACCGTGAGGGCCGTCGGAACGGCGAGAGGCCAGCTAAGCAGAAAGAGGTTAGCGACGATCGCCGTGGGTGTCGTGCTGTTCACGCCAAGCGGCGCACGTAATCCCAGAGATGTAAGCAACCAGTAGACCAGAAGCGTCAGCAGGATCGCCATGACAATCGGAGGCCAAAGCCTGCACACCCGCTTGATCATGAATTCCTTGGGGCTCTCCCGCTGGGAGACTTTTGTGATGATGAATCCGCTGATCAGGAAAAAGAGAACCACTCCGAGGTGCCCGCCGAACTGGAACAGGCGTAGGGGATCGAAGATGTGCTGGCTGGCCCAGTTCAGAGGCGCCCAAGGAATGCCGCTCCCACCGATCCACCAAGCCCCGACATGGGACCAATAGACCATCGCCGCAGCTATGCCCCGGAGAAGGTGGACGAACTCAATTCGTTGATGGGATGGCTGCGACATGAAGATCCATTAGCCCGTGAAAAGATGCTACGCAACCCCGACGGGCAATCGGTCACCATTCCTATTGTTCGGTCGGCGGAGGATCATCGGCCGACGGCGGTGGCGAGAAGACACCGTCTTCATAGAGCCAGCCAATTTGCGCGTCCTCGCTCTCGATCCAGAAGTCCCGGTCGGGCCACTCCTCCGGCAGGCCTTCGTCGTCAAACACTGCGCGATTGACCACGACGCCGTCTTGCACAAAGCAAAATGTTCTCATTGTGAACAGTACTCCGTTATCCGAATGACACCAGACAGGCCGGCGCCGCCCGCCTTCGCCGGGTTAACGCTATCGGAAGCTCCGCCGCCGCCTGATCCAAAGCCGGTACCTGCTTGGCCGACAGCCCCTACCGTGCCTACTCCGCCAAAACCGAACATTGAGTTTCCACCTTTGCCTCCGAAAGTCGGGAGAGCGACACCCTGGTTCGAGGCAAAGCCGCCATTACTGCCCCTTTCTCCCGGCGTCTTGAAGTCTCCGGTGCCACCGGTCCCGCCCGCGCCGCCGGCTCCGGCGTTCGCGGATGGGGCTCCGGTCCCGCCAGTTCCTCCCGCAGCCGTGACCAATGTCCCACCAAGAGACGTTGTGCCACCGTTGCTGCCGTTGTTGGCGCCAGCAACTCCGCCGCCACCGCCGGCGCCAACGACCACCGCCTTCGATGCGGCGACCTGAGCCTTGGTCAAGATCGACTGGGAATATTCACCGCCGCCACCGCCGCCACCGCCGTTGATAGTACTGGCTGCCGTCGCCGCTGCCCCGCCACCGCCACCGCCACCGCCTATGCATTCGACCAGGCAGAAGAGCATGTTGGCATGTGGCGTATACGTTCCCGAAACACTGAAGATTTGCTGCCGTACAGCACCAAACGGGGTCTGAGCCGCAGGAACGGCAGCAGCCCTTTGGTAGCTCGTCACCTTCCAGTTGCCTGCCCCAAGGGAGCGGGCAATTGCAACGTCGCCAGCGGCCGTGACGATGTTTGCCCCACCGGGAAGGATCAGGCTGACCGCGTTATGGGTGAGCGTTGCAGCGCCCGCGAAAATGAGCACGCGCTCAGCGCCGGCCGCGACAGTTCCGAGGCTCGTAACCGTTGCCGAACCGGTGACATTGACGACGACCCCGGTCGCCATCGCGAGATTGGTAGTCGCCGCGCTGGCAATATCGTTCGACTTTGTATTGATGGCATCGTTGCGCTTTACTGCAGATGACAGGCTAGTATGCCAGGCCACGCCATCGCACTCGACGATGACGAAGTCACCATCCGCGAGAACGACGTTTGAGGCTCCATCAATCAATTCGGCCCCATTTGGGTCGAGTGTGACGGTGCCGCCATTGGCCTTCGGCATGAACGCAAATCCGTTGCCAGCCACGCTGGCAGCCGGCAAATTCAACGTCAAACCCGCCGTGCATTCGATCAGGGTCCACCGATCGTCTGCAGCCAAATTGTAGTTGGCAGCCTTGGTCAGGAAGCGGAGCAAGCTTAGCTGCCTCAAGAACAACTGGCCGGAGGCACCATCCTTCATCACCGGAATTACGTGATCCGGCGCCGCGAAGGCCGTCGTAGGAAGTTCGTCGATTCTAATGTCCATCAGATAAACGCCTGTAGCTGCATCTGTCCCACCAGCGGGGTGGCGCCGATATCTCGGTCGTAGTCAGATTGAATGACCCCGGTGACGCTATACCGAGTAACGTTCTTGCTCATCAGGCGGTTTGCCCACCCCTGAAGTACGGGTAAGAGCGTTTGCCCCGAGATGCCGTCGACGATTGCAATCTGCGGCGTCCGAGCCCAGTTTAGCGTGAAGCTGTCCGTGTACTGTACGCCGTCGTTTCCGGTGCCAGTCGAGACGACGACCGGCGTGCCCGTCTTGGTCTGATCAGATGCGTACCGGTTCCGATTGGTGAGGTTTGTGATCGTCGGGACGTTCGATCCGTTGGTTACGACGCGCGCCACCAGCATGTCGTCGTAGCTGCTGTCGAAGACGGCAAACACCTCTGAAAGAGCCGTCGGATTGTAGATTGCATCAGCAAGATCCTTGAGCACGAAGCCCCCCGTCGGCGACCAACGAAGGTGGTAGGTCTTGTTGGCGGCCGTCGCGAGATCAACCTGGGCGGTGGTGATATTGAAGATGCCACGATGCAGGAAGTCATAGCCTGCCGGCACACGGACCTGCCCTGTTGACGGCGAAACCACGGGGATGCGGCCATCGGCCGTCAATACCTCCGGGAAAATCGGGAGCCGCGCTCGGGCCGCCGGCATCAAGACGAAGTTGCTCGTATCACCCCCGCCAGTCGCCGCCGAGATCAATTGCTGGATTGCCTGCAAAAGCTGCGTGAGATCTGCCTTCGAGGCCGGAATACCGGCCGCCGCTATGACCGCCGCGATCTCGCGCTGTGGATGCTCGATCGCTGCTGCTGGCACGCGAGATCCCGACGTCCCAGCTGCAGTATTGCGATCGATGTAAGGCGCGTTCGGGTCCGCGCTGCCGTAAGGAGCGTTGTATTCCATGATAGTCCTCTTGAGTTTTAGGGGGTGTCGCCAGCACTACCGTTGTTGCGAGTAGCGCCACCGCCGCCAGCACTACCGCTGTTGCCAGCAACACCGCCAGCACCACCTGTGCCGATCGTGACTGCGACGATGGATGACGCACCGCTGTCGCGCTTGGTTAGGAAGGTTTTGCGAATGCCACCACCGCCACCGCCACCGCCGATCCACTCAATAGAGTGATAAAGCCTATGGCAGCACGATCGTGCCACCCATCCAGACGACTTGGAGGCGTTGTCTTCCATCTTAACCTCGTGAGTTCTAGAGCGTGACGAGCAGCCGGTTGCCGTACCCGTCGGTGATGTATTTGCCGTCCTCGGTCACGAGCGCGGCGAGAGTGATCCATGGTGCAAGAACGGGCAGCGTCCAGGCGGGGGCCAACTTGCGAAGTAGGCAAAGGATTTGTTCGGCCGCGCCAAACGAAAACAGCGGGTCGTAACCGCATTCGCCGACGCCAGCCTCGAAGTAGCTAACCCCGACGTCCTTCACGCGAACGATCCAGTACACCTCTTCCGACGCGCGCCCGCTGGTGTGAAAGCCCCCGAGCTCGGAGAAGCCGCATTCGAATATGGACGGCTCTTCGATTTCGATTTCGAAGCCATGGTCGAGCGCCAACCGGACGAATTGCTCCGGATGATTGACCGAGTCTGCCCTGACCTTCCGGGCCAGCTCCCGCAGCCGCTGGACTGTGGTTTGATCTCCGATGAAGCAATTTTCTGGAAGCCCGTATTCTGCTTCCCAATCCGGCAGCAACTCGTCTACGCCGTCAACACTTGCCTCCAGCGCCAGGCGAAATGCCCTCGCGTAAAGCCAGACAAATCCGTCGAGCAAGACCCTTGTGAACTTCGCGAGGCTGGATGTCACCGACATAGCCTGCCCATCGGGAGAATCCCAAGCCGGCCCTTGAGGCCAGAACGCCAACGCAGACGCAATCAGGTCGTCGTTTGTCGGGGCCGCCAGTGCATCGTATGGCGCGGCAACAGCTATTGCGCCACCATCAACCGAAGGCGAGCGGGTGATAGTATTGAAGGCAGGACTACGCGCCATAGGTGATGGTCCCGAGAACGGGGAAATGCCCGTTGCTGTAGGTAACGTCGTCGAGTGGAGCAGCGAGAATATGCCGATCCTCGCCGGTCACGGATGAAATCGCCTCGGCGATCCAAGATCGCGAGAGCGTGAACGTGTCCCCCGGAATGCCAGGCTGTCCGCGATCTAAAAGCACGGTCGAGACCGCAGCTGCGATGCCGTCGCGAACGGTTTGGCTGTCGTTCGCGAGGCCGTCGATCACCAGGTTCAACGGCTCAGGCGTCGGCGCGACCGCGACACTGTCATCGATCCGGATCAACCGCTGCGCGTCGATCGCCGCTTGAACGACAAGCACATCGCCACTGGTCGGAATCAGGTTCGGCCTTCCCGCGAAAAGGAAAAAGACCGATATGAAGCCCGGCGCCAAAGGTTGCCGGAAAGCCCAAGCCTTCACGACACCAGGCACATTGAGGGCGATGTTTTCATAGTCGCTCAGCGTGCCCCCGCCCGGCGGGTTCTGCTTTCGGTGCAGCACACGCGAGCGAAACACCTCGAAGTCCTCGATATCCGCGCCGCCACCGATGCCCGCCGCTGACACCAACCACTCGGTCGGCAGATCCGGCCACAAGACGGGATCGGCAAGCGCGAGAATTCCGTCGGCGTCACGGTTCGTCGCCGCGCCGACCACCTCCGATTTGACATCGAGAGTCAGTTCGCCGAGCGGGCTTGCAGATGCCGGCGCCGTCGAGACAAAGGTGACGTTGCCGGACAATAGCCGGATGCCAGCCGGATAGGTCACATTGGGAGTGCCCGATCCGACAACAGCACCGGAAGCCGGTGATGCTGCCTTGCGGTAAATGCCGATGTCCGACCCATGACGGAGAAGAAACGCCCCCGTCGCCGTCGAGGCAAACAGTTGCTTGGCAAGATAGGCCATGCGCAACTCAAACTCATGCGCCATGCTGGCGAGAACCTTGCCGGTGACCGTCACGAAATTGTTGGCAAGTGCCGAATCCGTCCCCGGCATGTACTGGCGGAATGCTCCGCGTACCCGAGCGGATGCATCAGTGAGCGAGCGGATTTGCCACGCCATCAATCTGTCTCCAGAGAAGTTCGAATTTCGAGCTGTAGGCCTGCGCACCGTTCCGCCCATAGAGCGACACACTCAGGTCGAGACGGTTGCTGCCGGCCGTGGCACTCACGTCAACCTTTGCTACCGCGCCCTGATCAATCAGTGGCTGCAGCGCTTCGCGAGCGTAGTCTTCGGCCTTTTGTTCGATGCCAGGGAAGAGTGCCGATCGGCGCAGCAGCCAAAGCCGTGAGCCGATGGGCGTTTCCCCTTTCATCACATCAAAGCTGTCGCCGAGCCAGCCCCGGTTCTCGTCGCCGTCGCGAAGCTCGCTTGTCTCCACCCGTCGATCGGTCATCAAGCAGATCAGCACTTGTGTCGCGAGCCCCTGTTCGGCCCGAAGATCGCCAGGGGCATCCGGATGGGTGAGCGGGTTGAGGATCAGATCGCCGACAAACCCGTCCCACCCGAGATCCGGCGAACGATAGGGCTCCTCGGCACCATCGGCCGGAATGATTTTCAGCATGCTGCCGCGCCTCAGTGTGAATGATGGTTGGTATTGCCGAGTTCGTCGATAATGGTGCCGGTCGCGTGAATATTGCCGACGACCTCAAGATTACCGGTGATCGTCACCTTGCCGGCGATCTTCCATTCGCCGCCCGTCATCGTGATCGTCCGGCTCCCGAAATCCATGACCACTTCAGCCATCCAGAGTTTGATGACATTGCCATTGTGGTCGTAGAGTGCCGTCGCTCCCGAAGGGATGCCTGCCGGACGATGTCCAGGATGCTCCCCACCGAAGACATAGGCCTGATCCGCATCGCCGTTCGGCGCGACCAAGAACGCTTTTGCGCCCTTGATCGGCGAAGAGGCAAAGCCCGCCGGCTCGATCCGGTGGATGCGGGTGTAGCCATCCTTTGCGAAGGCGCGCCCGTTGACGAACTGCTGTCCGCCACGCTCGGTATTTGCGCCATCGAGCTCGATCCGCTTTCCGATCATTCGTCCTCGTACTCCACGGTTATTGTGCCGGGCGCCGAATAGGCGCCTGCGGTCTTGCCACGTGGGTTCTCGCCGCCGAGGGCACGAGGATCTGCAAGCGACAGAACGGCAATCGTGCCTTGCCCTTCGCTGTCCTGCGTCAGGCTCACGCCCTTGATCACCATTAGTCCTTCGATACCTATCCAGCCGTCCTCGACATAAACCAGCCAGTTGCGGTTCCAGAGCATGCCGGCACCGTCTCGCCAGCCGGTCACCGTGATCGAGGCCGTAGCGGCAAAACCCGCGCCCCGCTTCACGCCCCAGTCGGCGCGCTTCTTCAGGCGATCGACGGTCGTTTCACCTTCGTGGGCAATGACAAGCGGGCGATGCCTAGATACGCCGCTGTCGCGTGCCGTAGCCTCTGCACGCAATTGCCGCTTGTCGGTGCCTTCGCTCGCTTGCCCACGCACTTTCACGGCGCTGTAGCGGCCGCGCTCGGTCAGCTCCGATGAGGCCTGCTCGATGTTGCGGCCCCAGAAAAGGCCACCCTTGTGCGTGCCCTCGGGCTTCGTCGCCAGCTTTAACTTTCCCTTCGGAGTGTCATAGATCAGAATTCCACGACCCCTCGCGCGACGCTCGATCGTCGAAAACAGCGTCTCGCCAACATGGAGCTTGTGGCGAGGTTCGCTGGGCAGCGAGCCGTCACTCTCGACCCCAACCCCGAGGCTGTCGAATTCCTTGGCGATCGCCGCAAGATCCTTGTCCAGCGTCTCGCCGGTCGGATGCTCGACGGAGCATTCGGTTGCGTCGACCGTGCGGGAGCAGATCGTCACCGTCAGGGCGCGCGAGCCAGCGTCGTGGGACGGACGAACGTCGCGGACGTACCCGGTCAACAACAGATCGTTGCCAGCCTTGATGATCGCCGGCCGTCCCGGCACAACCGGCACGCCGTCGCCCTGCGGCACCAACGCCACCTCGGCCGTGCGGACCGCCTCCTCCGCCGACATATTGACGGTTATGGATTTGACAGGCGGAAAGCCGTCGATCGTGATCGTTTCAAGCATCAGGAAGCCAAAGCATCGAAGAGGACAGGCATGACGAGCGGCGTGGCGGACCCGGCGATATCGACGAGGCTGTTTGCTCGGCTTGCATCGCCATAAAGCTGATAGGCGAGAACGGTCGAGGGCAAGGAAATGCCGGTCGAAACCTTGATCAACGGCGCCGCATCTGCCTCCAAATCCGAGATAACGCGAACGGCGGTTGCCGTGACGTTCGTTAACCAGGCGTAGAGATCCGCTCCGTCACCCCCCAGCTGGTCGATAGCCAGTGCAGCCACTTGACCGGCGGAAGCTACCCGCGACCGAGCCCGGCGCGCCATCGGCCGTGACGGCCAATCAGGACGACATCCAGCGACAGCGAGCCCCATGCCGAGCAGGATGGCGATTGCGTCAGCCGTCGCACCACTCGCGGTGACCGGCTGCAACAATCGGTCGAAGTCGGACGGTTCGTCGACGCTCTCGGCAATGACCCTCATCAACGAAAGCGCTTCGCTCGCGAAAACTGCCGCATCGAGATCCGGGCCGGCTGCAATCCGCGTCGATACGTCATTCAGGTCGTCGGCGTCCGTCACGATGGCGGCAGAAAGGTCCGCCAGCCACGAAAGTATCGTGCCTCTATCTGCCGCCATCATGAGCCCCCGAAATCAGAACAACTTTGCAAACTGCGCTGCAGCTGCCGCAAACTCGCTTGCGACAGCCGCCGTTAAATCGCCGATCGAAAGCACCACGTTGCTTTCGTTCAGCGTTGGAATGAACGTCACGTCGTAGCCGACGTAGCCCATTCGTCTCTGCTCGCGCGAACGCCTGAAATCCTGCGCCGTCGCCATCATCCCGCCGTCGATCGGCAGAACGAGATAGCCGGGCCCGTCCGCAAGCATGGTCGTCGCGAACGACCTCGCGTCGATATCTGCCAAGTCGCTGACAAAATAGATCGTCAGGCCATAGGCTGCCGTTGCGAGGCCCAGTTCTTCGACCTTGGTGACCTTGCTGCCTGCATGCTCATGGAGCGCGAGCCGCTTGCCGCCGGACAGGTCCTCGTAGTCGACCCAAAATTCAACGCCGCGAAAGCTGGCCCGACGCAGCGTCTTCGTCCAATCCCGCATGACACCTCCTAGAAACCGCCACCACCACCGCCACCGGCGGGCGCACCGGCCTGCGCCGGCATGGAACGACCGGTGTTTGCATTGACCGGAGGCCTGATGGCGGTCGCGCGGTTGAATGAGCTTGCAGCCGTCGCCAACTCTTTGGCGGCCGAGAGGATGGCCGAGCTGATGCTGTTGCCCGCCTCCGTCAGTGTAGCAGCCGATTCCTTGATCGAGGCACCAGCCTCGCGCCCGCCATCGGCCACCTTTTGTCCCGCCTCGTCGCCGGATTCCTTCAGACCAGTTGCATCGATTTTCAGCGCCTCCCGGAACTCTTCCTTCGACGGAATCCGGAAGAAGTCCTTCATCCATGACGTCACGCCCGGACCAATGGGCGATGGCATGCCCGCCATCGTCGCACCGGTTCTCGCAGGACCGGCGGGCTGGTGGCTGCGAGCAAACTCGCCATAGACATTCGCAATCGAAGGCGACACGCCCGGGCGAGCGCCTGGCATCGGCACGCCCGTCGATGGCAGACTATGCGGGTCGAGCTTCCGGTCTCCGCCGGGAAATTCCGGAAGACGCGGACCCTGTGGCATGTTCGGACCCTGCCGCATGCGATGAATAAAATCGGGATCGCGATAACCGCCGTCGAGCGCCATCTTGTCAGCGTCGGCGCTTTTCGAAAACGAGCCGAACGGCAGGTTGAGCGCCATCCAGCTTTCCGTTGCCCAGTATCCCTTGCCCTGTTTTTGAAGGCTTGAGCGGACAGCGTCACCGTAATCGATATCTCGAGAGATGGCGTCCATCAGCGGAACCGCCGGCCGGGACACGCCCCTGCCGATACTGTTCATCAGCTTGTCCCAGCTGCTCGAAAGTTTGTCGATGCTGGACTGAGTATCGCCAGTAACGCGCGCCAGGTCACGAAAGACCGTGCCGTCGACTTCGGAGCTGTTCACCGTTTTCAGAAATTTTTCATAGCTGTCGGCACTGGTCATCAACGACTGCATTCCGAGGCGAAACTGCTCGTCGGTAAAGAGCAAGGGCAGCTTGCTCAAATCGCCTTTGATCGCTTCTTTCGAAATGCGGACGAATGCAGAGACCGTATCCTCGCCGCTCTTCCGGGCAGCATCGAGTTCCTTGCGGAGATCGACACCCATTTTCGAGAACTTTGTGGCGGTGTCCTGCGAATAGATCTTACCAAAGATGTTCTGAGCGTAGGTCGCAGCAGACGAAGCCGATCCAGTGTCCTCGCGGATCGTCTGGAGGATCGACACGAGTTTCTTCAGTCCATCCTCGCCGGTGTAGCCGAGGGAGGCGAAGGAGTTGGCAAGATCCGGGATATAGGTCGCCATGTCCTTCAGTTCGAACTGGCCAGCCTTGCCACCCGCCACCATGATGTCGAAGGCGTGCTGCATCTGGCCGGTCTCCAGCTTCAGGGCGGAGGCCGCCTTGATCGCGGTGTTGGCGATGTCCTCGGTCGCGGATCCGGAGGCCTGCGCGGTATTGAGCACCGACGGCAGGAAATCCATCGCCTCCTTCAGGTCGAGACCTGATGCAACCAGCGTGTCGAGCGCTGTGATTGCCTGATCGACCGGCAACGACGTCTGCTTTGAGATGTCCTGCAGCCGCGTGAAAGCTGCGTTCGTTTCCTCGACACTGGCATTCGCGGTGATGCCGATGCGGTTCATCTGGCGCTCCACAGCGGCGAAATCCGTCAGCGCGCGCTTTGCGCCATATGCGAGAGCCGCAGGGGCGGCATAGCGAAGCATTGCGCCGTATGCTGCCTGCGTGCCGCGCGCGAGGGCGCTCTGTTGCCGGTTCAACGCTTCCGCCCGCCGATTGATCTCACCCATTTTGCCGGCGACGGACTTGAATACCTGTCCAGTTCGGTCGACAGCGGAAATCCGCAGCTGAGCTTCTACGGTGCGGGTCACTTTTTGTTCCTTTCAGCGAAGCTCGTAAACCGTGAGGCCCAATAAAGAAGTTGGCTGGGAGTCATCATCTCGACACGTTCGGCAGGCCACCCAAATTTGAAGACAAGCCAATCGGCGACTTCGTCAAGGTCGCCTACAACGGAAAAAAATCGAGGACCGCCTGCTCCAGGGCGAGCGAATCTGCGGTTGAAAGACCGGAGATACAGTCATAGCCAGGCTCGACGACAATCTTCTGGAGATAGGAGTCAACGACAGCGGGATAGCTAACGACTATCGCGCCGTGTGGGCTGCGCTGCCATTCCTGTGGCTTTCCTCGCCCCTCCATGAAGATTTCGTGATAGCGGGGTTCCCGGAGTGTGACCTCCGAGAATTCCTTGTCATGCACCTTGTAGGTATTTGAGAGCTTGACCACGACATTGGTCATCAGGCGTTGCTCCGGTTGTACTTCTCCGCAGAGATCGACAGTCCGGTGACCTCACCGTTGACCCGGTTCTGCTGCGGATTACCGACCACAAAGGCGTCCGTAAAATAGTGGGTGACGCCGGTAAAATCCTCGATCACGGTCACGTTGAACCGATCGGCCTTCATGAGCGCATCGTAATCAATGCCCTTGTCGGCGAACGAGATCTCGGCACTGCGGGGCTGCACCGTTCCCACCCGATCGACCGATCCGTCTTGGTTGGTGACCGCCTCATTCGACTGGCCCGCTGTATTCAGGTTGAGAGTGCCGCGAAGCGGGAACATCTCACCCGTGGAGAGACGCAAGCTGATGCGCCCACCGAAATTCTGACCCATGGGGAATGCCTCCTATTAGGGCGTTGATGATGCTGCGAGGAACGGACGGCGTCAGAGAGACGCCGTCGCTGCGGAGGTAAGGAACTGGCTGTAGATGTTGGCGAGGCCAGCGAAGATATCGAGCGCATTGACGCGATCCATCGGCAGCTGCGCATTGACCCGGTTCGGATTGTCCTGGTCGATCGACACGACGATGTACGGCAGAACCGAGGCTGCGTTCTTGAGGACGCCTGGCATTGACTGGTAGGTGTGAAACAGCGTCGCGCGAATGTCCTTCGGCGTGGTGATGGCATCGAGGTTGGACGGATTATCCTGCGCCAACGCCTTGTTCGAATGCTCGAAGGCAAGATCTGCCCGGAACTTCTTCAGGGCGTAGGTGATCTGATAGACCGCCTGAATGTCCCGGAACGTCGTGTCCGGCGCGCCGTTTGTCGTCTGTTGGTGGGTGATGATCTTGTCGATCGTCACGTCGCCGTTGCGGTTGACCGACCACGTCGACACGCCGCTCTTCAGCATGGCGTCGCGGGTCGCATAGTCCATCCAGTAGGTGCGATCGCGGGGAGCCAGAACGTCGACCACGACAAGACCCGACTGGTTGCGCGACACGTCGCCGTTGGCGCCGCCGCCAAGCCATGGCGCGATGCGAGCGACGAACGCTGCGACCCACTGATAGTCCGGCGTTCCATTTCCACCGCCGGTAAGCTGCGGCACCATAGTCAGATGCCACGTGTCGCGAGCGAGCGCGAAGGTCGCAAGGTTCGAGGAGGTATCCGTCTTCGGATAGAAGGCGCCGCCATAGAGCTGCTGCGCGTAGGACCAACGCCCAGAAACCGTGCCGAGGAACGTATCCAGCAGACCGAGGTTCGTCGTATCCCCGAACGCCGAAACGATGATCTCGAAGGGATCGTCGTTCATCGCGGCAAGAACATTCGCAAGCGATGGCGCGCCGGCGCCAGGCGTCGAGGTCGCGAACGTGAAGAGACCGCTGAAGGCATTTGCGCTGTCGAGCACGGGCACGAAGACGTCAAGCCCGGTCGCGTAGGTTCCCTTGTGCCGCGCGGTCAATGTGATGACGTTGGTGGCAACGGAAGCTGTGAACGGCAGGGAGCGACCGGTGATGCGGTTGTAGTAGGCGTTGATGGCGGCCGACAGAGAAGTGGCGACGGCGTTCGCGTTCGCGCCGGCCGGGATCTCGATCGAGACGGATTCCCCAGCAATCTGCAACACGCCATGCCCACCGGCTGCAGGAACAGCACCGACAGTAATGGTGCGGATTTCCGCCGTGCCAGTATCAGCAACTCGACCGATCCAGATTTCCTGCGCAGGCGCATTGCGGCGCGCAGCAATGAACATGGATTCAAGCATGGAACCGGCGCCAGCAAGGCGACGCGCGTCTTCCTTCGTGTTGCAGAGGGCGATGCTATCAGCAGCAAGCGAGCCAGCGGCAAGACCGTGACCGAGCAGGATCAGCCGCGTCTCGGCTTCGAAGTTGCCGCCGCTCTGCACGTCGAAGGTGAAGAGTGGCGCCGTCAGATTGGCAGGAATGTTGGATGCCATTTATTTCGAGCCTCCGGTTTCGCCGGCCGGATTCTTCGGCGCGGGTTTGGTTTTGACTTTGACGAGATCGCCATCCCTCACGAGCCGCGCTTCGTAAGGGCTGGCGAAGTTCACGGGATGCCCGTCGGCCGGCCAATCGCCTTGTCGACCGGGCATGGGAATGCGTAAGCCCGCGTCGCGAGGCTTGTAGAGAACGGTCATCAGACCCTCCGATGATCAGGTGAAATCAACTCTGGCGCCGGGCTGGCTCGGTCCCGCCTCGATTGTGATGCGGTCGAGAGATGGCAGCGCGTCCGGGGCGAAATGACTGGCGAGGGCCGCAAGCTTGGCCTTCGCATAGGACTGCGCCGGCAGCTGCGCATAGACGCTGGCAAGAGGCTCGGGCAAACCGGCCACCTCGAAATCATCGTCGCGGATCGCACAGTGAAAACGCATGGTCGTGCGCTGGATCCGCACACCGAGATCCGGCGCGGCAAATGTCTGGTATTCGATATTGACGATCCGCTGGACGAGCCGACGCCACAGACCACCGGCCTGGCTACGTTCAAGCAGATATCGTACTTGCGAGCAGAGTGCCGCAAGTACGAGCCGCGCTTCCGGGTCCGTCGTGGCGGCAGCAAACGCAAACTCGCCTTGCGCGTCGTGCTCGATCACCGCCAGTTCGGCGACGACATCGAGCACCGCGTCCGCATTCACGTCGACCGCAGAAGACAGCGGCCCGCGAAGAGCAACGCCTGCCTCAGTCGTGTGAAGAGCAAGGGTCGGCGTGTAGGGCTTGCTGCGATCAATGTCCTCGATCGCAGTCTCCCGGCTGTCGAGAACGTTCAGACCGGCCAGCGTCGGGAAGCCGGTTCCGGCCTCGACCGCTGCAGTCGGTCTCAGAACCTCGATCGCGGCCAGTCTTAATGCTTCAGCTGCTAGCACGTCAGGCCTCGGGCAAAGTCTGCTCGGTCGCGAGGATGGCCAAGACCGTCCCCAGCCCATCAGGGTCGAACCGAGAAATTGAGAAGATTGCTCCATCCTCCTCACGTCGGAGGAAAAAGCCGGGTTTGAGCGGCATACCATCAACCAGGCGAATGGATGCCTGTATCTGTAGCGCGCGGTTGGCGAGCCTGCCCATACCGGTCAGTGGCTGGGCCTTGGCATCGTTCTCGATCAGCGTGTTTTCGAAGAAGCAGGCGGACGAGATGTAGGATGCCTCGGAGGTCGAGAGGCGCCGGGGCGCGTTCGGATCTTTCGAGATTATCGGGAAGATCGTCACATCCTTGCCGTGAACACGTTCGACGGTGGAGCGGCTGACTTTCGCCAGCCGCTCGAAGATGTTGGACATCGGCTTAGACCGTGGTCGCGCCGAGCTTGACCTTCACGGTCGCGGAGGGGTTTGCAGCATCCGCGACGGCGATGCCGACGAGCGTATTGCCCGCCGACGTCTTGTTGACGTTCTTGGCGGCCGCGTCCCAGTAGACCTTGTCGCCCGTTGCGATCGCGAGAGCGGAAACCTTCGCCATCTCGAAGATGCCTTCGGTGGAGAGTGCTACCGATTCGCCTTGGGCGACCGTCGATGCAGCAACGCCGATCAACGAACCAATGACGACGATGTTGCCGGATATAACGCCACCGGCAGGCGCGGCGACGTCGATCGACTTCCCCGGCTGAACAAAGTTCTTCATGTCTGAATCCTCTTGATTTCAGAGAGTGCCTCGAACGAGGCGATGAAGGAGAAGGTTGGGGCTGATCCGGGCTTAAGCGCCCGGATCCTTGTAGGCGCCACGGAACTCGATCGCGCCGACGCCGAAGTCATGCTCGACAGTCATGGCCTGTCCCTGCGTACCGAAAGGTTCGTCGAAGCGAATGCGCGGCGCGCTGTAGCCATCCAACAGACCCCATTGATAGACGGCGGCCTCGTCCGGGCTGGCGAATAGATACCAGGCGTTCCCGCTAAGCTCGGCAGCGACCACCGGCTCAAGCGTGCCGACATGCGGATTGACCTTGATGGCGTCATTGGCGTTGATCGGCGACAGGTACTGGAGCGCCTCGGTCTCCTTGTCCGGAGAAACCAGCAGAATGGACGGCTGGACGTTCATCGTCGCACCGTCGAGGTTCTTCTGCTTGCGCATGGCGGCCTTGCCCGCGCCGATGCTCGCAACAGTAATAGCCGAGCCAGCTCCCGCCAGGTTGTTGTGGCTTGCATGGAACACGACCTGTCCGTCGGACAACTTCGTGTTGGCAGAAAGCATCATCGCATAGAACGTGATTTCCTCGAACCTCGCCACGGTCCGTCCATACCCACCGAGGACTTCGCCGATTGCGTTCAAGCGATCATTGACCATCATCTGACGGCTGACACGGATGCCTTTTGCGTATGGCAGGACAGCGATCGTTTCCTTGCCTTCGCCGAACGTGCCGAACTTGATTTCACCCGACTCTGTCAGCTTTTCGAGCATTGGGAACTCGCCGACCGAGACCGCATAATGCGGACGGAAATCGACGAAGTCGCGGCGGCGGGAAATGCGACGATAAGTCGGCTGCGCCAATGCATATCGACGCTCAAGGAGCGTGTTGATAGCGCTGGAGAAGATTGCCGGGAAATCGCTGGTGGCGTGGAATGCGCGCTCCAACATTTCCTCCCGTTCGCGAACGGTGCGGAGCATCCCGCGATAGCCCATGGCAGCCGCAGCAAATTCGACGACGTCATGATTATCCATGAAGCCGCGAGCCTGAGACGCCTGGTCGCCGGTCGGCTGATCAATGCCGCCGAGGCGGAATGCCAGCGCGGTCGTCAGACCGGCCCGCCGCGTTTCGGCTTCATCCCGAACAACGTGAACGCCACTGGTCGGTGTGCGAGCTGACTGTGCGGTCATGTGATCGAAGGCCTGCGCACGAAAGGCGTCAACCGCAGTACCATTGCGAAGAGCCGCCTGGATGACCTCATTCGTCATTCCGGCACGCGTGCCGATGTCGTAGATGTCGGCGGCACGGGCGCCATCGGAGTTAGCAGTCGGGTTAGCCGGCGGCGTGACAGTTCCGTTGGCGTTCGCCTCATCCTGCTCAGCCTTGCGGATATCGCCCTGCAGCGCCTCGATTTCCTCGAGCAGCTTCTTGTGATCTGCTTGGATTGTTCGAGCCGCATCCGGGGCGGTATCGTCCTTCAGCTCCGCGATCTTGTCGGTCGCGCGTTTCTGGAGGTCAGCAAGATTGGCACGCATGACAATCAGCGGGATAGCAAGGTTCGGGCCATACTCGCGAACTGCATCAAGCAAGGTCGCAATATGAACTGGAGCGTGCGGCATTGCGGCAAAGGCTTCGGAGACCAGTCCGAAGCTCATTACACATGCGATAGCGAGCGTGCAGGCTACCGCCAGTACGTTTTTCATCTTCATGGATGTTTTCCTTGAAAGGGCCTTGCCCAGAGGCGTCAGATGGGCGACCGCCGAGGCGGTTTATGGCATGCGGTAGCCTGCGCTAGCCTGCCAATTCCTGTTGCCGCATCTGCATCTCCATGCGCATGCGACGAATTCTGTTGGTGGTAGAAAGGTCAGGATCGACGCGGCAGGCGAACAGAGCGCCTTCGTCTTTGCCGCTGCGGATCTGGGCGCCGGGGTCAGCAGGGATGGGAACGGCGGAGATTTCCCACGGCTCCCAATCGATTACACGGTGCACCGGTGTTTTCCCCTCGCGCTCCGTCTTCTCGACCGCATGGATGCGATAGCCGACTGAGATGTTGGTGACGCTTCCCTCCTTGATCTTTGCAACGCGGTCGACTGCATCAGCTGCGTTGGAAAGACGGATCTTGGCGACGCCAATGCCGCCCTCGATCCGGGCAGAGCCTTTCACGACCGAGCCAATGACGTCAGCAAGGCTCCATGTCCCGTGCGTGTCGAGGAATGGAGCACCCGCATTCAGGCGATCGAGACGGATAGCGGATGGGGAAACGACAAGCTCCTCATCAAACTCGCCGTCCATCCAGGTCACTCGGCGAACGGCGGCGCCGGTAGTCCAGACGACGTCGATCGTGTTGTCGCTCTCGTTGAACGAGGCGGCCCGAACCTCCGCATTACGGCTGAGCTGCGGCAGCCGGATGATGTTAGTCATTCTGCGCTCCTTCCGCTGGCGCGGCGTTGGTTCTGGCGCCGTTTGCCGGCCGCCGTGGGTCGATGTCGAGAGGTACGTTGTTCGCATCCGCGAACTTGAAGAAAGCATCGAAGTCGCTGACGACCTTTCGCCAGTCATGACCCCAAGCCGAGATGAAAGTCTGCGGCGACATGCGGCCCGCACGCACGGCAAGAATGTCAGCCTCCAGATCCTTCTTCGGATCGATCGGCTCAACTGCCGGCATGACATGGTCGACTCGGTACCCTTCTTTGCGGGTAGGCAGCTTTCCGGACATGAGGGCGTACTCGGCGAAGCGACGATCAACCTTCCGACAAACCATCGGAACGAAGATCTGCCACTGGATCTGCTCGACTAGTCGCCGAAACTCAATCTTTCCCGCCCGCAGCGAGGAGTAGTTCGCTTGAGTAAGGTCCCCGGTCAGCTGGTCATACGAGATGCCTGCACCCGCAGCCATTGCCCAAAGGCCGGCTTTGTAGGCTTCACCAAATACAGACTGTGACGATGGGTTCGCAAAGGTGATCTCGGAATCCCCGATGTCTTGAATCTGTCCGGGCTCGATGCGCGTGACCTTCGTGCCTTCGTCGTCCTTTTTCGTCACCAGCGGGTTTGCGGCACCAGGCGACCTTCTAAGGAAACCAGCAAAGCTCGCCTGCGTTCGCTGCTGAACGATGGCGGCCTCCATCAGATCCTGAATTTCCTTCGCGTTCAGAAGAATGGGTGCGAACCAAGAGATACCGCGCATCTGGCCGAGGCGCAGAGGGCGATAGAGGTGGCAAAGGTCATTCCAAGCTACGAGCTTCGATCCTTCACTTCCGAACGAGACTCCCCCGTCTCCGGGATGCGCTGAGTGGAGGTAGAGCCCTTCTCGCAAGTTCCATTCGCCAATCTGGACGCCTAGCCGGACATTGCTTTCCCGGCCAAGCAGGCTATCCCGCGACGTATCGATGAGGTCGCCTTCGAGCCCCTGAAGTCGCAATGGAACGCTGGAGCCTGCATCCGCCAGACTGATGGGAAGCATCCGTAAGACGCTGTCACCGCCCTCGGCCATGGATCTCAAAATGAGCGACTGCTGACCACCATAATCAAGGACGCCCTCGATATCCGAACGCTCCTCCCACTCCTCTCGAAGCAGGCGATAGCGATTATCGGCACGGTCGCTCCCGGTATTAGGGACAGTCATAATCCCGGTACCGATGACATGAGACGTCAGAACATCGAGGATTCGCTGTCCCGCCCAGCCGTTGCGCACAAAGTCGCGAGCGCGATCGCGCAATGTGGTGAGCGCGCCTGCTACCTCGGTCGTGGCAGACGTGCCGCGACCGCGCCACGCCTTGTTGCGCCGGCCGAACTGAGCAGCCGCGTAGTCGCGCTTTTCGCTCGATCGCAGCAGCTGACGAGCCGCAGCACGGTTAACACCCGAAACCGGATCGAAAAACGATATGACCTTGTCGAGGACATTCATCAGTAGCCGCCCCCGTACTCAACGAAGATCGCACCGCCGCGATCGCTTGTACCCTCGACCTCCGACTTAATAAGGTCGCGGGCAATTAGCATGTCTTTCAGGCTCTGGTACTCGACTTCATGTGTCTGGAACCGAACACGCTTGGCGCCGGTCGCGATCGCCTGATTGATTGTGTCCAGATCTGCTTGCGTCCACGCCATATTCAGCGATCCCAGAAGGAGGAGGTATCATCGGAGGAGTACCAGCCGCCCTCTTCATCTGAGGTCGGCTGGGTCGAAATTTCGACCGGCTGCGGCGTGTTCTGCATCGCCGCCTGTTGCGCGACGACCAGCGGCGCCGGCGCAAATAGGTCAGGATCGATCACAGCATCAGGCAACCCGCGCATCGAAGCCAACTGCCGCCACTCATCGGGCATCATCCGGGAGATACCCAGATAATCGCCGAGAGCATCACCATAGACCTCGCAATCGAGAAAGTGGTTCTGCTCCCCGTTGCGGACCGTCCAGACACGGCGAGCAAGACCCTTGAACTTTCTCTTCTTGTCGACGCCCAGATACTCCGACGTGATCTGACGGAAATAGACCTCATCCATCCAGCCGCCGAAATGGCAGTATCCGGGCGGATCGAAGTCCTTCCCAGCCGCGCGGCCAACCTTGTGAAGGTTGGCGTAAAACGCGCCCTTCAAAGACCAGGTGCCCACACCCCAGACCATGACACCGTTGCGAATGCGTTGGCCGTTGAAGTTGATTTCGACTGGCGACGGTTGACCGATCGCCGGCCGCTGCCACCCATCTAGCCCCTTCAGCGCAAAGGTTGCTGCCTTGCCCCGCGCCCAGGTGTAGACCACGTGGGAACGGTATCCGGAGTCGATGCCAAACGCGTCGACGGAACGATGGCGGCCGAAGGCATCCGGCCACTGCTTGGTGCGGAGCTCCTCGAGCTTCAAGAACGCGCCGGCATGTGGATCATCCGTGGCGCCCTCGATAAACCCTGCGTCGACACGCCAGGACTGGCGATCAGGTCCGAAGGCCTTGAAGACGTAATAGATGCCGTTCAGCTGGACGTCGGCGGCACCCACAAAGACTAACCCGAGCGCAGGGATGCGGCCGCGCAGAAGTTCAGGATCACGGCGTTCCATCAGTCTGACGTGGTCCGGCGCGTCGCCCTTCATGTCGTAGGGCAGGCCGAGGATCAGATTGTAGAAGGTCTTGAGTTTGTGTGGATCGTCCTTGCACTGGCAGAACTCTGCAGCGATCTCGTGCCACGGCACGAATGGCGACGACAAAGCATCGAAATGATAGGAAGGATACGCGCCTGGTCGCGGGCTTTCCGCGACCCAGCGACCCTTCTTCATCAGGCCGACTTTTTCATGTGGCTCGATGATCGAACCGCAGCAAGGCGTGACGTAATGAGGCTCGTAAGGGAACGCGTCATTGAACCGGAAATGTATCCGGTCAAAGACAAACTTGAAACGCTCCCCGCAGCCAGGGCACGGCATCTGCCAGTAGCGCTGGTCTCCGGCCTCGAAGTAATCGTCGATCTTCGACGCGCCCTTGATGGTGGGCGTCGAGATGTAGACCCGCAGCCATTCGCCCGACATCAGGAACGACGTCTGGCGTGCCTTGACCATCCCGATGGGATCGCCCTGCCCGTCGAGGTCGTCCGGATACTCGTTGACCTCGTCGAGAAACGCTTTCTTGATTGTCGATGAACGAAGGTCGGCAGCCGAGCTGGCGATCGCGAGCTTGAGCGATCCGCCCGGAAAGCGTTTCGCCTGCGCGGTCGAACCTTCACCGCTGCGGCTTGTCTGTTCTCGCACGAGCTTTCTAAGCTGCGGCGACGTCTGCAGCATGACCGTAAGCTTCTCTCGGTTGAACTCCGAGAGAGCGCCGGTCGTCGGCTGCACAATCATCATGCGGCAAGGATCTTGCCCGATGTGGTAGGCGGCTGCCGCGAGGAGAAGCGTCGTGAAGCCGGTCTGCGCCGACTTCCGAACGGCGATCTCGTTGACGCCACTTTCCGTCATCGTGAACTGGAGAGGTTCGACGATGTACGGCGTCAGGCTGTCGTCCCACAATTCACCCGCTTTTGGGCCATCTGGCACGACCATGTTCGAGCGGGCATAGTCGACTGCCGTTGCCTGTTCGGTTGGCATGATCGCTGCCGAGAGGGCTGCGGCAATAACCGCCAACGCAGACCGTTTCAGCGTAACTCTCACGCGCCTTCCCCAAACATGAAATCAACTTGCAGACCGGCTTTCTCTGCCTCAGCCGCCTCACCTGCGAGCTTTGCCAGCGTTTGCGCCATGGATGTTCGCTGTTCGCGAACCTTGTTTCTGAGAAGCCGGCGCAGGGCCGGTTCCCCTTCCCGCGACGCTTCGATAATTTCAGAAACCCAGTTCAGCGGCGCGCCGAGATCCCGCAGCAATGCTTCGGTCACGCGCACTAGCGCCGTTTCAAGACCGTGCTCGCCGCGTAGCGCGACCAGCTGACCTTGGCGCTCCGCGAGATCCAGCGCCTTCAGCTGAGCATCGTACTTCGCGCGCTCTGTCTGAGCATCGCGAAGGCCTGAATTCACTTCCGAGCTGCTATCGTCGCGTTTCGTTTCTGCGCCGATCTCTTTGGCTGCGTCACCCACCGCACCGATCGCTCGGTCATAAGTAGCCAGCTCGACCAGGCGCCGCCTTCCATCTCGACGAGTGGTAATCCGACCCTCGTCCTCAAGACGGTTAACTTTCTCAGCGGCTGTCTGCTTGCTAACACCCTTGCGGCGAGCGAGCTCGGCCACCGTGATCCAAACACCGCCATCGACCGAAAGGAGGTTCTGTTGTGCGTCGGTTGCCATCGGAGTCAGGTCGTCAGCCTTTGAGTCAGGTGAGTCAGGTCAGTTTTCCGTCCGCCGTGACTAGCGAAATTTCGGGGTCGTCCCGGCCCGTATGGGGGCAGCCCCGAGGGAGGACCCGTTAGGGGGGGTTGGGGTCGGCGGGCCCCAAAGGGGTCGACTGGCCTGCCCGACCGTTTACTGGGGAAGGAGGCGATCGATTTCGTGGAGCACGCGAGGAGCAAGGTGCTCCTGTATGATCTCGGCCAATACGTCGAGGTAGACGTCCGGATTGTTCGTGATGGCATGCGCTGGGTTGGGGCCGAATAGCTCACGTATTGGCAGACGTTTGTCCGAGACCCTCATCGCCACTGCCCTGTGTCCACTGTCCATCTCAGCGAGGAATGCGCCGGCATATGAGCCTCGCGCCCGAACTCTGACACCGCGTGAGGTTTGGGTTGCTCCGAGCTTGTAAAGCGGCACCCATCCGGATTTGACGATGACGTCCTGCGTATTGCCACCGGCATTGAACCGCGCCGTCGTCGCCTTTCGAACCACGCCTTGCGGCAGTCTCGTATGTTCTGCCGAGCGCTTGACTATGCGGGTTCGAGCCATCTCGCGCATTCGGCGCATGGCGCTCGCCAGCGCCTTGGTCTTGATGCCCTCGGGCAGAGCCCGGATTGCACGTGACAGGTTGAGGATTTCGCTTGCGTCGAAACGAAGCTCTGCTGTCACGTGCTGGCTCCCGGAGAAAGGCCGCTGAAAGTCAGCGGCTATCCTTTAAGCAAAAAAGGCGACCCGAAGGCCGCCTATCTCATAGCAGTAGCACTTGCCCAGAACCGCGCCTCGTCGAGGCAGTCAAGGCGGGGTCTGACCGGTAAGCAACCCTGAAGATTTCGCTTCATTCGCCGATGGTCGAGCCATCGACTGATTGGGCCCACGCTGGGATCTCAGATCGTCCGAGGCAATTTGTAGTCAGATTTTTTCCAGCTGCGCAAGATCCAACTCCATCGGATTTTTCCGACCGAAAAGCTCGACCTCGACCTTCACACGGCAGCGCTCGACATCGATCGACATCACCCGCGCCTCGAAGGAGGCGAACGGTCCATCGCTGATGCGAACAATCTCCTCAGGCAGAAAATCTACCTTCGGCTTTGTCTTGTGGTCGTATTTGCCCTGCAATGCCATCGCCTTGAAACGAGCGATGGATTCGGCATCGGCCCGCCATGGAGTTTCTGCCCCGCCAACCACCTCGATAACGTCCTTCACCGAGAGCAATCCTGTCATGGCAGCGGCCGTTGGGACACACCGGACGAGGACATAACCGACAATTACGGGCCGCTCCGGGACGATGCGAACCCGTCCACGCTTGACCGTCTTATAGGCGTTGGTGCTGACCACGAGGCTCTCGACATCCGCATCAGCAAGAAGTTTTTCCACAGCGAACTCGCGACCGGTCATCACGCGAAGGCAATACCAGTGCGCCTTTACCTGTTCTGAAGCCGTGATTCGCTCGACATTGGCCTTCGAAGCCATAGAGAGCATCGTCGCGTTGATTCTACGGAGGCTGACGATCTGATCGAGCGCCGGCATCAGGCGGTTCATGTCGACCTTCTCGGCCATTGTGATCTTACGCTGCATTATCATCGCCCTTGCCCTCGTTAAGTTTCGCCTGAAAATCCGTCATTGCCGTTTCCGGCTCACCAGCCGGAAGATAGAGCCATTCGAGACCTGTAGACGGCAGCCACGGCCATCCCATGCGCTCGTGCAGAGCCTGCCACCGACGCGCCAGATCACTGTCACGATGCACCGCCTTGAACTGCTCGGAGATCCCGAGCAGCGGTCCAGGCACCGTCATGCCGACCGCACGCTCTGCCCTGGAATGCATGTCGGTGACCTTCGGCCAGCCGTAGCGCGCCTTGCGCTCGCGATCGACGAGGCGAGCAGCGTCTGCGTCCCGCATCTGCATTTTCTGGAATGCCGTCAGCGTCGGCCAACCGACCGTCGTCATCGGCTTCGACAGTTCTGCCAGGCGCAGCGCCATCCATGGGCGGCTGAACGGATTATGCACCGACGGTGGAGCGAACTCCGACTTCGGATCGTCCATCTTCAGCCAACCACGCTCCCGGAGGTAGACGCTGGGATAGACGAAGTTTGCCTTGGCCGCCTTGCCGGCCGCGATGAAGGCGGGAGTGCGAGCGATGCATTCTGCCCGATCCTCGTCGGTCAGTGCGAACCACTGCTTGCGAGCCGCATCCTCGCTTGTGTGCTGATAGCCCGGATAGGTCGGGTACCAGAGCTTGAACTTCCGCTCGATCGCTTTCGGGCTTTCCTGAGAAGAAGCCTCGCTCGCGCGCTCCCTCTCAGTTACGGGTTCTATTACTGGTTCCCTTACAGGTTCTATTGAGGACTCAGGAGTCCGGTTCAAACCGTCAGAATTGTCCGGTTCAAACTGCTCTTCCTGTCCGGTTGTCGCCTCGGATGAACCGGACAAATTGTCCGCTTGATTTTCCGCCTTCTCGGCAGGGGAAAACGCACGGAATCCGTTCTCGAAACCGAGGCTGTAGCGGTTCGCCTTGCGGTTCTTTCCCTCGCGCTGCTCGATCCAGTTGACGAGGCCCTTGTCGCGAAGCGCAGCCAGGCAGCGGCGCACCGAGCGCTCGTCGATCTCGCAGGCGTCGGCCAAATAGTCCTGCTTGGGATAGCAGCCGAAGATCGGGTTGTGGCAGTCGGCCAGATGCCACAGCACCCGCGCCTCGGCGCAGCTGATGCCGCGTACCTTGACCGCCCACATGGTGGCTTCGTGGCTCATGCTGCCGCCGCCTCCTGTAGGGCGTAGCCGCCCCACTGTGCTGCCGCCGCTGCGGCGATGCCCGGATAGGTCTCCGAACGAAGCTTCCAGCGATCGACGGATGGCGGGGCGCGGTGCACCCGCGCCCACCGGTTGCGCTCGTCTGTTCCGACCGCCGGAGGCGTCAGCTTGTTGGTTGGTACCAGCTTTGGAAGGCCCTTGAGATAGAAGCTAGTTGCCTTCAGCGCTTTATCGCCAAACCACCACGGCTGAACTGTTTGCGCCGGCGGTTGATAATTTCGGATGCGTTCCTTCGCATGGCGATGCATGACCGGGTTTTCGATGGCGATACGCTCGATCGGAGCATTCCAGCAATCCGAGAAAAGAGCAGCACCGTCATCGAGATCCGACCACATCTGCTCCAGCGTCTTGCCTGTCGGCGGCTTTGTAAGCCAGCGGACACCAGAGTTGCAGAGACGCGTGCACGGCGGATGCATCACTGCCAACAGGTCCCAGCCCTCCGCGAGCAGATCACGGACGTCACCGATGATATGTCGGTTGCTGCCGTCCACCGATGGCAAAAGATCGCACGACCAGACATCGTGCCCCAGCTCGGCAAAGGCGCGCCGCATGCGCCCCGATGTCTCGCAGCCGATCAAAACCCTCAAGGAATTCCCAGTCATTCAGCCCCCGTGGCGCCCGCCCGCGCCGCTATGTTCAGATCAATTAAGGTGAGGTTCAGCGCGAGAATGCGCGTTTGTGGCATCGCCCCGTCCGGCGTGCGCACAGAGTTCACGGCAGCAAGCCGTGCATCGAGGAAGTTGATGCCAGCGTCGAAGCCGACGGCCTGCAGCAGCTTGCGAATGTCCATATGGTCGCGGAAAACCACCCCGTCAGGGACTCGCCGCAGCCAATCTGCCCGCTCCGAATCCGTCGACATGTCCGCGAGGATATCCAGAAGAGGAAGCATGGCGTTCACGAGACCTCGCTTTCCGCCGGCTGGAATTTCTTCCAGTCGACGCGTACGAGATCCGGATGCTGGTTGCCGTAGGTTCCGTCCTCCTGCAGCTCCCACACGAACCACGCCGTGTTCATGCGGCTGCTGGCTTCCGGGCCGTCCCAGCCATCGCGGTGCATCATCGGCAGGCGGCGGGTGAAGACGTAGATGCGCGCCGGCGGATTGTCGTCCATTGCGAAGTTGCGGTCTTCGTCATCGAAACCGCAGACGAAGTTGAGGTTCAGCAGCAACGCCATCTTGCGCGGCTTATGGATGCGCAGCGCGTGCGCCACGTAGCTATTCAGCACCTGCCCATAGGGCGGATTGGTGACAATGTCGAAACTGCTGGCACCTTCCGGATCGCCTTCCGTTGTGAGGAAGTCGACCTGCCTCTGCACCTCCCCGAAGCTGTCTGCCGTGCCGTAGTCGACGAGGTCGGAGAGCACGACCCCGTAGCTTGCCGCTTCGAGCATACGGGCAATCGCGCCCTTGCCACATGATGGCTCCCACACCGTCGCGGTAAAGGCTTCGAGCGCGAGCAGCGTATGCATCGCCTCGGGTGGAGTTTCGTACAGGTTGTGGCCGCGCTCTTCCTTTGTCGCGGTCGCGGTACCTACCGCTGCCTTGAGGTTGGCACGCGACGGCTCAAGCCCCGCGTCGACACGTGCCTGAATTGCGCGCTCAACGAGACCCGGCGCCTTCCGCTCAGCCTCAGCCAGCCTGCGCGCCTCGTGGATCTCCTTGCGGGTGAGCCCAGCCTCCTCGGCAGTGAAAGCGTTCTCGTCTGGAACGCTTTTCGGACGACCCTTCAACGTCTTGCCATCGGCGACGGCGCGATCCCATTCTTGCGCGAGCAGGATCTTGGCGCGAGCCTCGATCAGCAACGCTTCGGCCTGCAGGCGCCGCGCCTTTTGCACAAGGCGATCCTTGGCACCGACCCGCGCGGCGAATTGCGCGCCGGCCTTTGCCTGGTCGTAGGCGCCGGACGCGAGAATGCGGGCCGCCACCGCGTCGCCCTCGTCGAGAAGCGTGCGCGCCCGATCCACCACCTGAACGAGGCCGGATGCATCGGCATTCACGATCGAGATGACGGCGTTAGCATGAGCTTCAACCGCAGCCTCGGGTTCGTCGAACTCGTCTAGCAAAGCGACATATTCCCGCGTCTTTTCGGTTGGATAGAAGCGCGTGCCGACCTTAGGATCTCGCGAGAGCAATTGTCGGCCATTCAGGCGTCGGGCAGACGCGACATCGCGTTCTTCAGGGCAATCGATGACGCCATCAGCAACGGCCTTGCGAAGCATTTCGTTCGCCTTGTCACTGAGCTTCATTACTCGCACCTCATGACAAGGTCGAGGTAGGCTTCGCCTTTCTCGGTGATGGTGACGAAGTGAGGGTCGTCGTTGAGGCGCGCGAGGTAGCCACCATCGACGGCCGGGCCGGCGCCGCGCAAATCACAAGCCAATGAAAGCGGATACGCCCGGCGGTTCTGCCGGGCGTAGAGCCTTACGCGGTAGAGGAGGCGGCGACCAGCGCTGCAGAGCCCTGGTTCCATGATCATTCCCCGACCACTTTCAGCTCTGTCTTGGCGCCGCCGGTCGCCTTGATGACTGCGAGCGACTGACGGAACTGCGACAGTCCTCGCTCGATCGCAGACGCCTCGCGATCCATCGAGTGAGCCTCAGCCGGCGTGACGATGCCGTCCGCCATGGCTGTAGCGCTCGCCGCCATCAGCGAAGCCGCCTTCTGCATCAGCTCGGAGTAGGAGGTCAGAACATTGACGTTTGCCTTTTGCTCCGCATCGGGGTCCGAAAGGCGCCTGCCGCTCAGCTCCGCCATCGCCTGCGTGACGACCGGGACGCCACATTCGTTTTCCAGCGCGTAGACGACGGAGATCGTCATCAAATCCGTGTCACGCGGATTGTTCATCCGGCCGATATGGCTGGCCGAGACCGAGGAGATCTCCGAAGCGCGGTCGATGCCGCCTACCAGCTTGATGAGATCCCGCTGCGCTGCTTTGACACGATGAAACCAGGCATCCGTAGACATGACAAAGTCCTTTCCCGCGCCGGGAATTCCGAGCGGTTTTTCCCGTGGTGGGAATTGATCGAAAATGTGAGTTTCAGTCCGTCAGCAGCTCACGGAGGTCCGCATGACTGAACGAAACTTCGAAGAGAAAGCGCGCCGGAAAGCGGAAGTCGTGCAATCCGGCGCGAGGTGGCGCGGCCTCGGTGGCCGCACTGGGAACAACGGGATTTCATGCCGCCTCCTTCACAGGCTCGGGACGGCGCAGAGGGCCAACATCTGGCCAAGCAACGCTTTCGGGCCAGTTGTCGGAAAACCATTGGAGAGCACGCTCGAACGTGCCGGTGGCGAGATCGCCGCCGTCGACAATGTCGTCGAGCTTGGCGCCCCGGTTGAAAACGATCGTCGACAGGCGCTTGCGACCGAAACCAGAGGCTTCGGCGTAGGCATCGGCAATAGTGATAAGTTGCTCTCTTAAGGTCATGGTGGCAAAATGCGGTCAAATGGCCGCATCTGTCAAGATCAAATAACCGCTTTCCAATGTTCGTACTGCGGCTGATAATCCGCACATGGAGAAATCTGTGACAGACATCCTCAAAGATCTCATTGCCGAGCAAGGGCTTACGTGGGAAGCCGCGTCCCTCAAGAGCAACTTGGAGCGGAGCTATTTTCGCAAGCTATTTGAGCGCGGCGGCGCTTCCCCGCGCGGTCAAACGTTGAAGAAGATCTCGGATGGCCTTGGCGTCCCGATGACGGTTTTGCTGGGTGAGTCCACCGACGCCAGCGCCATCAATATTGCCCCCGCGCTGAAAACCGATGTGCGCCCCGCATCTGCCCACTTGCCTCTTCCGATGGAAATGGCGAAAGATGTGCCGGTCATGGGAACGGCGGCCGGGTCTCACCTCAGAGGTGCATTTCAGCTGTCTTCCGAGCCGGTAGACTACGTGAGGCGCCCGCATACGTTGATAAACGCTCGTAATGTTTATTCCCTCTACGTCGAGGGAACCTCGATGGAACCGCAGTTTCAACCTGGCGATCTTATCTACGTGCACCCGGATAAGCCGCCGCGCTTCGGCGACGCCGTCGTCATTCAGGTGCAGTTGGGCGACAGCGAGGCAATGGAAGCGACGATCGGCATTTTCAGCAAGCGCGCGCCCGAGATGGTGACCATTCGCAAGCACAACCCCAGCGCCGAGATAGAAATTCCGCGCTCGACAATCGTGGCGATTCACAAGGTTCTGTCGGTAAACGAACTCTACGGCGTCTAGCCTCACCAATCCTGTTGACGGACACAAAAGAGCGGCGAATCACTTCGCCGCTCTTTCAGTTTTTGCCTCTATTTTTCAGGTACATCCGCAGCAATGCGGTTAAATAGCCGCACAGATCGTTGACAGCGGGCATTTGTCCGCATTATTGTCCGCTCTGTCCGGCTCTATTCCTCCTCCCAAGACCCGGACCGCCTACGGGGGCGCGCCGCTGCTCTCTCCTCCTCCCGGAGCAGCGGCGAAACCGGGAGGCGAAGGAGAGCAAAGTGCAGACACAGACCTACCCCGCAGCCGTCGCCCGCAGCATCGCACACGAAATGGCAGATCTGGCCCTTGAGCGCGGCGAAGGCATGACCCGCAAGGACTTTCAGGACCTCGGCTACACCAACGAGCAGATCGACAGCTACAGCAAGCAGGCCGCCCAGATCCATTCCCGTCTCTCGGTGCGCCGGGTCCGCTGAAACCTTCCGGTTTTGGCTCCCGCTCCGACCAGGAACGGAGCGGATGCCCAAACGGAAGAAAGGGCTCCTCTCATGCAGACAATTCGGACAGTTCGTCCGGCAGCATTGGCGCTGCCGGAACCGGGATCGCTTTACCTGCGCGTGACGCGGATGCCGGTGACGAGCCAGCGTCGTGCGGAGTTCGCGCTGCTGGCCGTCATCGTTGCGGTTTTGCCATACGCAATCATCCTGCAGGCGACGCGATGAATGACCAGGTATTCCTCGTTCTTTTGTCCCTCGGGTCCACGCTTGCCGGTGGCGCGCTCTATGGCGTCGCGATGTGCACCATCGACAGGATCGCAAAGGTGTATCGGCGCCGCGCTGAGCGCCGCCGTCTCGACACGCTACGTGTCGACAGCACGTGGGATCGCGCACCATGGAGGGATTTCTGATGGCCGAGATCCTGTCATTCCCTCCGAAGCTGCGCCCCGTCTCAAACGATTTCAGCCCAAGCATCGCTGAGGAAATCGAGATTGAGATGGGCCGCATTCGCCGCCGCAAAGTTGCGCAAGCGCTGGAGCACGTGGCGAGCGCTAACATCGA
Organism: Rhizobium sp. BK181; assembly: GCF_014193305.1. Lineage (NCBI taxonomy): Bacteria > Pseudomonadati > Pseudomonadota > Alphaproteobacteria > Hyphomicrobiales > Rhizobiaceae > Rhizobium > Rhizobium sp. BK181. The sequence goes on from NZ_JACHZA010000001.1 coordinate 963,927, forward strand.
TCTCGCTGTCGACAATCTCTGTGGCACGTCCGGCTTCGAAGGCCTCACCGACGAGACAATGATCGGCCTCGCCCACGCGATGATCTGCGTAATCGACGCGCTCGGCTGCCGCAATTCGGATCTGCCGCTCCGCCGGACGCTCAAGGAAACGATCGAGAGGATGGAGAACGCCAATGCAGGCTAAAGCCCTTTCTACTGCCGTGTTTACGCGGGTTGCCCTGCCGCTGCGGCACGAACGCGACAACGTTGGCACCATCGTTGACGCAACCGGACGCGGCATCGTCGTTGTCGATATGCATCGCGAAATGCCAGACGATCAGGTCAGCGCGATCGCCGATATGATTGTTCTCGCCGTTAACGAGCACCTCGGCTTCCCGCCACTGACCCCGCAACTCAAGGCTGTTGCCGATGCGTAAGATGAAAAAGCTGAAAGCTCGCGACCTTCGCCAGCAGACCCTTGATCGGCCGTTTGTCGTCAAGACGATCACGGTCAACCGACGTGTCGTCGCCGGTGATCATGGCGGCATCGCCTATGTCGACTTCACCATGCCATGGACGGCCATGTATGCCGCAGCGCTGAAGGAGGCGAGAACGTGAGCGAAGGTTTTCAACGCGTCCTCACGGAATATCAAGGCGAGGTCGCAGACGCCATCATTGCGGTATTGAGGGGCGTTGAAGTCTCGGATGCTCTTCCGGCAATTTGCTCGCTCCTTGCAGCGACCATCAACACTCACGCGCCAACTCACGCGGAAGCCTACGCCGTAGCGGAAGGATTCGGCGATCAACTGCTCGATCTCGTCGAGTTGGGCCAAGCCGACCAACTGAGGATGGCCCGCTGATGGCAACGCCAGAGGAAAAAGAACGCCTGGCGCAGATCCGGCGGCGCCACGAAGAGGCGAGCACAGATTGGCAGCTCGGCAGTGGCGGCGTTGAATTGTTTGCTGTGATCATCCGGCGGACCCCGCCAGCGCCGATCGTCAAACTTCTCGGCGACTGCGGCTACACCGATCGCGACTTCCTGATGCATGCGCACGAGGACATCACATTCTTGCTGGCGATGCTGAAGCGCGCAGCCGAGAAGCTGCGCAGCGTCATTCCGCCAGAAGATCCACGCGACATCGAGCGCCGAGAGCGCGAGGCCGCCGAAAAGAACTTCGCGGCCGAGTGCGCGATGAAGTGCCAGACCGACCGCGCCTTCCGTCGGTTCCTCATCGAGCGCCACCAGCTTGAGGACCCTGCCGACACCGAGCGCGTGAAGACGCGCGTCCGATCCATTCTCGCCATCTCCTCTATGGGCGAGCTGAACGAAGACGAGAACGCCGCCGCGCGCTGGAAGGCGCTACGGTCCGATTTCAAAGCATGGATGAAAGTTAGCGCATGACTGACGATGCAACTATTGAGCAAATGCGGAACAGCACAATCCGCCGCGCAATCGGCCCCACAATCCTCCTGGGCTCTGGCACGTATTTCGATTTTCAAGATCCCAGAAGCTCCTCCATCACGATCGAGGACATCGCCTTTGGCCTCGCCTTCGAGGGTCGATGCGCCGGCCAATGCTACAGTCGTATCCTGCAGAAGCGGGTGTTCTACTCAGTGGCCGAACACTGCGTTCGGATGAGTTGGTCTGTCGCCCCCGAGCTCGCTCTTGAAGCGCTCATGCATGAGGTTGGGGAATCCGTGTGTGGGGACATGAGCGCCCCTTTGAAATCCTTGAATCCGTCCTTCAAGCAGATTGAGAAGAACTGCGAGGCCGCGATTCTCGAAAAGTTCGGAGTAACCATCACCGACCCCGTGGAGATTAAGCGGGCCGACCTGCGGATGCTCGCTACCGAGCGCAGAGATCTTTTGCCGTGGAAAGGCGAGAGATGGGGCATCGACGAATACGCCCAGCCATATGACTGGGAGATCATCCCATGGGAGCCAGAAGTTGCCGCCAAAACATTTTTGGCGCGATATGAACAGCTGGTCGCTGCGCGGGGTACCCACGATGGACGCTAAGCAGCTTCGCATTCTGCAGCACTCGCTGGGCCTCGATCAATATGGCCGAGGCACCTTCTTTCGGAACCACTTTGTGACCGGAGAAGATAGCAAGGACCACGGTGATTGCATGGCGCTAGTCAAGGCGGGCTTCATGCGGGTGCGGAAAGATCATCCGCTAAGCGGCGGCGATCACGTCTTTTGGGTTACCGACGCCGGCAAGGCTGCTGTAGTCGAGCAAAGCCCACCGCCGCCAAAGCTTTCACGTGCCAAGCAAACCTATCAGGACTGGCTCGACTACGACAGCAGCATGTCCTTCATCGAGTACGCGAAGTGGAAATCGCGCCAGCGCACGGAAGGCCGGGTCTCCAGATGAGCATGTCGGAAAGCACCTACCGAGCCGAACGTGCTCGGCAAACCGAGATCCTGTCCCAAGCCGTAGCGAAGGTGATGCAGGAAGAAGCCAACCACTTTGATCCGCCAATGCTCAACGCGGCAATCGGCGCACTCGTTGCCAACCTCGCGGAAACACTTGCCGCGATCGGAGATCAACGCTCTCGCAAGCAGATGCGACAGCTCGTCGAAAAGGAGCTTTCGCGTCAGGTTGCGCAGCTGGTAGCGGCGGGCCGCCCAAATTCGAAAACCATAGTCGTTGATGGAGGGCTTCACTGATGGCAGATCGCCATATGCTGATCCAAGCACTCTCAAGGCTGGCAGGCAACCGCCACTCTGACGGCACCTCTTCAATCGTCAGCCAGGAGGATCGCACGACAATCATCAACGGTTGCCACGATCTGATGATAGCGGCTCGTCAGCCTCCCGTTCAGCTTGTGCGGGGGTACCCTGCTGACCTGACGGACGATCTACGCGAGATCCTTTCCATGATGATGTGGACCACCGGGCCAATCGCACACGCTCTTCGTGAAGGCGGACAGGACATCAAGCGCAAGGCCGAGGATGAGCAGGCAGAAGTCATGCACTGGCTGATCGGTCTTGCTCTAGAACACGGTAGCGAATGGCGGGCCAAGGCGTCTGACCGCATCCGCGAGATACGAGCCGCCCTCAGTGCTTCGGAGGTGGAGGGATGAAGATCGCTTCGCAACACGCCTGGAAAGATAAGGATTACAAGCCACGCCATGACTGGCCGGGGGATACTTTTGTGCAATGGGGCGGCAGCGGCGTCGTTCTCGGAAAGAACCCCTACACCACGGCATTCTTTGAGGCTTTCCCCGACAAGAACGTATCGAGCGCCGGCGGCTTTATCCGTGGGGAAGGCCCGACGATCGAGGAGGCAGAAGCCGCCGCTTTCGCCAAATTCACGAAGCAGGGCGAATGCAATCATCTGTGGGGACGCGAGAAATATCGCAATAGCGGGCAGCTATGCCGGCATTGCCGCGCGTTCCGTTGCGATCAGCTCAAAGAGGTCGTCATCCTCGGCAGACACCGCAAGCCGGTGGAGTGGTGGGAGGCGCATACGTTGGAGATCGATAGCGGAAGCAAGTATGTCCGCATCCTTCGCCTCAGAGCCAAGCTGTTCGGCATAACTGAGCGACCGCCCAAAGCGACCGCAACAGACGCGTTCATCGCATCTATCCTACCTGAAAGCGACGAGCCTCACCCCCCGGCGCCCGTAGAGATCGGAGGTGCGGAATGAGCTTCGTAGGCCTTGGCAGCAAGCGTGTCACCGCTAGGAAGGCACACGTATGCGTGTGGTGCGGACACCGTATCTTGATAGGCGCTCGCTACGATCGACAGAGCGGCATCATGGATGGCGACTTCCAATCGAACGCTTGGCACGAGGCGTGCTTAAGGGGTTTCGACGCATACTATGACGAAACTCGAGAAACAGAGTTCGAGCCCGAAGAGCACGAAATGCCGTTCTTCGCGCTCTATCAGCTTGAGACGCAGACCCCACCGCCCGTTTCGAGGGAGCTTGGGGAATGACGGCGAAGGAAATCATCGAGGCTCTCTGGAGAACGATACGATGAGCGCCGCTTCAGCATCGAAGCCTGTTACGATCGACCGAATTGAGCGAAGCCTAGACAGGCTTGCGCAGATCATGGTCGCATCTGGCGCTGAGGGTCGCGCCTACCTGCCGATCTATGAGCGGCTTGAAAGCGAACTTGAAGCGATGCACGATACCGATGACAAGATGTCGAGGATCTACGCGCGCGTCAGACGATCGAAGGATCGTACGGCAGCTCGATCTTCTTAAGTTCCGCCTGCCGTAGAACCAACGAACCGCCCTCTCCGTATTCCGGGCGGTCGATCGAGTGCCCCATCAGGATGCGGCGCAGCTCGGAATCCACCCTCGCCTCCTTCATCATGTCCTCGAAGCTATGCCGGAACGAATAGACGGTATGCTTCGGTGTTGGGAACAACTCGTTCTCCCGGAAGAACTTATTGAGCGCTGCCGATAGGTTGCTTTCCTTGTCCTTGTAGCGGGGGAAGCCGTTGGGGTGCTTCTTCATGACATCGAGCGCGATACCGACGAGCGGCACGACGCGGATCGAAGACTCGGTCTTGATCTCGCGCGGATCTTCCGGATCGTCACGCGGCTCTATTTTCAGATGCGGGACGGGATGGTTGAGCACGATCATCTCGGGCGGCAGATTGCATATCTCGCTCGGCCGAGCACCGAGCTGAGCCACCACCAGGACCACGCCGCGAGCCTCGTCATTGAGATTGGCGAGCTTCTTCGACTGGAAAATTACGTCCCTTATCCAGTCGATCGGGAAGGACGGGCGCTTTCTTTTCTTCTTGCCGCGCTCCTTGTAGCTCATTTTCTCGAACGGGTTCCGACGGTCGATCTCACCGAGATGAGTGAAATATGACCGGTAGAGAACGCGGAGATTGCCGATCAAGCGATTGCCGTGAGACGGCGTGTGGGTTGCCGGCCCCTCCTTCGGAGCAATCCGCTTCATCCAGTGATCGTAGAACTTCCGGGCATCGTCGCGCGAGATCTTGTCCATCTCAATGTCGCCGACGATCTCGACGAAGTAGTCGACCGCGAGCTGCTTGCCGTTCGTCCAGCGGACGCGCTGCCCCTTGCTTTTCCCCGCCAGCTCGTGCGGCACGATTTCGTCCTTATAGGTCTCGAACGCCTGGCTGATGGAGACAGAGGGCTGCGCAACGCCACCGAGCGCCGCCTTGATGGCAGTCGCCGGCGACTGCGGGCTCATGACCGCTTCAATACGCTGAAGGATCGAGCCGATATCTTCCTTCGCGACCTCGCCAGCCGGTCGATAGAAGAAGCCCATGGCCTGCGCCCGCTTGACGGCGGACATGTACGCCGACTTGGCTCCATTCGCCTCGACCCCGAGCGTCAATGACGCCCAGTACTCGTCGTCCGCTCCCTCATAAATGTCGCGCGCTGCCCGCGCTTGAGCGAGGTCGCTGGTCTGCAGCGAGATCCGGACATGCTGCCCGCGTCCGTCGAGATCGACGAGCGGCGTCGGTATTCTTCGCTTGTAATAGAAGACGCCTCCGCGCTCCGTGAGATAGCGGTTCGGGTCCTTCTGCTTTCCGCTTTGACGGCGATGTGCCATGCGCCTTAACTGCCATGTGGCTCACTTTGGGGCCCACTTTGTGGCACAGAAACTTGAATTCTGGCAAGATACAAAATTAAACTGTTAAATTTTGATAATCTTTTCAATCGACTAGCGCGAAATAGAGGCCACTAAAGTGGAGCGGGTGAAGGGAATCGAACCCTCGTATTCAGCTTGGGAAGCTGCTGCTCTACCATTGAGCTACACCCGCGTTAGAGCGAGACTTTCTACAGATGGCGGTGTCTGTCAAGCCGCCAAAATCGAGCCGGCAAGAAGTTGCGGTAGTGGATTGCGGCCTCGGCCCACCGCTGCGACTTTAACGCAACTCCCGGTCACTACCTCCTTTTAATAAGGAAATGTCATTTTACCAAGACTAACCCCAATGTTATAAGCGCCGGCAGGAACAAAACAAAATAACTTTGGAAACGCCCTTCAGTTCATCGAGATCGTGACAACGTCAGGATTGAAGAAAATGAAGGACGCAACTGCTAGCCTTGATCATCGTGATCACAGGATACTTTTGATATCTCGCATACTGGGCTACTCATTTGCCTTTATGCTTGTCTTCATCATCGCGATGGCGATGATCCCCAATCAGTTTTTTATCGTCTCTACGCGCGCCGTCGTCAACGCTCCCGTACAAATGATTGCTTCGCCAATCTATGGCAGGGTCGACAAGATTGCGCTGCAGGTCGGGCAGGTCGTCAATCTCGGCGACGTGATGGCAACGGTTTCCAATCCCAATCAGGACCAAACGTCACTGACGGGACTGCGGCTCGAGAAACTCGACCTGGCGGAGAAGCTCAACAATACGACGAGCGTGGTTGCCGAACGCAACGAGCAGTTGGAGAAGGTCAAAGCCCAGATTGCCAGCGTCAAGGACGGTGTGCTCAGCGAGCTATCCGCGGTGATCGACAATGCGAAATCCAACGTCCAGACATACGAGGCGCGCCTCAGCGAACAGGATGCGTTGCTGCAGAGGCAACTGGTGCTCCTGAAAAGGGGCCTCGTCTCCGACGCGAGTATCGAGCCGCAGCGCCAGAAGCGCAATGCTGCGCAATATGAACTCGACGCCGCGAGGGGCGAACTGCGCCGCAACGAGATCGTCCAATCACTTGTCAGCCGCGATATCTACACCGGGGGCACAGTTGCCGCCAACCTTTTGACGCTTGAGATGCAGCGGTCGAAGCTCTCCGGCGATATCGCCGAAGACACCATCGAAATCAATCAGATGGCAGAGCGTAAGCAACAGGTCGAAAACCTCATTGGACGTGAAGAGGGACGCCTCGGCAAGACCGGTGCCGCAGAGGTGGTGGCGGAGCGACACGGCCAGATTGTCAGCGTGGATGCGTCCTTCGGTGATTTCGTCATGCAGGGACAACCGGTCGCCAAATCGCTGGATTGCAATGATGCTTTTGCTGCCGCCGTCTATCGAAGCCGCGACGTGACCTCGCTTGAGATCGGGATGCCGGCGATAGTCAATTTCCGCAGTCTGGGGGTCAAGCGAAACGCCCACATCTACAAGATCGTTCGGTACTTCAACTCAGGCCCCGAGAACCGGTACTTTGCAAAATTCCCGGAAGCCGAGGGCCACGAAGTCTACGTACTGGTCAAGATGGATGAGCCGGCCGCGGACGAGGCGACGACGGCACAGCGGAGCAATGACAAATTCTTCGGATGCCACGTCGGCGAAGATGTCATCGTTTCACTCGGGGAAACGATGATCTCGCGGGTCGCCCGGTATTCAAGCTTGGCGATCAATACGATCTTTTCCTCCGGCAATATCCTCTCCGCCTCGGCACTGCTCGACAAGACCGTCCGTCCACGCGCCGCAAGCGCTCAGACCGCAGCCCCATAAACACCACGCCGATCTCAACCGTTGTATTGCGAGGCAGGAATGAAGCGTGCGAATTGGTCGATACAAACCTTGCCGGTGCTTGCGTTCATTCTAGCGGGCATTGTGCTTTTCGCCTCTTTGGCGAAGGCGGATGACGAACAGCGCAGGCAATTGGCTTGCTCGCTTTGTGACGGCTTGGCCGCGCAGATGAGCGGCGAGCCGGAACAGCCTTTCATCTTTCGCAGCTTCGAGCCCGCGAATGGTGGCTCCGCGCTACACCCGGCTCTAGAGAATACGGGATTCACCTACGACAATGCGGTCGCTCTGATGGCCCTCTACGGCTGTCAGCGGAAGAAGGAAGCGCGCCGGGTTGCCGATGCGCTCGTGCTCGCGCTGGAAACCGATCGTCACTACCACGACGGACGTCTTCGCAACGCATATCGTTCGGGGCCGGTCACCCCAGGCAAGGAAGGGATGCTGCTGCCAGGTTACTGGAATACCACCAGCAACTCCTGGATCGAGGACGGTTACCAGGTGGGCTCGGCAACGGGCAGCACCGCGTGGGGCGCGCTGGCGCTGCTGATGGCCTTTGAGGAAACAGAGCAGCCGGCCTATCTAGACGCTGCCCGCAAAATCATGGATTGGATCCACCGAAGCACGGCAGACCCCCGGAACGCAGGATACTTCGGTGGCTACTTCGGCCACGAGCCAACGCCTGAGCGGATGACGTGGAAATCGACCGAGCATAATCTCGACGTCTACGCGGCGGACCGCTGGCTTGCACAACTGGACGAAGGCGGGGATTGGCCGCACCAGGGCGACCGCGCTCTGCAGTTCCTCAAAGCCATGTGGAACGAGGGTGAAGGGCGGTTCTTTATCGGCAGCGTGCCTGACAGCAACGCTCCGAACATCGAGATGTCCGGCCTCGACGCGGAGCTTTGGCCGCTGATTGCGGTTCCCGATTTCAAGGGCAAGGCCAGCCGCGTGATCGAGTGGACAGAAATCCATCACGGCGTCGACGGAGGCTTCGACTTCAACAGCGACCGCGACGGGATCTGGCTCGAAGGAACGGCACAGGCAGCCCTCGTGCTTCGCCTTACCGGCCAACCGGCGAAGGCGGAGCCATTGTTCAAGACGATCGAAGCTCAACGGTCCCCCGGCAACCTGATCTACGCGACGGTCAACGAGCAGCTGTCCACGGGTCTCCAGGTCGGGCCGAACTCTGCGCCCGGCGACTTCAAGTATTACCGTTTGCCGCATGTCGGCGCCACAGGCTGGGCCGTGCTTGCAGCGCTCGATCTCAACCCCTTCGTTGGCAGCGCGGGCCAGGCGTCCGATGGCAAGGAGTCCCCATGTCCCCAGAAGTAGTCACGCTGTCCGATTCGATGCTGTTTTCGGCGCTGGCCATTGCGCTGATACTGGGATGCAGTTGGCTTCTCGATAGCCGCCGCAGCGCCGACCGGATTATCTTCGGTTCGATCCTCGTCGTGATGCTGTCGAACTACCTGTATTTTCGCCTCACCAAGACCTTGCCGGACTTCGAATGGAGCGCCTACGCGATCTGGCCCAGGATCTATTTGTCCTTCGAACTAGTCGTCATCTTCTACACGGTCTTGTCGATCGTTTTCTTTTTTCGACGAACCGATCATCACGGCGCGGCCGACGCCAGCGAGGCACTGCTGGCAAGACTTGCTCGACAGCCTGCCGTGGACGTTTTCATCTGCACCTACAACGAAGAACTATCGATCCTGGAACGAACGATCCTTGCCGCTAAGGCGATCGACTACAGCAACTTCACGGTATGGGTGCTAGACGACGGACGGCGAGACTGGCTGCGGGATTATTGCGCCGAGGTCGGCGTCCGGTATCTCGGGCGCGAGGACAATGCCGGCGCCAAGGGCGGCAATATCAACAATGCGATACGGCAGACGGCGAAGGAAACCAACGCGCCCTTCATTCTGATCCTCGATGCGGATTTCGCACCACAGCGTGCAATTCTGAACCGTACGGTAGGCCAGTTCATCAACACGGACGTCGGCCTCATCCAGACCCCGCAGTTTTATTACAACGCCGATCCTGTCCAGCACAATCTTCTGGCCTCGAAAGCCTGGGTAGATGACCAGCGTATTTTCTTCGATGTCATGCAGCCGTCGAAGGATGGCTGGGGGGCCGCTTTCTGTGTCGGAACGTCGTGCGTGGTCCGCCGGGACGCCTTGGCGATGATCGGCGGCATGCCGCAGGAAACGGTGACCGAGGATATTCACCTGACCTATCGGCTGCTGCAGAAGGGGCTGAAGACACGCTGGCTGAACGAGCGCCTGAGCGTTGGCCTGTCGGCCGAAAGCCTCTCCGGCTACATTACACAGCGCTGCCGCTGGTGCCTTGGCACTATCCAGGTAGCGCTCCTTCGTGATGGTCCCTTCCTTGGCAAGGGCTTCAGCTTCGTGCAGCGGATGCACTACTTTCACGGCCTGCTTTTCTGGTTCTGCCGCCCGTTCATCCTGCTGCTGATGGCGGCACCGCTGCTCTACTATTTCCTTGGCCTACCGGCCATTCGCATGGAGCCCGAGGCTTTCTTCCTCTACGCACTGCCGATGGTCGCCGGCATGTGGGCGTTCCACGCATGGGTCTCGGGCGGACGCAGCCTGCCTCTCTTTACCGAAGTGTCGCAAATGGTTTCGGCCGTGCCGATCACCATCGCCCTCTTTCATGCGCTCCTGCATCCGTTCGGCCGCCCGTTCAAGGTGACGGCCAAGGGCGAGGACCGCGGGCGGGTCGAAGTCATTTATCCGATTGCCGGGACATTTCTCTGCGTCATTGTGCTGACATTTGTCGGGATGCTGAACGGACCGCTGCTCGGAACCTACAATGATCTCGACGGCTTCAGCGTTGCATGGGGCATAGTCGTGATGGTTTATGCCTTCGTGTCACTGCTCGTCTGCATCGAGCTTCCAAGAGAGGCGCTTGATGACATCGAGTTTCCCCTCGAGCGCAAAGGGCATGTCGCCAGCCGCGGCAAATCAGCCCCCTGCACCTTCGACACAATATCGATTCACAGGGCAAGGATGACCATGCAGGACGAGGTCGCCTTCGCCGACATGCGGTTGGGAGACCTTCTGATCTTTACGCCTTTCGCCGACTTCGATGTCGCCGGCCAAGTGACCGCTATGGACAGGGGGAGATCAGGTGTATCGGTGTCGATCGTCGGCATCAGGGACCGGCGGGATGCCTGGGAAATCAAGAAAACGCCGGAAGAGGTTCGCCAGAAGATGGTGCAGCGGATCTTCAGCGAGATGCCGGAAGTGATGCCGCGGCGCGCTTACCCGCTTGCGGCAGGAAGAGGCCTCTGGAAACGTATGTTCGCGCGCCCTTCGGTCCTTGTCAGCAAGCTGGAACACCGCACCGTCACCGCGCGGACACCGCAGCGCTCACGAAGGCTTTACCGCCCACCCTTTATCAGCCGTCGAACGCCGCTTCTCCAGATCGGCAGCAGGAACGTTGCCCCGCCTCTCGCCGAATAATGGCGCACGCCGGCAGAGTTCTCAGATGCGGAAGTGCTTGGAGAGCTTCAGGCCCTGCGCCTGATAGTTCGAGCCGAGGCCAGAACCATAGAGGCTTTCCGGATGCTCCTGCATGTGCTCGTAGACAAGACGGCCGACGATCTGGCCGTCTTCGAGGATAAACGGGACCTCGTGGCTGCGAACCTCAAGCACGGCGCGGCTGCCACGGCCGCCGGCAGGGGCGTGCCCAAAGCCCGGATCGAAGAAGCCCGCATAGTGCACGCGGAATTCGCCGACCAGGGGATCGAAGGGGGTCATCTCGGCCGCGTAGTGCGGTGGCACATGGATGGCTTCGCGCGAGACGAGAATATAAAACTCGTCCGGATCCAGGATCAGTTCATTGCGACCACGGCTATAGAGAGGTTCCCAGAAGTCATAGATGTCGTGCTGCGCCTTCTTGTCGACATCGACGACGGCCGTGTGATGTTTTCCGCGGTAACCGATCAAGCCACCCTTGTCGCCAGCCAGATCGATCGACAGGGCAATGGCGCCGCCCGAGACGTTCGGCTGCTTGCTGGCAACCAGCGTTTCGGCATCGTGCAGCACCAGAAGCTCTGCCTCGCCAAGCACGGAATGACCGACGCGGAAACGGATCTGCGAAAGGCGCGAACCGCGGCGCACGACGATCGGGAAGGTGCGCGGGCTGATTTCGAGATAGAGCGGACCGGAATAACCCGCCGGGATCTTGTCGAACTCCTGAGCGTAGTCGGTGATGACGCGCGTGAAGATATCCAGCCGTCCCGTCGAACTCTTCGGATTGGCCGAGGCCGACATGTCGGCCGGCAGGTCGAGGCGTTCCATCAACGGAACGATGTAAACGCAGCCCGTCTCGAGAACCGCACCTTCAGAGAGGTCGACGACGTGGAGGCTGAGGCGATCGAGCTTGTCGGACACAAGATGGGATGGGCCCGGCATGAAGCTCGCGCGAACGCGAAAAGCCCTTGCGCCGAGCCTGAGATCGAGGCTTGCCGGCTGGATCTGGTCGTGGTCCAAATCGCGCTCGCTGGTGAGACTTCCCGCCTCAAAGAGCGCAGCTATCGCGCGATCCGCCAAAATTCCTGTTTCGCGAGCCATCATGCCCCATCCATATTCGGTGGAGACAAAACCAAACTCAAGGAATTGACGCAAGCATAGAACGGCAGTATTGCACTTTTATCCCGTGGTGATTTGGCCGGTCGGCTTGCAGCCACGTTAAACAAGTGGCTAAAAGGACCGGGTGCAAAACCGGTCTGCTTTCGCGGCCGGTTTTTTTGTTGTTTGAAAGTGGTGATTCATGAGCAAGACTTGGCGCCCCGCAACCCAACTCGTTCACGACGGCTCTCTGCGCTCGCAATACGGCGAGACCTCGGAAGCAATCTACCTCACGCAGGGCTTTGTCTATGACAGCGCGGAAGCGGCGGAAGCACGCTTCAAGGGCGAGACGGAGGGCTATATCTACGCCCGCTACGGCAGCCCCACCAACGACATGTTCGAGAAGCGCATGTGCGCGCTCGAAGGCGCCGAGGAAGCCCGCGCTACCGCTTCGGGCATGGCAGCCGTCACGGCAGCAATCCTCTGCCAGCTGAAGGCAGGCGACCACATCGTTGCCGCCCGCGCACTTTTCGGTTCGTGCCGGTGGGTCGTCGAGACACTCGCGCCGAAATACGGCATCGAATGCACGCTTGTTGACGGCCGCTATCTCGAGAACTGGGAAAAGGCGATCCGCCCGACCACCAAGGTGTTCTTCCTGGAAAGCCCGACCAACCCGACGCTCGAAGTGATCGATATCGCCGGCGTTGCCAAGCTTGCCAACCAGATCGGCGCCAAGGTCGTGGTCGACAACGTCTTTGCAACCCCGATCTTCCAGAAGCCGCTTGAACTCGGCGCCCATATCGTCGTCTATTCGGCCACCAAGCACATCGACGGCCAGGGCCGCAGCCTCGGCGGCGTGATCCTCTCCGACAAGGAGTGGGTCAGCGAACATCTCCAGGACTATTACCGACACACCGGGCCTGCCATGTCGCCATTCACGGCATGGACGCTGCTGAAGGGGCTCGAGACGTTGCCGCTTCGCGTCAAGCAGCAGACCAAAAACGCGGCGAAGATCGCCGACTTCCTGGCCGAGCAGCCGAAGGTCGCCAAGGTCATCTATCCAGGCCGCAAGGATCATCCGCAGGCCGACATCGTCGCCAAGCAGATGAAGGGTGGCTCGACACTGGTCGCCATCGAACTGAAGGGCGGCAAGGAAGCGGCCTTCGCCTTGCAGAACGCCTTGCAGATCGTGAAGATATCCAACAACTTGGGCGATGCCAAGAGCCTGATCACCCACCCGGCGACGACGACGCACAAGAACCTGACGGACGAAGCGCGGGCGGAACTCGGCATTTCCGGCGGCACCGTTCGTCTGTCTGCAGGCATCGAGGACACGGACGACCTGATCGAGGATTTCGCCCAGGCTCTCGCAAAAGTAAACGCCTGATCGATCGGCATCGGCCGGATTGATGCGAATCCGGCCGACGGCCATACGCCCTTTATTGCAAGCAAGACCGCCGAAAACCGGACTTAATACGCGAAACTTCTTGCCATTACAGGCATTTCTGACGTGATCGACTATCGGTTTTATTGACGGATCGGTCGCTGTATAAGATACCGGTAACGTATGTTGACTATGGTGTAGGTATGTACCGCGCCCTTACACGAGACATTGAAGTCGTCGTCGAGCCTTTTTATCTGGAGGAGCAATCCGATCCGGAGGACGACCGCTATGTCTGGGGCTACAGGATCGTCATCAGCAACAATTCCGACAAGAGCGTGCGGCTGGTGAACCGTTACTGGAACATCACCGACCAGAACGGGATCGTCGACGAGGTCACGGGTGCTGGTGTCGTTGGCGAACAGCCTACGCTTGCTCCAGGCGATACCTATGAGTATTCCTCGGGTTGCCCGCTCGATACGCCATCAGGGCTGATGTTTGGCCACTACCAGATGGAAACGGACGAAGGCGAGCTTTTCGATGTCGAAATTCCCGCCTTCTCTCTGGACTCGCCAGGACTGCTCAGAGTCCTGAACTGATCATTCAGCCGCCTGGGCTACCTCTTCGACCTCGAAGCGATAGGTCGTCGAGCAAAACTCGCAAGTGACCGAGATCGCGCCGTCTTCCTGGCTGGCATCGATTTCTTCCGCCGAGAAGCCCTTCAGCACGCCCTTGATCTTCTCACGCGAACAGCTGCACCGATCGAAGACCTCGCGCGCGTCGTAAACGCGAACGCCGCGCTCATGAAACAGCCTATAGAGCAGCCGCTCAGTGCCGACCTGCGGATCGGTCAACTCGTCGGCGTCGATCGTGTCGACGAGCGAACGGGCTTCCATCCAGGCGTCGTCTTCCTTGTGAGCAAGGCCTGCCGTGTCGCCGTCACCGCCGTGAAGATCCGGCTGACGCATGCGCTCCGGCGCTTCCGGCAGGAACTGGGCGACCAGCCCCCCTGCCCGCCAGCGATGGCGCGGCTTGCCGGCCTCGTCGCGATCGAAGAGTTCAGCGGCGGCAAGGCGCACCCGCGTCGGGATCTGCTCGGACTGGCGGAAATATGTGCCGGCAATTTCCTCAAGCGTAGCCCCGTCAAGCGCAACGATGCCCTGATAAGGTTGGCTGAACTTGCCCTGATCGATTGTGAACGCCAGCATGCCCTTGCCGAGCAGCTGTTCGGGTTCGACCTGGCCGGCAGCAACCGCCTTGTCGAGGAGGCCCTGGTTGAAGCGGGCGTAGGCGCGCACATTCTCGGGCGTCGAGAAATCGCAAACAAGCAGGTCCACAGGGCCATCACCCTTGGTCTGGACCGTAAACTTGCCTTCGAATTTCAGCGACGTGCCAAGCAGCACCGTCAGCACGACGACTTCGGCAAGAAGCCGCGCGACGGGCGCGGGATAGCGATGGCGCTCGAGGATCGCGTCCAGCATCGGCCCGAGCTGGACGGCGCGACCGCGCACATCCAGGCCCTCAACCTGAAAAGGAACGACGTGATCATCACCGGCGAAATTGAACTCGCCGAGGGTGGCTGCAGGTTCTGCCATGGTCTTCTCCTAGTCTGAGAGCGGCGGACAAGTGTATCCATCCGCTCGCGCGGCCACGGGCCATTCCGCCCTGATGTGGCATCCAGTATGGTTCAGATCGCGCCCAGGCACCAAGCAAGAATCGACTTCTGCGCATGAAGACGGTTTTCCGCTTCATCGAAGACCACGGATTGCGGGCCGTCGATCACCTCGTCCGTGACTTCCTCACCACGATGGGCGGGCAGGCAATGCATGAACAATGCATCCTTGCCGGCCTGTGCCATCAAAGCCGCGTTGACCTGATAAGGCTGGAAGACGTTGTGACCCCGGGCCCGATGTTCCTGATTCATGGAGACCCAGGTATCGGTCACCACGCAATCGGCGCCAGCAACCGCGCGGTCAGCATCGTGACCAAGCATGACTTCGGCGCCCTCATTGCGGGCCCAGTTCAAATAGTGATCCTTTGGCTCGGAACCAAGGGGTACCGCCATGTTCATGCGATAGCCGAAGCGGGCAGCGCCTTCGATCAGAGAATGCAGCACATTGTTGCCGTCGCCCGTCCAGGCAACGGTCTTGCCCTTGATGGGTCCGCGGTGCTCCTCGAACGTCATGATGTCGGCCATGATCTGGCAGGGGTGCGTATCGTCGGTCAGCGCGTTGATGACGGGAACTGTTGCGTGCTCGGCCAGCTCCAGCATGCGGGCGTGATCGGTCGTGCGGATCATGATCGCATCGACATAACGCGAAAGCACCTTTGCCGTGTCGCCGATCGTCTCGGCGCGGCCTAGCTGCATTTCGGTTCCGGACAGGAACAGCGTCTCGCCGCCGAGCTGACGCATGCCAACATCGAAAGACACGCGGGTACGGGTCGAAGGCTTCTCGAAGATCATCGCAAGCATCTTGCCAGCGAGCGGCTTGTCGCCCTGCCCGGCCTTGAAGGCCTGCTTGCGTGACATCGCGTCATTCATGATGAGCCGCAGGTCGGATGCCGCGACGGCGGAGAGGTCGAGGAAGTGTTTGGGGGAAGCCATTGTCTTTACCTATCACGCCCGTCTTGCAACAGGCACTGTCCATTAAGCCGTCTTCTTAACCTTCGAAGCGCGCAGGCTTTCGGCTGCGCGTTCGAGGCGGGCCAGGCCCTCGCGGGCTTCGTCAGGCGTAACGACCAGTGGCGGCAGAAGGCGAATGACGTTGTCGCCAGCGGGCACGCCGAGCAAATGGGCATCACGGATCGCCTGCAGCAGTTCGGAGGACGGCACGGCTGCCTTGACGCCGAGCAGCAGTCCCTCGCCCCTGATATCCTCTATGATATCAGGATAGCGATCCTTGAGCGAGGCCAGCCCCTGACGGAAGACCAGCGAGACGTCGCGCACCTGCTGCAGGAAGCCATCCGCGAGGACCACCTCGAGCACGGCACTACCGACAGCCATGGCCAGCGGATTGCCGCCATAGGTGGAGCCGTGGGTACCGGCTTTCATGCCGGAAGCGGCCTCTGCCGTCGCAAGGCAGGCGCCAAGCGGGAAACCTCCGCCAATGCCCTTGGCAACTGCCATGATGTCGGGGGCGGCACCAGACCACTCATGGGCAAAAAGCTTGCCGGTGCGGCCCACGCCCGTTTGCACTTCGTCGAAGATCAGCAGCAGACCGTGCTCGTCGCACATTGCGCGGAGCGCCTTCAGAAACTCGTTGGTCGCCGGGCGAACGCCGCCTTCTCCCTGAATAGGCTCGATCAGGATAGCGGCCGTCTCGCTTGTAATGGCAGCGCGAACGGCATCGAGATCGCCGAAAGGAACCTGGTCGAAGCCGGGTGCCTTGGGACCGAAGCCTTCAAGATATTTCTCCTGGCCGCCGGCCGCGATTGTCGCCAGCGTACGGCCATGGAAGGCGCCTTCAAAGGTGATGATATGGAACCGCTCGGGATGGCCCTTCGAAAACTGATAGCGGCGTGCGGTCTTGATCGCACATTCCAAGGCTTCCGCGCCGGAGTTCGTGAAGAACACCTTGTCGGCGAATGTCGCCTCGGTCAGCCGCTTCGCGAGCGTCTCCTGACCGGGGATCTCATAGATATTGGAAAGGTGCCAGACCTTGTCTGCCTGCTCCTTCAACGCCCCCACCACGTGCGGATGGCCGTGACCGACAGAGGTGACAGCAACGCCCGCGCCGAAATCAAGATATCGCTCGCCCGTTTCGGTGATCAGCCACACGCCCTCGCCTCGCTCGAACCGCAGCGGGGCACGAGAGTAGGTATCGTAAAGCGCGGCTTCAGCCATGGCGCGATCTCCTGTCATTGATTACCAGTGGCCGGATTCCGGCTAAGGAAAGCAGGTCCGGAAAATTAAAAATGCCGCCTTTCGGCGGCGAGCAGCACTATTTACTTTTCGCACTGCGATGTCAACAAAACTGAGGCTTTGCAACATGCGTCAAGCAGCCATCTGAGGCCGCAGGACCTATCAACAACTAATGTTGCAGAAATGACTCTCCCGTCCAGCAAGTTGGGGAAAACTTGAAATTCGATTCGCCGGGATTCAACCGACTCTTGTCACAGAGTCAGCCTCACACTAGGTTAAAACTCAATTACTAGACTGCATGCGGCGGAACTAGTCACCAAAATCGAGCAAGCGTTTCTTGCCTCGGATACGTCCGGGGCAACGGTGAAGGATTCTGCCTACACCAACGCTAATAAGGCGGAGACAGGGGCATGAACTGGACAGACGAGCGCGTTGAAAAACTGAAGAAGCTTTGGTCCGAGGGCCTTAGCGCCAGCCAGATCGCAGCACAACTTGGCGGTGTAAGTCGCAATGCCGTCATCGGCAAAGTCCACCGTTTGAGTTTGCCCGGCCGAGCCAAGGCCGGAGGCTCGACGACAACTGTCAGAACGCCCAAGCGCACCACATCCGCGCCGCGCGCTCCGAACTATGCATCTCGCGTCACCACGCGCACCGTCACCCGCCAGCAGGGTGCGACGATGCTCAAGGAAGAGATCGAAATCGATGCTATCGAGCAAGTCAGCTTCCGCCCGGCCGCAAACGTGGTCGTTCCGATTTCCCGCCGCCTCGGCCTGACGGAACTGACCGAACGCACCTGCAAGTGGCCGGTCGGTGATCCGCTGAAGGACGACTTCCACTTCTGCGGCTGCGAATCTCCGGATAATTCCCCGTATTGCACGTACCACCAGCGTATGGCGTACCAGCCGGTCAACGAGCGCCGCAAGGCAGCCAACCGGGTCGCCTGACCCGGAAGCCGGATAAGGACACAAGAAAACGGGCCCTCGCGGGCCCGTTTTTCGTTGAAGCAGTATGGAGGTCGAGGGAAGCCTCAGGCTTCCATGGAGTATCCGGCACCACGCACGGTGCGGATGACGTCCTGCATGTTGGAGAAGTTCAGCGCCTTGCGCAGGCGGCCAACGTGCACGTCGACAGTACGCTCATCGACATAGATGTCGTGACCCCAAACGCCGTCGAGCAACTGCGAACGCGAGAAAACGCGCCCCGGTGACGCCATCAGGAACTCGAGGAGACGGAACTCGGTCGGGCCGAGGCGAACTTCGCGGCTCTTGCGATGAACGCGGTGCGTCTCGCGGTCGAGCTCGATGTCGCCGCACTTCAAGAGCGTCGAGAGTACCTCGGGCTTGGCACGACGCAGCATGGCCTTGACGCGGGCGACAAGCTCCGGCGTCGAGAACGGTTTGACGACGTAGTCATCGGCGCCGGTGGAGAGGCCGCGAACGCGTTCGCTTTCCTCGCCGCGCGCTGTCAGCATGATGATCGGCAGGCGCTCGGTTTCCGGCCGCATGCGCAGGCGGCGGCAGAGTTCGATGCCCGACACGCCCGGGAGCATCCAATCGAGGATCAGCAGGTCCGGCGTGCGTTCCTGCAGCCGGATCTCGGCCTCGTCGCCGCGCAGGATGGTATCGACCTCGAAGCCTTCAGCTTCAAGGTTATAGCGAAGAAGCACGCTCAGCGCTTCTTCATCTTCAACGACAGCTACTTTGGGTATCATTCGTTTCGGTCTCCTGGGGGCACGGTCGCGGAACGATTATTCCGTGACGGCGCCGACGGTGTTGGCGGTATCGTCCTTCGGACGTTCGCCTTCCGGCTGGGCACCGGTGGCCATGTAATAGATGGTTTCGGCAATGTTGGTCGCGTGGTCGCCGATACGCTCGATGTTCTTGGCGCAGAACAGAAGATGCGTGCAGCTGGTGATGTTGCGCGGATCTTCCATCATGTAGGTGAGCATCTCGCGAAACAGCGAGGTATACATCGCGTCGATTTCCTCGTCGCGTTCGCGGATCGACTTTGCCTTGTCGGCGGCCCGGCTCGTGTAGACGTCGAGCACTTCCTTGAGCTGGACGAGTGCCAGTTCGGAGAGATGCTCGAGGCCGCGAGCGAGCCTGCGCGGCACGCCGGCGCTCTGGACGGCAATGACGCGCTTGGCGGTGTTCTTGCCAAGATCGCCGACGCGCTCGAGGTCAGCCGCAATGCGGATCGAGCCCATGATTTCGCGAAGATCGGCGGCCATCGGCTGGCGGCGGGCGATCGTAACGATCGCCTTGTCACCAACCTCGCGTTCGGCGTGATCGAGGATCACGTCGTCGGAGATGACCTTCTGGGCCAGAGCCGTGTCGCCGTTGACGAGGGCGCGAACCGCATCCGAGACCATCTGCTCGGCCAGGCCGCCCATTTCCGAGATACGGCGGGACAGGAACTTCAGATCGTCGTCGTAGGCAGAAAAGATATGTGTCGATGCCATAGGGCTCATCCTTGAATATGGTGAGGGTTACCGACGCCGGCGATCAACCGAAGCGACCCATGATGTAGTCCTGGGTGCGCGGGTCGTCCGGGTTGGTGAACATCTTGTCGGTGTCGTTCTCCTCGACGAGATTGCCGAGGTGGAACATCGCCGTGCGCTGCGAAACGCGGGCGGCCTGCTGCATCGAGTGCGTCACGATGACGATCGTGTAGTTTTCGCGAAGCTCGTGGATCAGCTCCTCGACCTTTGCCGTGGCGATCGGATCGAGAGCCGAGCACGGCTCGTCCATCAGGATCACTTCCGGGCTGACGGCAACGGCGCGGGCGATGCAGAGACGTTGCTGCTGACCACCGGAAAGGCCGGTGCCGGCTTCATGAACGCGATCCTTCACCTCGTTCCACAGACCGGCGCGCTGCAGGCTGACCTCGACGATCTGGTCCATGTCGGCCTTCGACTTGGCAAGACCATGGATGCGCGGGCCGTAGGCGACGTTCTCATAGATCGTCTTCGGGAACGGGTTCGGCTTCTGGAACACCATGCCGACGCGAGCGCGGAGTTCCACGACATCGATATCCGGATCGTAGATATCGTCACCATCGAGCGTGATCTTGCCGGTAACCCGGCAACCATCGATCGTGTCGTTCATGCGGTTCAGGCTGCGCAGGAAGGTGGACTTGCCGCAACCGGACGGGCCGATCAATGCTGTCACCGTGTTTTCGCGAATGTTTAGCTTCACATCGAAAAGCGCACGCTTTTCGCCGTAGTAAACCGAGACGTCCTGGCCGATCATCTTATAGGGAACGGTATTCATCTTCTGATCCAGCGCCTTCTCAACTGCTGCTTCCGTCAACATGTTCATAATGTCTACTCCGTTTACCAGCGGCGCTCAAAGCGACGACGCAAGAGAATGGCTCCGAAGTTCATGACGACCAGGAACAGGAGCAGGACGATGATGGCACCCGATGTGCGCTCGACGAAGGCACGCTCGGCTTCGTTGGCCCACATGTAGACCTGGACCGGCAGGGCTGTCGAAGGCTCCATCGGCGTTGCCGGTGCGTTGGCGACGAAGGCGACCATGCCGATCAAGAGCAGCGGAGCCGTCTCGCCGAGTGCATGTGCCAGGCCGATGATCGTGCCGGTCAGGATGCCGGGCATCGCGAGCGGCAGGACGTGGTGGAACACCATCTGCATCTTCGAGGCACCGAGACCAAGGGCAGCCGCGCGGATTGACGGCGGCACGGCGCGGAGCGCTGCGCGCGTCGCGATGATGATCGTCGGAAGAGTCATCAGCGACAGCACCAGACCGCCGACCAGCGACGCGGAACGCGGCAGGCCTGCGAAGTTGATGAAGACGGCAAGACCGAGCAGGCCGTAGACGATCGAGGGAACAGCCGCGAGATTGTTGATGTTGACCTCGATCAGGTCGGTCAGCTTGTTCTTCGGCGCAAACTCTTCGAGATAGATCGAAGCTGCGACACCGATCGGCAGTGAGAGGGCGAGCACGATCAACATCAGGTAGAGCGAACCGATCAGCGCAACGCCGAGTCCCGCAGCCTCCGGACGGCTGGAGTTGCCGTTGACGAAGAGACCGGTGTTGAACTTCTTGTGCAGGGTGCCATCGGCGGCAAGCTGGTTCATCCAGCCGACCTGCTTGTCGTTCACCTTGCGGTTCTTTTCGTCCACGTTGAGGTCGATCTGACCCTTGTTGGCGGAGTCGATATTGGCGTCCGCAAGCAGCGTGACACTGACCGTCTTGCCGATCAGCGAAGGATCGGCAACGACCATGTCGCGCAGCTGGATCGGCGCACCCTTCGAGATCATCGCGGCTGCGTCACGAAGGTCCGGACGGCTCGACGGATTGAGGTTGAGCGCCTTGATCATCGCGTCGCGGATGAGAGGCGCGTAGTTCGCAGCAACCAGAACCGAGGGATCGGTCGCTCGCTTGTTGTTTGGGTCGATCGTTTTCTCGCTGAACTCGATCGGCAGCGTGATCGCCGTCTGCTGAAAGGCCGTATAGCCTTTGCTGATAACGCTCGTCAGCAAGATTGCCAGGAAGATCAAGCCAAAGGAGATTGCGGCAATCCCATAGGCCCGGAACCGACGTTCGGCGGCATAGCGGCGCTTCAGGCCGATGTCGCGACGTTCAGGCGCCTTCGAGACGACAACGCCTTGAACCGGAGAAACAATATCCGTCATTCGTACTGCTCCCGGTATTTGCGCACGATGTAGAGCGCGTAGATGTTGAGGCAAAGCGTGATGAAGAACAGCGTGATGCCGAGGGCGAAGGCAACCAGCGTCTGCGGCGAGGTAAATTCAAGGTCGCCTGTCAGCTGATTGACGATCTTGACCGTCACTGTCGTCATAGGCTCGAAAGGATTGATCTGGATGCGGGCAGCAACGCCTGCCGCCAGCACGACGATCATGGTTTCACCGATCGCACGCGAGGCCGTCATCAGAAGTGCGCCGACGATGCCGGGAAGCGCTGCGGGAAGCACGACCTTCTTGATCGTTTCCGAGCGCGTCGCACCCAGACCGAGCGAACCGTCACGAAGCGCGCGCGGCACCGCTGTGATGATATCGTCCGACAGCGACGAAACGTACGGGATCAGCATGATGCCCATGACGATACCCGCAGTCAGAACGCTCTGCGCCTGAATGAAGTTCGTGTAGTTGCCGGAAAGGAGGCCGCTCACCTGCGAAGACAAATCGCGCAGGAACGGACCGACGGTGACCAGGGCGAAGAAGCCGTAGACGATCGTCGGAATACCGGCGAGAACTTCGAGCAGCGGCTTTGCGATCGAGCGAACCCTGGGAGCGGCGTACTCAGCCATGTAGATCGCCGCGAAGAGACCGACTGGTACCGCCACGAGCATTGCAACGAAGCCGATATAGAGCGTACCGAGCAACAGCGGGATCAAGCCGAATTGCCCGAAGGACGAGCTGCCGGCACCGGCGAAGCGCGGATCCCATACCGTCCCGAAGAAGAAGTCTGCAGCGGGAACGGCAGCGAAGAAGTGGGCCGCTTCCGTCAGCATCGACAGAACGATACCGATTGTCGTCAAGATGGCGATCGACGATGCCAGGAGCAGGCCCCAGAGCATGACGCGCTCGACGCGGTTTCGCGCGCGGAACCGCGGAGCGACTTCGCGAAGCGCATAGAATGCGCCAGCGACGGCAAGGACGAGAACCAGCGCCGTCATCACGAGGCGGCTGGAGCCGGATTCTGCATTCAGCTTCTGCGCCGCCTCGATCATATAGGGCTGAGGCGGACCGGCGAGCGGAACGCCCTTTGCGGCAAGCTTTGCCTGGAGGCCGGCCGGATCGTCGGCAGCACCGGCAACCTCGTCAGCAGTGAGCAGCGGCAAGCCCCGCGCGATGGCGCTGACCATGCCGTAGTTCAGGTTCTGCTGTGCGGCCGGTTGGGCCTTTACGTCATCCGGGAAGGCGCCACGGACGGAAGATTCAATGATTGAAGGGCTGATCGCCAGCCAGGCGCACAGCAAGATCAGTGCAGGCAGCACCGTCCAGATTGCGGCATAGACGCCATAGTAACCCGGTCGCGAATGCAGTGCGGAGGACTTGCCCCCGGCAAGTGCCGTAGCACGGCTGCGCGCTGCAAGATATGCAACGGCGCCAAGTACCACGAGGCACAAGAGAATGATGGATGTACCCATTCGTTTAGGTCCCCAGGCCCTTTGACTCCAAAAGCGGAAGCGGCAGGCAGACCGATCCGGCTCTCAAACTTGGAGGAGTTCAAACCTCGTTCCAGTGGCGGAACAAGGCGATGCCGGCGCGATCTGGTAATCGCGCCGGCAAAGGTCATTACATGGTCTTGCCGTCTTCAACGCTCTTGCGGATGGCGTCGCGTTCAGCGTCCGGAGCGGCAACGAGGCCGTACTCGACGAGCGGGCTGTCAGGGCCGATCATCTGCTCGGAAACGAAGAAATTGACGTATTCCTTCAGGCCCGGGATGACGCCGAGATGTGCCTTCTTGACGTAGAAGAACAGCGGACGGGAAACCGGGTAGGTGCCGTTGGAGATGGTTTCGGTCGACGGAACGATACCGTTGACGGTCGCAACCTTCAGCTTGTCGGCGTTGTTTTCATAGAAGGAAAGGCCGAAGACGCCAACGCCGGTCTTGTTGGCAGCGATGCGTGCCAGCGTTTCCGGATAGTCGCCGTCGATGTCGACGGCAGCGCCGTCCTTGCGAACTGCAACGCAAGCCTTGGTCTGAGCAGCAGCGTCAGAGATCGCAGCCTTGATGACGTCGAGAGCGCCGGAAGCCTTGCAGCCAGCAGCGAGAACGTTCTGTTCGAAGACTTCGCGGGTGCCGTGCTTTTCGCCCGGGATGTAGGCAGCGATATCAACAGCCGGGAGAGCCGGGTTGACTTCCGACCACTTCTTGTACGGGTTGTCGACGAGCTTGCCGTCAACGACGACCTGAGCGGCCAGAGCCTTGTAGATGTCGGCCGGAACGTAAGCAACGTCCGGGTTGGACGAGTCAGTTGCGAAGACGATGCCGTCATAACCGATCTTGACTTCCTGGATGTCGGTTACGCCAGCTGCCTTGCAGGCGTCCAGTTCCTTGGCGTTGATCGGACGCGAAGCGTTAGCAACGTCGATGCTATCCGGGCCAACGCCCTTGCAGAATTCCTTGAGGCCTGCGCCCGTACCGCCGGATTCAACGACCGGCGTCTTGAAGTCCGTGAAGGTTTCGCCGAAAGTTTCGGCAACGATCTTGGCGTAAGGCAGGACGGTGGAGGAACCGGCTACCTGAACCTGGTCGCGAGCAACAGCCGCGCCAGCAAAAGCGGCGGAAGCGGCAAGTGCAGCGACCGTAAGTTTAAAAGCGTTCATAACAATCTCCCGGGCATAATGCGGTCTGAGTGCGGCCTTCAATGGCCTTTGGCGGTGCCGTCTCATCAGCGGCACGCTCTCTTTAGCCCCTGATGGCTAGAGCTTTTATGTCATTTTGACGAAACATTTGTGACAGCTTATGTATTTGAATTTACAATACAAAGAATAGACGATGGTCGAGGTCGCTGCAGTTTTATGTCAAAACCGCACGGTGAAGCTCGTCCCCTTCCCGACTTCCGACTTGACGATCAGCCGGGCGCGGTGCCGGGTCAGGATGTGTTTGACGATGGCAAGGCCCAGCCCCGTGCCCTTCTTCGAACGGCTATCCTCGATGCTCACGCGATAGAATCGCTCGGTCAGACGGGGCACGTGCTCGGCAGGAATGCCCGGCCCCCTGTCGACCACGGTGACCTCGACAGGTTCGCCCGAGCCATTCTTCAAGAAGACATCGACGGCCTTCCCCTCCTGCCCATATTTGCAGGCATTTTCCATCAGGTTTTCAAATACCTGAACCAACTCGTCGCGGTCGCCGAGCACCTCTGCCTTGCCTTGCGGCAGATGCAGAGCGATCTCCACACCGACGTCATTTGCAAGCGGCACCAGCGAGTCCCTGACGTGGCCGAGAAGGGGGACGAGGTCGACCTTCTGATCCGGGGCGATATGCGACTTGAGTTCCAGCCGAGAAAGGGAAAGCAGGTCGTCGACCAGACGGCTCATGCGGGTGGCCTGATCCAGCATGATACCCAGAAAGCGCTCCTGCGCCTTCGCGTCGTTCTTTGCTGGTCCCTGGATGGTCTCGATGAAGCCTCGCAGGGACGCCAGCGGCGTCCGCAACTCATGGCTGGCGTTGGCGACGAAGTCGGAACGCATGCGGTCGATGCGCCGGACTTCGGAAATATCGCGAAACGAGACCAAGAAGAAGCGCTCATCCGTCGGCTGCTGTCGATCCAACTCCACGGGTGCGCTGCGGACGATGTAAACGCGCTCGGACGGCAGGCGCTCGGAGTGCTCGATCTGGTTCGGCGCATTGGTCGCAATCGTTTCGGCGATAATGTCGAGGACGCCCGGCGAGCGCAGGCGCGCGGAAATGTGGGCACCAATGGTGACCTCGCCAAACGCCTTTTCCGCAGCGCGATTTTGGTAAAGCACCGAAGCATCGTTTGAAAGCACCATGACGGGCATGTCGAGCGCGGCCAACGTCGCCGTTACTTCAACCAATCTGCTGGGCGGCGTTTCGATAATCTCAGGTGCAGGCTCAAGCGGCGCCTCTCGGATGACCGGAACCGCGTGCCACACCGCGGTGATGACCATCAATAGCAAAAGCCCGAGGACGACCCACTTGTTCACGCCCGCGGCAAGAGCGATCAGTGCAATCAGCAGCGCCACCAGCAGAACCGGGCGTTCCTGCCGAACGCGTGCGATCAAGTTTCTTGTCCACGGTACTTTGTCTTCCACTGCCCCTCGCGATCCCGACTCGTACTATTGCCTTCAAACCTCTGCGTGATAGCCGTGAATCATGACAGAAGTTTTCGACCGCAGCCAGCAGTGGAAGGGCTGTAACAGGAACACACAGGAATTTCCGCGATCTGCAAGACATTTGATTTTCAAAAGAAAATATGATCGCCTGTCTCAGCGAAGGTTACAGCGGGAGAGAAGTCATGGCCGATGATGTCGAAAGCAGAGCCGTCGAACTGGACATCCGCGGAAAGAAGCGCGTCTTCGATGTCGACGATCCCGTGTTGCCGGACTGGGTCGACGAAGCAGCCCTGCAATCGGGCGACTTCCCCTACAACAAGAAACTCAAGGAAGAGGAATACCTCGAGGAGCTGCAGAAACTGCAGATTGAACTCGTCAAGGTGCAGTTCTGGCTGCAGGCGACCGGCAACCGCGTCATGGCGCTTTTCGAGGGACGCGATGCGGCGGGCAAAGGTGGGGCGATTTCGGCCTCGTCCGCCCATATGAATCCGCGCCTCGCCCGGGTGGTTGCCCTGACCAAGCCCACTGAACGCGAGGCAGGGCAATGGTATTTTCAGCGCTACATCACGCAGTTTCCCACCGCCGGCGAGTTCGTGCTGTTCGATCGGTCCTGGTATAACCGGGCCGGGGTCGAGCCGGTCATGGGCTTCTGCACTCCAAAGCAATATGAGGACTTCCTGAAGCAAACGCCTCAGCTCGAGAACGGCATCGCCCACGAAGGCATCTTCTTCTTCAAGTTCTACCTCGATATCGGCCGCGAGATGCAGCTGAAGCGGTTCCATGACCGCCGGCACGATCCGCTCAAGGTATGGAAGCTCTCTTCGATGGATATAGCGGCGCTGACGAAATGGGGCGACTATAGCGATAAGCGGGACCGTATGCTGAGGGAGACGCATACGGACGCAGCGCCCTGGACGGTCATACACGCCAACGACAAGCGTCGCGCGCGGCTAAACCTGATCCGTCACATGCTGAAGAGGATGGACTACGACGGCAAGGATAAGGACGCCATCGGCAAGCTCGACGACAAGATCATCGGCTCGGGTCCCGGCTTCCTGAAATAGCTTATTGTCCCGGCAAGATCCGCACGGCGTAGAGATTGATGCCGCGCGCCTTGCCGTCGACGTCGGTGTTGATCGTCAGGCTGCCGGCAGAGTTCGGCGCCAATGATCGATCGAAGCGGACCTGCAGAAGCACATCCGATTTCTGGCGACCGACGGAAAAGCGGTGGCGGGCGCAGTCGCCGAGCGACTGGAAATTGCACTCCACGGTAATCTGCGTCGGTTCGTCAGACGTCGATTGCAACGTGATTGCAATCGTCGAGGACTTGCCGGCCAATTGCTGCAGCACATCCGCCGGCACGCTGACACTGACATTGCCGTCGTTGCCATTGGTTTGCGAGGTCAGGCGTACTGCCGGGCCATCGCTTTCAGCAACGTTCTGCGTCTGGGATTGCGGGCCGGTCTTGATCTTGTCCGCATCGGACGGCTTGAAAACCTCGATCCAATCTGCCGAGAACGAGTTTTGCGGGTCGATTGTGACGGGAGCCGCATTATCGCCCGCAGCAGTGTTTTCGGTGCCGTCAAAGTCTTCCGGTTGCGTGGTCGCCGGCGGATTGGCAACGCCTGTATCTCGTTCTGCGGCGGTCATCAGCAGGCCCGATGAATAGACCCACCATGCGCCCATGCCGATGAAGGCGAGAAGAACGCAAGCGACGAGCAGCCTGGAGAAGAACTTGCGCGGCTTGCGCCGAACCGCCGCACGCTCCGGCCGAAAGTCCATCCGAGCCGGTTTTTGCTCCACCGTCGCCGGCGCCTCGGCCGTCGGCGCAGCGCCGAGGTGATCGCCGCTGCCCGCATGCACGCCAGCGAGGCTGGATTCGTCGTCGAAGCGTGGGTCCGTGACCGAATGCTCACGGGTCTCGCCGCCGATCGAGACGTTTGCCGCCTCGTCCTCTGCGGCATGGGCCACGGGCTTCGGCATTTCCACCTCGGGTGGCACAGGAATTTCAGGCGGCCCCTGACGCGGATGCAGACGCTCGCGCTCTTCAGCCTCGATCGTATGGATCGTGGTTTCGAGTCTATGGCGATGATGGGTCACCGCTTCCGCGTCGGTGATGTCCTGTTTGCGGAGACCGGCTTCAAGCGCCTGACGTGCGGATTGATAAATCTTTGCACGGACTTCGGGATTGTCGCGATCGGCATTGTTGAGCGCCGTTCTGATAGCCGTTTCTAATCCGCTCACGTCCGGTCCTTTACTCTGAGACTGGGCTTTGTCCTTAACACTTCGTAAAAGCGGTAGCTGCTACCAGGGCAAATCGCAAGCCTCACCCCGCTACCGGGTCGGATCGGCCGGGGAAAACGCAGGGTTGCCGCATGCTGCCTTATCGTCTTGCAAGAATAGCCGATATTTATGGAATCGATAGAGCGAGCTTTTCCTCACCGAAAGTCTCTGCTATCACATTGACGTTTTCGTAAACGTCAATTCTTACGGTGTCTCATGGCCCTGCCTCCGATCCTCACCCAGAATCTCAGATTGCCGGTTGTCGCCTCGCCGCTCTTCATCATTTCGCACCCGGCGCTGACGCTGGCGCAGTGCAAGGCTGGGGTCGTTGGCGCCTTTCCCGCGCTAAACGCACGGCCGGAGAGCCAGCTCGACGAATGGTTGGCGATGATCACCGAGGATCTCGCTGCCCACAACGCGGCAAACCCTGATCGGCCGGCTGCCCCGTTTGCGGTCAACCAGATCGTCCACATGTCGAACAAGCGGCTGGAGCATGACCTCAGGCTCTGCGTCAAATACAAGGTGCCTGTGGTCATCTCGTCGCTTGGCGCCGTGCCGGAAGTCAATGCCGCGGTGCATTCCTATGGCGGCATCGTACTCCACGATGTCATCAACAATCGCCATGCCAACTCGGCCATCCGCAAGGGTGCCGACGGGCTGATTGCCGTCGCAGCCGGTGCCGGCGGTCATGCCGGGACGCTTTCGCCCTTTGCCCTCGTTCAGGAGATCCGCGAATGGTTCGATGGGCCGCTGCTGCTTGCCGGCGCCATCGCCAATGGCGGCGCCATCCTCGCGGCGCAGGCCATGGGGGCCGACATGGCCTATATCGGCACGCCCTTCATCGCGACCGAGGAGGCTCGCGCCTCCGAGGCCTACAAGCAGGCAATCGTCGACGGCATGGCGAACGACATCGTCTATTCCAACTACTTCACGGGCGTTCACGGCAACTACCTCAAGCCCTCGGTCAGATCCGTCGGCCTCGATCCCGACAATCTCCCGGCCGCCGATCCCTCCAAGATGGATTTCGAACAGGCCGTCGGCGGCGCCAAGGCCTGGAAGGATATCTGGGGCAGCGGCCAGGGCATCGGCGCCATCAAGGCCATCGAACCGGTCGGCAAGCTCGTCGACCGGCTCGAGAGCGAATATACCGCTGCCCGTGCGCGCCTGTCGTTGTAACGGTCGACCACAGATTTCCACAGCGCCGTTCTTTTTTACCGAAGAGATGACAGGGCGCTTGAAATCTTCAAACAATGCCTGTATCAGCCCCATGCAAATCGCGGGGCCGCATGGTTCGCCCGCACGGGTTGCCGCTTTAGCTCAGTCGGTAGAGCACATCATTCGTAATGATGGGGTCACGTGTTCGAGTCACGTAAGCGGCACCATTTTACTCTTTTATAATCAATGTGTTGACGTGCGCCCACCAGCTGCACGCTGGTGAACGCAATCGGCGGGTCGTCACCGTGGCGGCCATGTTCCATTCCTGTTGCCGCCATTCCCGTTGATTTCCAACGGATGAAGGCAGCTGTCGGCGAATCCACGCGACATGGAATGCAACGTTGAAAGATTCTTCTCCACGCACTCTGCGAGTTTGAGTGTCGCGTTCTTCCTGTATACACACGACAGAGCTAAGTAATCGAATAGTGATAAATGCGAGCCCAAGCGGCGATTTTGCGCCTCGTTGCGTCGAATGCGGGCATCAATCAAAGGCTTCGTTCGTGCGGGCGCGATCAGCAGTCGATCGAGAAGGCGAACCAGCAAACCTCCGCGCTGCAGCAGGAAATCTGGAGCCAGGTCACTGTTATCGTTCGCCAACGCCCGGACGCCGTCACGGCAGCCCTGATGAGCGCTGTCAACGAGACTTTTGATACCGGAACCTCCGAGCGGCTTGCGCTTGATACCCGCCTGCCCGCCCAGATTTTCTGGCTGCTCATCGGGGTCATGATGCTGAGCATGGCGACCCTCGGATATCAGTTCGGGATCAAGGGACAACCCGTGCGTTTCCTTGTTCTCCTTCTTACTTTGGTCTGGACGGCCGTCGTGATCGATATCCTCGATCTGGCCACGGCTCGCCTTGGCAGTTTCCGAACCGACGTCCATATGTACGAGTGGACCAGGCAAGGACTTGGCGAAGCGCGCCCGCCTCCCGTGCCAATTCAGTAGATCGCGTTGCCGGGCCTAAGCCTGAACGTTGCTCGATCCTTCTTTGTTACGTTCAAGTTTACCGTAAAGTACTTTCGCAACTGCTCGAATTCTGTTCGGCTGCCTCCCTGAAGTTAGATGGTTTGCCCGACGACTTGCGTACGCGGTGAGCCAAGCCGGCAACTCCTGGAGACGTGTCAATGGGATTTCGCTTCTTTAACGCCTACGCAAGACGCTCAGCGATCTTTCTCGCGGCGGCAACTGTCATCGCCTTCGGCGCAGGGCTGGTCCACGCCCAAGACCAAGCGGCTTCCTCGCAAAGATCCGCAACGACCGAGAGCGCGGCCTCGACCGAACTGAGCGACGCGGAAATGCAGGTGCTCGTCGCCCGGATCGCGCTCTATCCCGATGAACTCGTCGCGCTGATAACCTCGGCTTCGCTCTATCCGCTGCAGATTGTGGAAGCATCCCGGTTTCTCGATCAGGTCAAAAGCAACTCATCGCTAAAACCCAAGGACGACTGGGATGGCAGCGTCGTCTCCCTGCTCAACTACCCCGATATCGTCAAAATGATGAGCGACGACCTCGACTGGACGCAGCAGCTCGGCGATGCAGTCGCCGACCAGCAAAACGACCTGCTGATTGCCATTCAGACGCTTCGCGACAAGGCGGTCGCGGATGGCATCATCAAGACCGACGACAAGGTGAAGGTCGTTCAGCAGAACGACAACGTCGTGATCCAGGCCGCCAATCCGGAAAAGATATACGTCCCGCAGTATGAGCCGCAGATGCTCTACGAAGAAGGATACGCTCCCGCGCCGATCGGCTACTATCCCGATCCCTATCCGAACTACTACTACCCGACCGCCACCTACTTCGCCGGCTTCGTGACGGGCGCGGTGTTTGGAGCGGTGGTCGATTGGGACAGGTGGGGCGTCTGGGGCGGTCGCTTCGACGGCAACGACATCGATATCGATTGCGACCACTGCTTCAACAGGTTCGATCGGAACGGCAAGGTCAACTTCAACGACGTCGACTGGAAGAATGTCGATCGCAGCAAAATCAAGTTCGATCACAACCAGTTCGCCAACATCGACAAAACGAACATTCGCAACAGGCTGGAAGCCGGCGGCAACAACGACATCCGCACGAAGGCCAAATCCGTCAAGGCACGAGCCGCAAATGCCAACCATGCGAGAGTGACGCCGTCTGCCATCAAGGACATCAGAGCCAACAAGATCGCTGGCGGCGGTGGCGAACTGCGCGACCGTGTCGCCAACAGACCGGGCGGAGGTGCAGACTTACGTGATCGTGTTGCCAACCGCCCTGGTGCCGGCGGTGAGGGAGAACTCCGCGATCGCATCGACAACCGCCCTGGCGAACGCCGCGGTGAGATCGGAGACCGCGTAAACCGCGACATCGGACATCACGCGATGGCCGGCAAGCGCGACATTCGTCCCAATGGCCCTTCGGGCCTTGGCGAAATTCGATCCCGCAGCGCCGCCAACCTTCACTCGCAACGTGGTGGCCGCGCGATGGGCGGCGGGCACCATGCCAGCCGCCCGGAATTCGCCGCACACCGTGGCGGCGGAGGCGGCGCTCACTTCAGCGGCGGCGGCAGAGGCGGCGGGGCCCACTTCAGTGGTGGTGGCGGTCGTGGTGGCGGTGGTCATGCCCGCGTCCCGCACGGTGGACGTCGTCGCTAGTTGAACCAAACGGAGTTATTGCCATGAGTGCTCATAACCATCGCATTGGATTTCGTTTGATTGCCTCCGCGGTCTTGTCGGTTCTGCTGTCGGCTGCCGGCACGTCGGCTGCCGAGAAGGATCTTGTTGATCTCGTCTCGAAGCAACTGCCAACCGAGTACGATAGCGCCGACGCGGCGATGACAGCGTTCAAGGACGCGGTGAATGCCTCAGACCTCGACAAGCTGGCGTCCGTGCTCGGCGTCGACGCGGCCCACCTGAAGGCCACCGACGGCGTTTCGGAAACGCTCGCGGCCATCAAGGACGGCATCGGAAAGCGCGTCGCGCTCGAAGAGAAGAACGGCCAGAACATCATCGATGTCGGCGAGATCATGTGGCCATTCCCCTTCCCGATCGTTAAAGCGGAGAACGGCAAGTATGCCTTCGACCCCGTCGTCGGCATCGAGGAGATTATCAATCGCCGCATCGGTGAGAACGAAATTCAGACGATCGAAACGGTCCGCGGGTATGTCGACGCTCAGCAGGAATACGCCAGCGCCGACCATGACGGCGACGGCGTGCTGGAATATGCTCAGAAGCTTGTCAGCAGTCCCGGTCGGGCTGATGGTCTCTATTGGCCCGAAAGCGAAGGCTTGGGCGAAAGTCCGGCCGCGCCCTATCTTGACTATGTCCAGTTCGAGAAGTCGAAAGACAATGGATACTTCGGTTACCGCTACAAGGTTCTTACACGCCAGGGCGGCAATATCGCCGGCGGTCCCTACGACTACGTCATCAACGGCAACATGATCGCGGGCTTTGCCCTGGTGGCGTGGCCGGTCAAATATGGCGAGACGGGCGTCAATACCTTCGTCGTCAACCGCAACGGCATCGTCTATCAGGCCGATCTCGGAGCGGACACAGACAAGATCGCGCGCGCCATGAAGCAGTTCAATCCCGGCGACCCTGGTCGGTCACCGAGGACTGAAGATGGCGGAGATGAAGGCTGCACCGCCAACTGCCGGCAAGCTCGATCAACCGCAGGATCGACTGCAATTCCTCGCGTCACATGGCGGCCCGTTCTTCGAACTTCAGCGGCGGCTCAAACTCGTTCATGAGAGAAACCTCCATACCGGTCGTCGAATCCTTGTGTTCGTCGCCATCGCCTGGGCCGTTCCGCTCCTTCTGACCCTACCCACCCTGGCTTCGGAGACGCCGACGCTGAAGGCCTATCTTACCGACCCCGGTCCCTGGGCGCGTTTCTTTGTTGGCATTGCCGCGTTTTTGGCCGCCGAGCAGGCTGTCGAAGCGGGATTGCGGCGCAAGCTTGGACAATTCCTCCGCGCGCCCCTGATCACACCGACCTCCCAGGGCGCTGCACTGGTTGCATTGAACAGGGCGCTCGGTCGACGCGATTCGGCGCTTGCGGAACTCGTGTGCCTCGCTCTCGCAGCCGTCTCCGCAGTTCTTGCCTTTGCCACGTTCAAGCAGCTCCCATCGACAAGTTGGGCAACGACGGTGACAGGTGATGCTCATCACCTGACAATGGCGGGCTGGTGGTGCGTGGTCGTCAGCATACCGCTCTTCATCTTCCTCTTGGTCCGCGGCATCTGGCGACACCTTGTCTGGGCTGAACTGCTACGAAGCATCGCGCGCCTCGACCTGAGGCTGGTGTCGACCCATCCGGACGGCAAAGGCGGACTTGCTTTCCTCGGGGAATATCCGAACGCCTATGTTCTCTTCGTCTTCGGTATCAGCTGCGGCATGGCGGCTGCGGTCGCTAAGCACCAGATGCAGGCCGATCTGTCAGCCACGACGCTCACGACCATCATGGCCGCCTGGCTTTTGGTCGTCCTCGCCTTTTTCGCCTATCCGCTCTCCGCCTTCTCGAAACCGCTCACGCAACTGAAGGACAAGACGCTCTTGACCCTATCGGCGCGAGCGACGACCCAGCAGAGGGCTGCGGAGCGCAAGTCGATCGGCGCGAACGTTGTTGCACCAGATGCCGACGAAGCGGAACAGGCAATCGAGCCTGTCGATCTTACGAAACAGTACGAGCAAACGCGCAAGCTGTCGTCGATGCTCGTCAACCGCAGCACGTTGCTGCCGGTCGCCGCTGCAGCGCTCCTGCCGTTTGCAATCGCGGGCGCGACCAAGCTGCCCTACAAGGAGGTCTTCTCGGTCCTCAAAAAGCTTCTGCTCATCTGAGCGTCACAGGTCCCTCCCAAGGGTGCGGGAAGTTGGGCTGGCTTCCCGCAGGTTCTGCAAATAAAATCGCTCTTAGGTGGTGCTTCTTACAGTGGGCGACCCGAGCGCATCAACCGTCGGATCCTTCGGTGGCGATTGCCTATTTGTGAAATTGTCATATTTTTCAAGACAATCCCTCTGTTGCCAGAGAACCACATGGGCTCCGAATTGCAATGCTTCAGTCTGACCTAATCAATTGACAGCTTGAAAAACTCAACCGACACTTGCCTCTGGGCTGGCTACTGGGGTAATCGATGATTGATCCGGGGTACACACAGTTTTGCGTTCATCCGATCGGCGAGCGTCTAGCTGATATGCAACTTCCTTCACGGATCCCAAATTATCCACCGTCTAGGACTAGCGCGTCGCGTCGCGCATCCGTACGCCTTCTCCTTCTCCAGTCATCCGTTGCTTCAATCGCCCTTCTCGGCCTGAGTGGCACACGAGCGGAAGCGGCCTGCGTCGAGAATACACCCGGTGTTATCGACTGCTCAGGTTCAACTCCTGGCCCAACTACGACCGGTCGGTCTGTAACCATCAATGCAGACAATACGGCGAGCCTAACCAGTAACGTAGAGGTCACGGGGCCCGGAACCAGCGTCGTTAACAACAACGGCGGAAGATTCACCAACAGCGTGGTGGCCACGGACAACGACAGTTTCACGCTCAACAACCGCGGGCATATCGATGGGAATATCAACCTCGGTGGTGTTGGAACCAACTTCATTTTCAACTTCGCCGAAGGCTCGGTCTCAAATGGAGTGACGAGTACAGGGAGTTCCGTCGACACGGTGATCAACCGTGGCTCTTTCCAGGGCTCCATTAGCCTCGGTGACGGCAACGATACCTTAGAGCTGCTCGGGGGGACCGTCCAGACACAGGTGGACATGGGCGCGGGCGACGACAATTTCACTTGGCTCGTTGGTAACATCGCCGCTACCGTCCAGATGGGAAGCGGAAACGACATCGCACGATTCACCAATCTGACGCAGGCAAACCTGACGGCGGGGAAGCTCATCGACGGCGGCCAGGGGACTGACACCCTGATCTGGGATCACACTTCCAATGACGACGGCGGCCAGGGAGGCGACGCCCCATCGAGCTTGATCAATTGGGAAACCATCAATCTCACCAATCAGTCTGAGTTTGTGTTCATCTATACCACGAGCGTCCTGACACTCGGCGATTCGACGACTGGCACTGGCACGATCTCGATCGACGCCACCAGCAAGATCGAGGCGGGAAATTCCTTTGGCTACGCCATCGTACCGGCCAACAATTCGCAATTGGTGACCGTGAACAACGCGGGTATCATTGACCTCACCAACGATGCACCGGGTGCCGGCACATCACTGCATGACACATTGAGGATCAAGGGCAACTATATCGGCCAGAGCGGCCAGCTCTTCCTTCACACGTATCTCGACACGGACAACTCCCCTTCCGACAAACTGATCATCGACACCGGGCAGGCGAGTGGCTCGACCAGCATCCTCGTCACCAACGTCGATGGCCAAGGCGCGCTGACGAACGCGAACGGCATCCAGGTCGTCGACGCCATCAACGGCGGTACGACAACGACAAGCGCCTTTGCACTCGGAGGCCCGGTCGCCGCCGGTCCGTTCGAATACTTCCTCTATCGCGGTGGCGTCAGCCAGGCGACTGACACCGACAACGACTGGTTCCTGCGGAATACGATCTCTCCACCACCACCACCTCCTCCTCCTCCACCACCACCTCCACCTCCACCTCCTCCACCTCCTCCACCTCCTCCACCACCTCCACCACCTCCGCCACTGCCGCCACCACCACCGCCTCCGCCATCGCCTCCCCCACCGCCGATTCCAAACATTCGGCCGGAGGTACCAGGCCAGGTGATCGCGCCGCTGGTCGCGCAGCGCATGGGCCTCATGACGATGGGGACGTTCCACCAGCGTCGCGGCGACCAATCGTTCCTGACGGGTGTCGGTGCATTGGTCTATTCGGGGCCAGGTGCACAGGGAGATGCGTCGGAGGGCGACGGCGACGGACCACCGCCCGGCGTCTGGGGGCGCGTCTTCGGAGCCAACAGCGATCTTGGCACCAATGCCACCCTCAGCATTGCGGGCTACGATGTCGGGCCACAGTTCGACGGCAACTACTGGGGCATCCAAGTCGGAAGCGATCTCTACGAGATCGAACACGACAATGGTCACACGGAACGCTTCGGCCTTTTCTACACCCATGCAAACACGGACGGAGACATCAGCGGCAACATCTTCGGTCAGATCAATCTATCCGCGGGGACGCTGGACCTCTCCGAAGACAGCGTGGCAGCCTATTGGACACACCTCTCGCCGGAAGGCTGGTACGTCGACGTGATCGCCAAATACGGCTGGCTCAACGGAACAAGCCGGTCGAACCGCGGCATCGAGTCCGACGTCGATGGGACCAGCTTTGCGATGTCGGCGGAAACAGGTCTGCCGTTCGTGATCGCCGAAGGCTGGACGATCGAACCGCAGGCGCAGATCATCTGGCAACGCATCGACTTCGACGACACCAGCGACCGGTTCTCGAAGGTATCAAACGAGGCCTTCGATTCCTTCACCGGACGGATCGGCGCTCGCGTGCAGTACAGCTCGGGACCCGCGTATGGCCATCTCGGACTTAACCTCTGGCATGGATTCTCCGCGGACCAGACGGTGACGTTCAATACGTTCCCGCTGGTCACCCAGACGGAAGGCACGTGGCTCGAGGTCAACCTCGGCGGCGCCTACGAGATCAGCGAGAACGTGTCGGCCTTCGGCGACCTCAGCTATTCCTTCGATGTCGACGGGGCAGAGAGCAACATGTTCGGGGGGCAAGTCGGATTGCGGTTCAAGTGGTAGGAGAGTTGCTGGACGAGGAACACCGTGGCAAAGATCGCCGCGTACACTCAAGCGGCGACGTCATCCAATGAAATCACTGACCGCCTACGTCATCGACGGCCACGATGTCCGCATTCGCCCGGCACCTGTCGAACGCGACTGGATGGACGGCACCGATGAGCGTTTCGCCTATCGGTGCCTGCCCCTCAACATCGCCAACGCCCACGGCTGGGAACTCCTTTGCACGACACCGTTTTCAGCGGTCTGGGACGGACGCAAGGGAAAGGATGCCATTCGCATCAAATCCCGTTCGGGAACGACGGCTCCCGCCGTCAGCCACTTCGGTGACGGGGTCCTGACGTTCCACGTGCCCTGTCTCTTCCGGACGGAGTCCGGGGTCGACCTTTTCGTCTCTGGCCCGATCAACCGGCCCAAGGATGCCATTGCTCCGCTATCAGGCGTCATCGAGACTGACTGGTCTCCATACACCTTCACGATGAACTGGAAGTTCACCCGACCGTTCCAGAAGGTGTATTTTGAAGCGGACGAACCCTACTGCCACCTCTTTCCGCTCGCGCGAGGAAGTCTCGAGGACATCGCCCCGGACATCCGCAATCTCTCGGAAAATCCGGATCTGGCGAGGGAATATGACCAGTGGACGAAGAGCCGCAACACCTTCAATGCGGCCCTAACCGAACCGGATTCGAAGGCATCCCAGGACAAATGGCAGAAGTCCTACTTCCGGGGGGCGGCTCCCAGCGGTGCGCCCGGGCCGAGCGATCACAAGAGCAGGCTTCGGTTGAAGCCGTTCTCGAAGGCGTAGAGCGCGCTTTCCACCACCAAGTTGTCCTGGCGTGTCGAGGCTGACCGAGTGATTGAGAGGAAGCGGTTAATTACAATTCGTTCGCGTAAAGTGCGCTTGCCCAAACCCGGTCGGTTGATCCTTCGGAACGTGTCCTCGGTGGCCTGTTGCCATGCTGTATCGGGTATGTGGTGGAAATGGTAGTTCCCGACATTCGTAATGATGGGGTCGCGTGTTCTAGTCGCGTAAGCGACACCATTTTTCTCCAATAATATCAATTACTTGCCATGACTCCGGCGCATCAACCGGCCAGATTTCCAGCCTTCAAATGTTTGGTTGGACTTTCCGTAACATGGAGGCACGCCGCCGCCATGCTCCTAACCATGTCGCTTGTGTGCTCATTGGGAAACGCCCTGACGCTTCTCTGACACTCGCATCGGAACCGACAACGCATTCGAAGCTCAGGCGCCTGCTACTCTTTGCCAGACATATCCGCCGCTTTCTGCGCGATGAGGGCCAATTCAACGCGGTTCTTCGCTTGAACCTTTTTGAGAAGCCTGGAGACATGAAACTTCACGGTGCGCAAAGTCGTTCCCGTCGCTTCGGCAATGGCCTGGTTCCCCATTCCGCGACCCACGCATTCCAACACGTGGCGCTCCTTTGCGGACAACGCGGTCAGCGGATTGCCGTCGGTTCGCGGCTGTGTGTGTCCTCTCATTGCGGCGACCAGTTTGGAACCCAGTGTCGGCGCTAAATAGGTGCTGCCGCGCTGGACAGTCGTCAACGCGTCGAGCAACTCGTTTGCGGCGATGCCTTTCAGAATGTATCCGGACGCGCCAGCCTCCAGGGCCTCCAGGACGTCTTGGTCATCCTCGGAAACCGTCAGCATCACCACCTTCACATCAGGCCATCGCTCGTGGATCTCGCGCGCCGCGGCAACCCCGCCACCCGGCATGGAAATATCCAGAAGCGCGATCGTCGGGTGATGGCGCGCCACGAGGTCCAGAGAATCCTGCTTGGATGCGCCCTCCGCAACGACCCGCAAGTTTTCATTGAGGGCAATCGTCTGCAATACGCCCATCCGAAACAAGGCGTGGTCGTCAACGACGATGACAGAAGCCGGCTCTACCATTCAGACTGCCTCCCCAAGCTCGAAACACATAGTCAGTTTTGTCCCGGCGTCCCCGCCGGCGATCTGCAGGCTGCCGCCCAGGCTCTCGATGCGCTGCCGCAGGCCATGAATGCCCATTCCTCCGCCGTCGCGGGCAGGTGGCTTGACGAAACCCCGCGGCGGCCCCTTGTCCGAAACGACCACTTTCATATGCGCTGTTCCCATCTCGCACCACACCTCCTGGCCATTTCCGCCAGCGTGTCTGTAAGAGTTATTCAAACCCTCCTGCACAAAGCGAAAGAGGCAGATCTTCAACGCCGCCGGAATTTCTCGTTCCGAGCCGACGAAGGTGGAAGCGACCTCTGTCCCTGAGCGGCCCTCGTGCATCTTGATCGCACGTTCGATGATGCGGCTAGGCGGAAAGTGCTCGATTTCTGGCAGGATCAGCGAGCGGGCAATCGCCCTGATCTCGGTCAAGGCGCTATCGAGCGACTCCTCGAGTACGGCGAGCGGCGCTTCGCGCCCCGGATCGGACCTGGCTTGGCGGACCTGTTCAACCTGCAGGCGCGCGAAGCTGAGAAGCTGGGCCGGGCCATCGTGGAGGTCTGCGCCAACGCCACGCATCAGATTCTCGTTACGCTCGGCGAGTTGCATCGAGGCCTGGCGAGCAACACCCTGCAGTTCGGCCAGCTTGCGCGATGCGGACTCCGCGTCTTCCGCGCGCTGACGCAGGGTCCGCCGCTGCTCTTCTATGGTGTTGCTTCCCCGGCGAACGATCGCGTAAAGACAGAGCAGGATCGCGCAGGAGGCAAGCGCCACCGCTGCCCAACTGACCATCCGCACGCGCTCCACATCGTGATCAAAGGTCGCGGGATCCTCCTGTATCTCCGCAATGGCTATGATCCGACCGGTCGAGTTGTCACGCAGCGGGCTATAGATCTCTAAATAGCGTGTCTGGAAATTGCGGGCGACATGTTCGCCTGCATCAAGATCGGCGAAGGAAAGTGAAACCTCGCCCGAAAGTGCATTCTCGGCCCCGGCGGGGAGCTCGAAGCGGTGACCGATCAGGTCTGCGGCAAGCGAATAGGCAATTGTACCATCGGTCGTCCAGATCTCCACATGCGGGAAACGCCCCCTCAGCATTGGATCGGTGAAAAGCCCGTGGAGCCTCTCGATATCCCCCTGTGGCAGGGCGTCCGCCGAAGCCAGCTTCTGAACAAGCGGCTCCATCATGCTCTGGACGAACGTTGCGGCCGCACCGGCTTTGCTGCGGATCGCATTTTGCTCGACGATTCCGGATATGACGTAGCCCGAGATCAATGTCGCGAAGAAGATCAGGATACCGCTGGCAAACAGGAACTGGATCGACAGCGGTCGGCGCCTCATCCAACTCAGCAACCCTTTGGACCGCAATCCTTGTCCCCCCGATCGAAGAAAGCAGCTATTTGTCAGTACAATGATCGCAGTGTTCGCGTCGAATTGAAAGACTGGCTCAAAGTGCGTTCGTTCGCGGTCGCCGCGGTCGAAAGCCAGTTGCTCGCAATCCGTCCATCAGGGAATCCGATTGGCGGAAAGACTTTGCCTTCTTCAGGCGTGTTCGAGCATGAGTGCGACCGATGGAGGCTGCCGACCCTCGGTGCCTCGATTGCGGTCACTCCCGACTACCTACGTCGTACCTGTGGCTAACCGATGTGCCCGCCAATCTCCGACCGACGGACCGACGTTTCATAGCCGTCTGGCAGGATGAAAAGACCATTCTCTACTCGGTCTCGAATGTTGGTCCTGCATCGGATACC
This sequence comes from Rhizobium sp. BK181, assembly GCF_014193305.1. Lineage (NCBI taxonomy): Bacteria > Pseudomonadati > Pseudomonadota > Alphaproteobacteria > Hyphomicrobiales > Rhizobiaceae > Rhizobium > Rhizobium sp. BK181. The sequence continues at coordinate 1,004,863 of NZ_JACHZA010000001.1, forward strand.
AAACCAGCTCTGCCATTGGTCGCCGCCAAACCGGCCTCGTAACCAAACGGATAATAATTGACGCCTTTGGCTCGGCGGCATAGAACGGGGCAACACTTCGCGCCGGCGCTTTTCCCCCAGCCGACTTGCCGATCATCTTAGGCACTTCGCGGAGTACCCGGAGAAGATGTCGTGTCCAATACAGCCCAGCGCTCGAACCGTGCGCTCATTGTCGCCATCATCATGCTCGCAACCTTCATGGTCGCCATCGAGGCCACGATCGTCGCGACGGCGATGCCGAAGATCGTCGGGCAGCTTGGCGGCTTTACCTACTACAGCTGGGTGTTCTCGGCTTTTCTTCTGGCGCAGTCGACGACGACTGTCATCTACGGCAAGCTTTCGGACATCTTCGGACGCAAGCCGGTGCTGATTTCGGGCATTCTGATCTTTCTCGTCGGCTCTCTGCTTTGCGGTTTCGCATGGTCCATGGCGTCGCTGATCACCTTTCGCCTGCTGCAAGGGCTTGGCGCCGGAGCCATCCAGCCGGTGACGATGACGATCATCGGCGACCTCTTCACTCTCGAGGAGCGAGGCCGGGTGCAAGGCATCATGGCGACGGTTTGGGCCACATCGGCTGTCGTCGGGCCGCTTGCCGGCGGCGTTATCGTCGATACCGTTTCCTGGGCCTGGATCTTCTGGATCAACCTGCCGATCGGCATCGTGTCGATCGCGGCTTTTGCCGCCTTCCTCAAGGAATCGGTCGCACACAAGCAGGCAAAGATCGACTATCTCGGCGCCATTCTGTTTTCGGTCGCCGTCATTGCCTTGCTCGTCCTCCTCACGGAAGCGGCGGATGCCAATGCGTGGGTCCTGGTGTCGCTTGCGGTGGTCTTCGTCGTTGCTGCTGTGCTTTTCCTGCGACAGGAGAAGCGGGCGGCAGAACCGATCATTTCGATTGCTCTCTGGAGCCGCAGGCTGGTCGCGACCAGCAACGCCGCAACATTGCTTGCCGGGATGGCGCTGATCGGTCTTTCGACCGTGTTGCCCATGTATGTCCAAGGTGTCCTTGGGCGATCGTCGATCGTCGCCGGCTTCACTTTGACCATGCTGGTCGTCGGCTGGCCTCTGGCCGTCATGCTCTCCAGCCGCTTCTTCAAGGCGTTCGGCATCCGACGCACGCTACGGGTCGGCAGCCTGATGTTTCCCTTTGGCGCAAGTTTCCTGCTGTTTCTGACGCCCGACAGCCACCCCGCGCTTGCCGGTGCAGGCTCCTTCTTCATGGGCTTCGGGATGGGGTTGATCAGCCTCACCAGCATCGCGCTCGTTCAGGACAGCGTCGAATGGTCGATGCGTGGCAGCGCCACCGCATCGATCATCTTCGCTCGCAGCCTCGGCAATACGCTCGGTGCGACAGTGCTTGGCGCCATTCTCAACGCCGGCATCAGCCACTATGCGGTCGGCGATGCAGCAGCGTCGCTTCATGACGTGTTGAACCAGCCGACAGGATTGTCCGAGTTGGCCGCAGACCCTGCCATCCGCACGGTCTTCGATGCCTCCCTTCACTGGACATTCTGGGGGGTGGCCGTGGTCGCCGTCCTCACGTTCCTGTCGGCCTGGCTCATTCCCGTGGGACGCGAACACAGCCGGACGCCGGTGGCGTCAGCCGCCAGCGAAGCGTCGCATTAGATCCTCGCCGCCAGCCTCATTATGCTCCCGAACAACGCCAATGCGGCGGCTCGGCGAGTCATTTTTCAAGGAACCAGTTCTTTCCTCCTTCGTTGGTCTTCCATGAATGAAGGAGAATTGACATGCGAAAGACCCTTATGAACTGTACCGTTGCGGCGATGGCGTTCTGTTCGTTCGTCGCTCCTGCTATGGCTGACGGTGTGATCGTGACTCGCGAACGAAGTTACGACGACTACGATCAGGCGCGCCCTGCAATTACCATTAACGAACACGGCATCAGAGTTGGCGCCGTCCGTGATCGTGATCGCTATTATCGTGATGGCTGCTACACCAAGACCATCAGAACAATGACCGACGATGGGGATGAGATCACCAAAACGGTGCGTCGTTGCAGATAATCACGATCGCGGATGATATCCTTTCACCCCAGCAGGCGGCGGACGTGTAGCAACGTAAACCCGGCTTCGGCCGGGTTTTCTCTTAGACTACTTCTCGATAGCACCGTCGTCGGTGGCGGTTAATGGAATGGATTGGAGCAGCGTCTGACGCGCCGACCTCAAATGCAGGCGACAGGCGGAATTGATCGCCGCCTGATCGCCTGACTCCAGCGCAGCAATGTAGTCGAGATGCTCATGAATGGCGCGTTCGTTGCGCTCGCGCGCGAACGCCTTGTTCCATTGGTAGTGATAGTGAAAGATGATCGCGATCGCGTCGTAGAAGTCAGCGATGAAGCGGTTTTTCGATGCTCCGTGGATCAGCAGGTGGAAACGTTCGTCGAGCGCCGAAAAATCCTTGTAGCGCCTGTCGAGGTCGCGCAGCATGGCCTGATGCTCGGCCTTAATGTCAGACAATGCGCGCCATGCCTCGCTCTCTGGTGGAAGCCGGCCGAATTCGGCGGCCGAATGCAGCTCGAACATCTCGCGCACCTCGGCGAGCTCAAGCGCGAAGTCGCGGGTGAACCCCTTGAGGATCCAGTGGCTGTTCGGCCGTTTCTCGATCAGGCCGAAGCGCGAGAAACGGATGAGGAACTCACGAACGCTCGTGGTGCCGGTGCCGATCTCACGCGCCAGCTCCAGCTCATTAATCTGCATGCCGGGGGCGGCGTCATCCGACAAAATCCGCTGCATAAAACTGCGCTCGATAATGTCGTGCAGTGAATTCGTCTCTTCCGATGGAAAGAAATCGTCTTCCGTCGGTTGGCGCAGAACGATCTTCTGGCGCTTGTTCCAGCGGATGATTCCTGCATCGCTGAGCCGTGTCAGGATGGCGCGCGCCGTGCTGCGGCTGATCCCGAGCTGGGCCGCGATCTCAGGCTCGGACGGCAGCGCCGCGTCGGTACGCAAAGCGGCGACATAGCGGTTGTAGGCTTCCTTGAAGACTGTATTCTGCCTTGCCATGCACCCCGCCCTCTTGCCTCGGCAACACGGATCGGGCGGCCGCAAGGTTGCGGTGCGCAGCGTGGCAGAAGCTTATCTCTCGGCAATCCTTATCTTATTTTGGATTGCATGCGGCTGTTTGCCTCCCTCGTCCACAGGATCGATAATCCCGTTGACATTGAAAATGTTTATTGTAGATAAAAAACAAAATCAATGAGCATTCGCCGACGCAGCGAGTGTTTCCCTAGGGAGAAAAACGTTGACCAAAGACCCTTGGATCATCCTGTCCGCCGGCGACAATGTTGCGGTCGCGACTGCGGCGATTCCCTCCGGCGTGACGGTCGCCGGCATCCAGACGCAGCAAAAGATCGATCCCGGCCACAAGATCGCATTGACCGATATTCCGCTCGGCCAGCCGGTCGTCAAATACGGTCAGGCAATCGGACGCACGACGGCAGACGTCAAGGCCGGCGATCATATTCACAGCCACAATCTGCACTTCGAGAACGACCGCCTTGCGGCGACCGCCAACTCGGCGCCCGAGGAAGCAAGCATGGCCGACAGGGCGCGCACCTTCATGGGTTATCGCCGAGCCGATGGTCGCTCGGCGACGCGCAACTATATTGGCATCATTGCCAGCGTGAACTGTTCCACCACGGTCTGTCGCGCGATTGCCGACGAGGCCAACCGGACGATCCTTCCGCATTTCGACGGCATCGACGGCTTCGTGCCGATCGTGCACGACCAGGGCTGCGGCATGAGTTCCACCGGCGACGGCATGGCCGTGCTGCACCGGACGCTTGCCGGCTACACCCGACACGTTAATTTCGGCGGCGTGCTGATGATCGGCCTTGGCTGCGAAGTCAACCAGCTCACACTCTACGGCCAGAGCGGCGCCGGCAATGCCAAGCGTCATTTCAACATCCAGGACGCCGGCGGCTCGCGCCGCGCCGTCGAGCGCGCCATGGGCATGCTGCGCGAAATTGCCCAGGATGTCGGCAAGGAAAAGCGGGTTGCGCTGCCAATCAGTGATATCATCATCGGCCTGCAATGCGGCGGCTCTGACGGCTTTTCCGGCATCACCGCCAACCCGGCACTCGGAGTGGCCGCCGATCTGCTGGCGGCTGCCGGCGGCACGGCGATCCTTTCCGAAACCTCCGAAATCTACGGTGCAGAGCATCTTCTGCGCAGCCGAGCCGTCAGCGACGAGGTTGCTAGGAAGCTCGACGACAAGATTGCCTGGTGGGAAAAGTATGTCGAGTTGCATGGCGCGTCACTCGACAACAACCCCTCGCCTGGCAACAAGCGTGGCGGCTTGACGACGATCCTCGAAAAGTCACTGGGTGCCGTCGCCAAGGGCGGCCGCTCGCCGCTGACCGCCGTTTACGGCTACGCCGAGCGCGTCACTGCCCCGGGTCTCGTTTTCATGGACACGCCCGGCTACGATCCGGTCTCCGCAACCGGCCAGGTTGCCGGCGGCGCGAACATGATCGCCTTCACCACCGGTCGCGGCAGCTGCTTTGGCTGTCGCCCGGCGCCGTCGATCAAGCTTTCCAGCAATTCGGCTCTCTATGCCTCGATGGAGGAGGACATGGATATCGACTGCGGCACGATCGCGACAGGTGACGCAACGATCAGCGCCAAGGGCCGTGAGATCTTCGACCTGATCATCGACACGGCATCGGGCAAAAAGACGAAGAGCGAAGAATTCGGCTACGGCGACAACGAATTCGTGCCGTGGCACCTGGGAGCCACGCTCTAAGGCAGCGCATATCAAGTCTTCAGAGGAGGAATGATGAAGACGAGGAGGATCGGCAGGACAGAGCTTGAGGTCACCGAAGTAAGCTTCGGTGGCGCCGCTCTCGGTGGCCTCTATCGGGCCTGCCCGCGCGAACAGGCCATGGAGACGCTCGAGGCTGCGTGGGCCAGCGGAATTCGCTACTTCGATGTCGCACCATGGTATGGCCTCGGCCTCGCCGAGCGTCGCTTCGGCGACTTCCTGCGCGACAAGCCGGAGAACGAATGGGTGCTGTCGACCAAAGTCGGCCGGCTGCTACGCCCAGTGCCGACGGGGACGGTCCCCGACTACAGCTATGTCAACCCGCTCTCCTTCGATGCCGATTACGACTATTCCTACGACGGCATCATGCGGTCGGTGGAGTTCAGCTACGCGCGTCTCGGACTGAACCGGATCGACATCCTCTATGTCCACGATCTTGGCGGATACACACATGGTGCGGCGAAAAACGCCGTTCTTCAGAAGCAGTTCCTGGACACCGGCATCAAGGCGCTTGAGGAACTGAAATCTTCCGGCGCGATCAAGGCCTTCGGGCTCGGCGTCAACGAGGTCCCGGTGTGCCTCGACGTCATGCACAACGCCGACATCGACTGCATCCTTATCGCAGGGCGCTATACGCTGCTCGACCGGTCTGCGGTTGCCGAGCTGCTGCCGCTTTGCCGGAAGAAGGGTACCTCGCTCGTGGTCGGGGGCGTCTTTAACTCCGGCATCCTGGCGACGGGCCCGGTGCCCGGGTCGCATTTCGACTATATGCCGGCGACAGACGACATTCTCGCCAAGGTCGGCGATATGGAGAAGATCGCCGCCAAATATGGCGTGCCGCTGGCTGCTCCGGCGTTGCAGTTTGCGCTCCGGGATCCAATCGCATCGTCCGTGCTGATCGGCACTGCAAAGGCTTCGAGCCTGACGCGCAACATGGCACTTTTCGAACCCGCCTTGCCGGACTCGATCTTCCCTGAATTCGACCCACTGACGCTCGTCGCTCCGCCGCTCGGCGAAGACGCCGTGCGTGTTTGAGGACTTACCATGCTTAGAGGTATTCACCCCATTCTCAATCCCGACCTGCTCCGTGCGATTGCCCGCATGGGACATGGGGACGATATCGTCATCGCCGATGCGAATTTCCCTTCAAGCACCATGGGCCCGGAGGTCATTCGTGCAGACGGCGTCACCGCGACCGATATGGCCGAGGCCATCCTCACGCATTTTCCGCTCGACACTTTCGTGCCCGAGTCCGCATGGCGCATGGAGGTGGTGGGCGATCCGACCGCCGTGCCCGAAGTTTGCGCCGAGTTTCAGGAGATCGTGACAAGACGGGCCGGCGATTTCAAGATTGCCTCGCTGGAACGCTTCGCCTTCTATGAGCGTGCGCGGACCGCTGCCTACATCGTGGCGACGACTGAATTCCGGTTGTATGGCAACTTGATTTTGAAGAAAGGCGTGGTCCATCCGCATGAAGTCTATCGCGGCCGACAGAACTTTAGCCAGCGATTGAACAACTGAAAAAACAATTACTTGGGATGAAGAAAGAAACGATAATCAAGTCCGCCGCGCTACTTGCAATTTGACTTTCGCTCGGCTAGCTTCTGATGGTAATTGTTTTTTATCGATAAAAATCGCCCGCCTGCGTTCAGCGGTACGGTTTCTAGGAGGAGAACGCATCTTGGAGGAGAACCACATGCGCATGAAATCGATTCTCTCCCGCCGAGCCTTTACGGCTCTCGCGGGCGCCGCCGTTATCGCCACCGCAATGCCGGTGTCGTCGTTTGCGGCTGACGTGACGATCCCGATCATCGTCAAGGACACGACGTCCTTCTACTGGCAGATCGTTCTGGCCGGCGCCCGCAAGGCAGGTCAGGATCTCGGCGTCAACGTTCCGGAACTCGGCGCACAGGCCGAATCCGACATCAACGGCCAGATCAGCATTCTTGAGAACGCTGTTGCCGGCAAGCCGGCTGCAATCGTCATCTCGCCGACCGAGTTCAAGGCACTCGGCAAGCCGATCGACGAAGCTGCCAAGTCCGTTCCGATCGTCGGCATCGACTCCGGCGCTGATTCCAAGGCCTTTAAATCGTTCCTGACAACCGACAACGTCCAGGGCGGACGTATCGCGGCTGACGGCCTTGCCGCTGCCATCAAGGAAATGACGGGCAAGGAAGAAGGCGAGGTCGTCATCCTCACCAACCTGCCGGGCGTCGGCTCTCTCGAGCAGCGCCGTGAAGGTTTCCTCGACCAGGTCAAGACGAAGCATCCTGGCCTGAAGGTCATCGCCGACAAGTACGGCGACGGCCAGGCAACGACCGGTCTCAACATGATGACCGACCTGATCACTGCCAATCCGAACCTTGTCGGCGTCTTCGCCTCGAACCTCATCCTCGGACAGGGTGTTGGCCAGGCGATCGCGGAAAACAAGCTCGGCGACAAGATCAAGGTCATCGCCTTCGACAGCGACGACAAGACGGTCGGCTTCCTCAAGGACGGCTCGCTTGCAGGTCTCGTCGTGCAGGATCCTTATCGCATGGGCTATGACGGCGTGAAAACCGCGCTCGCCGTATCCAAGGGGGAAAAAGTCGAAGAAAACGTCGACACCGGTGCAAACCTGGTCACCAAGGCCAACATGAGCGACCCGAAAATCGACGCTCTGCTGAACCCCAAGATCAAGTAAATCACATGACGGTGGCCGCGCGAGAGGAAATCCCGCGCGGCCTTTCCTTCACCTGTGTTATCGTCCGCCTGAGGAGTGCGGGCGGCCGGTGGAGAGACGGCAATTCGCGAGGAGGAAACGCCCATGAGCCTGGAAGAGGTCAGTCATCGCCACGATGACAGCGCCAAGCTGACGGAGGCAAACCGCATTCCTGCGGGCGCCCCGATCCTCGAACTCAAGGGACTCCAAAAAAATTACGGCTACGTCCAGGCGCTGAAACCAGCGACGGTGACGTTCCTGGCCGGCGAAATTCATGCGATCGTCGGCGAGAACGGCGCTGGTAAATCGACGCTCATCAAGCTTCTGACCGGCGTAATCACCAGAACGGCTGGCGAAATTCTCTGGTGCGGCCATCCGGTCGCCCTGGCGACGCCGAACGAGGCGATCGCACGCGGCATCAATGCCGTGCATCAGGAAGTCGTTCTCTGCCCGCATCTGACGGTCGCGGCCAACCTCTTTCTCGGCGACGAGGTCAACCAGTACGGCCTGATGCGCAAGAAAGAGATGGAGAGGATGGCACAGGCCGTCCTCGACGATCTCGGCTTCGGGCTCCCAGCCCATGTCCTGCTGAGCGATCTGACGATCGGCCAGCAGCAACTCGTCGCGACGGCACGCGCGGCAATGCGCGGCACGCAGTTCCTGATCTTCGACGAACCGACCGCTTACCTGACCCGCCAGGAATCGGCCCAGCTTTTCAAGCTGATCCGCCGTCTGCAGGGTGAGGGCGTCACCATCGTCTACATCAGCCACCGCATGGAAGAAGTGTTCGAGCTCGCCGACCGCGTCTCGGTGCTGCGCGATGGCACCCATGTCGGCACGCGCACGATCGGCGAGACGAACGAAGCCGAGCTGATCGCACTGATGATCAACCGTTCGATCGAGCAGATCTACCACAAGGAAGAGATCCCGATCGGAGAAACGATCGTCGACGTGCGTGGACTGTCCGGCCCCGGTTTCGAGAATGTGTCGCTCTCGGTCAAGGCCGGGCAGATTGTGGGCCTCTACGGCTTGATCGGCGCAGGGCGCAGCGAGTTCGCGCTTGGCCTCTACGGCAGAGAGAAAACGACCGGCGAGATCCATTGGATGGGCAAGAAGGTCGATATCAAGGATGAGCGCACTGCGATGGAACTTGGCATCGCGCTGGCACCTGAGAGCCGCCGCGACCAGGGACTTTGCCTCAACTTGCCGATCGGGCTGAACATCAACCTCCCCGTCTTCAAACGGCTGAGCAAAGGCCCCGTCATCAGCCACAGCGAGGAATCACAGAACGCCGATCAGCAGATTCGCGATCTCGCCATCAAGACGCCGAGCCGACGCGTTCTTGTCTCGGCCATGTCAGGCGGCAATCAGCAGAAGGTCGTCATCGGCAAGTGGCTGAGCCATGGCGCCCGGCTCTTCATCTTCGATGAGCCGACGGTGGGCGTCGATGTCGGCACGAAGGCGGAAATCTACCGGCTGTTTGCCAAGCTTCTGAAGCAGGGCGCCGGGATCATCCTGATCTCGTCCTATCTGCCGGAAGTTTATGAACTCGCGGACAGGCTGCACGTCTTCCGTCGCGGCCAGCTTGTTGCCAGCCACGACTTCCACGCGGCAACACATGAAGAAGTGCTCGGCGAAGCGATCGGCGTCTAAAAGAATAAGAGGGAGAGACCATCAATGACCGTAACCCCCACTGAGATCGCAGCGCCGCCGGCGCGCCGGAAAGTGAATATCCTCTTCGGCCTGACCCTTATCGGTCTCCTGGCGTTCCTCTGGATCCTTCTCGGCTTCGTGACCGCCAGCTTCTGGACGCCGCTGAACATCTCGAACCTGCTGCGCCAGGGCGCCATGACCGCCATTCTGGCGCTCGGGCAGACCTTCGTGATCATTACCGCCGGCATCGACCTCTCGGTCGGCGCGATCGTCGGTTTCTGCACCGTCATCCTCGCCTGGCTGCTGCAGGCGGGCGTGCCGGTTTGGGCCTCCATTCTCATCACGCTACTGATCGGCGTCGGTATCGGCGTGTTCCACGGCTTCGGCATCGTCAAGATGGGGTTGCCGCCGTTCATCATCACGCTGGCAACGCTGACCTCGCTGCGTGGCATCGGGCTTCTGATCACCAATGGTTCAACGATCAACATCGTCAACGAGCCCTTCACGAACTTCGCCCGCGCCGACTTTCTCGGTGTGCCGAGCCTGTTCTGGATGGTCATTCTCGTTGCTGTCCCGTCCTATGTCTTCCTGCACTTGAGCCGCTGGGGGCGTTATCTCTTCGCCGTCGGTTCGAACCGCGAAGCGGCCCGCCTGTCGGGCGTGCGGGTGAACGGCATCATCTATCTTGCCTACATTCTCTCAGCGACGTTTGCGGCCTTCGTCGGCGTTCTCCTTGCCTCGCGTATCGCGATCGGCAACGCCACGCAGGCGGACGGATGGGAACTGCAGGCAATCGCCTCGTCTGTCATCGGCGGCACCAGCCTGTTCGGCGCTGTCGGTTCGGTTCATGGACCGCTGATCGGTGCATTCATTCTGGCAACCATCAACAACGGTGCGAACTTGCTCAACGTCAACTCGTTCTGGCAGCGCATCATCACCGGCTTGCTGATTATCGTGATCGTCTACTTCGATCAGCTGCGCCGCCGCCGCAACCCGTAAGCCGGTAGCGACATACGGAGCCGGCCCAAAGGCCGGCTTCTTCCATTCCAGGAATGCGAGATCATCATGAAAGCAGTGCTCTGCAAGGAACCCGGTGTCCTCGAACTCGTGGAACGCCCTTCCCCCACCGCGCCTGAAGCCGGTTGGGTAAGGCTTGCGGTCAGCCACGTCGGCATCTGCGGTACGGACTACCATATCTTCGAGGGCAAGCATCCGTTCCTGGAGTATCCCCGGGTGATGGGGCACGAGATTTCGGCGACGGTTCTGGAAGCCGGCGACGGGGTTCCCATGGCGGTCGGTTCACCCGTCATCGTCAATCCCTATCTTTCTTGTGGCATCTGCGTTGCCTGCCGTCAGGTCAAACCGAATTGTTGCACCAGCATCAAGGTCCTTGGCGTCCATACCGACGGAGCCTTCTGCGAGGAAATCACCGTTCCAGCCAGCAATCTTTATGCTGCCAATGACGTCGGCCTTGAAGCAGCAGCAACCACCGAATTTCTGGCGATCGGCGCCCATGCGGTTCGCCGTTCGATGGCACCAGCCGGATCGCGCTCCCTTGTCATCGGCGCCGGTCCGATTGGGCTGGGTGCGGCGATCTTCTCGCGGATTGCGGGACATGACGTGACGTTGCTCGATACCAGCCGAGAGCGGTTGCAGATGGCCGCGGATCGGTTCGGCTTCTCCTCAGGCATCCTCGCCGGGGAAGGCGTCGCCGAAGCGGTCAAGGCGAAGACCGACGGCGATGGTTTCGACGTCGTCTTCGATGCGACCGGCTATGGCCCATCCATGGAGAAAGCCTTCAGCTTTGTCGCCCATGGCGGCGCGCTGGTGCTGGTCAGCGTCGTCAAGGACGACATCCGCTTCTCCGATCCTGAGTTTCACAAGCGGGAAATGATGGTGATCGGCAGCCGCAACGCGACCCGAGTGGATTTCGAGCATGTGGCGGACTCGATTGCCAAGGGCCTTGTCCCGGTCGACAAACTGATCACGCATCGAACGACATTAGCGAATGCACCACGAGACCTGGCACGCTGGGCACACGAAAAAGGCGGGCTGATTAAGGCCGTGATCAAGATCGGCGCCTAAGCCATCCCAATTGCCTACGCTGGCGAACGATCAGGCTGCGTCGATCGCTGCCCGCATCTGGCGGACGACGCTGGCATCCGTCCGGTTTGTCGCTGCAGCCTCAAAGCCGAAGGCGACGGCGCGCGGATCGAGACTCTCGACCGGCGAACTGCAGGAGGCGTGAACCTCGCTTGTTCCGGTGGCCCGCAGGAACTCAGCAACGTTGCCGGGCCGTACGCCACTACCCGGCATGATGGCGATACGGCCGGCGGCCTTGCGGGAGAGACGGCTCAGCGTCTCCAGGCCATCGATCGCCTTCGGCACACAGCCGGATGTCAGGATGCGCTCGCAGCCAAGCTCGATCGCCTGCTCCAATGCCGCATCGGCATCCGGGACGAGATCGAAGGCGCGATGGAGTGTTGATCCAAGCCCCTCGGCGCGGGCTTTCAGCCGGCTGATCAGCGGCACATCCAGCGTGCCATCCTTGCGATTGGCACCGATGACGACGCCGGCAAGGCCGAAGGCGCGCACGGCATCAATGTCGGCCATCATCGCTTCTTCGTCGGCCGCATCGAACACGAAGGGGCCGGCATGCGGGCGGATCATTGCATAGACCGGAATAGGCGCCGCAGCTGCGGCCTTCATCAGGCCCGCGACGGGCGTCAATCCGCCCAGTTCCAGGGCCGAGCAGAGTTCGATGCGGTTGGCGCCGCCTGCAATTGCCGCCGCAAGACCTTGCGGGCTGTCCACGCACACTTCCAGCAAAACGTTCACGCTCGAATCTCCTTGTCCGCCGCTGTCTCTTTAAGCGAAGGTGCGCTCTTGTGCGACGGGTTCGGCGATTATTTTGGCAATGGCCGCTGTTATCATGGCGCTTGCGTCAGCCGAAGCTTTCCGATGGTTGAAGGCGACGTGATAGGACATCGGGATCGTCTCCTCGAGTTCGACGATGCGAACCTTGTCGGCAATGGGCATGGCGCTGACGCGGCCTAGAAACGAGATGTAGCCATGGTTGGCGACAAGGTCGACGATCACGGGCAGGGAGTCGGCCGCGGTGATGTCCTGGCTGCGGTGCCTGCGATTGGCGGTGCGCTCATGGCTGAGCGCCATTGCGGCGTGTCCGAGACCTGTTCGCGAACTCGGCGTGCAGATCGCGTGACCTTCGACGAGCTCGGCCACCGTCCGTTCGCGGCTCTGGGGCGGTGCGATGAGGACCATGTCGGTCTTCAGCAACTCGCGATGCTGGAAGTGCTCCAGACCGAAAACGGAGTCGAGAATGGCAACGTCGATCCGGCCGGACTTCAAAGCCTCCCGCAAGTCATCCGCCGTCATCAGAACCAGAGACAGCGCATTCTTGCTGCGGCGGGCGTTCCATTCGGCGACAAGGGCCCCGAGGCACCGCGCGACCCAGCTTTCCGATCCTGTCGGAATGATCGAACCGATGCGGAGCGCCCGCGCCGTGCGCTGATAGCGTTCGTCGGCGGACGCTTTCAGATCATTCCACTCCTGCGTGATGGCCTGGAAAATGGCATAGACCCGGCCGCCCTGCTCGGTCAGCGCCGAGCCGTTGGCTTGGCGCTCGAAGAGGCGATGACGCAGCGCTTTTTCCAAAGTCGCGATCTGAAGCGAAAGCTGCGGCTGACCAAGTTTCAGCCGTCGCGCCGCCCGGTTGATGCTGCCTTGGTCGGCGACCTCCAGAAATCGCTCCATCGTGGCGATCTTGATCGGCAGACGCGCCGGTTCGCCGGTCTCGATCCAATTTGCCAGTTCTTCGGCTGACTGTACGATCGGGGCGAGCTTTTCGCGCACGTCGTTGCTGGCGAGAAGCGTGGTTAGCTCACCGGAGCTGCGCTCCGTCAGCTTGAGCGCAAGCTCGGTCTCGAGATTGCGGACCGCCGTCGAGACCGTCGATGCTGCAAGCGAAAGGCTGCGCGCCGTCTCTCTGACCGAGCCGGATGCGAGCACGTGACTGGCGACAAACAACGTGCCGAGCTGCAATCGTTTTCTCCGTAACAATATGAAAAATCGAACGATATGGTGTGTTCGCGAAAAAAGATATCCCTGTCGCGAAATCAGACCGTTATCGTTCCCTTCAAGAACAAAACCGGGTTGGACAGTAGAAGCACTGAAGAGCACCGGACATCTGCGGAAACACGCAAGGGAACAAAAACAAATCGCTGCAGCGACGGAAAAGGAAATGCATTTTCGCGCAAGCATTTGCATTCACCGCCATAATCGCGCCGCGAACGCAAAACTGGAGAGGCTTGCATCGATTTTTCGAACGCGAACGCTATTTCCATGACGCACGTATTTCCGGCATGATCGCAGCCAGGCTGCTTTCGCCGGTGATTTTATACGTGAAAGGCTCCCGCCAGGGCCTGCCACGAGGTCAAACGGTGTAAATCAAGGGGACAATCCATGTTGAAGAAATTCGCTCTTGCCGTCTCGCTTTCCGCATTTGCGGCAGGTGCGGCCCATGCTGCAGACGTCGTCGTTTCATCCAAAATCGATACTGAAGGCACGCTGCTCGGCAACGTGATCGTGCTCGCGCTCAATGCAAACGGCATCAAGACGCAGGACCGCGTTGCGCTCGGGACCACGCCGGTTCTTCGCAAGGCAATCACCGCAGGCGAAATCGACATCTATCCGGAATATACCGGCAATGCCGGCTTCTTCTTCAACAAGGCCGACGATGCAGCCTGGAAGAACCTCCAGCAGGGCTACGATCTCGCCAAGAAGCTCGACTATGACGCCAACAAGATCGTCTGGCTGACGCCCTCCCCGGCCAACAACACCTGGGCGCTCGCTGTACGCAACGACGTCGCCGGCCCGAACAACCTGAAGACCATGTCGGACTTCGGCAAGTGGGTCGCCGGCGGTGGCGCTGCCAAGCTTGTGGCTTCCGCCGAGTTCGTCAACTCGGCCGGCGCGCTTCCGGCATTCCAGACGACCTACGGCTTCACGCTGAAGCCGGACCAGGAAATCGTCCTTTCGGGCGGTGACACGGCCGCGACCATCAAGGCGGCAGCCGACCAGACGAACGGCGCCAACACCGCCATGGTCTATGGCACCGACGGCGCGATTCAGGCTGCGGAACTGACGGTTCTGGAAGACGACAAGAACGTCCAGCAGGTCTATGCGCCCACCGCGATCATCCGCGAGGAAGTGCTGAAGGCAAACCCGAAGATCGAGGAAGTGCTCGCCCCAATCTTCAAGAGCCTGAACGCCGACGAACTGCGCAAGCTGAACGGCAAGATCCAGGTCGATGGCGAACCGGCGAAATCGGTTGCCGAAGGCTACCTGAAGGAAAAGGGCTTCCTGAAGTAATCTCGTTGCCAGACGCTCCGCCTGTTCGTGGGCGGAGCAGCCTTTCGACCGGACAGGATGGATCGATGGAAGAAACCTTAGCGGTCCGCAAACTGGACCGGCTTGGCGTGGTGCTGGTGACGGCAGGTGTCGTTGCAACTGCGCTCCTGCCCTTCATCTATGTGAAGGCAAACCGCATCGCCGCCGGAAAGCCCATGCTGCTGACGCAGCTGCTCAATCAACCCTCCGCCATCATCCTGACAATTCTGCTTATCGTCACGGCTCTGGCCGTTCTGTTTCTGCAAAATGCGATGCTGCGGCTGGTGGTTTCGACCCTCTGTTTTGCAGCCCTGCTGGCGACCATCGGTTTTGCTGCCTCGGCCTTCACCCCGCCCAACAGCAATGCCGCGCGCATGACGCCGGGCGGTGGGTTCTGGGTGCTGTTTGCGGTGATCGGGCTCATCGTCTCGGATGCTCTTGTGAAGATCAAGCTGACTCCGTGGATGCGCATTGCGGCGCTTGTCGTATACACTGGCTTGCTCGGCATCTTCCTTGCGTCCGGACTGCTCGACGATCTCTCTATCATGAAGGAATTCGCGACCCGATCCGCTCAGTTCTGGACGGAAGCGCTCGCTCATTTGCTGCTGGCGTTCGGCTCGCTGGCGATCGCCATCGTCATCGGCCTGCCGCTAGGTATCCTGTGCTTCTGGGTTCCAAAGTTGCGCGCCGTCGTGCTGCAGGGCCTTAGCCTGATCCAGACGATCCCGAGCCTCGCGCTCTTCGGCATCCTGATGCTGCCGCTCGGCTACCTCGCGACGCATGTGCCCGCCGCGGCCTCGATCGGCATTCGCGGCATCGGGGCCGCGCCGGCGTTGATCGCGCTTGTCCTCTATTCGCTGTTGCCGATCGTCGCCAACACCGTCGTCGGTCTGCAGGGCGTAGATCCCTCGGTGCGTGATGCCGCGGCGGGCATGGGATTGACGCGCCGCCAGATTTTGACCGGCATCGACCTGCCGCTTGCCTTTCCGGTCATCCTCACCGGCATCCGCATTGTCCTGGTGCAGGCGATCGGCCTGGTGACGGTCGCGGCGCTGATCGGCGGTGGCGGCTTTGGCATCTTCATCTTCCAGGGGCTTGGTCAGACGGCCATGGACCTCGTTCTGCTCGGCGCCGTGCCGACCGTTTTCTTCGCCTTTTCTTCGGCCGTCATCCTCGATGCGGTCATCGACAGCATACGGGGATCCGCCGCATGAGCATGATCGAAATCAGGAACGTCACCAAGCGCTACGGCACGGCGACCGTGGTCGACAGCGTCTCGATGGATGTGGAGAAGGGTTCGATCACCGTCATTGTCGGCACCTCGGGCTCGGGTAAATCGACGCTGATGCGGATGATCAACCGGCTTGTGCCGATCACGTCGGGCGAGATCTTCGTCGGTGGCCAGAACATCATGGACGTGCCAGTGACGGAACTGCGCCGCAAGATTGGCTACGCGATCCAGGGGCACGGCCTTTTTCCGCACCGGACCGTGGCACAGAACATCGCGACGGTGCCGCAGCTTCTCGGCTGGGACACGGTGAAAGTCAATGACCGCGTCGAGGAACTGCTCGGCCTGTTCAACCTCGATCCCGCGATATTTGCCGAGAAATACCCGCACCAGCTCTCGGGCGGCCAGCAGCAGCGCGTCGGCGTTGCGCGGGCGCTCGCGGCGGAACCGGAGCTGCTATTGATGGACGAGCCGTTCGGCGCGCTTGATCCCGTTATCCGCGGCAAGGCGCAGGATGATCTGCTGGCGATCCAGAAGCAGTTCGGTACAACCGTCGTCCTCGTGACGCACGACATGGACGAAGCCTTCCATCTTGGCAACCAGATCGCCGTGATGAGCGCCGGCAAGCTGCTGCAATGTTCGACGCCGGAAAAGATCCTGACCGAGCCGGCCGACCCCTTCGTGCAGCAATTGACCGGCACCTCCGACCGGGCGCTGAAGCTGATGTCGCTGCTGCCGCTGAAGGAAAGCATGGAGCCGACAAAGTCAGGCCTGGCTTACGCATTGCCGCAGACGCTCAGCCTGCGCGACGCCCTGGCCGAGATGATCTGGCAGGGCGTTGACGAAGCTGCCGTCCAGAATGCGGACAAGGCGCCTGTGGGCTCTATCTCGATGACCAGACTGCTCGAACTGGGTCGCAAAGCATGAGGCTCGTCTTTGCGAACCTCTTTCGCGTTGGCGCGCTGGTATTGCTGCTGATCCTGTTGTTCAGGACGGAGTGGCTGTCGTTCCTGCTCGTGCCGCTGACGAGCAACAATGCGCCGGCAGTCTATACCCAAAACAGCCTTCCGCAGCTTGCCGCTTCGCATCTCTTCCTCGTGGCGATCTCGATTGTCGGCAGCGCCGTTCTGGCGATCCTCGGCGGCATCTTTGTCACCCGCAAGAGCGGCGAGGACTTCCTGCCGTTGTCCCGGGCGATCGCCAGTGCCGGCCAGACTTTCCCGCCGGTGGCGGTGCTCGCCCTTGCCGTACCCGCGACCGGCTTCGGCGCCGGACCGACCTTGCTCGCCCTCTTTCTCTATGGCCTGCTGCCGATTTTCGAGAATACCGTCTCTGGCCTCAAGCAGGTGTCTCCCTCGGTGCTCGATGCCGCCGACGGCATGGGCATGAATGGCACACAGCGGCTCTTTCAGGTGGAATTGCCGCTCGCCCTGCCGCTGATCCTCGAGGGCTTGAAGATTGCGACCGTCATCAATATCGGCACGGCAACGATCGGCTCGACGGTGGCCGCCAAGGGCCTCGGCGAAGTCATCATCGCCGGGCTGATCTCCGATAACACGGCCTTCATCCTCCAGGGCGGCCTGATCGTCGGCCTGATGGCGGTGCTGATCTATGATGCGATGGGGGTTATCGAAAACGCCATCACGCAAAGAATTGGCTTGCGCGCGGCATGAAGCGGCGGCTACCAAGGCTGCCGTGATATCGGCAATGGGAGGCAGCCTTGGCCAAGATGATTCACTCCATGATCCGCGTCCTCAACGAGGCGCGCTCGGTCGAGTTCTACGGCAAGGTCTTCGGCCTCAAGGTCGCCGATCGCATCGATTTCGACACCTTCACCCTGATCTACATGAGCAATGACGAGGCCGGCTTCGAGCTGGAGCTGACGGTCAACAAGGGGCGCACCGAGCCCTACGATCTCGGCAACGGCTATGGGCATCTGGCTCTTTCCGTCCAGGAGGTCGAGGTGGAGCACAAACGTCTGACGGAAGCCGGCCTGAACCCCGGCAAGATCGTCGAGCTCAATCGCGACGGCCAGCTGCTGGCGCTGTTCTTCTTCATCACCGATCCCGACGGCTACAAGATCGAAGTCCTGCAGCGTCACGGCCGTTATCTCTAAGAGTTTCTCATGATCGAAAAGACCGAACTGAACCGGGGCTGGACGCTCTCCTGCAACGTTACAGGTCGACGCGACCTGCCTGCTGAAATTCCGGCACAGGTACCCGGCTGCGTGCATCTCGACCTGCTCGCCAACCGACTCATCCCCGATCCCTATCTCGACGTCAACGAGATCACCAACGACTGGATCGGCAAGGAAGACTGGACCTATCGCTGCAGCTTCGATGCATCGCCGGATGCCGGGAAGGTCCAGGAACTGGTGTTCGAAGGCCTCGATACCGTCGCGATGATCGTGCTGAACGGCGAGGAGCTCGGCCGCACCTTCAACATGCACCGCATCTATCGCTTCGACGTGTCGGAGCGGCTCAAGCAAGGTGCGAACGAGCTGGTCGTGACCTTCCGCTCCGCTTACGCCTACGGCGCCGAGATGGAGGCGCATTACGGCTATCGCCCGAACAACTATCCCGGCCCTGGCAACCTGATGCGCAAGATGGCCTGCAACTTCGGCTGGGACTGGGGTCCGACGCTGGTGACAGCGGGGATCTGGAAGCCGGCGCGGCTGGAAAGCTGGGAGCGAGCCCGACTTGCGGAGACACGGGTTTCGGCGACGCTTGCCGGCGGCGACGGGCGCGTGACAGTTCGTGCAAGCGTCGAGCGCCAAGACGGCGTTCCGGCAAAACTTGTTGCAACCCTCGCCGGCGTCAGCCATGTCGCCGAACTCCCGGAGGGAGCTGACGAGGTCGAGTTCCAGCTGACCGTTCCCTCGCCGCAGATCTGGTGGCCGCACCATCTTGGCGCCCAGCCGCTCTATCCGCTGCAAATCGAATTGCGGGACGGCGTAAGCGATGACTTACTCGACAGTTATTCGAAGGACATCGGCTTTCGTTCGGTTCGGCTCGATACGGCTCCAGACGAACACGGCTCAGCATTCACCTTCGTCATCAACGACGTGCCGCTTTTCCTCTGCGGCGCGAACTGGATTCCTGACGATTGCTTCCCGTCGCGGGTAACGGCCGAGCGCTACGTTTCCCGCATCGAGGAGGCGAAAGCTGCGAACATCAACCTGCTGCGCGTCTGGGGCGGCGGCATCTTCGAGCGCGACGAATTCTACGAGGCCTGCGACCGCGCCGGGATGCTTGTCTGGCAGGATTTCCTGTTTGCCTGTGCCTCCTATCCGGAAGAAGAGCCGTTGCGCAGTGAGGTCGAAGCCGAGGTCCGCGACAACGTCGTGCGCCTGATGCCGCATCCGTCGCTGATCGTCTGGAACGGCAACAACGAGAACATCTGGGGCTTCGACGAATGGGGCTGGCGGCCGATCATCAAGGAGGGCGTAAGCTGGGGGCTCGGCTACTATCTCGATATCCTGCCAAAACTCTGCGCCGAGCTCGATCCGGATCGGCCGTACTATCCCGGCAGCCCGTATTCGGGGACGATGGAGATCGAACCCAACGCCGATGAGCACGGCTGCAAGCACATCTGGGACGTCTGGAACGATGTCGGGTACGAGGTCTATCGCAACTATATCCCGCGCTTCTGCTCCGAATTTGGCTGGCAGGCGCCGCCGAACTGGGCGACGATCGAAGAAAGCGTGCATGACACGCCGCTGACGCCGGTTTCCAACGGCGTGTTCCACCATCAGAAGGCCACCCAAGGCAATGACAAGCTGATCCGCGGCCTTGCCGGGCATCTGCCTGTGCCGCAGACGATGAACGACTGGCACTTCGCAACACAGCTCAACCAGGCACGCGCCATCCGCTTTGCGATCGAGCACATGCGCTCGCATCGCGACGTCTGCAAGGGCGCCGTCGTCTGGCAGTTCAACGATTGCTGGCCGGTGACGTCCTGGGCAGCACTCGATTCAGCGGGACGGCGCAAGCCGCTCTGGTATGCCATGCAGCAGGCATTCGATCCCAGGCTGTTGACGATCCAGCCGCGCAACGGTGGACTGGCAGCCGTCGCCGTCAACGAACGCACGCTGTTCTGGCGGTCGAAAATATCAGGCAAGCGGCTGCGGCTTGACGGAACGGTACTGGCCGAATTCGAGTTCTGGCGGCTGCTCTGCGACCGCTTTGAGGCGAAGGAGTTTCCGCTGCCGGCCGATGTCGCAACGCCAGATGATGCCGGCAACGAGCTCATCGCCGTGCAGATGCTTGACCGGCGCGCGTTCCACTATTTCGCCGAGGACATTGATTTGAAGCTCCCGGCACCGCGGGCGTCGATCGAGCTTAGCGCCACCACGGACGGATATGCCGTGACGATTACGGCACAGACCTTCCTTAAGGATCTCTGCCTGATGGCCGACCGGCTCGATCCTGATGCAGTCGTCGATTCCATGCTGGTCACGTTGCTTCCGGGTGAAAGCCACACATTCGCGCTGCACACTGCAAAAGCGTTCTCGGCAGGCGATATCGCACTTGGCAAAGTGCTGCGCACGGCCAACGATCTCGTTGCCACGAACTGAAAAGGCCCCGTCCGCGACGGGGCCCATCCAGGTCGTTTTACCACGCCGCGCGCTAGAAGGCGCTTTGGCGCAGCGCATGTACGCGCGATCGCTGGATCGCACGTGAGCGGACGACGTTACATCCAGTAGGGCGGCACGCCGTAGTAATCATACACTCGGCGGCCATTATCGTTGTACCAGGTGTCGTCATCATCCGCATAGCTCGGCGCGCCTTCGATCTGCTCCTTCGTCAGGTCGATGCGATATCCGTCCAGCTGGGTGTCGTAGCTCAGCTTTTCCCACGGCAGTGGATAGTGATCGTGGCCGATACCCAAGAAACCGCCGAACTCAAGCACGGCGTAGGCAACGCGGCCGTCCCGCTTGCCGAGGATCAATCGTTCGATCGAACCGATATGCTTGCCATCGGCTCCATAGACGCGGGTGCCTTCCACACGGTCGCTGGCAATCAGCGTCGGAGTATCCTTCACGTTCGGGTCACGGCGGGTGTTGTCAGCGTCCTGATGCAGCATGGTGCACCTCCTTTTGGTTTTCCTCGTGGTTGGTCCACGCATAAAAACGCTACCCCGAACTCGATGTTCCCAACTTTACTCACGACAACCACGGACGCTGCGTTATTGACGTTTACGTTAAGGTTAGTGTAGCTCTATTCTCAGCTTGAACCATTCAGGCGATGACATAAGCTGCCGCGTTGGAAGATGGAGGATCGTCCAATCGGCTTGCCGATGGGACCGGCCGGCAGCGACAGGGAGAGAGACAATATGAACAGCATTTCCGTCCATCCAGGCGGTGCGAAGCCCGAAAAGCCCTGGCTTGCGACTTATCCCGAGAGTGTGCCGGCAGAGCTTCCCGCACTGGAATACGAATCGTTGGCGGAATTGCTCGAGAAATCCTGCGCGCGCTATGCCAATCGCACCGCCTTTTCCAGCATGGGCAAGACACTGACCTACGGCGAGCTTGAAAGCCAAACCCGCAAGATTGCGGCGTGGCTGCAGAGCATCGGCCTCGAGAAGGGTGACCGCATCGCCGTCATGATGCCGAACGTCCTGCAGAATCCGGTCGCCGTTTACGGCATCCTGCGCGCCGGCTTCGTGGTCGTGAATGTCAATCCGCTTTACACGCCCCGCGAACTGGAACACCAGCTGCGCGATTCCGGCGCCAAGGCCATTTTCGTGCTCGAGAATTTCGCTCGCACGGTCGAGCAGGTGCTGGTCAAAACCGACGTGCGCCATGTCGTCGTCACGTCGCTCGGCGAGATGCTGGGCGCCAAGGGCTTGATCGTCAATCTGCTCGTGCGAAGGGTCAAGAAGCTCGTTCCCTCATGGTCGATCCCCCAGCATAAGACATTCAAGCAGGTGCTTGGTGAAGGTGCAGGCAAGTCACTGAAGCCCGCAAGCCTCAAGGGCGACGATATCGCCTTCCTGCAATACACCGGCGGTACGACCGGTATCGCCAAGGGTGCAGTGCTGACGCACAGGAACCTGCTCTCCAACAAGCTGCAGCTCGAACTCTGGCTCGAATCGGCCTTCGACAAGAAGCCGCGCCCGGAAGTTCTGAACTTCCTCTGCGCCTTGCCGCTCTATCACATCTTCGCACTGACGGTGAATTCGCTGATGGGCATGTCGCTCGGCGCGCATAATATCCTGGTCGCCAACCCGCGCGATATTCCGGCCCTGGTCAAGGAATTCGGCAAGGTGAAGGTTCATATCTTCCCCGGTCTCAATACGCTCTTCAATGCGCTGATGAACAATGCCGATTTTGCCAAGCTGGACTTCTCTAACATCGTGATGTCGCTCGGTGGCGGCATGGCGGTACAGCGGCCGGTCGCGGAGCGCTGGATGAAGATCACGGGGTCCCACATCACCGAGGGCTACGGGCTTTCCGAGACCTCGCCGGTTGCCACGGCGAACCGCTTCGACTCGGCGGAGTTCACCGGCTCGATCGGTCTGCCGATTCCCTCCACCGAGCTCGACATTCGCGATGAGGACGGTAATTCGCTGCCTCTCGGCGAGATCGGCGAGATCTGCATCCGCGGCCCGCAGGTGATGGCAGGCTACTGGAACAAGCCGGAGGAAACCGCCCGTGTGATGACGGCGGACGGCTATTTCCGCACCGGCGACATGGGTTTCATGGACGCACGCGGCTATACCAAGATCGTCGACCGGAAGAAGGACATGATCCTCGTCTCCGGCTTCAACGTCTATCCGAACGAAATCGAGGAAGTGGCGGCGATGCATCCGGGCATTCTCGAGGCGGCGGCTGTCGGCATCCCCGACGGGCATTCCGGCGAGGCCGTGAAGCTCTTTGTGGTGCGCAAGGATCCGGCGCTGACGGAGGCCGATGTGAAGGCGCATTGCGCTGCGAACCTCACCAATTACAAGCGTCCGCGCTTCGTGGAATTCCGCACCGAGTTGCCAAAGACGCCGGTCGGAAAAATCCTGCGCAAGGATCTCCGCGGCTAAGTTTGACGGTTGCGTGAAATTACGGGCCATCCGCTTAGGCGGGTGGCTTTTTTGCGTCCAGCGAGGTCGCCGAACTTGATTTGCGCCCTACAAAGCGAATAGTTTCCGCGACCCTCTCGCCCTGCAAAGGAGCCTCCCATGAATGCCATCGTCGAACAATTGAAGAGCACTGCGGCTGCCACCAAGGCGACCGATCTGCGCGCCGCCTTTGCCGCCGATCCGCAGCGCTTCTCCCATTTTAGCGCGTCGCTCGACGACCTCCTGATGGATTATTCCAAGACGGCGGTGAACGACGAGATTCTAGCTCTCCTGGTTAAGCTCGCGGAAACGGGCGGCGTCGAAGCCAAGCGCGACGAGATGTTCTCAGGCAAGGTGATCAATTTCACTGAAAACCGGGCCGTTCTGCACACCGCTCTGCGCAACCGCTCCAACACGCCGGTGCTGGTTGACGGCAAGGACGTGATGCCCGACGTCAACGCCGTTCTATCAGCCATGGGCACATTCGCCGACGGCATCCGCTCCGGCAGCCTCAAGGGCGCGACCGGCAAGGCGATCACCGACGTCATCAATATCGGCATCGGCGGCTCCGACCTCGGCCCCGTGATGGCGACGCTGGCGTTGGCACCATTCCATGACGGTCCGCGCGCGCACTTCGTCTCCAACATCGACGGCGCCCATATCGCCGACACGCTGAAGCTCGTTCAGCCCGAAACGACTTTGTTCATCGTTGCCTCGAAGACCTTTACGACCGTGGAGACGATGACGAACGCGCAGACGGCGCGCAAGTTCATCGCCGACGCGCTCGGCGAGGCTGCCGTTCAGCATCATTTCGCCGCCGTTTCGACCGCACTCGACAAGGTCGCGGCTTTCGGTATCGGGAGCGAGCGCGTCTTCGGCTTCTGGGACTGGGTGGGCGGCCGTTATTCGCTTTGGTCGGCAATCGGCCTGCCGATTATGATCGCCATCGGGCCGGAGAATTTCATCAAGTTTCTTGAGGGCGCTCATGCCGTCGACAATCACTTCCGCACGGCGCCCGTTACCAAGAACCTACCAATGCTGCTCGGCCTGATCGGCTTCTATCACCGCAATGTGCTCGGCTATCCAACCCGTGCGGTCCTGCCCTATGACCAGCGCCTGTCGCGCTTTCCGGCCTACCTGCAGCAGCTCGACATGGAATCGAACGGCAAGGGCGTCACGATCGACGGCACGCCGGTAGAAGGCAATTCCGGCCCGGTCGTCTGGGGCGAGCCCGGCACCAATGGACAGCATGCCTTCTATCAGCTGATCCACCAGGGCACGAGCGTCATCCCGGCCGAGTTCATGATTGCGGCGAACGCCTTCGAACCAAATCTCCGCCACCAGCACCAGCTGCTGATCTCGAATGTGCTTGCACAGTCGGAAGCGCTGATGAAGGGGCGTACCTTCGAAGAAGCGAAGAAGCAGCTGACCGACAAGGGCATGGACGACAAAAAGGCCGATTTCATCGCGCCGCACCGTGTCTTCACCGGCAACCGCCCATCGATCACCTTCGTCTACGACAAGCTGACGCCCTATGCGCTCGGTCGCCTGATCGCGCTTTATGAGCACCGCGTCTTCGTCGAAGGCGTGCTGTTCCGCATTAACTCCTTCGACCAGTGGGGCGTCGAACTCGGCAAGGAACTGGCGACCGGCCTGCTGCCCGTTGTCGAGGGCAAGGAAAGCGCTGCCGGTCACGATTCCTCAACCCAGGGCCTCGTTGCCACGCTGGCGAAGCTCGCCAAGTAACACGAAATCAAAAAGCTCCCGCGGCTCGCCGCGGGAGCTTTCCACAGTGAACTGGGGGTTTAGAAGGCCGCCTCTAGTTTGGCCGCTTCGGGAAGCCACGACATAACAGTCGATTGTGAACGTAACTTGACCCGACGATGGCGGCGGCGACATCCACGGCCAGTTCGTCATCTCCACGACAGCGGACAAAGCCTTCAAGCACTACGAAATCGCCAAGCATTGAAACAATGATCTGCGTGCTGTCGAACTCCGATGACGCTTCCAGTGCGCACTTGATCGCGGCTTTGGTCGCCGCCGAACAATGTCCGGCTTCGACGCTGCCGAGCGACCAGCCGTGACCATCAACGCGTAGAACCATTTCTTCTCCTCCAACGTTAAACATTGAAGGTACAGGTCGGCATATTAGCGGTCTATTAAGTATGACATGCGTCGATTTCTACCCAGGCTCGCCCGCGACGCGGTATTTCGCGTAGTCCATGTCGAAATCCGACCTCGCCATGCGTTATAGGTACGTCGCGATGCGGAGAGGTTGAATGAGCGTAACGGACGACGAACTTGTGAATTTCGAAGCGCATGGCGCGGCGCCGCTACCTAGGTCGCGGCACCATGGCTTCGTTGAGAATGACGGCGCCCGCATCTGGTATGCGAGCTACGGCTCCGGTCCGGCCGTGATCCTGTTACATGGTGGGCTCGGCAATGCAGGAAACTGGGGCTTTCAGGTGCCAGCGCTCGTCGCCACGGGCCGGCAAGTCGTCGTCATTGACAGCCGCGGCCACGGCCGCAGCACGCGTGACGCGCGTCCCTATCATTACACGCGGATGTCCGAAGACGTGCTTGCGGTGATGGATCACCTAGGACTGGTAAAGGCCGCGCTCGTCGGCTGGAGCGACGGGGCATGCACGGCGCTTATTCTCGCCGACCAGCGGCCGGAGCGGGTTTCCGGTGTGTTTTTCTTCGCCTGCAACATGGACCCGAGCGGCACGCTTGAATTCAAGCCGACCCCGATCATCGATCGTTGCTTCAGCCGGCATCGAAAGGACTATCGGGCGCTATCCGCCACGCCCGACGCCTTCGAGAGCTTCGTCGGCGACGTGTCGAAGATGATGGCAAGCGAGCCGAACTATAAGCCCGCGGACCTCGCGAGCATCAAGGTGCCGGTCGCGGTCGTGCTCGGAGAGAACGACGAATTCATCAAGCGCGAGCACGCGGATTATCTGGCACGCAGCATTCCCGATGCCGAGTTGATCCTCCTGCCAGAGGTCAGCCATTTCGCACCGCTGCAGCGGCCCGAGCACTTCAACCGCGAAGTGCTCGCCTTTCTCGATCGGTTATAGGCCTCGGCTCAGAGGCCGATTTCCTTTGCCCACGGGGGATTGGCTCCGGCGCGCGAGACGGTGACGGCTGCGGCCTTGGCGCCGAGCGAGAGGGCGTTCTGCAGCGCCTTTTCGCTGAGCGACGCGACCTTTTCCTTGGTCAGGAGATTGTCGATCTTCAGCGACGCAAGCACGCCGGCGTCGAAGGTATCACCGGCGCCGACGGTATCGACGACGGTGACGCGCTCGCTCGGGACGGTGACCTTGCGTTCGTTGGTGTAGCCCGATGCACCTTCAGCTCCCTTGGTGATGACGACGAGCTTGGCACCCTGCTTCAGCCAGTAGGCCGCCAGGTCATCATGGCTGCCCTCGAGGCCGAACCACTCCAGATCCTCGTCGGAGAACTTCAGGATGTCGGACTTCGACGCCATGCGCTTGATACGCGCCATATGGGTTTCCTTGTTCTTGATGAAGCCGGGGCGGATGTTTGGATCCAGCGAAATCACCCGCTTGTCGCACTCGCGGTCGAGAAGCGCTTCATAGGTCTCGCCGCAAGGGCTAGGGATCAGGCTGATCGCGCCGAAATGCAGCGCCTCGCAATCGTCGCCGAGAACGGGCAGGTCTTCGGTCGTGATCATGCGCCCGGCTGTGCCTTCGTCGTAGAAGGCATAGGTGGCCTGACCGTTGACGAGCTTGACGAAGGCGACCGTCGACGGGCGCGGGGTGATAGCGCAGAGGCTGAAGTCGACATTGCTCGCCTTCAGCGTATCGCGCAGGATCTCGCCCATCATATCGTCGGCGAGGCCGGTGAAGAAGGCCGTCGGGATGCCGAGGCGTCCGAGCGCGATCGCCGTATTGAAGATCGCACCGCCGGCGTAGGGCGCAAACCCCTTCTCACCGAGAGTCGTTTCCCGCGGCAACATGTCAATCAGCGCTTCGCCACAGCACAAAATCATTCCGGCCTCCCAGGCATTACGATCCATCGATGTTCAAATCGATTAGATAATTTCGTGGCAAAAGCAAAGCGCCGCGACGCAATTCTTCATTCAAAGTGATGAAATGCCGCCGTTGCGTCCGGACCATGCGAGCGGCGCATCGAGGAACGCTTCGACTTCGTTCAGGGTCTTCTCGTCGAACAGCTTCTGCGCCTTGGCGACCGCCAGAACATCGCGCCAGGTGGCGATGTAGTGCAGCTTCACCTTGCCATCGGCAAAGCGCAACGCGCCTTCATCGAAAATGCCGTAATAAAACAGCGCGATACCGTGATCGACCACGCCACCGGCAGCCCTGACAGCATCGATGAACTTGAACATGCTGCCGCCTGCCGTCGTCAGGTCCTCGATGACGAGGACGCGCGAGCCCTCCGGCATGTTGCCTTCGATCTGTGCGTTGCGGCCGTGACCCTTCGGTTGCTTGCGGACATAGATCATCGGCAGGCTGAGGCGATCGGCGAGCAGTGCCGCAAACGGGATGCCCGCGGTCTCGCCACCGGCAATGCAATCGAACTGCTCGAAACCGGCTTCGCGCAGCACGACGCTGGCGGCAAAATCCATCACGGTCGAGCGGATGCGCGGGAAAGAGAGCAGCTTGCGGCAATCGATGTAGACCGGACTCGCCATGCCGGACGCGAACTTGTAGGGCTGGGCAGCATTGAAATGCACCGCCTTGATCTCCCAGAGCATCTTCGCCACGAGTTCCGCCATCGCGGCGCGGTCGGTGAATGTCGTCTGGATCATCGCTCTCTCCTTTGGTCAAATCTATGGGCCAATAGCAGCAAGCGCGACAGTTTTCCAGAACGGCCAGCGGTTCGATACTCAGAAAACGTCCTGACGATCGAACGGTGTCGCCGGCGCCGCACTCCAGCCACGCAGCGTTCGAGGCCTTGAGGCCGCAATGCACCAATTCTTTCAGATATTTGCGCTTGCGCGCGTATAAAGCGGCGATATCGTCATGCCATGGACCATATCGAAGTTTTCCAGCGCCTCGGCGTGGCGCTTGCGATCGGCCTCCTCGTCGGCGTCGAACGAGGCTGGCAGGAGCGTCAGATCCGTGCTGGAGGCAGGGCCGCGGGTATCCGCACGTTCGGCCTCACCGGCTTTCTCGGCGGAATAGCCGGAACGCTTCAATCCATGACGGGTCCGTATCTCCCTGCGACGATCGCAGTGCTGTTGGGTCTCGTTTACATAGCCGGTAAGTGGCAGGAGACGGAGGAGAACCACGATTACGGCATTACCACCGTCGTGGCCGCCCTTGTGGTATTCGGGCTCGGCGTCCTGGCTGCCGTCGGCGACGTTGTGACTGCGGCAGCCGGCGCCGTCGCAACGACGGTCATTCTCGCGGCACGCCACAGCCTGCACGGCTTTCTCAGAGGGTTGACCTGGGTGGAGCTCCGTTCCGCCCTGCTGCTGCTCGCGATGACCGTGATTGCCCTGCCACTGCTGCCGGACAGAGCGCTTGACCCCTGGGGTGCGCTCAATCCCTACTCGCTGTGGCTCTTGACGATCACCATTGCGGCGCTGTCCTTTGCCGGCTACATCGCGATCCGATTGATGGGCAGCGGTCGTGGCGTTCTGCTCGCCGGGGCGGCAGGCGGGCTTGTTTCGTCGACGGCCTTGACGCTGTCCTTCGCCCGCTATTCAGCGGAGGCACCTGAAGGTGCGCGGCATCTTGCGGCCGGCGCTGGCATTGCTGGCGCCCTCTCCTACGCTCGCGTTCTTGTCATCGCCAGTGCCCTGTCCTTCACGATGCTGGTACCGCTCGCCTCAGCGCTCGTCCCGGCGATCATCGGTTTTGTGGCCGCCGGCCTGTTTGCAGCGTGGCGTTCCAAGACTGCCACCGAGGCGCCGGAGATTGACCTGAAAAACCCCTTCGAGCTCACGACCGTCATCTCCTTCGCAGCGCTGCTCGGTCTCATCAGCCTCGTGTCGAAGATGGCGATCGACTACGTCGGGGCATCCGCGCTCTTCGTCGTGGCAGCAATCTCCGGCCTCGTCGATGTCGATGCCATCACGCTTTCCACGGCACGCCTCGTCGGCTCGACGATCGATGTGACGACGGCGGCCGATGTCATCCTGATCGCCGTCGCGGTCAATACCATCACGAAGGTTGTACTGGCCTTCACGGCCGGACGCCGGGAATACGCGATGGCCCTCGGTGAAGCGTCGGCGGTGGCGGTCGTGCTCGGAGGCATGGGCTACTTCACAGCGCGCAGTTTCCTGCCGGCTTAGCCGCTTGCGCCAGCGGCTAAGACAGTCGCGCGATATCGGCCGGCAGCATTCGTTGATAAAGGGCAATCGCGGCCTGTCCCTCGGCATCATCCAGCGAAATCGCGTAGCGGACGGCGGCGGCGAGAAGCTGCATCGTCAGTCTGGCAACGGCGATCAGCTCGCTTCTGCTCCGCTCCGGCTCCAGCTTTGCAAGAACGGAAAACAAGGCCTGGGCATGAAACTCCATGTCCTCGGCATCGACCTGCTGCAGCAGCCGATCGGCCTGGGTGGCGATCCAAATATCTCGCATCACCGGCTCCTGCCGGAAAAAGGCGTAGTACTGGTCGGCGATGTTGCAGAGAGCCTGGCGGAGCGTCTTCGCGTCCGCCACTGTTGCGAGCTCCGCCTCGACGCAAGCCCTGCCCTGCTCGTTGAAGCGCTCAGCAAGCGTGCGGATGATCGAACTCTTGTCGGGGAAATACTGATAGAGCGCCCCGAAGGATAGCTCGGCCTTTTCAACGATCTCGCTCATTCTCAGCGCGTCGCTGCCATTCCTCTCGATCAGTTCCAGCGCCGCCGACAAGATCTTCTCAAAACGCTCCCGGCCTCGCTTCTGCTGCGGGATGCGGCGTGGCTGGCCGGTCTGTTCCGGCTGTCGTCTGCGCCTGGCGGCAACCTTGTCGCCCATTCCGCTCTCCATTTTTCACTTGACGATCAAAATAAGAGAGTTTATCTCATTTTGCAAATGGGAGACTTTCTCTTATTTTGATCGGAGGAGTGTTCAGCATGCAAGATTCCGAAATCATTCTTATCGGCGGCTCAGGCAAAACAGGTGGCCGCGTGGCCGACCGGCTGAAGAAGAGAGAACTTGGCTTCCGCTTTGCCTCCCGCTCCAGCGTGCGGCCATTCGATTGGGAAAAGCCGGCCGCCTGGGCCGCAGCGCTCGTCGGAGCAAAAAGCGCCTATGTGAGCTTTCAGCCTGACCTTTCCGTATCTTGGGCCGCCGATGCAATCGGCAGACTCGCCCACACGGCTATCGACTGTGGCCTTACGCATATGGTGCTGTTGTCCGGTCGCGGCGAGGAAGGTGCGCACCGGGCGGAGGATGCGCTCAAGGCATCCGGCATCGGCTACACCATACTGCGCGCCTCGTGGTTCTGCCAGAACTTCAGCGAGGGCGCCTTTGCCGAGCCGATCGGCGCGGGTCTATTGGCGCTTCCGGCGGGCGCGGTGAAAGAACCTTTCGTCGATGCGGACGACATTGCCGACGCGGCCGTTGCTGCGTTGACCGATACCCGACACCTCGGGAAGACCTACGAACTGACCGGTCCGCGGGCGCTGACCTTCCGCGAGGCCGTCGCCGAGATCGCTGCAGCGAGCGGCAGGGACCTCAGCTATGAGCAGATCTCAATGGGAGAGTTCAGGGAGGGTCTTGCGGCCGCCGGGCTGCCGAAAGACATCATCGACCTGCTCGAGGAGCTCTTCACGCAGGTGCTTGACGGCAGAAATTCGCAGGTTGCGAGTGGAGTCGCGGATATTCTAGGCCGCCCTGCCAGGGATTTCGGTGTTTATGCTCGAGATGCCGCGGCATGTCGCACATGGAGGGTATGACAGTGGCAGGTGTTCTCGGTATCGTTTTGGCGGCCGCTGCGATCGGCAGCGGCCTCGTCGCGGGTATCTTCTTTGCCTTCTCGACCTTCATCATGACCTCGTTTGCCCGCATTCCTCCCGAGCAGGGCATCGCCGCGATGAACTCCATCAACCTCACGATCGTGCGCTCGCCCTTCATGCTGCTGTTCGTGCCGACGGCGGCCCTCTGTCTCGTGATCGCCGCCTTCGCGTTCCTTCATTGGCGTGGTGGCCTCAGCGTTTGGATGCTCGCGGGCGCAGCGCTCTATCTGCTTGCATCGTTTCTCTCGACGATCGTCTTCAACGTGCCGATGAATGACGCCTTGGCAAAGGTGAGCGGCAGCGGCGCCGAGGCGACTGCTCTCTGGACCAGCTATCTCAAGGACTGGACATGGTGGAACCATGTCAGGACGGTCGCCTCGCTGCTCGCCTCGATCGCCTTCGTGCGCGCCCTAATACTAATATGAAAAGGCGGGGGCGATCTTCCCGCCCTGCCGGCGTTACGTCCGCTCGCAGAATGTTAGCCGGTTATTGAAGGGGTCA
Source organism: Rhizobium sp. BK181 (assembly GCF_014193305.1). Taxonomy (NCBI): domain Bacteria; kingdom Pseudomonadati; phylum Pseudomonadota; class Alphaproteobacteria; order Hyphomicrobiales; family Rhizobiaceae; genus Rhizobium; species Rhizobium sp. BK181. The sequence continues at coordinate 1,036,165 of NZ_JACHZA010000001.1, forward strand.
ATGACCTCCATTTCCAGGCCCCACGGTGCTTCCTGCAAACCGGGCTTCATATAGCGATAGTCCTTGGCCGCAAGTTCCGCCTGAAAGGCGCGAACGCCGGTGACGGGAATGAAGGCGCGGGCGCCGGGGCTGGCATCGCCGGAATGCTCGCTGAGGTGCAAGATCATGCCGCTTCTCGATACCTGGCAGTAGAGCGGGAAATGATCGCCGAAGCGGTGCTCCCAATCGAGGGTGAATCCGAGGAAGCCGCAATAGAACTCCTTCGTCTTGTCGACGTCGAAGATGCGGAAGATCGGGATTGGTGGCTGGATAGCAATGGCCGACGGCGCCGCTTCCCGCTCGTCAAGCTTGGCCGACAGGATATTCCATTGATCGAAGCCGAATTGGCGAGCAACGATCTCCAGAGTTTCGCTGTGCGTGAGGTCTATATTGCGGGCGGCCATTGCCTGCCGCAACGCTTTCGCCATGAGTTTGGCGTCGCGAAAATCGCGCATGATTCATTCCTTCCGTTGGCGGCAAACAGGATGATCAGTGCCCGCGTCTGCTGACCCGTTCGCCATCGATCGCCAAACGGCAAGGGATGTGAAGGATTGTATCTGGATGCATTCACCATCGCGCTTTCGCGCCGCGGGGCGGCTGGCCGCATCCGGCCGACTGTGACCATAGGCGAGCCGACGTTTCCGATCAAGAGCCGGTGCGAACGGGTCCGGCCGGTACTGAATGGAGACGGCTTGCAAGCTCGATCCGGTTACGACCCGCACGCTTGGCTTCGTAGAGCGCCTTGTCGGCGGCGCTCAGCATGGCGTCGAAATCCATTGGCATTGATCGCCCCGGCGCGACGCCGACGCTGACCGTGCATTTAAGGGTTTCGTCCTCAAGATAGATCTCTCGGGCGGCGAATGCCTTGCGGATGCGCTCCGCCACCATTTCGGCGCGGCCCGGCGCCATCTCTTTCAAAACCAGCGCAAACTCCTCGCCACCCAAACGGGCAGCGGTATCGCCGGCCCGGCAATTCGCAGCGAGCTCGCCGGCAAAGACCTTCAGCACGCGGTCGCCGCCGGCATGTCCGAATGTGTCGTTGATCGATTTGAAGTGATCGAGATCGAACACCAGGACGGCGGTCGCCGGCCCCATGGTGCCCTGTCCATAGCGATCGAAAAGAGCCCGCCGGTTCAAAAGCCCCGTGAGCGGATCCGTCATGGCATCCAGGCGATGGCGAGCGGCGAGCCGCCACTGATGAAGCGCCAGCGACAGCGCGCCGATACCGGTCATGCTGGCGATGCAGATCGCAAGGCTTAGATCCTCGGCCCAATTGCTGGGCGCAACCCCGAGGACCATCTTTCCATCGGCAATCAGAACGGCGGCGCAAAGCACAAAGGAGATCGCCGTCAGGGCATAGAGGCCGGTAATTCCCGTCAAAGGCGCCGGCGCCTCCGCGCGCGCGCGCCAGTACTGATGGGCGGTGGCAAAAAGCAATACGGCGATCGCGAGGTTATCCGCGATGAAGGCCAGCCCGTCCAATCCAAACAGCAACAGCGGGATCGAGACGAGCATCGCGGCGAGAGCGCAGCAAATGATGGCAATGCGCGGCAGCTTGCCAGTTCGGAATTGATAGCCGGCACCCCAAACAGCGGCAAAGCCGGCATGGAACAACACGAAGGCAACGACGGCAAGGCCCATCTTGGGCTCGTCGACATAAAGACCATAGGCGACAATGCCGCTGACGATCAGAACAAGACCGAAGGTACAGGTTAAGAGAAAAGTCTCGGTCCGGCGCGCAAACCAACTCCCGAGCAGCGTGACAGCAAGACACGTGGCCGAGACTGCAAGCGCCATCAAAAGGGAATTGTAATCAAGCGTCATGCTTTATCGCGACGGCTGCCGCGCCCCTCATTCGTGCGAAGCCTACGAGTCTGCTATGAGGAATGTCTTACCTATTTCATTAAAAATTCATGCATTTAAATCAACAATAAGGCGCGGACAGCACATTGCCGCCGCCCTGAAAGAACAGCGGCAGTAAAAATTGCGTGATGCCAGCAAATCCTACCGCTCAACGTCCCAATGGAGCGGGAACATTGGATCGAAAACAGTAACGAGGCCCGCGCCGGTTTCAACTTTACCTGGAAAATTGACCGGCTCTTCACGCTTGACCAGCGTTATTCTTTCCTCGTTCACCGGCAGACCATACCAGACGGGTCCGTTCAGCGACGCAAAGGTCTCAAGCTTGTCGAGAGCGTTTTCCTGTTCGAAGACATGCGCAAGGCAGCTCATCGTATTGATCGAGGTGTAGATGCCGGCGCAGCCGCAGGCGCATTCCTTCAACGGATCGACATGCGGAGCCGAATCCGTGCCGAGGAAGAAGCGCGGATCGCCGCTCGTTGCGGCGGCACGCAACGCAAGGCGATGATTTTCGCGCTTAGCGACCGGCAGGCAATAGTAATGCGGGCGGATACCGCCGACGAGAATGGCGTTGCGGTTGATGATCAGGTGGTGCGTCGTGATCGACCCTGCAAGATTGGCCTTCGCAGACTTGATGTAGTCGATGCCGTCCTTGGTGGTCACGTGCTCCATCGTGACCTTGAGTTCGGGCAGACGCTTGCGCAGGGGGTCGAGCACCGTTTCAATGAACACCGCTTCGCGATCGAAGATGTCAACCTCAGGTGTTGTCACCTCGCCGTGAACGCAAAGCGGAAGGCCGATCTTCGCCATCCGCTCCAGCACCGGCATCGCCTTTTCGATATCGCGCACGCCGCCATGCGAGTTGGTCGTCGCACCAGCCGGGTAGAGCTTGACCGCGGTGATGAGCCCGCTTGTCTTGCCGACTTCGACGTCATCTGGGTTGGTATGTTCCGTCAGATAGAGCGTCATCAGCGGCTGGAACCTGTCGCCCTTTGGTAGTGCCGCCATGATGCGACCGCGATAGGCTTCAGCATCCGCGGTGGTGACCACCGGGGGCACCAGGTTCGGCATGATGATCGCGCGGGCAAAGTCGCGGCTGGTATCACCAATCACACCTTCCAACATGGCTCCATCACGCAGGTGAAGGTGCCAATCATCGGGGCGACGGATGGTGATCGATTGCATGCGCTGAAACTCCGCGGGCTGCTGATAACGTTCAGCCCTGCGCATTATCACCCCGAAGCGGGGCATGGCAAACATTTTGCCCACGGCTCTTTCAAGCAGATGGTGAACCGTATTCGTTGACGCCTGATGTGCCGGGGCTGAGATACCAGACGAGCAAAACGATCCAGCCTACCAACGGAATGATGCCGACGAGGATCCACCAGCCGGAGCGGCCGACATCATGAAGGCGGCGGATCGCCACGCCCAAGCCGGGAAGCAGGACGGCAAGCCCGTAGATTGCGCCAAGGATCTCGTGACGGAAAAGAAGATAGTCGACGACGGCCAGGATCAGCGATGCGATAACGTTGAAGAGCGCAAACCACCAAAATTCCGGTCGCCCGGCGCGCCCGCTGAAAACGGCATATTTAGAGAAGACTGACGAGACTGCTTCGGTGAAGCTCATGCGCTATCCCTCCATGTCCAGGCGTTCCGCTCACAAAGCGGAAGTTGCATGTAGGCGAGCGTGCAACGATTCCATCTATTGCCGCAAGGCTGCTTGCCCCAGCAGAGGCGGATCAGGCTACCTCAAGCGTTACGTCCGCCCTACGGCGGTTACCGAGGATCAGCCGGCCATTGGGGAGGTCGTTGCCATAGACCTTGGCGCTCGCTTCCTCTTCGCTGAGCTTGTAGCCCCGCCAACGCTCCCACAGCCGTTCCTCGAGCACCTCGATCGGTGGCGCAAGCATGACCGAGTAGTCGAAGATGCCTTCGAGCTCCGCCCATTTGCCTTGGCTGAACAGCAGGTAGTTGCCTTCGACGATGATAAACCGATGTTCCGGCGAGACGACGCGCGCCGAGGCGATGGCAAGTTCGCGGGAACGATCGAAAACCGGGATCAACACTTCCTGGTCGGCCGGACGCACGGCGCGGATGATATCGAGGAAGCCGCGGACATCGAAGGTCTCCGGGATACCCTTGCGGGAAAGCAGGCCACGTTCGATGAGGATGGCATTGTCGATATGAAAGCCGTCCATCGGCAGGACCTCGGCCGTCTCTCCTCTAGCTCTGAGGGCGTCGGCGAGATTGTCCGCCATGGTCGACTTGCCAGCGCCGGGCGGGCCGGCGATGGCAATCAGGAAGCGCTTTACATCGCCGGCGCGGCTGACGACGTCGCCGGCGATTTCATCGATCGTTACGCTCATGCGGCGACCGGCTCCGTCGGAGCGGCCTTGGCGCCGGTCATGAAGGCGACGGCGTCCGACATCGTATATTCCTTCGGATTGATGACCGTGAGGCGACGTCCAAGCCGATGGATATGGATGCGGTCGGCAACCTCGAAAACGTGCGGCATGTTGTGAGAGATCAGCACGATCGGCAAGCCGCGCGAACGGACGTCGAGGATTAGTTCCAGCACCTTGCGGCTTTCCTTGACGCCAAGAGCCGCCGTTGGCTCGTCCATGATGACGACCTTCGATCCGAAGGCGGCCGCCCGCGCCACCGCCACACCCTGGCGCTGGCCGCCCGAAAGGGTTTCGACGGCCTGGTTGATGTTCTGGATGGTCATCAGGCCAAGCTCGGTCAGCTTGTCGCGAGCCCGTTTTTCCATCGCCGGGCGGTCGAGCATGCGGAACCAGCTGCCGAGGATGCCAGGCCTGCGAATCTCGCGACCGAGGAACATATTGTCCGCGATCGACAGCGCCGGCGACAAGGCGAGGTTCTGGTAGACCGTCTCGATGCCGGCTTCGCGCGCCTCCATCGGCGACTTGAAGTTGACAGTCTTGCCCTCCAGAGTGATCTCGCCTTCATCGGGCGTGATGGCGCCGGAGATCGCCTTGATGAGCGACGATTTGCCGGCACCGTTGTCGCCGATGACGGCCAGGATCTCGCCTGGGTACAGATCGAAATCGGCATGATCGAGCGCGGTAACGCGTCCGTAGCGCTTGACCAGACCGCGTGCCGAGAGAAGAGGTTCGTTCGCCATATTACACCGACACCTTTCTGATCCACTGGTCGATTGCGACTGCGGCGATGATGAGCACGCCGGTGAGCAACACCTTCCACTGCGGATCGGCGCCGAGCATGTTGAGGCCCATCGAGACAACGCCGACGATCATCGCGCCGAACAGGGTGCCGAGGATCGAGCCGCGGCCACCGAAGAGCGAGATGCCGCCGATCACGGTTGCCGTGATGGCCTGCAGGTTATAATCCGTGACTGCTGACGAGGGAGAGATCGAGCCATTTCGGCCGATCGAGACCCAGGCTGCGAAGGCGGCAATCACACCCGAAACCGTATAGACCGTGAGCAGGACGCTCTTCGTCTGGATACCCGAAAGCTTTGCCGCTTCGGGATCATCGCCGACGGCGTAGACGTGGCGGCCCCAAGCGGTGTGGTTGAGGATATACCAGAGCGCAAGGACGAGCAGCACCATGGCAATGACGCCGAGCGTCAGGACTGCACTGCCGAGCCTGAAGCTGATTGCAAAGAAATGCAGCAACGGCGCCTGCGTGTCGACATCGGTGTCGCGGATCGTTTCGTTGGCGGAATAGATGAAGTTCGTGGCCATCACGATGTTCCACGTACCAAGCGTCACGATGAACGGCGGCAGCTTCATGAACGCGACGAGGAAGCCGTTCAGTAGACCGCAAAGGCCGCCGACCAGCAGGCCGGCCAGCACCGCGATGGGCGTTGGAATGCCATAGGTGATGGCGCAATTGCCCATGATAACGGCCGAAATAACCATGATCACGCCGATCGAGAGATCGATACCCGCTGTGAGAATAACCAGAGTCTGCGCGGCGCCGAGAATACCGACGATGGCGATCTGCTGGAGAATAAGCGTCAGCGTGTAGGACGAGAAGAAGCGTCCGCCAAGCGCGATCCCGAAGATAATGATCGACAGCACGAGCACGATCAGCGGCACGGCGGCCGGCGTCGAGTGCAGGAAGTGCTGCGCACGCTTCACAAATGGTACGGCTTGATGCTCGAACGACGCGACATTCTTGTCGCTTCCGTCAAGCACCCGTTCGAAGTCTTGTGCTCCGGTCATTGTTTCTCCTCCGCTTTCGCGCCAAACCGCGCGCGGAAGCCCTGCCCCATATCGCTCCGGTCTTTGTTCGCCGGCTCCCGAGACAACAGCTATGGTCGGTCGAAACCGGCCGAGGATCAAGCCCCGGCCGGCGGTAAGTTATATCGCGGGATTTAGCCCCAGCACTTGTCGGTGCCGACCTTCGTGTCGATCGACTCGAGGCCCGAAACCGGCTTGTCGGTCACCAGCGAAACGCCGGTGTCGAAGAAGGACTTGCCTTCGGTCGGCTTCGGCTTTTCACCGCTGTCGGCAAACTTCTTGATCGCCTCGATGCCGAGCGACGCCATCAGCAGCGGATACTGCTGCGAGGTAGCGCCGATCACGCCTTCCTTGACCGACTTCACACCCGGGCAACCGCCGTCAACCGAGACGATCAGAACGTTCTTTTCCATGCCGACAGCCTTGAGGGCCTGGTAGGCGCCAACAGCAGCCGGCTCGTTGATCGTGTGAATGACGTTGATGCTCGGATCCTTCTGCAGAAGGTTTTCCATGGCCTTGCGGCCGCCTTCTTCGTTGCCGTTCGTTACGTCGTGACCGACGATGCGCGCATCGTCTTCATCGCCAATCTTGTTCGGATCCTTGGTGTCGATGCCGAAGCCCATCATGAAGCCCTGGTCACGCAGGACGTCGACGGTCGGCTGCGATGGCGTCAGGTCGAGGAAGCCGACCTTGGCATCCTTTGCCTTGTCGCCGAGCGTTTCCTTCGCCCACTGACCGATCAGCTTGCCAGCGAGCAGGTTGTCGGTTGCGAAGGTTGCGTCGGCAGCGTCAGCCGGATCGAGCGGCGTGTCGAGTGCGATGACCAACAGGCCTGCGTCGCGAGCCTTCTTGACCGAGGGAACGATGCCCTTGGTGTCGGACGCGGTGATCAGGATACCCTTTGCGCCGTCGGCAATGCAGCTTTCGATCGCGGCAACCTGGCTTTCGCTGTCACCATCGATCTTGCCAGCGTAGGACTTCAGCGTGACGCCCAGTTCCTTGGCCTTGGCCGTCGCGCCTTCCTTCATCTTCACGAAGAAGGGATTGGTGTCGGTCTTGGTGATGAGGCAGGCCGAAACGTCAGCTGCCATGGCAGGCGCCGAGAAGGCGACCCCTAGAGCGAGCGCGCCGAGCGCGGCGGAAAGCACTGATTTCTTCATTGAGTCCTCCCAGAGATTTGCCGACCCGCCCCAGGCGGTGCCGGAATTGACAAGCACAAGAACCGCTGCGGTCTCGCCGGCGGCCTCCCCCAAGCCGTTCCGTGCCGTTGACGATGGCAATTAAGAGCGAAAGAAATCGCCTTGTCAATAAATAAATCCAATTGAATTATTAATTCCGTATGGCATGCTTGGCAAAAATGGAGCATAGACCAAGAGGCGGGAGGAGCGGCTATGTCGTCTTTGGACGGTCCGGTGCAGACACCGGCCCAACTGCCTATTTTGAGTCCGGCCGGGGGCGCGAACCAGATCAGGGTGCGCGCTTATAACGAGCGGCTTGTGCTGTCGCTGGTGCGCCTCTACGGCTCCCAGTCGAAGGCGGATATTGCACGTCGAACCGGTCTTTCAGCGCAGACGGTCTCCGTCATCATGCGGGCGCTGGAGAAGGAAGGGCTGCTCTCCCGCGGCGAGCCGGTGCGCGGTCGGGTTGGTCAACCATCGATCCCGATGCGCCTCAATCCGGATGCGGTCTACTCGTTCGGCGTAAAAATGGGCCGACGCAGCGCCGACTTGGTGCTGATGGATTTCCTTGGCCAGATCCGCCTGCAACTGCACAAGACCTACGCCTATCCGCTGCCCGATACTTTCCTGGACTTCATCACCTCCGGCATCCAAGAGCTCGAAGGCCGGCTCGACGAGAAGCAGCGCAGACGCATCGCAGGCATCGGCATTGCCGCCCCGTTCGAACTCTGGAACTGGGAGGAAGAGGTCGGTTCTCCCAAGGGAGCCATGGACGTGTGGCGCGACTTCGATCTCCATGCCGAGATTGCTGCGCGCGTTCCCTATCCGGTCTACCTGCAGAACGATGCGACAAGCGCCTGCGGCGCCGAGCTCGTGTTCGGTATCGGCCCCTCCTATCCCGACTTCGTCTATTTCTTCATCGGTTCCTTCATCGGCGGCGGCATCGTTCTCAATTCTGCGATCTTTTCCGGACGCACCGGCACGGCCGGAGCCATTGGCCCCCTTCCCGTCCGCGGCAAGAACGGTGAGACGCTGCAGCTGCTGGAGGTCGCCTCGATCTTCGTGCTGGAAAACATGCTGCGCGAACGCGGCATTGACCCGCAGCCGCTGTGGTATTCTGCCGACGACTGGATCGATTTCGGCGAGCCGCTCGAAACGTGGATCCAGGACACCGCCAAAGCGCTCGCGCAGGCAATCGTCGCCGCGGCGTCTATCATCGACTTCAGTGCGGCCGTCATCGACGGCGGCTTTCCCGGATGGGTGCGGGAGCGGATCGTGCAGGCGACGATCCGCGAGGCGGATCTCCTCGACCTTCAGGGTGTTGTCATGCCTGATATCATCGAGGGAGCGGTTGGCGCCCATGCGCGCGCCATCGGCGGCGCCAGCCTGCCGATCTTCGCGCGCTACCTCACGGACCAGAACGTTCTATTCAAGGAGGTCGAATATGCTGAAGGGACTTAACCCGCTTCTGAGCCCCGAACTGCTTTCGACGCTGCGTGCCATGGGGCATGGCGACGAGATCGCGATCGTCGACGGCAACTATCCGGGTGTCGAGCATGCGCGGCGGCTGATTCGCCTCGATGGCCATGGCATCGTGCGCGTTCTCGACGCCGTCTTGAGCGTCCTGCCGATTGACGATTTCGTGCCGGACGCGATCTTCCGCTCCACCGTCAAGGCCGATCGCGACAAACTCGATCCTGTGCATGAGGAAATGATCGACTGCTGCGCCCGTCACGAGCCGCACCGACAAGTGGTGCCGCTCGTTGGCGCCGACTTTTACAATCGCGTGCGGGCCGCCCATGCCGTGATCCAGACCAGCGAACCACGGCTTTACGCCAATGTCATCCTGCGCAAGGGTGTCATCTACCCGGAGCAGGTGGGCGACCACGCCGTTGAAAAGGCAGAGGTCGACCCCTTCACTTACTGAGCGTCAGATCTCGCCCGCCAAAGGCCCCCAGACGTCCGTCAATGCAAAGCCGCCTGGATGCGGATCGAAGGGGTCGAGCGCGACCTGCGAAAGACCGAAGGTGAACCCGCGACCCGCAATCGTCGGGACAATTGCGGGACGACCAGCAACTTCGGTTTCCGCCAGCAATCCGACTTCGAACTCCGAGCCGATGATCGAACGCGACTTGAAGACATCGCCGACCTTCGCCTGGCCGCGCGCATGCCGCGCCGCGAGGTTGGCGGAATTGCCCGTGCCGCAGGGCGAGCGATCGGCGCGACCCGGCCACATCGTGGTGCAGGTGCGAACGGTACCGTCGGCCTCAAGGTCGCGGAACATGACATAGGCAACGCCGGAGATTGCCGGAATTTCCGGATGGACGACCTCGATGCTGCGATTGATCAGCTCCTTCAACACCATGCCGGCCTGTACGAGAGCCGCGGCATTGCCCTTCTCGATTGTCAGATTGATCTGTTCGACATCGACCAGCGCGTAGAAGATGCCCCCATAGCAAATATCGACCTTGATCTTGCCCCAGTGCGGCGTGTCGACGTCAACGTCGAGTTCCTGCACGAAAGACGGGACCATGGTGAGCTTGACCTTCTCGCAACGCCCATCGCGGCAGGTCGCTGTCGCCTTGACGAGGCCGGCGGCCGTCTCCAGCGTGACGATGGTTTCCGGCTCCTTCATCTCGACGATGCCGGATTCCAGCAATGCCGTCGTGACGCAAATCGAGTTCGAACCCGAGCTGGCGTGCGCCTGATCGGGCTGCAGGATGATGAAAGCCGCATCGGCATCCGGATGCTTCGGCGGCAGCAGCAGATTGACGGAGCCGATCGGAGCGCCGCGTGGCTCGAGGCAGAGGAAACGACGGAGTTCCTGACCCTTTGGATCGGTGTTCAGCCAGTTCAGTTGTTCGGCGACCGTATTGCCAGGGATCTTCGGCACGCCGCCGATTGCGACCTTGCCGATCTCCCCTTCAGCGTGAACATCCAGAAGCTGGATCGTGCGCGTCCATCTCATCAGTCAACTCCTCTCAAGCATGTCGTATCATGTCGGCCGAAGCAGCTTCGGCATCCGCGTCATGTTATCAGCCTGATATATCAGATCGTCGGCGGTTGCCTATGGGGAATTTTCGTTGATGCGGACTTGCGGCAGCCCACCGCCCGCTACACGCCAAGCAATGTAGCGCGACGGCGCACGTCTCTGCGAGCGATATGCCACGATTTGTCGATGCAGGAGGCAAAATAGAAAAGAGCCCGGTGCGGGAGGAGGTGCACCGGGCTCTTGATCCTGACTGACAACTGGGAGGAGGAGTGTTGTCAGTCCGATGAAGGAGCGCTGGGAGGAGGAGTGCGCTGCCTTCGAGGTAATAGATAGCCCATTGTTTCGATCAGGAATAGGGAGATTACCGCAACGCAGCAATGCAAATAACGCATACCTCGTGACTGCGGCTGGCCTCTTTTTGTGGCATTTTTGATCAACTAGTCAATTTTTTGGGCGAATAGAGCGCTCAATCTGCCGGAATTGCGCGATGAAACGTCAGAATTCCCATTCGAGGACCGATGAGGGGCCCAGTGACTCGAACTCTCGCCAATTGCTATCACGCCGAATTATGCGAACTGGCCGGGGAACGTCTACGCTGCGGAACGCGAATTGATGTGGAGCTCGACTGCGGCAGTGGGCCAAACGGCGGAGCACCAATACGATCTGTTGCGAGTCGCCCTTCGCCGACGAACCTCGAAAAAGTATCACCAGCAGTTGAGGAAGCAGTGAATGTGAAGGCGGGAGCTATCCCGCCTCACATTCAGACGCTACGTCATCAGTAGCCGTTGTCGCAGGGCATGCTGCCATCACCGTTGGTGCCGCCAAACGTGTTCTGGCAGTAGGTCTGGCGCTGCATGGGTCGCACCGGCTGAGTGCCGATGGAACCTGTCGTACCGCCCTCAACACCGAAGGCAGCCAACGGATACCAGTAGCCATCTGGCCCGCGGCGGGTGCCGGCGCGCTCAGTGCGCGAGCCGCGATAGCCGTTGAAATAGCCCGCCCGCTGCTGATTGTACTGCACCATTTCGACGTTCGAGGCGGTCGCGAGAGGAACCTGCTGCACAGGCGCCGCCTGAACGGGAACAGTTGATGGCAGTAGGAGGAGCGCTCCGGCTGACAGGGAGAAAGCAAAGCTGGACATTTTCATGATAAATCCTCCTTCCTGGATTTATCAGAGAAAAATGCGTTCCTGCGTAGCAAAGTTCCGCGATCACACGTTCCCTCCTGCAGTCGTGATCAGCGGCGATTGCGCGTGAAGCGGGCTGACGCGGCAGGCGCCACAGCGGGCTAGACGGCAGGCTTCAGCCAGCGAGCTTATCGGCCGTAAATTCGATACCCTTGGCTCGACAGGCAGGTAACATACTGCCGTTGCGCCGCGGCGATCGCGGTCGCTTCCTGCTGGGCGGGATCGATCGGATAGCGGCCCATTCCGGCGCGCAGCTCGTACTGCTTCTTTGATTCGCGGTACATGAAATTGCTGTCACCGGTGCAGATGTGATGGGCGACTGCCGGCAGATTGAGCGGCGGGTCGGAAGGCCATGCAACGGGTACAAGTGTCGGCATATTGGCGTCGACGCAGCTGGCAAGCGTTGCCATGACCGCGCACAACGCAAACGCTTGCACCGTATTCCTCAGCATATTTCCTCCGGCCATGCGCCATGAATCGCTGCCTATGCAGCGCCCATTGCACCATCGCGTCGCAATGTTGCGCCAAGCTAGCCAGCCGGCCTCAATTCATACCCTGCCGTTCAATCCGAAGCGGCTGCGGTAGTCTCCCGGCGACAGGCCGGTAATCTTCTGGAACACCTTGCGGAAGGCGCCCGGATCCTCGTAGCCAGCTGCAACGGCGATCTGCTCGACGGTCCGTTTCGAAGACTCCAGCATTTCACGCGCCTTGCCGACCCGCAGATGCTGGCAGTATTCCGTCGGTCGAAACCCTGTCGCCTTGTGGAAACGGCGAAGGAAGGTGCGCTCTTCCAGGCGCGCGCACTCGGCCATCGCGGGCAGCGTGACTTGGCGCGCGCCGCTCGCGTGCAGCCAATGCTGAACCTTCAGGATCGGTTCGTCTCCATGGTTCAGGCGCGGCGAGAAGCTGCTGTAGCAGCGTTGCTCCCTGCCAGGCGGATCCACCAGGAGGTAGCGTGCCGCCTCCAGCATGACAGCCGATCCCAGCAATCTGTCGACGAGCTTCAGGCCGAGATCGGTCCAGGCCATCAGGCCTCCGGCGGTAATGATGTCGCCTTCATCGATAATGAGCTTGCCGGTATCGACCCGTACATCGGGAAAGCGCTCAGCCAGTACAGCCGCGTAGGTCCAGTGGGTCGTCGCCATCCGGTGCGCCAGAAGACCGGTCTCGGCAAGCAGGAACGCGCCGATACAGACCGAAGTGAGCGTCGTTCCCTCGGCATGCCGCTGGCGAAGCCATCGGGCCAGCGGGGCGGCCTCCTCGGATGTCATCGGTTCGCCGAAGCTCGGGGGCAGCAGCAGCACGTCGGGCGACCCCGTGGTGCCAGGTGCCGTATCGAATACGCGCTCGACCGCCTCCTCGGCTTCTGTCTGCTGCCAATGGCTCACGCGCAACGCCGGGCTCCCCGAAGTCCGTTGCCTCGTTGCAAACCGATTCGCCAGATTGAATAGATCAGTCAGCCCATAGACGGCCGCGAGTTGGACGTGCGGATAGAGCAGGATGCCGATCTCGGTCGGTGCGTCGGCGTGGCTCATTTGTCAGTTTTGACCTCGATAATGTCAATTTCGCCAATCCACACCATGCAGCTTCAGACATAGTTTGTCCATCAACGGACGGGACCGTCCCGGAAGGAATGAAAGGATATCAGGACATGACCAAACAAGCCCTCATCGTCGTCGACATTCAGAACGATTATTTCCCGAACGGCAAATGGCCGTTGAGCGGCGCCGATGCCGCTGCCGACAATGCTGCACGGATCATCGCGGCGACCCGCGATGCCGGCGACCTAGTCATCCACGTCAGGCATGAGTCGATCGGCGAGACTGCGGCTTTCTTCGTTGCTGGGTCGGAAGGTGCGCAGATTCATCAGAAGGTGCTGAATCGACCGGGCGAGACCGTCATCGTGAAGAACCATGTCAACGCGTTCCGTGAAACAGAGCTGAAGGCGACGCTTGATCGTCATGGCATCGAAGAGGTGACGGTCGTCGGCAGCATGAGCCACATGTGCATCGATGCCGTGACACGCGCCGCCAGCGATCTCGGCTACCGGGTAACGGTTGTCCATGATGCCTGCGCAACACGCGACCTCGAATTCAATGGCACGCTGGTTCCCGCCGCACAAGCGCATGCGGCGTTCATGGCGGCGTTCGCATTTGCCTACGCCTCCGTGCTCTCGACGGACGAGGCACTGGCCAAGCATGGCGAGGCGAGAGTCTCCGCCTAGGGAGGAGACGGCCGGCGCGCCAAAGTGGTGCGCCGAACTTGCGTGACCGCCATCGTCCTGTGGCGGTCATCAGGCATTGCACCCTTCGCCGTTGACTTCGTGGATGATGAGAGGAGAATGCCTTGTATGCCTTCCGACGCAATCTTAAGGGGAACCCAAGATGACCATCGCAAGGAAGCTTCAGGACTATATCGACGGTGAAGGCATCGCCTACGACACCGTGCCTCATCATCGTACAGCGACGACCAGCCAGTCAGCGCAGGCCGCCCATGTTCCGGGCAGCAGGCTCGCCAAATCTGTCGTCGTCCATCACGAAATGGGATATGTACTGGCCGTTGTTCCGAGCACCCACCGGCTCGAGCTCAGCACGCTGCAGGATGTGATGAACAAGCGCCTCGGCCTCGCCTCGGAAAATGAAGTCAGCACACTTTTCGCCGATTGCGATATAGGTGCGGTCCCGCCGATCGGATCGGCCTACGACGTGCCTGTCATTCTCGACGAAAGCCTCGGCAACGCCAGCGACGTCTATTTCGAGGGCGGCGACCATACGACCTTGGTACATGTCAGCGGTCCCAACTTTCGCAACCTGATGAAGAATGCGCAAATCGCCCGCTTCAGTCACCGACCGTAACGACTCGATTCCACGGGCGGCGGATCACGTGCTTGCCGCCTGAAACACACATCGGCTGACTTTGGTGAGTCTCGGGAAGACTTGCGGGTCTCACACCATACCCTGGTTGGAGTCGCGTCATTTTCATGACTGACGTGCATGTCGTTCTAAGGCAGCCTCGCAAATCACAAGCGGCCTTCCTTACATCCGAACAATCGAAGAAAAGCGTTGATCGCCGCGATCTCATAATCGCTCTATTGCGGCGGTAGGCGCGTCGACCACCCTCGCCGTCTTGGGACTGCCTGACGGCGACGTTTATGAACGGCCGCCTCAGCCAAGGTTCATGCTGAGAAAAATATCCTTTGAAACAAACGCCTAACCAGCGGCGTTACATGCTCAAAGGAGTAGAACATGAAAAAGCTTATTACCGTAGCAGCCATTGTCCTGACATCGCTTGTATCAACAGCCGCCCCTTCGTTTGCCGATAATGTCAGAGTGATTATTGGAACGCCGGGCTACCATGATGATTACCGGCCCAACTATCGCCACGGCCCGCCGCCACGCTACTGGCGCGATCGCCACTATTCTTCCTACCAGCGTTGCTGGAGGGAACCCTACCAGGTGCGCAGCCATCACCATGAGATTACCAAGTACAAGACGGTTTGCCGTCACTAACGATGGCTGACGCCACCGTAGACCAAATCCCTGCAGCCCTGCCGAGTCGGCGGGGCTTTTTTTGCCCAAGCCGCAGAGGGATGGTTGTGCGCGCAGTACGGCGCCAACCAGACATAAATATGATGTGAGGAAGAGAATGGCGCACCCGAAGAGATTCGAACTCCTGACCCCCAGATTCGTAGTCTGGTGCTCTATCCAGCTGAGCTACGGGTGCGTGCCGAAGCGGCCGAACCGCTTGCGTGGGCGGTTCTCTAAAGGGTCCTTTCGGGGATTGCAATAGGCTTTCTGAAAAAATCGCGACTTTGATGGCGCAGAGCGGAAATGCGCAAAATGCATCACTTTTCCTGCAGCGCGCGGCCGCGGTAGTCGTCCAGCGATAACGGGCGATCCGGAATCTCGATGCGAAACTGCGTTCCAACCGAAGGCTTTTCCACAAGAGCGATGGTGCCACCGTGCGCCAGCACGAGTTCGCGGGCGATCACCAGCCCCAAGCCCGTGCCGCCGGAGCGGGCCGAGCCGCGGAAGGCAGCAAAGAGATTTTGTCTGGCCTTTTGCGGCATACCGGGCCCGGTATCATCGACGATGATGCTGACCACGCTACCGACACGCTGCGCCGAAACGGTGATGCGCTTGGCGCCGTCGGCTCCACGCGCTACCGCCGGTGCGCTGAGGGCCTGCACGGCGTTGCGGCAGAGATTGTGGATGACACGAAACAATTGCTCGCTGTCTGCATCGACCTCGAGCTCGGGCGCGACCTGGCCGACGAACTCGATACCGCTCTGAGCATCGATCGCCAACATGTCCTTCACGTCCTGGGTCAGGTCATGGAGCCGGATGCGGCGCCGACGGGGTGCCGCTTCGCTTGCCTGGCCATAGGACAGCACCTCAGTCGTATAACCGACGGCGCGGTCGATTGTGCGTAGCAACTTTGGCGCAAAGGCCTTCACCATCGGATCATCGACGTCCACGAGACGGTCCGACATCAGCTGTGCCGAGGCCAGGATGTTGCGCATGTCGTGGTTGATCTTGGAAACTGCTAGGCCGAGCGCTGCAAGGTTTCTCTGCTGCTTCAGCGTCTTTTGCAGTTCCAACTGCATGGAGGTCAGGTGCCGTCCGGCAACGGCAAGCTCGTCGCGGCCGCCGTCGCCGACAAAGACATTCTGCGGATTTTCCGGATCGGAGGAGAATTGCTGCATGCTGCCGGTCAACTCGCGAATCGGCCGAATCAGGATGCGGTTGATCGCGAAGAACACCAGCGTCGCGGTAAACAGTGAAATCAGGATCGACAGCAGAAAGACGTTGCGGGAATAAACAAGCATCGCATTGCGGAGGTGCTTGTCCTTCATAAGCACTTCGACACCGGTATTGGTGTCCTGTACCGGACCATAGACGCGGATCAGGCGGTTGCCGCCAAAAATCATCGTATCGAGCGCGTCGCGAATCGCGGTCACTGGTGGCACGTCGGTCAAATCATACTGTTCATCGACCGAGGTCGGCATGTCCGTCGTCGCAAGTAGGCGCGAGGTGCCCTCTTTCCGCAGCACGATCGCCTTGGTGCCGGTCGCTTCCAACGTTTCCTTCTGCAGCGCGCGCGGCAGTTCCACCGGCTGTAGACCGTCGATCACGATCGCGGCCGCAGCCGCGGCATTCAGCCTTTCGTCCAGCCACCGCAGGCGCATGGTGGCAACCGACGGAAAGAAGATCAGCACCTCGGCGAGCATGATGCAGACAACCGTCAGCCACAGCAACTTGCCGGAAAGCCCGCCGAACATGCCGGACGGGCGCTGGTCCGCCCGGTCGGGCTCGGTCCCGGCAGCACCGTCTGGGAGAAGATTGTCGCCTTGATCGTGGGCTTGCATTGTCTTTCGTCCGCTTGGCGCCGGGCGCCCTTTGCGCGTTCTATATTAGACGATGACGGTCCGCTTTCAAATCTTTGCGAGCAAAGCCATTTGCGACAAATGGAAACGCCGCCCTGAGGCGGCGTTTCGTCTTTGTCCAAGGGAGCGCAGGGCGATTAAAATTCTTCCCAATTCTGCTCGGCGACGGCGGCGTTGCCGCTGAACGCCCGCGCGACGGTCCCCATGGCGCGGCGGGCCGGAGAGGCCACCGGACGATGTTCCTGATGGCGCGCGACGGCGACGGGGGCCGCTGCCGGCACGTTGGAGACCTTGAAGCGGGAGATCAGGCGGACAAGCCCATCGGCTTCGCCGGAGAGCTTGTGCGTTGCTGCCGAGGTTTCCTCGACCATGGCGGCGTTCTGCTGCGTCACCTGATCCATCTGATTGACGGCGGTATTGACCTCCTTGAGGCCAGTTGATTGCTCCTTCGCAGCCGTCGCGATCGAGTGGATATGGTCGTTGATCGCGTTGACGCGGCGTTCGATCTGGGACAGCGCCTCGCCAGTCGCCTGCACCAGCTTTACGCCAACCTGCACTTCATCGCCGGACTTGGTGATCAGGCCCTTGATGTCCTTAGCGGCGGTTGCCGAACGCTGTGCCAGCTCGCGAACTTCCTGAGCGACGACGGCGAAACCCTTGCCCGCCTCGCCCGCACGCGCCGCTTCGACGCCTGCGTTCAGCGCCAGCAGGTTCGTCTGGAAGGCGATCTCGTCGATGACGTTGATGATCTGGCTGATTTCGCGCGAAGCCTGCTCAATGCGACCCATGGCGTCGACGGCATTGCGGACGACCACGCCCGACTTGCCGGCGTCGTCCTTGGCCTCGGAGACCATGACACTGGCTTCCTGAGCACGCTCTGTCGAATTGTTGACGACCGCGGTGATCTCGTCGAGAGCCGCCGAGGTCTCTTCGAGGGCAGCGGCCTGCTGCTCGGTGCGCTTGGAAAGGTCGTCGCTTGCGGCGCGCAGCTCGTTTGTGTTGCCGTGGAAGCCTTCGGCCGTCTCGCGTACTTCGCGCATCGTTGTCTGCAGCGTCGCGAATGTGCTGTTGACGTTCTGCTGCAGTTCGGCGAAGGCGCCCTGGAAGTTGCCGCGCATCGTCTGCGTCAGGTCGCCCTCCGCCAGGCTTGCAATCACCCGGCGCGTTTCGCCGACACCGGCATCGATGCTGGAAAGCAGATGGTTGATGTTGCTGGCGAACTGGTTGAGGTTGTCGTCGCCGTAGTCCTTTTCGATGCGGCGGCTGAAGTCGCCGGCGGCTGCGGATGCAACGACGACGGACATGCTGGACTGCAGATCGTCGCTCTTGGCGCGCATGGCGGTTTCCTGCGCATTCATGCGACGTACGGCGAGGCCATTCTCCTTGAAGACAGCGACCGCGGCGGCCATTTCGCCGATTTCATCCTGACGTCCCGCGAAAGGCACTTCGGCCTCAAAGTTACCGTCGGCAACCTGCTTGATCGCGTCCGTGACCTTCTTGATCGGGCGGCTGAGCTGAATGGTGCCGATGTAGAAGCCCATACCGACGCCAGCCACAATGCCAACACCGGTAATCGCAATCACGAGCCACAAGACGGAGGTGCGCGAGCTTTCGACCTGCACATTGACAGCATCGAGCGTCGCCTTGTCGGTCGCGACGATCGCATCGATCTCCGCCTGGAAAGCCTTGCGATTGGCTCGGTTGGCGTCGTTGTTGCCCTGCTCGTTCGCTGCCTGCGGGCTCACTTCGGTGCCGAGGCGGGCTGTTTCAGCGCGGAACGCCCGGAATTCCTTGGCGCGCTCGGTCATTTTGACGAAGGTGTCTTTCTGGCTTTCAGGAACCAGCGAAGCCCAGGAGGCAATTACCTTGTCGATCTGATCGAGATCCGTCAGAAGCCCCTTGGCGAAGGCAGCGGCTTCCTTTGTCGAGGGAGCGCCGTAGATTCCGCGGGCCTCCATGACCGTCGCTGTCACGAAGCGGTTAAGGCGCTCGCCATAGTAAGCGCGATCAGACGCGTCTTCATATGCCGACAAATTCTCGTCATATTGATGCACGGCCCAAAGTGCCGTTGCCCCGATCAGCAATGCAACGCCGCACATGGCGGAAACGAGCAGATTGATCTTACCTCGGATTTTCAAAGGAAGCCCCCCAGAAACTGATGACAAGCCGGGAAAGCTTTCCGGCCGATAGCTAAATTTGGCCGAAATAAATTAACGTTAGATTTCGGATGCTTGGCCGCCTAACTACAAAAAATTACCTGTACTTAGTCGTCAACGTTTGGTTTTTTGCGCCGAAAAACGCTAGATCGCCCCGAGAATGCGCGCAGCAGTTGCGAGCGAAGAAAAATATTACGCACGGCCGACTTTAACGCGCCGTCACAAACATTAATGTGCGTCGCTAAATCTTGTAGCGCTGGGCTGAAATCCAGAAATTCCGGGCGATAATTGACTTTGACGGCCTTCATCCGTATAAGCCGCCGCACGTCCGGTCATATAAGGCTCTCGTTAGCCTCGCCCGTTCGAAAAACAACGCTCCTTGCAATATGCAAATTCAAGAAGGGCCGCACTCCGCGGTGTTTAAATAAATGAAGCGTACCTACCAACCATCCAAGCTTGTTCGCAAGCGCCGCCACGGTTTCCGTGCACGCATGGCCACCAAGGGCGGCCGTAAGGTTATCGTTGCTCGCCGCGCACGCGGCCGCAAGCGTCTTTCGGCCTAAGGCCGAATTGCCCGATAAGAGATGGCGGGCGAATTGACGACCAATAAGAAGAAAATGACTGCCGGGCGGCTGAAAAGCCGCCCGCAGTTTCTTGCTGTCCGCAATGGCGAAAAGCGCAGGGGCAGCTTCTTCCTGCTCGAAGTCCTCGACCGGAAGGAACCAGAGGCCGAAGCCCGCGTCGGCTTCACCGTCACCAAGAAACATGGCAACTCGGTCGAAAGAAACCGCATGAGGCGGCGCCTGAAAGAGGCGGTGCGACTTCATGCAGGGTTTGCAATGCAGCCCGGACACGACTATGTGGTTGTCGCGCGAAGAGACGTGCTGCAAGCACCCTTCGAAAAATTAGCCGCAGAGCTCAAAACTCGCGTCGAGACCAAGCCGAAACACAAGCGGTCCGGAGACGGCCGCCCCAGGAACGTATGATGCAAAACAACCGCAACTACTTCATTGCGATCGCCCTCTCCGTGCTGATCGTTCTCGGGTGGCAATTCCTCTACATGAATCCGCGCATCGAAGCGCAGCGCAAGGCTGAACTCGCTCAAAAAGCGCAGCAGAAGACCGAACAGGTGCAGACCCCTGCTGCGGGTGGCGCGGGTACGGCCCAGACGAGTGGCGCCGCGCCTTCCGGTCAGGCTGCCGCGACAACCTCGCTTGCTGACGCACTTGCCAAGAACCCGCGCGTCACGATCGATACCGCCGCTCTTGCCGGCTCCATCAACCTCGTCGGCGCCCGTCTCGATGACCTGAAGCTCAAGGGCTATCACGAGACCGTGGACGACTCGAGCCCGATCATTACCCTCTTCAGCCCGTCGGAGACGAAGGACGGCTACTTCGCCGAACTCGGCTACATCGGCGACGCCACCACCGGCAGCGTTCCGGGTCCCTCGACCGTCTGGACCGCACCGGAAGGCGCCAAGCTGACCGAAACGACACCGGTTACGCTGACCTACACCAATGACAAGGGCATCACCTTCGCCCGCACGATCTCGGTCGATGAGCACTACATGTTCACGGTCACCGACAAGGTTACCAATGCGGGCCAGGCTCCGGCGGCATTGTCCTCCTATGGCCGCGTCACCCGTTACAACAAGCCTGCCGTTGCCTCGACCTACGTGCTGCACGAAGGCTTCATCGGCGTGATCGGGGACAGCCTGCTCGAGAGCAAGTACGCCGCTGTCGAGAAGGAAGCCGTCACGCCGGCAACGGCAACCGGTGGCTGGCTCGGCATCACCGACAAGTACTGGGCGGCAACGATCATTCCGCCGCAGCAGACCCCGTACGATGCACGCTTCACGCACTTCACGGATGGTCAGCCGCGTTTCCAGGCGGACTACAAGCAGAACGCCGTTACCGTCGCTCCTGGCCAGTCGCTTGAACTGAAGAACCTCGTGTTCGCCGGCGCCAAGGAAGTTCCTGTCATCGACGGCTACGAGAAGACCTATTCGATCCCGAAGTTTGACCGGTTGATCGACTGGGGCTGGTTCTACTTCCTGACGAAGCCGATGTTCAGGCTGATGGACTTCTTCTTCCGTTACTTCGGAAACTTCGGCGTCGCCATTCTGATGACCACCATCGTCGTCAAGGCGCTGTTCTTCCCGCTCGCCAGCAAGCAGTACGCTTCGATGGCGAACATGAAGCGCGTGCAGCCGAAGATGGAAGAGCTGAAGGCCAAGTTCGGCGACGACCGCATGGGCCTGCAACAGGCGACGATGGCGCTCTACAAGGAAGAGAAGATCAACCCGATCGCCGGTTGCTGGCCGATCGCGCTGCAGATCCCGATCTTCTTCTCGCTCTACAAGGTGATCTACATCACCATCGAGATGCGCCACGCGCCGTTCTTCGGCTGGATCCAGGACCTTTCGGCGCCCGATCCGACGTCGTTCATCAACCTCTTCGGCCTACTGCCGTTTGCGGCTCCCGCCTTCCTGCATCTCGGCGTCTGGCCGCTGATCATGGGTGTGACGATGTTCCTGCAGATGCGCATGAACCCGACGCCGCCGGATCCGACGCAGGCAATGATCTTCAACTGGATGCCGCTGGTTTTCACCTTCATGCTGGCGAGCTTCCCGGCAGGTCTGGTCATCTACTGGGCCTGGAACAACACGCTGTCGGTGATCCAGCAGTCGGTGATCATGAAGCGCCACGGCGTGAAGATCGAACTCTTCAGCAACCTGAAGGGGCTCTTC
This sequence comes from Rhizobium sp. BK181, assembly GCF_014193305.1. NCBI lineage: Bacteria > Pseudomonadati > Pseudomonadota > Alphaproteobacteria > Hyphomicrobiales > Rhizobiaceae > Rhizobium > Rhizobium sp. BK181. The sequence continues at coordinate 1,057,940 of NZ_JACHZA010000001.1, forward strand.
AAACGAAAGCCGGCCCCGACGGAGAAATGACCAAAGCCCCGCTTCGGCGGGGCTTTTCATTTCAGCCGGCATTGCTGCGGTAACCTGGCAGCTGCCGGTCGGTTGACAAAATCGCCCGAAACCTGAATGCCATAGGCACATTGGATCTGGACTGGAAAAGGCCGAATGACCGACAACAAGAACGACAAGCCGCTGTTCGGGCGCCCCTGGACCTTTATCCGCGGCGTACCGTCCCTGAAGTTCCTGCCGCCGGAAGGGCCGCTGGAAGTGGCCTTTGCCGGCCGATCGAACGTCGGCAAGTCGTCACTGATCAATGCGCTCGTCAGTCACAAGGGGCTGGCGCGTACCTCGAATACGCCGGGGCGCACGCAGGAACTCAACTACTTCGTGCCGGAGGGTTACTCCGGTGAAGCCGGCGACCTGCCACCGATGGCGCTGGTCGACATGCCGGGCTACGGCTACGCGCAGGCGCCGAAGGACCAGGTCGACGCCTGGACGAAGCTCGTCTTCGATTACCTGCGCGGCCGCGCGACGCTGAAGCGGGTCTATGTGCTGATCGACAGCCGCCACGGCGTGAAGAAGAACGATGACGAGGTTCTGGATCTGCTCGACAAGGCGGCGGTCTCCTATCAGATCGTTCTGACCAAGACGGACAAGATCAAACCACCGGCTGTGACCAAGCTGCTCGCGGACACCGCGGAAAAGATCAAAAAACGGCCGGCCGCCTATCCCGGCATCATCGCCACCTCCTCGGAAAAGAGCGAGGGTCTCGATGACCTGCGTGAGGCGATTGCCCAAACGGTTGGGATCGCCAACTGGAAATGAAAGAAGGCGCCCAGATGGAATTGGGCGCCTTCCGCTGACTGCCTGAACCGGCTTACATTTTCGGCAGCAGAACCTTGTCAACGACGTGGATGACGCCGTTCGACTGCTTCACGTCAGCGATGGTCACATGGGCGACATCGCCGTTTTCATCGGTGATCGTGATCTTGCCCATGTTTTCCTTGGCCTTCAGCACGCAACCGCCGACCGTCTTGATGTCGTGTTCGCCGCCGTCGGCCTTGATCATCTTGGCAACGGTTTTGGCCATCGCGTCAGCGGCAACGACGTGGCAGGTCAGGACCTTCGTTAGTTGGGCCTTGTTTTCCGGCTTCAGCAACGTATCGACCGTGCCGGCGGGCAATTCCGCGAAGGCTTCATTGGTCGGAGCAAAGACTGTGAAAGGTCCCTTGCCTTCCAGCGTCGATACCAGACCAGCAGCCTTTACAGCCGCAACCAGCGTCGTGTGATCCTTGGAGTTCATGGCATTCTGCACGATATCCTTGGTCGGATACATTGCGGCGCCACCGACCATTGGGTTCTTGGCCTGCGCAGCGAAAGCAAATGCGGAAACGGCAGCAGCAAGCACGCTCAAGCGCAGTGCGGACTTCATCATGATGGTTCTCCTCTAGCGTCCGTGGCTAAGCCGACCGGATGCCGACATTCCTTACGGACATGAGGATCTACGAGAGGCTCGTGGGGAGAGTTTCAGCCAGAGCGCAAACTTGCTGAAAAAAGGTCAACGGCGGTGCGCCGTACCGCTTGCCACGATCGGCCCGGTGGCCTGCCCGGTCGGCGAGCCGCCGAAAGGCTCGAGGCTGACCGCCAGAGTCGCACCTTCGCCTACGCTGCCGCGCATATCGACAGGGATGACCAATTCGCCTGCCTGACCCGGAGGAAATACGCCAAGCGATCTTGGTGCACCGCTTGCCGGAACAAGCCAGAGCTCCAGCGACTTCTCTTCGGGCTTGCCGGTTGCGATGGGTACGATCCGCAGTTTTCCGCTCTGTCGTTCATAGGAGGCAAGTAGATTGACCTGGCTGCTGGAGGCCGTCAGTTCGGCCACGAGCGGTGCTGAGGCCTGAGGCGGAGTGACGGCAACTGTGGCAATCGTTAGTGCGCCCGCGGTGATCAACAGCGAGACGAGCGCGAGACAGCGCCAGAAAATGAGCGAACCCCACACTCCACGCGCCGGCGTCGGGGTTGCTTCCGGCGCACCAAACAGCCGCGCCTCGATCTGCTTGAACGTTTCCTGGCTGGGGCTAACGACGTCGTAATCGTCGTTGAAGGAGGAGAGATTGGTTTCCCAGCGGCTGACGATGGCCGCGAACTGCCTGTCGCGACGCATCCGCTCCTCTACAACTCGCCGATCCTTGAAGGAAAGAACACCAAGAACATACTCACCGGCGAGTACCTCGTCGCGGGAGCGGCCTCCCTTGCTCTGATCCGGCGATGTCATCGTTCCATGCACTCTCTCAGTTTCAAGAGGCTGCGACGCAGCCATGTGCGCATCGTGTTCAAAGGGACGCCAAACTGATCGGCCAGTTCCTGATAGCTCTGCCCTTCGACGTAAGCTTTCTTCACCGCCATTGCCCGATCAGCTTCCAACTCTTCCATGCAGGTGTCAATGCGCCTTCCTTCATCCTTGATCACAGTCTGTATCTCGGGGGAGGGTTCGTCATCCGCGAGGTCGTAGGCACTATCGAGTTCGTCGGCAATCGGCTTTCGCGCGCGCATGATGTCGATCGCCTGGTTGCGCGCGATTGCCGCGAGCCAGGAAGACGGCGCACCGGATCCGGCAGCGAACACGCCGGCACGCTGCCAAATCTTCACGTAGACTTCCTGAAGCGATTCCTCGGCCTCGGTTCTGTCTTTCAAAATACGCAGGCAGATGGAAAAGAGTTTCGGGCTGGTCTCGCGATAGAGCGTGGCAAAGGCCTTGCGATCGCCGATCGCCACCAGGCTGATCAGATGCGCGATTTCGTCGCTTGTCATGCCATGCCCCTTACCACTAGCCCGACTCCCCGGGCTTACTGCCAGCTGATACGGCAAACTAATGGCCTCTGGATTATTCCATCTGTCAAAAACTTGAGATAAAAGGCCGCGATCAATTCCGCGGGGTATCCCATGAACCAGTCCGAAAGCGAAACCCAGGCACGCCTGCTTGCGCAGGCCCTGCCTTTCATGCAGCGCTACGAGAACAAGACGATTGTCGTGAAGTACGGCGGCCATGCCATGGGCAATGCCGAGCTCGGCAAGGCTTTCGCGAGCGACATCGCGCTCTTGAAACAGTCCGGCGTCAATCCCATCGTCGTCCACGGCGGCGGCCCGCAGATCGGCGCGATGCTGACGAAGATGGGCATCGAATCGAAGTTCGAGGGCGGCCTGCGCGTCACTGACGCCAAGACGGTCGAGATCGTCGAAATGGTTCTCGCCGGCTCGATCAACAAGGAAATCGTCGCGCTCATCAACCAGACGGGCGAATGGGCGATCGGCCTTTGCGGCAAGGACGGCAACATGGTCTTCGCCGAAAAGGCGCAGAAGAAGATCAAGGACCCGGATTCGAACATCGAGCGCGTGCTCGACCTCGGCTTCGTCGGCGAGGTCGTCGAAGTCGACCGCACGCTGCTTGACCTGCTTGCCCGCTCGGAGATGATCCCGGTCATCGCACCGGTCGCCCCCGGCCGCGACGGCGCGACCTACAACATCAACGCCGACACGTTTGCCGGCGCGATCGCCGGTGCGCTGAACGCCACCCGCCTGCTTTTCCTAACTGACGTTCCTGGCGTTCTCGACAAGCAGGGCAACCTGATCAAGGAATTGTCCGTCGCGCAGGCGCACGCGCTGATCGCCGACGGCACGATCTCCGGCGGCATGATCCCGAAGGTCGAGACCTGCATCGACGCGATCAAGGCCGGCGTCCAGGGTGTCGTCATCCTGAACGGCAAGACCGCCCATTCCGTGCTGCTCGAGATCTTCACCGAGCACGGCGCGGGAACGCTGATCGTTCCCTGAGCCTTTTCCGGACCTCTGTTAGCCCGCCGCGGCGGCATAGACCGCCGCGGCTGCCTCTTTCAGCTTCTCCATCATCGCCCGATACGGTCCCGGCCCGTAGCTCACGCGGCTGACACCGAGCTTCGCCAGCGTTTTCCCGTCGGGGGCGCCCGGCCGCATCATGATGTTGACCGGCAGCGGCGACGCGGCGCAGACCTTCTCGATGAGACCCTCGTCGATCAGCCAAGGCACGAAGAAGCCGTTGGCGCCGGCGGCGGCGTAAGCCTTGCCGCGCTCGATCGCTTCCTCAACCAGACCGGCATGCTTCGAAAGATCACCTTCGCGCAAGAACAGATCGGTGCGTGCATTGATGAAGAAGGTAATGCCGCGGCGGTCCGCCATCTCGCGGATGGCGCGGATGCGGGCGACCTGCTTCTCGACGGCGTGCAGCCCTTCGCCGCCAACCACCTGATCTTCAAAGTTGATACCGACTGCGCCGGCGTCGATCAGCTTTTCGACATTGGTGGCAGCACCCGCCGGATCGGTGGAATAGGCACCCTCGAAATCGACCGAGAGCGGCAGGTCGTTGACGGCGGTGATCTGGCGGGTAGTGGCGACCAACGCCTCCATCGGAATCTTTTCACCATCACCATAGCCCTGCGCTGCCGCGACCGACCAGCTTCCGGTCGCCAGCGCCTTTGCGCCGGCTTCGGTCACCGCCTTCGCCGTTCCGGCGTCCCATATGTTATAAAGGACGACGGGATTGCCCTTTTGATGCAAGGCGCCGAACGCGTTTGCCTTCTCAGCCTGGTTCATTGAATTCCCTCCACAGACAATCTCTTGGATTTCATCTCATTTTCGTGTCGCAAAAGCCATTGCTTGCGCCAGAGCCCGCCGCCGTAGCCGGTCAGTGAGCCATCGGCGCCAATCAGCCGGTGGCAGGGGATGACAATCGCCATCTGGTTCGCCCCGTTTGCGCGGCCGACCGCGCGCACGATCTGCCGGTTTTCCATATCGCGCGCAATGTCGCCGTAGGCGCGTGTCTCGCCAACGGGTATCTCCATCAGCTTCGACCAGACCTGCCGCTCGAAAGCCGTGCCGAAACCCAGCGCAAGCGGCGTCCGGAAGGATGCCGATCTGCCATCGAAATACGCCTTCAGCTCGGCATCGATCTGCTCGATCGCCGGCGTGCGGCCGGCTGCGACGGTAGAGCGCGTCTTGCGCTGCAGCTTGTCTAGCTCAGCAGGCAGCGCCTTGCGGTCGTGGAATTCGAGGAGATGCAAATGCGTCTGGTCGGCCACAGCAACCATGGGGCCGAGCGGCGTTTCGAACCAATCCGCACGCAGAAGATCGCGTTGCTGCGATAGCGCGGGCGCTTTGCCGATCAGCCGCTGAAATGCCGCGCGGAAGCCGCTGCCCGATTCATACCCTGCCTCGATCTGAGCGTCGATGACACGGGCGCCATTCGCCAGCTGTTTCGCCGCCTCGCCAAGACGGCGATAACGGGCGATATCGAGAAAGGTCATGCCGAGGGATCGCTTGAAGGCTCTCCGTACGGTCGAGGGATCGTAGCCGCCCGCAATCAGATCGTCCTCCGTCCATCGCGCTGCGGGATCGCGGTCGAGCGCGGTGAGGAGCTGGTCGACGATCGGCTCCCTGCCCGCCTCCTCCAGAGGCCGGCAGCGTTGGCAGGGCCGAAATCCGGACTGCATGCAGGTGGCGATAGAACCATAGAACAGCGTGTTTTCCCGCTTCGGTTTACGAGCCGGGCAGGTCAGCCGGCAGAAGATGCCGGTTGTCTTGACGCAGACATAGGCAAGGCCTTCATAGGCCGGGCTGCGGGCAATCAGCGCATCGTAAAGCGCGTCGTCACTGGGAAGGTCGAAGAGCATGAGGCGTTCTACCATCCCTTCCCGGCTGCGTCCGCCGCAAATCGGGCGTCTATTTTTTTTTGCCGATTTCCTTGCCCGGCAAGCCGTGCCATAACGACCGCATGACCAAGATAGATCGCACGCCGACCAAGGCGGACTTCTCGCATGTGACCGAGTGGGTTTTCGACCTCGACAACACGCTCTATCCGCACCACGTCAATCTTTTCGCGCAAATCGACAAGAACATGACGGCCTATGTCGCGACCCTGCTGCAGATGGAGCGGGACGAGGCGCGTAAGCTGCAGAAACAGTACTACCTCGATCACGGTACGACCCTGCAAGGGCTGATGATCCACCACGGCATCGATCCGAACGACTTCCTCGAGAAGGCGCATGCGATCGACTATTCGAGCCTGACGGCGCAGCCGGAACTCGGCGCGGCAATCAAGGCCCTGCCGGGCCGCAAGTTCATCTTCACCAATGGCAGCGTCAGGCATGCCGAGATGGCGGCGGGCGCGCTCGGCATCCTCGAGCATTTCGACGACATCTTCGACATCGTGGCCGCCGATTTCGTGCCGAAACCGGCGCAGGAGACCTATGACAAGTTCACTGCGCTGAAGCGGATCGAAACCGGCAAGGCGGCGATGTTCGAGGATCTCCCACGCAACTTGAAGGTCCCGAAAGCGCTCGGCATGCAGACGGTCCTGCTGGTGCCGAACAATCTCGAGGACACGGTCGTCGAATGGTGGGAAAAGACCAGCGGAGAGGACGATCACATCGACTTCGTGACCGACGATCTCACTGATTTTCTTGCGAAGATTGCCGACTAGATTACAGAAATTTCATCCAGCTTACCGATCTTTAATTGGGCAATTTGCCGCACCGGCCCTACCCTTTCACCTGTAGTCCTCATTGTGATTGCAGATCGAAAGGAATTGAGATGTCACGAAACAAGCTGATACTGGCCGCACTCTCCTCCGTCATGATCGTCGGTGCCGCAGCCGGCACCAGTTTTGCCGCCTCTCACGACAAGAAGCATCATTCGTCGCGCCCGCAACACGCCATGGGCATGATGATGGGGCCGCGCATGGGCGCGATCCGCGAAGTCATCTTCGTTCGCATGCTGAAGCAGTTCGACACGAATAAGGACGGACAGATTTCCAAGCAGGAAGCCAAGGACGGGATGGAGGCAATCTTCGTCGCGATCGATACCGACAAGGACGGCTCCCTGACGCCAGGCGAAATCCGCAAATACCGCGAAGCGCAGATGGCCAAGGTAAAGACACCCGCCGATGATGCAACGGATGACGATGCTACGCCGATGGCGCCGCCGGCCGATGCCGACAATGCTCAGCCGGCGCCACCGCAGCCCGGTCCCGACAGCCGTCCGGATCGCCGCGGCATGCATGGCGGGATGATGCGCGGCATGATGATGATGCAGCGCTTCGATACCGACGAGAACGGCCAGATCTCCAAGCAGGAAGCCGAAGCGGCCTTCGACAAGTTCTTCACCTGGATGGACCGCAACAAGGACGGCACGATCTCGCTCGACGACATGCCGGATCGTCCGTTCCCGTAAGCTAGAGTTTACATAGATCGAAGCCCGCCAACCGGCGGGCTTTTTCTCACTCGTGGTGTTCGTAGAAATCCTGGATGATCTTCCAGGCAGCGTCGGCAGTATCGACGAAGCTGATCAGGTCGACATCGTCGGGCGCAATCGTGCCGAATTCCGCAAGCGCCTCGAAATTGACGATGCTCCTCCAGAACTTCTCGCCGAACAGGATCAACGGCATCTTTTCCATCCGGCCGGTCTGGATCAGCGTCAGGCACTCGAAGAATTCATCGAGCGTACCGAAGCCGCCGGGGAAGACAGCGATCGCCTTGGCCCGCACCATGAAGTGCATCTTGCGGATCGCGAAATAGTGGAAATTGAAGCTCAGTTCCGGCGTCACATAGACGTTCGGCGCCTGCTCATGCGGGAGCACGATGTTGAGGCCGATCGAGGGAGCACCTTCATCAGCCGCACCACGGTTGCCGGCCTCCATGACGCCAGGGCCGCCGCCCGTAACGACGACATACTCATGAAAATCGAAGCCCGCCGAATATTTCGAGCACAGACGGGCAAACTTGCGTGCTTCGTCGTAGTAGACCGAAGCTGCCTCGAGGTTGGCGCGCTGCGTTTCGTTTCTCGCTGCCCAGGCGCTCTGGCCTGGCGCCGGAATGCGGGCGCCGCCGAACATGACGACCGTCGACTTGATGCCGCGCTCGGTCAGCAGCATTTCCGGCTTCATCAGCTCCAGCTGCAGGCGGATCGGCCGCAGCTCTTCGCGGCATAGAAAGTCTTCATCGACATAGGCAAGACGATAGGCAGGCGACAGCGTCTGGGGTGTCTTCGGCACGGCTTCGGCGCGATGCTTGTCGGTTGCGCTCGTCTTCAGCGGGTCCCAGACGCCATCCTTGCGCCGCAGCCTGCTGTTTTTTGTTTTTGCCATGTCAAAATGCCTCTCAGTACGCCCGGCAGGTGCTGCCGGTATGTCGTTTCCTGCTTTGAATTGGGAGAGTTACCACGCCCCGAAAAATCATTCCATTTTACCCCTGCATGGGATAGAGCAGATCGCATCCCGCCAATCACAATTCCGGAGGCTTCGGTCTCCACGATAGAGATCGAAGTTTAAGGAATTCCCATGAGCGCCAGCGACCTTTCTTCCCTTGAAAAGACAATCGAAGCTGCCTTCGATAACCGTGACAACGTCAATACGTCCACGAAGGGCGAAGTTCGCGACGCCGTCGAGGCAGCGCTCGAACTGCTCGATGGCGGCAAGGCGCGTGTTGCCGAGCGCGGCAGCGACGGCGCCTGGAAGGTCAATCAGTGGCTGAAGAAGGCCGTGCTTCTCTCCTTCCGCTTGAACGATATGGAAGTCGTCAAGGGCGGCTCGGGCAACTCGACCTGGTGGGACAAGGTGCCTTCCAAGTTCGAAGGCTGGGGTGAAAACCAGTATCGCGCCGCCGGCTTCCGCGCCGTGCCGAACTGCGTCGTGCGTCGCTCGGCCTATATCGCCAAGAACGTCGTGTTGATGCCGTCCTTCGTCAATCTCGGCGCCTTCGTCGATGAAGGCACGATGGTCGATACCTGGGCGACAGTCGGTTCCTGCGCGCAGATCGGCAAGCATGTGCATCTCTCTGGCGGCGTCGGCATTGGCGGCGTTCTTGAGCCGATGCAGGCCGGCCCGACGATCATCGAGGACAACTGCTTCATCGGCGCGCGTTCGGAAGTCGTCGAAGGCTGCATCATCCGCGAGGGCTCGGTCCTCGGCATGGGCGTCTATATCGGCAAGTCGACCAAGATCGTCGATCGCGCCACGGGCGAAGTGATGTACGGCGAAGTGCCGCCCTACTCCGTCGTCGTTGCAGGCTCCATGCCTTCGGGCAACGCCACCATGGCGAACGGCTTGCCGGCACCACACCTTTACTGCGCCGTCATCGTCAAGCGCGTCGACGAAAAGACCCGCTCGAAGACGGGCATCAACGAACTGCTGCGCGACTGATCAAGTCTTGGCGTTCCGGCGGTCCGCATCTGGAAAGACGCGCGCCGCCCGAACGCTGACGGTCGGACTTGATCCGGCAAAATGAACGGCACAATTCAACAAGGCGGCATCGCCGGCTTGCCTTTTCTTTGCCATTACAGCTGGATAGTTCCACTCCCATGACCGCTACCGATCCCGTCGCCAATCTTCAGACCCTGATTCGCTGCCCGTCCGTCACGCCTGCCGAGGGCGGTGCGCTTTCGGCACTCGAAGCAATGCTGTCACCGATCGGCTTCAAGGTCGACAAGGTGACGGCGACGGAACCGGGAACGCCCGACATCGAGAACCTCTATGCGCGGCTCGGCACCGAGGGCCCGCACCTGATGTTTGCCGGGCATACGGATGTGGTGCCGGTTGGCGACGAAGCCGCCTGGACGCATCCGCCCTTTGCCGCCGAGATCGCCGACGGCGAACTCTTTGGCCGTGGCGCGGTCGACATGAAGGGCGGCGTTGCCTGCTTCGTTGCGGCCATTGCCCGCCATGTCGAAAAGCATGGAGCGCCGAAGGGCTCGGTCTCGTTCCTGATCACCGGCGACGAAGAGGGCCCGGCGGTTAACGGCACGATCAAGCTGCTCAAGTGGGCGGCCGAGCGCGGCGAGCGATGGGATGCCTGCCTTGTTGGCGAACCGACCAATCCGGACCAGCTCGGCGACATGATCAAGATCGGTCGTCGCGGTTCGCTGTCCGGCAAGATCACCGTGCACGGCGTCCAAGGCCATGCCGCCTATCCGCATCTGGCCGACAACGCGGTGCGCGGCATCCTGCAACTGACGCAGGCCCTGATGCACCCGCCATTCGATGCCGGCACCGACAACTTCCAGCCGTCGAACCTCGAAGTGACGACCATCGACGTCGGCAATCCGGCGACGAACGTCGTGCCGGCCAAGGCGACAGCGAGCTTCAACATCCGCTTCAACGACACGTGGACAGCGGAAAGCCTGCAACAGGAGATCCTGCGCCGGCTCGATGCCGCCGCCGCGGACGGTGCGCTGCGCCCCGGCCGTCCGCCGCTCAAATACGACATCATGTGGGCTGAGCGTCCGAGCCACGTCTTCCTGACGCGCAACAATGCGCTGATCGCCTCGCTGTCCTCCGCCGTCGAGAGCGTAACCGCCCAGTCGCCGAAGCTTTCCACCACGGGCGGCACGTCCGACGCCCGCTTCATCAAGGATTATTGCCCGGTCGTCGAGTTCGGCCTCGTTGGTCAGACAATGCATATGGTCGATGAGCGCGTTGCCGTTTCCGACCTCGAGCGACTCACGGTAATCTATGAAACCTTCATCGAGCGCTGGTTCGCGAATGCCGGGCTTTAGGGAAGTTCAATATTATCTTGCCGGAATCTGGCTGCTGATCCGCATGGACCCGCGCGGCTTCCGTTTTCTCGACATGTCGGAGCGCGGCGTCAACCGCTCGTTCTGGGCGATCTTCTGGTGCCTGCCGCCGATGGGCATCTCGTGGCTGTGGTGGCGCCAGGCCTTCCTGCAAACTATGCCGCCGCACACCAATGTCGGCGCGCTCTTCTATTTCCGCCTCGGACTCGTCGAAGCCGCCAACTGGTTCGTGCCGCTGGTTTTTGCGGGCTTGCTGCTACTCGCCTTCAAGAAGGGCGAGCGTTTCGCGCCCGTCATCGTCAGTGTCAATTGGCTGGGTGTGCCGCTTTCCTATATCAACGGGCTGCTGCTGGCGCTGGTCTTCTTCCTGCCGCAACTGATGGGCTTCGTGTCTCTGCTGCTTTTGGCCTTCATGCTGGCGCAGGTCTTCGCCATCGCCCGCATTCTCAGGATGATCTTCCACGGCCAAGGGCTGATGGTTGGCGCGATGACGCTGGTGCTGCTGGTCCCGTCGCTGATGCTGTCGGAATACCTGCAACGCTTTCTCGGCATCTATCCCGTCTAGCAGCTATTTGCCGCGAACGACTTCGCCGTCTTCCTTCGTGAAGGTCCCGATGGAGGCATTCGGCAGGATATCCAACACCGTCTCCGAGGGGCGGCAGAGCCGCACACCCTTTTCCGTGACGACTATCGGGCGATTGATCAGGATCGGATGCGCGATCATCGCGTCGAGCAACTGGTCGTCGCTCAGCGAGGGATCCTCCAATCCAAGCTCGTCATAGGGCGTGCCCTTTTGACGTAGCAGCGCGCGGATTGGAATACCCATCGCAACGATCAGTTCCACCAATCGCTCGCGGGTCGGCGGCGTTTTCAGATAGTCGATCACTACCGGCTCCTCGCCGGATTGTCGGATCATCGCAAGCGTGTTGCGCGAGGTGCCACAAGCGGGATTATGATAGATCGTCGTCGTCATCGTGTGCCTCCTTTTCCCGGCGGCGATCGCTGATCACCTCGGGATAATCGACCTGCATGAAATAAAGTCCGTCGGGCGGCGCCACCGGGCCGCAAGCCTTGCGGTCGCGGGCATCCAAAGCGGCGCGCACATCGTCCGGCGTCCACTTGCTTTCTCCCGCAAGCTTCAACGTTCCCGCGAAGGAGCGGATCTGGTTGTGCAGGAAGCTCTGTGCGGTCGCGCGGATTTCGATTAGCTCGCCGCTTCTTGTGACGTCCAGCCGATCCAGCGTACGGACAGGACTATTCGCCTGGCAATGGGCGGAACGGAAGGTGGAGAAATCGTGCTTGCCGACAAGGGTCTGCGCGGCCGCGTGCATAGCATCGTGATCGAGAGGTTTCGGCACCCACCAGGCCTTGCCAGCCTCGAGTGCCAGCGGCGCCCGGCGGCTGATGATGCGGTAGAGATAATGGCGCCGCAGCGCCGAGAAGCGGGCATCGAAAAACTCGCTGGCCGCTTCCACGTTGATGATCGCGACCCGTTCGCCTGCCATCTTGAGGTGGGCGTTCAGCGCATTCTGCAGCTTGAAGGGAGACCATTCCCTGGCAAGATCGGCATGGATGACCTGGCCTGTCGCATGGACGCCGGAATCGGTGCGGCCGGCCCCGCGGATCGACACCGTTTCGCCGCTTGCCGAAAGAATCGCCTTCTCAATCGCGCCCTGGACGGAAGGTCCGTTGTCCTGCCGCTGCCAGCCGACATAAGGACCACCGTCATATTCGACGATCATGCGGTAGCGATGCATCAGGTGAGCCTCGTACCTGATGCAAGCGGCGTTCCGCGAAGGAAATCGGCAGCCTGTAGCGGCTTGCCGCCAGCCTTCTGCAATTTAGTGAGACGCACGGCGTCGGTTCCGCAGGCGACAACCAGATCGTCGGTCAGCAGGTCACCCGCAACCCCTTGACCTTGTGCTAGCTCGGACGCCAGCACCTTCACACGTTCCGGCTTGCCGCCGATCGCAACCTCGAACCATGCGCCGGGAAACGGCGCCAGGCCGCGAATGTGATTGTGGACGTCGGTAGCGTTCTTCGAAAAGTCGATCCGCGTCTCGCCTTTGTCGATCTTGGCGGCGTAGAGCACACCCTCCGACGGCTGGGGCGTCAGGGGCAGCTCGCCCATCTCGAGCTTGACCATCGCCTCCGCCATCGCCTTGGCCCCGACATGCATCAATTTGTCGTGCAACTCGCCGGCCGTGGTGTTCGCGCCGATCTCCACTTCGCTGGTGAGGGCCACCGGGCCGGTATCCAGCCCCTTGTCCATCTTCATCACCATCATGCCGCTCTTTTCGTCGCCGGCCATGATCGCTCGCTGGATCGGGGCGGCACCGCGCCAGCGCGGCAAGAGCGAGGCGTGACCATTGTAGCAGCCAAGGCGGGTACCGTTCAGGATCGCCTCCGGCAGCAGCAGGCCATAGGCCACGACAACGGCAACGTCGCCGTCGTGCGCCTTGAAGCGCTCCCGTTCTTCCGGATCCTTGAAATTCACTGGCGTAAAGACGGGAATGCCAAGCAGTTCAGCGGCTTGATGCACCGGCGACTTCTGCAGATCGAGACCGCGCCGCCCACCCGGCCGCGGAGGCTGCGTGTAGACACCGATGATTTCATGCCCGCCATCGACCAGCGCGCGCAAGGTCGGAACAGAGAATTCGGGCGTACCCATGAAGATGATGCGAAGCGACATTGTATCTCGCCATGTTGCAGATCGTCACCCGTCTTCAAACGGGCTTACGAGCCTAAGATCAAGTCCATTGGCTTGTCCGGCGACATTGCCGCCGGAGTTCCAGGTGCTTGGGGTCGTCGTCGGATCGTAATCGACTCCCGGCAAACCCGGCTTAAAGCGCCTTCGCCGACTTCGCTGCCTTCGTGAACTTCTTGATCACCATGTCGCGCTTCAGGCGCGAGATGTGGTCGATGAAAAGCACGCCGTTCAGGTGGTCGATCTCGTGCTGCAAGCAGGTCGCGAGCAAGCCGTCGGCCTGCACCGTCTGCTCCTTGCCGTCGCGGTCGAGATAGTTGACGGTGACGGTCGCCGGCCGTTCGACTTCGGCGTAGTAGTCAGGGATGGATAGGCAGCCCTCTTCGTACACCGAGCGCTCGTCTGAGGATGCGACGATCTCCGGGTTGACGAATACCAGCGGCTGCTTCTCTTCGCCCTCGCGGGAAACGTCAATCACCAGCATGCGGCGCGGCACGCCGATCTGGATGGCAGCAAGGCCGATGCCTGGCGCGTCATACATGGTTTCAAGCATGTCGTCGGCGAGACGCTGAAAATCGGCATCGACGCGCTCGATCGGCTTGGAAACCTGACGAAGCAGCGGATCGGGGAGAATGATGAGTGGCTTGATGGTCATGGCGTTCCCATAACGCATCTTTTTCCAGGATGGAATTATCCGGCACGCGGGCGGGACGCTTTTTTACGTCCCAGCCCGGATTTTCGCCGCATTCCTTTAAGCGGCGCGGCGTGGCGCGGCCATCGAGCGATGCTCACCGCCGGTACGGAACCGCTGCAGCAGCGCCACAAGATTGTCGACCTCGCCGCGCAGATGCCGGGTTTCGGCAGAAGTGTTCTCGACCATGCCCGAGTTTTGCTGGGTAATCGAATCCATGTTGCGGATAGCGATGCTGACCTCATTGACGCCGGTTGCCTGATCGCGCGCGGCGGCGGCGATATCGGCAACAAAGCGGTTGATGATGTCGATGCGGTTGATCATGTCGTTGAGCGCCTCACCGGTGCTGCTGACGATGTCGACGCCTTCGTTGACCTGAGTCGAGCTCTCCGAAATCAGGTTCTTGATTTCCTTGGCGGCATCAGCCGTGCGTTGAGCAAGCTGGCGGACTTCCTGCGCGACGACCGCAAAACCCTTGCCCGCATCGCCGGCACGCGCCGCTTCGACGCCGGCGTTCAGTGCCAAAAGGTTTGTCTGAAAGGCGATCTCATCGATCACGCCGATGATCTTGGAGATCTCCGTGGAAGATTTTTCGATGCCGGCCATGGCGGAAACTGCGCTGGTCACAAGCTCGCCGGAGCTCTTCGCCTTCTGCTGCGTTTCGCGAACGGCGCCAGATGCCTTTTCGGCATTTGCCGCCGTCTGGCCGACGCTGACCGAGAGCTGCTGCAGCGCCGCCGAACTTTCTTCGACGCCGGCCGCCTGCTGAGCGGTGCGCAGAGCAAGGTCATCGGACGCCTTGGCGATTACATCCGTACCCCGGAGAATCTCACCCGAGGTTGCCCGCACAGAGGCGAAGGAGGTGCGAAGTGCGGCAACGGCACGATTGTAGTCGTCAGCCATGGCTTTGAAGTTGCCCGGAAGATCGGGTGGCAGCGTCGCCTCGAGATCGCCGTTGGAGAGTGCCTCAAGCCCGCGGCGAAGATGATCGAGTGCGATCGCCTGATCCTGTTCGGCCTTTGCGCGTTCCGCTTCGAGCGTCCGCCGCTTTTCTTCAAGAGTTTCCAGGTAGACCGAGATCGAGTAATCCATGTCGAGCATCGCGGCCTTGATGACAGCTGCCAGTTTCTCGGCCAGGACCTTGCCCTGCTGCCTGCCAAACATAGAAGGCCACTGCTTGGCCATGAGGCCCTTCACGAGTTCGCTCATCAGCAAGGCATAGCCGCCGATGTACCAGCGTGGCTCGAGCCCGATGCGGGCGTGCGTCTTGCCGACCGCAACCACCCCCTTCACATAGGACTCGTCGAAGTTGCCGCCCGCTAGGTTCGCCCAGTGGTCTTCCTGGCGCTTTTTGGCATGGCCCATGTGCGCCTTGTCGGCGAAGAAGCTTGCGACATCAGAGGTCTTCGCCAGTTTCGCATAGAACTTGTCCAGTGCGCCACCGAGCAGCTCGGAGATCGCCGGGCGCATCTCCCGCAGGGCCGTGCGCGATGCATCATCCAGCTCAATGAAATCGAGGCGGTGCTTGAGCGCGCTGTCGGACTGCTGGCTGGTCATGATGTCTCTGCTTTGTGATTGATACGGAAGGGAAAAATTGAGCAGAGCTTTTGCGCAATATGGTTGAGTAATGGTTAAATGAGCTTGTCATTTATCAGTACTCGTTTCTTCCGGCATTGCGAGCGTTTCGAAGTGACTGTGAGTTGTTCACGTTTTGATCTAGTCATCTCATCCCGATTTGCTATGGTTGCGCCATGAACACCAGCTCTGAGTCGCTCCTCCTCGCCCTGTCGCAAATTAGCCCCGCAATGCTGGCGCTCGCCGGCGGCGGAATTGCCGCAATGATCTTGCTCCTGGTCGTCCTCCTTATCCGCAGTGGGCAGGTGCGGCGCGAGCAGGCAGAGGTTGCGAGCCTGCGCGCGGCAGAGGCGGATGCCCGCATGGCGGAACTTCTGAAGATCCAGTCCGAGATGCACGGGCGGATGTCGACGATGGCGGAAGTGTTCGGCTCGAGACAATCCGAATTGAACCAGGCGATCAACCAGCGGCTGGACGGAATGTCGCAGCGCGTCAGTACGACGATCAGCGAACAGACGAAGTCGACACACGAAAACCTGCAGCGGTTGCAGGAACGTCTCGCCGTCATAGATGCCGCACAGAACAATATCCAAACTTTGGCAAAGGACGTCGTCGGCCTGCAGGCGATCCTCTCCAACAAGCAGACGCGCGGAGCCTTCGGCCAATCGCGCATGGAGACGATTGTCGCGGATGGCTTGCCGATGGGCGCCTATGCCTTCCAGCAGACGCTGTCGAATGGCTCGCGCCCGGACTGCACGATCCGCATGCCGAACGGCGCGCCGCCGCTGGTGATCGATGCCAAGTTTCCGCTTGAGGCGTGGAACGCGATACGCGATGCCGGCGGACCTGACGGAGCCAAGGTCGCCTCGCAGCAGTTTCGCCGCGACATGGAGACGCATATACGCGATATCTCCGACAAATATCTGATCCAGGGGGAGACGCAGGACACCGCCTTCATGTTCGTGCCGTCGGAATCGATCTTCGCGGAGATCCACGAGAATTTCGAAGCGATCGTCCAGAAGGCGCATCGGTCGCGCATTGTCATCGTGTCGCCGTCACTGCTGATGCTCTCCATCCAGGTCATCCAGGCGGTGCTGAAGGATCAGCGCATGCGGGCCCAAGCGCATGTAATCCAGGGCGAGGTGGCGAACCTGATGGATGACCTCGGCCGGCTCGACGAGCGCGTCCGCAAGCTGCAGAGCCATTTTTCCATGGCTCAGAGGGACGTCGACCAGATTCTCACCTCCACCGATAAGCTCACCAAGCGCGGCGCAAAGATCGAGGCCCTGGAGTTCGAGGGCAGCGACAATGGCAAGGCCGCGTCGCGCGACAACGACTCCTCGCCGAAATCCGTCGATAGCCGCAGCGGGCTTCTGAAGCTCAGAGTGGTTGACGACGAGTAAGCCCTTCGGGCAGTGTCGCGCCCAAGAAAAGCACGGGACGGGACACTCATGATCACAGTTTTCGGCTCCATCAACATGGACCTCATCGCCACCACCGCGCGGTTGCCGAAGCCCGGCGAGACCGTCGCCGGCAACGGCTTCTCGACGGCTGCTGGCGGCAAGGGCGCCAACCAGGCGCTTGCTGCGCGACGGGCGGGACGAACCGTTCACATGGCAGGTGCAGTCGGGCGAGATGGCTTTGCCGAGCCAGCGCTCGCGCTGTTGAAGGAAGCCGGCACCGAGCTTCAGGCGGTCAAACGGGTCGACGAGCCGACTGGCACCGCGTTGATCCTCGTCGGCGGTGACGGCGAGAACATGATTGCCGTGGTGCCAGGGGCAAACGGCACGATAACGCCAACCGATGCCGACGCTGCGGTCCGTGCCATGAGCAGGGGCGACATCCTGATGCTGCAACTCGAAGTTCCGGTCCCGGCGGTCGAGCAGGCCCTGGCCAACGCCCGCGCCAAGGGCGTGACGACCGTGCTCAACCTTGCGCCACTGATCGAAGACGCCGCCCGCCTCGGCCGCCTCGCGGACATCGTGATTGCGAACGAGACGGAATTCGAGCGGCTTGCCGGCCAGGAGAACATGGGCGCAGGCGACCGCGAGGCCGCATTGAAGCGCCTCAATGCGGAGACCGGGCAGACCCTGATCGTGACGCTTGGCGCGGACGGCGTCATTGCCATTCGCGACGGTGTCGTTTCTCGGGCCAAGGGACTGAAGATCGAGCCCGTCGATACGGTCGGCGCCGGCGACACTTTCTGTGGCTACTTCGCCGCGAGCCTCGATGAGGGACTGGATTTCGAAGCATCCTTGCGCCGCGCGGCGGTGGCCGGCTCGCTCGCTTGCCTCAAGCAGGGGGCCCAGCCATCGATCCCATCGAGCTCGGACGTCGCAAACGCGCTATAAGACAGCCTCACCCGCGACACATTGAACCGTTCGCTGCAGATCCAGTCGATTTTTATAGGATTTCATTCAAATTTAAGAGGTTTTCGGTGATGTTCCAGCCATCACCGGGCCTCCCTAGGGGGCCGGTTTCTGTAACGGCTGCTCCATGAGGGGGCGACGCCTCCGTCCCCTGTGCCGATGAATGCCCCGTCCGGCACATCCTTGCTCCCCGAGGACTCCATGTTCATCTTTCGCATGAAATCGCTTGCAGCCAAGCTTATCCTCATTACCGGCATCGCCATCGCATTCGTCCTCCTCGTCTCCAATTTCTTCCTCATCGGCGAGACGCGCGACCGCGTCCAGACGCTGACGATGGATCAAGCCAATCTCGAAGCGAAGGCGATCGCCAACGAGGTTGCTTCCTCCGTTGGAGAGTTGGCGGGCGCGGCCCGCTCGATGGCCGGCACGATCGGCCGTGGTCAGGAAGGCAAATATCTCGACCGCAAGGCCGTTCTCGACATGTTGAAGGCAAACGTCGAACGCAACCAGTTCGCCTTCGGAAGCTGGTTCGCCGAAGAGCCGAACGCCTTTGACGGCCAGTCGCCGACGATGGCAGGCAAGGTCGAATTCGGCGCCGGCAAGGATGGCACGTTCAACCCCTACTGGACGAAGAGCAAGGATGGTGGCTTCACCTTCTCGACCTTTGATTCCGACTACAAGGCTGCCTGGTACGCGCTCGCTGCGGAGAGCAAGAAGGGCGCACTGTCGCCGCCTTACGCGGAAACGACCACCGGTGAAAACACCGCGATGACCTCGATTGCCTATCCGGTCATGTCTGGTGGCAAGCTGATCGGTGTCAGCGGCGTCGACATCTCGCTTAAGTCGCTCCGCGACAAGCTCTCGACGCTGCATCCCTTCGGTTCCGGCCGCGTCACGCTGCTCTCGCAGACCGGCAAATGGATTGTCTCGCCGATCCCCGAACTCGCCATGAAGGACTACGACGGCGAAGGCACCGACGCCGTAAAGAGCGCGCTCTCGACACTGCAGCCCGCCGTTGTCAAGAACCTCGCCTATGACGGTTACGAACCCTTCGATCGCGTCGTTTACCCCTTCGCCTTACCCGACGTGAACACGACTTGGGTCGTCCTCGTCGACGTCCCGCACACCGCCATCAACGCGCCTGTTCAAGATCAGACCTTCATGATGGTCGCAGCCGGCATTCTCGTGCTCGCCGCGGTCATGATTGCCCTCTACCTAGCCGTCCGTTCCCTCGTCCAGCGCCCGATCGGCGGCCTCGTCGCCAGCGTCAAGGCACTTAGTGACGGCAAGTACGAGCAGCCGGTTGCCGGTCAGGAGCGGGCCGACGAGATCGGTTCGGTCGCGAAGGCGCTGGAAGGCTTCCGCTTTGCGCTTGCCGACACGCAGCGCCTTGAAGCTGAAGCGAACAACCAGAGAGACGCAGCCGAGGCCGAGCGCGGCCGGTCGGAGGCCGAGCGGCAGCAGTCCGTCACGCTGCAGCGTCACATCGTCTCGATCGTCGGTTCCGGCCTGTCCGAATTGTCTCAGGGCAATCTCGGTCACCGCATCACCGAGGAGTTCCCGGGCGAATATGCCAAGCTGAAGCAGGATTTCAACGCGGCGCTCGAAAGCCTCGAGGAAACCATCAAGACGATGAACCTCAGCGTCGTGAACATCGGTTCCGGCACGAGCGAAATCAGTGGCAGTGCCTCTGACCTCGCCAAGCGCACCGAACAGCAGGCAGCAAGCCTCGAAGAGACGGCGGCGGCACTGAACGAGCTTACCGCCCAGGTCAACTCGAGCGCCGAGAATGCCCGCACCGCCGCTGATAACGTCAACCTCGCCTGCGAGGATGCCGAAAAGTCAGGTGAAGTCGTGCGCAAGGCGATCGCTTCGATGCAGGGCATCGAGCAGTCCTCGACAGAGGTCTCGCGTATCATCAGCGTCATCGACGAGATCGCGTTCCAGACCAACCTGCTGGCACTGAACGCCGGCGTCGAAGCCGCCCGCGCTGGGGAAGCCGGCAAGGGCTTCGCTGTCGTCGCGCAGGAAGTCCGCGAGCTAGCTCAGCGTTCGGCAAATGCCGCCAAGGAGATCAAGACGCTCATCAACACCTCGGCCGTACAGGTCAAGGAAGGCGTCGATCTCGTCGGTCGCGCGGGCGACACGCTCCACAAGATCTCCGAGCAGGTCATGGGTATCAACGGTCTCATCCGCCAGATCTCGGCATCGGCCAGCGAACAGGCGATCGGCCTAAAAGAGATCAACCAGGCCATGAACCAGATGGACCAGGTGACCCAGCAGAACGCCGCCATGGTCGAGGAGACGACGGCCGCCAGCGTCACGCTCAACGATGAGGCGCAAACGCTGAAGCAGCTCGTCACGCGCTTCCGCGTATCCGGCATGAGCCACGCTTCGGCGCTGCGCTCGACGGCTCAGCAGATGCGTGCGCCGACCGCCGCCGCGACCTATCGCCAGGCCGCAGCTCCGGCACCGCGCCGGGCCGTCCCGCAGACACACGGTTCGGCAGCACTGGCCCAGGACAATTGGGAAGAATTCTAAGCCGAGCCCAGTCGCTCAAAACAAGAAAGGCGCCTGAGCAATCAGGCGCCTTTTCTAATGGAATGTCTAATGCTCAGGCAGCGTTCGAGGTCTGCTCTTCATTGAGGAATGCATAGATCGCCGACGCGGAGTCGGTCGCGCGCAGCTTGGCGACAAGATCGTGGTCACGCAGCACGCGGGCGATGCGAGACAGGGCCTTGAGGTGATCCGCACCGGCGCCTTCGGGCGCGAGAAGCAGGAACACAAGGTCAACAGGCTGATCGTCCAGAGCCTCGAAATCGACCGGCTGCTCAAGGCGCGCGAAGATGCCGACGATGGAGTGGACGCTTGCGAGCTTCCCGTGCGGTATGGCGATGCCGTTGCCGACGCCGGTGGAGCCGAGGCGCTCGCGCTGCAGGACAACATCGAAAACTTCCCGCTCCGAAAGTCCTGTGACTTTCGACGCCTTTGCAGCCAATTCCTGGAGGAGCTGTTTCTTGGAATTTACCCTGAGGGCGGGAATTATCGCATTTTGCTGCAGCAAATCTGCCAATGCCATTTTATTTTCCTTCTGCGCCGAGAGAGCGATGGCGGCAGCCTAACTGCCGCCCTTCGCCTTAACCTCAGCTTTTGATGCTGGCTGCATCGATCCAGCCAATGTTACCGTCATGCCGACGATAAACGATGTTCAATTGTTCCTTGCCGGGGCTGCGAAACAGCAGCAGCGGCTCATCCGTCATGTCGAGCGCCATCACGGCGGTCGCGACCGACATTGTTTTCAGTTGCTTGGTGCTTTCGGCGACGATCGCCGGCGCGAAATCATCCGGGATCTCGTCTTCGTTATCCGACATGCCATCCATGACGGTATAGGCAACTTCCGCTGAACCATTCTGGTGATTTCCAGAGTAGTGATCCTTCAGCTTGCGCTTGTAGCGGCGAAGACGTTTTTCGATCCGCTCGGAAGCGGCATCGAACGCCAACTGCGGATCCATCGCCTCTCCGGCGGCATGCAATACAACTCCGCTATCGAGATGAAGCTTGCAGTCCGCGGAAAACCGGGCGTTGGCCTTATGTACGATCACTTGACCGGAATACCCTCCGTCGAAGTATTTCGTGACGGCTACACCGATTTGGTCCTCGATCCGCTGACGAAACGAGTCACCAATTTCCATATGTTTACCGGATACACGCACACTCATGGAGTTTCCCTTCTTATGGTAGTTTGCGAGTACCAGTTTACGCCAAGGCTCCCGCTCATCCAAGCACTTCGCACGATCCCAAGCAAGATCGGCCGAAGTTGCCGGCTTCAGGCGCCCTGAGGATGATGGGGATAACTTCCTAGCGCTGTCCACAGCGCCAATTGCGGCGGGCTTCTAGCCAGAAGTTACCAAAATGTCAACAGACTTTTATTAGCACCTTGAAATACACGCACTGATGGCTGCGAAATCGCTCTTAAAAGCCCGCGACCTTGGCCAGGGCCTTCTTTTCCCGCCTGCGCTGGACGGAGGAAGCAATGCTCATTGCTTCACGGTATTTTGCCACTGTGCGACGAGCGAGATCGACGCCGCCCTTCTTGAGGATATCCGCTATATCGTCATCCGAAAGCACGGCCTCCGGGGTTTCCTGCATGATCAGCGTCCGGATCTTGTGGCGTACGGCCTCGGCCGAATGGCTATCGCCGCCTTCAACGGCACTGATCGAAACGCTGAAGAAATACTTGAGCTCGAAGAGGCCGCGTGGTGTCAGCATGTACTTGTTTGACGTCACGCGGCTGACCGTGGATTCATGCATCTTGATGGCATCCGCCACCGTCTTAAGGTTGAGCGGTCGCAGGTGATCGACGCCATGCATCAGGAAGGCATCCTGCTGCCGGACGATCTCGCTTGCCACCTTCATGATCGTCTTAGCCCGCTGATCGAGGCTCCGGGTCAACCAGTTGGCAGTCTGCAGACATTCCGACAGAAAGGCGTAGTCATCGCCACTTTTCGTAACTTTTGAAAAATACGCCTGATTGACCAGAACGCGCGGCAGCGTGTCCGGATTGAGCTCGATCAGCCAGCCACCATCGGCGCTTGCGCGCACGACGACGTCGGGCATGATCGCCTCGGACATCCCTGCTTCGAAGCCGGTGCCAGGCTTCGGGTTGAGCTGGCGGATCTCGCTCAGCATGTCGAGCAGATCTTCCTCGTCAACGCCGCAAAGCCGTTTCAGTGTCGCGAAGTCACGCCGCGCCAGAAGCTCGAGATTGCCAACCAACGCTTGCATAGCAGGATCAAAGCGATCCTTCTGGCGAAGCTGGATCGCCAGGCACTCCGCCAGATTGCGGGCGAAAACACCGGGCGGATCGAGGGTCTGCAGGGCTGCGATCACCCGCTCGACATCGTCGGGGTCGGCGCCCAGGCGATCGGCCGCCTCGGTCGCATCGCCGTGAAGGTAGCCGGCCTCGTCGAGTTGGTCGACGAGATGCTGGGCAATCATCCGGTCGGCCATGTCGGGCAGAACAAAGGGCAGTTGCTGGGCCAGGTGGTCGCGCAGCGAGGTCTGGCCGGCAACGAAATCATCGAGATCGTAACTCTCTGCCCCATCGCCACCGCCGGGCATCGATTTCCACTGGCTGATCAGCTCCGGCGCATCGGCGCGCTGCGGGGCACCGTCATCGGGAAAGACATTGGCGTAGTTGGCGTCGAGTTCATCGCTGAGGCGGTTTGCGCCCCCGGCGTTGCCACTCTCGTACCAGTCGCCCGACAAAACTTCAGTCCGGCTGTCGTAGCCGTCTTCGAAGGTCTCGTCCGGCTGCGATGCGTAAGCCTCGTCTTCCGCGCCGCCGCGCTCGGGAGCTGCGTCTGCCTCAGCCGACGGAATCTCGAGCAGTGGATTTTTCTCAACTTCCTGGGCAATGAACTGGGTCAGCTCAAAATGCGTCATCTGCAGCAACTGGATGGACTGCATCAGCTGCGGTGTCATCACCAGCGACTGGTTCTGGCGCAGAAAAAGGTTGGCCGACAATGCCATAGCGGACGCGAAACTCCCGTTCGTCTCCTCTGGGAAACCGCGTCCTGCCACGGGCTCAGGCCACGGATATCCAAGTTGGCCCAAAAATTGCTTTTTTATTCTATTTGGTCAAGCGGAACTGTCACGGAAGGTGAATTTCCGGGCTGGCCTGCACGCGTCAGAGGCTGAAATTGTCGCCGAGATACAGGCGGCGCACTTCCGGATTGTTGACGATGTCGTTGGCGCGACCATGCGTCAGCACTTCGCCTGCATGGATGATGTAGGCGCGGTCGATCAGGCCGAGCGTCTCGCGCACATTGTGGTCGGTGATCAGCACACCGATACCGCGCCCTGTCAGGTGATGCACGAGGTGCTGGATGTCGGCGACGGAAATCGGATCGACGCCGGCGAACGGCTCGTCCAACAGCATGAAGGTCGGATCGGTTGCCAGCGCGCGGGCAATTTCCAGACGCCGCCTCTCGCCACCGGAGAGCGACACCGCGGCGCTCTTGCGCAGCTTGCGAATATGGAATTCGTCGAGCAGTTCGTCGAGTTTCTTCTCGCGTGCAGCCTTGTCGTTGATGTGCACTTCAAGAACCGCGCGAATATTTTCTTCGACGGTCAACCCACGGAAGATCGACGCTTCCTGCGGCAGGTAGCCGACACCTAGCCTCGAGCGACGGTACATCGGCATCGTCGTGACGTCGTTGCCGTCGATCTCGATCGTACCCTCGTCAACGGGTACGAGCCCGGTGATCATGTAGAAGCAGGTAGTCTTGCCGGCACCGTTCGGGCCGAGCAGCCCGACGGCTTCGCCACGTCGAACGACCAGCGACACGCCGTTCACCACGCGCCGCGTGCTGTAGGTCTTTGTCAGACCGCGCGCGATTAGCGTGCCCTGATAGCGGCTCTTGTCACCGGCGGGGGTCTCAGCAGCTTGCTGCCCGGACCTGCCGAACATGGTCGATAGCGAGAATAACTTCACGTGGTAAGGCCGGGGTCAGTTCTGTTTCTGTGACTTCGGATCAAGCTGGATCTGGACGCGCCCCCCGCAGCTGTCCAACTGTGCCTGACCTGTTTCCATGTGGACCGTCAACTGGCAGCCCGTAAAGACGTTCGGTCCATCGGTCAAGACAACCTTGTCCCCCTTGAGGATGAACAGCTGCTTGGCCATATCGAACGAACCGTTGTCGGCGGTCGCTGTCTGAGTGCCGGAGGTCAGGTACACCTTATCCGTGACCACGATGTGATCGATATCCGTGTTTCCCGATGAAATCGACGCCGAGGTGTTCTGGGCGGGTGCAGCCTTCTTGGCGCCAGCGGCCGGCGCCGCGTTGGGATCGGCCTTCGGCTTGTAATAGACCGTCATGTGGCCGGCCTGCAGCGTTGTCTTGCCTTGTACGACCTTCACATTGCCCGTGAAATCGGCCGTGTGCTCCTGATCGTGGATCTCCAGCTTGTCGCTCTCGATCTGAATCGGTTCGTCCCTGTTCAGCTTCAGGCCGTCCATTTGGCTGGTCGTTGCCTGCGCCAGGGCGCCTCCGGCCAACAGCAGCAGCGCGACCGCGCCATTGAAAAATACTGCTCCCGCCTTGCGGGTAGAAATGCGACAATCGTTTGTCATGGTGACCCGGCTGTTAAGTGCCCTGTTTGTGAATAGCGGACGGATCGACATTCATGCGTACATTCCCCTCGAATGTGATCGTCTGCCCCTTATCCGTCATCTTGATCGACTGCGCAACAATAGAGGCGCCATCTTTCTGAATACTTACGGGATCCTCGCTCGTGAGTTTCCCCCCTTTGATATCCACCTTGGCGGTCTGGAACTTGGCCGTAAGGCCGTTGCTCAACAGAATGGCAAAGGGGGATCGAACATCGAGATTGTCGGTCGCGCGATCGTAGTCCGCAGACGTCGCTTCGACGCGAGCGATCAGGTCGTCCTTCATCGGCACCGCAGCCTTGATCTTCTCAAGCGTCATCAGGTTCGGATTCTTGATATCCTGGAGCGCCCGTTCCGCCAGCATCGAATAGTTGATCCCGTCCGAATTGCGGCCCGAGATGGCGGGCTTTTCCATTACGACCTTGCCGTTCTCGATCTTGGCGCCCTCGATCTTTATATTTTCCGGCAGATAGGTGCGGATAACAGACACACCAACAAAGATCAGCGACACCACGACGGCCGCCACCGGCAGAATGACCTTCAGGCGGCGTACACGTGTGGAATGGAAGCGCGCATCGACATAGGCGCCTCGCTTCGGCGCCGCATAGTCGGCCTTTCCGCTGGTGTTCAATGTATTGAGCATAACCTGGTCCATGTCCGTGATCGGGCAGCTTATATAGGCGTTGCCGCGCCCGATCACAGTTCGTTTCGCATTATTACACTGACTTGCCAATATGGATTTTTTTCTGCAACAAGCAACAAAGGCGCCGGAACGTGTAAAATCAACGTGTCCGAACGGCGCAATAGCCCTAAGGTTAGGGGTCGTGCGTGCTCGCCACCCGCTGGAGGAATTAATGGACAGTTCGATGATCGCCGATCGCCGCAGGCTTCGCCGCAAGGTCGGCTTCTGGCGCGTCGTCGCGGTGTTGCTGCTCGTGGCACTGGGCTTTGCCGCCTACAGCGCCTTCATCGGCGACGTCCCACGCAGCCGGCCACACGTCGCTCACGTGACCATTTCCGGACTGATCACCGATGATGACGAGTTGCTGGAGCGACTGAAGAAGATCGAAAAGAGCGATGCGGTAAAGGCCGTCGTCGTCTCCATTTCCTCGCCCGGCGGCACGACCTATGGCGGTGAAAGGGTCTTCAAGGCTATCCGCGCCATCGCCGCCAAGAAACCCGTCGTCTCCGACGTGCGGACGCTAGCCGCTTCCGCCGGCTATATGATCGCGACTGCCGGCGACATGATTATTGCCGGCGACAGCTCGATCACCGGCTCGATCGGCGTGATCTTCCAATATCCGCAGGTCAAGCCGCTGCTGGACAAGATCGGCGTGTCGCTTGAAGAAATCAAA
This sequence comes from Rhizobium sp. BK181, assembly GCF_014193305.1. Taxonomy (NCBI): domain Bacteria; kingdom Pseudomonadati; phylum Pseudomonadota; class Alphaproteobacteria; order Hyphomicrobiales; family Rhizobiaceae; genus Rhizobium; species Rhizobium sp. BK181. The sequence continues at coordinate 1,084,407 of NZ_JACHZA010000001.1, forward strand.
TCCTCGCCCCTGAAGGCCGAACCCTCGCCATTCCATCCGGCGAGCGAGGAGGCCAAGGCGATGATCAACAGTATGATCGTCGACAGCTATGGGTGGTTCGTCGATCTCGTCGCCGAGCGGCGCAAGCTGCCGCGTGATGAGGTGCTAAAACTGGCGGATGGCACGATTTTCACCGGGCGTCAGGCCTTGAAAGCCAAGTTGATCGATCAGATCGGCGGAGATGACGAGATCCGCGTCTACCTGGAGACGCGCAAGGTCAGCAAGAGCCTACCGGAGGTCGATTGGGACAAGCGAAGCAGCACCCCCTTCCTGCTCGCGGACAGCGCATCTCAAATCCTGACACTGCTCGGCTACGACAATCTTGCCAAGGCGCGGGACCTTGGTGGAATTCTGCCCCAAAAGTTGCTCCTTGACGGGCTCCTTTCAGTTTGGCAGGTTGGCAATGACCAATAAGAAATCAATAATTTAAGGGGGCAAAAGTGATCAAGTCCGAACTGGTGCAGATTGTTGCAGCTCGCAACCCGCATCTTTACCATCGCGATGTCGAAAATATCGTCAACGCGGTGCTCGACGAGATCACCGATGCGCTCGCGGCGGGTAACCGCGTCGAGCTGCGCGGTTTCGGTGCCTTCTCGGTCAAAAATCGCCCTTCCCGTTCCGGCCGCAATCCGCGCACCGGCGATACCGTTTTCGTCGAGGAGAAGTGGGTTCCCTTCTTCAAGACCGGCAAGGAGCTGCGCGAGCGTCTCAACCCGGGACAGGCCGACGAAGAGGATTGATCCTCGCGATCACGACTGCCTGCGGCAAGCCTGCACTTGAACTTGGCTCTCGGCCCACTATCCTGCTGACCAGATCAAAGCGCTACGCCAAAGGCGCTGGGCGTTGAAATACGGAGGCCGAGCATGGCGAAAAAGATCACCAACCTATTGATTTTGCTGCCACTCGGAATCATCCTCATCGTCTTCTGCGTCGCCAACAGGCAGGTGGTTACGCTCGCATTCAATCCCTTCCTGCCGGAAGACCGCGTGCTCTCGCTGTCGGCGCCATTCTTTGTATTCATCTTTATCGCGCTGATCATCGGCATGGTCGTCGGTTCGGCTGCCACCTGGTTCAACCAGAGCAAATATCGCAAGCGCGCTCGCACCGAGGCTAAGGAAGCGGTTCGCTGGCAGGCAGAGGCGGATCGGCACAAAAACCGCGCCGAGGAAATTGCCGGACAGCTGCCGTCGCGGTGACAGCTCGCCCGAAGCGAGGCTGAAATTCGGCGGGGCAAGCACTTGCAGCCATCGCCCCAGCTTCATAGCTATACAAAGTAGACCCGCTGCACATCTGCTAGGCACAGTCGTTCTACGACACACGCGCGGCGCCTTGCGAGGATGAGACCATGAATATCGACGAAATCCTGCGGTCAGTCGTGGCCGTCCGCTCATCAATTCCCGAAGACGCCTTTACAGCAGGCACACTTGGCACACGCCGCGAGGGCAGCGGCGTCGTGATCAACTCATCCGGGCTGGTCCTCACCATTGGCTACCTGATCACCGAAGCCGAGGAAGTCTGGCTGACGACGCTTGACGGGCGGGTGATCGCAGCCCATCCGCTCGCGTACGATCAGGAGACCGGGTTCGGCCTGCTGCAGGCTCTCGGCGACCTCGGCCTGCCGGCCTTGGAATTCGGAAGCGGGACCGGAGCCGGCCTCGGTGATCCCGTCGTATTGGCGGATGGCATCGGCCAATTCGTGGAGGCGAGGATCGTTGCAAAGCAGGAATTCGCCGGCTACTGGGAATATCTTCTGGATGAGGCAATCTTCACCACGCCTGCGCACCCGTCCTGGGGCGGCGCCGCCCTGATTGATGCCGAGGGCAAGCTGCTTGGGATCGGTTCGCTGCGTTTGCAGATGAGCCAGAACGGCGAGGTCGCCGACATCAACATGATCGTGCCGATCAACCTGCTTCCACCAATTCTGGACGACCTGATGACGCGCGGGCGCGTCAACAAACCGCCGCGGCCGTGGCTTGGAGCCTTCTCGGCGGAAAGCAACGGCGACGTAATCGTGATGAGCGTCGCTGAGGGCAGCCCGGCGGATACTGCCGGCCTGCGACGCGGTGACATCATTTCCGAAATCCGCGATGGCGAAGTCGATGGACTTGCCGATTTCTATCGCAAGGTCTGGAGCAGCGGCCCGGCGGGCGCGGAAATCCCAATGCGGGTGCTGCGTGATGGCCGCGAGGCGTGGCTGCGCATCAGGTCTGCCGACCGCAATCAGTTCCTGAAAAAGCCGCAGTTGCAATAGGGTCGGAGACGCCTAGCGCTACGCGTCCGGATAGAAACTCATCTCCTCGTAGTCGCCTTCCGCCGATGTGCCTGATCCCGTGACGACGAACCCCTTGGAACAATAGAAGGCCTTGGCGCGGCTGTTCTTCACCAGGCATTTCAAGCGATACTTGTTGTGCGGCCAATCGGGGAGCACCGCGAGCAGCGCGGCACCGGCGCCCTGCCCTTGCCAGGATTTGCTGACATAGAGCATGTGAATGAAATCATCCGGCGGCCACAGGGTCATGAAGCCGGCGATTTCGCCGTTTGGCGCCTCAGCGAGCCACAAATGTTCGCCCTGTGTGTGGGCCTTGAAATCATCGTGGCGGAAGCTGGCGGGATCGACCCACGCAAAGGTCTCACGGCGCACGGCGAGATAAATGTCTGCCAGAGTTTCCAGGTCCGATTCCCGTGGCGATCTGATCGTCCACTTGACGGATTGCGGCTGCGTCTGAACGGAGAGATCTGTCAATTCCGACCCTTATTCTGCGGCTTTGGCACTGACGGCGGCGTTGAAACTCGAGAAGAACTGCTGCGCCAGCTTCGTGGAGGTCGAGTCGATCAGTCGTGCGCCGAGCTGCGCGATCTTTCCACCGACCTGGGCTTTTGCTTCGTACTGCAGGACCGTTTCGTTGCCCTCGTCCTTCAGCACCACATCAGCGCCACCCTTGGCAAAGCCGGCGATACCACCTTTGCCTTCGCCTGAGATCGTGTAGCTTTCCGGCGCGTTGATATTGGAAAGCGTGACCTCTCCGTTGAAGGTTGCCGAAACCGGACCGATCTTGATCTTGATCATAGCCGTCAGTTCGGTTGGGGACTTCATTTCCAGGCTCTGACAGCCCGGAATGCACTGCTTCAATATCTCTGGGTCATTGAGCGCTGCCCATACGACATCGCGAGGCGCGGTAATCCGTTCTTCGCCGGTCAAGTCCATCCGAAATCCTCCCATTTCGACCTGCCTCAATTTATCACAGCCCGAAAGCGCTTTGCCAAGGTGAAACAGGATGCTATTTGCACGAGTTCTATCGAATTGAAGCACGCGGAAAATCACGTGAGACAGAAAGAACGCCGGCCTGGCCAGAAATCCGCCGCCGGCCCATCCGGCGGACGCCGCCCTGACGATCGCGGCCAGCGGCCGACAAAGCCGGCAGCGAAGCCGGCGCCAGCGCGTGAGAAGATGCGCGAACCGGCTTCCGTGCCGACGGCAATCGACCGGCCGCTGATGGTGCGCACTGGCGAACGTCCGGCTGAACGCGTGCCCGTTATCCTCGAGTCCCTCGGCGCAGGCGACTTCCATCTGATCGACAGCGGCAATGGCGAGAAACTGGAGCAATACGGCCCCTACCGGATCGTGCGCCCGGAGGGCCAGGCATTGTGGCAGCCGTCCTTGCCGAAACAGGCCTGGGAGAAAGTCGATGCCGTCTTCACCGGCGACACCGACGAGGAAGGCACCGGGCGCTGGCGCTTTCCCAAGGAAGCGCTCGGCGAGACTTGGCCGCTTAATCTGCTCGGCGTCGATTTTCTCGGCCGCTTCACCTCTTTCCGCCACGTCGGCGTCTTTCCCGAGCAGATCGCCCACTGGACCTGGATGAAGCAACAGGTCGAGACCGCCAAGCGGCCATTGAAGGTTCTGAACCTGTTCGGCTACACCGGTGTCGCCTCGCTCGTCGCCGCCGCCGCGGGCGCCGAGGTTACGCATGTCGACGCTTCCAAGAAAGCCATCGGCTGGGCGCGCGAAAACCAGGCGATGAGCGGGCTGGAGAAGGCGCCGATCCGCTGGATCTGCGAAGACGCGATGAAGTTCATCCTGCGGGAAGAACGGCGCGGCAATACCTACGACATCATCCTCACGGATCCGCCGAGCTTCGGGCGTGGCCCGAACGGCGAGGTTTGGCATCTTTTCGCCCACCTGCCGCTGATGCTCGACATCTGCCGTGAAATCCTGTCTCCGAAGGCGGTCGGGCTTGTGCTGACTGCCTATTCGATCCGCGCCAGCTTCTATTCGATCCACGAACTGATGCGCGAGACCATGCGCGGGGCCGGCGGTGTCGTCGAATCCGGCGAGCTTGTCATTCGCGAGGCCGGGCTGGACGGCAATACGCCGGGCCGCGCGCTTTCCACCTCTCTCTTCTCCCGTTGGTACCCAAATGAGCCATGAACACAGGGGCCACGGCCCGCATAAGGTCGGGCACGTGAAAGGGGTCACCTCGCTCGCCAATCCCATCATCAAGGACATCAAGGCGCTAAGCGACAAGAAGAACCGCGAGCAGAGCGGCACCTTCATGGCCGAAGGCCTGAAGCTTGTCATCGATGCGATCGAACTCGGCTGGACAATCCGCACCCTGGTTTACGCCAAGGCAGCCAAGGGCAAGCCGCTGGTCGAGCAGATGGCGGCAAAGACCGTCGCCTCGGGTGGATTGGTGCTCGAGGTCAGCGAGAAAGTGCTTTCCTCGATCACCCGCCGCGACAACCCGCAGATGGTCGTCGGCATCTTCGAGGCCCGCTGGAAGCCGTTACGCGAGATCCACCCGAAGCAGGGCGAAACCTGGATTGCCCTCGACCGCGTGCGCGACCCCGGCAATCTCGGCACCATCATCCGCACCGCGGATGCCGCTGGCGCCTCCGGCGTCATCCTGGTAGGCGAGACGACCGACCCCTTTTCGCTCGAGACGGTGCGCGCCACCATGGGTTCGGTATTTGCCGTTCCCGTCGCCCGCGCGACACCCGAGGAATTTATCGCCTGGAAGAAGCACGCCGGCGTTTCCGTCGTCGCAACGCATCTGGCGGGCTCGGTCGACTACCGCACGATCGACTACAGGAAGAAGCCGGTGGTGATCCTGATGGGCAACGAGCAGTCTGGGCTGCCCGAGCATCTTGCAAAGGAAGCCGATGCGCTTGCCCGTATTCCGCAGCAGGGCCGCGCCGACTCCCTCAATCTTGCCGTCGCCAGCGCCGTCATGCTGTTCGAGGCACGGCGTCACCTTCTCTCACTCGACGAGGCCAAATGACCGAACAGACGCTAGAGCGCCCGACGCTGTTTGCCAGGCCGCTGCCGATCCTGATCTTCATCGTCGTTGCCGTCGTGCTTGACCAGATCGTCAAGATCGTCGTCGACCATACGCTGCCACTTCAGGAGCCGGTGCATATAATCCCGATGCTGGCGCTCTACCGGACGTACAATCTCGGCGTCGCCTTCTCGATGCTCTCTGGCATGGACGGGTGGTTCATCGTCGGCATGCGCCTTGTTATCGTCGCTTTCGTCATCTGGCTCTGGCACCGCACTGGCAAGCAGCGCACCTTTGCTCATCTTGGCTATGCGCTGATCATCGCCGGCGCGCTCGGCAACCTGATCGACCGGTTCCTCTACGGGCATGTGATCGATTACATCCTGTTTCATACCGAGACATGGTCGTTCGCCGTCTTCAACCTAGCCGACAGTTTTATCACGATCGGCGCGGGATGCGTGATTCTTGACGAGCTGATACAACCTAAAAACGCAGACCATTAAAATCCTAGCGATTTGCTGAAGGCATTTGGAACCGCCGTTGTGCTATCCCGCGACCATGCAAAGTCTCGGTCAATTGCACGAAAGACTTGCCGCCGCATTTGGGCGGCGTACCGCTCGCCGCCATGGCGCGCGGATTTTGGATGCTGTTGACCAAACCGGGCTCGTTTCGCCACAACCCCATCGTGGCCGTATGGGCCGCAAGCTTCTGTCATGGTGGTTGGGCGGACTTGGGCTTGTTGCCGGTGTGATCCTCATTGCCATATCCAAAGCCGGTATTTCCCCGGTGCTTTCGATAGGGCTTGGCGTTGCCGCCCTATCCGCCATGGCCCTTCTTGCAGTCTTTTCGACCACCAAACGGAGAAGCACGCGGAGCCCCTCGACTGGCGTTTCTCCCGCGTGGAGCCAAGGCGCGGTTCTCTTCGCCCATATCCATGACGCGCTTGGCGACATTACCGTCACGCGCAGCATGGACCGGCGCATCGTCGGCGCCAACGAGATGTTCCGTCGGCTGACCGGTCGCCTCAATCCGGAAGGCCTGACCTGTGAGGAGATCGGGATCGCCTTTCGTCCGGGTCCCGCACCGCACCGCTTCGAGGTGGAGATCTCGACGCCTGAGGGCCAGCGCATCTACTTCTGGCGCGACGTCGTGACCCGCGATCCCGGCGACGGACGGCTGTTGCTGCAGAGCATCGCCCGCGATGTCACCGAAGAACGGCTAACGGCGCAGTCCCGCGAGGAGGCCCGGCAGAAAGCCGAATATAACAGTGCCGCGAAATCGCGGCTGCTTGCGACCGTCAGCCACGAAATCCGCACGCCACTTTCGGGCATCCTCGGCATGACGCACCTGCTGAGCGAGACCCGTCTGACCCAGGAACAGCAGAACTACCTCACCGGCATTCGCCAATCCGGCTATGCGCTGACGCAACTGGTCGAGGACCTGCTCGATTTCTCAACGATTGAGGTCGGTCGTTTTCAGCTCCGTCCCCGGGCAGAATCTCTGCGCAAGCTGCTCGAGAGCGTGGTCGAGATGCTCGCCCACCGCGCCCACGAAAAGGGCATCGAGATCGGCGCAACCGTTTCCTCCGACCTGCCGGAACTGATGAGCTTCGATCCGGCACGCCTGCGTCAGGTCCTGTTCAACGTCATCGGCAATGCCGTTAAATTCACGCAGGCGGGTGGCGTATTCGTGCGGGCATCCCGGCAGGGCAATGGTGTGCTGATCAGCGTCAACGACACCGGCCCCGGCATGACCGAGGAAGAACAGAACCGCATCTTCGGTGAATTCGAGCAGGGCGGAAGCCAGGTCGAAAAGAGCGCCGGGACGGGACTTGGTCTTTCGATCTCGGCCCGCATCATGCGCGAGTTCGGCGGCTCGCTCGCGGTCTCGAGCGAAAGAGGCACCGGCAGCGAGTTCAGCATCCGCTTTCCGATCGACATTCCGGAGGAAAACCGCGCGCGCCGGAATACGGTGCTTGCCGGCAGCGTCGTTCTGCTGCTGGCGCCACCCGGCGCGGCGTGCATGGCGATTTCTGAGACGATCACGACGCTCGGCGGCGATTGCCACCTGGTCACTGACGGCGAGAGCGCTCATGCGATGCTGCTTGCCATGACGGCGCGCGGATGCCGGCCTACGGACATTATCGTCGACCACCGCATGTCGGGAGAATTTGCCGACCACCTCGCCGATCGCGCGGAAATCGCTGCACTGGGGCTGCGCAAGATCTTCCTGGTCAACCCCGAGGAGCGCAACGCCCATGCGCTCGACCTCTTCGACGCATGGCTGATACGGCCACTGCGAGAGCAGTCGCTGATCGACGTATTGCGCGGCAGGATGCGCGGCATGGAGAAGCGTGACGCTCTGAACGACAACCAGCCTGGATTCAGCGTCGTCATCCCGGAGGCGGGCATCCAGAGCGGGCTGCGAATCCTGTTGGCCGAAGACGACCCGATCAACGCGATGCTCATTCGCGCTATGTTGGAGAAAGCCGGCCATACCGTCCAGCATGTCGACCACTTCGAAACGCTTCTCGACTGCGCGCTGTCGGAAGGAAGCGCACGCCCCGATATCGTCATCAGCGATCTTTCCATGCCGGGCGGCGACGGCATCGACATGCTTGGCCGGCTACGCGGACATGAACGCCGGCTTGATGTTCCCCCGGTCCCGATCATCGTGCTGACCGCCGACAAGCGCGACGAATCCCGTAGACAGGTCTTGCTGAATGGCGCAAACCGCGTCATGGTAAAGCCAGTTGACCCGATAAGGTTGCTGACGGAAGTCCAAGCCGTTGCTGCGCTTTCGGCCCGCCGCGCGGAAGCACGGTAACCACCGAGAGACCGGCACACTGCTTAAGTGTGACGGCGACATGATGTCACTTTCCTGTCGTACATAAGTGTTTTATGGCGTGTCAAAAGCCGGCAACGGGAGAATCGCCATGTCCGCAGACGCTTTCAATTGTGCCGCCGTCGCCGAGGTTCATCGGCCGTCGAGCACGCTCGCGCCAAAGGAAGGCGACATTCTCGGCCGCATCGGAAATCTCGAGACCCGCCTCGCCCGTAGTTCCAGCGAGATCGACGCCGCACAGGCCGTTCGCTTCCGTGTCTTCGTCGAAGAAATGGGTGCCGAGCTTTCACAGGAAGCCATGCGCCGCAAACGCGATTTCGATTCCTACGATGCGTTCTGCGACCATTTGCTCGTGCTCGACCGCTCGATCGAGGGCGACAGCGAGGACCAGATCGTCGGCACCTATCGCCTGCTCCGGCAGGAAGTTGCCATGGCAAACGGCGGCTTTTACTCGGCTTCGGAATTCGCCATCGACGAGCTGCTGGCCCGCCACCCGGATAAGCGGTTCATGGAACTCGGCCGCTCTTGCGTGCTGCCTGACTACCGAACGAAGCGTACGGTCGAGCTTCTGTGGCAGGGCAACTGGGCCTATGCGCTGAAGCATGGCATGAGCGCCATGTTCGGCTGCGCGTCCTTCCCGGGCATCCACCCGGAAAGCCATGCGCTGGCACTTTCCTTCCTGCATCACAACGTCGCCGCCAAGGACGAGTGGGCGGTCAGCGCCCTTCCGCATCTGGCTCGCGATATGGATCTGATGCCGGCCGAAGCCGTCAACCCGAAGCGGGCCCTGATGGCACTGCCGCCGCTGATCAAGGGTTATCTGCGCCTTGGCGCCATGGTCGGTTCGACCGCCGTGGTCGACAAGGCCTTCAACACGACGGATGTTCTGATCGTCCTGCCGATATCAAGCATCTCCGATCGCTACCTGAACTATTACGGCGCCGACGCCGGACGGTTCGCGAGCTGATTTCAAACGGATGAAAAGACGGAGCGGGAGGATGCCTCCCGCTCCGTCTTTATTTCACGATCCGGCCGTGTAGGCCGCGATCGCCGCCATGTTGACGATATCGGAATCCTTCGCGCCCATCGAGGTGATCTGAACCGCCTTGTCGAGACCGACGAGGATCGGGCCGATGACGGTCGAACCGCCGAGTTCCTGCAGCATCTTCGTTGAGATCGCTGCCGAATGGAAAGCCGGCATGACCAGCACATTGGCCGGCCCTGACAGACGGCAGAACGGATACTGCTCCATCACCTTGCGGTTCAGTGCCACGTCAGCCGCCATCTCGCCGTCATATTCGAAATCGAGACGGCGCTTGTCGAGGATCTTTACCGCCTCGCGCACGCGCTCCGAGCGCTCGCCCGATGGATGGCCGAAGGTCGAGTAGGCCAGCATGGCGACACGCGGCTGATAGCCCATACGGCGCGCGAAGCCCGCAGCTTCAACGGCGATATCGGCCAGCTCCTCGGCGTTCGGCATGTCGTGGACCGCCGTGTCGGCAACGAACACCGTCCGGCCGCGGCAGAGCGCGATCGATACACCGATGACCCGGTGTCCGGGTTTCATGTCGATGCAGCGGCGGACATCCTCGAGCGCGGTCGAATAGTTGCGGGTGATGCCGGTGACCATCCCGTCGGCGTCGCCAAGCGCCACCATGCAGGCGGCGAAGTGGTTGCGATCCTGATGGATCAGGCGCTGGGCATCGCGATGCAGGTAGCCCTTGCGCTGCAAGCGCGCGTAGAGATAGTCGACATAGGTTTCGACGCGAGTGGAAATGCGCGCGTTGACGATTTCCAGCCCCGGCCGATTGAGATCGATACCGGCGCGTTCCGCGGTCGCTTGAATCAGGTCTTCGCGGCCAAGCAGGATTGCCGTCCCGAGTTCCTGGTTGGCATAGGACATTGCTGCGCGCATGACCTGCTCTTCTTCCGCTTCCGCAAAAACAACCCGCTTCGGGCGGCGGCGTACGCGCTCGTAAAGGCTCGCCAGGGTCGAGGCGATGGGATCGCGACGGGCGGAGAGCTCGCGGGCATACACAGCCATGTCGGCGATCGGCTTGCGGGCGACGCCGCTATCCATTGCTGCCTGTGCCACGGCAACTGGGATCGCCGAGATCAGCCGCGGATCGAACGGCACCGGAATGATGTACTGCGCGCCGAAGCGCGGGCGGTTGCCCTGGTAGGCGGCAACGACATCGTCAGGCACGTCCTCGCGGGCGAGGTTTGCCAGCGCCTCGACGGCCGCAATTTTCATGGCGTCGTTGATCGTGGTCGCACGAACATCGAGCGCACCGCGGAAGATATAGGGAAAGCCGAGAACGTTGTTGACCTGGTTCGGATAGTCTGAGCGACCGGTTGCCATGATGGCATCGTCGCGGACGCGCGCGACCTCTTCCGGGGTAATTTCCGGATCGGGGTTGGCCATGGCAAAAATGATCGGACGATCGGCCATGGAGCGGATCATCGTCTCCGAGAAGGCTCCCTTCTGCGAGAGGCCGAAGACGACATCCGCGCCCTTCATGGCCTCCTCGAGCGTGCGTGCCTTGGTCTTGACCGCATGCGCCGATTTCCATTGGTTCATGCCCTCGGTGCGGCCCTGATAGATCACACCCTTGGTATCGCAAAGAACGATATTCTCGGGGGCGAAGCCCATCGCCTTGATCAGTTCGACGCAGGCGATGGCGGCGGCACCGGCACCATTGCAGACGAGCTTCGTCGTCTTCAGGTCGCGACCGGTCAATTCCAGCGCGTTGATGAGGCCGGCAGCCGCGATGATCGCCGTCCCGTGCTGGTCGTCATGAAAAACAGGAATGTCCATCAGCTCGCGCAGGCGCTGCTCGATGATGAAGCAGTCGGGCGCCTTGATGTCTTCGAGATTGATACCGCCGAAGGAAGGCCCGAGGAAACGCACGCAATTGATGAATTCGTCGACATTCTCGGTGTCGACTTCGAGGTCGATGGAATCGACATCGGCAAAGCGCTTGAAGAGCACCGACTTGCCCTCCATCACTGGCTTCGAGGCCAGTGCGCCGAGATTGCCGAGGCCGAGGATCGCCGTACCGTTGGAGATGACCGCAACCATGTTGCCGCGCGTGGTGTAATCATAGGCGGTAGCCGGATCGGCGGCGATTGCCTTCACCGGAACGGCCACACCAGGCGAATAGGCAAGCGACAGATCGCGCTGCGTCGCCATCGGCTTCGTGGCGTTGATCTCCAGCTTTCCGGGCCGCCCCATGGCGTGGAACTCAAGAGCCTCGTTGTCGGTCACAGATGTAACCGGCCGCTGCTTCTTCTCGGTATCGGGCATTTTTCCTCCAACGTCTTGTGGGTGACGCCTTGCTCTTCCTCAATCGCAGTTGTCATCTATAGCGGCGGGCAGCTAGGGTTGGCACCTCTTTTTTGGAAAAAATGCATCTCCGTGAACGAACGAATAGACACTGGAATAGAAGCCTTTTCGGCTGCCGAGCTGGCCACGGAAGAAAGCCGTGCCTCGGCAACGCCGATGATGGAGCAATTCATCGAGATCAAGGCGAACAACCCTGACTCGCTGCTGTTCTATCGCATGGGCGATTTCTACGAATTGTTCTTCGAGGATGCGCTGGATGCCTCCCGCGCGCTCGGCATCACGCTCACCAAGCGCGGCCAGCACATGGGGCAGGATATTCCGATGTGCGGCGTGCCGGTGCATGCCGCCGACGACTATCTGCAGAAACTCATTGGACTCGGCTTCCGGGTTGCCGTCTGCGAGCAGGTTGAAGACCCGGCCGAGGCCAAGAAACGTGGCTCGAAATCGGTGGTGAAGCGCGACGTGGTCCGCCTGGTGACGCCGGGCACGATCACCGAGGAAAAGCTGCTTTCACCATCGGAATCGAACTATCTGATGGCACTTACCCGGATTCGCGCCGGCGCCGAGCCTGTGCTGGCGCTTGCGTGGATCGACATTTCGACCGGGATTTTCCGGCTGGCCGAGACTGAAGGCTCGCGGCTGCTTGCCGATATCCTGCGTATCGACCCGCGCGAACTGATCGTGCCCGATACTATCTTTCACGATCCCGAACTGAAGCCTGTTTTCGACGTGCTGGGTCGCACCGCCGTTCCGCAGCCGGCTGTGCTCTTCGACAGTGCCACGGCCGAAGGGCGGATCGCACGCTACTTCAATGTCTCGACACTCGACGGCTTCGGCACCTTTTCGCGTGCCGAGCTTGCTGCCGCTGCTGCGGCCGTCGCCTATGTCGAGAAGACGCAGATCGCCGAACGGCCACCGCTCGGACGGCCGGAGCGCGAGAGCGGCGCGTCCACGCTGTTCATCGATCCGGCGACCCGCGCCAACCTCGAACTTGCCCGCACGCTGTCAGGCGATCGCAACGGCTCCCTGCTGAAGGCGATCGACCGCACCGTCACCGGTGGCGGAGCACGCTTGCTGGCCGAACGGCTGATGTCGCCGCTGACCGATCCCGTCCGCATCAATGAGCGTCTGGATTCCATCGGCTTCCTGATGGAGGAGCCGTCGCTTTGTGGCGACCTGCGCCACCATCTCAAGCATGTTCCGGACATGCCGCGCGCGCTCTCGCGCCTGGCGCTCGACCGTGGCGGGCCCCGCGACCTTGCCGCCATCCGCCAAGGTCTGAATGCTGCGGGCGATGTCGCTCGGCTGTTGTCCGACGCGCTGCTGCCGGAAGAACTGCAGCTTGCGCTTTCCAGCCTTCAGGCCCTTCCCTGCAATCTCATAGCGCTGCTTTCCGAGACGCTCGGCGATGAGTTGCCGCTGCTGAAGCGCGACGGCGGCTTCCTTCGCGACGGCGCGAATGCCGAACTCGACGAGGTCAGGGCGCTTCGCGACCAGTCGCGCCGCGTGATTGCCGGCCTGCAGCTGCAATACGCCGAGGAAACCGGCATCAAGTCGCTGAAGATCAAGCACAACAACATCCTCGGCTACTTCATCGAAGTCACCGCCGGCAATGCCGGGCCGATGACCGATACGCCCGAGGCGAAGGGGCGCTTCATCCACCGCCAGACGATGGCGAACGCGATGCGGTTCACCACGACCGAGCTTGCCGATCTGGAAAGCCGGATCGCCAACGCCGCCGACAAAGCGCTTGCGATCGAACTGGCGGCCTTCGACCATATGACATCAGCCGTCGTTGCAGAGGCCGAGGCGATCAAGGCAGGCGCTCGCGCGCTCGCCGTCATCGACGTTGCCGCCGGCCTTGCGCTGCTTGCAGACGAGCAGGCCTATTGCCGGCCGCTGGTCGATGGCTCGAAGATGTTTGCGATCGAAGGCGGACGTCATCCAGTCGTCGAGCAGGCACTCAGGCGGCAATCGTCAGGCCCGTTCGTCGCCAACAACTGCGATCTCTCGCCCGTTTCCGACGGAAAGGATGGCGCGATCTGGCTGCTGACCGGCCCGAACATGGGCGGTAAATCGACCTTCCTGCGCCAGAACGCGCTGATCGCGATCCTCGCGCAGATGGGGTCCTTCGTGCCGGCGACGTCCGCCCATATCGGCATCGTCGACCGGCTGTTCTCGCGTGTCGGCGCCTCCGACGATCTGGCGCGCGGCCGCTCGACCTTCATGGTCGAGATGGTCGAAACGGCGGCGATCCTCAACCAGGCAACCGACCGTTCGCTGGTCATTCTCGATGAAATCGGCCGTGGCACCGCGACCTTCGACGGTCTCTCCATCGCCTGGGCCGCCGTCGAGCACCTGCACGAGGCAAACTGCTGCCGCGGCCTCTTTGCCACCCACTTCCACGAACTGACGGTGCTTTCGGAAAAGCTTGCGCGGCTATCAAATGCGACGATGCGCGTGAAGGAGTGGGACGGCGACGTGATCTTCCTGCATGAAGTCGGTCCCGGTGCCGCCGATCGCTCCTACGGCATCCAGGTCGCCCGGCTTGCCGGCTTGCCGGCTTCCGTAGTGACCCGTGCCCGCGACGTGCTGACGCGTCTCGAAGACGCCGACCGCAAGAACCCGGCAAGCCAGCTCATCGACGACCTGCCGCTCTTCCAGGTGGCGGTGCGCCGCGAGGATTCCAATCGCGGCCCCTCGAAGGTCGAGGAAGCGCTGAAGGGCATGAGCCTCGACGACATGACGCCGCGTGAGGCGATGGATGCGCTCTACGAACTCAAGAAAAAGCTGAAGCAGGGCTGATCGATGTTCATGGACCGGCTGTTCAACGAGACCCAAAGGCTTGCGGCGATCTTCAGCACGCTTGAAGCGCTGCGGCTTGCCGACGAGCGCGGCGTGCCGCGCGGCTGGGCCTCGCCATTTGGCCTGCTGCACATTATCCGCTGCTGCGCCAGAATTCTGGAGCTTGCCTCGTCCGTCGCCAAGGCGGGCTACCGCGAGTGCGACCAAGAGACGCTGGAGGCGATCACCAGCGAAACGCGGCAGGTGCTCTATTCCGTGCGGGCGCAGATCGCCGCCTGATGGGTTGAAGCTGCAGGTTTCAGGCGCGGCAACACCTTTTCGCCAAAATTAAACGTTCTGCAGTAGGAAAGCCCGTGTCATCGGTGGGCAAAGAGGCTATAGCGCATGCAGACGAAACGAGAGGTGCAGCACGAAGCGGCTGCCCCGCGCGAAGAGGAAGCCGCCCCGCGTATGGCGACGACGAACGACATCGATTTCTCCGATATCCTCGACACCGACTATCTCCGGAAGATGTGCGACGCGGTCGCCGAGGCCAACAAGACTCGGCCCGACGTCATGCGGTCGGATCTGCTGGCGATCCTCAAGAAGGCGAGCAGCGAGGGTCGGCAGAAGGCGCGCGAGCTGCTTTCGGTCGATGGCAGCGGCATCAATTGCGCCCGCCGGATTTCCTGGCTGCAGGACCAGATCATCACGGTTCTCTACGAATTTGTCTGCGCGCACGTCTTCCCGAAGCAGAAGGACAAGTTCGCCGTCACCGCCGTCGGCGGCTATGGCCGCGACACGCTGGCGCCGGGCTCCGACATCGACCTCCTGTTCCTGTTCCAGCCGAAGCCGGCGGAGGAAACGCACAAGGCGGTCGAATTCATGCTCTATGTCCTCTGGGACATGGGCTTCAAGGTCGGCCATGCCACGCGCACCTTGGAAGAGTGCATCGCACTGTCGAAGTCCGACATGACGATCCGTACAGCGATCCTCGAGATGCGCTACATCTGCGGCCTGCGCGCGCTGGAAACGCAGCTTGAGACGCGTTTCGACAAGGAAATCGTCACCGGCACCGGCCCCGAATTCATCGCCGCCAAGCTTGCCGAGCGTGACGAGCGCCACCGCAAGGCCGGCGACACGCGCTATCTGGTCGAGCCGAACGTCAAGGAAGGCAAGGGCGGCCTGCGCGACCTGCACACGCTCTTCTGGATCTCGAAATACTATTATCACGTCCGCGACACGGCTGAGCTCGTGCCGCTCGGCGTCCTCTCCAAGCACGAGTATCACCTGTTCCAGAAGGCGGACGACTTCCTCTGGGCGGTGCGCTGCCACATGCATTTCCTGACCGGCAAGGCCGAGGAGCGGCTGTCCTTCGACATCCAGCGCGAGATCGCCGAAGCGCTCGGCTATCATTCGCGCCCCGGCCTTTCGGCCGTCGAGCGCTTCATGAAGCACTATTTCCTTGTCGCCAAGGACGTCGGCGACCTGACGCGCATTCTCTGCGCGGCGCTCGAGGATCAGCAGGCGAAGTCGACGCCGGGGCTATCAGGCGTCATCAGCCGCTTCGCACACCGCAGCCGCAAGATCGCCGGCAGCACCGAGTTCGTCGAGGATCGTGGGCGCATCGCGCTTGCAAGCCCCGATGTCTTCAAGCGGGATCCGATCAGCATCATTCGACTGTTCCATGTCGCCGATATCAACGGGCTGGAATTCCATCCGGACGCACTGAAGCGAGTCACCCGCTCGCTCAGCCTCATCGACAACAATCTGCGCGAGAACGACGAGGCAAACCGCCTCTTCATGTCGATCCTGACCTCGAAGCGCGACCCGGCGCTGATCCTGCGCCGCATGAACGAAGCCGGCGTGCTCGGCCGCTTCATCCCGGAGTTCGGGAAAATCGTCGCGATGATGCAGTTCAACATGTACCACCACTATACGGTGGACGAGCATCTGATCCGCACAGTCGACGTGCTCTCGGAAATCGACAAGGGCAAGGCAGACGATCTGCATCCGCTTGCCAACAAGCTGATGCCCGGCATCGAAGACCGCGAGGCGCTTTATGTCGCGGTGCTGCTGCACGATATTGCCAAGGGCCGCCAGGAGGACCATTCGATTGCCGGCGCCCGCGTCGCCCGCAAGCTGTGCACTCGCTTTGGTCTGTCGCAGAAGCAGACGGAGATGGTCGTCTGGCTGATCCAGGAGCATCTGGCGATGTCGATGGTCGCGCAGACCCGCGACCTGACCGACCGCAAGACAATCACCGACTTTGCCGATGTGGTGCAGTCGCTTGACCGGCTGAAGATGCTGCTGATCCTGACGATCTGCGATATCCGCGCCGTCGGCCCCGGCGTCTGGAATGGCTGGAAGGGCCAGCTGCTGCGCACACTCTACTACGAAACCGAACTGCTGCTCGCCGGCGGCTTCTCGGAAGTGTCGCGCAAGGAGCGCGCCAACTTCGCGGCCGAAGCGCTTTACAATGCGCTCTCCGACTGGAGCCAGAAGGACCGCAAGATCTACAGCAAGCTGCATTATCAGCCCTACCTGCTCTCGGTTCCGCTGGAAGACCAGGTGCGGCACGCCGGCTTCATCCGCCAGGCGGACAAAGCGGGCCAGGCACTGGCGACGATGGTGCGCACCGACAGTTTCCACGCGATCACCGAGATCACCGTGCTCTCGCCGGACCATCCGCGCCTTCTTGCCGTCATCGCCGGTGCGTGCGCGGCGGCAGGGGCCAACATCGTCGATGCGCAGATCTTCACGACCTCGGACGGCCGCGCGCTCGATACCATCCATGTCAGCCGCGAGTTCAAGGACGACGCCGACGAGCTGCGTCGTGCCGGCACGATCGGGCGTATGATCGAAGACGTGCTTTCCGGCCGCAAGCGGCTGCCCGAGGTGATTGCGACGCGGACCAAGAACCGCAAGAAGAGCAAGGCCTTCGTCATCCCGCCGTCGGTAAACATCTCCAACAGTCTGTCGAACAAGTTCACCGTCATCGAGGTCGAATGCCTTGACCGGCCGGGCCTGCTGTCGGAAATCACCGCGGTTCTCTCGGACCTTTCGCTCGACATTCAATCGGCGCGGATCACCACCTTCGGCGAGAAGGTGATCGACACCTTCTACGTGACCGACCTCGTCGGCCAGAAGATCTCGGGCGACAGCAAGCGCGCCAACATCACCGCACGCCTCAAGGCCGTCATGGCCGAGGAACAGGACGAACTGCGCGAACGCATGCCTTCCGGCATCATCGCGCAACCGACTCCTGTCCGGGCCGCGACGCAGACAGACAAGAAGGCGGATTCGCCCGCATGAGCCCAATCGCATGAGCCTCGTCAGAAAATTCGCCACCGTCGGCGGCGCCACCCTCGGCAGCCGCATCTTCGGCTTTGCCCGGGAAACGCTGATGGCCGCGGCCCTCGGCACCGGCCCGATGGCCGACGTCTTCTATGCAGCTTTCCGGTTTCCGAACCTTTTCCGACGGCTCTTTGCCGAAGGTGCGTTCAACGCCGCCTTCGTGCCGCTGTTTGCCAAGGAAATCGAAGCGAACGGCACTGACGGAGCCAAGCGCTTCTCCGAGGAAGTCTTCGGCGTGCTGTTTTCGGTGCTGCTGCTCATCACCATCGTGATGGAGCTCTGCATGCCGCTGCTGGTGCGCTTCGTCATCGCGCCGGGCTTTGCCGACGATGCGGAAAAATTCTCGATTACCGTCCGCATGGCGGCGGTGATGTTCCCCTATCTCATGTGCATGTCTCTGACGGCGATGATGAGCGGGATGCTGAACTCGCTGCATCACTTCTTCGCCGCGGCCATCGCCCCGGTTTTCCTCAACGTGGTGATGATTGGGGCGCTGTTTTACGCGCTCTACACCGGCGCTGAACCGCTGCAGACAGCCTGGTATCTCTCCTGGGGCGTGCTCGTCGCGGGCATCCTGCAGCTCGTCGTCGTCTATCTCGGTGTCCTGCATGCCGGCATGAGCATCGGGTTACGCTTTCCCCGCATTACGCCGAACGTCAAGCGGTTGCTGATCCTCGCGGTGCCTGCCGCCGTCACCGGTGGCATCACCCAGATCAACCAGATGATCGGCCAGGCGATTGCCTCCAGCAAGGAGGGTGCGATCGCCGCGCTTCAATATGCGGACCGCATCTACCAGCTGCCGCTCGGCGTCGTCGGCGTTGCCGTCGGCGTGGTGCTGCTGCCGGAATTGGCGCGCGCGCTCAAGGGCGGCAATCTGCGCGAGGCGGCGAACTTGCAGAACCGGTCGATGGAATTCGTTCTGTTCCTGACAATCCCAGCCGCCTTTGCGCTCTGGATCCTCTCCGACGAG
The DNA here is from genome assembly GCF_014193305.1 of Rhizobium sp. BK181. Taxonomy (NCBI): domain Bacteria; kingdom Pseudomonadati; phylum Pseudomonadota; class Alphaproteobacteria; order Hyphomicrobiales; family Rhizobiaceae; genus Rhizobium; species Rhizobium sp. BK181. Next base: position 1,103,023 of record NZ_JACHZA010000001.1, read on the forward strand.
ATCATCCGCGTCCTTTATGAACGTGGCGCCTTCCATCAGGAAAACACGGCGATCGTGGGCTCCATCCTCGCGGTTTATGGCGTCGGTCTCCCTGCCTTCGTACTGATCAAGGCGCTGCAGCCGGGTTTCTATGCGCGCGAGGACACCAGGACGCCGATGCGTTTTTCCGCCGTTGCCGTTGGCGTCAACTGTGCGACGGCTTTGACGCTGTTCCCGTTCATCGGCGCTCCCGGCATTGCGGTTGCGGAAGCAACGGCAGGCTGGATCAGCACCGTGCTTCTGTTCACGACGTTGCTGCGCCGCGGTCACCTCACCTGGGAATGGGCGCTGGCGCGGCGTGCGGCGCTGCTGGTCGTCTCCGCGGCCGTCATGGGCGGCGTCATCATGTACCTTCAGCACCGCTGGGAGCCGTGGCTTGCCTCGAGCGCGCATTTGGCGACGAAGGTCGGCACGCTCGGCCTTCTGATCGTCATCGCCATGGCTGTCTACTTCGCGACAGCCTTCCTGATCGGCGGCGCGAACCTCGGCATGATCCGTCGCAACCTGAACCGCAAGCCGACCGCAAAGGTGGACGGCTAAGCGGTCCGGCATGCTTCAGCAATAGGTCCATCGTCGGCTGGGGCCGATGTCGACATGCACTATCCCGTTGCAGTAGCGGCCTATCCCGCCGATGCCGGGAGCCGAAGCGGCAATCGCGATGATCGTTCGTTCGGATACCCCGGGAATTCGAATGTCCGCGGCAGCGCAACTGCGATGCTGGGAATGCGATCGACCACGCGAGCGAAACCCGGAGGTTACGATCGGGCGGCGACCGGTCTTAGCGGCTATGTAGGTGAGAATGCCGCGCAGCTGCGGCGGGAAGCAGTTCGCCTGAACGCTGACGGTCTGCAGCGAGTAGGCGAGCGTTTCTTTGTGTTTGAGCGACGGGATTGTCACTCTTCTGACATTCTGCGCGTCGGCGCTGTCGAAACACGACAGACAGAACAGGCCGGCGAGTGCGATGGAAAATGCGGATTGCATGGTTCCCCTCCCCTCGAAATACGCCGCGGTGGCGCAATTTTTGGCGAATGGAAAGCTCTCCCTAAAAATGGCCTTTTTGTGAAATTGTTTACCTATCGTTACGGAACATCGCCATAATTTACTGCTAATTGATAGGTTAGAAATACCTCAAAAGAGGTACGAATTTTCTGATCGCAGAAATTTGTGAGATATATTCACAAAAAAAGAATCTCGGCAAATTTTCCCCGACATCTGGACCGATCCTAGAATTCGTCCGTCCTGTCGCGGATACACCGCAAGGCGTTGCGGCGAGGCGGGACCGGCGCGGGGTGTGAGGGTAGGACGCAAAACCTCATGCACCGGGTCCGCAGAAAATGGTCTCCCTCCGGGGACGGCGGCGATCGCGCGAATGCGGCGTCGAGTTGAGCCCCGGACGTGCCTGTGTGGCACACATGGCCCCCAGGGGAAGCGAAGCTTCCTCGGGCAAGGCGGCAGAGGGACCGGAGTTGCGGGCATAAACCGCCGAACGGGGCGCTGGGAAGCGCCATATTGTTTTTACTCCAGCGAGGCAATTTCCAGCGCCCCGTCCGAGTGAAGTGCAGGATCAAGCCACGGGCCGCAAGGACCGCGTGAGGGAAGCGCCGTGCACCGAACGCCGGCACCCGACCGCCCTTGACCGGCCACGCATCCTTGGCGACAACACCACACCACAAATCGGAGCCTGCAATGTTCCAATCGCTTTTCCTGGTGACCCTCGTCGTCGACGATTACGATCGTGCCAAAGATTTCTACTGCGGCGCGGTTGGCTTCGATTGCCTCCAGGACGACATTCAGCCCGACGGCAAGCGATGGGTGGTCGTCAAGCCGAAGGGCGGGGACGGTGCCGCCTTTCTGCTCGCGCGAGCTGCCAACGACCGGCAAATGGCGGCGATGGGCAACCAGGCGGGCGGGCGCGTCGGCTTCTTCATCAAGACCGACGATTTTGCCCGCGACCACGCGTCGATGCTGGCCAAGGGCGTGCAGTTTCTCGAGGCGCCGCGGCACGAGGTTTACGGCACAGTCGCTGTCTTTGCGGATCCTTATGGCAACACCTTCGATCTGATCGAACACGCCGCAGGCTGAACCCCTTGATTGCGCTGGCGTCCGCGTGCATAAGCGCGCCCGTTAGCAACATGGGCCATTGGCCCTGGGGCCCTCCACCAGCCTAATCGAGGACATGATGAACGAATTCAAGAAAGTGGTTTTCTCCGGCGTCCAGCCGACAGGAAATCTCCATCTCGGCAACTATCTCGGCGCGATCCGCAAGTTCGTGGCCCTGCAGGAAGGCAACGACTGCATCTACTGCGTCGTCGACATGCATGCGCTGACGGCACAGCTCGTCCATGAGGACATGCCGAACCAGATCCGTTCGATCGCCGCCGCCTTCATTGCGTCCGGCATCGATCCGGAAAAGCATATCGTTTTCAACCAGTCGGCCGTGCCGCAGCATGCCGAGCTTGCCTGGATCTTCAATTGCGTTGCGCGCATCGGTTGGATGAACCGCATGACGCAGTTCAAGGACAAGGCCGGCAAGGACCGAGAGCAGGCCTCGCTCGGTCTCTACGCCTATCCGAGCCTGATGGCTGCCGACATCCTCGTCTATCGCGGCACGCATGTCCCGGTCGGCGACGACCAGAAGCAGCACCTTGAACTCGCCCGCGACATCGCCATGAAGTTCAACCTCGACTATGCGGAGCATATCCGCAAGACGGACTACGGCATTGACATCACGGTCGGCAACGAACCGGTGCATGCCTATTTCCCGATGGTCGAGCCGCTGATCGATGGCCCGGCGCCACGCGTCATGTCGCTTCGCGACGGCACCAAGAAAATGTCGAAGTCGGACCCATCGGATCTGTCGCGCATCAACCTGATGGACGACGAGGACGCGATCTCGAAGAAGATCCGCAAGGCCAAGACCGATCCGGAAGGTTTGCCTGGTGAAGTCGACGGCCTCAAGGGCCGCCCGGAAGCCGACAACCTCGTCGGCATCTATGCGGCGCTCGCCGACAGGTCGAAGGCTGATGTGCTTGCCGAATTTGGTGGCCAGCAGTTCTCGGTGTTCAAGCCGGCGCTTGTTGATTTGGCCATCAACGTGCTCTCGCCGATCACCGCTGAAATGCGTCGCCTGATGTCGGACACCAGCCACATCGACGCGATCCTGCGCAATGGTTCCGAACGGGCGCGGGCGCGGGCCGAAGTGACGATGAAAGAAGTGCGCGACATCGTCGGCTTCCTGTACTGAAATATGACCTTGGCCCGGGGCGGACCTCACCGCCCCGGGCTTGTCGAAGCCAGACCTGCGGCGTAGTCTTATCGAAACGGACCGTCAGGAGGCTTCGATGCGAGATCGCAACCTCATCCAGATCGGCACCATGGAGATCCGGCTTCTGATCGACGAGGATCAGAGCGCCGAAAGCCTCGTGATGTTCGAATTCACGGTCCCGCCCCAGGCACGTGTCCCCGCCCCTCATTATCACCGCGACGTCGACGAAGTGATCTACGGCTTGTCCGGCACGATGACGACGACGCTGGACGGGCGCAAGCACGAGATCGGGCCGGGGGCCACCCTGTTCATTCCGCGCGGCTATGTCCACACCCACGAGAACCTGCACGGTGAAGCCGCCAAGGCCTTGATCACTATGACGCCCGGGTTGATCGGCAGGCGCTATTTCGAGGAAATGGCTTTGGCCATCAACGTTCATGGGAAACCCGACATCGAGCATGTGAAGGCGATCATGCGCCTTTACGGACTGGTTCCCGCCTGACACAGACTGGCCCGGCAGACCGTTCGAGGGTCAAAAACGAGGGCTTGCAAATTTTCAGGTTCAGGTGTCAGAGTCCGGCCCATGGTATCGAAACGACTCTCCCGGCTCGAAGGTCATCGCCGCAAATTCATTGCGGTCATCGACGATACGCCCGAATGCTCCCGCGCCGTCCACTACGCCGGTCGGCGCGCCAAGAACTCGAACGGCGGCCTAGTGCTGATGTACGTGATTCCGGAGGGGGACTTCCAACAATGGTTGGGGGTTGAAGAGATTATGCGGGCCGAGGCGCGCGAGGAAGCCGAAGCGGTGGTCGCGAAAGCGGCGCACGTGGTTCGCGAAACGATCGGCATCGACCCGGAGATCGTCATCCGCGAGGGAAGTGCCACCGAGCAGATCAACGCCGTCATCGAAGAAGATCGCGATATCGCGATCCTGGTGCTGGCCGCAAGCTCTGCCAAGGAGGGACCGGGGCCGCTGGTGTCGTCGATCGCCGGACGTGGCGCGACATTTCCGATCCCCGTCACGGTCCTGCCTGATACATTGACGGACGAGGAACTGGATGCGCTCGCATAAAGCCATTTCTTGAGTACCAGTCTCTTGAATAGAATTGCCAATCGGCTTATTTTCTTTTTTGAAGAATTCTAAAGACGGCCTGGGCCGCTGCCCGCCGCACGGAGAGCGAGATGTTTATTCAGACCGAAGCCACGCCGAATCCCGCCACGCAGAAGTTCCTGCCGGGTCGGGTCGTCATGGAAAACGGAACCGCCGAATTCCGCAGCGCGGACGAGGCTCAGGCATCGCCGCTCGCGGCTCGTCTGTTCGAGATTCCCGGCGTGACCGGCGTCTACTTCGGCTACGATTTTATCTCGGTGTCCAAGGACAATGCCGAGTGGCAGCACCTGAAGCCGGCGATCCTCGGCTCGATCATGGAACACTTCATGTCCGGCAAGCCCGTGATGGGCGACGCTTCTGTCCTTTCCGAAGATCTTGATGCCGGCGGCGAATTCTTCGATGAAGCCGATGAATCGATCGTGCTCACCATCAAGGAATTGCTGGATACCCGTGTCCGTCCCGCCGTTGCACAGGATGGCGGCGACATCACCTTCCGTGGCTTCAAAGACGGCAAGGTCTATCTCAACATGAAAGGCTCCTGCTCCGGCTGCCCGTCTTCGACGGCGACGCTGAAGCATGGCGTGCAGAACCTGCTCCGCCATTTCGTTCCGGAAGTCGAGGAAGTCGTCGCCGCCTGACGACGACGCCCTGTCCCGGCATTTGTCCTGGCGCAGCATTTGCAAGCGCGGCAGGGTGAATGTATGGACGCTGAGGAACGCTTTATTCGGAAATTGATGCCATGATCATACTGGCGCTCGACACCGCAGGTGTGGATTGCGCTGCCGCTCTCTATGACAGCGGCAGGGATACGATGCTGGGGGAGGCATCGGACATGATCGGCAAGGGGCATGCTGAACATCTGATGGGAATCGTCGACCGCGTGCTGGAGCAGGCCGGTGTCGCGCTTTCGGCTGTCGATCGCATCGCCGTTACCATCGGCCCAGGCTCCTTTACCGGCATTCGCGTCGGCGTCGCCGCCGCCCGTGGCTTTGCGCTGTCGCTCGGCGTTCCGGCCGTCGGCGTCACCACGCTTGCGGTCATGGCCGAGGCGCAGCGGTTGAAGACGCCAGGGCGCAGCGTTCTTACCGCCATGGATGCCAAGCGAAACGAGATCTACCTGCAGACCTTCGATGCCGATGGCGATCCGCTCGATGAGGCCAGCGCTGTCGCCGTCGAGGAAGCACAGGCAATCGCCGCGACGTTCGATGGCGAAATCACCGGTTCGGCTACGCCGATCCTGAAACCCGGCACGATCGGCGATTGCGCCAACCATTTCCCGATTTCCATCGTGGCGCGTCTCGGCGCTGCCGCCGACCCGTCTTCCGGAAAGCCGAAGCCCCTCTATCTGCGCGGACCCGATGCGAAGCCGCAGGCCGGGTTTGCGATTGCGCGAGTATGACCATGTTGGAATCCTATCTGACGCTGAAGCCGGAATTCGAGATTGTCCCGATGGACGCCGATGACTGCCGCGCCGTGGCGGCGTTACACGGCGAACGCTTCGCACGACCATGGGGCGATGGCGAATTCTATAGCTTGCTCAGCCAGGACACCGTCTTCGGCTTCGTCGCTCGGCAGACCAACGCATTTCTGAAGAAGCCGCTGCCGGGTTTTGTGCTCGCGCGTCAGGTCGCTGGAGAGGCGGAGATCCTGACAGTCGCCGTGCAGACGAAGGTCGCTCGCGCCGGCCTTGGCTGGCGGCTGATGCAAGCTGCGATGCGTGAAGCGAAGCTGCGCGGTGGCGAGAGCATCTTCCTGGAGGTCGATGACGGCAATGCGGCAGCGCTCGGGCTCTACCGCAAGCTTGGATTCGAGAAAGTCGGTGAACGCAAGGGTTACTACAAGGATACCCAGGGGGCGGTTTCCACGGCGCTTGTCATGAAGCGCGTTCTTCGCTAGTCCGTTGCTCAAACGTTGACTATCGGAAGGCAGCCCATGACTGACGTCGCCAAGACCCTTGAGGAGCTTTGCACCGAACGCGGCATGCGCATGACCGAGCAGCGCCGGGTGATTGCCCGCATCCTCGAGGAGTCGGCCGACCACCCTGACGTCGAGGAACTCTACCGCCGCTCCGTCAAGGTCGACGCCAAGATCTCCATCTCCACCGTCTATCGCACCGTGAAATTGTTCGAGGACGCCGGCATTATCGAACGCCACGACTTCCGAGACGGCCGCTCGCGCTACGAGACGGTGCCGGAAGAGCATCACGACCATCTCATCGACCTGAAGTCGGGCGTTGTCATCGAGTTTCACTCGCCGGAGATCGAGGCCCTGCAGGAACGCATTGCCCGCGAGCATGGCTTCAAGCTCGTCGATCATCGACTGGAGCTCTATGGCATCCCACTCAAAAAGGACGAGCGCTGAGGCCATGAGCGCAGCCGCGGAGTCTTCGTTTTGATCGCCTGGCTGCGTCTCGCCCTCGCCGGTATCGTCATTTTCTTCGCCAGCATAGTGCTTATGCCCTGGCAGCTTCTTGCGTTGCGCTTCGACTGGAAGCTGCGACGCTGGCTGCCGCGCATCTGGCATCGCATCGTTTGTTTCTGTCTTGGTATCCGCATTCGCGTCCATGGCAAGATGGAGACCCACAGGCCGTTGATGCTTTGCGCCAACCATTCGTCGTGGATGGACATCATGGTGTTGTCCGCGGTCGCCGACGTCGCCTTCATCGCCAAGATCGAAGTGCGCGACTGGCCGATCTTCGGCAATTTGGCGAAGCTGCAGAAGAGCGTGTTCGTAGTGCGCGAAGAGAAGCGCAAGACCGGCCACCAAGCGAACGAGATTGCCACCCGCATGGCGGATGGCGAGATCGTCGTTCTGTTCCCGGAGGGCACGACCTCGGACGGGAATCGGCTTCTCGAGGTCAAATCCTCGCTGTTTGGCGCAGCCGCCCTGGCGGTGCCGGCGTCGCCAACAGGAGCCGTCGTGGTTCAACCGGTCGCGGTTGCCTATACGGGTGTCTACGGCTTGCCGATGGGCCGTTATCACAGGCCCCTCGCCTCCTGGCCAGGCGATGTCGAGATGTTCCCGCACCTGAAGGACATGCTGCGATGCGGTGCCTTCGAGGTTGACGTCTGTTTCGGCGAGGCGGTGGAGTATCGTGCCGACAGTAACCGCAAGGAAGTCAGCGCGACGATTGCCCGACGCATCCGCACGATGCTTGGCGCCGCTTTGCGCGGCCACAAGACGGCCTAAGGCACAAGATTTCCTTTTCTCGCGAATGAAAAACCACTAAATAGCCGGCCATGACCCAGGACAGCGCCCTTCTTCAGGCCCCGGAGACCGATCTCCGCGATGGCAGCAACAGCCGCAAGGTATTCATCAAGACCTACGGCTGCCAAATGAACGTCTACGACTCGACGCGCATGAGCGATGCACTCGCCCGTGACGGATATGAGCCGACGGAAGTTATGGAAGAGGCTGACCTTGTCCTGCTCAACACCTGCCATATCCGCGAAAAGGCTGCTGAAAAGGTCTATTCGGCGCTTGGTCGTCTGCGCGACATGAAGAAGGAACGCAGCAAGCAAGGCCGGGAGTTCATGATCGGCGTTGCCGGCTGTGTCGCACAGGCCGAGGGCGAGGAAATCCTGCGCCGGGCGCCAGCCGTCGACGTCGTCATCGGACCGCAGACCTATCACCGCCTGCCGGAAGCGCTGCGCAAGGCGAAGGAAGGCCAGCGCATCGTCGACACCGAATATGCGCTGGAAGACAAGTTCGAGCATCTGCCGATCGCCGAAGCCAAGAAAATCCGCTCGCGTGGCGTCACCTCCTTCCTTACCGTTCAGGAAGGATGCGACAAGTTCTGCACTTTCTGTGTCGTGCCTTACACCCGCGGTTCGGAAGTGTCGCGGCCGGTCGGCCAGATCGTCGAGGAAGCGCAAAAGCTCGTCGAGGGCGGCGTACGCGAGATCACCCTGCTCGGCCAAAACGTCAACGCCTGGCATGGTGTCGGCTCCAACGGTCAGGAATGGACCCTTGGCGACCTGCTTTACCGGTTGGCGGAAATTCCCGGGCTTGCGCGCCTGCGCTACACCACCAGCCATCCGCGCGACATGGACGACCGCCTGATCGAAGCGCATCGGGATCTCCGAGCGCTCATGCCATACCTGCATCTGCCGGTGCAGGCCGGCTCCGACCGCATCCTGAAAGCGATGAATCGGCGCCATACGGCTGCCGAGTATCTCACGCTGATCGAGCGGATTCGCGCCGCCCGTCCGGACATCGCTCTCTCCGGCGACTTTATCGTCGGTTTTCCGGGGGAGACAGACCAGGATTTTGAAGATACACTCCGCCTGGTGGAGGAGGTCCGCTATGCACAGGCCTTCTCCTTCAAGTACTCGACACGGCCGGGCACGCCCGGTGCGGAACTGAAGGACCAGGTGCCGGAAGAGATCAAGGCAGAACGGCTTGAACGCCTGCAGGCGCTTCTCCTGAAGCAACAGCAGGAATTTGCCGAATCCTGTGTCGGGAAAACGATCGAACTGTTGCTTGAAAAGCCCGGTCGTATGCCAGGACAGCTTATAGGCCGTTCTCCCTGGCTTCAGTCCGTGAATGTTGATGCAAAAGCATTGCAAATCGGTGACATTATTAATGTGCGAATCACCGGAACCGGAACCAACAGCCTGTTTGCCGAGATAGCAGAGGCTGAGGTTTAAACCCTAGGAGCTCGACCGCTTGAACGGACAAGAATTGGTTTCTTCTTCACCGCGCCACCCACGCATTGCGAGCGACGCCAATCACTTTATTCTGACGTTCGAGAACAATCGGTTCGCCAGCGAATTGTTCGGTCAATTTGACCAGAACCTCAAGCTGCTTGAAGAACGTCTGCACATCGACGCTCGAGCGCGGGGCAATTCCGTCGTTATATCAGGGGACATCGTCGCTACCAACCAGGCGCGGCGTACGCTTGATTACCTCTATGAGAAACTCCAGAAAGGCGGCAGCGTGGAGCGATCCGACGTTGAAGGCGCGATCCGCATGGCGGTCGCGGCGGACGATCAGCTGAGCCTGCCAACCATGGAGCGCAAGGCCAAGCTGACCATGGCACAGGTTTCCACGCGCAAGAAGACCATCATTGCCCGGACTCCGACCCAGGACGCCTATCTCAGGGCACTGGAGCGAGCCGAACTGGTTTTCGGATGTGGACCCGCAGGTACCGGCAAGACCTATCTCGCCGTCGCCCATGCCGCCCAGCTTCTTGAACGTGGCATGGTCGAGAAGATCATCCTTTCCCGCCCGGCCGTGGAAGCCGGCGAGCGCCTCGGCTTCTTGCCCGGCGATATGAAGGAAAAGGTCGATCCCTACCTTCGCCCGCTCTATGACGCGCTTTACGACATGATGCCGGCCGACAAGGTCGATCGTGCGATCACCGCAGGCGTTATCGAAATCGCGCCGCTCGCCTTCATGCGCGGGCGGACGCTCGCGAACGCCGCCGTCATCCTCGACGAGGCGCAGAACACGACCTCGATGCAGATGAAGATGTTCCTGACGCGTCTTGGTGAGAACTCACGCATGATCGTCACCGGCGACCCGAGCCAGATCGACCTGCCGCGCGGTGTCAAGTCGGGACTGGTGGAGGCTCTTCAACTGCTGAACGGCGTCGAGGGCATCTCGATTGTCCGCTTCAAGGATACCGACGTGGTGCGCCATCCGCTTGTCGGGCGCATAGTCAGAGCCTACGATTCCACCTATGCAACGGAAACCGAAGAGGTTAGCCGGCAGGACTGATGGCGGAACTCGATATCCAGATCAGCGTCGAGGAGGGCCATTGGCCCTCCGAAGATGCGTTGCATGCATTGGCGGACCGGGTGCTTGAAACGGCCGCCAGTTATCTGCGCGAGAGGGTCAAACAGCCATTTCCGAAAATGGTGCCCGAGGTTTCGCTGGTCTTCACGGACGACGCCTCGATCCAGGACATCAATGCCGAGTGGCGCGGCAAGGACAAGCCGACCAACGTGCTTTCCTTTCCCGCCTTTCCCGTCACGCCGGGCAAGGTGCCAGGTCCGATGCTGGGCGACATCATCATCGCAAGAGAAACCGTGGAGCGGGAAGCAATCGAGCTCGAGAAGAGCTTTGACGACCATCTGACGCATCTGATCGTGCATGGATTCTTGCATCTCTTCGGCTACGACCATAATAATGACGCTGAAGCCGAAATAATGGAGGGGCTGGAGACTCGCATTTTGGCGGTACTCGGCCTATCTGACCCATACGAGGGTCAAGACCTTAAAATGGAACCATGAGCGACTTTACGACGAGACCGGCCGCCGAGGCCAAGGACGCCGATCAATCATCCTCTTCCGACGAGGGTGGCAGTAGTAGGCAGTCCGGACGATCCCAATCCTTCTGGTCGCGTGCGGCGCGTATCTTAAGACCGCAGCAAAACTCACGCCTTCGCGAAGATATTGCGGATGCTTTGATGACAGACGCTGCGGTCGGAGACGTCTTTTCGCCCGATGAGCGGGCGATGCTGCATAACATTCTGCGCTTCCGCGAAGTGCGCGTTGCCGATGTTATGGTCCCCCGTGCCGATATCGAAGCCGTCGATCAGAACATCACCATCGGCGAGTTGATGATCCTGTTCGAGGAATCCGGTCGTTCGCGTATGCCCGTCTATGCCGATACGCTCGACGACCCGCGCGGCATGGTGCATATCCGTGATCTCCTCTCCTACGTCGCCAAGCAGGCGCGGAACAAGCGCCGCGGTAGCGCCAGGGCCATCAAGCCGGCGACGCCTCTCGTGGACGTTTCCCCCGAACATCTGCAGAAGCCGACCCGCTCCGTGAAGGCGAATTTCGATCTCAGCCGCGTCGACCTGCAGAAGACCCTGTCGGAGGCCGGGATCATCCGCAAGATCCTTTTCGTCCCGCCATCCATGCTGGCGTCGGATCTGCTTCGCCGCATGCAGGTGAACCGCACGCAGATGGCGCTCGTCATCGACGAATATGGCGGCACTGACGGCTTGGCGTCGCACGAGGACATCGTCGAGATGGTCGTCGGCGACATCGATGACGAACACGACGACGAAGAGGTGATGTTCAAGCGGGTGTCGGAAGACGTCTTCGTCGCGGATGCGCGTGTCGAGCTGGAGGAGATCGCCGAAGCGATCGGACCGGACTTCGACATCACCGAGCAGGTCGACGAAGTCGACACGCTGGGCGGCCTAATCTTCTCCGAGCTTGGACGCATTCCGGTGCGTGGCGAGGTGGTGCAGGCCCTGCCCGGTTTCGAGTTCCACATCCTCGATGCCGATCCACGTCGCATCAAGCGCGTGAGGATTACCCGCAAGCGCCAGGCCATTCGTCGCCGCGCCAAGCTCGACGGCGACGGCACAGCCGGCTCGGACCAGGGCGAAGAGCGGCAGACGGACGTCCCCACGACAAACTGATTGCCGCAAAGCACGACAAACGGCGGCTTTTTTGAAACACTGCGGTCGGGTTGATTCGCGGCTTGACGGGAGTGCGCATGGAGCGGCTTGCAGACAGGGTTATCCTGGCCTGGGGGTTCAAAAGGGTTGCAGTGGCAATCCTTGCAGGCGCCGTCGGTGTTTTGGCCCTCCCGCCATTTGGCTTCTTTGCCGCGATGTTCGTGTCGTTCACGCTCCTTGTCTGGCTGATCGACGGTTCGGCGGCTGCTCCTGAAAGCGGGTGGATAGGCCGTCTATGGCCTTCCTTCGCTGTCGGCTGGCTCTTCGGGTTCGGCTATTTCATTGCCGGCCTCTGGTGGCTTGGCCACGCCCTGATGATCGACGCGGAGGCTTTTGCATGGGCGCTGCCGCTGGCGATCTTCGGCCTGCCTGCGGTGCTCGCCATCTATTACGGAATTGCCGCCGCGCTGGCACGGACCCTGTGGTCCGATGGCATGGGGCGGATTGCGGCACTTGCTGCGAGCTTCGGATTGCTCGAATGGCTGAGGAGCGTGCTTTTCACCGGCTTTCCCTGGAACGCGGTCGGCTACGGCATGACGCCCGTGCCGCTCATGATGCAATCGGCGCATGTCATCGGCATCATGGGTATCACAACACTGTCGGTCTTCATCTTCGCCGCGCCCGCACTGCTCGGCACCCGCCAGGGCGCCAAGCTCGGCCTCTCCCTGGCGGCTCTGCTGTTCGCTGCGCATATCGGCTACGGCGCCTATATCCTTTATGGCCCGCAGCCGGCACCAGCGGCGGACGCCAAAAGCCCTATCATCCGCCTCGTTCAGCCGATGATCGAGCAGACCGCGAAGATGGACACCGACGGCGACCGCGCCGCCATCTTCGAGAAACACCTGAAGCTCTCGGCAGAGCCCCCGAAGGATGGCGGCCGGAAGCCCGACATCATCGTTTGGCCGGAGACGGCCATTCCCTTCATACTCACGGACAATCAGGATGCACTCAGCCGGATCGCCGATACGCTCGACGACAACCAGATCCTGATCGCGGGCGCCGTTCGGGTGGAGGAGACCGGTCCCGGCAATCCGCCGCGCTACTACAATTCGATCTACGTCATCGACGGCAGGGGACAGATCGCGGGCGCCGCCGACAAGGTGCATCTTGTGCCGTTCGGCGAATACGTGCCGTTCGAGAGCGTCCTCGACGATTTCGGTATCCAGAACGTGGTCGAGATGCCGGGTGGCTTTTCGCCCGCCGCCAGCCGCCAGCTGCTGGCCTTGCCGACCGGGATCAAATTCTATCCGCTCGTCTGCTACGAGATCATTTTCCCTGACGAGATGACGGGCGACCTTGGTGCCGCCAATGCCATCCTCAACGTCACGAACGATGCCTGGTTCGGCGCTACACCTGGACCCTACCAGCACTTCCAGCAGGCCAGGCTGCGTGCCGTGGAGACCGGGCTGCCGCTGATTCGTAATGGTAACAGCGGCATTTCGGCCCTCGTGAACGCTCGCGGCGAAGTCATTGCTGGTCTTGATCTCAATGAAACGGGCTTCGTCGACGCAACTATCACGAGCTTCGACGCGCATCGTCCTGCGGGCTATCCACGCCAAACTTACTTCTGGTTGCTGGAAATACTTCTGTTTGTAATTGCTATCGTTTCTCGCTTTGGTTTTGTTTTCAAGCAGAATTGACCGAAAACCCCTAAAATTGCATAGTGGTTGGGATCGGCGTTCTTAGCGTATGTTTCAAGGTGGTTAAGCAAGACTTTGCAACGTGGCGTTTTGGGGTGGGTTTGGGCATGCCGGTTTAAACAAGGTTGAAAATTATTGTTAGGGCAGGACCATGATTGAGAACAAGAAGCGGCCGAACCCCATCGACGTCCATGTAGGTAGTCGCATTCGCCTTCGCAGAACGATGCTCGGAATGAGCCAGGAAAAGCTCGGGGAGAGCCTCGGCATCACCTTTCAGCAAATCCAGAAATACGAAAAGGGCACCAACCGCGTCGGTGCCAGCCGTCTCCAAAACATCTCCAGCATTCTGAACGTCCCGGTCTCCTTCTTCTTTGAAGATGCCCCCGGCGAACAGTCCTCCGGCCTGTCCGGCATGGCGGAAGCCTCCAGCTCCAACTATGTGGTCGACTTTCTTTCGTCGTCCGAAGGACTGCAGCTCAACCGCGCCTTTGTGAAGATCACCGACCCCAAGGTTCGCCGCAAGGTCGTGGAATTGGTCAAGGCGCTCGCGGCCGAAGCAGACAGCGAATAATAGCCACTGAAAATTTGGAGCAGGAGTGAAAGCGGCCGCAACGGCCGCTTTTTGGCGTTTTTTGGGCACAATTTGCCACTTAGTCGCAGATATAAAGATATATTTATGTCCTTCTACGCTTGTTTTTCGCGCGCGAACTGAGTACCTACTACGCAGCTTTTGTTCTTTGAGGGGAATCCCGGAATGCGCGCCAATTACCTTTTCACCAGCGAGTCAGTCGCCGAAGGTCACCCGGACAAGGTGTGTGACCGGATCTCCGACGAGATCGTGGATCTGGTCTACCGCGAAGCCGCCAAGACCGGCGTCAACCCTTGGGGCGTGCGCATTGCCTGCGAGACGCTGGCAACCACCAACCGCGTCGTGATCGCCGGTGAAGTGCGCCTGCCGCCGAGCCTGATGAAGAAGGACAAGGACGGCAACGACGTCATCAACCCTTCGAAGTTCAAGGCTGCTGCCCGCCGCGCCATCAAGGACATCGGGTACGAGCAGGACGGCTTCCACTGGAAGACGGCTAAGATCGACGTGCTTCTGCACTCGCAGTCCGCCGACATTGCCCAGGGCGTCGACAGTGCTGCCGACCAGCAGGGCGACGAAGGTGCCGGCGACCAGGGCATCATGTTCGGCTACGCCTGCAAGGAAACGCCTGACCTCATGCCGGCGCCGATCTATTACTCCCACAAGATCCTGCAGCTCCTTGCTACCGCCCGCAAGAAGGGCGACGGCGACGTCGCGAAGCTCGGCCCTGACGCCAAGAGCCAGGTGACCGTGCGTTACGTCAACGGCAAGCCCACCGAAGTCACGTCGATCGTCCTTTCCACCCAGCATCTCGACGAAAGCTGGGACTCGAAGAAGGTTCGCGCGGTTGTCGAACCCTACATCCGTGAAGCTCTCGGCGACCTGCCGATCGCCGACGATTGCAAGTGGTACATCAATCCGACCGGCAAGTTCGTCATCGGCGGCCCGGACGGCGATGCCGGCCTGACCGGCCGCAAGATCATTGTCGACACCTACGGCGGCGCTGCTCCGCACGGCGGCGGCGCGTTCTCCGGTAAGGACACGACCAAGGTCGACCGTTCGGCTGCCTACGCTGCTCGCTACCTCGCGAAAAACGTCGTTGCCGCCGGCCTCTCCGACCGCTGCACGATCCAGCTCTCCTACGCCATCGGCGTTGCGCAGCCGCTGTCGATCTACGTCGACCTGCACGGTACCGGCAAGGGCGTGACGGAAGACATGGTCGAAGCGGCGATCCGCAAGAACATGGACCTGTCGCCGACCGGCATCCGCCGTCACCTCGACCTCAACAAGCCGATCTACGCCAAGACCTCGGCCTATGGCCACTTCGGCCGCAAGGCTGGCCGCGACGGCTCGTTCTCCTGGGAGCGCACTGACCTCGTCAAGGCGCTCAAGGACGCCGTCAAGGTCAAGGAAGCAGCATGACCGACATGGAACGTCGCGGACGCGCGACCGAAGCCTTCTTCGGTCGCCGCAAGGGAAAGGCTCTGCGCGAACATCAGGCAGAGCGACTGAACACCCTGCTTCCGACGTTCCTTATCGACCTTTCAGCGGCTCCGCCCGAGCCGCTGAACACTCTCTTTCCGGCGCCGACCCAAAGGCTGCGCCTGGAAATCGGCTTTGGCGGCGGCGAGCATCTCATTCATCGCGCCGTCGAGATGCCGTCCACTGGCTTCATCGGTGTCGAGCCCTTCATCAATTCCATGCAGAAGCTGTTGACGAGCGTCGACAAGGCCGACGCCAGGAATGTCCGCGTCTACAACGACGATGCGACGCAATTGCTGGATTGGTTGCCGGACGCCTCGATCGACCAGATCGACCTGCTCTACCCGGATCCGTGGCCAAAGCGGAAGCATTGGAAGCGCCGCTTCGTGTCGAAAACCAATCTCGACCGCTTCCACCGCGTGCTAAAGCCGGGCGGGCTGTTCTGCTTCGCCTCGGACATCGATACCTACGTCAACTGGACGCTTCTGAAGTGCCGCGACCATGGCGGCTTCGACTGGCTTGCACAGGATGCAGCAGATTGGCTGACGCCCTACGAGGGCTGGCCGAGCACACGCTACGAGGCCAAGGCACGGCGCGAAGGCAGATCTTCCGCCTATCTCACATTCAAGCGCGTCTGAGCCTGCCTTAGTGCAGGCTCACCGTTTTCAGTTCATCCTCGGCTGCCTTGAAGAAGGTGCTGGAACGGTTATCAGTCAACAGGATCGGCGTGCCATCGGCGCCGAATAGCGCCCAAAGGTCAACGCTCGGATCAATGTCGGGCGCTTCCGGGAAGCATTTTGCAACTTCTTCGTTGCGCATCTTGCGGATATAGGCGACCTCGCCGTTGCCGATACCGGCAAGTTCGGTTTTGGTCAGGTGCGAATTGGCTTCTTTCATCAACATTCCTGTACCTCCAAGAGAAGGGACCAACGGCTCAACATGCGCCGTTGTCCTACTGTGAGACCGAAATGTTAATTTTCTTCACCATACGGCTGGGCTCCGGGCGGATGAGATCCACTGAGAGCAATCCGTTCTTCAGGCAAGCGCCCAAAACCTGCATCCCGTCGGCCAGAACGAAAGTCCGCTGGAACTGCCGTGCGGCGATGCCGCGATACAGGTAATCCCGCTCCCCCTGCTCGACTTGGCGACCGCGAATTGAAAGCTGATTCTCCTCGACCGACACGTCTAATTCTTCTTCGCTGAAGCCGGCGACGGCCAGGGTTATGCGCAACCTCTCCGGATCGCCGGAAGCACGGTCGGCAGCAACTCGCTCGATATTGTAAGGGGGATATCCGTCGCTAGCCTTGGAAAGGCGCTCCAGCGTCTTTTCCATGGCGTCAAAGCCCAGGAGTAGCGGGCTTGCGAAAGGCGTCATGCGGCTCATCGTCTTCAAGTCCTTGATTCAAGCGACCTTGCCGGACCTGAATACAGCATCCGAATGCCTCCAATATGGGAACTGACAGGCGCAGGCGCAAGGCGGATGTCGCGCTCGCACTTGGAAAGCCCCGCAACGGTCCGACCTTGACAAAGCAAGCGCCGCCTCGCATCAAAACGTGCCCGCGCCGGCTGTGCCGATTTGCGACGGAAGCATAAACAAACGGTGCATGCCACGAAGTCGCGCACCATGAGGATGGAACGATCGGAATGGCGGACCCTAGGAAGATCATTATCGACACTGACCCCGGTCAGGACGACGCCGCGGCCATCATGCTGGCATTCGGCAGCCCGGAAGAACTTCAGGTGCTGGGGATCACTACGGTCGCCGGCAACGTTCCGCTGTCCTATACGAGCCGCAACGCGCGCATTGTCTGCGAGCTCTGCGGCCGCACCGATACGAAGGTCTTTGCCGGCGCCGACAAGCCGATCGCGCGCAAGCTTGTCACCGCCGAGCACGTGCACGGCAAGACGGGGCTCGACGGTCCTGTCCTCGATGAGCCGACCATGGCTCTGCAGCCGCAGCATTCCGTGGACTTCATCATCGACACGCTGCGCAGCGAGCCGCAAGGCAGCGTGACGCTCTGTACGCTGGGGCCGCTGACCAACATCGGCTTGGCCTTCCAGAAAGCGCCCGACATCGTCCCGCGTGTCCGTGAACTCGTCATGATGGGCGGCGGCTTCTTTGAAGGCGGCAACATTACGCCGGCCGCCGAGTTCAACATCTACGTGGACCCCGAGGCCGCCGACATCGTCCTTCGCTCCGGCATACCGATCGTGATGATGCCGCTCGACGTCACGCACAAGCTCCTGACCCGCAAGGACCGAGTCAAGCGCATGGCCGATCTCGGCACACGCCCGGCCATCGCCATGGTCGAGATGCTGGAATTCTTCGAGCGCTTCGATGTCGAAAAGTATGGCTCGGACGGCGGCCCGCTGCACGATCCGACCGTAATCGCCTATCTCTTGAAGCCCGAGCTTTTCAAGGGGCGGACCTGCAATGTCGAGATCGAAGTTAAGTCGGAACTGACGGTCGGCATGACCGTTGTCGACTGGTGGCACGTGACCGATCGCAAGCGCAATGTTCAAGTCATGCGCGATGTCGATGCGGACGGCTTCTTCGATCTGCTGATCGAGCGCTTCGCCCGCATCTGATGCCTAGTGCGTTTGAGGGCGCCTGAGAGATCAGGCCCGCGGAAGCGGGCCGATCGGATCAGGCGTCTTTCTGGTCAAAAACCGAATTGGTTTCGGGTTCGACGAGCTTCGGGCCGCCCTTGGCGACACCGACCATGGCCGGACGCAGGACACGCTCGCCAATCGTGTAGCCGGCCTGAACGACCTGAACGACGGTGTTGTTCGGTACTTCGGCATTCGGCACTTCGAACATGGCCTGGTGGAAGTTCGGGTCGAATTTCTGGCCGACCGGCTCCAGCTTGCGGACGCCATGACGCTCGAGCGCCGACAGCATCGAACGCTCGGTCATTTCGACGCCTTCGATCAGCGTTGTCAGGCCAGCATCGGCAGCAGCCTTTGCTTCTTCCGGAACAGCATCGATGGCGCGGCGCAGATTGTCGGAAACAGCCAGCATGTCACGGGCAAAGCCAGCGGCTGCATAGGTCTTCGCGTCCTTGACTTCGCGCTCGGTCCGACGGCGCAGGTTATCCATCTCGGCGGCAAGCCGAAGATAACGGTCGCGCAACTCCGCATTCTCGGTCCTCAGAAGTTCCAGCGGATCGGGCTGTGCGGTGGCTTCGTTCTCGACGTTTGCGGCGGCGTCCGCTGCGGCTTCGGCCGCGGCTGCGTCAGGTCCGTTCTTCGTCGTTTCGTCAGTCATGACGTTCTCCGGTGATTGGTGTCTTTTAGGATGTGCCCGATATCGAGCTTTGGCGGGCAAAAATCAAGTCTGCGTGACCGAAAAGCGCGCGA
The DNA here is from genome assembly GCF_014193305.1 of Rhizobium sp. BK181. NCBI lineage: Bacteria > Pseudomonadati > Pseudomonadota > Alphaproteobacteria > Hyphomicrobiales > Rhizobiaceae > Rhizobium > Rhizobium sp. BK181. Next base: position 1,121,929 of record NZ_JACHZA010000001.1, read on the forward strand.
TGTAAGGCAACCGATGCGGGGGATGCGAGAGGGCCAGCTTGACTTGCTCGCGCTAAAGTTCTTTTATTTTAGTGCCGCCTAAACCTTCAGTGCTTCGGCCTCATCCTGGGTCAGGGAGCTGCTACCATGAACGATCAGAAAAGCTATACCGGGCGCTGCTTCTGCGGCACGGTCGAGATTGTTGCGACCGGCGAACCGGTGGCAATGGGATACTGCCACTGCGCCTCCTGCCGGCATTGGTCGGCCGGGCCGGTCAACGCTTTCACGCTCTGGCAGCCCCAGGCGGTCCACGTCACCAAGGGTGGAGAGCACGTCGAGGGCTACCAGAGGTCCGATACCAGCGTTCGGAAATTCTGCGACCGCTGCGGTGGTCATCTCTACACGGAGCACCCGACCTGGGGCGTCACCGACGTTTACGCAGCCCTTCTGCCCGATCTCGATTATGCCCCGGCGTTGCACGTGAACTATCAGGAAAGCGTGTTGCGCATCCGTGATGGCCTGCCAAAATACAAAGATATGCCGGCGGAGATGGGCGGATCGGGCGACACTCTGCCGGAGTAGCCCTTCTACTTCGTGCTGCGCGACAATCGCGTCATCAGCTGAGCGGTGTAATCGACCATCGGAACGATGCGCGAGTAGTTGAGACGCGTCGGCCCTATGACGCCGACGGCGCCGACAATGCGGTCATCGTCGTCCCTGTAGGGCGCGACGATCAACGACGAGCCCGAGAGCGAGAACAGCTTGTTCTCCGAGCCGATGAAAATCCGCACCCCGGGGCCGCTTTCGGCCAGGTTCAGAAGCTCGAGCAAGCTGTCTTTCTTCTCCAGATCGTCGAACAGCATGCGCAGACGGTCAAGATCGTCGGCACCGGCGAGACCGGCCAGCAGATTGGCACGGCCGCGAATGATGAGCTGCGCGGGCTTGCCTTCGTCGGCGCTACCGGACCAGACGGCGATGCCGCGCTCGACGAGATCCTGCGACAGCGTGTCTAGCTCGCGGCGCACATCATCCTTCAGTCGGCTCAACTGATTGCGCAGTTCCGGCAGCGTCTGCCCGGTCATGTGCGCATTGAGAAAGTTTGCGGCCTCGGTCAATTGCGATGACGTGACGCCCGCCGGAAGCTCGATGATCCGGTTTTCCACTTGGTCGTGATCGCCGACGAGCACCGCGAGCGCCTTGGTCGGCTCAAGCCTGATGAATTCGACATGCTTGAGAACCGGATCGCTCTTCGAGGTGATGACCAGTCCGGCGCCGCGCGAAATGCCCGAGAGCATGCGGCTCGCCTCGTTCATCATCAACTCCATCGGATTGTCGCGACTTTCAGCGCGCACCTGCCGATCGATATTGGCGCGATCCTCGGCTGAGAGATCGCCTACCTGCATGAAGGCGTCGACGAAGAAGCGCAGGCCGATCTGCGTCGGCAGACGGCCGGCGCTGACATGCGGCGAATAGATGAGGCCAAGTTCTTCCAGATCGCTCATCACATTGCGCACAGATGCCGGCGACAGCGACATCGGCAGGATGCGCGACAGGTTGCGGGAGCCGAGCGGTTCACCCGTTTCCAGATAGCCCTCTACAATCCGGCGAAAGATTTCCTTAGAGCGTTCATCCAGCGCAGCCACTGCATCTGAAACCGACGTCGATCTGAACTCCATGAAGCCTTGCGTACCCGTGCTGACGATGATCCGACAAAATATAGCCAATCTCCCCGCAGCGGCAAAAGGGAAATTGCAAATGGGCGCTGCCAATCGTAGAAGCTCTCAACACCACAGCACGCATGATCTATCCGAAGGCTGCTCACGTCTTCGGCATGACGATTAGGAGAATAGTATGCGGCCCTCAGGCAGAAAAACCGACCAGATGCGCAAGGTCTCTTTCGAGCGCAATTTCTCCAAGCATGCAGAAGGCTCCTGTCTGGTGAAGTTCGGCGATACGCATGTGCTGTGCACGGCTAGCGTCGAGGAAAAGCCGCCGGCGTGGCTGCGCAACACCGGCAAGGGCTGGGTCACGGCTGAATACGGCATGCTGCCGCGCGCAACCGGCGACCGCATGAAGCGCGAGGCTGCGGCCGGCAAGCAGGGTGGCCGCACACAGGAAATCCAGCGCCTGATCGGCCGGTCGCTGCGCGCCGTCGTCGATCTCAAGGAACTCGGCGAACGCCAGATCACGCTCGACTGCGATGTCATCCAGGCGGACGGCGGCACGCGCACGGCATCGATCACCGGTGCCTGGATTGCGCTCCACGACTGCCTGAAGTGGATGGAGAGCCGCAACATGCTCAAGGTCGAGCGGGTGCTGAAGGACCATGTCGCGGCCATCTCGTGCGGAATCTTCGCCAACCAGTCGGTGCTCGATCTCGACTACCTCGAAGACTCCTCGGCCGAGACCGACGCGAACTTCGTGATGACCGGCACCGGCGGTATCGTCGAAATCCAGGGCACTGCAGAAGGTACGCCCTTCACCGACGAGGAGTTCGCTTCGCTGATGACGCTCGCCAAGGCAGGTATCGCCGAACTCGTCGCAATGCAGAAGCAGGCGATCGCCGGATGAACGACATGCTGGAAGGCATGCTGGAAACGGCGCTCTATGCTGATGATCTCGACAAGGCAGAAGCCTTCTATGAAGGCATCCTCGGCCTTTCGAAGATCTCGCGCGGCGGCAACCGGCATGTCTTCTTTCGTTGCGGTGCCAGCGTTCTGCTGATCTTCAACCCTGACGAAACGATCAAGCCACCCTCGCCCGGCTCCCTGCAGGTGCCGCCGCACGGCACGACAGGCGCGGGACACGCTTGCTTCCGTGTCTCCGGGGAAAATCTCGATGCAATTGCGGCCCGGCTGAAGTCCAACGGCGTTGCCATCGAATCCGAAGTCACCTGGCCGCAAGGCGGCCGCTCGATCTATTTCCGCGATCCGGCGGGCAACAGCCTCGAATGCGCTGAAGCCCGCATCTGGGGCATCGAATAGGACCATCATGCGCAAGCTCGAAACCAAGACCATCGTCGTTGCCAGCCACAATGCCGGTAAGATCCGGGAAATTCAGGACCTGATCGGCCCCTTCGGCTTCACCGCGAAGTCGGCGGCCGAATTGAACTTCGTCGAGCCCGACGAAACGGGTACCACCTTCGAGGAAAACGCAAAGATCAAGGCGCTCGCCTCTGCCGAAGCCTCCGGACTGCCGGCGTTGTCTGACGATTCCGGCCTCGTTATCGATGCGCTCGGCGGCGACCCGGGCGTCTACACCGCCAACTGGGCAGAAAAGCCGGACGGCACCCGCGACTTCGCGATGGCGATGGAAAAGGTCGAGGCGGCGCTGGACAAGGCCGGCGCTTCCAAACTTGAACAACGCGCCGCCCGCTTCGTTAGCGTGCTCTGCCTGGCCTGGCCGGATGGCCATACCGAGCTGTTTCGTGGGGAAGTCGAAGGCGCTGTCGTCTGGCCGCCGCGCGGCAGCCAGGGCTTCGGCTACGATCCGGTCTTTCAACCCGAGGGTTATGACACTACCTTTGGCGAGATGAGCGCGGAAGAAAAGCACGGCTGGAAGCCGGGCGACGCAGAAGCCCTGTCACACCGCGCCCGCGCCTTCAAGATTTTCGTCGAAACCTGCCTGGAAGCCTAAGGGCAAACGTGGACACTTTGGAACAGCCTAACCTGACGCGCTATGCCGCTCTTTTGGCCGATACCGGTGAACCCGGCTTCGGCGTCTACGTGCATTGGCCGTTCTGCGCCGCCAAGTGCCCCTACTGCGATTTCAACAGCCATGTCCGTCACCAGCCGGTGGATCAGGAGCGCTTCACGGCCGCCTTCCTGAAGGAGATGGCGACGGTGCGCCAACTGAGCGGACCGAAGACAGTCACGAGCGTCTTCCTCGGTGGCGGCACGCCCTCGTTGATGAATCCCTCGACGGTTGCTGCCATTCTCGACGGCATCGGCAAGCACTGGCATATGCCAGATGGTATCGAGATCACCATGGAGGCAAACCCCTCCAGCGTCGAAGCGGAGCGTTTCCGCGGCTATCGCGCCGCCGGCGTCAACCGCGTCTCGCTCGGCGTCCAGGCGCTGAATGATCGTGACCTGAAGTTCCTCGGACGACTGCACGACGTTGCCGATGCGCTGAAGGCGATCAAGCTCGCGCGCGACATCTTCCCGCGCATGTCCTTCGATCTGATCTATGCCCGCCCGAACCAGACGGTCGACGAGTGGGAGCGCGAGTTGAAGGAGGCGATCTCCTACGCGGTCGACCATCTCTCGCTCTATCAGCTGACGATCGAAGAGGGCACGCCCTTTTTCGGCCTTCACAAGGCCGGCAAGCTTGTCGTTCCGGATGGCGAACAATCGGCGCTGCTCTACGAGGCGACCCAGGAGATCACGGCCCGCGAAGGGCTGCCTGCCTACGAGGTCTCCAACCACGCCCGCCCAGGTGCCGAGAGCCGTCATAACCTCACCTATTGGCGCTATGGCGACTATGCCGGCATCGGCCCCGGCGCCCACGGACGACTGACACGCGGCTCCATGAAGATCGCAACCGCGACCGAACGCAAGCCTGAAAGCTGGCTCGATCTTGTCGAGCGCGACGCCCACGGCATGCTCGATCAGGAACAGCTCGGCTACGAGGAGCAGGCGGACGAACTGCTGCTGATGGGACTGCGTCTGAAGGAAGGCGTCGATCTCGCCCGCTGGCAGCAGCTTTCGGGCCGCGATCTCGACCCGAAGCGGGAGGAGTTCCTGCTGGAGCACGGCTTCATCGAGCGGATCGGCAATTCCCGGCTTCGCTGCACGCCGTCGGGCATGCTGATCCTCGATTCCGTCGTCGCCGATCTGGCCTGCTAGAGCGGCTGTCTGAAATAGACGACGCGCTGAGTTTCCTCGAAGCCGAGGGCAGCGTGGAAGCGGTGGCTGTCGACATTGTCCAAAAGCGCATCCGACGCAAATTCCGTACAGCCTGACGCCTTGCCGAAGGCGCGCACGGCCTCAAGCAAAGCCCGCCCGATGCCGCCCCGCCGAAACGCCGGTTCGACATGGATGCCCTCGAGGAAGAGAACCGGCGACGATCTGCAGCCGTTAACGTAGTCACGCCGCAAGCAGGCTTCGGCGAAGCCGACCGCCTCGCCATCCGACCGAAAGGCCAGAAAACCGCGGAAATCGGCAGCGTCATCATCGAGCAGCCGCCGCAGGTCCCGGGAATGTTCCTCCATCGACTGGTCCGACCATAAGGCGGCGCGAAGCTTCGCCCACGCGTCGATATTATCGCTCGACGCCCGCTCGATCCTGATCGTATTGCCTGCCTGCTGCTTCATCTCGACGCCCGAAAATTGCGGTCTTCGGGATAGTAGCCATACCCTGCGGGTTTGCAATCTTCACCCGTCACGCCACCCGCCCGCGCCAACGGGAGAACAACCGCCCATCGATCGCCGCAAGGCCGATCGCGATCATCGCCATGCCGATCAGATGCTTGGACTGCAGCTGTTCGCCGAGGATGGCCGCGCCGAGCAGGATGGCGCTGACCGGGATCAGGAAGGTCACCAGCATCAGATTCGTTGCCCCTGCCGTCGCAAGGATGCGGAAGAACAGCACGTAGGCGATCGCGGTCGATAGCAGGGCCAGACCCAGCAGCGCCAGCCAAGTCTCGACTGACGGGGCGGCCAGTGTCCAAGGCTGGTCGACGATGAGCGCGATCGGCAGCATCAGGACCGTGGAGGCGGTGACCTGCCCTGCGGCGGGAATGAGCGGCGCCATGCCCATTTGGCGGAAGCGGCGGCCGAAAATCCCGGCAAAGGCATAGGACAGAGCAGCAGCGAGCACCGCCAGCTGAGCCAGCACGTTCGAGCCGAGATCACGCAAAACGTCGAAGCCAATCATGTAGGCGACGCCGGCAAATCCGACGAGAACGCCAAGCAGGCGATTGCCGGTCATCTTTTCGTCCGCGGTCAGGAAATGCGCGACAACGACGCCGAAGAGCGGCGTGGTGGCGTTCAGGATGGAAGCGAGACCGCTTGCGATATGCGTCTGGCCCCAGACAATCAGGCAGAAGGGGATCATATTGTTCAGGATGCCCATGCCGAAGAACGCCGCCCAGGATTTGCCGTCACGCGGCATGGTATGGCCGGTTGCACGGACGATCATGTTCAACGCAAGCGCGGCGATCAGGACCCGGCCCGTGACGATCGTGAACGGCGGCAGGGTCTTCACCAGAATGCCGTTGAAAAGGAATGAGCCGCCCCACAAGAGGGAAAGCACCAGTAACATCCCCCATTCGGAAAAACCCATCTGTTTCTGCTGCATCATCTTCTCCCAAAGTCAGTCTGCTACGGCATATATGCCATCGCCAACGGCCACCACCCGATTGTTGCGCGATCTAAGAGCGGTTTTCTCGATTTATTCTCGCTCTTCACTAAGCCGGAAACAGCTTTTGCGATGGCTTTCCTGCTGATATTATTGCCATGCTGGGCACGAGACAAACGAGTCTTTCTCGATGCATGATATAGCTGAGCTAAACCATGAGTGATTATCTCCCCTCGCTTTCAGCGCTTCGGGCCTTCGAGGCTGCCGCCCGGCATCTCAGCATGACGCTGGCGGCAAAGGAGCTGAACGTCACACCAGGCGCCGTCAGCCTGCAGATTCGCGACCTGGAGGCATCGCTTGGCATCAAGCTCTTCGAGCGCAAGACGCGGGCGCTCGCGTTGACGGTGGAGGGTGCGGACTATTTCTCGACCCTGAGGGCGGCATTTCGTCTGGTTCGGGAAGCGACGGCGGCGATCACGGCGCGTGGACGCGGCGCCGTCCTCAATGTCACCTGCACGGCGGGATTTGCAACCTACTGGCTGGTGCCGCGCCTTGGACGCTTCGAGGCTATGCACCCTGAAATCGACGTCCGCATCAGCGCATCACACCGCGTCCTCGACTTTCAGCGTGACGGGATCGACCTCGCGATCCGCCACGGCCTCGGCGGATATGATAACCTGATCAGCGAACGGCTTGTCGATGACGAACTGGTGCCGGTCTGCACGCCAAAGCTCGCCACAGAACTGGGGCCCAATCCGTCCGCGGGCGCCCTCTCTGGTTTCCAGCTGATCCATGATGTCTATCGCCATGACTGGCAGCTCTGGCTGGAAGCAGCCGGCGCGACCGGAGTCGACCCCTCGCGCGGGCCGGTCTTCATGCATGGCAACGGAGCCTATGACGCGATGAAGGCCGGGCTGGGCTTTGCCTTGATGCGGCGCTCGTTTCTGGAACGGGACCTGAAAGAAGGCGCAGTGGTCACGCCCTTCCCGATTGGCATTGCGAGCCGGCTTGCCTTTCATCTCGTCTATCCGGGCCTTGCGCTGGAGCGACCGGCTGCAGCCGCCTTCCGTCGGTGGCTGTTGTCGGAGGCACAAGCCTGATTGGATGCGCTCACTTTATCACGCTGATTAAAAAGTGGAGTAATTTAATCATAAAATAGGGTTTTCTTCGGACAATTTCTTGACTATTACACTCCACATATTTTTCTCAATGCACATTCCCGGTGTGATAAGCCAATGAATAGTCTCCGATTTTCCTCTCGAATCCTTTCAACGTCGGCATTGACCGGCATGGCGCTCGTTCATCTTCTCACGCCAGTCGCAGCACAGGACGCGACGGGAAAGCAGCAAGACGGTGCGACGGTTTTGGAAGACATCATTGTCAATGGCGGCAGCGGCGGCGTGATCCAGGCAGACGGATATGTCGGCAAGAGCAGCGCCACGGGCACGAAGACCGACACACCCTTTATCGAGATGCCACAATCGATTTCGTCGGTGACCGAACAGCAGTTGAAGGATCGCAACCCGCAGACGTTGCTCGATACCGTTGCCTATACACCCGGCACACGCGTCGGCGCCTATGGCTTCGATCCGCGTTTCGATTCGTTCTCGGTACGCGGTTTCGACGTGACCTATACCGGGATTTTCCGCGACAACCTCCGTCAGCCAGGCGCAGGCTCATCGCTCTTCAAGACCGAGCCCTACGGGCTTGAAGGAGTTTCCATCCTTCGTGGCCCCTCCTCCGCGCTTTATGGGGCAACAGGTGCCGGTGGTCTTTTCAACCTCATCACCAAACGGCCGACGGAAGAGCCCTTTCATGAAGTTCAGCTGCAGTACGGCACTGAACAGCGTTATCAAACCCAGTTCGACGTTTCAGGCCCCGTCAACAATACGGATCCCTTCTACTATCGTCTGACTGGCCTCTACCGCGATGCCAATACCGAGCAGATCAGCGTTCCCGACGACCGCATCTATATCGCGCCAGCCTTCATGTGGAAGCCGGACGAAGACACGAGGCTCACCATTCTCGGCGAATACTCCCGAACGAAGACCGGCGGCACCGCGGCCTATTACAACGACCCTGCCGGCAACGTAACGGACTTTTCCGCAGGCAATCCGGCCTTCAACGATTCAGTCCAAAACCAGGCCCGCATCGGCTATGAATTCGAGCATCGGCTGAACGATGTCTTCGTCTTCCGCCAAAACGCCCGTGCATCGACGCTCAATATCGACGCCGACTGGGCCTTCGCCTACGCCCCCAATAAGATCGATCCAAGGCTCCTCGATCGCAGCGCCGGAACGTTCGACGAGCGGCTGACGGCCGTCGTTATCGACAACCAGCTAGAAGCGCGGTTCGAGACCGGCGCCGTCGACCATACGCTGCTTGCGGGTCTGGACCTGACCAAGCTGCGCTGGCGCTCGCTCGATGGCCGCGGCGTGTCGCCGCCGCTCGACACCAACAATCCGACGGCAGGGGCTTTCGTTGCGCCGATCGATTTCGACACGCGTACCGTCCAGGACCAATGGCAAGTCGGCACCTACTTGCAGGACCAGATCCGCTATGACGCATGGATACTGACCCTCGGAGGTCGCTACGATTGGGTTTCGACGGACACCGAAAATACCGACCTCAGCACGAACGCCTTGACGACCATTTCGCAGAGGGACAAGGCATTCTCCGGCCGCATCGGTCTAGGCTACGAGACAGATTTCGGCGTCGTACCTTATGCCAGCTACTCCACCGCCTTCTCACCCAATGCGGGCATCAACCAGGAGACAGACCAGCCCTTTAAACCCACGGAAAGCGAGCAGGAAGAGATAGGGGTCAAGTACCTCCTTCCGAACAGCAATACGCTGCTCACGGCGGCGCTGTTCAATATCGACCAGAAGAATAGCCTTTACTACGAGGTCGTGAACCTGCCGACCGGACCGGCGAACATTCAGGTGCAGCGCGGCAAGATTCGCTCTCGTGGATTGGAGCTCGAAGCGAACACGAGCCTCGATAATGGCCTGTCGCTGGTTGCGTCTTATACCTACACCGATACCGAGATCCTGGAAGGAACGACCGGCACTGTAGGCAATTCCGTCTCATCGGTTCCGAGGCACATGGCTGGGCTCTGGGCGAACTATACATTCCAGGAGAGTAGCCCGATCTACGGTCTCGGTATCGGTTTCGGAACGCGGTATCTCGGCAAGAGCTATACGAGCGACACCAACACCGCCCAGAACGGGTCGCGCGTCCTCTTCGACGCCGCTGTCAGCTACGATTTTGCGGCGCTCGATAAGAAATACGAGGGCCTGAGCCTGCAGGTGAATGCCACCAACCTCTTCGACCGCCGCGAGCCCATCTGCTCGGCTGGCTTCTGCTATCGCGATCAGGGTCGCACCGTGATCGGCAGCCTGCGTTATACGTGGTGAGCTGATGGTGAGTGCTGGGCACCATATCGCTGCTCCGGGCTGCACTGCCTCGGTCCTCTCGCCGGCTTTTGCCGGCGAGCATGCATGGTGCAGCGAGAAAATGGCTCTTTCCGCCGATCTGCCCGACGGCGTGCCGCTGCCGTCGTTCTTCGGAAATGGCGGGTTCGAGCAGGCGATCGGTCGCTATGCCACGGCCTGTGGCGACTGTGACCGGCGTGCGGTCGTGTCGATGTGGTCGCTGTATTACTTCTCCGCTCTCTCCATTCCCTATGTGCTGGCTCGCCGTCTCGCCGCACAGGAGCTGCCGGTCGCTTTCGACGAGATGACGATTGCTTTGCAGGATAATGGCCTGCCGAGGGCGTTCGGCGTTCCCCACCGGGGCCGGAATGCCCGGAACGGCGAGGAGGACGGCTTTGAGGCGATTGCCCCGTTGATGGAGGAACACCTTCCGGAAGCAATCAGGAGGCTCACCGCCTGCGGTGTTTCGGCCAAGCTGTGCTGGAACAATGCCGCGGTGTATCTCGACTACGTGCTGCGGTTGACCCTGCCGCCGGAAGGCCCGGATCTCACCGTCTTTGTGCGCGGCTGTCTGCCCGATGGCGGCGTCAACCCACTTTGCGGCAGCCTGCGATATGTCGAGGAAGACGGAGAGCGCGTCGCTCGCCGGAAGATATGCTGCCTGCGCTACATGCTGCCTGGCGTCCAGAGCTGCGGCAAGCTTTGCGCCCTTCCCAGTCAAAGGAATATGCAATGACCTGCCTCACCATCACAAGGCGTGGCTTTCTCGCCGCGGCGTCTGCGGCGCTCTGTGCGCCGGCTCTGCTGAAGGCTGAGACGCGATGGCCGCTGACCGTGACCGATGCCGTCGGGCGGACCGTAACGATACCCAAAAAGCCGAAGTCGATCATCCTCGGCACGGGTTTCAATCTTGTCGCGCTGTCGCTGATCCATCCGGATCCGGTCAGCCTGCTGGCCGGCTGGGCGACGGACATGAAAACGGACAATCCGTTCATCTACGATGCCTTCCGCGGCAAGTTTCCAGCCCTTAACGAAGTCCCGCTTGTCAGCAACGGCCTGGCGGATGGTATGAACTTCGAAGCTGCCCTCTCGTTGGAGGCCGACCTGGCGGTCATGGGCATGTGGCAGGCAGAGGGCGAGCAAGGAAAGCGTGCCATCGACTATCTCCAATTGACCGGCGTGCCTGTCATCGTCGTCGATTTCAATGTCGATCCACTGAAGAGTACCCCGCGGGACATCCGCCTCCTTGGTCGCATCTTGGAGTGTGATCGGCAGGCTGAAGATTATGCCCAGCTTTTCGAAAAACGGGTGCAGCGCATTAGAGCGGCAGCGACGGGGAAAGGCGAGGATGGGCCGCAGGTGCTGATGGATGCCTTCCCGAGCGCAACGCGCGGCAGTTGGGCATACGGTCGAACCAGCCTCGGCGAATTGATTGCGCTTGCCGGCGGACGCAACATCGCGGACAAGAACCTGCCGCCACAGGGCGGTCCGGTTACGGCGGAATATATCATCGCGGCGGAGCCGGACGTCTATATCGCCACCGGCTCGCCCGGCGGGACTTACACCGCCTTCTCGATCGGCCCTGGCGTCGATCCTGCGGAAGCGCGTCGGTCGCTCGAGGAGACCGTGAAGGCCCCCACGCTTGCGCCGCTGAAGGCGGTGCGCGAAGGGAACGTGCATGGCATGTGGAACTTCTTCAACGCCGTGCCGCTGAACGTGCTGGCGGCGGAAGCGGTAGCATCCTGGATCAGGCCCGACCTGTTCGGCGATCTCGATCCGACGGGCAGCCTCGCCGAGATCAACGAGCGTTTTGCGGCTGTGCCCTTCGAGGGCGCATATTGGACGAGCCTGACAGGCTAACGGGCGGGCGCGCCAGTCTTGAAAAGGCTGCCGGTTGGCGTGTTCAGGAACATCTCCAGCGGAATGTACTCCTGATGCAGGAAGCCGGTGGACGGCAGCAGATCGTCGCGCACCATCTCGATGACAGCAACCACCGAGGCCGATGTCGTCCACGCGATCGCGGTGCGGCGGCCCCCCGCGATCTCGATCGGATAATAGGCGCGGACAAATTCCTTCCGGCGCAGGGTGCCGTTTACCGTACCCTCCGCCGCCACATGGACATAGACAACATCGTCATCGACCGGAGGCTTGGCATTGGTCAGTATCTCGCCGGCAAGCTTGCGCCTGTCGCGCATCAGCAGTTCGTGGAAGAAGAAGTTCATCAGATCCATGTGCCCCGGATAGCGCATCGTCTTGTAGTCGAGGTTCTCGACCTTGCCGAGGAGCGTGTCGCACATGGTTCCGAGACCGCCTGACGTGGTGAACGCCTCAAGCTTGACGCCTTCGACATAAATCGTCTCATGCCATTCCATCGGCGAGACCAGTTTGCGAACGCCGCCCTCGATCACCTCGCAGTCGTTCAGATACTCGTTGACCACGCCCTCCGGCGACCAGTTGAAGGCGTAACCAAGGAGACCGGTCGGGTTCTGCGGCAGCGCGCCTACCCGCATGCGAATGGAACGGCATTTGTCGAATCCGTCCGCAAGGCTGGATCCGACAAGGCCGACGAAGCCGGGGGCAAGGCCACATTGCGGCGCCATCAGCCCACGCGCTGTCTTCGACAATTCGATAATGAAATTGGTGGTCGGCACATCCTCGGTCAGGTCGAAGTAGTGGATCCCCGCAAGGTGGGCGGCACGTGCCAGGCCGATATTGAGGTGATAAGGCAGGCAGGAAAGCACGGCCTCGACGCCTGATAGCAGCTCACCGATCACGACCGGATCGGAAATGTCTCCATTCCAACACTTGAACGGTACTTCCTCGCTTGGCGCCTGAAGGTCGACGCCGAGAACGTCGAAGCCTCCTTCGTGGAGGAGCGTGGCTGCCAGCCGCCCGACCTTGCCCAGCCCAAGTACGGCAATCCTGTCAAATCCCATCGATCCCTCCCACGAGCGCATGGCGACACGTTCCCAGCATCAAGCGTACAGAAGATTGCAGGCAAAGGAAAACGGCCGGAGCATAGCCCGGCCGTTAGAAGTTGCTCAGAGAGGTTGCCTACTTATTATTCGTTGATCAGGCGCTTCAGCAGTTCGATCTCGTGCGAGAGCTTCGTGTCCCCGGCAATAAGCTCCTCGATCTTGCGCACGGCGTGCAGCACGGTCGTGTGGTCACGACCGCCAAAGCGACGACCGATTTCCGGGAAGGAGCGCGGCGTCAGCGTCTTCGACAGATACATGGCGATCTGGCGCGGCTTAACGATGACGCGGGTGCGGCGGTTCGAAACCAGTTCCTGGCGCGACACGTTGTAGTGCCGTGCGACGATGCGCTGGATGTCCTCGATGCGGACTCGGCGCGGCTCGCCCGAGCCGACGAGATGCGCAAGAAGCTCATCTACGCGCTCGACCGTCAGGTTCGGCTCGAAGGAGCGGCGGAAAAGCAGCTGGTTGAACGCGCCTTCCAGCTCGCGGCCGCTTGCCGTGATGTTACGCGCAACGTGGTTCAGCAACTCGGCCGAGATTTCCAGCGACGGATCCTCGAGGCGAGCAGCAGTGAGGCGACGCTTCAGGATTTCGAGACGCATCTCGTAATCCGGGGCGTCGAGCTCGATGGCCACACCGCCCTGCAAACGCGAGCGGACGCGTGGATCGAGCGATTCCAGCTCCCAGGGAGCGCGGTCTGCAGCGACCACGACCTGCTTGGCGCTGTCGAGCAGCATGTTCAGCAGGTGGCAGAACTCATGCTGGATCATCTTGCCCTGCAGGAACTGCATGTCGTCGATGATCAGAAGGTCGATGTTGCGCAGCGAGTCCTTGAGCGTCAAAGCATCATTGTCGCGGATCGCGGTTGCGAAACGCCACATGAAATACTCCGCCGTCAGGTAGACGACGCGCAGCGCACGCGGGTTTTGAACCGCGGCATTGGCGATCGCCTGCAGAAGATGCGACTTGCCGAGTCCAACGCTGGAATGGACGAAAAGCGGGTTGAAGCGAACAGCGCCCTGTCCGGCTTCCGCAATCGTCTTGGCAGCAGCAAGCGCTACACGGTTCGAACTGCCTTCAACGAAGGTGTCGAAGGTGAAACGGGAGTCCAGCGGCGAGCCAAAGAGCGGCTGGCCGGAGCTGGCCGGACGGGCCGCAGCCGCGGATGAGACCGTGTGCTGAACAATCTGCCCGGCATGCTGCGCCACGGAGCGGCGCGTCTGTGCGGCAGCAACAGGCTCTGGAGAAACCGGCTCTTCAGCCGGTTTGCCAACGCTACGCGTTGCGGTGCGCACCAGAATTTCGACTTTCAGGATTTCGGAGTCTTCGGCCTGGAACAGGCTGGTGATCAGTTCAAGATACCGATTGTTGATCCAGGACTTCAGGAAAGTTGTCGGCACCGTGAGGCGCACGACGCTCTTTGAAACCGAATGCAATTTCAGCCGCGCAAACCAGCTTGCATAGACATCCGGACCGACTTGCGCCTTCAGACGGGCGCTGACACGATCGAAAAGTACACCATGCTTCATTTCTCCCTTTTCCCCTGCCGTTTCGGCGCAAATAGAGCCAAACGCCTGCGGTTCATTGTCCCCACTCTCCAGGACATCCGCCGTCATTGTATTCATCTGCATCATGCCGCCTTCCATTCGTCGGCCGACTTTGTTCGTCGCCCGATTATTTCCCCGCTATGACCAGAAAGTGGCACCCTCATGAGCCACTCGCCTGCCGGTTCACTCGAATACTGCCCCACTCACAAGACTTCCCGAGAAAGCGCGAGCCCGCTTCATGCGGCCCGACTGCCCCCTGTCGGACTGGATGCCGCTCCTCGTAAGCCAGCATCCGGTCGTCCTGTCACGACTTCTCTTCCCCATTCCGGCTTCACGCCACGCGTGCAACCAACACACAAAACATCACCATTCCGCGACAGCCACGTCGCGGTCAAAAATGCTCAAGTGCGTGAAAAACCGGAGACTTTGACTCTCCGTAACAAGTGGCACAGGATCATCGTCCTGCCGACGTGGCAGTTTCAGACCGAGCCTTCGCAGGTGATGTCTGGACCCCTTGTTGGAGGGCATTTAGGCAGGATCGATTGCGGGAATCAACGATGAATTTTACGCAAAATTAAGAGCGGCCCGTTGACTCCCGCGGCACCTTTAGGGCGTCACATCCGTGTCAAAAAAGAATCGCTTTTGAATCAAGGAGATTCGCCTCGCTGACATTTTTGACACGCATAAAAAGAAAAAAATAAAAAAGCTTCTTGACTCTGCTCAGACCGCAGATTGTAGAGCCCGAGTCGCGTGCACCTGAAGTATCCTACAGCAAACACTTGTTTTTATTGTATTTTTCGTGTCACACGCTCGACATGAAATCGTCGCCGAGTTAACCATACGGAAGCCAGTCGGCGGAATCGAAAAAGCCCGACAAAGTTGCCGGGCTAATCATAATGATGCGTTTATTAACGAAGGATTATGCGGTCGCAGAAACCGACAGGGCCTTCACACGAGCTGCGAGGCGCGAAACCTTGCGGGAAGCCGTGTTGGCGTGAACAACGCCCTTGCTTGCGGCGCGAGCCAGTTCCGGCTGCGCGGCCAGGAAAGCTTCCTTTGCCTTGTCAGCATCACCAGATGCGATTGCCTCTTCGACCTTGCGAACGAAAGTACGAACGCGCGAGCGACGAGCCTTATTGACGTCGGTACGGCGGGCGATCTTGCGGGTCGCTTTTTTCGCCGAAGTTGTATTGGCCATGGATGCCTCTCTAAGAATTCGAACAAACTCCGTCATTACCGCGGGCCTTGCGGCCACTTCATACAGCAATGCGGGAGCATAATCGGAAAACCGGAGTGGCTTCCCGAACCGTGGGCGGGCATATAACCCTAAAGCCGACCCACGTCAACGCGCATTTTCGAGGAAACGCCGCCTTTCTCCAAGGCTCAGCGGTTCTTGAAGGCAGGCTTACGCTTTTCGATGAAAGCCGTCATCCCCTCTTTCTGATCTTCGGTGGAAAACAGGCTATGGAAAAGCCGGCGTTCGAAGCGCAGACCTTCATCCAATGTCGTCTCCAGCGCGCGGTTTACCGCCTCCTTCGCCATCAGCACGGACGGACGCGACAGCGATGCAATCTTGGCGGCCGCCTCCAGCGCCTCCTCCAGCAGCCGATCCGGCGCCACCACACGCGAGACGAGTCCTGCGCGCTCGGCTTCAGCAGCATCCATCATCCGGCCGGTCAGGATCAGGTCCATCGCCTTATATCTGCCGACGGCACGCGTCAGCCGCTGTGAGCCACCCATGCCGGGGATGACGCCAAGGGTGATTTCGGGCTGGCCGAACTTGGCGGTTTCCGAGGCGATAATGATGTCGCACATCATGGCGAGCTCGCAGCCGCCGCCGAGCGCAAAGCCGCTGACGGCGGCAATGACGGGCTTGCGCACCTTGGCGACATCGTCCCAGCCGCTCATCAGGTCGCGGCTGTAGACATCGACATAGCTGAGCGGCTGCATTTCCTTGATGTCGGCGCCGGCCGCGAATGCGCGCTCGGAACCGGTCAGCACCATGGCGCCGACGGCATCATCGGCCTGAAAGGCTTCGTAGGCCTGCAGGAGTTCCTTCAGCACCGTCGAGTTCAGCGCATTCAGCGCCTGCGGGCGGTTCAAGGTGATCAACCCGACTGCACCGCGGGTTTCAACGATCAGCGTTTCGTAGGCCATGGACAATCCTCCCGTTATTTCTGGCAGGTAGGGCAATAGAAGGTCGAACGCCCCGCCTGAACAATGCGTGCGACCGTACCGCCGCAGCCCGGAGTACGGCAAGGCAGACTTTCGCGATCATAGACCGAGAAGGAGTGCTGGAAGTAACCGAGCGAACCGTCCGTCTGGATATGGTCCCGCAGCGACGAGCCGCCCGCCTTGATGGCGTCGGCAATGACGTCGCGGATCGAGGTGACCAGAAGATCCATCTGCTTGGCCGGTTTCCCGGTGTTGGTCACGATCGTCGCCGCAGCACGGGTCGGGCTCAGGTGCGCGCGCCATAGCGCCTCGCAGACGTAGATATTGCCGAGCCCTGCGATATTCTTCTGATCGAGCAGCGCGCTCTTCAGCGGCTGCGCCTTGCCGATGAAACGTTCCGCCAGATAGGCGGCGCTGAGTGCGTTGCCTGTTGGTTCCGGCCCGAGACCGAAGAGGAAGGGATTGAGCTCAAGCTCGGAACGCCGCGCCATATCCATGAAGCCGAAGCGGCGCGGGTCATTATAGATGACGCGACTAATGCCTGTCGGGCCCTCGAGATGGAAGATGGCGTGGTCGTGCTTTTCATCCTTCGAACGCGGATGATGAAAGTCGCCAGGCTGATCGGACACTGGCCCGGTCTCGATGCGGAACGAGCCGGACATGCCAAGATGCGAGATGATTGTCGTGCCGTCGTCGAGGTCGATCAGCAGATATTTGGCGCGGCGACCGAGCGCGACGATCTCGCGGCCGGTTGCCCGCGTCTCCAGACCGTCCGGAAAGGGGAACCGCAGGTCCTTGCGACGCAGCTCCAGGCGGGCGATCCGCGCGCCTTCCATGGTGGGGGCAAGCCCGCGTCGGACGGTTTCGACTTCTGGCAATTCCGGCATCTTAACCCATCTATATCTAACATGTTTCAACCACGGGCGTTGTGCGCTATAGCGCCAAGGTGCCGCGGCCTTGACCGTGGCCCACAGATAGCGCCGCGCGCGTCCGTTCGCTATGGTCGCCGCGCCGATTTCAGATAGATGGAGTATTTCGATGTCAGAAAGCCGTACCTCCGCCGAAGGCGGCATGGAAACATCCTACGGCTTCCGCGAAGTGGCGGACGGTGAAAAGCAGGGCCTCGTCAACGAGGTCTTCCACAAGGTCGCCAAGCGCTACGACATCATGAACGACGTCATGTCGGTCGGCATGCATCGCGTCTGGAAGGACGCGATGATTTCGGCGCTGAACCCGCGCAAGGAGCCCGGCTACAAGGTTCTCGACGTTGCCGGCGGCACCGGCGACATCGCGTTTCGCATCATCGAGGCCTCCAACCGGCAGGCCCATGCGACGGTTCTCGACATCAACGGTTCGATGCTGGCCGTCGGCGGCGAGCGCGCCGCCAAGAAGAAGCTTTCCGACAACCTGACCTTCGTCGAGGCGAACGCCGAGGAGCTGCCGTTCGAGCCGAACAGCTTCGACGCCTATACGATCGCCTTCGGCATCCGCAACGTGCCGCGCATCGACGTAGCGCTGAGCGAAGCCTATCGCGTGCTGAAGCGTGGTGGCCGGCTGCTGGTACTCGAGTTCTCGGAAGTGGATTTGCCGCTGCTCGACCGCGTCTATGACAGCTGGTCATTCAACGCCATTCCGAAGTTCGGCAAGGCGATCACCGGCGAGGCCGAGCCCTATCAATATCTTGTCGAATCCATCCGCAAGTTTCCCAACCAGGAGAATTTCGCCGAGATGATCCGCAACGCCGGCTTCTCGCGCGTGAGCTTTACGAACTACACCGGCGGGATTGCGGCCCTCCACTCCGGCTGGAAGCTCTAAGGGATGGTTCGAGAACAATCGTTCACCCGCTCGCTTTCGCAGGCAGGCAATCCGGCATGAGCACTCTGGGGGCATATTTCCGGCTCTGGCGCGTCGGCTGGATTCTGGTGCGCGAAGGCGTGATTTCGGCCTTGCCGTCGGAAGATCTGCCGCCATCGGTCGGCCTTGCCAAGTCGTTTGTGGGCCTGTTCGCGCGCAATCGTTCAAAATCGAAGAAGCGCAGCGACCGGCTGGCGCAAGCCGTTGAGCGGCTGGGCCCCTCCTATGTGAAGATCGGTCAATTCCTGGCAACGCGCCCCGATGTCGTTGGTGTCGAGTTCGCCGACGATCTGTCGCAGCTTCAGGACCGCATGGCATTCTTTCCGCTCGCCGCCGCCAAGGCGAGCATCGCCGGATCGCTCGGCCGCCCGACAGAAGAACTTTATGCAAGCTTCGGCGAGCCGATTGCCGCCGCTTCGATCGCGCAGGTGCACCCCGCCGAGGTCGATACACCTGCTGGGCGCAAGAAGGTTGCGGTGAAGGTCGTTCGCCCCGGCGTGCGTCAACGCTTCACGCATGACATCGAGGCGATGTATCTCGTCGCTCACATGCAGGAGCGCTTCATGCCTTCGAGCCGGCGGCTAAGGCCGGTCGAGGTCACGAAGACGCTGGAGCAGACGACCAAGGTCGAAATGGACCTGCGGCTCGAGGCGGCGGCCCTTTCCGAGATTGCCGAAAATACCGAGAAAGACCCAGGCTTCCGCGTGCCGAAGGTCGATTGGGAGCGCACCGGCCGCGACGTAATCACCATGGAGTGGATCGACGGCGTGAAGATGTCGGATGTCGAAGGCCTGAGGGCCGCCGGCCACGACCTCAACCTGCTCGCAGACACGTTGATCCAGTCATTCCTGCGCCACACGCTGCGCGACGGCTTCTTCCATGCCGACATGCATCCAGGCAACCTGTTTGTCGACGAGCACGGCGATATCGTTGCGGTCGACATGGGGATTGTCGGGCGTTTGGGGAAGAAGGAGCGCCGTTTTCTGGCGGAAATTCTCTTCGGCTTCATCACCCGCGACTATATCAGGGTCGCCGAAGTCCACTTCGAGGCAGGCTACGTGCCGGGCCACCACAATGTCGAAAGCTTCGCGCAGGCGATCCGCGCGATCGGCGAGCCGATCCACGGCCAGCCTGCCGAGACGATCTCGATGGGCAAGCTGCTGACCCTGCTGTTCGAGGTGACCGAACTCTTCGACATGGCGACGCGGCCCGAACTGGTCATGCTGCAGAAGACCATGGTCGTGGTCGAAGGCGTGTCGCGCATGCTCAATCCACGCTTCAACATGTGGAAGGCATCCGAACCCGTTGTCGGCGATTGGATCCGCAACAATCTTGGCCCGAAGCGCATCGTCACCGATCTCAAGGACGGGCTGAAGGCGGCTGTGAAGCTAGCCGAAGCAGCGCCCGAGATTGCCGCCAAGACCGAGAAATTCCACCATCAACTGCTGCAGATGAGCGAGAACGGATTGCGGTTCGACGCGGAAACGGCTGAGGCGATCGGCAAATCCGAGGCGCGACACAATCGTTCCGGCCGGTTCGCCCTCTGGATTATCGCGCTCGCCCTTCTTTATATTGCTTGGGTGGTCACCTGATCCATCGCAGCAATGCATGTTGTGTTCGATATTTGGGATATCCCATCGAGTAGCGCCGTCGCATAGTCTCACTTTTCAGGAGATATGGCAGATGAAGCATGAACGCCCCCGCATCGAACTTTCCGGACAGCCGCTCAGCTTTGCCGAAATGGTGAGGGTCGGATCGGGAAAGGTGGCGATCTCGGCTTCTGCGACCGGGATGGCTCGCGTCGAGATCGCGCGCGGGATCGTCGAGGATGCGATCAAGTCTGGAATGCCCGTCTATGGAGCGACCACCGGCGTCGGCGCCATGAAGGATGTCGAGTGGTCCCCCGAGGACCTCGATGCCTTCAATCTCGGGCTGGTGCGGGCGCATCACTTCGGCACTGGTACGCCATTTTCGTGCTCGGTGGTGCGCAACGCGATGGCCATCCGCATCAATACTGCGCTGACGGGGCAAGTCGGCTGTACACCCGAACTCGTCAATGCATACATGCAGATGCTTGAAGCGGATATCATTCCGGTCGTGCGCCGCACCGGCTCCATTGGCTGCGCCGATATCGGCCTGATGGGGCAGATCGGCGCTGTACTGACGGGAGTCGGTGAAGCCGTCCATCGCGGCAAGCGCATGCAGGCGGCCGATGCCTTCGCCGCTGCCGGCATGAAACCCTTCACCATGGCACCGCGCGACAGTCTGGCCTCGCTCAGCGTCAATGCCGTGAGTTTTGCCGCGGCAGCGGACGCCACTCGCAATGCCGCTGCCTCCATTCGTGTGCTGCTCGCCTCCGGCATGATGGCTTCGGGTGCACTCGGCGCTTCCCGCGACCCGTGGCTTTCCGTTCGCCATGTCGGCACCTCCCGGGAGGCATTGATCGGCTCCTGGCTCTGCAATGCGTCGGACGCCTGGCACTGGCCGATCAAGACTCACGTCCAGGACCCATTGAGCCTGCGCATGATCGCGCAGGTCTTCGGCGCCGTCATCGAGAACCTGCTGACGACGGGTCACAAGATCCTCGCCGCCACCGGACGCTCCGACGACAATCCAGTCGTCGTCGAGGGGCGGGTCATGACGTCGGGCGGATCGCTGCCGCTCGACGTGACAATCCTGCTGGAATCAGCTGCTCTCTGCATGGCGCACGCCGCCCGCAATGCCTTCAACCGCTGTGTCCTGCTCGGCAACGGCCAGCGCCGTGACCTACCGGTCAATCTCGTGCCGCCTGGCCGTATCGCCACTGGCTTCGGTCCGATCATCAAGCTGGCCGGCGAAATCTTTTCTCGCGTGCTGTCGATGTCGAACCCGGTTTCGGCGCAGTCATTGGTGGTTGCAGCCGGCCTCGAGGATGAGGCTGCCTTCCTGCCGCTGGTGATCGAGCGCTTCGAACGCCAGACGCGCGCGCTGATGCGCCTCGCCGCTCTCGAAGCGCTGCTTTCAGCGCAGGCGGTGGACATTCTCGGCGACAAGCCGAAAGGCGTCGGCGGGATGCTCTATGACATCGTTCGCAAGCATGCGGACTTTTATACGGTCGACCGGCCACTCTCTGCCGAGGTGGAAGCGATCGAGGAAGAATTCGGCTCCGACGCCTTCATGTCCAAGCTGATCGAAGAGGTGCCGATCGCATCCTTCGACGATTTCTTTGCGCTCGGCTCGCTGGCGCGCATCGAGCAGCGCCTGACCCAGGAACCGGTCGCCATCTGATCCTTCAATATTCGCCACGGAGAAAGCGGCATGGCTGATTTCGATCTCGTTCTGCAAGGCACGGTCGTTTTGCCGGAGCGCATCCTGGAAGCCGGCTACGTCGCCGTCCGCGATGGCAAGATTGCGGAGATCGGCCTTGGAGTGCCGCCTGCCGCGCGCGAACGCCATCTCCTCGGCAAGGCATTGATCCTGCCGGGCGCCATCGACGCCCAGGTTCACTCGCTGTCGCAGAAGGACCAGGAGGATTTCATCTGGTCGACGCGCTCGGCTGCTGCCGGCGGCGTGACGACGATCGTCGACATGCCCTACGATGAAGGCAATCTTGTCTGTTCGGCGGAAGCCGTAAAGAAGAAGATCGCCCATGCCGGCCCGCAGGCGCGGGTCGATTTTGCGCTCTACGGCACCGTCGATCCCGAGGAAGGCGCCAAGCGGGTTGCCGAAATGGTCGATGCGGGCGTTGCCGCCTTCAAGTTTTCGACGTTCGGTACGGATCCGAAACGCTTTCCGCGCATCCCCCCTGCCCTGCTGGACGAATGCTTTGCCGCGATAGCGCCGACCGGGCTGACCGCCGGCGTTCACAACGAGGACGACGAGGCCGTTCGCACCTACATGGATCGCGTGAAGGCGAGCGGGATCACTGATTGGCGCGCGCATGGACTGTCCCGGCCGCCGATCACCGAGTTGCTCGCCATGCACACCATCTTCGAGACGGGCGCCAATACGGGTTGCCCGTCACATGTGGTGCATTGTTCACTCGGGCGCGGCTACGACATCGCACGCGCCTACCGCCGCGACGGTTTCGAGGCGACGGTTGAATGCTGCATTCATTACCTGACTTTGGATGAGGAAAACGACGTCAAGCGGCTCGGCGGTAAGGCGAAGATCAATCCGCCGATCCGACCACGCGCCGAGGTCGAGGCGCTGTGGCGCAAGATTGCGGAAGGCAATGTCTGGCTGGTCTCGACGGATCACGTCAGCTGGTCCGAAAATCGCAAGACCAACCCTGACATGCTCGCAAACGCGTCCGGCGTTCCCGGGCTCGAAGTGATGGTACCGCTCTTCGTCAAGGGTGCCTCCGAGCGCGGCATTCCGCTCACTTGGGCGGCCAAGCTGATGGCGGAAAACCCGGCGAAGCATTTCCGCCTCGATCATATCAAGGGCGCGCTGACGCCAGGCAAGGACGCCGATATCGTCGTGCTCGAGCCGCGCGAAACGGTCTATGACGCCGCAGCCAGCGGCAACAACGTGGTCGGCTGGAGCCCCTACAACGGTATCCGCCTTCCCTGGACGGTCGCCGCGACCTATCTGCGCGGCAAGAAGATCACCGATGGCGCGACCGTGTCGGCTGAACCCGGGAACGGCCAATTTGTGCGTCCGCTGCCGAGGCAGGTAATCGCCGGAGCCGCAGAATGAGCCGAAACCTGCCGGTCAACGCGGATCGTATCGCAGAGGATATCGACGCCCTGTCTGGGATTACCGAACCCGGTCATCCCTGGACCCGCCGCGCCTTCTCGCCACTCTTTCTTGAGGGGCGCGCCTATATCGAAGCTCGCATGCGGGCGGCTGGCCTCGAGACGCGGATTGATGCCGCCGGCAACCTGATCGGCAAGCGACAGGGAGCCGGCAACGGGCTCGGCACGATCATGCTCGGTTCGCATTCGGACACTGTGCCGGATGGAGGACGGTTCGACGGCATTGCCGGCGTCGTGGCAGCGCTGGAAGTCGCTCGTGCGCTCCGCGATCGGGGCATCGAACTCGATCACGACCTCGAGATTGTCGACTTCCTCGCGGAGGAGGTCAGCATCTTCGGTGTCTCCTGTATCGGCAGCCGGGGCATGACCGGGCAGCTGCCGGAAGCGTGGCTTGCCCGCGCGACGGACGGGCGCGACCTGGCCGAGGCGATTGCCGAGGTCGGTGGGCGCCCGAGCGTGCTGCAGCAGCAAAACAGGCCCGATATTTCAGGCTTTCTCGAACTGCATATCGAGCAGGGGCCGGTTCTGGAGAACGAGAAGAAGGACATCGGCATCGTCACTGCGATCGCCGGGATCACCCGGATTGAGATTGTCGTCGAGGGGCGCGCCGACCATGCCGGCACGACTCCGATGGATAGCCGCTCGGATGCGCTGGTCGCCGCCGCGCAACTAGTGCTCGATATCCGCAATGCCGCATCCGCCCGCGCGAAGACACCGGGGCATTTCGCTGCGACAGTCGGCGAGTTCCGGATCGAGCCGAATGCGGCCAACGTCGTTCCGTCGAAGGTCGTGTTGCTGATCGATGGGCGGGCGGAGGTTCGCAACGACATGGAAGCTTTCTGCGAGTGGCTGGACGAGCACGTGATTAAGTTAGCCATCGCTTACGGAGTTTCGATCAAGAGTCCCATGCGGGTTTCGGATAACCGTCCGACGCCGAGCGATGCCGGACTGTTGAAGACATTTGAAAGGGCGTGCGGAACCGTCGGCGCCAGGTACCGCCGAATGGCATCGGGCGCCGGCCACGACATGGCCTGGATTGCCAAGGTCGCGCCTGCGGCCATGATCTTCGTGCCCTGCAAGGAGGGGCGCAGCCACTCCGCCGACGAATGGGCTAACAACGACGACATCGCGCTAGGGGCGGCCGTGCTTTTCGAAGCCGTCTTGGACATGGACAAGAGCTTGAAGCAGGAGAATGCCTGATGGGACGCATACTGGTTGAAAAGGACGTCGAAGCAGCGGTCAAGGGCGGGTCGGTCTATGCTGCCGGTGGGGGCGGCTGGGCGGATCACGGGCGCATGCTCGGTTACGCAGCGGTCAACGTCGGCAAGCCGGAACTTGTGTCGATCGACGAGCTGAAGGACGACGACTGGATCGCGACGGCCGCCGCGATCGGCGCACCCGCCTCCACGACGCCCTGGGAGATGCAGGGCATCGACTATGTGAAGGCCGTGCAGTTGCTGCAGGACGAGCTCGGCGAGAAACTGTCCGGCCTGATCATCGGCCAGAACGGCAAGTCATCGACGCTGAACGGCTGGCTGCCTTCCGCCATTCTTGGAACCAAGGTCGTCGACGCCGTCGGCGATATCCGCGCGCATCCGACCGGCGACATGGGCTCGATCGGCATGGCGGGCTCGCCTGAAAAGATGATCCAGACGGCGGTCGGCGGAAACCGCGCCGAGAACCGATACATCGAGCTTGTCGTAAAGGGCGCGACAGCGAAGATCTCACCGATTCTGCGGGCGGCCTCCGACCAGTCGGGCGGCTTCATCGCCAGCTGCCGCAACCCGCTGCGTGCCTCTTATGTGCGTACCCATGCTGCACTTGGCGGCATCTCGATGGCGCTTGCCCTCGGCGAGGCGATCATTGCGGCTGAGAAGATCGGCGGTTCAGCCGTGATCGACGCCATCTGCAAGACCACCGGCGGCCATATCCTGGCCGAAGGCATCATCACCAAGAAGGACGTCGTCTATACGAAGGAAGCCTTCGACATAGGCACGATCGTCGTCGGCTCCGGCGACAAGGCGGTGACCATGCATGTGATGAATGAATACATGGCCGTCGACGACATCGAGGGCAAACGCATCGCCACCTTCCCCTCGGTCATTACGACGCTCTCGCCCGAGGGAGAACCACTGAGCGTCGGTCAGTTGGAGAGCGGCATGCATGTGTTCATCCTGCATGTGCCGATGAGCATCATTCCGCTGTCGGCAAGCGTTCTCGACCCGACCGTCTATCCCCCGGTGGAAAAGGCGATGGGGATCGAGCTTGCCCGCTACGCGCTGGCCGCGAAAGCCTGAGCCGCGCCGGATTCCGACGCGGCAAGCGAAGATAGAGGAACAACCAAGATGCCGAAGCCCAATCCACGTCATCCGAAATTTCCGATTCCGGGCGGGTCGGACCTGCGCGCCAAGGGTTGGCGGCAGGAGGCCCTGCTGCGGCTTCTGGAAAACGTTCTCTCCGTCGGCGAGGATCCGGACAATCTCGTGGTCTACGCCGCGCTCGGCAAGGCCGCGCGCAACTGGGCGGCGCACAAGGGCATCGTCAAGGCGCTGACCGAGATGGACGAGGATCAGACGCTGCTGATCCAGTCCGGCAAGCCGATCGGCGTTGTCAAGACGCACGCGAAGGCACCGCTCGTCATCATGGCGAACTGCAACATCGTCGGGCAATGGGCGAAGGCCGAGGTCTTCTACGAGCTGCAGCGGAAGGGATTGATCTGCTGGGGCGGGCTGACGGCCGGTGCCTGGCAATATATCGGCAGTCAGGGCGTCATCCAGGGCACCTATGAAATCTTCATGCGCATTGCAGAGCGCCGGTTCGGCGGCGATCTCTTCGGACGCTTCGTGCTGACGGCGGGGCTCGGCGGCATGGGCGGCGCGCAGCCGCTCGCCGGCCGCATGGCGGGTGCGGCCATCCTCTGCGTCGACATCGATGCCGAGCGCGCGAAGAAGCGGCAAGAGATCGGCTATCTGCAGGAAATCGCGCCGGATCTCGATACGGCGCTTGCGATGATCGACGCCGCCGTGAAGGAAAAGCGGGCGCTATCCGTCGGTCTCGTCGGCAACGCCGCGGAAATCTATCCCGAAATCGCACGGCGCGGCATCGTGCCCGATATCGTCACCGACCAGACCTCCGCGCACGATCTTGTCTACGGTTACGTGCCGAAGGGGATGAGCCTCGCGCAGGTGCGCGAGCTGCGCGACGATGGTCAGGGACAGTTGATGGCGGCAAGCCGCGCCTCGATCGTGCAGCACGTAACCGCCATGCTGGACTTCCAGAAGAAGGGCTCCGAGGTCTTCGACAACGGCAACCTCATTCGCACACAGGCGAAGGAAGGCGGCGTCGCCAACGCCTTCGACATCCCGATCTTCACCGAAGCCTATCTGCGGCCGCTCTTTGCCCGGGCAATCGGTCCCTTCCGCTGGATGGCATTGTCGGGCGAGGAAAGCGACATCGCCCGGATCGATGATCTGCTGCTCGAGATGTTCCCCGAGAACAAGATCATCACCAACTGGATCCGGCTGGCGCGCGAGCATGTGCCTTTCGAGGGATTGCCGGCCCGCATTGCCTGGCTCGGCCACGGCGAGCGCACGATGCTCGCCCGCCGGGTCAACGAACTCGTCGCAAGCGGTGAGCTGAAAGGGCCCGTCGCCTTCTCGCGGGATCATCTCGACGCCGGCGCGATGGCGCATCCGAACATCATGACCGAGCGGATGAAGGACGGCTCCGACGCGATCGCCGATTGGCCGCTGATCGATGCGATGATGCTTTGCTCGTCGATGGCTGATCTCGTCGTCGTTCATTCCGGCGGCGGCGGCTATGCCGGCTACATGACAAGCTGCGGCGTGACCGTCGTGGCCGATGGCACCGATGCAGCTGACGAGCGACTTGACCATGCGCTCACCAACGACACGGCGCTCGGCGTCATGCGCTATGCCGATGCCGGCTATGACGAGGCGCTGGATGAGGTGGCAAGGAAGGACGTTCCTTACATCAGGCTTGGATAGCGCCGCGGCGGCTGTCTGGAGGCATTTTCTGTCGGATTACGCTATGGCGTGGCGCAACCGATCGATCGCTGGTCTGGCGTCTCTGATACAGATCGGATGTCGACTCGACAGCTGCCCTTCCAACGAACGGATCTCACCATGCAGCCCCGCACCTACGGTATGCTCCTCGTCAGCATCGCTACGATCATGTGGAGCACCGCGGGGCTCTTCGTCCGGGCGCTCGACCTCGATGTCTGGACGGTGCTCGGCTGGCGCTCACTGTTTGGTGGACTGGCGCTGACGATCATCATTTTGGCAAAGAAGCGGATCAGTGCCGCGCCTGGCAAGGCACCGCTCTATTTCTATCCGCTGTTTGGTCTGATGGCCGCGATTTCGATGTACGGCTATATTGGCGCGCTCAAGCTGACGACCGTCGCCAACGTGCTGGCGATCTATGCGACCGTTCCCTTCGTCGCCGCAGCCATCGCCTATCTCTGGCTGAAGGAGACCATCAGTAGGCGCGTGCTTATCGCCAGTATGATCGCCTTCGTTGGCGTCCTGATTGTTGCAGGTTTCGGGGCGAGGCCCCAGGACATCGCGGGCAATGCCCTGGCGTTCCTGATGACGCTAACCTTCAGCATTCTGCTCGTGGCAGCGCGACGCTATCCGGCGCTGCGGCTGGCGCCAGTCAACGCGCTGGGGTCGGGCCTCTGTGTGCTGCTTTGTCTGCCGCTGATGTCCCACACGCTACCGAGCTGGCAGGAAATCCTCGTGCTCGTGGTGTTTGGGTCGACGACATCGGGGATCGCCTATCTGCTGTTCATGACCGGCGGCCGCTATATTCCGTCGAGCGAGGCTGGACTGATCGGCTTGCTTGACGTCGTGCTCGGCCCGCTCTGGGTCTGGCTCGCCTTCTCGGAGACACCCACCCTTTCCACGATCATCGGCGGTGTGATCATCCTGATCTCCGTCTTCTGGTATCTGTGGAGTGGCATGAGAGGGGCTCAACCGCGGCGCACGGCAAAGACTGTTTAGTCCGCTTACTATCTTTGGTTATGACGCCTATCGTTTGGCCAGCCTCGCGGCGGCGAGCGCCGCGACCATACCGAGCACCAGCAGTGCCAGCGTGAAGACCACGACGGCATTCCAGCCATCGGCACCCCAGAAATAGCCACCGACCGAACCGGCAACGCTGGAACCGATGTAATAAGACAGCAGATAGAGCGCGGAAGCGTGCCCCTTGGTGCCGCGGGCAAGGCGACCGACGAGCGCGCTTGCCACCGAATGGGCGACGAAGAAGCCCGATGTCAGCAGCACGATGCCAAGGACAATCAGCGGCAAGGAGGATGAGAGCGTCGCGGTCACACCCAATGCCGCGACCGCAATGCCGGCCGGCAGGACGATGAAGTGACCGATGCGGTCACCGAGCATGCCGGCAACCCACGAGGCAGCGATGCCAAAGAGGTAAACCGTGAAGATCAGGCCAAGCTCGGTTTGATTGAGGTTGTATGGTGGCTGAACTAGGCGGAAGCCGATGTAGTTGTAAACCGTGACGAAGGTGCCCATGGCGAGAAAGCCGATGGCGAAGAGCAGCGGCAGGGCAGGATTGCTGAGATGTCCGGCCCAGGCCCTCACGTGGAATCGGGCGTCGAAACCCTTGCGCGGTGTAAAATTGCGCGATGCGGGGAGCAGCAGGAAGAAGCCTATTGCTGCAGCGAGGCCGAGCACGCCGAGCGCCCCCAATGCGACGCGCCAGGAGAAAAATTCAGCCAGCGTGCCGGTGACGACACGGCCTGCCATACCGCCGAAGGCATTCCCAGCGATATAGAGGCCCATCGAAGCGCCAAGTCCCCGCGGATCGATTTCCTCGGAGAGATAGGCCATCGCAACAGCCGGTACGCCGCCGAGCAACAGCCCTTCAAGCGCGCGGATAACAAGCAGCGCGTGCCAGCTTGGGACGAGGGCGCAGGCGATCGTGCAAAGCGCGGCCCCGAGCAGCGAAGCGAACATCAGGCTGCGGCGGCCAAAGCTTTCGGAGACGGCCGCGGCACAGAAGATCGCGAAGGCGAGAAAACCGGTCGACAAAGACAATGATAGCGAGCTCGCCGCCGGGCTTACTCCGAAGTCCGCGGCAAAGATCGGCATCAGCGGCTGCACGCAATAGAGCAGCGAAAAGGTAGCAAAGCCGGAAAGGAAGAGCGCGAGGCTGGCGCGCCGATAGGACGAGGTGCCGCGCAGCAGGAACTGCCTGTCCTGCGGCTCCGCCGTCGTTCGCACGACGTGGAGATTTGGACGCGAGTGAATTTCGGAGGCGTCTAAGGGCTTATCTGCGGCGCGTTGCATTGGGGCACCAACCTTTCACGCCTTTTGACCTAGCCAGCAGCGCGCCATTTGTCCAATATATGAAAGTGCCATTGTCGATAGCTTTTGGAGATACCAATGGAGTTGCGCCATATCCGCTATTTCCTGGCAGTGGCCGAAGAGGGGAATTTCACCCGCGCCGCCGCGAAGCTCGGCATCGGCCAGCCGCCGCTCAGCCAGCAGATCCGCGACCTTGAACATGAGGTCGGCGCCGCGCTGTTTCATCGCGTCCCGCATGGCGCGGAGCTGACGGAGGCGGGCAGCGCATTCCTGCCGGAAGGCCGGGCTGCCATTGCTGCTGCCGAAAAGGCGAAACTCGCCGCACAGCGCGCGACACGTGGCGAGACCGGGCGGCTGGCACTCGGCTTCACCGCGTCCTCCGCCTTCAACACGGCGGTCAGCGGCACGATCCGCCGCTTTCGCAGCCAGTGGCCCGATGTCGGCCTTTCCTTGACCGAGATGAACAGCAATTGGTTGATGGAGAAATTGCTGCGGCAGGAAATCGACGTCGCCTTCATCAGACCCGGTCTGGAAGATCCGAAAGACGTCACGCTGAAGCGACTGGCGGACGAGCCGATGCTGATTGCTTTGCCGGCGCACCACCCGCTTGCAAAATACGGGAAGGTGCCACTCTCGGCGCTTGCCGGCGAACCCTTCATTCTGTTTCCACGCACGGTCGGTCTCAGTCTCTATGACGATATCGTGCGCGGATGCCGCGATGCCGGTTTCGAGCTCGTCGTGACACAGGAGGCGCCACAGATTCCGTCGGTCGTCAATCTTGTGGCCGCCGATCTCGGCGTGTCGATCGTTCCGGCTTCGATTGCCCATCTGGCTCTCGATGGCGTCGCCTACCGACCGATCGAGGGGCCACCGCTGGTGGCGCGTCTCGGACTTGCTATGTTGAAGGCACAGCGGTCGCGCGTCGCCGCAAACATGATGAGCCTCATCTGATCATCCGGCGGGATCCCAATAGGGCGGATCTCCGAAGGTCCTGCGCAGATGGTCCGCGACGGCGCGCAACTTCGCGGACGGATTGCGGCCCTCCGGATGCGCCATATAGATGAACTCGGCTTCCGGCCTGTAGCCGACATCGATTTCCTGCAGCTGTCCCTTACTGATCGCAGGTCCGGCGATGAAGGCTGGCAGCAGCGCGATTCCGAGACCGGCGGCCGCGGCATCGCGGATCATGTCTCCGTTGTTCATGCCGACGGCCTGGCTTGCCCGCACGACGATCGCTCCATCCGGGGTCTGGAACCGCCAGTCGGCAACGCCCCGGTTGGTGTAGAAGATGCCTTTATGACCATCGAGGTCGGCAAGGGTCTTCGGCATACCATGGCGGCCGAGATAAGCCGGCGAGGCGACCAAAATCCGACGACTGCGGCTGAGCTTCCATACCACCAGCCGGGAGTCGACAATCGGGCCATGGCGGACCACGGCATCATACCCTTCCGAGGAGACATCGACGCGGCGGTCGTCGATGTCGAGCACAAGCTGGATCTCCGGGTGCTCGGCCAGAAACGGGTATAGCGCAGGGCCAAGATGCATGCGCCCGAAGGTGACGGGGGCGGCAATGCGCAGCGGTCCGGATAGTGTGCCACGGCGTACCGCCATCTCGGCGGTGGCTTCCTCTATTTCCTGAACGATCCGCGTCGCGCGCTCCAGAAAGGCCGTGCCGTCTTCCGTGAGGGTGAGTTTTCGCGTGGTGCGATGAAGGAGCACACCGCCGAGCGATTTTTCAAGCTCCGCCAGTCGCTCGCTGACGACAGACTTCGACAACCGCAGGCGCCGGGCGGCCTCGCTGACCGAGCCGGCTTCCACGATCGCCACGAAAGCCGTTATTCCCTCAACCCTGATCATCGTTCGGCAAATCCGAATTCGAGTTCCACCATTTGGAGACTAATCCGAACGAAAAGAAAATGCCATCTTCTGCTCATCGAAAGGGACGGCAATCGCCACCCACAACCCAACACTGGAGATGGAACAATGAACCGCTTGAATGGAAAAGTCGCCATCGTAACCGGCGCGAGCGCCGGCATCGGTCGCGCAACGGCCAAGCTCTTTGCTGCCGAGGGCGCAAAGGTCGTGGTCGGCGCCCGCCGCCAGGCAGAACTTGAAAGCCTGGTGGCAGAGATCAAGGCAGCCGGTGGAGACGCCGTCGCCGTTGCCGGCGACGTCCGCTCGGAAGACTATCACAAGGCGCTGGTCGCCACCGCAGTCGATCGCTACGGCAAGCTCGACATTGCTTTCAACAATGCCGGCATCCTTGGCGAAGCCGGTCCCAGCACTAGCGTTTCGGAAGCCGGTTTCACTGAAGCGCTGACGATCAACCTGACGGCCTCCTTCCTGGCTGCCAAGCATCAGATCGGCCAGATGGAAAAGAACGGCGGCGGCTCCGTCATCTTCACCTCGACTTTCGTCGGCTACAGCTTCGCCTTCCCGGGCGTTGCCGCTTATGCCGCCAGCAAGTCCGGCCTCATCGGCCTGACACAGGCGCTCGCTGCCGAATTCGGCCCGAAGAATGTGCGTGTCAATGCGGTTCTGCCGGGTGCTGTCGACACCGACATGTATCGCGAGATGAACGACACCGAAGGCAAGCAGAGCTTCATCACCAGCCTGCATGCGCTGAAGCGTGTCGCTGCGCCTGAGGAACTTGCCCGCTCCGTGCTCTACTTCGCATCCGACGACTCGAGCTTCGTCACCGGCACCGCCTCGCTGGTCGACGGTGGCGCCTCGATCACCCGCACCTGAGTTCGAAAGCTATCCGCTCTGACCGGAAAGATTGTGGAAAGAGCGGATATCGCGGCTAGCAATTGCAATCGCATCCTCCCAACATCAATGGATCATAAGGACTCACGACAATGGCACGCTTGCAGAACAAGACAGCTCTCATCACTGGCGGCACCAGCGGCATCGGCCTCGAGACCGCCCGTCAATTCATCGCCGAAGGCGCTCGCGTTGCCATCACCGGTAGTAGCGAAAAGAGCGTCGAGGCCGCCCGTGCCGAATTTGGCGACAAGGCGTTGGTCATCCAGGCGGATGCCGGCAACGCTGCCGGCCAGAAGACCGTCGCCGCCACCATCAAGGACGTTTTCGGCCATCTCGACATCCTCTTCGTCAATGCCGGCGTGGCCGAGTTCGGCCCGCTCGAACAATGGAGCGAGGAAGCCTTCGACAAGTCGATCGCGATCAATGTCAAGGGTCCGTTCTTCCTGATCCAGGCACTCTTGCCGCTCTTTTCGAAGCAGGCTTCGATCGTTCTCAACACCTCGATCAACGCCCATATCGGCATGCCGAATTCCAGCGTCTACGCCCTGACCAAGGGCGCGCTGCTGACGCTGGCAAAGACGCTCTCCGGCGAACTGATCGGCCGCGGCATTCGCGTCAACGCGGTCAGCCCCGGTCCGATCGCGACACCGCTCTATGGCAAGTTCGGGATGTCGGAAGCCGACGCCAAAGCCATGGCTTCGCAGATCCAGGCGCAAATCCCGGTAGGCCGGTTCGGCGATGCCGGCGAGGTTGCCAAGACGATCATTTTCCTCGCCTCCGATGAAGCCGCCTATATCGTCGGCAGCGAGCTCGTCATCGATGGCGGGATGAGCAACCTCTAAGGACCGAGACCCCGAGAGAGGATGCATGAGAAGGCCGTGGATTCTCTCCTCCACGGCCTTTCTGCTATCTGTCGATCGGGCTGGGCGCGAGTGTGTCCGCCTCCCCAGCGAGGTCAGATCGATGGCAACCTTCTGGACCTGACGTAGAGCCAATCCAATCCGAGCATAACGATGAGCGACAGGCCGACCAGCGGGAAGAGCACCCCGCCGATGGCAAGGATCGCAATCAGGCCGCGAAACACGCGTTTGTCCGCCGGCATCGGCGGAACGCCGAGCGATCCGGCCGGGCGTCGCTTCCACCACATGATCGCAGCCGAAACCGCAAGCAGGATGATCGCCGCACAAGCGACGATAAGCACAAGCTGGTTCACAAGCCCGAATTGCTGACCGAGATGGGTGTTGATGCCCCACTCGAGCGACTCTCCGAGCGGACCGTAGTCGGCATAGCTCATGTCGATCAGTGGCGTTCCGGAATACTGGTCGAGATGTACGACCCGCTGCTTGGTAAGGTCATCGGGATAGACCGATCCGGTAAACACACCGTCCGACGTCGTCGGAATATTCACGGCGTAGCCACGATGCAGGCCAAGACGGTCGAAGGTGGCGACGGCGCCGTCGAGACTGATCGGCTGTGCATGATGCGCGTGCCCGGCAGACTGCGGGACCTGCGCCTGCTCCAGCGACCACGAGGTCTTGGCAATGTGATCGAGGTGCTCGTCGGACATCGGTACGGCGACGCGCACCCCTGCGGGATAGCCGAAGTTGTTGCCATTCGCCCATTCATTGACCTTGCCACCCCAGACCCCGGACCACGGCATGCCCGTGATGGCCAGGAAGACGATGAAGAAGCCGACGAATATGCCGGTCACGGCGTGCATGTCCCGCCAGAAGACCCGGCGCTTCGGCGTGCCGCGAACGGAAAGAACGCCCCCAGTCTGGCGTCGCGGCCACCAGAGGTAGATGCCCGTGGCAACCAGCAGGATTGACCAACCGGCCGCGATTTCGATCAGCATGCGTGCGTAGTTTCCGAAATATTTTAGGCTGTGAAGATAGCGGATCGTCCACATGACGGTGCCGCGATCCGGCAATGCGCCCAGCACCTTGGCGGTGTAGGGATCAACGTACACGGCAAGTTTACCTTCCGCCACCGTACCGATGGTGATTTCGGCAGAAGCGTCGGGCGTGGCCGGGTCGGTGAATTTGACTGCAGTTCCAGGGTGGACAGCAAGCGCGGCGGCCACCATCGCTGAAGGTGCCGCACGGTTTACGCCCGGCTGCACTTCGACGCGCTTGAGATCGGAATGGATCGCCGCGTCTATCTCATCCTTGAAGAGATAAAGGCCGCCAGTGATTGCCAGCGTAATCATGAAAGGCAGGACGAGAAGGCCTGCGTAAAAATGCCAACGCCAGACGGCGCGGTAGAGGTCGGAGGCGGAGCGCACCGAAGCGCCAACGCTCTCGCGACCGATGGTAAGATCGGACATGGAGGACTCCCAACGTGAGAAAATCGGCCTCTGCGCGACGGGCGTAGAGGCGGACGACGATGACGTCAGGCTGTGATGGGAGGTGCACGCGGTTCGGCGATCCGTCCGCGTAAAGGATATGAAACAACGGCATCCGCTCGGGCCGCTATGTCGATAGAGGCCTCGACCGCAACATAAAGAGGAGCTGTCTGCCCGCCGAGAATTGCCGGCATGGCAGTCGATACGAGGCGGCAGAGCGTGCCGCACGGGCACTCCGGCATCTTCTTGGCCGGCAAATTACCGTGCCCGGCATCATCGACGGAACCGTGTCCGCTCGAAGAACAGATGATCGCGAAGGGATCGACGGCGGATGCCGCCATGGCGCCCTGCGCGGTGCCGGTCAGCAGCCCCTGGATCAAAAGCAGGCAGGCGAACAGCAGCGCGACGGCGCTTGCCGATACCCGATCCCGCAAGATTCGCCGCATGGTCCCCATGTTTCGCTCCATGCCACAGGACGTCCGCGTTGTCACTGCGACCGATGCGCTTCCAGTGCCGATTGCTTATTATTCCCCAAAGGCTTAGGGTTTGCTGCAACCAGCTAATCGATGGAAAGAGCCATGGTTCTCAGCGGCAAACGGATCCTCCTCATCATTTCAGGCGGGATCGCGGCCTATAAAAGCCTGGACCTGATCCGACGACTCAGGGAGCGGGGCGCTTCCGTGCGACCGCTGATGACCACAGGCGCGCAGGAATTCGTGACGCCGCTTGCCGTCGGTGCGCTTGCTGCCGACCATGTGTTCACGGATCTTTTTTCTCGGCAGGACGAGCAGGATGTCGGGCACATCCGGCTGGCGCGCGATTGCGACCTTGTCCTGATCGCGCCGGCGACGGCGGACCTGCTTGCCAAGATGGCGAACGGGCTTGCTGACGACCTTGCTTCTACGGTGTTGCTTGCGACCGACCGGCCGGTTCTCGCCGCACCCGCCATGAACCCGCATATGTGGGCCCATCCGGCGACGAAACGCAACGTCGAGACGCTGCGCGGCGACCGCATCCGGTTCATCGGGCCGATGTCCGGCGAGATGGCGGAGAGCCGCGAGGCGGGCGTCGGTCGCATGGCCGAGCCGCTGGAGATCGTTGCTGCCGCAGAAGCGTTGCTGAGCGATGGGCCGAAGCCGCTGGCCGGTCGCAGGGCAATCGTCACCTCCGGGCCAACGCATGAGCCGATCGACCCCGTGCGCTACATCGCCAATCGCTCCTCCGGCCGCCAGGGGCATGCGATTGCCGCGGCACTCGCCACGCTTGGCGCAGATGTGACCCTCGTTTCCGGACCGGTTTCCATTCCCGATCCTTTCGGCGTCAAGGTTGTCCATGTGGAGCGCGCCGATCAGATGCGGGACGCCGTGCTCGCCGCCCTGCCCGCCGATGTCGCCGTGATGGTCGCGGCCGTCGCCGACTGGCGCGTGGCCTCAGCCGCCGACCAGAAGATCAAGAAGCATCCGGGCGAATCCATCCCGACGCTCGCGCTAACGGAAAATCCGGACATCCTGAAAACAGTCGGCCATCACACGATGCGGCCGAAGCTGGTGATCGGTTTCGCCGCCGAAACCCAGGACGTCGAGAGCAACGCCAGGGCAAAGCTTGATCGCAAGGGCGCCGATATCATCGTCGCCAACGATGTTTCGCCGGCAACGGGCATCATGGGCGGTGTGCGCAACCGCGTAAAGATCGTCGCCCACAGCGGCATCGAGCAGTGGCCGGACCTTGCAAAGGAAGAGGTTGCCACCAGGCTGGCGGCAATGATTGCCGAACGGCTCAAGCCGTGATGGCGACCGGAGCGGCTCTCACCACAGCCTGCACCGGACGAAACGGTACGATGTCGAGACCACCATCGCCGAGCGTGACGACGCTGCCGTCCGGGATCTCTGCCCAAGCATCGACGTCATCGTTGAGCGGCTCGGACACCAGGCAATAGCCCTTGCCGAGCGGTGAGGCGTAAAGCGTCGGCGCCTTGCGATCGGTCGCATAGCGCATCGCGTAGAGCGACTTGCCATCGGAGAAGGCCGCCGTATAGCGCAGCAGCACAGATCCCAGCAGCTTGTCGGCGAGGCTTTCGACGAAGCGGATCATCTCCGCCATCGCAGCCACCGGCGTCTGTTGCAGACCGAACTGCAGGGCAAGGAGGAACATCAGCTCTGAATCGGTCGTCCCGCCGCGGGCATTGAAGAGTTCGTCGTCCAGCATGGCTTCCATGGGTCGGCGCAGCCGCTCGAAGCCGGAGATCTGGCCGTTGTGCATGAACGACCAGTTGCCGTAGGTGAAAGGGTGACAGTTGTCACGACGGGTACCGCCGCCGGTAGCCGCCCGCACGTGCGCCAGGAACAACGGCGAACGGATCTGCCGCGCAAGGCTCTTGAGATTGCAGTCGGACCAGGCCGGCAAGGTGTCGCGATAACGACCCGGCTCCGGTCGGTCGCCATACCAGGCAATGCCGAAGCCGTCGCCATTGGTGGGCGTCTTGGCGCGGGTGGCGCAATGCGATTGCTCGATCAGCGAGTGCGCGGGAGATGACACCAGTTCCTCCAGATAGAGGGGTTCTCCGCGATAGGCTGCCCAGCGACACATGCTCTTTCCACTCCGGAACCCGCTCCGTCGGAAGCGGGAGAAATGCTGAAACGCGACAATGATTGTCGAATCCGATGGTTAATAAGACCTGAACGGCTTCGTGGCTTGCAAGCGGAAGATGACAAATTTCTGACGGTTGACGCGTTCACATTGCGCAATGGTGCATCTTCTTTTGTGAACAGTGCGTTCCTGTCTCCGGCGGTTTCGCTCGGGCCGGCCCGATGGCTATATTTCGGGCTAAGTTGAACCTTGGAGAGGATGCCATGTCGATCCGTCCCGTAAAGCATATGAGCACTGCAACGCCGACCATGGAAGGCGCCGGCGTGAAGCTGCATCGCGTCTTCGGCTTCGGAGATCCGTCGATGACAGATCCGTTCCTGATGATGGACGACTTCCGCAACGACAATCCGGCCGAATATATCCGCGGCTTCCCATGGCATCCGCACCGCGGCATCGAGACGATCACCTATGTTCTCGCCGGCACGGTCGAGCATGGCGACAGCCTCGGCAATCGCGGCCTGCTCGGCGCCGGCGACATCCAGTGGATGACGGCGGGCAGCGGCATCATGCATCAGGAAATGCCGAAGGGCGATTTTGCCGGACGCATGCACGGCTTCCAGCTCTGGGCCAATCTCCCCTCGTCGCTGAAGATGACGGCGCCACGCTACCAGGACGTCAAGTCCGCCGACATTCCCGTTGTGGTCGATGACGACGGCACCGCCGTACGCGTCATCTGCGGCGACTTCTGGGGCAAGGCTGGCCCAGTCGACGGCGTGGCAGCCGAGCCGATCTACCTCGATGTCTCGGTACCGCCAGGCAAGAAGAAGCGCTTGCCGGTCGATACCTATCGCAATGCCTTTGCCTATATCTTCGCTGGCTCCGGCACGTTCCGCGACGCGTCGAAACCCTTCGGCGTCCGCGTCGAGAAAGAGGTCAACGGCGAAGAGCTGAACATCCGCGACATGTCGGGCAACCGGACGCTGGTCGTCTTCGACAGCGGTGACGAAGTGACAGTGCAGGCCGGCGACGAAGGTATCCGCTTCCTGCTTGTCTCGGGCAAGCCGATCGAGGAACCGGTCGCCTGGCACGGACCGATCGTCATGAATTCCCGCGAAGAGATCATGCAGGCGATGCGCGAACTGCAGAATGGCACGTTCATCAAGGCCGCACATTGAGCCGGCTCAATCCACAGGCTTTCCCACTAAAGTCTACAATGGAACAGAAGCAAGCAGCACTCCGTTGTAATCATTACAGGATCGCCGATGACAGCGAAATGAAATCGGGGGATTGGCAAGTTGTCGCGGCATCCTCGTCAGGAATTCTTCTTGCATCGCCGGCGAATCATCCTACCTTCTTCTTATCGACAACAGAACGAAAGGAAGGTGATCCAATGTCTAATGAGATTTCAGACCTCGTAAAAGGCATGGAAGTGGTGATGAAAGCGAGGCAGCCCTCGCTCTAAGCCCACCTTCCTAGGGCCGCTTTGACGGTCCGGCCATTTACAGGCCAGAACTCATGGAAAGGGTCGCTCGCGCGGCCCTTTTCCAATTTTCGCGATGGCATTGACGAACATCATGATCTCGGAGTATTCATAAAGTCATCTGATGACTTTATGAATACGAACGATGGAACCACTCGCAAAAACCAAGCTGGCGGATACGGCCATTGAGGCGATCCGTACGGAAATCCTCGGAAAGAGGTGGGCCGTTGGCGATAAATTGCCCAACGAGGCGTCTCTTTCGTCCATGCTCTCCGTCAGCCGCGGCACCGTCCGCGAGGCGGTCAGGGTGCTGGTATCGCAAGGCCTGCTGGAGACCCGGCAGGGCTCGGGAACCTACGTGCTCTCGACCACGGATACCCGGCTGCCGCTCACCATGGCCCGTCGCGCCAGTCTGCGCGATCTGTTCGAGGCCCGGTGCGCGCTCGACGTCGAGGCGGCACGGCTCGCGGCTCTACGGCAGACGCCTGCGATCATCGCGGAGCTTCGGGCACTTCTTGAAAAACGCGGCAATTTCGAAGGCGGCGACAAGAGCGCCTTCGTCGAACGCGATCTTGCCTTTCACAAGGCGGTCATCGCCGCGTCTGCCAACCGTGCGATGATTGAAATCTATGAGTTTTTCTCCGCCTCGATCACCGAGACGATCAAGGCGACGTTGGATGATGAAATTCCGGAGCCCGATATGCGGGCGCATGCAGACATCATCGACGCAATCGCCAGCGGCAATCCACAGCAGGCCGACGCCGCCGTACGCCGCTTCATGGCCCCGATCATCAGTGCTCTTGACCGGATGCTCCATTCATGACAACGCCCCTCGAGGATTCCGCTCACGTC
The DNA here is from genome assembly GCF_014193305.1 of Rhizobium sp. BK181. NCBI lineage: Bacteria > Pseudomonadati > Pseudomonadota > Alphaproteobacteria > Hyphomicrobiales > Rhizobiaceae > Rhizobium > Rhizobium sp. BK181. The sequence continues at coordinate 1,161,309 of NZ_JACHZA010000001.1, forward strand.
TACGACCTGGCGGACGAACAACTCATCGACGCCGAGGCCGACAGCGTCCCGCAACCGAAGCCGCCGGTCGGCAGCAGCGCCGCGGCGCGCTTTCTGCTTGGGGCAAGCCTCGTTCTGATTGCGTTCAATCTGCGTCCGGTGTTCTCCAGCGCCTCGGCGCTGTTGCCCGAAATCAAATCTGAACTCGGCCTCTCCGCGCTGGGCGCCAGCCTGCTGACCACTTTGCCCGTTGTTTGCCTCGGTGCCTTTTCACCGCTGGCGCCGCGGCTTGCCCAGCGGATCGGCACGGAACGCACGCTTCTCGGCGTGCTCGTCCTGCTGGCGCTCGGGACAGCCTTGCGTGGCCTTTCCTCGATTCCGCTGCTCTTCGTCGGCACTGCCCTCGCCGGCGGCTGCATCGCTGTCGGGAACGTGCTGCTGCCGGGCTTGGTCAAGCGCGACTTTGCCGATCGCGCCGCATTGATGACCGGCTTCTACACGATGGCGCTGTGCGCCGGCGCCGCGAGCGCGGCGGGCTTCACTTTGCCGCTCGAACACATTCTCGGTGATTCCCTTTCCGCGGCGCTCGCCGCGTGGGGGATACCCGCGCTGGTCGTCGCGATTATCTGGCTGCCGCAGGTGCTGTCCACGAAGAACCAGGTCAAACGCACCGGCTTTTCGGTGCAAGGGCTCTGGCGCGATCGCCTGGCCTGGCACGTCACACTGTTCATGGGGCTGCAATCAGCGCTGGCCTATTGTGTGTTCGGCTGGCTCGTTCCAATCCTGCGCGAGCGCGGTGTTGACGGCATCACTGCGGGGGCGATCGTTTCCGTGTCGGTGATGGTTCAGGCCGCGGCATGCCTTGTCGCCCCGCAGATCGCAGTCAGGGGCAAGGATCAGCGGGTGATCAACGCGTCGCTCTGCGCCGTCGCCGTCGTCGCCCTGTTCGGCCTGCTATTTGCGCCGCTGTCCACGGTCTGGGTCTGGGCCGTGCTGCAGGGTATCGGCCAAGGCGGACTGATTGCGGTTGCGATGACGACGATCGTCTTGAGGTCTCGCGATCCGCATGTCGCGGCCCACCTTTCCGGCATGGCCCAATGTGTCGGCTACCTGCTTGCGGCGATCGGTCCGCTTGTCGTTGGGCTGATCCGCAGCTGGACTGGCAGCTTTGGCTGGTCGGCGGTGCTCTTCGTGGCGCTGGGCACCGGTGCCGCCATCAATGGCTGGAACGCCGGCCGTGCACAATTCGTCAATGCGCGGACGATCGAGAAGGCGGACTGACGTCCGCCTCACCATCTGTTGATTTCTCCCCTCACCGGGCGATGCTAGGCTGACCTCTTCCATGCCGCTTCCGCCGGAGGAGAAGTCTTGCGTTTCCTGTCCGCCATTCTGCTCGCAACCGCCCTGCTTGCGCCGATCACTCCCGCCGTATCGCAGGAGGGCAGAGGCGATACTTCCACACAGCGGGCATCTGACGATAGTGTACTGAGCCTGTTGCCAATCGACTCGGCGACCGAGCGCACAATGACCATCGGTGGCCGACAGCTCGACTATGTCGCAACGGCCGGGACGCTGGATCTCTTCGCGCAAGACGGCTCCAAGACCGGCGCTATCTTCTATACGGCCTATGTCGCCAAGAATGGAGCGCCCGACCGACCGCTGACCTTTGCCTTCAATGGCGGCCCGGGTGCTGCCTCGGCATTTCTCCAACTCGGCCTTGTGGGGCCGCGCATCCTCGATTTCGGCCCGAAGGGCGACGATGGGGCCGACGCGAAATTGGTCGACAATCCGCTGAGCTGGCTCGACTTCACCGACCTTGTCCTGATCGATCCGATCGGAACCGGCTGGAGCCGGACCGCCAAGGCTGACGACGCGTCCAAATACTACAACGTCAACTCCGACGCGGAGAGCATTGCAAAGGCGATCGCCCTCTACGTCGCCCACAACAACCGCTCCGGTTCGCCGAAATTTCTTCTCGGCGAGAGTTACGGCGGCTTTCGCGCCGCCAAAGTCGCCGGCGCACTGAAGGATAGCCAAGGCATCATCGCCTCCGGCGCGATCCTGCTTTCGCCCCTGCTCGAAGGGCAACTGATGTTCAATGCAGATCAGTTTGCACTCGGCGCCGCGCTTGAGTTTCCGTCGCTCGCGGCAGCGAACATGGAGAGGCGCAACGCCTTCGATGAAGTACGGCAAAGCGAGGCGGAGAAGTTTGCACTCGGCGACTATCTGACGACACTTGCCGGCCCGGCGCCGACAGGCGATGCCGCCAAAGCCTTCTATGGGAAGATTGCCGGCATGACCGGCATTCCCGAGGATGTCGTAACGAAGAACCGTGGCTTCCTCGGAAATGCCTACGCGAAGCAGTCAAGTGGCCAGGACGGCAAGGTCGTCAGCCCTTACGACGCGACGTTCTCGACGCCCGATCCTTACCCGGAGTCGGACTCTGATCGCGGCGACGACGCAATTCTCGACGGCTTCACCCGCGCCTATGGCGGCGCCTTTGCCGACTATGCGCGCAACGAACTCGGCTTCAAGACCGAGATGACCTATTCGCTGCTGGACGGCGACATCAGCCGCAGATGGGAATGGGGCGGACGCGGCGGCGGTTCAAGGCTGCAGGCGAGCGTGACCGACGACATCCGCCAGCTGCTCGCCTCCAATCCGAAATTCCGGCTGCTGATCGCCCACGGCTACAGCGATCTGGTGACGCCGTACGGCGTCAGCCGCTATGTCGTTGACCACCTGCCGCCTTCGCTTGCCGGCGAGCGGGTGGCGCTGAAGGTCTATCGAGGCGGCCACATGTTTTATACGCGGGCAGATCAGCGAGAAGTCTTCACGGCCGACGCCAAGGCCTTTTTTGCCGAGCATTCCGGCACGATCCCGGCTGAATGAAACGGCCGAGCGCAGGACGCCGGTAGAAATCCGAGATTTCCTCGCAACATTCAATCGCGCGGGTTGCCTTGGGATGATAGCGACATAGGTAAGTCACCATGTCGTACACCAGTAAGCCATTTCCTGCCGCGACGCCGCAATCGGTCTCGGGGCAGAAGAAGGTGCTGAGCGCTCTGTCCTCTTCGCCTCAAGATTGCGCTCTCTTCCTCGATATCGATGGGACATTGCTCGATCTCGCCGAGGTTCCGGACGCGATCGTAGTGCCCCCGCTGCTGCCTGCAGGTCTCGATATCGCTTCGCAAAGGCTCGGTGGTGCGTTGGCCTTGGTCACCGGGCGAGCGCTCGCCTATGCCGATGAATTGTTCTCGCCATTCCGATTTCCGATCGCCGGCCTGCACGGCGCCGAGTTGCGTCGGCCCGACGGCAAGGTCGCCAAGGCAGAAACGACAGCTGCGTTCGAGGCTTTGAAGGCCGATCTTCGGGAGGAAACGGAAGGGCTGGAAGGCGTGCTCGTGGAAGACAAGGGAGCGGCAGTCGCCGCCCACTACCGTCTAGCGCCACACAAGCAGGCGCAGGTGGAGTCCATCATGGAGCGGATGCTGTCCCGGGCCGGCCCGAACTGGACCTTGCAGCGAGGCAAGATGGTCCTCGAGATCCGCCCCGCCAGCGCCGACAAAGGAAACGCTGTCGAGGCGTTCCTGTCGATGCCGCCATTTGCAGGCAGACGTCCGATCACCATCGGTGACGACGTAACCGATGAAGCGATGTTTCGCATCGCCAATCGTCAGGGCGGCCTCTCCGTTCGGGTGGGCGCACCCTCCGAAACGGCCGCCGCACTGACGCTGCCTTCGGCATCGGCAGTACGGGAACTCATTGGGCAGTTTGCCGTTTGATCCGAGCGCTCGCGCTGCCCTCCCAGGAAAGGAATCCCTGTGTCCCGTCTCGTTATCGTTTCCAATCGCGTGCCAGCCCCGACAAAGGAGGGCGCAGCCTCCGCTGGCGGACTGGCGGTGGCGCTGAAAGCGGCATTGGAACAGCGCGGCGGCATCTGGATGGGCTGGTCCGGAAAGTCGAGCGAAAACGACGAGCCCGGTCCGCTCTCCCTGACGGAAGAGGGCAAGATCACCTACGCCCTGACCGACCTCACCGGCAAGGATGTCGAGGAGTATTACCACGGCTTCGCCAACCGGGTGCTCTGGCCGATCTGCCACTACCGGTTGGATCTCGCGGAGTACGGCCGCAAGGAAATGGCCGGATACTTCCGGGTCAACCGCTTCTTCGCGCATCGGCTGGCGCCGCTGCTGCGTCCGGATGACATCATCTGGGTCCATGACTACCATCTGATCCCGCTGGCTGCGGAACTCAGGCAGATGGGGTTCAAGAACCGCATCGGCTTCTTCCTGCACATTCCCTGGCCGCCGGCCGATGTGCTCTACACGATGCCGGTTCACGAAGAGATCATGCATGGCCTGGCGGCCTACGATCTCGTCGGCTTTCAGACGGACCATGATCTGGAAAACTTCGCCGGGTGCCTTCGCCGCGAGGACATGGGCGATGCGATCGGGGATGGCCGGTTCACGGCAAACGGCAAGGTTTTCAAGGGCGGCGCTTACGGGATCAGCATCGAAACGGCTGCCTTTGCCGATTTTGCCAAGAAGGCGAGCAGCCATCATCTGGTGCAGCGCGCACGGCAGAGCGTCAAGGATCGCGATCTTATCATCGGCGTCGACCGGCTCGATTACTCGAAGGGCATCACACAGCGGCTGGATGCTTTCGAGCGCTTTATCATCAACAATCCTGCCCACCAACGGAAAGTCACCTATCTCCAGATCACACCGAAATCCCGATCGGAAGTGCCTGAATACGAGCAGATGCAACGCACCGTCGCGGAGCAGGCCGGCCGCGTCAACGGTGCCTTGGGAACGGTGGACTGGGTGCCGGTCCGCTACATCAACCGCTCCGTCAGCCGCCCGATCCTCGCCGGTCTTTATCGGCTGGCCGAGGTTGGATTGGTCACGCCGCTTCGGGACGGCATGAACCTCGTGGCCAAGGAGTATGTTGCCGCCCAGGACCCGGAGGATCCCGGCGTGCTGGTGCTCTCACGCTTCGCCGGTGCCGCCCGCGAACTGAAGAAGGGTGCCTTGCTGGTCAATCCCTACGACATCGAGGGAACAGCCAACGCACTGGCACGGGCCTTGAACATGCCGCTTGAGGAACGCCAGGAACGTTGGCGGAAGATGATGGACCACCTGCTGGTGCACGATGTATCGCGCTGGTGCCAAGATTTCCTCGATGACCTCGTCGCTTGAGGGTAGCGTCAGTCGATGCCAGCCTCGGCCATCAGCCACGCTGCAAGCAGGTCACTTTGGGCATCGCGCATGCGCCGCGGCAGCAGCAACCAATAGCCTCGATCCGGCGCTTCCAGCGCGGGGCCAGCGGTCTTCAGCATCCCGGTTGCTAGCAGGGAGTCGACCAGGCCCATCCATCCGATTGCAACGCCCTGTTCGCCGATTGCCGCCTGTACCACCAGCGAATAGGTGTTGAAGCTGAGGTCGCCCTGCCCGGCGTGACCATCGCGGCGGACACCAAGCTCCGCCAGATAGGTTCGCCAGTCGAACCAAGGCGACGGTTCCTCGGTATCGAGATGAATCAAACGCGTCCGCGCGAGATCATCAGGCGTCGAGAGGGAGCCGTAGCGATCGAGAAAGCCCTGGGTGCAGACCGGTGCGACCTTTTCCGGCAGGAGCAGAACCGCGCCGCGATCGAATTCGGATCGCCGACCAAAGACCACTGCAATATCGCCGTCGTCCGAACGACCTTTCTCTATTCGTTGTGTCGCGACAATCTGAATGTCGACATCCGGGTAAAGCGTGCGGAATGCGTGCATCCGCGGGATCAGCCAGAGCGAAGAGAATGCGAAGTCCGTCCGCAGTCGGATCGTTGGCCTGTCCGGTTCAGTGCGGAAGCGCCGCGCCAGCTCGTCAATCTCGCTGACGCTCCTTGCCACGACGTCGAGCAGGCGGTGGCCCTCCGCCGTCAATTCAACGCCGCGATGTTGTCGTTTCAGGAGGCTCACGCCTAGTTGCTCCTCCAGCCGGCGAACCTGATAGCTGACGGCGGGTTGCGTCAGACCAAGAGCGCTTGCCGCAGCCGACAGACTACCTGTCTTGCCGATCTCGGAGAATATGCGCATCCACCCAAGTTCGACACGGCGGCTTTCCATAAAAAATCCTTAGAGATGATATCAAAAAATGCCCGCTTCACAGGTCAATTGATATCGATAATCAATAAAGCAATCAAATGGCACATGCGAGATGAGGCCGAGATTCCTGTTGCGCCTTCCAGTCGATGCGGGCTGGAATAGCGCAGAGCACACGGCTAAGTTCCCGCTCCCGCAAACCGAAGGACGATACGCATGGCGCGCCCGAATATTCTCATTCTGATGGTGGATCAGTTCAATGGCACGCTGTTTCCCGACGGGCCGGCTGATTTTCTCCATGCGCCGCATCTGAAAGCCCTGGCACAGCGTTCGGTGCGTTTTGCCAACACTTACACGGCAAGTCCGCTTTGCGCGCCGGCGCGCGCATCCTTCATGTCCGGGCAATTGCCGAGCCGGACCCGCGTGTATGACAACGCCGCCGAATTCGCGTCCGATATCCCGACATTCGCCCATCACCTGCGGGCGGCGGGCTATCACACCGCCCTTTCCGGAAAGATGCATTTCGTCGGCCCCGACCAGCTGCATGGCTTCGAGGAACGGCTGACCACCGATATATATCCCGCCGATTTCGGCTGGACACCCGATTACAGCAAGCCCGGCGAGCGCATCGACTGGTGGTACCACAATCTCGGCTCGGTCACCGGTGCCGGCGTTGCCGAAATCACCAACCAGATGGAGTATGACGACGAGGTTGCCTACAACGCGACCCGCAAGCTCTACGACCTTTCGCGCCGTCAAGACGACCGCCCATGGTGCCTGACTGTGAGCTTCACTCACCCGCACGACCCCTATGTCGCTCGCCGCAAGTATTGGGACCTCTACGAGAATTCCCCGGCGCTCGATCCCGAGGTCGGCGCAATTCCGTTCGACGAGCAGGATCCGCATTCTCAGCGCCTGCTGAAGGCCTGCGACTACGACGCGTTCGACATCACCCCGGAACAGATCCGCCGCGCGCGCCAAGGCTACTTCGCCAATATCTCCTACATCGACGACAAGATCGGCGAGATCCTTGATGTCCTCGAACGTGCGCGGATGGCGGACAATACCATCGTGCTGTTCGTTTCCGACCACGGTGACATGCTCGGCGACCGTGGCCTCTGGTTCAAGATGTGCTTCTTCGATGGTTCGTCGCGCGTGCCGCTGACGATTGCGGCGCCCGGCTGGGCACCTGCCTCTATCCAGCAGCCTGTCTCGACGCTCGACGTGACGCCGACGCTCGCGGCACTGGCGGGCATCGACATCGCGAAGCTCGCCCCATGGACGGATGGCGAGGATCTGACGCCGCTTGCCACCGGCACCGGCGGTCGTGGCCCGGTGCCGATGGAGTATGCCGCCGAGGGGTCGGAAGCCCCGCTCGTCTGCCTGCGGGACGGCCGCTTCAAGCTGACGCTGTGCGAGAAGGACCCGCCGATGCTGTTCGATATCGAGGCGGACCCAAGGGAATTGAACAACCTTGCTGGCGATACTGGACATGCCGATATTCTCGCCGGACTGACGGCCCAGGCCGAGAAGCGCTGGAACCTGCAGAGCTTCGACGCCGCCGTGCGCGAAAGCCAGGCGCGCCGCTGGGTGGTTTACGAGGCGCTGCGGAACGGCGCCTACTATCCCTGGGATTATCAGCCGCTGCAGCGGGCTTCCGAGCGCTACATGCGCAACCATATGGATCTGAACGTGCTGGAGGAAAGCCAACGCTATCCGCGCGGCGAGTAGATTGCAGCGGCACACCTTAGCCACTACTGTCCGCATGCAAAACAGGAGGCTTCCATGAAGATCAGTGCACGCAATCGCTTGAAAGGAAAGATCGTCGAGGTGAAGAAGGGTGCGACCACGGCGCACGTCCGCATCGATATCGGCGGCGGTTCCATCGTCACGTCCTCGATCACCAACGAAGCCGTCGATGAACTGGGGCTGGCCGTCGGCGGCGACGCCTATGCGGTCGTCAAGGCCTCTGACGTTATGGTCGCGGTCGACTGATCGTCAGGCCTTCTTGCAATAATGCGCGACGTCGTCGCCGGTCTGGAAATCTCCGGGCTGCGGCGGCGCGATCGGCTTGAACAGCGTGCGATCGGGCTTCAGGTCGAGCAGCGGCGTGCCGTCAAGGCAATCCATCCCGCGAACCAAAAGAACGCCCTCTTCGACCCCTTCCAGCTTGACGATGGAGGTGCCGATCGGATTTGGCCGCACCGGCGAGCGAAGCGAAAAAGTGCCATGGACTTTTCCGCTATTGGCAGGACTTTGCAGAACGAGATCACGGCGTGATCGATCAAGCCAATAGAGGATCTCCAGCCGCTCGAAGGCTTCCACGCCCTGGAGCGCCTGCCTCCATGGCTCGAATATCTCGATCTTGCAAAGGGGACCGTCATGCCGCCCCTGGCGCGGCGTCTCCATGCGCGAGGTCCAAGGGGTCAAGATACGCCCGATGAACACCAGCCCCGCATCCGTCGCCGGCGGCAGATCGACCGCGACTTCGTTTTCCCGGATTTCGTTCTCGCGTACCATCAAACGCTCCTGTTCGAAGATACATCATGGCAGATCAGTGTATCCGATCCAATATCACGCGGCCTTGACGGCGTGGTATTCCTTGAGGGCGGCCATCCTGATCACCGGGTAGCGCTCGGCCTCGTAGCGGAGAGAGAAGCTGTCCTGCGCCAGGAACACCGGGTCGTTATCGAGGTCGCGGGCGATATCGCCGCGACGCGCGGTTATGAATTTTTCGAGCTCTGCCGGCTGATCAGCCGAAATCCAGCGGCACACGGAGAAGCGCGACATTTCAAAGGAGACCGGCAGGCCGTATTCGGCCATTAGGCGCTCCTTCAGAACGTCAAGCTGTAGCGCGCCGACGACGCCAACGATAGCCGGCGAACCATCTTCCGGCGAGAACAGCTGGACGACGCCCTCTTCCGCCATCTGCTGCAGCGCTTCCTTGAGCTTCTTCGCCTTCATGGCGTCTTCCAGACGTACGCGGCGCAGGATTTCCGGCGAGAAGTTCGGCACGCCCTGGAACACCAGCGACTCGCCTTCCGTCAGCGTATCGCCGATGCGCAGCGTTCCGTGATTGGGAATGCCGACGACGTCGCCGGCATAGGCCGTATCCGCAAGCTGCCGCTGCGAGGCAAAGAAGAACTGCGGCGCGGTGAGGCCGAGCTGCTTGCCGGTGCGCGACAAGCGCGCCTTCATGCCGCGCTCGAGCTTGCCCGAGCAGATGCGGGCAAACGCGATGCGGTCGCGATGATTGGGGTCCATGTTCGCCTGGATCTTGAAGACGAAGGCGGTCATCTTGTTGTCGGTCGCCTGCACGGTACGTATGTCGGCGACCTGATCACGGGGCGGCGGGGCGAACTCGCCGAGCGCATCGATAAGGTCGCGCACGCCGAAATTGCGCAGCGCCGAACCGAAGAAGACGGGCGTCAAATGGCCTTCGAGGAAGGCCTTCCTGTCGAAGGGCTTGCAGGCCTCGATCGCCAGCGTCGTCTCCTCGATGAACGCGTCACGCTCGTTCTCCGGCAGGCGATGGGCTACCATCTCGGGATCGGTGACCTTGGTCATGATCTCCTGCGTGTCCGAAGCACGCACCTCGTTGTTCGCCAGGTGGTAGGTGCCGCAGAAGGTCTTGGAACGGCCGATCGGCCATGTCACCGGTGCGCAGTCAAGCGCCAGCTTCTCCTCGACTTCGTCAAGGATCTCGAAGGGATCGCGGCTTTCCCGGTCCATCTTGTTGATGAAGGTGATGATCGGAATGTCGCGCATGCGGCAGACTTCGAACAGCTTCAGTGTCCGCGGCTCGATACCCTTGGCGGCATCGATCACCATGACTGCGGCATCGACCGCCGTCAGCGTGCGATAGGTGTCGTCGGCGAAGTCTTCGTGGCCGGGCGTATCGAGGATGTTGAAGACATTGTCCTTGTACTCGAACGTCATGACCGAGGTGACGACCGAGATGCCGCGCTCACGCTCGATCTTCATCCAGTCGGAGCGCGTCTGCATGCGATCCTTCTTTGCCTTGACTTCGCCGGCAAGCTGAATGGCGCCGCCGAACAGCAGCAGCTTTTCGGTGAGCGTGGTCTTACCCGCGTCCGGGTGCGCGATAATAGCGAATGTGCGGCGGCGGGAGACCGCCTCGGCGAGACTTTCGGCCATAATGTGAATCCTGTGGAATTGCGGCGTATCTAGCGATTAAAGCCCGGCATTGCAATTGACCTTGGAGCTTCGGGCGCAAACTAATGCGGCATGACCATTCATGCCGATACGCGCCCGACGCTCAACATCATCCGCCTTGCCAACGGCAAGGACCTCGAACTGCCGGCCTATGAAAGCAAGGGGGCGGCAGGCATGGACCTGCGCGCCGCCGTCGATGCCGACGCGCCGACCATCCTCGCGCCTGGCAAGCGCGCGCTGGTGCCGACCGGTTTCATCTTCGAAATTCCGGAAGGATTCGAGGGCCAGGTGCGTCCGCGCTCCGGCCTCGCCTTCAAGCACGGCCTCACCTGCCTGAACACGCCCGGCACCATCGACAGCGACTATCGCGGCGAGGTCAAGGTTCTGCTGATCAACCTCGGCGACGAGCCGTTCGAGATCACCCGGGGCATGCGCATCGCCCAGATGGTAATCGCACCGGCGATTCAGGCTCATATCTGCGAAATCTCCGAGGCGAGTGCCACGGCGCGCGGCGCCGGCGGTTTCGGCTCGACCGGGGTATGACCTCCAAGGGGATCGATCATTCCGGCTTGACCTTCCGCCAAGACTATTTCGGCGACCTTAAGGCATGGCAGGCGCTGGTCGATCTCCTAAAGGACACATTCGATATCGATATCGGCCCATTGCAGCAAATGGGCGGACCCGACCCTAGCAGCATGCCCTTCGGCTGGTTTGACGGCGATGGCCTGCTTGCCGCCAATCTTTCGGCCTTTGCGATGCCCCTCGTCATCAACGGTCGAACACTGAATGCCGCCGCATTCCAATCGGGCGCGGTTAGGCCGCCCTGGCGCAGACGCGGCCTGTATCGCAACCTGACCCGCAAGGCGCTCGCGTGGTGTGAGGAGATGGGCTTCGAAGCGATCGCCCTCTACACGGACAAGCCGTCGCTGTATGAACCCTACGGATTCCGCTCGGTTCCAATGCATGCCTATTCCGGCAAGGCGCCGGCTGTTTCAAAGGCGCAAACGCCGGCGTATCGCCTCGATCCGCTCGACGCGGCAGACCTCGAGTTGCTGCGCGCAGCTTTGAGGTCCCGCGAACCAGTCTCAGACGTGCTCGCCGTGTGTCAGAGCGCCGCGATGTTTCTCATCAACACACAGCTCGACCCCGGCGTCAGGGTCAGTTGGATGGAACGGGAACAGGCCGCGATTGCCTGGAAGATGGAACCGCCGGGACGTTTGATTCTCCTCGACGTCGTCGCGGCCGATATGCCCTCGCTGACCTCGATCATCGGAGCTCTCGACATAGAGCCTGGCGCCGTCGATGCGTTGTTCTGCCCTGACAAACTCGGGTGGAACGGCGAGGCGCGACCGCTCGACGGCCACACGCACTTCATGATCCGCACACCCGGCGCAATCACCTTTGATCGACCGGCAATGCTGTCGCCGATGGCCGATTTCTGATCTATCGGTCCCGCGAGAGCGGCGGCAGACGGCGCTTTACCGGAGATGCCTTGACCATCGAGGTGCTGGTTTCGGCCTTCTCGGCCACCTTGTCGAGGATCGCGTCGAGTTCCGCCATGGAGGAAACGACAAGCCGGGCAATGAAACAGTCATCACCCGTCACCTTGTCGCACTCCACAAACTGGGGCGTATCCTGGATGATGCGCTGGACGACATGCAACTGTCCCGGCAGCGGCCGGACGCGCACGATCGCCTGCAGCGGATATCCGAGCGCCGCGGCGTCGATATCAATTGTGAACGCGGCGATGATCCCGCGTTCCTCAAGGCGGCGGAGACGTTCGGCGGCGCTGGGCGAAGAGAGGCCCGCGGCCTGCGCCAGTTCCTTCAAGGAAATGCGGGCATTCTCCGCCAGTGCCTGCAGGATTTTCTGGTCGACCGCATCGATCAAGTTGTCATTAGGCAATACAGACACTTTTCCTCACAAAGATAGGACGATTGCGCAGCGAGCCTAATGGAATCTATATAAGTCACGATGACCCCGCAATATTCTTTCTCCATCAACATGGAGAGATGCGATGCACAGTGAAGTTCGCGCCGGCGCTGCCCAAATCACAGCGGCAATGCTGATTTCAGGAACCATCGGCTGGTTCGTCGTGATGTCCGGCCAGCCTGTGAGCGGCGTGGTGTTCTGGCGCTGCTTCTTTGGGGCGATCAGCCTGCTCGCCGTCTGCGCGGCCATGGGACTGCTGCGACCGGGCGTCATCAGCTTGAAGGCGTTTGGCATCGCGGTCTTCGGCGGAGTTGCCATTGTTCTCAATTGGCTGCTGCTGTTTGCGTCATACGGCCACGCCTCGATTTCGATAGCGACGACCGTCTACAATACGCAACCCTTCATGTTGCTTGCGCTCGGTGCGCTTTTTCTCGGCGAGAAGATCACCGCCGCGAAGCTGTTGTGGCTGACGCTGGCCTTTGGCGGAATGGCGGCCATCGTCGAAGCCAAGCCGGCGACGTCAGGCGAACACGAGGGCTATGCGGTCGGGATCCTTTTGGCGCTTGGCGCTGCGTTTTTCTACGCGCTGGCAGCCCTTGCCGCGAAATGGCTCAAGGGAACGCCGCCGCATCTGATAGCGCTGATACAGGTTGCGACCGGCGTGCTGATGCTGCTGCCCACCGTGAACTTCTCGAACCTGCCAACCGACGGACAGTCCTGGTCAATCCTTGCCACCATGGGCATCGTTCATACAGGGCTGATGTATGTGCTGCTCTACGGAGCGATCCAGAAGCTGCCGATCCATCTGACAGGGGCGCTGTCGTTCATCTATCCGATCGCCGCCATCCTCGTGGACCGGGTGGCCTTCGGACATGCGCTGCAACCGCTTCAGCTCGTTGGTGCAGCGATCATTCTCGTCGCCGCGGCCGGCATGAACCTCGGCTGGACGCCCGCGCAGTTGCTACGTGCGCGGGCAAGCTCATAGGCCAGAGGGCGCCGACGCTATTTCTGCTGCCGCGTCGTTTCGAACAGGAACCAAGTGCGGCGCTCGGCCTCGTCGATCCAGACTTCCAGCAGACTTGTGGTAGCGAAGTCATTGTGCTCGGAGCAGACATCGTGGGTTTCGCGCAACAGCGATACAAGCTGCCTGTTGTCGTCGCGCAGTTCCGCCAGCATGTCCTCCGGCGTGACATACTCGGCGTCATTGTCATTGATGCGCTGCAGGCGACCGATATGGCCGATGGAGCGCAACGTCGTGCCGCCGATCTTGCGGGCGCGTTCGGCAATCGCGTCGGTCGTGGCAAAGATCTGCTCAGCCTGCTCGTCGAGCATCAGGTGATAGTCGCGGAAATGCGGCCCCGACATATGCCAGTGGAAATTCTTGGTCTTCATGTAGAGCGCGAAGACGTCTGCCAGCAGCGCCGCTAAAGCGGCCGAGATGTCCTGGATGGCATTGCCTTTCAGGTCCGTCGGCGTGGCAAGTGGGGCGAGTTTACGCTTTTCGGCTGCGTTGAGGCTCATCGATGTCTCCTTTGGCGAACAGTAGATATTGGTCGGTATGGAGGGGTTCATTGCCCATTGGCCCTCGGATTTGGTTGTTGGCGCGATGCCGGCCTTCATAGCTTCGACCCCGCCTTGGAACTAGAACCGTCACAACAAGCGTCAATAGCGGCTATGCACTGCAGCCCGGTGACAGAGCGTCACATCCTTGAAATCCCCCGTTTACAGGCGTAGAAGGCGTCCGAAGCAGGAGCTTGCACCATGTCTTTCACCGCCCTTTTTGCATATGCTGCAGCCCTTTTCATCGCTGCCGCCATCCCCGGACCGGGCATCACGGCGATCGTCGCGCGCGCACTCGGCTCGAATTTTCGCGAGACATTCTTCATGGGCCTCGGTCTAGTGCTTGGTGATATGACCTATCTCACTGCCGTCATTCTCGGCCTCGCTTTCGTGGCGCAGACGTTCACCGAACTCTTCATTGTCATCAAGATCGCCGGTGCGCTTTATCTCTGCTACATCGCTTACAAGCTCTGGACGGCCGGGTTGCTGCCCCACGACATCGCGGCCAGGAAGGCGAGCAATGTCGGCATGAGCTTCCTGTCCGGCCTGCTGGTAACACTCGGCAATCCCAAAACCATGCTCTTCTATGTCGCACTGGTGCCGACTTTGATCGACATCAACAGCATCGGGCTTCGTGAATATGGTGTCCTTTTGGCAACCACCTTCGTCGTCCTGCTTGTGGTTTTGGTCCCGTATATGCTGCTTGCGTCACGCGCCCGCATGATGCTGAAGCAACCGCGTGCACTGGCGGCGCTGAACAAGACGGCGGCAGGTATTCTCGCCGGCACGGCCGCCTTCATCGCCACCCGCGCGGCCTGAAAAATTCATTCGACAAAGCCCGGTTCCTAAAGGATTTTTTCTCGCCTGACCGCTTCTGAGGGATGAAGCCACACTGGCCTCCATCCATCTTTGACCCTATTCTCTCCGCACATTTCACCAAGGGAGAGCCTAATGTCGAAGAAACCGGGCCGCGGCCGCATCTATTCCTCGATCACCGAGACCATCGGTGACACGCCAATCGTGCGGCTCGACAAGCTCGCCAAGGCGAAGGGCGTCAAAGCGAACCTCCTGGCGAAGCTGGAATTCTTCAATCCGATTGCTTCCGTGAAGGACCGCATCGGCGTCGCAATGATCGAGTCGCTGGAGTCACTGGGCAAGATTTCGCCCGGCAAGACGACCCTGATCGAGCCGACATCGGGCAATACCGGAATTGCGCTCGCCTTTGCAGCAGCGGCCAAGGGGTACAAACTGATCCTCACGATGCCGGAAACCATGTCCGTCGAGCGCCGCAAGATGCTGGCACTGCTCGGCGCCGAACTCGTGCTCACCGAAGGTCCGAAGGGAATGAAGGGCGCGATCGCCAAGGCCGAGGAATTGGCGGCGACACTGCCCGATGCGATTATCCCGCAGCAGTTCGAAAATCCTGCCAATCCAGAAATCCACCGCCGCACGACAGCCGAGGAGATCTGGAACGATACCGACGGTGCGGTCGATATCCTGGTTGCCGGCATCGGCACCGGCGGCACCATCACCGGCGCGGGCCAGGTGCTAAAATCGAAGAAGCCTGGCTTCAAGGTCGTCGCCGTCGAACCTGCGGAATCTCCCGTCCTTTCCGGCGGCCAGCCGGGTCCGCACAAGATCCAGGGCATCGGCGCAGGCTTCGCGCCGGCGATCCTCGATACGCACATCTACGACGAAATCGTCACGGTCAGCAGCCCCGAAGCGCTTGACCTTGCCCGCGAGGTTGCCAGGCTGGAAGGCGTGCCGGTCGGCATTTCCTCGGGCGCAGCCTTGGCCGCCGCAATCAAAATCGGCAGCCGTGAGGAGAACGCGGGGAAAAACATCGTCGTGATCATCCCATCCTTTGCCGAACGTTATCTCTCCACGGCCCTGTTTGAGGGGCTTGGCGGCTAAGCCGGCATTCCTGACGCGGGGCGCTCTCGGCGGGCGCCCCCCTTTCGTTTCAGGCGGGCGTGGTCAGACGTTCGCCGGCGATGCGATAGGAGATCGCCTCGGCGAGGTGGATGCGACCCACCATCTCATTGCCATCGAGATCCGCGAGCGTACGCGCGACCTTCAGGACCCGATGATATCCGCGCGCCGAGAACTTCATTTTTTCGGCTGCGTCGCGGAGCAACTGCAGGCCGGAAGCATCCGGTGCGGCGTATGCCTCGATCATGGCGGTCGAGCACCGGGCGTTGGTCCCGATTGCCCCCGGGCTCGCCGCCTTGAAGCGATCCCGCTGAATCTCGCGCGCACGGGCGACGCGGCGGGCGATATCCACGCTCCTTTCAGCAGGCATCGGTCGAATGAGATCGAAGGCGGAGACAGCCGGAACATCGATGCGGATGTCGATGCGATCCATCAGCGGGCCTGAAATGCGCGACTGATAGTCCGTCATGCAGCGTGGACCGCGTACGCAACTATGGCCAGGTTCGCCGGCCATGCCGCAGCGACAGGGGTTCATCGCCGCGACGAGCTGGATGTTGGCCGGATAGGCCACACGATGATTGGCGCGGGCGATGATGCATTCGCCTGTTTCGAGCGGTTGCCGCAGAGCATCGAGCGCCTGCGGCGAAAATTCGGGAAACTCATCGAGAAACAGCACGCCATGGTGGGCCAGCGACGCCTCGCCGGGCTTTGCGCGCAAGCCGCCGCCGACGAGGGCTGCCATGGTGGCGGAATGATGCGGCGTACGGAAGGGGCGTCGATCCGAGAGCTTCCCGCCAGATAGTTGGCCGGCTACCGAATGAATCATCGAGACTTCGAGAAGTTCCGCGGCCGAAAGCGGCGGCAGAATCGATGGCAACCGGGCGGCAAGCATGGATTTTCCGGAACCGGGAGGACCGACCATCAGGAGATTGTGGCCGCCGGCCGCCGCAACTTCCAGCGCCCGCTTGGCGCTTTCCTGCCCCTTGATATCGGCAAGATCAGGCAGGCTGACCGTATTGGCGCGGATCGAGGGTTCTGGACGGGAGAGAACCTGGGTGCCGCGAAAATGATTGGCGAGCGCGATCAGGCTGCGCGGCGCGAGGATGTCGATATCCGGTCCCGCCCAGGCCGCCTCCGCGCCGCTTTCGGCCGGGCAAATCAATCCCTTGCCGATGGCGTTGGCGCCAATCGCGGCCGGCAACGCCCCGGCGACGGGAGCGATCGTCCCATCCAGATTGAGTTCGCCAATCACCACGTAGTCGGAGAGCGCATCCGCGGGAATGGCGCCCAAGGCGGCCATCAGGCCAAGGGCGATCGGCAGGTCGAAATGGGAGCCTTCCTTGGGCAGGTCCGCCGGCGCCAGGTTGACAGTAATCTTCTTGGCCGGGAGGGCCAGGCCCGAGGCGTGCAGCGCGGCGTGAACGCGCTCGCGGCTTTCCGCCACCGCCTTATCAGGAAGGCCCACGATCTGGGTGACGACCCGGCCGGGCGCGACCATGACCTGGACCTCGACCGGAACACCCTCAATGCCCTGAAATGCAAGCGTGTTGACGCGTGCGACCATGCCCCATCCCCTGTGCCGCAACCCACTACACTGCAGTTTAACGACGTATCATTGTCGCCAATTGCAATCTTGCATAGAAACGGGAATGAAACAAGAACAATAAAAGAACAGATTCAAGCCAACGCTGTGGGTAGGTTGTGGCAGGTTGCAGCGAGAGAACAAAGCGGTCGATTTATTCCGACCGTGTCGAGCGGGAATGTCTTGAAGAAAGAAATGTCCGTAGAGCCGCGCGTCCGTTCCCAGCGCGCGGCCACAAAGCGCGCCTAGCGCTTCTGCTCGATCGCATCCCACAACAAGGCGGCGATATCGGCACCACCGAATTTGCGCACTTCGCGGATGCCGGTCGGCGAGGTGACGTTGATCTCCGTCATGTAGTCGCCGATGACGTCGATGCCAACGAAGAGGAAGCCGCGTTCCTTCAGCGCAGGGCCGATGCGCTTGCAGATTTCGATCTCGCGGGCCGTCAGTTCAGTCGCCTCGGCGCGTCCTCCGACATGCATGTTGGAACGGCTGTCGTGCTCGGCGGGCACGCGATTGATGGCGCCGACGGGCTCGCCGTCGACGAGCAGGATGCGCTTGTCGCCCTTGCGAACATCAGGAAGGTACTGCTGCGCAATGAAAGGTTCGCGGAAGAGTTGACCGAACATTTCTAGCAGGGACGACAGGTTGCGGTCGTCCTTTGTCGAATGGAAAACGCCGGCGCCGCCATTGCCGTAGAGCGGCTTCAGGATGATGTC
Source organism: Rhizobium sp. BK181 (assembly GCF_014193305.1). Lineage (NCBI taxonomy): Bacteria > Pseudomonadati > Pseudomonadota > Alphaproteobacteria > Hyphomicrobiales > Rhizobiaceae > Rhizobium > Rhizobium sp. BK181. The sequence continues at coordinate 1,179,280 of NZ_JACHZA010000001.1, forward strand.
GCCCATCTCGTCTCGGAAGCGGCGAATTTCCGCTGCATCCTTGGTGATCAGCGTCTTCGGCATCAGATCGGCAAATTCGGTGACGAAGATCTTTTCGGGAGAGTTCCGAACCCAGGCCGGATCATTGACGACCAGCGTCTTCGGATGGATCCGCTCCAGCAGGTGGGTCGAGGTGATATAGGCCATGTCGAACGGCGGATCCTGGCGCAGCAGGATCACGTCCATGGTGGAAAGGTCGACGCGTTCGGGCGCCCCGAGCTCGAAATGATCACCCTTGACGTCGCGCAACACCATCGGCTCCACCGTGGCGTACAGATTGCCGTCCCGGAAGCTCAGGCGCTCAGGCGTGTAATGGAAAAGCTTGTAGCCGCGGGCCTGCGCTTCCAGGCTCATCGCAAAGGTGGAATCGCCCGCGATATTGATGCCGGCGACATGATCCATCTGGACCGCTACGTTTCTGATCTTAGCCATTTCCGTCCCTTAGCTGATGCCGGACAGATGTAGGCTGCAGATGCCCCGAAAGCAACGCCAATCAACGGCTTCGTTGTGGCGGGACCGGAAATCGTCAGGCGGCGATGCCGCTCTTTTGGACCTCGCCGCGCAACAGGCTCTTCAGCCGGTAGGCGAGCGCGACCGGCTTCGGGAACGGCTTCCTCAGGAACGCAACCTTGCGCACGTAACTGTCCACGCGCCAGCTGGCCCAGGTGCCCGCAGCGAAGAAGGCAACATCGCCGGCTTGCAGTGTCCGCTCCGTGCCGTCCCCGGCAACGATATGGACGCCGCCTTCGAGGATCATCACCGTTTCGTCCCAGTAGAAGTGCCAACGGAATTCGCCGGCCGTGCAATCCCAGATCGCCGTATAGGCTCCATCGTCATTGCTGCGTGAATGCTCGCCGGTGCGCGCCTCAGGGTTACCGCTGATCACCCAATCGGGATTGATCGGCGTCGCGCGCATGTCGAAAGTATCGCCGGACTTCGCCACGAATGTCTTTGCTTGCGGCTGCGGCAGGCTCGGAAAGGGCACCACGCGCGCCGCCATCGCGACCACGCTTGCCAGCATCATATGAATACCCATGAGCCCCCCAGCTATCCAATCCGTGTTGGGATAGCAGAGAGTCGTAAAGGCACCGTACAGTCGATCCGTACAATTTTAAGGATCAGTGAGGCGTCAGGCGATTTCCGTTTTGACCACGGCGGCCGGCGAAGCTGCCGGCTCGCCGATGCGCTTGCCCGTCTCGTGATTGAAGAAATGCAGCCGCTCTGCGCCGATGACCAGCCGTAGTTCGGACTTCAGCTCCGCCTCGGGCGACAGGACCGCGGTCAACTGCTGATCGCCAAGACTTCCGTGCACCAAACGCTGTGAACCCAGCTCTTCGACATAGTCGATCGCGACCGTCATGGCATGTTCACCGGCACGGGCAAGGCGGAGGTCTTCGGCGCGAATCCCGACCGTGACCGGACCCGACGTCGGCGCGCTGCCGGCAAGGTCGATCAGGCTCGGACCGAGCGCCAGTTTGTCGCCGTGCAACTCGCCCTTAAGGAGGTTCATGGCCGGCGAGCCGATGAAGCTGGCCACGAAGGTGGAAGCCGGGCGATGATAGACCTCGAGCGGTGTGCCGATCTGTTCGATCTCTCCATGGCTCAGGACCACGAGGCGATCTGCCAAGGTCATCGCTTCGAGCTGGTCGTGGGTGACATAGAGCGAGGTGGTGCCGAGGCGGCGCTGCAGGCGCTTGATTTCGCCGCGCATGGAAACGCGCAGCTTGGCGTCGAGGTTCGACAGCGGTTCGTCGAACAGGAAGGCAGCCGGCTTGCGAACGATGGCGCGGCCCATGGCGACGCGCTGGCGCTGACCGCCCGATAGCGCCCGAGGCTTGCGGTCGAGATAGGGCTCGAGCTGCAGCATGCGGGCGGCCTCTGCGACGCGAGCGTCGATCTCGGACTTCGGCGTCTTGCGGTTCTTCAGGCCGTATTCCAGGTTCTCGCGCACCGTCATGTGCGGGTAGAGCGCATAGTTCTGGAAGACCATGGCGATGTCGCGATCAGCAGGGTCGACGCTGTTGACCACGCGGTCACCGATGCTGACGGTGCCGTCGGAGATCTCCTCGAGACCGGCCACCATGCGCAGCAGCGTGGACTTGCCGCAACCCGACGGGCCGACCAACACGATGAACTCACCGTCGGCGATCGAGATATCGACGCCGTTCACGGCGCGAACGCCGCCATGATAATCCTTGCAGACCTTCGAGATTTCGATCCGTGCCATGTTTCTCTTCCTTACTTATCGCTCTCGGTGAGGCCCTTGATGAACCATCTCTGGAAAATCACGACGATCAGCACCGGCGGCAGCATTGCCAGCACGGCGAGTGCAAAGGCTTCGTTGTAATCGGGAATTTGCGAACCGACCCAGACCTGCAGGATCGACTTGATGCCGCGCATGAGCGTGAAGAAGCTCTCGTCGGTGGTCATCAGCATCGGCCAGAGATACTGGTTCCAGCCATAGACGAACATGATGATGAAGATCGCCGCCATCATGGTGCGCGACAGCGGGATCAGGATGTCGACGAAGAACTTGAACGGCCCGGCGCCATCGATGCGGGCGGCCTCCAGCAATTCTTCGGGAACGGACTTGAAGAACTGGCGGAAATAGAAGGTGCCGGTCGCCGAGGCGAGCAGCGGCACGATCAGGCCGGTGTAAGTGTTCAGCAGCCCGAGTTTGCTCATCACCTCGTAGGACGGCATGATGCGGACTTCGAGCGGCAAGAGCAGCGTCGTGAAGATGATCCAGAAGGCGAGCGTCGCGAAGCGAAAACGGAAGTAGACGATGGCGTAGGCCGCCATCATCGACAGCACGATCTTGCCGACGGCAAAGCCGATGCCGAGGATGAGCGAGTTCAGCACCATGTTGAGGCCGGTGACCTGGCCGGTGAAGCCGCCCTTCTGGGTCAGGACCTTCTCATAGGTGCCGACGAAATTGTCGCCAGGGAGCAGCATCAGGCCTTTAGTGTGGATTTCAGCCGCCTCGTGCGTCGAGGTCATGAAGGCCACGATCACGGGCACGATCAGGAACAGCGAGCCGAGGATCAGGATCAGATGGTCGAGGGGTTTCGTCTTGTACATTGGTCGTCCCCTCTCACGTGTAGTGGATGCGCTTCTCGATGAAGCGGAACTGGATGATGGTCAGGACGAAGACAACGATCATCAGGATAACCGACTGCGCCGAGGAGCTGCCGATGTCATTGCCGCGGAAGCCGTCCATGTAGACCTTGTAGACAAGGGTGATCGGATTGTTGGCCGGCTTGTCCTTCACCATCACGTCGATGACGCCGAAGGTGTCGAACAGGGCGTAGGTGATGTTGATGATCAGCAGAAAGAAGGCGGTCGGCGCCAATAGCGGCAGCGTCACCGTCCAGAACCGGCGGAAGCCGGAGCGGCAGTCGATGGTGGCGGCTTCGCGCACGGAGACCGGCACGCCCTGAAGACCGGACAGGAAGAAGATGAAGTTGTAGGGGATCTGCTTCCAGACCGCGACGACGATCAGCGCAAAGGCGGTGTCGTAGTAATCGAGACCGACCTGCATGTCCCAGCCGAACCAGGCCGCCAGCTTGACGAAGGGCCCGATGTGCAGGTCGAAGAACATCATGCCGATCAGGCCAGCAACCGGCGGGGCGATCGCGTAGACCGAGATCAGCAGTGTCTTGTAGGCGGAGCTGCCGCGAATGACGGCATCGGCCTTGACCGCCAGCAGCAGGCCGAGCGCCAGCGAGAAGAAGGTCACCAGCGCCGTGAAGACGACCGTGAACTTGGCGATGCTCAGATATTCGGGGCTGAAGATCGCGTCCGTATAGTTGGCGAAGCCGACGAAGGTCGAGCCGAAGCCGAACGGGTCCTCGATATAGAAGGACGACTGCACCGCCTGCACGGACGGCCAGTAGAAGAAAATGAAGATCACCGCGAGCTGCGGCGCCAGAAACAGATAGGGGATGAGCGAGGGCGAGAACTGGACGCGCTTGGCGCCCGATGGCTCGGCAGCGGCTGCCGGTTTCCTGGCGCCTGCCGCGAGGCCCGGAATGAACCGGCCGAAGCGGGGTTGGGATGGAGTATAGGCCACGCGCGGTCCTCTATCGCTGATAGGACCTCCCTTCCGGAGAAGGGAGGTCCATGTTGACTGTCATGGTCGACGCGGCTTGGATCAGCCAGCGGTCTTCGCGAAGCGGGCGAGAAGTTCGTTGCCTTCCTTCTCGATGGTGTCGAACGCGTCCTTGACGGTGGTTTCACCAGCGAAGATGCGGTTGTATTCGCGCTCCATGATCGAGCGGATCTGCGGGTAGAAGCCGAGGCGATAGCCCTTCGACCACTCGCCGCCTTCCAGCTTCAGCTGCTTGATACCGACTTCGGCGACAGGCTCCTTCTCGTAGTAGCCTTCCTTCTTGGCGAGATCGTAGGCTGCTTCGGTGATGGCGACGTAGCCGGTTGCCTGGTGGTAGAACTTCTGGATCTCAGGTGAGGTCAGGAACTGGAAGAAGTCGGCAACGCACTTGTTTTCGGCTTCCGGCTTGCCGGCCATCGCGAAGAGTGCGGCGCCACCGATGAAGGTGTTCTTGCCAGCGCCGCTGATCGAGTTCCAGTAAGGCAGGAAGGTTGCGGAGAAAGGCATGGTTGCGGTCTTCTTCAGGCCGCCGAAGGAGCCCGAGGAACCGATCCACAGAGCGACCTTGCCTTCTTCGAAGGGCTTCTGGTTGTCGTTCCAGCCGGCGCCGTAGTAGGCGAAGTAGCCTTCATCCTTCCAGGCCTTCAGCTTTTCGAACATCATGATGAGGTTCGGGTCGGTGACCTTCAGCTTGGTGTCGACGATGCTGTCGTAACCATTGTTGTTGGTGGCGAACTGGATATTGTTGCGCGAGAAGAAGTTCTCGGTGAACTCCCAAGTCAGCTGCGTCTGAACGAGCGGGATATAGCCGGCTTCCTTGAGCTTCGGCGCGATCGCCTCGAACTCTTCCCAAGTCTTCGGGGCTTCGACGCCGGCCTTCTTCAGCGCTTCCGGGTTGGTGTACATGATCGGAGCGGAAGAGTTGAACGGCATGCCGACGAACTTGCCGTCTGCAGCGGCGTAGAGATAGCGAACGCCAGGGATGAAGGCGTTGCGGTCGAACTTGTAGCCGGCGTTGTTGATCAGGTCTTCAGCCGGGATGACGGCGCCCTTGGCGTTGATGATCGTGGCTGCACCCGCATCGAAAACCTGCAGGATGTTCGGCTGCTCGCCCGAACGGAAAGCAGCGATGCCGGCTGCGAGCGCTTCTTCGTACGATCCCTTGGAGACCGGCGTGATCGCGCAGCTCGTCTGCGATGCGTTGAACTTCTGTGCGACTTCGTTGATGACTTCGCCGTTGCGGCCGCCCATGCCGTGCCACCAAGTGATATTGGTCGCGGCAAAAGACGACGAGGCCGAGAAGCTCACGGCCACGGCCGCCATCGTAAATTTCTTGAACATGACTAATCCCTCTCCACCAGTTGTTGGGGTGAGGAGTGCAATAGAGGCGTTCCATGACGCCTCCTTGATGATTTGATGACGGGACTGTTACAGTCGGCTCTTTTTGCACGCGAGTGCAAAAAGGTCAGAAGGCGTTCGGAAAATGACGCGGCAGCCGGCCGGGCAGGATGGCCACAATATCGTAACGCTGCGAAAGCAAAGCATAATCGCGTTGGCGCTGTAGCCATAGATCACTGGCCGCTCTGATCCGTTTTTGCGCCGTTGTCGACACGGCGTCGATGGCGATCATCTCCTCGCGCCGCGCCTTCACTTCAACAAAAATCGCCAGATTGCGCTTGCGTGCAATGATGTCGATCTCGCCGAGCTTGGTGCGATAACGCATGGCAACGATGCGATATCCCTTCAACATGAGATAGAGAGCAGCGAAATACTCGGAGACATGGCCCCGGCGGAGCGCCCTTCGGCGGTCGGCAGCAGGAGGAGTCCTATCGCCCATCGCCGCCCTTCATGTCGAGGAGCCGCTGATAGAGTTCCTTCTTAGAGACGCCGGTCAGCTTTGACGCTTCCGCGGCAGCCTTGGAGGTTGGCAAGGTTTTGGCCAAGTCCGCCAAGATCGCATCGACATCGGCTGCTTCGACCGCCCGCTCGGGAGGCGGTCCGATGACCAGCACGATCTCGCCCTTGACGTTATCGACATCGGCGTAATGCGCCGCGAGCTCGGCCAGCGTCCCACGGCGAAACTCTTCATAGGTCTTCGTCAATTCGCGACAGACGGATGCCGCGCGATCGCCGCCGAGCACATCGGCGGCAGCGGTCAACGTAGCAGCAATGCGATGCGGCGATTCAAAGAACATCAGCGTTGCGGGAACTGCCTCGAACTCCGCCAACCGATCACGGCGGGCCTTGTCCTTGGTCGGCAGAAACCCGGCAAACAGAAAGGCGTCGTTCGGCAGGCCGGAACCGACCAAAGCCGCAAGCGGCGCGGAGGCGCCGGGAATCGGCACGACGCGATAGCCCGCCTCGATGGCGTTCTGCGCGAGGCGATAGCCGGGATCGGAGACCAGCGGCGTTCCGGCGTCCGAGACGAGAGCCACAGACTTTCCAGCCTCCAGCGCCTGCAAAAGCCGCGGCCCAGCCTCGTCGGCATTGTGTTCGTGATACGCATAGGGGCGGTTCTGGATGCCAAACCGGTCAAGCAAGACGCGGGTGACGCGCGTGTCTTCGCAGGCCAGGACGTCGGCGCCGGCAAGCGTTTCCAAGGCACGCAGCGTGATGTCGCCGAGATTACCGATCGGCGTCGCGACGAGATAGAGCGCCGGCTCCAATGGTCGTGCCGGAACGGACATATTGTGCAGGCGGAAGCTGCGTTGCCTGCCGCCATCGGCCATCACATCGTCATTGCTCAAGGTATCGATACTCATCTCTCGTTTCCGCTGTTATGGGCGAGACCCCGCCTTTCGGCAAGGCCGCAGCAATTTCTGTGTGCATTGCACCGGAAAACGGCAATTGCAGTGGCGCGGCCATTTGCGCCTCTTGCAATCGGTCTCAAAATCCTGCCATTTTGCCTATCCACTCTACGGTCCCTTTTGGGCAAAGGCATTCCTTGCGGCGCGCGGCATGCGCGCCCAAGCAGTAACGGTCGAAAGCGGTAGCATCCCATGCGTATTACAATTGAGCGGTCCAACCTTTTGAAGTCGCTGAACCACGTGCATCGCGTGGTCGAACGCCGGAACACGATCCCGATCCTGTCCAACATCCTGCTGCGCGCCGATGGTCAGAACCTCGACATGAAGGCGACCGACCTCGATCTAGAGGTGACCGAGGCGACGCCTGCGAACGTCGAACAGGCCGGCGCCACTACCGTTCCTGCCCATCTTCTCTACGACATCGTGCGCAAGCTGCCTGACGGTTCCGAAGTCCTGCTGGCGACGAGCACAGACGGCGGCTCGATGACTGTCGCGTCCGGTCGCTCCAAGTTCTCGCTTCAGTGCCTGCCGCAGTCCGACTTCCCGGATCTCACCGCGGGCACCTTCAGCCACACCTTCAAGCTGAAGGCGACGGACCTCAAGATGTTGATTGATCGTACCCAGTTCGCGATCTCGACTGAGGAAACGCGCTACTACCTGAACGGCATCTTCTTCCACACCATCGAAAGCCAGGGCGATCTGAAGCTGCGCGCCGTCGCAACCGACGGCCATCGCCTCGCCCGCGCCGACGTCGATGCGCCATCGGGCTCCGAAGGCATGCCCGGCATCATCATCCCGCGCAAGACCGTCGGCGAACTGCAGAAGCTCGTCGATGTTCCGGATGCGATGGTGACCGTCGAAGTGTCGGACGCCAAGATCCGCCTCAGCATCGGCCCGATCGTCATGACCTCGAAGCTGATCGACGGCACATTCCCCGATTACCAGCGCGTTATCCCGGCCAACAACGACAAGGAAATGCGTGTCGACTGCACGACGTTCGCGCAGGCCGTCGACCGCGTCTCGACGATCTCCTCCGAGCGTGGCCGCGCCGTCAAGCTCGCTCTCTCGGACGGCCAGTTGCTGCTCACCGTCAACAATCCGGATTCGGGCAGCGCGACGGAAGAAGTCGCCGTTGGCTATGACACGGACGCGATGGAAATCGGCTTCAACGCCAAATACCTGCTTGATATCACCGCACAGCTTTCCGGCGACGAAGCGATCTTCCTGCTCGCCGATGCGGGATCGCCGACGCTCATTCGCGACACCGCAGGCGACGACGCCCTTTACGTGCTGATGCCGATGCGCGTCTAGACGGGCGTCGCATTTGCCGTGCAAACTTTGCCAATTGCGACGTCAGGCCTTGTTTTTCGCTGAGACTGACTGCAATTAGAAAGCGGGCTGTTTTGTTGCATAACCAGGAGGACGGGCATGGCGTTGCGCCTAAAGGAACGGCTGGGCAAGAAGTTTGACGAAGAGATCCGCTTCTTCAAAGGAATGATGCAGGGGCCGAAAACCGTCGGTTCGATTGTTCCCACCTCCTCCATTACAGCCCGCAAGATGGCAAGCGTCATCAACCCGCACTCGGGACTGCCGGTCCTTGAGCTCGGACCCGGCACCGGGGCGATCACCAAAGCCATTCTCGGTCGCGGCGTGAAGCCAGGAAATCTGGTCGCCGTCGAATATTCGACCGACTTCTACGAACATCTCGTCCGGCTCTATCCGGGCGTGAATTTCATCAATGGCGACGCGTTCAATCTCGACAAGACGCTCGGCGCCATGAAGGATCAAACGTTCGATTCCGTCGTTTCCGCCGTGCCGCTGTTGAACTTTCCGATGCAGGCGCGCATCGCACTTCTCGAGAGCCTGCTCGACCGTCTGCCAGCCGGTCGCCCGGTCGTGCAGATTTCCTACGGCCCTGTATCGCCGATCATCGCGCGGCCGGATCGCTACCATATCCAGCACTTCGACTTCATCGTCCGCAACATTCCGCCGGCGCAACTCTGGATCTACCGGCGCGGCTGAACCGGTGTTCGGCCTCTACATCACGCATCCGCAGGTGAAGATCGACCCCGATGTCCCCGTGCCGAAATGGGGACTATCGGACATCGGGGCTGCGCGCGCTGGCAAGGCAGCTGAAAGCGGTTGGGCAAGGCAGTTGCGGCGGGTCGTTTCCAGCGACGAGACGAAAGCGATCGAGACTGCCGAAATCCTTGCGTCCGCAGCCGGACTGACCGTCGAAATCGTCCCGGGCATGCATGAGAACGATCGCACGGCAACCGGTTTCCTGCCGCCGCCGGAGTTCGAAAAGGCAGCCGACTGGTTCTTTGCGCACCCCGAGGAAAGCTTCCGCGGTTGGGAGCGAGCAATCGATGCACAACGGCGTATCGTTTCGGCGGTTACTGATGTCCTCGCATCGCATGATTCCGTCCTGCCCATTGCGCTTGTCGGGCACGGCGGCGTCGGCACCTTGCTGAAATGCCACCTTCAGGGCCGGGGGATCCGGCGCGACGGCGATCAGCCTGCGGGTGGCGGCAATCTCTATTGTTTCAGCCTTGCAGATCAGAGCCTATCGTGCGACTGGACGCCTATCGAAGAGTGGCAGGGATGGATGTGAGATGGATGCACGCGAACGCCTGATCGTCGGACTGGATGTTCCAACGCTTGGCGAAGCCGAAAGGATCGTCAACACACTCGGCGACGACGTGGTTTTCTACAAGATCGGCTATCAGCTGGCCTTTGCCGGCGGCTTGGAATTTGCGCGCGACCTTGCCAAGAGCGGCAAGAAGGTCTTCCTCGACATGAAGCTGCTCGATATCGACAATACGGTCGCCTCGGGCGTCGAGAACATCGTCAAGATGGGCATGTCGATGCTGACGCTGCACGCCTATCCGAAGGCGATGAAGGCTGCGGTCGAGGCGGCGAAGGGCTCCGATCTCTGCCTCCTCGGTGTCACCGTGCTGACATCGATGGACGAGCAGGACCTGATCGCCGCAGGCTACGAGTATGATCCGCATACGCTCGTGCTGCGCCGCGCCGAACAGGCGCATCTCGCCGGCATGGGCGGCATCGTCTGCTCCGCGGAAGAATCTGCGGCCGTGCGCAAGATCATCGGCCCCGATATGGCGCTCGTCACGCCGGGCATCCGCCCTGCCGGCGCCGACAAGGGCGACCAGAAACGTGTGATGACACCGGCCGATGCGCTGAAGGCCGGCTCCAGCCATCTGGTCGTTGCCCGCCCGATCGTCAAAGCCGCCGATCCTCGCGAAGCCGCGCGGGCGATCCTCGCCGAAATGGCAACCGTCCTACAATAACCAAGCATGCCAGGGAGCACTCAGATGGCAAAAGCATACTGGATCGCACGCGTCGATGTTCGCGACCTCGAGCGTTACAAGGACTACGTCGCAGCCGGAAAGCTGGCATTCGACAAGTACGGCGCCAACTTCCTCGCCCGTGGCGGCGCGATCACCGAGCTTGAAGGCAAGTCGCGCGCACGCAACGTGGTCATCGAATTTCCCTCGATGCAGCATGCCGTCGATTGCTACAATTCACCGGAATACCAGATCGCCGCGAAAATCCGCCAGGAAATCGCCGATGCCGAGATGGTCGTCGTCGAAGGCATCTGAGACGAGTTCTCAGCGGTGAGAACTGCGGCGCGATGGCCCTTTTCGTCACGCCGTGATTGGTCTAAGACGAAACCACATCGACCACACAACTGAGCCTTTCGAGGAGCCTGCCATGACCCTTGCCAACCTGCCGCCACTCGTCACCGTGTTCGGAGGGTCCGGCTTCATCGGCAGGCATATCGTTCGCGAGCTCGCAAAGCGCGGCTACCGCATCCGTGTTGCCGTCCGCCGTCCCGATCTCGCCGGCTTCCTGCAGCCACTCGGCAATGTCGGCCAGATTTCCTTTGTCCAGGCGAACCTGCGCTACCGCAACTCGGTCGATCGTGCGGTCGACGGCGCTGACTATGTGGTGAACTGCGTCGGCATCCTCCACGAAGCCGGCCGCAACACCTTCGAGGCGGTCCAGGAATTTGGCGCCCGTGCCGTCGCCGAAGCCGCGCGCGGCGTCGGTGCCAAGCTGATCCATATCTCCGCGATCGGCGCACATGCCCATTCCGACTCCGGATATGCCCGCACGAAGGGTCGCGCCGAGGCGGCAATCCACGCGATCAAGCCGGACGCCATCATCTATCGTCCGTCGGTGGTCTTCGGCCCGGAGGACAGCTTCTTCAATAAGTTCGCCGACATGGCGCGCATGTCGCCGATGCTGCCGCTGATCGGCGGCGGCAAGACGAAATTCCAGCCGGTCTACGTCGTAGACGTCGCCGAAGCGGTCGCGAAGGCTGTCGAGGGCAAGGTTGCCGCTGGCGAAACCTTCGAGCTCGGCGGCCCCGAAGTACTGACGTTCCGCGAATGTCTTGAAATCATGCTGAAGACCACCTCGCGCAAGAACCGCCTCGTGTCGCTTCCGTTCGGCATCGCCTCGATGATCGGCAGCATTGCCTCGCTCGTTCCGTTCATCACGCCGCCGATCACGGCGGACCAGGTGCGCCTTCTAAGGAAGAACAACGTCGTCTCGAAGGAAGCAGAAGCTGAAGGCCGCACGCTGAAGGGCATCGGCGTCACGCCAACTCTGGTGAACTCGGTCATCGGGTCGTACCTCGTGCAGTATCGTCCGCACGGCCAATACACCGGCTCGGGCAAGGCCGCCTAAGGCCACTGTCCACTTCTATCTAGGTGTGCCGCTCGCGGGATCGCGGGCGGCATTTTTCTTGGAAGAGTTTTCCGGAATCGCGCAAGTTGTGGATGCTTTTTTCTCTGTGCCGGCAAGGCACTCGTTGCATAAAAGCCGCACCAAAAAATTAGCGGAATTAACACCAAATTTAGCAGGAACATTTATTGCTATTTGTCATTCCACTGACTACACACCCCGCGCGTCTCCCAATGGACTCAGCGCCTTGACGGCGCGCTAACGACTTTTGAAAGGCTTTCTTCGATGGGTAGGTCAATCGCGCTTCTGTTTGCGTGCGCGGCGCTGGTTATTCTGGCAGGCTCCTTCATTGCACCCGGCTCGGTTGCAGCGGTGAAGGGCGAGTGCTCGCCAGCTTATGGCATCGATCCCTGCGAGACCGGCTCCATCAGCCGATAACGAAAAACCGGCGCTTTACGCCGGTTTTTTTGTGCCGTCAGACATCTGAAGTGTTTGTCACTTCGTCGGGCAATCCGCATTTGCGCGATCAGTGCGCAAATGCGGCAGTCAAAAGCTATCTCAGGCGATCGCCCCAGTCGCGGCCATGCCAAGCAGAATGGCGCCCAGAATGATGCGGTAGATGGCAAACATCGTAAAGCGGTTGCTGCGGATATAGGAGAGCAGCCACTTAACTGCCACGAACGCGACAATCGTCGAGACGACGAAGGCGATACCGAGGCTCGTCCAGTTCTCATTTGCGGCGCCGCCATCCTTGAACGTCTTCAACAGTTCGTAGGCGCTTGCAGCATACATGGTCGGGATGCCGACCAGGAAGGCGAATTCGGTCGCCGCAGCGCGGTTGCCGGTGCCGGCCAGCATGGCAACGAAGATCGTGGCGCCTGAGCGCGAGGTTCCCGGGAAAACGCCTGCGACGACCTGGGCAATGCCGACCAGGATGGCAACAAGCCAGGTGATTTCCTTGTGCGGGGGCCTACGCGCGGCGGCCCACTCGGCAAAGATCATCCAGACGCCGCCGATGATCAGCGCCCAGGCGATCGGTGTTGCGTTCTCCGGCAACTCGAAGCCGAGCTTCTTGACGATCAGCCCGAGGACGGCCGTGATCAGAAATGCGACAATCAGCTTGGCGGCATAGGCGCGATTTCGCGGATCACGCCATCCGAGAACGAGATCCACGAGGCGCCGCCAGTAGATAATGGTGACGGCGAGGATGGCACCAGCCTGAATGACAATGTTGAACATGTCCGAGCGGTGGCCGAGCCATTGTTCCGCAATGATAAGGTGGCCAGTGCTCGAAATCGGCAGAAACTCGGTAATTCCCTCTATTATGCCTAGAATTATAGAGTTCACATATTCCATACATTCTCTCCGTGGAAATTTGGTCGGGCTGCGTGGGGGTTATGGCGGCCGTAAGTGACGAAGGCAGGGCGGGAAGGCAAAAATCGGTTTTCGGCGCGTACACGTCCTTTGTCCAGGCGGTCGGCTGTCCGATTCGCTTGTATTGGAAGGACCAAACTCCTATAGCTTCAACGAATAAGTCATGACTAGGGCGCTATGATCATCGCGCTCCCGCAACGCACCCACAGCCATCAAAAATCCGAGAATCGATGCCCACGCTCTATCATCACCCCATGTCATCCGCATCACGCTTCGTTCGGCTGATCCTGACGGAGTACGGCTATCAGGCGGATCTGATCGAAGAACAGACATGGGAGAAGCGGCGGGATTTCCTCGCGCTGAACCCGGCCGGAACCTTGCCGGTGTATGTCGATGACAGCATGCGGGCGCTCTGCGGCGCCACAGTCATCTCGGAGTATCTCGACGAGACGCATGGCGTGCTCAAGCGGGATCGCCGGCTACTCGCAGAAGATCCGTTCCAGCGCGCCGAAATCCGCCGGCTGGCGGAGTGGTTCATGCAGAAGATGGAAACCGACGTCACTAGGCCGCTTGCCCGCGAGCGGGTCTACAAGCTGCAGATGACGGCGGACCAGGGAGGCGGTGCGCCTGACTCGAAGATCCTTCGCACGGCACGGGCAAACATCCGCCAGCATATGAAGTACCTCACATGGCTCGCAGGCTCGCGCCAGTGGCTGGCCGGCGACCGCATGAGCTATGCCGACCTGGCTGCCGCCTCCGCCGTTTCCATTCTCGACTATCTCGGCGAGATCGACTGGTCGGAAGCGCCTGTTGTCAAGGAGTGGTATCAGCGCCTGAAGTCGCGTCCATCCTTCCGGCCCCTGCTCACCGAACGCGTACGGGGCCTGACACCGGTGTCCCACTACGCCGATCTGGATTTCTGACGAGGGCCTTCGATGGCCACAGAAAACAAGGAACAGAAACGCCGCGACACCCTCACCGCCTTCGTTCGCTCGGAGGCGAAGGCTCTCGGATTCGATCTCTGTCGCATCACCCGAGCCGATGCAATCCCCGAGGCCAAGGAGCGGCTTGGCGAATTCATCGACGCCGGGCGGCACGGCACGATGGAGTGGATGGCGGAGACTCGCGACAGGCGCGGCGATCCGCGCACGCTCTGGAGCGATGTCCGGTCAATCGTCGTCTTCGGCCTCAATTACGGACCGGATGAAGATCCCCGCGAAATTCTGACGAAGCCCGACAAGGCCGCGATCTCGGTCTATGCGCGCAATCGCGACTATCACGACGTCATCAAGGGACGGCTGAAGGAGATTGCGACGCGTTTTGCGGCGCGTGCGGGGGTGGACGTGAAGGTCTTCGTCGATACCGCGCCTGTGATGGAGAAGCCGCTTGCGGCCGCGGCCGGCCTTGGCTGGCAGGGCAAGCACACGAACCTCGTCAGCCGTGAACTCGGCTCGTGGCTCTTTCTCGGCTCGATGTTCACAACCGCGGATCTGAATATAGATGCCGCTGAAGTCGACCACTGCGGCTCCTGTCGTGCCTGTCTCGACATCTGCCCGACCAATGCATTCCCGGCACCCTATCAAATCGACGCGCGACGCTGCATTTCGTACCTGACCATCGAGCACAAGGGACCGATCGATCCCGCCCTGCGTCCGTTGATCGGCAATCGGATCTACGGCTGCGATGATTGCCTTGCCGTCTGCCCATGGAACAAGTTTGCCCATGAGGCGTCCGAAATGAAGCTGCAGCCCCGAGAGGACCTGAAGGAACCGACGATCGAGTTCCTGCTCAACCTCGACGACGCCGCCTTTCGCGCATTCTTCAGCGGCTCGCCGGTCAAGCGGATCGGCCGCGACCGCTTCATCCGCAATGTGCTCATCGCTGCCGGCAATTCGGGCGACCGCCGCTTTGTCGAGCGATGTCGGGCGCTGTCGCTGGACCCCTCGCCCGTCGTACGTGGTATGGCGGTCTGGGCGCTTTCACGCCTTTTCGAGGCTGGTGAATTCGCAGCCTTTGCGGCACAAAGGCCAGATGAATCGGACAGCGATGTCAGGGACGAATGGCGGCTAGCGGGAGCTGTATGATGGATGTGATGATTTTCGGCTGCGGTTTTTCCGGTAAGGCAATCGCCGAGGCTTTCATAGCTGATGGGGCGCGCGTAACCGGGACGACACGGACGGACGAAAAGGCTGCCGCTTTGCGTGGCCTCGGGATCAACGCGTTCCTTTTCGACGGCGAGACTCTGGGACATGATCTGAGCGTCGCGATGCGCGATACGACGCATCTCGTTCAATCCATTGCTCCACGGGAAAGCGGCGATCCGCTGATCGGGCTCGCAGGTGAGCGATTGCGGGAGATGATGCCGAAGCTCCAGTGGATCGGCTATCTCTCGACGGTCGGCGTCTACGGCGATCACAAGGGCAACTGGGTCACTGAAGACACGCCCTGCACGCCGGTTTCCGGCCGCTCAAAGGAGCGGCTGGAAGCGGAAGACGGCTGGATGGCCATCGGCGCAAAGAACAATATTCCGGCGGCGGTTCTCCGCCTTTCCGGCATCTACGGACCCGGCCGCAATGCGTTTTGCAATCTGGAGCGCGGCACGGCAAGGCGGCTGATCAAGAAAGACCAGGTCTTCAACCGCATCCGCGTCGAGGACATTGGATCTGCGACGCGGTTCCTTGCCGAGCGCGGACTTGGCGGCATCTACAATGTCACCGACGATCTGCCCGGCCCGCCTCAGGATGTCATTGTCGAGGCCGCTCGCCTTCTGGGCGTCGAGCCCCCGCCGGAGCAGCCGTTTGAGACTGCCGAACTCACGCCGATGGCGCGGTCCTTCTACGGCGAGAACAAGCGGGTATCCAACGCCAAGCTGAAAGCGGCAGGCTTTACCTTCACGTTCCCGACCTATCCGACCTCCCTCGCGCAGCTGAAGCAAAGCAACAGCTGGCGAGGATAGGCAGCCTCAAGCCGACACGCCGAGAGCCGGTTCGGTCTTTGCTCTTGCGAGCGGCGGAAACGCCAGGGCAATCGCAGCCGCCCCAAGCCCAACCAGGGCGGATCCGATGAAGAGCCACGAGTAGTTGTGGAACGTGTCGAAGATCCAGCCACCGATCAGTGGGCCGAAGGCCATGCCGAGGCTGGAGAGCATGGTGGCGGCGCCGAAAACGGTGCCGATGATACGCGGTCCGAAATATTCCCGCGCCAGCACCGCATAGAGCGGCATCACGCCGCCATAGGCACTACCGAAGATGATCGCTAGAGCATAGAATTCACCGAGCCTGCTGACGAAAAGGTAGGTTGCCAGCGCGATCGCCTGGACAAGCAGGCCGGCCACAAGCACGGGCTTCACGCCGATCCTGTCGGCAAGCCCGCCATAGAGAAGCCGTCCGCCCAGCCCCGCGAGCCCCTCGACGCTGTAGATGCTGACAGCGGCCATCGGGGCAATGCCACAGATCGTGGCGTAACTGACCATGTGGAAGATCGGCCCTGAATGCGCGGCACAGCAGGCAGCGAATGTCAGCCCGAGCACGATGAATTGCGGCGAGCGGAACACGCGGGAAAGGGACGGCTGCTCGCCACTCGCTACATCGGCGGCCGCAGCGTCCCCCGTTTCCGCGGGCGGACGGCGAACGAGCAAGGCTGCCGGTATCAGCAGCACCCAGGCGGTGATGCCGATCAGCAGCATCGCAGTTCGCCAATCATAGGCGGAGATCAGCCAGCGCGCGAACGGTGAGATAGTCATGGGCGCAACGCCCATGCCAGCCGACACCAGCGAAACGGCAAGGCCACGGTTCTCCTCGAACCAACCCGTCGTCGCCGCGATCATCGGCGCAAAGAAGGTGCTGGCGGCCAGCCCGACCAGAATGCCGTAGGTCAGTTGAAATTGCAGAAGGGACTCGGCTCGACTTGCAAGCACAAGCGCCAGGCCGAGGCCTCCGGCGCCGATCAGAACGACGACGCGGGGCCCGTAGCGATCGCTTGCGGTGCCCCACAAGAAGCCACCGATCCCCATGACAATGAAATTGAGCGTCATTGCGCTCGCGATGCCAGCATGTGACCAGCCGGTGTCGATGGCGATCGGCTCCTGGAAAATCGCTAGGGAAAACATCGCGCCGAGCGCGACGCACGTCATCAAAGCCCCAGCAGCAACAATAATCCAACGATAGGGTATGCTCATAACTTCGCAGCCTCCCTGCCCAAGTTGACGAGGCGTGCACTACTTGCGCGCCTGCAAGCTAAAGACGTTCGGGCGTCCGCATTTTCGACAACGTCGTCGTATTTTGAGCGACACCTCGCCAACTCCCAGCCAACTTGATAGCACGAGTTGGCAAGCCGGCGGGAGCGGACCTCAGATTTTTACGTCCATGGGTTGTGCAACCACTTGCAGACAGCTCGCCAAAAGAGGTAGGAAATTCCTACCTTTCCGGTGCGCACGCACAATTCTGCGCCGCTTTATGGTTAACGGCCCCTAAATTTGCTCAAATGGGGCAGCAATTATGGCAATTGCGCAAAATTATTTTCGTAAATTTTGTGATCTCGGGTTGCGTGGATCATGTCTTGTAAAAAACGTTCGAATTTTACTTGATTTCATTATCTTTTTTTCCATCTCCTTGTTTTTAACGGCGTTACCTGTCGTGCATCTATCCATCACAGATATTACACTCTGTAACATTCCGTGATAATTGGGGGCACTTTTTCGCCACACTTGGCCGGATTCAACCCCTTCACCGCCCACAAGGCGTGAGTTCAACAGTTGAGGGACAATCCGTTTTGAAGAAAATCTGCCGTTCTGTTATCGCCGCAGCAACAATTGCAGCTTGCTCTACCATCCTTCCCGTCGAAGGATTTGCTGCAAATGGTTGCGGTGGCGCTTCCTGGTACGCACTTCGCTCCAAAACCGCCTCCGGGGAACGTATGAACCCGGCCATCAATACTGCAGCACATCGTTCATTGGCATTTGGCACGAAGCTGAAAGTTACCAACCGCAACAACGGCCGCAGCGTCGTCGTTCGCGTCAACGATCGTGGTCCGTTCATTCGCGGCCGCGTTCTCGATCTCTCCCGCGCTGCCGCCCAGAACATTGGCATGGTCAGCAGTGGCACGGCAAAGGTCTGCTACGAAGTCATAGGCTAAGCGTTCGCCCGTATACGAACGGGTCGCTTGCTCTTGCCGCCAATCGCGTCTACGACGCGGTTTAGACTTGTGTACTATCCGCTGCGTCTGTCGCGCTTCCTGCGGATTGTTCACAAGCCCGGTATTTTGATCCAGGCGATAGGAGCTGTTTGAATGCGATTGGGCGGGCGGCTCGAAGGGGCGATTTCGGTTCTTGCAGATATCGATGCCCGCAGACGGCCTGTAGCCGATGCATTGAAGGACTGGGGCCTCGCCCATCGGTTTGCCGGCTCCGGCGACCGCGCCGCGATCGGCAACATCGTCTACGATGCGCTCCGCATGCGCCTGTCCCACGCCTGGCTGATGGACGACGAAAGTGCTTCCTCCATCGCTTACGCCGTGATGTTCCGCCAGTGGGGTTTCACGCCGGACACGCTTGCTGCGGAACTTGCGGACGACAAGTTCGCACCTGCCCCCCTTTCGGAAGCTCAACTGTCCGCATTCAATAGCCGGCGCCTGACCGATGCTCCGGCTCATATCCAGGGTGATATCCCTGAGTGGGTCCAATCCTCCTTTGAAAATGCCTTCGGCGACAGCTGGCTTGCCGAGGCACAGGCCCTTGCGGGACGTCCTACACTTGATCTGCGCGCCAACATCCTCAAGGCGACCCGCGACAAGACGGTCAAAGCGCTTGAGAGGGCCGGCGCACAAGAGGCAAAAATCGCGCGCTACGGGATCCGGATTCCCGCCGGCGAAGGAGCCTCAAGACTTCCAAACGTGACAGCTGAGCTTTCGTTCCAAAAAGGTTGGTTCGAAGTTCAGGACGAAGGATCGCAGATCGTTGCCGATCTCGTGCTTCCCAAGGACGGCGAACAGGTGCTTGACTATTGCGCAGGCGGCGGCGGCAAGACGCTCGCCATGTCGGCGGCGATGCACAACAAGGGCCAGGTTCATGCCTACGACGCCGACCGCAAGCGGCTCGCCCCGATCATCGAACGGCTGAAGCGTGCGGGCACCCGCAATGTTCAGGTCCATGATGACGCCAAGGCCCTGAAGAGCCTTAGCGATCGCTGCGACAAGGTGCTCGTCGATGCGCCGTGCACGGGAACCGGGACCTGGCGGCGGCGGCCCGACACCAAATGGCGATTGACCGCAAAGAACCTCGACGAGCGCACGGCCCAGCAGCAGGATGCCCTCAAGCAGGCGAGCGCCTTTGTCCGCCCCGGCGGCGAGTTGATCTATGTCACCTGCTCGGTTCTGCCGCAGGAAAACGAAGAGCAGGTCCGACGCTTCACCGCCGAGAACGGCGACTACGAGATCGTCAGCGCCCTGCCCGCCTGGGACGGACTGTTCGGAAAGGACAGCCCGCGCCCACGCTCGTCGGACGGCAAGACCATCACGCTGACGCCCTCTTCCACCGATACGGATGGGTTCTTCTTCTGCCGCATGAAGCGGAAGGGCTGAACAGCCGGTCTTCGCGCCCGCAATCCCGCGAATACACTTAAAACCATTCCAAACTAGAGTGTTTGACACCAGTTTGCTTTTGCGCAAAGAGATTTGCGTCGGACTTCGCGCTGAACGTCCGCACAGGAGAGGATCATGAAACTCAACAAGAATTTCTGCGCAGCCGTGGCGCTGGCGGTGGCCCCAACCGCTCTGCTCGCCATTCCTGCCTACGCGGCACCGGATGCTGCCGCAGTTGTAAAGCACTACGCCGACGTTGCGCATGCCAAATACGAAGACTCGCTGACGACGGCCAAGGCCCTTGACGCGGCAATCGACGTCCTGCTCAAGGACCCGACCGACAAGACATTGAAGGCTGCCCGCGCCGCGTGGATCAAGGCACGCATCCCTTACCAGCAAACGGAAGTCTATCGCTTCGGCAACCCGATCGTTGACGACTGGGAAGGTAAGGTCAACGCTTGGCCGCTCGACGAAGGCCTGATCGATTACGTCGATGCGTCGTACGGAACCGAGAGCGACGAGAATTCGCTCTACGTTGCCAATGTCATCGCCAACAAGACGATCAAGATCGACGGCAAGGATGTGGACGCGTCGAAGCTGACGCCCGAATTCCTCTCCGGCACGCTGGCCGAAGCCGGCGGCGTCGAAGCCAATGTCGCCACCGGCTACCATGCCATTGAATTTCTGCTCTGGGGTCAGGATCTGAACGGCACGGGCCCGGGTGCCGGCAACCGCCCTGCTACGGATTACGACCTGAAGAATTGCACGCACGGCAATTGCGATCGCCGCGCCGAATATCTGAAGTCCGCCTCGACGCTGCTGGTCTCCGACCTTCAGGAAATGACCGACAACTGGACTGCGGATGGTGAAGCCACCAAGCATGTCGAAGCCGATCCGAAAGCTGGTCTCGTTGCCATCCTGACGGGTATGGGCTCGCTCTCCTACGGAGAACTGGCTGGCGAGCGCATGAAGCTCGGCCTGCTGCTGCACGATCCGGAAGAAGAGCATGATTGCTTCTCCGACAACACCTTCAACTCGCACCTCAACGACGCGATCGGCATCGCCGCTGCCTACACGGGCGACTACACCCGCGTTGACGGCACGAAGATGAAGGGACCGTCGCTGCACGATCTCGTCGTCGCCAAGGACGAGAAACTCGACAAGGAAATGCAGGCCAAACTGAAGAAGACGCTCGATGCGATGCAGGTCATGGCGAAGCGCGGTCTGAACGTCGAGAAGTACGACCAGATGATCGGCGAAGGCAACAAGAAGGGCAACGCTGTCGTTCAGGCTGCCATCGACGGTCTCGTCGACCAGACCAAGACGGTGCAGCGCGTTATTGCCGCACTCGATCTCGGCACGGTGAAGCTTGAAGGTTCCGACAGCTTGGATAATCCTGGCGCGGTCTTCCAATAAGTGAAAAGGCGGGCCGCTTCGTTCGACGCAGCGGCCCGAACTCTCGGATGCCTTCCAGATTGGCTCGTCGTCTTGTCAGTTGCGCAGCATTTTGCGCCGCGATTGCCGGATTTTCGGTTGCGCTGGCATCCGGGTTCGATCTTCCGACGAAACGAGGCGACCTTTCCGAAGCGGATATGAAACGCGTCGCCGCGGTGACCCGGCCGACCACGGATTTTTCCAAGGCCGAGCAATACGAGACGATGCAGGCGGGCGGCGCCACGTCCATCGATCCGGTCACCGAGGATTCCTTTTCGCATATTTCCGCGACCATCCCCTTCGAGGAAGAGCAGCCGTTCCGCCTGGGAAACGCCCTCTTCAAGAAGCTCTGGGTTTCCGCTCCTTCCTCGACACAGGCCTCGGATGGCCTTGGGCCGCTCTTCAATGCCCGCTCCTGCATGAGCTGTCACGTAAACGACGGCCGTGGCACGCCGCCGGAAGACGGCGTCAGCGCCACCTCGATGTTCCTGCGCCTGTCGCGTCCCGCAGCCACGCCTGACGAACAGCGGGCAATTGCCAACGCCGAGATCGTCAACTTCCCTGATCCCGTTTACGGCCACCAGCTGCAGGATCTTGCGGTTCCGGGTCTGCCCTCCGAGGGCAAGATGGCGATCCGCTATTCCGAGGTGCCGGTCACACTTGCTGGCGGAGAGACGGTTTCGCTCCGCCGCCCGAGCTACGAGGTGACCAACCCAGGCTATGGCCCAATCGACCCGGCGACGACGATCTCGCCGCGCGTTGCGCCCGCGATGATCGGGCTCGGGCTGATCGAGGCCATCCCCGAAGCTGATATTCTGGCCCATGCCGATCCGGACGATACGAACGGCGATGGCATTCACGGCAAGGCGGCTGTTGTGCGCAACCATCGCACAGGCAAGATCGCGCTCGGCCGCTTCGGTTGGAAGGCGCAGAACGCAAGTGTGCGCGATCAGAGCGCGGATGCCTTCTCCAATGACATTGGCATTTCGACGCCGGACCAGCCTGACCCGCATGGCGATTGCACCGCAGCCGAGGCCAAGTGCAGGGAGATGCCGACCGGCGTGCAGAAACGGCTTGGCAAGGGGGAGGCCCCCGGCCCGATCCTCGACCTCGTGACCTTCTACTCTGCCAACCTGGCCGTCCCTGCCCGGCGAAAGGCGAGCTTCCCGGCGACCCTGCAGGGCAAAAAGATCTTCTACCAAAGCGGCTGCGTTTCCTGCCACGTGCCGAAGTTCGTCACCCGCCGGGACAGCGCCGACAAGGCCCAATCCTTCCAGCTGATCTGGCCCTATTCCGACTTCCTGCTGCACGATATGGGCGAAGGTCTCGCGGACGGACAACAAGTCGGGAGCGCCAACGGTCGTGAATGGCGCACGCCCCCACTATGGGGTATAGGTCTGACCCAGACTGTCAGCGGGCACAGCTTTTTCCTCCACGACGGCCGCGCCAGAAATCTCACCGAAGCGATTCTCTGGCATGGCGGCGAGGCTCAAAAAGCGCGTGACGCTTTCGCATCCCTGCCGAAGGATGATCGGCAGGCACTGATTACATTCCTGGAGTCCCTTTGATGCGCCTTTGGCAACCTCTTCTTCTCTCCTTGGCCCTTGCTACTTCTGCCTCCGCACAGACCCCCGCACCGCAAGCCGGCCTGAACGAGGAAGCGGTATCCGCGGTGATGCAGCGGGCAGTTGACGAGGTGATCCGCCCCGGCTATCGCAATGCCCAGCAATCGGCCGCACGCCTGACGACGGCGATGAAGGACCTCTGCGAAGACGCGACGCAGCAGAAGCTCGACAAGGCGAAGTCGGCTTTCGACGACACGATCCGCTATTGGTCGGTCATCGAGATCGTCCAGACAGGACCTGTCATTCAGGACAATCTCTTCGAGCACATCCTGTTTTATCCCGATCGCAAAGGGGTCGGCCTGAAGCAGGTTCAGGCGCTGATCGCCAAAGCCGATCCGAAGGACACCACGGTCGATGCGATCGCCGGCAAGAGTGTTGCGCTGCAGGGGCTCACTGCGCTTGAATACGTGCTCTACGGCACCGGCGCCGAAGACCTGACGACACAGAAAAATAGTTTCCGATGCCTCTATGGCGCAGCCGTCGCCGGCAACATTCAGCGCGA
Organism: Rhizobium sp. BK181; assembly: GCF_014193305.1. NCBI lineage: Bacteria > Pseudomonadati > Pseudomonadota > Alphaproteobacteria > Hyphomicrobiales > Rhizobiaceae > Rhizobium > Rhizobium sp. BK181. Next base: position 1,202,461 of record NZ_JACHZA010000001.1, read on the forward strand.
GGCCGGCGAGGTTGTCGCCGCCTGGGAAAAGCCCGACGGCGTGCAGGCGAGCTGGAAGCATCCCGGCCCGCAAAGCGCGGACTTCATGGATAACAAGGAAGCAGTGACGGCGCTACTCGGCATTCTCGTCCACGGCGCCGAAACGGTTCGCGATCAGCGTCTCGAGCAGTTCTACAAGGGCAAGGACAGCACGCCCCGCCCGCGCATGGCGATCTACTGGCGTTCCAAGAACACCTGGAAGTCGATGGCAGCCAATCTCGACGGACTGCGCACGCTCTGGCAGAAGGCCGGCATGGCCGAGCTTCTTCCCACCGACAAGAAACCACTTGCCGACGCGATCGATGCCAGCTTCAAGTCGCTGCTGGAAACCGTACCAAAGCTCAACCCCGATATCGAAGTCGCGACAAGCGATGCCGAGAAAGCAAAGCTGGATGCCCTTCTGGTCAGCACGCGTGAGCTGATTACCAAGATAAGCGACGACTACGGAGCGGCGATCGGCCTATCGGCTGGCTTCTCCTTCTCCGACGGCGACTGAACATGTGGAACAGCTCTGCGATTGATCGGCGCAGTTTCGTCAAGGCTGCCGGACTAACCTTCCTGGCGGCACTGCAGCCGCGCGCGCTGATGGCACTGGAGCGTGCAGATGCTGTTTATGCATCCGGTTTGCGGACGGCCGACGGATCCTATGCCATAGCCACGGTCTCGGAACGCGGTGAAATTATCGACCAGGTTGCGCTTCCCGCGCGGGCGCATGGCATGGCCTTCAGCCGGGCGACCGGAAAGACCGTCGCCTTTGCGCGTCGGCCCGGCACCTATGCGATGATCTTCGACCCGCGCGGCAAGAACGAGCCAATCACCATTGCCGCCGCCGAGGGACGCCATTTCTATGGTCATGGCGCCTTTTCACCAGATGGTCGGCTCCTTTATGCCAGCGAGAATGCCTACGACGCCAATCGCGGCGTGATCGGCCTTTACGACGCGACCGGTCGTTTCGATCGTATCGATGAATTCGAGACCTACGGTGTCGGTCCGCATGACATGACGGTGTCCGACGACGGGCGCATGCTGATCATTGCCAATGGCGGGATTGAAACGCATCCGGATTTCGGCCGCACCAAGCTCAATCTTTTCAATATGCAGCCTTCGCTGACGCTGATCGATGCGGCGACGGGATCGCTGATCGAAAAGCGCTCTCTGCCGTCGCAATGGGCACAACTCTCCACGCGTCACGTCGATGTCGACGATAGCGGCCGCATCTGGTTTGCGTGCCAGTACGAGGGTCACCGCAACGACCTGCCGCCGCTCGTCGGTTCCTTTGCAAAGGGAGAAGACCTGCGCTTCGTCGATCTGCCGGACGAAACCACGCGCCGCCTCGCCAACTATGTCGGCGCTATCGCCATCAACCGGGCAGATGGGCTCGTCGGCATCACCTCGCCCAAGGGCGGTGCATCCGTGACGATCGATGCGAAGAGCGGCCGCGTGCTGCGTGAAGCGGTCGTGCCTGACGCGGCTGGGATTGCAGCGGCCAAGACCGGCTTTGCCGTGTCATCCTATGATGGCGGGTTTTTATCAACGCGGAGCGACGTGGCCTGGGACCAGCATATCGTGCGTATTGCGGCCGTCTGAATTGTGCGCAAAAGATCGCTAGCGATCTGGTTGGAGGGTGCGCTCGCCCTATCTAGCGCGGATGAGCAGAGCCCTGACCTACGTCGTCTTCATCGCCATCGCGCTCGGCGGGGGCCTGACTGTCGGCGTCAACAATTTGCCCGGTGAATGGTATCAATCCCTCGCCAAGCCGCCGTTCAATCCACCTGATTGGATATTCGCCCCTGTGTGGCTCACCCTCTACGTTTTGATTGGTATTGCCGGTGCGCGGACATGGTTGCGCGGCCATCTCTCCGTCGGCATGCTGATCTGGGCCTGGCAGATGGTACTGAACTTTCTGTGGTCGCCGTTCTTTTTCGGCATGCGGATGCTCTCCGCCTCCCTGGTCGTCATCGTGCTGTTGCTGGGGCTAGTGATCGCCTTTGTCGTCAACCGCTGGAACGCCGACCGGGCAGCCGCGCTGCTTTTCATGCCCTATGCCATCTGGGTCGGTTTCGCGACGCTTCTCAACGCCTCGATCGTCTATCTGAACTGAAGCAGCGGCAGCGGGATCGTCGGTCGCGAGCCACGGAGGCTTCCGCCCGAAGGCAGACAACGAGAGCTCGTTTGCCGAATTCTAATCGGCTTTGGCGACCCAGTCGTGCCAGTCCGCTTCGCTGCCGTGGAAGACATTCAGGTCGATCCGGCCGTCAACGCCGTGCGAGATGCCGGAGCCTGAATACTGCCAGAACACCCAGCGGCGTCCGGGATAGACCTTGGAAGGGTGCGCCGCGACCGAACGCAGCCAGAAGGGATAGTTCAGGAAGGCTCCCTTCAGGTTGTCGCGATAGAAGTCCGGCGCGGTGTAGATGATCGGCCGCTGCCCGTAGTGCTGCTCCAGCTTGTCCATGAAGACCTGCATCTTCTCGCGAACCTTCTCGGGCGAGACTCGCCGCTTGCAGCTCGACTCGCCGTTCCATTCGACGTCGATGACCGGTGGCAAGGCCCCGGCTTCGCGGGGAACGTTGCGGATGAACCAGTCAGCCTGTTCGCCCGCCGTGCGGCACCAGTAGAAGAAGTGATAGGCCCCGCGTTTGATCCCGGCCTGCTTAGCGTCGCGCCAGTTCTTCCGGAACATCGGGTCGAGGTGATCGCCACCGTCGGTCGCCTTGATGTAAACGAAGTTCGCGCCCTGCGTCCTCAGCTTCTGCCAGTCGATATCGCCCTGCCAGCGCGAAACGTCGACACCATGGACGGCAAGCTTTCTTGGCGACGAGGAGCCGAAATTGATCGGTTTGACGTCGCGGAAACGATGGTTGTAGATCCGCGAGCGTGTCCGCGGCGCGTCGTCGATTTCGGGGGCCGTCGGCGTTAGCACGGCTGGCTGGACTGTTGCAACCGGCCTTTCCGAAGGCATGGGGGCGGCGGACACGCCTGCCTGCGGTTCGAAGGCTCGTGGCTGAGGAACCGGGCCGGCCCAGGCCAATTCTTCCTGTCTTGGCGCCGTTGCCGCAGGCGTTTCTGCGACATCCGCCGATGGCACCGGGCTTGCCGGCACAGGCGCGCTTGGGCGTGCAACCGAGCTGGTCGTCTCGCGGGACGGCACGCTCGCGACAAGGTCCGGCCCCAAGCTGGATGTGCAGCCGGACAGAGCAAGAGAAGCAAGAAAGAACGCTGGCGCAGCCGATAGACGCATTGAGAACCCGCACGCAAAACAATTGTCGATGGCAGGGAGCCGCCACCGGGGAACCATTGAAAGGCAATGGCTAATGGAAAATTACCAAAAAAGACTGAATCCAATCTTTACGCGCGGCACGGGACGCTTCGTCAGTCAGACAACATCCAGCGCGCAGAAACCTTCTGCCAACTGATTTCCGGGAACCGCTTGTCTGACGCGACGCACCATGCCACTTTCGCGCCGGCAAAAAAGGCAAAGCGATGACTGACAACGGCGACTTCCACGAGCGGATCCGAAGAAACTTTGCGCGCCAGGCGGCGCTGCAGACCATTGGCGCCGAGTTGACCCGCGTCGAGCGGGCAACGGTGGAAATCGAGCTGCCATTCGACGTCAAGCTCACCCAGCAGCACGGTATTTTGCATGCAGGCGTGATTTCCGCGGCGCTCGATTCCGCTTGTGGTTTTGCCGCTTATAGCGTCATTGACGCCGAAGCATCCATTCTGACGATCGAATTCAAGGTCAATCTGCTGTCGCCGGGCCGGGGCGAGCGTTTTCTGTTTCGCGGCGAGATCACCAAGCCGGGATCGAACATCATCGTCGCGGACGGGCGCGGCTACGCGATCGGCGACGGGCCGGCAAAGCTGATTGCTTCCATGACAAGCACCATGATGATCATCCGTGGCAGAGAGGGCATTTCGGGATGAAGTTTGAGCTGAAATCGGTCGCCGGCAAATCCATTCTATTCGTGATGGCGGCGGAGGCCGAATACGGTCCGTTCCTGCGCTCCCGCTTCGAGCCGCTGATGACCGGGGTCGGCCCCGTCGAGGCGGCTGTCGCCCTCACGCGGACACTGACGGAATTGGATAACGCGGACGACCTGCCACAACTCGTCGTCTCGCTCGGCTCGGCGGGCTCGTCCAAGCTTGAGCAGACCGAAGTCTACCAGGTCACGTCAGTCTCCTATCGCGACATGGACGCCTCGCCACTTGGTTTCGAAAAGGGGCGCACGCCTTTTCTCGATCTGCCCGCCGTCGTCGAATTGCCGCTGAGGATCCCGGGCATTGCCGAAGCAAGCCTCTCGACCGGTGGCAACGTCGTGTCCGGGCAGGCATACAGCGGCATCGCCGCCGACATGGTCGATATGGAGACCTTCGCAATCCTGCGTGCCTGCCAGGCCTATGGCCTGCCGCTAATCGGCCTGCGCGGGATTTCCGACGGTGTGGAGGAACTGCAGCACATTTCCGGTTGGACGGAATACCTGCATGTCGTCGACCGCAAGCTGTCTTATGCCGTCGACAGTCTGTTTACGGCACTGGAGGACGGCGTATTCTGGTTCTAACCCCTGCTAAACAGGGACAATCGGGACAATAAAATCCTCCAGCCAAGGATTTCGCGCATTGCAAGACCGGGTGCTTTTCATTAAAGGCTCGCCATGACCCAGACAGCACATCCAGACAGCGTTCTCATCGTCGATTTCGGCAGCCAGGTAACCCAGCTGATCGCACGCCGCGTGCGCGAAACGGGTGTCTACTGCGAGATCGTTCCCTTCCAGTCCGCCGAAGAAGGCTTCAAGCGCCTGCAGCCGAAGGCAGTGATCCTGTCCGGCAGCCCGGCCTCGACGGTGGATGAAGGCTCGCCCCGCGCGCCCCAGATCATATTCGACAGCGGCCTGCCCGTTTTCGGCATCTGCTACGGCCAGCAGACGATGTGCATGCAGCTCGGCGGCAAGGTCGAGAGCGGCCATCACCGCGAATTTGGCCGCGCCTTCCTCGAAGTCGACGAAGACAGCGCGCTGTTCGAAGGCCTCTGGTCAAAGGGTTCGCGCCATCAGGTGTGGATGAGCCACGGCGACCGCGTCACGGCGCTCCCCGAAGGTTTCGAGGTCGTCGCGACTTCACCGAACGCACCCTATGCCTTCATTGCCGACGAGAAGCGCAAATATTACGGCGTGCAGTTTCACCCGGAAGTCGTACACACGCCCGATGGCGCCAAGCTGATTGCCAACTTCATTCATAACATCGCCGGCATCAAGGGTGACTGGTCGATGTCGGCCTATCGCCAGAAGGCCGTCGAGGCGATCCGCGAACAGGTTGGCGACAAGCGCGTCCTCTGCGCCCTTTCGGGTGGCGTCGACAGCTCCGTTGCAGCGCTGCTGATCCACGAAGCCATCGGCGACAAGCTCACCTGCGTGCTCGTCGATCACGGCCTGATGCGCAAGGACGAGGCGGCCAACGTCGTCGCCATGTTCCGCGAACACTACAATCTGCACCTCATCCACGTTGACGCATCCGACAAGTTCATCGGCGAGCTGGAAGGGGTTTCCGACCCAGAGACCAAGCGCAAGATCATCGGCCGCCTGTTCATCGAAACCTTCGAGGAGGAAGCCAAGAAGCTCGGCGGCGCCGATTTCCTCGGCCAGGGCACGCTTTACCCCGACGTCATTGAAAGCGTTTCCTTCACCGGCGGCCCATCGGTGACGATCAAGTCGCACCACAACGTCGGCGGCCTGCCGGAGCGCATGAACATGCAGCTCGTCGAGCCGCTGCGCGAGCTCTTCAAGGACGAAGTGCGCGTCCTCGGCAAGGAGCTCGGCCTGCCGGACAGCTTCATCGGCCGCCATCCCTTCCCGGGTCCCGGCCTCGCGATCCGCTGCCCCGGCGGCATCACCCGCGAAAAGCTGGAAATTCTGCGCGAAGCCGACGCCATCTATCTCGACGAAATCCGCAAGGCCGGTCTCTACGACGCGATCTGGCAGGCGTTCGCCGTGCTGCTTCCCGTCCAGACCGTCGGCGTCATGGGCGACGGCCGCACCTACGAATTCGTCTGCGCACTGCGCGCCGTGACCTCGGTCGACGGCATGACGGCGGATTTCTACCATTACGACATGGAATTCCTCGGCCGCGCCGCCACCCGCATCATCAACGAAGTGCGCGGCATCAACCGCGTCGTCTACGATGTGACGTCGAAGCCGCCCGGCACGATCGAATGGGAATGATTTGAGAGTCGCCTCAATCGAGGCGACATCCATCAGAAATCAAGTGACTGCTGCACCGGCTTTGGCGGCGCCAGGCTAACGCCTTCGAGCTCCAACATCCTCTGCTTGGACGTTGAGCCGCCGGGCGCGGAGAAGCCTCCGATCTTGTTTCCGGCCGCTAGCACGCGATGGCAGGGGATGATCAAGGCGACCGGATTTTTCGCCATCGCCTGGCCGACGTCGCGGGCGGCCTCCGGCCCTACGCCGAGTTGCTTCGCGAGCGCACCGTAGGTGGTCGTGTGACCCCAGCCGATCTGGCGGGCAGCATCGTAAACCTGCCTGAAAAAGGCATCCTGACCAGCGAGATCGACCTTCACGGTTGAGAAGTCCGTCGGCTCTCCGCTGAAATAGCGCTTCACTGCGGCAACAGCTTCGGCAACGGCGGCCGTCGGCTTCGCCGGCTCGGCGCCGGGAATGCGGCGAAGGAGCAATCGCTCGGTTGCCTCGGCACTCGACGTCGGCAGCTGAAACCGCGTAATGCCGACATCATTCCAGGCGATGCCGCAGAAGCCACCGCTCGTCTCGAAAATCAGATAGTGATGCATTGCCTGTTGCATGGGTTATTGCCTCCCTGCTGCTCACTCCGAAGATCGTGCCGTCGCGGCCCGAATTCAACCCGTTTCTTGCGTCGCACGAGCTTGCTCCGGTCGATCGTTTCCCCTTGTGTTCTTTTTTTGTTCTTGTCATTTCAAGATCAAATGTTAGGCTCCCTGTCTTCGGTGAAGAATGAGAAACGGCCGTTGCCCAGGAGCCGATCATGCAAGAGGACTTGCAGGCATCTTTCGATTTCGCTTCGCCGAAGACGCGCCAGCAACCATCGCGCTTCGACCGGGAAAGCCTTTTCTTTGCGATTTTGCCGGACTCGCGATCGCTCGACGAATGCGTGGCGATCCAGCAGTGGCTGCAGCAGGATTACCTTCCCCTCGCATCGCCGCGTCCGCCGGCGGCCATACACGTCTCGCTCTATTGTGTCGGCAGGAGCGCCCGCATTCCCGAGGCAATCATCGCGGCGGCACGCCAGGCAGGAACGGCGATCGATGCGTGTCAGTTCGAGCTCGCCTTCGACCATGTCATCACATTCCTGCTGCCGCAGGACAACGCGATCGTGCTGGCCGGCAATGGCGGACGGGAACTGTTGCGACAACTGCATGTGCAGATCGCGATCGAGATGCACCGGTTGGGTGCAGACGCCAATCTGAACCCGAACTTTCAGCCGCATGCCACGCTCCTCTACGACAAGGACGTGGTGCCGCGGATCGCCCTGCAGAAGCCAATCGTGATGGCTGCGCGCGAATTCGTTCTGCTACACAATCGCCGGGTTGAAGCAGGCTACGAAGAGCTCGGGCGCTGGCCGCTCCATGCGCGCGGATAACACCTTGCCTCCGGCTATCGAACTCGCTTAAAGCTCCTGCGACAAGGCATGAAGCGGAGAACGACATGAACACGTCCGAGATCATTATTGCCGGCGACACGGCGGGTATCGAGTGGCGTTTGCCGGTTCTTCGTTTCAAGGGCAGCGATCCCAAGGCACCGAAGGTCTACATTCAGGCGGCTCTCCACGCCAACGAGCTGCCGGGCACGGCGTTGGTTCACTTCCTGTGTGAAAGACTGCGCCAGTCGGAAAACGCCGGTCAGATCAAGAGCGACATCATCGTCGTCCCGCATGCCAACCCGATCGGCGCGGCCCAGTCGCATTTCGGCGAGCTTCAGGGCCGCTTCGATCTTGGATCACGGACCAATTTCAATCGCGAGTTTCCGCTGATCTCGGTGAAGGATCGCGACGGGTTGCTTGAGGGCCTCGAGAACCGTTCCGCCATCGACAAGCTGAAGCGCCAGCTGCTGCACATGGCGCTCGGCTGCGATCTGGTGATCGACCTGCATTGTGATGATGAGTCGCTGCAATACGCCTACATCGACGAGGCCTTCTGGCCGGAGGCAGCCGATCTCGCCTCAGCGATGGATATGGAAGCGGTTCTCCTCTCCGATGGCGAGAGCTCCGCCTTCGAGGAGGCCGTCGGTTTTGCCTGGAAATACGAGACGCCGGAGAAACAATCGCGCCTGCCCCGGAAACTGTCCGTCACCGTCGAGCTTCGCGGCCGCCGTGATGTCTATCCCGAGATGGCGAAGAAGGATGCCGATGGATTGTGGAAATTCCTGGCGAGCCGCGGCGCAATCGATGCCGCCGTCTCGCTGCCCGCCTTCGATGGTCCCGCCGTACCGCTCGATAATATCGAGATCGTCCGTGCGCCGGAGGCCGGCACGGTTCTCTTCCACCACAATATCGGCGAATGGGTTGGCGAAGGCGATGTGCTTGCTACGCTCATCACCCGCCCCGGCATGGCTGACGGCAGCCTCGAGATTCGTGCGCCGCAGGCCGGCCTGATCGTGACCCGCAGCTCCGAGCGGTTGGTTCGCCGCCGCGCCGACCTGATGAAGATTGCTTGCAAGACTGCCAGCAAGGCAACGCGCAAGCCTGGAACGCTGGAGGACTAAGTGACCGTCACCATTTACGGCATCAAGAACTGCGACACCATGAAGAAGGCCAGAACCTGGCTGGAAGAGCATGACGTCGGCTACCAGTTCCATGACTACAAGGCCGTCGGAATCGATCGCGCCCACCTGCAGGCATGGACGAAGCAAGCCGGTTGGGAAACCGTGCTCAACCGGGCCGGCACGACCTTTCGTAAGCTGCCCGAGGCCGAGCGCGAAAATCTCGACGAGGGCAAGGCAATCGCTCTGATGCTGGAGCAGCCGTCGATGATCAAGCGGCCGGTTGTGGAGGCAGACGGCAAGTTGCTCATCGGCTTCAAGCCCGAGATCTACGGCAGCTTCTTCAAGGCCTGATCGATGTCGAAAACTACGCGCGCCACGCAGGTTCTGAGCCAAGCCGGAATTGCCTTCACGGTCCATACCTACGACTATGATCCGAACGCGGAGCGCGTCGGCCTGCAGGCGGCAGAAGCGCTTGGCGAGGAGCCGCATCGCGTGTTGAAGACGCTGATGGCGGAGGTCGACGGCAAGGCGGTCTGCGTCGTCGTGCCGTCGGATCGTGAAGTCAGCATGAAGAAGCTCGCTAGCGCGTTCGGCGGAAAGTCCGCCAACATGATGAAGCCCGCCGATGCCGAGCGCCTGACTGGCTACCACGTCGGCGGCATCAGCCCGTTCGGACAGAAGAAGCTTGTGCCGACGGCAATCGAAGAGGCGGCGCTTGCCGAGGCGCAGGTTTATATCAATGGCGGACAACGCGGCCTACAGGTTCGGCTTGACCCGAAGGACGCGTTGAAGACGCTGAAGGCCGCAGCGGCACCGCTCATTGCCTGATCTCAGCTGAAGCGTGCCAGCAGAGAACCGAGCGTCGCGGCATCGGCCTTGCTCAGCTTTGCGCCGAAGTTGGCCTCGATAGCCTTGGCATAGACCGTCCACATGCGCTTCTGCAGTGCCCACCCCTTCTCGGTAACGACCACCCACTGCCCGCGCCCGTCCCGGTCGAACGTCTGGCGCTGCACCAGCCCCGCCTTCTCGAGGCGGTCGATCAGTCGCGAGAGATTGTATTGGGCGAGCAACGTCCGCTCTTCGATCTCGAACGGCCGCAACCTGCCCTCCGGCGAGCGCACCAGTTCCCAGAGCACGTCGTACCAGCCGAGCGGCGGAAGCTCGGCCGACTTGAGATCCGCTTCGATCTGACCGAGCAGTCGCTGCTGCGCGCGCATCAGCCCGATCCAGGCATCGACCGCCGCATCGGAGGGCGTCGTTTCGTTCTTTTCGTTCATACATGCATTTACATCTACCTTGAACCCCGGCGCAACAGCTACTACATGCACTTGCATCTACAATGGAGATGCCCACTATGGATCATTTGCCACTTCAAGCACCGGGTTCGGCTCTGCTGCTTGTCAGCCACCACCTTTGCCCGTACGTGCAGCGCGCCGCGATCGCGCTGGCGGAGAAGGGAGTACCCTTCGAGCGAATCAACATTGATCTCGCAGACAAGCCCGGCTGGTTTCTTGAGATTTCGCCGCTCGGCAAGGTTCCCCTACTCTGCGTCAGCAACAGCGACGGCAGTCATGAGGTACTTTTTGAGAGCAGCGTGATCTGCGAGTATCTGGAAGAGACGCAGGATGGCGCCCGCCTTCATCCGGCCGATCCATTGACGCGCGCCCGCCACCGCGGCTGGATGGAGTTCGGCTCTTCGATCCTGTCCGACCTCTGGGTCTACGAGACGACGCAGGACCGCGCCCAACTAGAGGCGAAACGGCAAGTCCTTGCATCGAAGTTCGCGACCATCGAAACGGAACTGAAGAGCGGCCCCTACTTCGCGGGCGACAGCTTAAGTCTGGTCGATGCGGTGTTCGCGCCGATCTTTCGCTACTTCGACGTTTTCGACACCATCGGCGACAGCGGCATCTTTGCCCGCCTGCCCCGCGTTCAGGCCTGGCGGAAAGTATTGTCAGAGACGCCGAGCGTGAAGGCAGCGGTCGGGCCTGACTATGCCGATCGGCTGATGGCCTTCCTGAAGCGCCACGATGCGGTACTGTTGCAGCAGCCATCCGTTTCGGCCGCCTAATCCCGGCATAAGCCGGTGGCGGCAAAGAGCTGCCATCGGTTGACAAGCAACTTCAATTTCGCCGCAAAGGGGTCTAAGTCTACCGGCCAATCCGTTTTGTTCGAGGAGTGACCGATCATGAATTTCATGCCGCAAAGCCAGACCTCAGTCGATCCCGTAAAGCTTGAAAAGCTGGCGGAGGTGGCCGTCAAGGTCGGGCTGCAGTTGCAGACGGGCCAGGACCTCGTGATCACGGCCCCGGTCGTCGCCCTGCCCCTCGTGCGCCTGATTACCAAGCATGCCTACATGGCGGGTGCCGGGCTGGTGACGGCATTCTATTCCGACGAGGAGTCGACGCTCGCGCGCTACAGATACGGCAGCGATCAGAGCTTCGATCGCGCATCCGATTGGCTCTATGACGGCATGGCAAAGACTTATGCAAAGGGCACCGCCCGGCTTGCCGTTTCAGGCGACAATCCGATGCTGCTTTCGGAACAGGATCCGGCAAAGGTTGGTCGCGCCAATCGGGCGAACTCGGCGGCCTACAAGCCGGCGCTGGAGAAGATCTCGAATTTCGACATCAACTGGAACATCGTCTCTTACCCCAATCCGTCCTGGGCAGCGCTGGTCTTCCCTGACGATCCGGAAGCGATCGCGGTTGCCAAGCTCGCCAAGGCGATCTTTGCGGCGTCGCGCGTCGATGTCGAAGACCCAATCGCCGCCTGGGCTGAGCACAATGCCAATCTTGCCAAACGCTCACACTGGCTGAATGGGGAGCGCTTCGCTTCCTTGCACTTCACAGGGCCCGGCACCGATCTGACGGTCGGCCTTGCCGACGGCCACGAGTGGCATGGCGGCTCGTCGACCGCCAAGAACGGCATCACCTGCAATCCGAACATTCCAACCGAGGAGGTCTTCACGACGCCGCATGCGCTCAAGGTCGAGGGCCATGTTTCGAGCACCAAGCCGCTGTCCCATCAGGGCACGCTGATCGACAATATCCGGGTTCGCTTCGAAGGCGGCCGGATCGTCGAAGCGAAGGCCTCGCGTGGCGAGGAAGTGCTGAACAAGGTGCTGGATACCGACGAGGGGGCACGGCGGCTCGGCGAAGTGGCGCTGGTACCGCATTCATCACCGATCTCAGCGAGCGGCATTCTGTTCTACAACACACTGTTCGACGAGAACGCCTCGTGCCACATCGCGCTCGGCCAATGCTATTCGAAATGCTTCGTCAATGGCGCCAGCCTGACGCAGGAGCAGATCAAGGCCCAAGGCGGCAACTCGAGCCTGATCCACATCGACTGGATGATCGGCTCCGGCCAGGTCGATATCGACGGCGTCAGGCCAGACGGCTCGCGGGTTCCGGTGATGCGTCAGGGCGAGTGGGCCTGACCGACATTGCGCGCTGACTGAGCCAGACGCTCGCGAGCACCATTGCGAAGCCGACGAGCTGCGCGGGCGTCAGGCTTTGTCCAAGAGCCAGCCAACCCAGCAGGGTGGCTGTGACCGGACTAAGGAAGCCCAATGAGGCCGCGGCGGACGGCTCGATGCGCGCGAGCCCCCGAAACCACAGAAGATAGGTGAAGGCTGCGCCGATCAGGCCAAGATAGGCCATGCCGAGGACATTGGCTGTAGTCGGCACCGGCAGCGCGGGTTCAAGGAAGAATGCGACGGGCGCGAGCAGGATGCCGCCCGCCGTCAGCTGCCATGCGGTAAAGGCAAGATTTGAGACCGGCGGAGCCCATCGTCGCGTCAGCACCGTGCCGAACGCCATCGAGACCGCACCCGCGATGCCGGCGACGACGCCGATCGGGTCGAGCGCCGCGTTGGGCGTGAGCACCAGCAGTGCGACGCCCGTCATCCCGATCAGCCCGGCACCCACGGCAAGAGCATGGATCGGCTTGCCGAGGAAGATGCGCGACAGCAGAATGACGATCAGCGGCTGAATGGCCCCAACCGTCGCGGCAACGCCGCCTGGCAACCGATAGGCAGACACAAACAGCATTGCCCAGAAGAACGAGAAATTGAGGCCGCCGAGCAAAAACACGCGAGCCCACCAGATCCCTTGCGGCAGTTGCCGGACGACCGCAAGCAGCAGAAGCCCGGCCGGCAAGGCGCGCAGGAAAGCGACCGTCAGTGGATATCCGTGCGGCAGGAAGGATGTCGTCACGAAATAGGTGCTGCCCCAGATCGTTGGCGCCAGCGCCGTGATCAGGACATCGGAAAGAGGCGTTCTAATTGTCTTCATCTCAAGAATCTCTATATCAAGATAAATATAATCTAGTGCCATTTATCTTGACGTCAAGAGACATGGTGATAACAGTCTCCCGGAAGAATGGGCTGGCCGATGGATCGCGTCGACAAGATACTTGCACAATGGAAAAGGGAGCGCCCCGACCTTGATACCGAGGCGATGGGCATCATGGGTCGGCTGAAACGGCTGACGACGCATCTCGCCCGCGAGGTGGACCAGGTGTTGCAGCAGCAGGGACTGTCCTCCTCGTCCTTCGATGTGCTGGCAACCCTCAGACGTTCGGGCGCGCCGTATCGGCTCTCACCGGGCGATCTGCTCTCCATGACGATGGTCAGCTCCGGCACCATGACCAACCGGATCGACCAGTTGGAGAAAGCCGGGCTGGTCGAGCGCGTTCTCAATCCCGACGACCGGCGAAGCGTCCTCATCGCCCTGACCGAAGCGGGACTTGCCGCCGTGGAAAGCGCAGTCGGTCTGCACGTCGCAAATCAGCAACGCTTGACGCAGGGCTTCAGCGCCGAGGAGAAAGCGCAGCTTGACGCCTTGCTGCGCAAGTTTCTGGCGACATTCGAGTAGCCGGACCAGCCGCCCTCCTCGCGTGTACCCTTGGCATCGGTGGGAAGCGGCCTCCTTGCTTTGGCCTCAGATGTTCAGGTCGACCCAGATCGCGGCATGATCGGACGCCGCGTGTTTTGGCTCGGTGAGTTCCGGATACGTCTCCCAGCGTCTCGGCCGGCTTCCGGGCCAGGCGCCTTTGCGGAAGACGCCGCCGCGCTCGACCTTGTCGAAAAGCTTCGGCGACAGGAGGAGGTAGTCGATCTTGTTGCCGGCGTTGCCAAGGCCGAAGGTGCCGGGAAAACCGCCGTCGTCGAACGCGGGATGTGTAAAGGCGTCCCGGAGCGTGCTCTCTTTCAGCGGAGTCAGCGGAGCGCTGTCTGGTGTGTCGTTCAGGTCACCAATCAGCGCGACATGGTCGAACCCTTCGGCGATGCGCTTCTCGTAGATGTCCCGAGCTCGTTGCGCTTGCGCATGCCGGCGAGCATCGGAGGACTGGGCGCTCCCGAAACCCTTGCTCTTGAAATGATTGACCATGACAAGCAGCGTCACCCCTGCAGGCGTGGTCACGTAGTACTCCGGGCAATCGCGGGAGAAGATCGGGTTGCCTGCCGCAACCCGATCGTCGACGTGGCTGCGCATGATATCGAGGACGAAGCCGTTGCGCGTCAGGAGCCCGACATCGATCCCCCGCTCATCGTTGCCATCGATGACCATGACCTGATTGAAAGGCATACCGCCAACAGCCGGCAACACCTGCATATTGAACGCCGTAAGGACCGGCCGACTTTCGACTTCCACAATCCCCAGAATATCGGCGTCGAGGTCGCTCATGACGCGTGCGGTATTTTGCATGGCGATTTCATTGATCGGCTCGTCTCGCAGCTCGAGCGACCCGACCCAATCGATGCGACCATTGGCCGTTATCACAACGCCGCCAGTCCTTGGCCGCTTCAGAAGATTGCCCCGGTTGCGACGAAGAATGACAAAGGGGCCGGTATCGCTCTCCTCCATGCCGAGCTCGATGATCAAGGTGGCCATGCGGGCTTTGTCGGCGCTGCTGTAGGTGACCTGCCCCAGCAATTGCTGCAATTCTGCAAAGCGGTCCAGAACGACTCGCCCCTCCGCCCAGGTGTCCAGGTTCATGGCCTTTGCGCGGTCGAACAGGTTTTCGACATTGAACGATGCAAGCCTCATGTTTCTCCCTCCCATTTATCGAGAGGTTGGCACGCATATGTTGCATTTCCATGATGTCCGCGCGACATTCAGCGGCTGATGACCACCTAGAATAGGCTTCCCTGCTTTGGCGGCGCCTGCTCGTCGTGCGGTTTCGCGGCTCGTTTCTTCTGCGCGGAGGAGGACGCGCCCCCGTCCGTCGTCACCGCGCCGACACGACCATCCGCAAACTCGATCGAGATGCCTGTCCCCGACGCCAACATCGCCGCCTGCGACACGGGCCTGTTCTCGTCGTCCCGGATAACCGCGTAGCCTCGCTTCAGCACGTTCTTGTAAGATAGGGACTGCAGTACACGATCTTGAGCCGTGAGCTCACCGCGTGCCCGCGTTAGCTGATGCCTGACAGCGGTGTCGGCGTGACGTGACAGATTGGCCAGGTGATCACGCTGGCGCGCCGTCTGCGTCTTCAGGCGCGCCGGCAGCGTCGCAAAAATCGCGTCCGCACGGCCAACCCGCGATTTCGAGCGGTCGAGAAGACGCTCGATCGTCCGCTCCGCGCGCGTCATACGTTCGTTCAGATATTGGCGCCGCTCCGTAATGCGGTTCGACAGGACATCGGGCCGCAAATGCGCGGCGATCCGCTCAAAACTACGGCGCTTATTGATCGTGTTGAGTTCGAGACCGCGGCCAAGACCGGCGGCCGCCTCATCGAACCGGCGCCGCGGCAGGGCCAAGAGCTGATCCAGAGAAGGCAGCGCGCGGACGAGAGCCCGAACCGACTGGCGATGATGGTCCATGCGGCGGTTCATACACCCCTGCAGGCGCGCGGCGAGTGCTGCTGTCTGCGCCCCCAGTTCGGCCTTCACCGGAACCGCCATCTCGGCCGCTCCGGTCGGCGTCGGTGCGCGCACATCTGCGGCGTAGTCGATCAGCGTCCAGTCAGTTTCGTGTCCGACCGCCGAGACCAGCGGGATCTGGCTCTCGGCAGCGGCACGCACAACGATTTCGTCGTTAAAGCTCCAGAGATCTTCAAGGCTGCCGCCGCCACGGGCGACAATCAGAACGTCCGGGCGCGGCATGTCCCCACCAGGCTCGAAGCTGTTGAAGCCTCTGATGGCGTTGGCGATCTCTTCGCCGGAACCGTCGCCTTGGACCTTGACGGGCCAGACGATGACATGAACCGGGAAACGATCGGAGATGCGGTGGAGAATGTCGCGAATGACCGCGCCCGTCGGCGAGGTCACGACGCCGATCACCTTCGGCATGAAGGGTAGCCGCCGCTTGCGGGACTGGTCGAAGAGCCCCTCGGCGCCAAGCCTGCGCTTGCGTTCCTCGATGAGCGCCATCAGCGCGCCCGCGCCGGCCGGTTCCAGCGTTTCGATAACGATCTGATATTTCGATGAGCCGGGGAATGTCGTCACCTTGCCGGTGGCGATCACCTCCATCCCTTCTTCGGGACGGAATTTCAGCCTGGAGAAATTGCCCTTCCAGACGACGGCATCGATACGCGCGCGGTCATCCTTCAAGGAAAAATAGGCGTGGCCGGAAGAGTGGGGCCCTCTGTAGCCGGAAATTTCGCCCCGCACACGCACCTGGTCGAAGGCAGTCTCGACGGTGCGCTTGATCGAGCCGGAAAGCTCCGAAACCGAATACTCGGCAAGATTGCTCGGCGAATCATTCTCGAAGACATTGCTCATGGTCCTGTTCTAGCCGATGCGGCGGCAAAGAGCAGCCCTTGTCTTCGTAGGCATTCTGCGCACTCAGCCATTTGCCGCATGCTAGTCTGGCGGTATTACAAAAAACCAGGCGCAAGGCCGCTTAATCGGAATTTCGCAACAACGGCTTTTTCGGCTCACGCCCTTGCCGAACCAAGCCGCATCCGGAGAGGAAACCATGGAGATCAGCGTAAGGAAGCTCTTCGACCGGTATGAGCGCTTTTTCAACCAGCCCCTCGGCGGCGACGTAGACAGGGAAGGCGTCGCTTCTGGCTCGACAGGGGGATGTTTTTTCAACCGAATTCGCAAGAGCTCGGCTTTTTCCGTGGCAAATCAATTGCTTCATTGAACCACGCCGCGAAACTCGCGGGACCGTTTTCCCCGACAATCCTTGGAGAGCGATGATCGGGCAAACGACAAAAGGAGTTTGCATGTCCGACCGTTTTGCTTCCCACGCTCCCTCTCTTACTGGTCCGGCAAGCGCCGGCTTCGCCATCGTTCCCAATGACAATCTCGATCTGCCGGAGATTACAAGAGCGGTCTATGTCGGCATCGGCGGAGACTTGGCTGTGACCCTGGCGTCGGGGCAGGTTCTGACCTTTGCCTCTGTTTCAGACGGGTCGCTGCTGCCGCTGCGGGTTTCCCGTGTCCATGCCACCGGTACTACGGCAGAGAGCGTTCTCGGGCTCGCTTAGGTGCCCGTCCCGCCACGGGCGCTCCTGTGCCGATTGCGAACACTGGGGAAAACCGCAACAAACCCTTCCATTAATTGTTCGACAAGACAGACCCGTCTATACTGAAGCAAATCAGGAGATGCTGATGATCGCTTTGACAGCCACCACACTGGGCTTTGCCACTGCGCCAATGCGTTCGATCTTTTCGATGGTGTTGGTCGGCTGCCTCGTCTGCGTCGCCTACGCCTGCGCGGCCCTGATGTCATTGACATCCATTCTGGATCTTGCAGCCGCGATCGTTTGCTATGACGCTGGCCTTCTGATCTGCCTTCTCGGCCTCCACGCTTTCGCGCGTATCCTCGATCGCCGACGCTTCGTCTAAATTCTACGTCCCAGTGGGCACGTAACGAAAGAACCGAATGGGTGCACCTTTGGGCGCTGGAATCGGCCTCAGGTAAGCCGGGACCATTCCCTTAGTCAGCTGCGCGTAAAGACCATCCGGCTTCATTTTGGCGAGCTCCGTGGTCTGCGGATAGTCGGCGCAAAAAGCCAGAACCGTGACCCCTGCACCCTTCAGGAAGGCCTCGGCTTCCTGCGGTTCTGCCAGGCCGATATGCATTTCCGTCAGCATGCCACCTTGGTTTCGATGGTACGGCGCGGCCAGAATCCGGTTCCCTGTAAAGCGGAGAATCGAGACGCCCACGTCGGACGGCGCCGCCACAAGGCCCGGGGGAACATCGGCCAACGGCGCCAGAGCCGACTTCGACGCACAAGAGGTTTTTGTGGACGCCGCTTGCAGGACGCTCTCGTTGTTCACCTGCATACCGATCAGCCCTCCCGTGAGCCCCCAGACTGCCGCCACACTCATAAGAACAGTGGAAAGGTAGCAGAAGGCAGCGGCGACATCCTCGCTGTCGCTGGCCGATAGACGTCGCAGGTCGATGATCAGCAACGTCAGCGGCAGGACCGCGAGAAGATTGGAAAACATCGTGCCGCGCACCTGAAAGGCCGCGATTGCCCAGCTGACGGAAAGAAGGAAAAGAAGGATCAGGTGAATTCGCACCCGGTCCCTGAAAACAAGGCGAAGGATGCAGACGGCTATTGCGAAAACCCCGGTTGCGTAGAAAAAGCCGAGCGTGAACGGATCCCGCTGGTCTAGCGCAACAATCGACTGAGCTTCCTGCACCCCGTCCAACCATAGCGTGACAAGGAGTGGATCGAGGTCAGCCAGCGGGTTGCGGAGGCATTGCGGAGCGATCGTGATCGCAGAGGCGAGGACGACCGCGCCGATCCCGCCCAGAACGACAAACCGCAGCAGCCGGCTTGTTCTGCTGGCGAGGGTGGCGGCACACAGCAACAGCCCGCCGCCAATCGCCGCGAGACTGTAGTAGCCGAGTGACAGGTTATCACAGCTGACTGCCGAATAGAGCCGCGGTGGAACGGTGCCGAAGAAAAGCAGACTGATCGAGAGAGCCAAGGCCAATCCGAAAGCCTTGGCTGCGCCTGCGAACGGCTCGCCTTCCCACGCCCACGAGATGGCAACAACCACGCACGCTGCCGCCACGAAAGGCGTTGTTTCGGCGCCGATGGCAATCGCGGTTGCTGCCGCCAGTCCTGCGACCGCGTAGCTGAGCGGTCGATGGTCTTCGTCGAGCAGCATCGCCGTCATGATGGCGACCAGCGCGAACTGGACATTGTGGTGGTCGATTGCGCCAGGCAGGAAACGGTTGCTGGCGACCAACAGCATTGCGGTCAGCCCTAAGGCGATGTGCATTCCGAACACGCCGCCGATGCGGCGCCCGGCAAGCCCCATGGCCCAGAGACTGGGGACGGTTAGTGAAAGCGGCCAGACGGCAAGCGCAAGCGCCTCTGCCCGCTCCTGCGGGAGAAACAACTCGAAAAATCTGATCAGCGTGGCGATCGGAAGGTCAATTAGGCGGGACCAGTGCATCAACGTGCCCTCGCCGAGACCCATCCGGTATTGCATCAGGTCGAACCAGCCCTGGCCGTTCAGGAAATCGCGCACCTCGACAAGCCGCATACCGTCATCGTTATCCGCGCCGACATAATCCGTGGCGCCAGGCAGCTTCAAAGCCAGGATCGCGGCAACGAGGAGGGCGCTGTAGAGGAGCGCCGAAGGCCACAGCCTGGTCATCATGCTGCGCAGCTTGGCGGTCAACGATGCCGATGTCGGCGCATCGACCATCTGGGCAACATTCGTCATGAAGCGGATCTCACCGTTTTGAGTGGCAACAAAGTAACGCGCTCCTGTCAAGAAACCGTAAAGGTCCCACCGGCCGGCGGTTTTCGCGGGATTCATAGTTAGTTGTTAACGGCCGCCATCTATTCTTGAGCGGATTTCTTTCGCCACGGGTTTGATCATGACTGGATCGCGGATCGACAATCTGAATATTGCGGTGCTCTTACCGTGCTACAACGAGGCCTCGACCATTGGCGCCGTTGTCCGGGGGTTCAGATCTGCGCTGCCGGGCGCCGTGGTGCATGTCTACGACAACAACTCGACGGATGGCACCGCCCTCCACGCGATGCTTGCCGGCGCAAGTGTCGTGCGTGAACGGCGGCAAGGCAAGGGCCACGTTGTCAGGCGCATGTTCGCCGACATCGACGCTGACATCTACATCATGGCGGATGGCGACGCGACGTACTCCCCCGACGACGCCGAGGAACTGATCCGCACGCTGCTGACGGAGCGCGCCGACATGGTCGTCGGCACGCGGCGCGGCGTGCAGGCGGACGCCGGCAGGCAGGGTCACGCCTTCGGCAACAAGATTTTCAACGTGCTCTACCGAACGATCTTTGGAACCGACTTCACCGATATCTTCTCGGGCTACCGCGTCTTCTCGCGACGCTTCGTCAAGAGCTTCCCTGCCGTCTCGGGAGGTTTCGAGATCGAGACGGAAATGTCCGTGCATGCATCGCGTCTGAAGCTGCCGATCAGCGAACTTGAGCTGGACTACGGCCGCCGGCCGGAAGGCTCTCATTCCAAGCTTTCCACATTCAAGGACGGCGCAAAGATCCTTTGGATGTTCGCGATGCTGATGAAGGAAACCCGCCCTTTCGCGTTCTTTGGCATCGTCAGCGCCGCCTTTATGCTGGCCAGTCTGGGATTCATGGCGCCTGTTCTCGTCGAGTATTTTGAAACGGGTCTTGTCAGCCGAATGCCGACATGGGTTCTGTCCATGGCACTGATGATGGTATCATTCATGATGTTTACCGCCGGCGTGATCCTGGACTCCGTTTCGCGCGCCCGCGCCGAACAGCTTCGCATCCACTATATGAGCCTTGCGTCCCCTCGCCCACGCGAGCAGACACCGTTGCTGGTGGATGATCTTGACACTCCCCGACAATTGCCGAGTAGGATCGGCAGCAGATGAAGAAGCTGCTGCGCTTCGCGATTGCAGGCGGCCTTGGCTTTCTCGTGGATGCCGGGGTCTTGGCGTTTTTGTTGCATGTCACGCCACTTGGCCCATTCCTGGCGCGCTTGATAGCGATTGCTCTCGCAATGGCGACGACATGGCTCTTCAACAGAACGTTCACGTTCGATCGCTCGGGACATTCGCTCGCCGTCGAGGGATTTCGCTACGGCTCCGTCGGCGTAACCGCGGCACTGGTTAACTATGGACTCTATTCAGCGCTGTTGCTGCGGCTGCCCGACTTGCAGCCGCTCGCGGCGATGGTGCTCTCCACCGCCGCCTCCATGGTGTTCAGCTTTATCGGCTATTCCCGCTTCGTCTTCCGCCGCGACTGAATCAGACCGGCTCCCAGCCGTCCTTCTCGCTCGCGCGATAGATCGAATCGATGAACTTCTGGCTGAGCTTCGAGCTCTCCAGCGTCACGATCTCTTCATTCTCGCCCTTGGCAGCCCGCGCAAAGGCTTCGGCTTCGCGCTTGTACTGGCGGCTGTCCGGGAAGCGGAAGATCGTCGATTCATTGTGGCTGCGGTTGGTCAGCTCGATTTCCTCGGCGCCCCAGCGGTCGGCGTTGAAGGGCGACTTCACCTCGATAAAGCCATCCGTGCCGTGGAAGACCATGACCTGGCGGTTCGCCATCTGCGTTGCGACATAGAAGGTCAGCTCGAAGTCGCCGAAATCGGCCTTGACGCTCGAATAGATGTCGGTGCCGAACTCAGGGTCGCGGCGAGTAACGGCCTGAACACGGAGCGGCTCCTTGCCGGTCGTGAAGCGGGTGGCGATCGTCGGGTAAACACCGATATCCGGCAACGCCCCGCCGCCGAGCTCGGGGATATTGCGCATGTTGCCGGGATCGCGGTTGAAATAGGTAAATGCGCCCTGGACATGCAGGAGCGTTCCGATCGCGCCATCCGCAATCAGCGAACGGACCTTCCGCCAGACCGGCGTGTAGGTGACCATATAGGCCTCGGTGACGAGAACCTTGTTGCGGTCGCGGGCGGCGATCAGGCTGTCGATCTCATCGGCCTTCAGCGCAATCGGCTTTTCGCAGAGCACGTGCTTGCCGGCGTCAGCGGCCTTGATGGTCCACTCGACATGCTGCGAGGTCGGCAGCGGGATATAGACGGCGTCGATCTTGTCGGAGGCCAGCATCTCCTCGTAGGAACCGAAGGCGTGCGGAACGGAAAAGCGATCCGCCATCTCCCGGGCTCTCGCCAGATTGCGGCTGGCAACCGCCGTCACGACGCAGTTTTCGGCGTCCTGGATGGCGGGGACAACGAGTTCACGGCCGATCTTCGCGGTCGAAAGAATACCAAAACGCAGCATAGCCTCACTCCTCTCCTGGTTCGATTTTTGCGCACCTTAGTAAGGCGACGGCGACGGCGCAATGGCGTGATCACAATTCAAGGAGCAGGTTTCCATCAGGCGGCGGCCGCGCTAGGTTACGTCCCGGCGGCGTTCTGTCGCGTCATCGATTTCAATCAATTCAGCACTTTAGGAGAGCGCCATGGATATGCGCCGTCTTGGAAAAACTGGCCTTTCAATCGCCCCGATCGTCTTCGGCGGCAACGTCTTCGGCTGGACCGCCGACGAGAAGACATCCTTCGACATTCTCGATGCCTTCTTCGACGCCGGGTTCAACACGATTGACACGGCCGACGTCTATTCGGCCTGGGTGCCGGGCAACAAGGGCGGCGATTCCGAGGAGATCATCGGCAAGTGGCTGAAGCGCGGCAAGGTCTCCCGTGACAAGGCTGTGATCATCACCAAGGTCGGCTCCGACATGGGCCAGGGCAAGACGCTGAAGGAAACCTATATCCTGAAGGCGGTCGAGGATTCGCTGCGCCGGCTGCAAACCGACCATATCGATCTCTACCTCTCACATTGGCCTGACGAGAACACGCCCTATGAAGAAACGCTCGGCGCCTTTGCCAAGCTGAAGCAGCAAGGCAAGATCCGCGCGATCGGCTCCTCCAATCTCGACGCGACACAGCTTCAGGCGTCCTTCGATGCCGCCGAGAAGGTCGGCGTGCCGCGCTACGACGTGATCCAGCCGGAATACAATCTCTACGAACGCGCTAACTTCGAGGGACCGCTGGCCGATCTCTGCGTCAAGGAAGATATCGGTGTCATCACCTACTTCAGTCTTGCCGCCGGCTTTCTCTCCGGAAAATACCGCAGCAAGGCCGATACGGAAGGCCGCGCCCGAGAAGGCCGGGTGGCGCAGTATCTCGACGACAAGGGAATGCGCATCCTTGCAGCGCTCGACAAGGTCGCGGCGGAAACCGACGCCAAGCCGGCGGAGATCGCGCTTGCCTGGCTGCTCAGAAAGAAGGGCGTGACGGCGCCGATCGCCAGCGCCACCAGCCTGTCGCAGCTTGACAGCCTAACCAAGTCGGCGACAGTTTCGCTCTCTGACGAGGCAATGGCACTGCTCGACAATGCGGGCGCGTGACGGGAGCCAGCCGATGGCCGTGACGATCCGCTATGCGAAGCGCGAGCACGATGCGCGCTGACGCGAGCTTTTTGGCCGATTAAGTTCCCAGGCGGACAGCGTGCGGGAGGCAATGCCAGCTTCCTTTTCCAAGCCTTCTGCCGCCTTGCCCGCAAGAGCGCCACCAACGACCCTATAACCGGCCGCCGCCCACGCCTCTCGCGCCGCCTTCATCATCGTCGTCTTGCCAGCGCCGGCACAGCCGATCACAGCGGTGATGCGCTCCGATCCGGCGACACGTTCGATCGCAGTTTTCTGCTCATCCGACAGACGGCCATACTGCGAAAGACTTACCGACCCGTGAGCTCGCACGAGCCCTCAGTCTGGCCAGCTTCTTAAGTATTATTTTCATCTAAGCGGTGTAAAATTGAATAAAACATCTCCATAGACAAGATGTAACCCTATTGGTGTATGCGTCGCGATACATCATACCGCTGATTACTGTCGTTCTCTCTTTCCGCAAACATGACAGGATACTTCCCTGGACATGTGTCGCAGTGCGAGTGAGGGGCGTTCGTCATGCTGAGGATCAACATCAAGAACCGCGACTATCTGAGCGCATACGGCGGAACGTCGAGCGTTTACAGCGCAGCGGTCACTGGCAGTGCTCTTCTTGCAAACGCAACAGTAGGTTCCTCAACAGGGGCTCCCCCGATTGCCGACTTGAACGCCGTCGGCTCGGTAAGCTCGCTCTGATGTCCGTTGTCAATGCTCTGGGCGTGTTTAACCGCCCGTTCTGACGAACGACTATTCATGATGATGATCGCGTATGGGTGGAGGCGGAACTCAAGGACGTCGGTGATCAAGCTCTGATGCGCGGGTTGGCTACCGCATTCCCGATTGTGCGTCCGGGGCTGTTCCTATCTTACTGCGGGCGTCGGTCATTTACCGGCCACAAAGCGACTGACGGATGTTCCCCTGCCGTTGTCCCGCCTCCGCCCATGCGCGAGGTGCACGTTCGTTGCCGCGATCTACGATTTGACCGTTTGCGCCTCCCTTGCAACAGCCCACATGAATCCGGCCAGCTCTCGAGCAATCGCAGTGCATACCACTGTCGTCCGCTTTCCTCGTGCGGCTAACATACGGTAGCGAGCCGTCAACCGGCTCTGAGCTTTCCACGCGATCTCGCGCACTTTCGGTGGCGCCGCATCCAAGCGATATAACTTCTTCGCGCCCACCCTCGGAGGATGGCGATATGTCCAGGCGCTTTCAACCAACATGTGGCGGATCCGGCCGTTGCCAGCCTTCGTGATAGAGCCCCGCCGGACTGTCTCACCCGTCGACCGCTCTCCCGGCACTAGACCGAGGTAACCCATCAATTGCCGAGGGCTGTCAAATCTGGTCACATCGCCGACCTCAGTGGCAAAGGTGACAGCAACGATCAAATCGACCCCTCGTAGCGCCTGCAGAGCTCGGACGACCGGCGCGAGAGACCAGTTCGGGATGAATTCTTCAATTACCTTCTCCAGTCGTTCAACACGCTCTTTCGAGACGCGCACCGCCTCGGCCATTTCCTGCAGCGCGATTTGGTGCGCGGGATGGTCGAACTGCTGCTCTTGCAGCCAACGCAGATACCGCATTGTCCAAGTCTTCTTGCCCGGATAGATGCGGCTATGTTTGAGCATGAAGGCACTTATCTGCTGCCGATGAACCCGTAGCGTCTCGACAGCGGAAGCCCGAGCACGAACAAGATCACGTATCGCTTCATGACCCTCGTCAGGAACCCACACCGACGTGAGCTCGCCGGCCCTTAGTAGCCGGGCGAGCGCGAGTGCATCTCGACGGTTCGTCTTCACGCGATCACCAGGTTTCCTCGGGATCAGCGACGGAGCTACGACTGTGCATTCATGGCCGAGCGATAGGATCAGCCGATAAAGGCCGTAACCCGTAGGGCCGGCTTCGTAACAGAAAATTACGCGATCAAATTTTGCAGCTATTCGTTGGATTGTGCGCCGCATACTCGAAGCCGACGCATCAAACTCACCTAAAAAGCGGATCTCGCCCGTGCGGCCGGCGTCGGCGATGGCAATTGCATTCTTCAATTTAGCGACATCGATTCCGACAAAAGCTTCTCTATATTCTGCCACGGCTCGTCCTCCTGTGGTGAGGATCCGGCTCGGCCTACCCGAGCAACCCTCGGAAGACCAGTGTAGGGCGAGCCACCTCAGCCACGAAGACGGACATACGGTCTTACGGGAGCACAGACCACAGCATCTCCTCTGACGAGTGATCCTGCCACGTCGCAAATGTCTCCGGCTTCAGGTGCGCCCTCCACAGGCGATACGACCGGCGGAGCCAGCTTCGCGCTAACGACCGCCGGGGCATCGACGACAAGTTCTTCCACGCCCGACCCACAGACGACAGCGAAGCCACGCACGGTCCTGCCTCCCGATCCTTCCACGCCGATTGCCACGACGTCGCTGGAACCTGCCCTTTCGGCTGCTCCTGAGGTGACACTGCCGGTCTCGGGCGCAAGCGATACATCAAGTGCGCCGATCCTGAGGTTTTCGGCCGCAACCGTAGTAACTGCTGAGGACAATAATTCGTCCGCGTCAGCCCCGACAACCGCAACGGACCCGGCAACGCTGGCCGCAACTGCCCCGGCGGCCCTGGCCGCAACGGCCCCGTTAACAACAGACACTACAGTTACAGCCGCAGCTACTCCTTTGCGAAACAGGATCGCCGACGAGAACTTGAAGCAAGGCGACCCGATCAGTGAATGGGGCCTCGACGGCGACGGCGGCGGGACCATTCAGGGTTTTGCTACCGAAATCAGCACCAATGTCGGCGGCACCGTAGACTTCAAGATCGCAACGGACTCGACTCACTACCGCATCGACATTTATCGTCTCGGCTATTACGGCGGCGACGGCGCGCGCAAGGTAGCGTCGATTGACAAGTCGCTGACGACGGCCCAGATCCAGCCGCACCCCATCGTCGACATGTCGCTTGGCCTTATCGACTGTGGCAACTGGTCGGTTTCAGCGAGCTGGCAGATTCCGGATGACGCAGTATCGGGCGTGTACATCGCCAAACTGGTGCGGGAGGACGGGACCGAAGACGCAAGCATCATTCCGTTTGTCGTGCGCGACGATGCTTCGCACAGCGACATCGTCTTCCAGACCTCCGATACGACCTGGCAGGCCTACAACGCATGGGGTGGGGCGAGCCTCTACGAAGGCAATGTACCGGTCGACCCAGCAGACATGATCGGCTACATGCCTCCAAACTGCAGTTGCGGCCTGACTGCGATTGGGCGTGCATCGGCAATCAGCTACAACCGCCCGATCATCACCAATACAAGCGCGATGGGAGGAACGTGGGACTACATCTTTGGCGCCGAGCACTCAGCAATCCAATGGCTTGAGCAGAACGGCTATGACGTCTCCTACATCTCCGGCGTCGATGCGTCTCGCAATGGCAATCTGCTCCTTAACCATCAAGCTTACCTCTCCGTTGGTCACGACGAATACTGGTCAGCCGAACAGCGCACTAACGTCGAAGCGGCCCGTGATAGCGGCGTCAACCTAGCATTCTGGAGCGGAAATGAATGCTACTGGAAAGTACGATGGGAAAGCAGCATTGATGGCAACGGCCAAGCCTACCGGACCATGGTTTGCTACAAGGAGACTTGGGGGACCAGCACGGATCCGAGCGACATCGGCACCGGCACTTGGCGCGATCCACGCTATGCCGACCCCGGACAGGAGCCGGAGAACTCGCTGACCGGAACCATGTTCACGGTCGACAGCTATCGCTCCGATACAATTTCAATACCTTATGACTATTCGAACCTGCGTTTCTGGCGAAACACCGACGTTGCCAACCTCCAGCCCGGAGAAACATACAATCTCGTCCAGAACCTGCTTGGCTATGAATGGGATTCCGACGTCGAAAATGGGTTCCGGCCAGACGGGCTGATCAACCTGTCTCTGTCCACAGTGGCAGTGAACACCTATCTTCGGGACTATGGCACTACCATCGGCGATGCCGTCGTAAATCATAGCCTGACGATGTATCGAGCCGCAAGCGGAGCGCTGGTATTCGGCGCAGGCACCGTATTCTGGTCGTGGGGATTGAACGATCAGCATGAAGGACCGGAAACGCCGACAGACCCGAACGTCCAGCAGGCTATGGTCAACATGTTCGCGGATATGGGAATCCAGCCAACGACGCTGGATGCCAGCCTTATTCTCGCGACGCAGTCCACTGACCACCTGAAGCCAACATCAACGATTACGTCGCCAATCATCGGTGCGAGTTTTGTCGAAGGCCAGCACGTCACGATCACTGGAACGGCCCAGGACTTCGGCGGCGGCATTATCGCCGGTATCGAGGTGTCTACTGACGGCGGCCAGCATTGGTTCAAGGCAACCGGCCGTGAAAACTGGAGCTACAACTGGGTCGTCCAGGCGAGCGGCACCTACACGATCATGTCGCGTGCCGTCGACGACAGCGTCAACCTGGAGACGCCATCGTCCGGAAAGCAGGTCACTGTCACACTGCCGGACACGACCGGTCTTTGGACACTGGCCTCCAAGCCCACGCTCGAGACTGCGGTCGACCGCGACGGCGTCGAACTCGGGGTCCGTTTTCAGTCCACCACCGGCGGCTATATCGAGGGGATTCGCTTCTACAAAGGCTTCTACAACGTTGGTGAACATAAAGTCAGTTTGTGGGACGCCAGTGGGACACTGCTTGCCACGGGCGTATCGACGGGCGAGTCCCTTTCAGGCTGGCAAACAGTCACCTTTTCCACTCCAATTCATATCCCCGCGGGGACGACCTTCGTTGCCTCCTATCACAGCAACGGCTTCTATTCAGTCACCGAGAACTATTTCACTCCTGGCTCGACCTATACCAATGGCGTGCTGAAGGCAGTTGATGGGGGTGGTGTTTATGCATATGGCGCCACCAGTACCTTCCCGGGCAACAACCCTGGCGGATCAAACTACTGGGTTGATGTTGTGTTTGACGCTGGTCCGAACAGCATACCCGTGGCAACCGACGACAGCGGCTTTACCATCTCCCGCAATGGCGTTTTGACAATGTCATTTGCCTCGCTGACAGCCAACGATACTGACGCCAATGGTGATGCGCTGACGATCATCGGCGTTGGCAATGCAGTCAACGGAACGGTTGCGCTGGACACTCAAACCGGCAACGTGATCTTTACACCGAATGCCAACTACATCGGGCCGGCAAGCTTCAGCTACACCCTTTCCGACGGACGGGGTGGCACGGACCAGGGGAGCGTGAGCCTTTCCGTGGACGAAGTTGCGGCCGGCGTTTCGCTGTTTCAGCCGAACGAAGGTCCCACGGGGCAGGCGTTTACCGACAATTCTGCAGTCGAGTTGGGCATGAAGTTCACCTCGTCGAGCAGCGGTTCGATCACCGGAATTCGTTTCTATAAGGCGTCCGGCGATACGGGTACCCACACTGGTTCGATCTGGAGCACTGACGGCACGCTCCTGACGACTGTAACTTTCACCAACGAGTCTCTCAGCGGTTGGCAAACCGCAAAGTTCTCCAGCCCGATCCAGATCCAGGCCGGGGTAACCTACGTCGCATCGTATCACACGACCGGGACCTATGTGGCAACTGTCGGCTACTTCAACACTGCGCATACCAACGGAGCCCTCACCGGCGTTTCCGCGACCGCGAGCGGAGGGAACGGCGTCTTTTCCTACGGCACCGGCACGACTTTCCCAACATCCAGCTATCAGGCATCCAATTACTGGGTCGATGTCGTATTCAATCAATCGACGGTGAATTCGGTGCCTGTTGCAGCCAACGATAACGGCTTCAGCACCTACTCGAGCACGGCACTATCCATTGCGGCAGCAGCCCTCCTGGCGAACGACAACGACCCGGATGGCGACCCGTTGTCGATCACGGGCGTTGCAAACGGGGCAAACGGCACAGTCACTTTCGATAGCGTGACAAATACGATCGTGTTCACTCCGACAACAGGATACGTCGGCGCGGCAAATTTCTCGTACACGATCGCAGATGGCCGCGGCGGCACCGCCTCGGCAACCGTCAGCCTGACGGTTGGCGCACAGCCAACGGGCACAGGCCTGTTTTCGTCAACCGACACGCCCACCATTGCTGCGGACAATGATCCAGGATCGGTGGAACTCGGCGTCAAGTTCACCTCTTCCGAAAGGGGCGAGATTACCGGCCTGCGCTACTACAAGAGCGCGCAAGACACCGGCACGCACGTCGGTTCACTCTGGAGCAGCACCGGCGTCTTGCTTGCGTCCGCAACCTTCACGAACGAGACAGCAAGCGGCTGGCAAACGGTAACCTTCTCGCAACCTGTCAGCATCTCCGCAGGCGTTACCTATGTGGCAAGCTATCATTCGAACGGCTTCTATGCGGCCACGCCAAACTATTTCACGACCAGCCACTCAAACGGCACTCTGACCGCATCTTCTACGGGCAATGGCGTTTATGCCTACGGCACAGGCAGCCTCTTCCCGAGCGCGACCTACAATTTGACCAACTATTGGGTCGACGTTCTTTATCAGCCAGCGACTCAAAACGCTGCCCCAGTTGCTGCGAACGACTCCGGAATATCAGGTGTTGCAAACACCCAATTGACGATCCTCGCCTCGGCATTGCTCGCCAACGACAGCGACCCCGATGGCGACGCGATTTCCGTCACCAGTGTCGGCAACGCGCTGCACGGAACGGTGTCCTTCGACAGCCAGTCGAATATGATCACCTTCACGCCGGAAACGGGCTACACCGGATCTGCGAGCTTTTCCTACACCATCGCCGATACGAAGGGTGCAACGTCCACTGCGCAGGCATCCCTCAACATTTCCAACGAAGGCAGCGAGCAGAATGTCTTCGCCGCCGGTACGACGCCGGCGATCGTCTCCGTCAATGACAACAGCCCGGTCAATCTCGGCATGAAATTCCAGTCGGATGCAGCGGGCTGGATCACCGGTATTCGCTTCTACAAGAGCGCGGAAAATACCGGAGCACACACAGGCTATCTCTGGACAGCAAGTGGCACCCTGCTGGCGAGCGCCACCTTCACCAACGAGAGCGCAAGCGGTTGGCAATCTGTCGATCTCTCGCAGCAGGTCGCCATCGATGCCGGCTCGACATACGTCGTATCCTACAGCACGAACGGCAATTACTCGGCAACCGGCAACTACTTCAGCGACACAACGACAAACGGCAATCTGCAGGCCATGTCGTCGGCGCTGAGCGGTGGTAACGGCGTGTATGCCTATGGCTCCAGCGGGCTGTTCCCGACGAGCACATTCAACAGCACCAACTACTACGTGGACGTGGCATTCAGGCAGCAGCTCGCAGCGTAACAGCGAGTGGGGGAGTATCAATGACAGGTGGCGACAAGCGCCTCCCAGTAACGGTTTTGGCGGGTTTCCTCGGCGCGGGAAAGACAACCATCCTCAACCATGTATTGCGTAACCGGGAAGGACGCCGGGTTGCCGTCATCGTCAATGACATGAGCGAAATCAATATTGATGCCGAGCTCGTTCGTGATGGGGGTGCCAACCTGTCGCGCACCAATGAAACCCTGGTGGAACTCACCAACGGCTGCATCTGTTGCACGCTGCGTGACGATCTGTTGAGCGAAGTGCGTCGGCTTGCTGCCGACGGTCGCTTCGACTATCTGCTCATCGAGGGCACCGGCATCGCCGAACCTCTGCCGATCGCCGCTACATTCTCTTTTCGCGACGAAAACGGCAGCGCGCTTTGCGACATTGCGCGGCTTGATACAATGGTGTCGGTCGTCGACGCGGCAAACCTCCTGGCGGATTACTCGAGCGTCGATTTCCTGAGCGATCGCGGCGAAACTCGCGACACCGATGACGTACGAACGCTTGTAGACCTGCTCGTAGAGCAGATCGAATTTGCCGATGTGGTCGTGATCAACAAGGTTTCCGAGGTCAGTTCCGAGACCCGCGCGATGGTGCGCCAGATCGTTGCGGCACTCAATCCCGATGCTCGCGTCATCGAGACGGACTTCGGCCATCTCCCGCTTTCCACCATTCTGGACACCGGCCTTTTCAGCGAGGCCAAGTCGGCCCGTCACCCGTACTGGCACAAGGAGCTCTATGGCTGGGGCGACCATGTTCCGGAAACCGAGGAGTACGGGATCTCAAGCTTCGTCTATCGCGCACGCCGTCCTTTCGACCCCGCTGCGCTCGACCGCTTTCTCGCGCAGCAGTGGCCGGGCCTCATTCGCGCCAAGGGACACTTTTGGTTGGCGACGCGGCCGAACGAGATCGGGCTCCTTTCGATTGCCGGTACACAGCGACGCATGGACACCAAGGGCTTCTGGTGGGCAAGCGTGTCAAAGGCGCATTGGCCACGCTATCCGCAGTTCCGCCAATTGCTCGACCGCTATTGGGACGCCGTATGGGGCGATCGCCGCCAGGAACTCGTGTTCATCGGCGCCGGCTTCGATAAGCGGGCGATCAGCGCCGCGCTCGACGATTGCCTGATCGGAGACGAAGCAAGCTTCGACCCCGATCTCGGTAGGCATCTCGCGGATCCGTTCCCGGCCTGGCAACACGCACAACATCACCATCCATGATCAGCTATCGAAACGAGGAGACGACAATGAGCAATGAACTCTATGCAGATGGAATTGGCGAAATCACCGTTACCGGCACCATCGTGCGCATCGATCTGATGTCGCTGTCGGCCACCGAGCGCGATGCGAGCAACAACCCGAAGCCGGTCTTCCGCCAACGCATTATCTTGCCGGTCGACGCGTTCGCGAATGCGGTCGACCTGATGCAGAAGGCGCTTGGCGGGCTTGTCGAGGCGGGTGCAGTGCGTCGCATCAACGACCTGCCATCGGCCCCCAAGGCTGAAATCATTCAGCCGTCTGGTGCATCGGCAAACGCCTCGCCGAACTTCAACTGACCAACGCCTCTTCTTCAACGCAGACACCCGGGTGGGCCATGAGTACGTTTTTGCACACCAATCTACACTGCCTTGCTCTCGTCGCACGCCATCACGGCGTCGATCTATCTCCCGAACGCCTGCAGCACGACTACGCAGTCGACGAGCGGCCGGTCGAAATGCGGCAGCTGCTGCGCATGGCGAAGGATGCCGGATTGCGCGCGCGGCAGATCAGCCTTTCCTGGACATCACTCGTCCAGTTGGGCGAGGCCTTCCCGGTTCTGGCGGAACTCGACAACGGCAACTGGGTCGTCATTGCCGGCCCGGCCATGGGTGAAGAAGAGGCAAAAATCAGGGTTCTCGACCCGCTCGCCGAGCGCCCTGACTTCATTCTCCTGAACGAGGAGCAGTTCACCAGGTCCTGGCGGGGATCCGTCGTGATGATGAAGCGAAACTTCAGCATCAACGATGCCGACCAGCCTTTCGGCTTCCGCTGGTTCATTCCCGAGATCATCAAGCAGCGCAGCTTCTTCCGCGATGTTGCCCTTGCCGCCATCGTTCTCTACGGCCTTGGCCTGATGACGCCGATCTTCTTTCAGCTTGTCATCGACAAGGTGCTGGTCCATCAGAGCTACGCAACGCTGACGGTCCTGACCATTGGCATCGGCATTGCCCTTGTCTTCGATGCTGCCTTCAGCTTCCTACGCCGTTACCTGTTGCTCTATGCGACGAACCGGATCGATATCCGCATCGCGACACGCACGTTCGGGCATCTGCTCAATCTTCCAATCGCCTTGTTCGAGCAGGCTTCGGCGGGCGTCCTCGTGAAGCACATGCAGCAGACAGGCAGGATTCGCGAGTTTCTGACCGGCCGCCTGTTTCTGACGCTTCTCGACGGCGTGTCATTGCTGGTCTTCATTCCGATCCTGCTTCTTTACAGCGTCAAGCTGACCCTCGTCGTCATCGGATTTGCCGCCCTTGTCGGCCTCGTCGTCATGCTTCTGGTCGGCCCCTTCCAGCGTCGTCTCCAGGCGCTTTACAAGGCGGAAGGCGACCGCCAGGCTTTGCTCGTTGAAACCGTCCACGGCATGCGCACCGTCAAATCGCTGGCGCTTGAACCACGCCAGCGCCGCGCCTGGGACGACTATTCGGCGCAATCGATTTCCGTCCGGTTCCGTGTCGAGAAAATCTCGACGGCCGCCCAATCGATGACCGGGCTCCTCGAAAAGCTGATGAGCGTTGCGATCATCGGGCTCGGCGCTCTCGACGTCTTCAGCGGCGCGATGACGATTGGCGCATTGGTCGCATTCAACATGCTCGCCGGTCGCGTGTCTGGCCCGCTTGTCCAGATCGTGACGATGGTTCACGAGTACCAGGAAGTTGCGCTTTCGGTGCGGATGCTGGGTGAGATCATGAACCAGCGCCCGGAACAGGCTGGCCGCGGGCGCGGCATTCGCCCGCACCTCCGAGGCAACATCCAGTTCGACAAGGTGACGTTCCGCTACGGACCAGATGGCCCGCCGGCACTCGACGATGTCTCCTTCAACATTCCTGCCGGCTCCGTCTTCGGCGTCGTTGGCAAGAGCGGTTCCGGCAAGACGACGATCACGCGACTGATCCAGGGTCTCTATCAGAACCAGCAGGGTATTGTGCGGATGGACGGCTATGACAGCCGCGAAATCGACCTTGTGCATCTCAGGACGAGCACCGGTGTCGTGCTGCAGGACAACTTCCTTTTCCGCGGCACTGTTCGCGAAAACATCGCGGCGGCAAAGCCCGACGCAAGTATCGAGGAAATCATGGAGGTGGCACGCATTGCCGGCGCCGAAGAGTTCATCGAGCGCCTTCCGCGCGGTTTCGACACGATGCTGGAGGAAAACGCCTCGAACCTGTCGGGCGGGCAGAAACAGCGTCTGGCAATTGCCCGGGCACTCATCACCGATCCGAAACTGCTGATCCTGGACGAGGCCACCAGCGCGCTCGACCCCGACAGCGAAACGATCATTCGCCAAAACCTCAGCCAGATCGCGGCCGGGCGAACGGTGGTTATCGTTTCTCACCGCCTCTCCACGCTTGTGGATGCGGACGCCATTCTCGTCGTCGAACGCGGCAAGATCGCCGATATCGGCAGGCATGATCAACTGGTCACACGCTGCATGACATACCGTCACCTGTGGTCCCAGCAGATGAGGCAGGTAGCATGAACGCGCGCGCTGAAAAGCCAAGAGAGAATCTTCCAGTTCCAGCACCCGCCCCGGTCACTCAACCGGCGCTCAGGCGCTCGCTGCCAGCCGCGATCGCAGAGTTCCAGTCCGATGCCGTTGAGTTGGAGGAGCGCGCTCCGCCAAGGGTTGCCCGCATGACGCTCTACGGCATCACCGCGCTGATCGCCGCGGCAATCGTCTGGGCGTCCGTTTCGTCGATAGACGAGGTCGTCGTTGCGCCCGGCAAACTGATCACGACGCAGCCGACCATCGTCGTGCAGCCTCTCGAAACGTCAATCATCCGGACGATCAATGTCGCAGCCGGCGAGATCGTTAAGAAAGGTCAGGTGCTCGCGACGCTCGATGCGACATTCAGCCAATCTGACGTCGATCAGCAACGGGCAAAGTTCGCGGCTCTCGACGCCCAGGTGAAACGCCTCGAAGCCGAGCTTGCCGGTACCGACTACACCCAGACGGCCGGCGGATCCCGCGACGAGCTGCTTCAGATGCAGTTGTTCGGGCAGCGACGCGCCTATTACATGGCGCAGCTGCAGAACTACGACCAGCAGATTGCGGCGCAGGCCGCGACGATCACTTCGAGCCGAAACCAGGAGGCGGTCCTTGCCAATCGACGCGATACGCTGTCACAGATCGAGGGTGCCCGCGAACGGCTTTACAATCGCGAAAGCGGATCCTTGATAACATTGCTTGGATCGCGCGACGCTCGCCTGGATGTCGAGACCAGTCTTAGCGCTGTCCAGGGCCGGGCAGATGAGGCAGAGCATACCTTCGCCAAGCTAAAGGCGGATCGACAAGCGTTCATCGAAGACTTCCGACGCGCCGCCATGGAGCAACTGGTCGATCTGCGCAGCCAGCGCGACACCGCCGCTCAGGAACTGAAGAAGATGGAGCTTCGGCGTGACATGGTTGCACTGACGGCACCTGCGGATGCAGTCGTGCTTGATCTTGCCGCACGCTCGGTTGGCTCCGTGGTTCGAGAAGCCGAGCCCATTGTAACGCTGGTGCCGCTCAATGTACCGCTGGAAGCCGAGGTTTCGGTCAATACCCGCGACATCGGCCGCATTACCAATGGCAAGGAAGCGCGCATCAAGTTTGACGCCTATCCGTTCCAAAAGTTCGGCACTGCATCCGGGACGGTCAGAACGGTGAGCCGCGACGCCTTCACCCCATCGCAGCAGGAGGCCGCAACCCAGACGGCGGCCCCTTATTTCAAGGCACTCATACCGCTCGCTGACCCAAGGCTAAAGGGCTCGGACGAGCCCGTGCGTCTGCTGCCCGGTATGACGGTTTCAGCCGAGATTATGGTGGGGCATCGTACCGTCATCTCCTACTTCCTCTATCCCATCTTGAGAGGACTCGACACCGCAATCCGCGAGCCCTGAAAACGCCAGATGGCCGCTGGCGCCGCAAATGCTTGACGGGGCCGCTTTATCGCCTCCCCAAGCGGCCCCGACAATATGACAGGTCGCACTGCCACCATCCAAGGAGGAACCGGTGATGGCAGCAACCAGATGCTCGGACAAGCGAGTTGATACGAGGAATTCTCGATGAAAGCCCCCTGAAGGCAGCGAGCTTCATCGTGACGATCTATGGCGATGTCGTCGAGCCGCGCGGCGGCATTGCCCGGATCGGCAATCCGATCGAAACCTGCGCAGAAGTTGGAATCAGCGAGAACCTCGTGCGTACTGCCGTCTCCCGTCTCGTCGCAGCCGGCCAGCTTTCCGGGGAACGAGAGGGACGGTAGCTATTACCGGCTGTCATGGTCGGCCGGCAGCGAGTTCGCGGCCGCAGCCCGCGTGCTGTTTGGCGTTCCCGAGGACAGCGGGTGGCAGTTTGTTCATGTGACCGGCCCGGCCTTCGAAGATACGATGCTGACGCTCAAGCGTGCCGGTCTCGCGCGACTCAACAATCGCCTGGCAGTCGGCCCTGCCAGGTCGACGCCTGCGACAATCCCGGCCCTGATATTCCGCTTCTCACCGACATCGCAAGCGTCGCCGAGCTGTCCTGGGACATGCCGGACAGTGTTAAGCAACCTTGGTTGGGTGGCACGATTCGAAAGCGCACTCTACGACGGCTATACCGAGAACAACGGGCACATTCGCTATCGCGTCAACTTCTGAGAGGCGGGAAGCCTTCATAGAACCCGGCGTGGCTGCCTTCCCAGTTTTCCATTCCCGGCTTCGTGAGGATGCCGCGCGGCCGGACATAGCTCTGGATGATACGGCGGGGTCGCTCATGCCACTGGATGTTGAAGGCCCAGAGTTTCGGGAAGAAGCAGAGTGCGGCATAGGGCAGATGGTCGTGGATCCACCAGGCAAGCCGCTGCCAATCCTCCTCGTTGCGGTAGTTGTCGATCATCCACGGAACGACGACGCAGGCTGTCGCTCCCATGCAGCCATCGAAATCGCGAAGATCCCAGATGTGATCGGCCGCGGTCGCGGGATTTGACGAGCAGTTGAGATTGTTGCGGTTGCCGAACTGGTTGACCTCGGGCGAGCGATAGCCGGAGCGGATGTGCAGCCGGCCGAAGGTTGCCTGCAGCGGCTCCAGCAGGTCCTCGCAGAGCCGTTTTCCCGCCTTGATCGCCAGATCGGGATTCTCCGGGATGTTCGGAATGCGGTAGAAATCGGCGATTTCGGAATGCAGAAAATCGCGGAGGAAGAAATTCTTCGAAAGCCGCGCACGCCCGAGATCTTCCAGGCCCTTCATCGATCCAGGTTTCTTCACGAAAAGCTCCCGTTGTTTGACCGCCGGAGTCTGCCGGCCCTGACGATCGGCGCAACCCGAAAAACGGTCGGAACAATTAGCGTCCTCTTAACTTCTTCTCCCGTCCGCGCTTCGCGGTACTCCACACAGCAAGGGAAGAGACAATGGCCAAGGAAAAGACCCTCGACGATCTATTCTACGATACGCTCAAGGACATCTATTTTGCCGAACGACAGATTCTTCGCGCCCTGCCGAAAATGGCGCGGGCGGCCCAATCGCAAGAGCTGAAAGCCGGCTTCGAAAAGCATCGCGAGCAGACGGAAGGCCATGTGGAACGCCTGCAGCAGGTCTTTGAAATCGTCGGGAAGCGCGCCCAGGGGAAGACCTGCGAAGCGATCCAGGGCATTATTGCAGAGGGCGAAGAGATCATCGACGAATTCAAGGGCTCGCCGGCTATCGATGCTGGTCTCATCTCAGCAGCGCAGGCGGTCGAACATTACGAGATCGCCCGCTACGGCACCCTGAAGACCTGGGCACAGACGCTCGGCAAGAAGGACGTCGTCGCCCTGCTCGACGCGACGCTCAAGGAAGAGGCCGCGACGGACAAGACCCTGTCACAGCTGGCGATGACAGCCGCCAACCAGAAGGCCGCGGCCTGATTGTCGGTCCCGCGGGAGCAACAATAGCTGCACAGGTTCCTTCCCGGCGCGATCGACAACCGGGGGAAGGTCCGCGAGACCAGATCGCCGGCGAGCAATTCCCGGCTGGCCGGCGGAGCTTGCGACCCAGCCAAAAGGTTAAGGTGCTGCCGCATCGGGCGACCTTGCCGCACCCATTCGCTGCACTATGCTATTGGGCATATTTCTGGCGAGGTGAGGCATGTCGGACCAGCAGGCAATCGAAGCAGTCGTTCATCTCTATGTCGAAGGCATGACCTTCGCCAACGAAGCGGCATTGCGGAAGGCCTTTCA
This sequence comes from Rhizobium sp. BK181, assembly GCF_014193305.1. Taxonomy (NCBI): domain Bacteria; kingdom Pseudomonadati; phylum Pseudomonadota; class Alphaproteobacteria; order Hyphomicrobiales; family Rhizobiaceae; genus Rhizobium; species Rhizobium sp. BK181. The sequence goes on from NZ_JACHZA010000001.1 coordinate 1,240,396, forward strand.
TCCGCAATGTGCCATCATCGGCCACTACGAAAATGCCGTCGAATGGCTGAACCGGGAAGAGTTCATTGCCGCCATCGTCGCCGAGGGCTCGGCGCCGCCGACCACCCAGCCGCACATGGACATCCAGATGCTTGACGTCGTCGGCGATGCAGCGAGCGTGAAGGTCAGCGACGATTTCGCCGGCATGCGGTTCACCGACTATCTCTCGATGCTGAAGATCGATGGCCGCTGGACGATCGTCAACAAGCTCTACTATCTCCACACATAGAAAAGCCGGCGAGACTATCGCCGGCTTTTTTGCATTAACAGATCGGATGCGCCTCAGGCTCTGAGGACGCCGCCGGTGAACTTCGTCACGCTGGCGACGATCTTCTCAGTCAGCGCCTCGAAATCCTCGTCGGTCAGCGTGCGCTCGACCGGCTGGATCTGCACCTCGATCGCTACCGACTTCTTACCTTCACCGAGCGACGGGCCTTCGAAGATGTCGAAGACGTTGACACCGGTGACGAGCTTGCGGTCGACGCCGGAGGCGGCCTTGATGATCGCGCCCGCTTCTACCGACTTGTCGACGACAAAGGCGAAGTCGCGCTTGACGGCCTGGAACGGCGAAAGCTCCAGCGCCGGCTTGGTGCGGGTCGCCTTCTTCTTCGGCTCGGCCATGGCGTCGATGTAGACTTCGAAGCCTGAGAGAGAGCCCGATACGTCGAGGGCTTCCAGCGTCGAGGGATGGAACTCGCCGAAATAGCCGAGAATGATCTTTGGGCCCATCTTGATCGTCCCGGAGCGGCCGGGGTGGTACCATTCCGGTCCGCCCTGTTCGATCTGGATATTGCCCATCGGCAGGCCGCAGGCTTCGATCACGGCGAGCGCATCGGCCTTGGCGTCGAAGACGTCGACCGGCTTGCCGCCACCCTTGGCGGCGTTCAGCCACATGCGGCCGGCGCCGGCAAGCGAGGCAGTGCCGCGACGGACACCGCCGGCAACGCGGCGCTGGCCCTCGGGGCGATCGTTCTCATAGGTGCCGGAGACTTCGAAGATCGCGACGTCGCCGTAGCCCTTGTCGGCATTGCGCTGGGCAGCGCTGAGCAGGCCTGGCAACAGCGACGGACGCATGTCGGACATGTCTGATGCAATCGGGTTGGCAAGCTTCAGTGCCGGCGAGCCGCCGCCGAAGAGCTTCGCTTGCTCTTCCGAAATGAACGACCAGTTGACGGCTTCCAGCATGCCGCGCGAGGCAAGCGCGCGCTTGGCGGTGCGGGTGCGGATCTGCAGCGTCGTCAGGATCCTGCCGTTGACGGCCGCATGGCTTTCCAACGGCGCGGGCTTGATGTTGTCGACGCCGTGGATGCGCATGACTTCTTCGACGAGGTCGGCCTTGCCGTCGACATCGGGGCGCCAGGACGGAACCGAGACCGAGACGCGCTCGCCGGAACCGGTGACCTTGAAACCGAGGCGGGTTAGGATTTCGACGCTCTCTTCGGTGGAGACTTCCAGGCCCGTCAGTCGCTTCACTTCCGAGAAGGGGAAGTCGACGGTCTTGGGCTCATAGCCCTTGTAGCCGACGACGTCGGCCTTGGCCGCCGTACCACCGCAGAGTTCGAGCACCAGCTCGGTGGTGCGCTCGATACCCGGAACCATGTACTCCGGATCGACGCCACGCTCGAAGCGGTAGCGCGCATCGGTGATGATACCGAGGCCGCGGCCGGACTTTGCGATATTCATCGGGTCCCAGAGAGCGCTCTCGATCAGGACGTCTGTCGTGTTCTCGTCGCAGCCGGAATGCTCGCCGCCCATGATGCCGCCGATCGACTCGATGCCATCGGCGTCCGCGATCACGACATTGTTCGGCCCAAGCTTGTACTCGCGCTGATCGAGCGCCAACACCGTCTCGCCATCCTTGGCGCGGCGGACGGTCAGGTTGCCCTTGACCTTGGCGGCGTCGAAGACGTGCATCGGGCGCCCCTGGTCGAAGGTCATGTAGTTGGTGATGTCAACCAGCGCGTTGATCGGGCGCAGGCCGATCGCCAGCAGGCGCTGCTGCATCCACTTCGGGCTCGGGCCGTTCTTGACGCCACGCACGAGGCGCAGCGCAAAGCCCGGGCAAAGCTTCTCGTCATCGAGGTCGAGCGTCACCTTGACGGGCGTCTCGCCTTCAACCGCGAAAGACTGTGCCGGACGCGTCTTCAGCGTGCCGAGACCGGATGCCGCCAGGTCACGAGCGATGCCGTAGATCGAGGTACAATCCGGACGGTTCGGCGTCAGGTTGATCTCGATCATGGGATCGTCGAGATGTGCATAGGCGGCGTAGCTCTGACCAACCGGCGCATCCTCAGGAAGGTCGATGATGCCATCGTGGCTGTCGGAGATCTGCAGCTCCTTCTCCGAGCACATCATGCCGTGGCTTTCGACGCCACGGATGTTGCCGACGGCAAGTGTCACGTCGATGCCGGGAACATAGGTGCCGGGAGCCGCGAAGGCACCAATCAGGCCGGCGCGCGCATTCGGAGCGCCACAGACGACCTGGATGGGCGCGCCCTTGCCGGTATCAACCGAGAGAACCTTGAGGCGATCTGCCTGCGGATGCTTCTCGGCGGTCAGGATCTTGGCGATGACGAAAGGCTTGAACGCCGCCTTGTCGTCGACATCCTCGACCTCGAGGCCGATCTCGGTCAGGCGCTTGCAGATTTCATCGAGGGTCGCATCCGTTTCCAGATGATCCTTCAGCCAGGAAAGTGTGAACTTCATGATCTCTATCCTCCCTTACGCGCTCAGACCGCCGAACAGCGTCGGCATGTCGAGCGGGCGGAAGCCGTAATGGGTCATCCAGCGGACATCGGCGTTGAAGAAGTCGCGCAGGTCGGGCATGCCGTATTTCAGCATGGCGATGCGGTCGAGGCCCATGCCCCAGGCAAAGCCCTGGTATTCGTCAGGATCGAGACCGCCGGCGCGCAGCACGTTCGGATGCACCATGCCGCAGCCGAGGATTTCCATCCAGTCGGTGCCTTCGCCGAACTTGACGATCGGGCCCGAGCGGTCGCACTGGATGTCGACCTCGAACGACGGTTCCGTGAACGGGAAGAACGACGGGCGGAAGCGCATCGTCACGCTGTCGACCTCGAAGAAGGTCTTGCAGAATTCTTCCAGCACCCAGCGGATGTTGGCGACGTTCGCCTTCTTGTCGACGACGAGGCCCTCGACCTGATGGAACATCGGCGAGTGCGTGGCGTCACTGTCCTGGCGGTAGGTCTTGCCGGGGATGATGATGCGGATCGGCGGTTTCTGCGCTTCCATGGTGCGCACCTGCACCGGCGAGGTGTGCGTGCGCAGCACCTTGCGCTCGCCGTTCTCATCCGGATTGAAGAAGAAGGTATCGTGCATCTCGCGGGCCGGGTGGCCTTCGGGGAAGTTCAGCGCCGTGAAATTGTAGTAGTCGGTCTCGACATCGGGACCTTCAGCGATCGAGAAGCCCATGTCGCCGAAGATCGCGGTGATTTCGTCGATGATCTGGCTGATCGGATGGATGCGGCCACGCTCGGCCGGCGAAGAGCGCACCGGCAGGCTGACGTCGACCGTCTCCGCCTTCAGGCGTGCGTCGATCGCGGCCTTCTTCAGTTCCGCCTTGCGTTCCGTGATCGCGTCGGTGACGGCGTTCTTCAGCGCATTGATCGCGGCACCGCGCGTCTGGCGCTCTTCCGGCGTCATCGAACCAAGCGTCTTCAGGAGCTCGGAGACCGACCCCTTCTTGCCGAGTGCGCCGACACGCACGGCTTCGATCGCCGGCTCGTCGGCAGCGGCTGCCACATCAGACAGAAGTTGCTTTTCCAGGGTTTCGAGTTCGGTCATCTTTTCCTGCCTCACGGGGCGTCAGTCTTGTCGATAATTCACGAAAACATGCATCGGATAGCTCAAGCGCCACGATGAAGCGTCGCAGATCACTACCCATGTGCACGCAGCCAATCAACCGGGCACACCACAAAAAGCCCGCGACGTCGAACGAGGAGCGGCCAAGCCGTCTCAATCGCCATCGCGCCAATGCAAAGAACCCGCGCAAGCCTGGCCAGCGCGGGTCCCAAATCATCGAAGCAAAGGTTCGAATAGCGCCGGCTTAGTTGACGGCTGCTTCAAACTCGTTCTTCGTACCGGCGTCCTTCAGGTACTCGAGAGCCTTCTTGGAGGCAGCAACGAGTGCACCGAATGCTTCCGGCTCATGGATAGCCATGTCGGAGAGAACCTTACGGTCGACTTCGATGCCAGCCTTGTTCAGGCCGTCGATGAAGCGGCCGTAGGTCAGGCCGAATTCGCGGACGGCAGCGTTGATACGCTGGATCCAGAGGGCGCGGAAGTTGCGCTTGTTGATCTTGCGGTCGCGATAAGCGTACTGCTTCGAACGATCGACAGCAGCCTTCGCAGCGCGGATGGTGTTCTTGCGACGGCCGTAAAAGCCCTTAGCGGCCTTCAGAACCTTCTTGTGCTTGGCGTGGGCGGTAACGCCTCTTTTTACACGTGCCATTTCATGATCTCCTTAATCTAAAGCGTTCGCGGAATAGTCTTAGAGACCGTTCGGCAGGTAGTTCTTCACGACCTTGCGGCCATCGGGTTCTGCGAGAACCATCGTGCCACGTGCATCGCGGATGAACTTGTTGGTACGCTTGATCATGCCATGGCGCTTGCCAGCAGCTGCAGCCTTGACCTTACCGGTCGCGGTGATCTTGAACCGCTTCTTGGCAGCAGACTTCGTCTTCATCTTGGGCATTTTGCTACTCCGTTTCTGATCCCCCTGCATGCTTCATCAAGGAAGCCTTCTCGCGATGCCCGGTTTACGGCCGTCGCAACAAGGTGCGGGAGCGTTTGTTGTTGATCTGCGGCTCCGGTGATGAACCGTTCCGCAAGCATTCGAAACCGCCACGGCATGCCCTGCCGGTCAGTTCGGACGCGCGCTTATAACCGCAGCGTCATAAAAGTGCAACGGGGCGGCGGATGAATCTTCTAGGCAATGGCGGGAGGCCGGGCGGCCATGGCCGGGAGCATCAGTTTCACCTGAAGGCCGCCCCACCGCGAGGCGGAAAGATCGAGCCTGCCGCCGTAAGCCTCCAGGATATCGCCCGAGATCGCCAGCCCCAACCCAGTTCCTGCCGTGCCTTCGTCGATCCGGACGCCGCGCTTCAACATCAAGTTATAGCTCTCCGGATCGGCTCCGGGCCCATCGTCGGAAACGCTGAGCACGACATCATCCTGTGAGCGCCCGGCGGAAAGATCGATGCGTGTTCTGGCAAAGCGCACGGCATTGTCGAGCACGTTGCCAAGCGCCTCGGCAATATCGGCGGGATCCGCCTGTACCGTGAGCGACGGATCGATATCGAGATGCCAGTCGATCCCCTTCTCTTCGGTGAAGGGTGTCAAGACGTTGACGAGCTTTCCGGAAATCCCGAGCAACGATGTCGTTGCCATCTGCTCCACGCCCATCCGGGCCGCCTGCAATTGGCGGTCGGCGCGCTGCCGGACCAGCTCGATCTGCTGCAAGGCGGTGTCGCGTTGGCCCTCCGGCAGAGCTTCAACCAGGTGCGACAACACCGTTAGCGGCGTTTTCAAACCGTGGGCGAGGTCGCTCGCACGAGCACGGGCCCGTTCGATCGCCGTCTCGCGCTCGCTGAGCAGCAAGTTGATCTCGCGAACCAGCGGCTTGACCTCGCTCGGCCCCTCCGTGCCGATATGAGAGCTGCGCCCGGCCCTGATATCGGCGACGCGATCGCGAAGCCGCACCAGCGGGCGCAGGCCCACCCACCCCTGCAAAAATGCGGCCAGGAGAAGCATGCCGCCGGTCGAAAGCAGCATCAACCGCAACGGCCGGTGATAGCTTTCAAGCGCTGCTTCCATCTCCGGCTTGGAAAAAGCGGCGTAGACGGTGAAGTTCTTCTTTGCGTCGCCTTCGCCAAGCGCCATCGTCTTCATCGACACCAGCAGCGGCGAGCCATCCGGCCCGTCCGTTTCCCGGAACCCGCAATACATGTCCTTCGACAGGTCATCCGTGGTGATTTCCTCGTCCCACAGCGAGCGGGACCGCAGCGGCTCCTCGTTGCCATCGGGAGAGATTTGCCAGTATCGGCCGCCAGCCGGAATCTGGAAGCGCGAGTCGGCAGGCTCGTTCTTCAATTCAAGAGCGCCATTCTCCACGCTGAGCCGCGCTGCCAGCGAATCCATCACCGACGTCATTTCGTTGGAATACTGGTCGGCCAGATAGTCCGTGAACAGATGGCTGAGCACCGCCCAGACGAGCGTCAACGCCAGCGCGATCGCGACAAGCGCTCCGGCAGCCAGGCGAAAATGCAGCGAGTGGATCACCGAGGTCGCTCCGGAAGGACATAGCCAAAGCCGCGCCGGGTCTCGATGGCGTCGCTGTCCGTCTTCTTTCGCAGCCGCGCCACCATGGCCTCCACGGCATTCTTGGCGGCATCGTCGTCACGGCCCTGAACCTGGCTTGCCAGTTCGGTGGGGCTGAGCACTTCCCCGGGCTTTCCGATGAAAAGCGCGATCATCCGGTATTCCAGCGGGCTGAGGTCGAGCTCGCGCCCGTCGAACGTCACGCGCCTGGCGCTCTCATCAAGTGTGAAACGGTTGGCGGATTTGACGCGCACAGCGACAGCGCCGGTGCGCCGAAGAAGCGCCCGCAGGCGGGCCAACAGTTCCTCGGTACGAAACGGCTTCGGCAGATAGTCATCGGCGCCCGCATCGAAGCCGTCGACGCGCTCCATCCAGGAGCCGCGAGCCGTCAGAACGAGAACCGGCGTGTTGATGCCCGCGCCGCGCCAACGTTTCAGTATTGAGAGGCCATCCATACCGGGCAATCCGAGGTCAAGGATGATGGCTGAGTAATCGCCAGTCTCGCCCTCTTCCCACACGGCAGGCCCGCTCGCGAATACTTCGACGCGATAGCCTTCCCGCCCAAGCTTTTCGACCACATGGCCGGAAATATTGGGATCGTCCTCCGCCAACAGGATACGCATAGCCCCTAGCCCCCCAGCAATGCTCCGTTGCGGGCGTCGACGCGCAATGTCCTGATCGCGCCCGTCACGTCGCGAACCTTCACTTGATACACATCGCTGAACATAGATCGACGGAGATTGACGTCGATAACCCGACCGTAGCGTTTTGCGTCGATGCGCTGCAGAACGGTCTTCAGCGGCAGGATCCGTCCCTCGCGAACGGCGTCGCGCGCGCGATCGGAATCGGTGTTCCGTCCGCCGCTGCCGCGGCCGCTGTTACCGCCGCCTCCGCCGCCGCCGTGGTCATCACCGCCGTCATCATCCCCGTGATCGTCGTGGCCGCCACGACCGGAATTGGAACTGCCGCTGCCCGAGTTGGACCCCGAGGATCCGGACGAGCCGGAGCCCGACGAGCCGCTGCCGCCACTCGAACCACTCCCACCGCTGCTACCGCCGCCGCCACCATCGTCGCTGCCATCCTTGGCTTCGGCATGGGAAACGAAAATCGGACCGGCGGCGGCGAGCGCCACGGCCAGCATCAACATCGTCATGAAAGAGCGACGGCTTGTGTTCATTGACCTTCCAGGTATTTCAAGCATCTGCAATCGCGGAACCTACACTGAACGCTTTATCGCGACGAGACAAGGTTCCAAGAAACCAAGAACTCCGCCGGGGCGCGGCGGAGTTCTTTCTTCCGAAGGGGTGGCCGGAAGACCGCGCCGGGCAGATTATTGCGCCGAAGCGGGAACTATGTTGACGCTGGTGATTGCGCCAGGATTTCGAACAAAGTCACCTCTGTGTGGATGCGCCACGACCTCACGTGTCCCGTGCTCGAGCTCAACCTCGACCTCGAGGCGTCGCCCGAGCTGATCGACAGCGACGAGCGAACCGTTCAGCAGTCCCGTCAGGCTCGCTTCGGATACCGAAAGCGTCACTTCCGGACGATTGTCGTTGCGTCCGCCACGGCGGTTGCCAGCATTGTCGTCATTGGCGTCATGGTTGGCTCCGTCATCGGCTCCACGTCCACGGCCATGGTCGTCATTACCGTCGTCGTGACCGCCGCGACCGCTGTGATCATCACCACCACGCCCGCTGCCGCTGTGGTCATCACTGCCACCGCTGTGGCTGGATCCGCTATTGCCGCTGCCGCCCGAGCCGCCGGAACCGCTACCGCTGCTCCCACCACCATCATCGCTGCCACCACGGGCAAATGCTGCCGACGAAAAATGGCCTGAACTGAATGTCTGGATTGTCGGGAGCGACAAGGTCACCGCGATTGCGGCGACTGAAGCCAGAAACGTGTGGGAAATGGTCTTCTTCATGATCTTTGCCTTCTGCTCTCTTCTTTGTTGAGAACAGATTGCCAAAGTCTCGCTGACAGACCGTTGAGCGCGTTTGTCAGCATCCTGTCAGATTGGGTGGACGAGGCCCCAAAATACAAAAGCCGCCCTTACGGACGGCTTTGATACGAGAGTAGCTACACGCCTCACTTCGGCGCGAGCACCATCATCATCTGGCGGCCTTCAAGCTTCGGCTCGGCTTCGACCTTGGCATATTCGGTCGTGTCGGCCTTCACCTGCTGCAGCAGCTTCATACCGAGTTCCTGGTGCGCCATTTCGCGACCGCGGAACTTCAGCGTCACCTTGACCTTGTCACCGTCTTCAAAGAAACGGCCCATCGCCTTCATCTTCACCTCATAGTCATGGGTGTCGATATTGGGGCGCATCTTGATTTCTTTGACTTCGACAATCTTCTGCTTCTTGCGCGCCTCGGCGGCCTTTTTCTGGTTGGCGTATTTCAGCTTGCCCAGATCGAGGATCTTGCACACAGGCGGTTCGGCATTGGGGGAGATTTCCACCAGGTCGAGGCCGGCTTCTTCAGCCATTTTCAACGCCTGGTCGGTGGGCACAACGCCCAAGTTCTGTCCTTCAGCATCAATCAGCTGAACTCGGGGGATGCGAATTTCCCGGTTCGAGCGCGGCCCTTCCTTCACGGGCGCGTCGGCTTTAAAGGGTCTGCGAATGGTCGTATTCTCCTCGCGTTGTTTCGGATCGCTGCAGCCCTGGCACTCCCAATCACGGGAGTACAAACGTAGTCTCACCATTGCTGCAACGGAGTCAGTAGCATTCTTTAGCGGAAAAAACACCTGCTGTCAGCCTGTCAAGAATCTGTTTTATAGGCCAAAACAACCGGAGTTCTGCGATGTCTGACGCAAATTTCATTCATGACCAACAATATCTGACCGTCGGAGAAGGCGAAGCCGCACGCGAGATTGCCTACATCGCGCGCAGCCGGTCCGGTCAGGCAAACGGCCCAACCCTCGTTTGGTTATCCGGATACCGCTCCGACATGAGCGGCAGCAAGGCGATCGAACTCGACAGGTTTGCCGCGGAAAACGGTCTCGCCTGCCTACGCCTAGACTATTCGGGGCACGGCCTATCCGGCGGCAAGTTCACCGATGGGACGATCTCGCGCTGGCTGGAGGAAGCGCTTGCCGTGATCCTCCACACGGCCCCCGACCGGATTCTGGTCGTAGGTTCGTCGATGGGCGGATGGATTGCTCTCAGGCTCGCGCAGGAACTTGGCAAGCGGCAGGACGGGCCGAAGCTCGAAGGCATGGTGCTGATTGCGCCGGCTCCCGACTTCACCACCGAGCTGATCGAGCCGAGCCTCACGAAGAAGGAGAAAGCCTCGCTAGCCGAGCGCGGCTACTTCGAGGAGCGGTCGGCCTATAGCCCGGAGCCAAACATCTATACGCGGGCGCTGATGGAGGACGGGCGCGACAACAGCGTCCTCAAAGGCATCATCGAGACCGGTTGCCCCGTGCATATCCTGCAGGGGATGAAGGATCCCGACGTTCCCTATCAGCACGCCATGAAACTGGTGGAACATCTGCCTGCCGACGATGTCGTACTGACCTTCGTGCGCGACGGCGATCACCGGCTTTCGCGACCGCAGGACATCGAGCGCATCCTTGCCGCCGTCAAAGGGCTTATCCGATAATTCAAACGGTACCGCCTGTGCCAAATCCTAACGGATTTTAACCATGTTGGTGGTTAGCGCCCCCCTCCCCAGAAGTAACGATTGACTCTCCGAGCCTCCGTCCGTTAACTTTTTGTTAACAATACATGGGCGATGCAAGGGAAGAGCGGGCGTGCGGATCAAGGGTTTCGTCGTGGCCATGATGGCCGTGTTTGCTATGTCTACAGCCGCAACGCCGGCTTCCACCAACAACCTCTCGATGGTCACAGGCGCAGCCACTTCCCAGCCGATCGGCCACTACGACTTCTGCCAGATCCATAGCAACGAATGCGGCCCGAACCGCAACACCTCGCCGGCTGAGATGTCTGATGCCAAGTGGGGAATGGTGCGATCGGTCAACGCCACGGTCAACAACAGCATCACGCCGATGACCGACAAGGAAATCTACGGCAAGGATGAGGTCTGGGCTTATCCGACGACGGCGGGCGATTGCGAAGACTTCGCCCTCTTGAAGCGCCGCATCCTGGTTCAGCGGGGAATTTCGCCAGCTAACCTTCTGCTCACGGTCGTTCGCAAGCCGGACGGCGAAGGCCATGCCGTACTGACGTTGCGCACCACCAACGGCGACTTCGTGCTCGACAACCTGGCATCCAGCGTCAAGCCGTGGTTCGACACCCCCTACTCCTTCATCAAGCGCCAGTCGAGCGCCAATGCCGGTCGCTGGGTCACCATCGAAAACGGCCGCGACGTTTTGGTCGGCGCCTTGAGGTAGACGATATCGGATTGAACAGGAAAGGCCGGCGAGATGCCGGCCTTTTTTGTACCTCAGCCATTTCCAATCAGAATACCGGCCCCGAGAACAAGACCGCCGCCGACAACCACCTGCAAGGCGGCACGCAAGAACGGTGTTTCCATAAACCTGTTCTGGATGAACGCGATCGCCCAAAGCTCGAAGATCGCGATGATCACCGCCATCGTCGTTGCAGTCCAGAAGTTCGGGATCAGATACGGCAAGGTGTGCCCAAGACCGCCGAGCGCCGTCATCACTCCGCAGGCGAGACCACGCTTGATCGGCGAACCGCGGCCGGAAATCTTGCCGTCGTCATGCGCCGCCTCGGTGAAGCCCATCGAGATGCCGGCGCCGACCGATGCGGACATCCCGACAAGGAAGGTCTGCCAGGTGTCCTGGGTCGCAAACGCGGCCGCAAAGATCGGTGCCAATGTTGACACCGAGCCGTCCATCAGACCAGCGAGACCGGGCTGCACGTAGGTCAGAACCAATTGCCGCCGCGCAGCGACGTCTTCCTCCGCCTTTACGGTCTCAGGCGTGTGCTTGTCGCCCAGCATATGGGTGATCTCTTCGTGGCCCTGCTCGGCGAGCGCCAAGTCACCCAAAAGCTGCCTCGTGCCGGCGTCGGTCACGCGGGTCGCGGCCTCGACATAGAAGCGATAGGCCTGCTGTTCCATGGCCGCCGCCTCGTCCCGGATCTTGTCCAATGACAGGTTGCGTCGCAGCCAGTCGGGCTTGCGCTCATAGAATCCTCGAACATGCTCGCGCCGGATGAGCGTTATGCGCTCGCCGAACCGCTGGCGATAAATTTCGATCAGGGATTTGCGATGTGTGTCCTCGACCTCGGCCATGTCCTCGAAGACTTTTGCCGAGGCGGGATACGCGTCCCGCAGCATGTCGGCGTAGGCGAGATAAATGCGCGCGTCGTCCTCTTCGGAGCCGATGGCAAGCGCGAGTATTTCCTGTTCGGACAATGAATCAAAAGAACGCTTGGATGAATTGAAAAGTCTGTTGAACATGACAACCTCGTTTTAGAATTATTCTAAAATATGAGTTGTCGATGCTTGGGTCAAGTTTGGCAAGCCACGGAATCGACGGAGAATCAGGTGATCGCCGCGGCAAGTAAAATAGAATGCGACTTACGCACGATTGCCGCCCTAAACGCGCATCGCAAATAGCGTGCACGTTACGGTCGATGTCTACGCCGAAAGTGTATGACTGAGCGGCCCAAAACCACAGCAAAAGCAGGTTGAAAATTGCAACTAGTTGGTTGAGATATTGCAAAAGGCGGGCATAGTACTAGCGCATTTGAATTTATAATGAGGGAACACAGCAGTGCCAGATCCGGTGGATATTATTGTCGGCAGAAATGTCCGGACGCTCAGGGCCAAACGACGCATATCGCAGCTGGAACTGGGAGACGCGCTGGGGCTGACTTTTCAACAGATTCAGAAATACGAGAAAGGCACCAATCGCGTATCCGCGAGCAAGCTTCACCAGATCGCGGTCTTTCTGGGCGTGGATATTTCGGACCTGTTCGAAGGCGCCAATCCGCGTGACGGATCGGCGCGACCAGGTCTCAGCCCGGAGGCCTATGAGCTTGCCCTGCACTACGACAAGCTTCGCTCCACAGCAGGCAAAGAGGCCGTGAAGACCATCCTGTCGATCATGACCGGCGAAAGCTACGTCGAGGCGTTGGGCTGAGCTCTGCTCTGCCGGTCAGTGCAGTTCGCGCTCGTGAAGGGCGACGAGCAAATCGTCCTGTGTCTGATGGCCGGCGTGATAGAGATCTATCGCGATGCTGGCGATCGCAAGTCCCTGCTGGCTGCGCAGCTTGATATTGTGCTCGGCGCACCACGCGTAGAGCGCGCCGGCGAGCACATCGACATCGTCAGACTGGAAAGACACGGAAGCGGCTGCTGCCATCATGGAAGTTGCCCTCGATTTTTTGGTTGATCCCCGCAAGGATACTGGCCGCTTCGTGTGCCTTTGCAAAGCGCCATTCATTGCCTGCGTTAACGCAAGACAGATGCGCATTTCGGCCTGCTCCAAAATGGAACAGGTGCCGGGCGCCAGCGCTATTCCGACGCCACCTTGAAGTCCAGCGAGGCTGAGCAGGCCGCGATCGCATCCAGCATCTTTTCGAATCGTGGGTGATCGCGCACCGAATCCAGATCCGAATCATGCTTGAACCACAGGATGTGATAACAGGACGACAGCGGCAGTAGCTCCTCCAACAAGTCCAGAGCAGCGTCGCATTCGTTCAGCAACGCGTAAACACAGGCGATGTTATACTGCGCGACAATGTCATCGGGGTCGATCATCTGGGCGCGCTTCACCCACTCCTTTGCTTTTTCCGCCTCGCCCATGTGCGCCAGGGCCAGCGCGCCGCGATGAGCTGGGCCTGAATTTTCCGGATGCCGCTCCAGGGCCTCCTCGGCGCGCTCGATGCAGATGCGTGCCCAGTGCGCTCGTTCTTCCTCCAGCCCGAGCGACCGACATGCACTCATCAGGTGTATCGGCGACAAATAGTCGTCCGGCCTGATCTCGGCCGCCCTGGTGAAGAACGTGATGGCTCCTTCGAACTTGCCCTCCATGAAAAGGAAGCGGCCGTAGTGAAAATTCGCTTCATAGAGATCGGGCTCCAGCGCCAGCGCCTTTTCGAACTCGCTCAGCGCCTCTTCGTCTCGGCCATCCTGGTGCAGCGCCAGCCCGCGCGAGGCGTGCGCCTCAGCGAGATTTGGATCGAGTGCAAGCGCCTTGGCACTCAGATTGAGAATCCCCTGTAGCGTATACTCTCCCGCATGCCAGTCGCGCAGCGCTGACTCGCAATCGGCCATCCCGGCATAGGCACGCGCATATTCCGGATCGAGAGCGACCGCAGTCGCAAACATACGCCGCGCCAGAAGCAGATAAGGCCGCGTCCAGGTATGAGAAAGCTGCCGGCCGCGCAGGTAATAGGTGTAGGCTTCGACATTGCATGTCTGCTCGGCTTCGATCGCTCGCCGCTCCTCCGGCAGCAACTTGATCTTGAGTTGATCGACGATCGCGTGGGTGATCTCGTCCTGGATCGCAAAAATATCGGTCAGGTCACGGTCAAAGCGGTCCGCCCAAAGGTGCCCGCCGTTCTTCGCATCAATCAGCTGCCCGGTAATGCGCACCCGCTGCCCGACCTTGCGGACGCTGCCCTCGAGAACGAAGTCGACCCCGAGCTCGGCCGCGACCTGCTTTACCTGCACGGATTTTCCCTTGTAGGTGAAGGCGGTGTTGCGCGCGACGACATAGAGGTTCGATACCTTGGAGAGGTCGGTAATGATGTCTTCAGTGATGCCGTCCGAAAAATACTCCTGCTCGGCGTCACCGCTCATGTTGGTGAAAGGTAGGACGGCAACGAGCTGCTTGTGCTTTTCCTTGGCTGCGGCCAGAGCGGCCTTGTTCACTTTCAGCGGCAGCGCCCGCCGCGGAGAGATCGCATAGACCCTGATCGGTTCCTTGATGTTCTTGAGCCTGTGCTCGCCGCGATCCTCGAACGACAGGTCGAGCCGCGAGCCGACGTGGTCTTTGACCGAGGCGGAGACAGCAATGCCGCCGGGTTCGGCCAAAGTTTCCAGCCGGGCGGCAACATTGACACCATCGCCGAAAATATCGCCCTCCTCGACGATAACATCGCCGAGATGGATACCGATCCGGAACTCGATGCGCTTTTCTTCAAGTACGGACAGGTTTCGCTGCGCCGTCTCCCGCTGCACCTCGTCGGCACAGGCAACCGCGTTCACAATGCTGGAGAATTCCACCAACATGCCGTCACCGGTCATCTTGACGATGCGGCCGCGATGCTGCGCAATTTTCGGGTTGAGGAGCTCCGTGCGGCAGGACTTTACCGCACTCAGCGTCCCGGATTCATCTGATCCCATCAATCGGCTGTAACCGACGATATCTGCTGCGAGGATGGCTGCGAGACGGCGTTCCAAGTGTCCCTCGGCGCTGCTATGTTGTTCGGCCTGCTAATTTACCCTTTTATTATCTTAATGTCCCACCAATCATTTGGCTGATCCAAAATTGTAAAGCCATTTTCACTGCGAAAGTCGCGCTCGCGCAACAACCCTGCATAGGCAATCCGGAGCAAATAACAATAAAGGCCCGGTTGCAGGAACAACCGAGCCTTTTAACATTTCATCGATGGCCCGATCAGCCTTCGAAGAATTCCTTCATTCGGGCAAAGAACCCGGTCGATTCCGGATTGTTTTCCTTCGAGGACAGCTGTTCGAACTCCTGAAGGAGTTCGCGTTGCCGCTTCGTCAGCTTCTGCGGGGTCTCGATCTGGATCTGGATGTAAAGGTCACCCGTTTGCGGCGACCGCAGCACCGGCATGCCCTTGCCCTTGAGGCGGAACTGCTTTCCGGCCTGCGTGCCTTCCGGCACGGTAACGCGCGACTTGGTGCCATCGAGCGTCGCCACGTCAAACGTGCCGCCAAGTGCCGCCGTCGTCATCGAGATCGGGATAGTACAGTAGAGATCGGCGCCATCACGCTGGTAGAATTCATGCGGCTTGACCGACAGGAAGATGTAGAGATCGCCCGCCGGACCGCCGCGCATGCCGGCCTCGCCCTCGCCCTGCAGCCGAATGCGGGTGCCGTCTTCGATGCCCGCCGGAATGTTCACCGAGAGCGAACGCTCTTCGGTGACCCGACCCTGGCCATGGCACTTCGTGCATGGATCGGGAATGATCGTGCCACGACCATGACAGGTCGGGCAGGTCCGCTCGATCGAGAAGAAGCCCTGGGCCGCGCGAACACGGCCAGAACCCTGGCAGGTGCCGCAGGTTTTCGGCTGGGTGCCGGGCTTTGCGCCCGAGCCGGAACAGACGTCACAAGTGATCGATGTCGGAACGCGGATTTGCGCCGTCTTTCCGGAGAAGGATTCCTCCAGCGAAATTTCCATGTTGTAGCGAAGATCGGCGCCACGCTCGCGGCCACCCGAAGAGCGCTGCCGCTGACGGCCGCCGCCCATCATCTCGCCGAAGATATCCTCGAAGATATCGGAGAACCCACCGCCGCCGCCAAAGCCACCGCCGCCGAAGCCGCCACCGCCCATGCCGCCATGCTCGAAGGCTGCGTGACCGTAACGGTCATAGGCCGCCCGCTTCTGCGGATCCTTGAGCATTTCGTAGGCTTCGTTGATTTCCTTGAATTTACGCTCTGCCTCATGATCGCCCGGATTCTTGTCCGGATGGAATTTCATGGCGAGTTTGCGGAAGGCGCTTTTCAGCTCTTTTTCGTCCGCCGTCTTGGCGACACCCAGCGTTTCGTAAAAATCGGCTTTTGCCATTAAGGATCAGACCCCGGAAATGGATTTCCGGCTGCCCTGGAGAGCAGCCGGAATGTCAGTTTCAAACGTGACCGTTCAGCCCAGCTTACGCGGACTTCTTGCGGTCGTCGTCCTTGACTTCTTCGTAGTCGGCATCGACGACATTGTCATCGCCGGCTTCTGCCGATGCGTCTGCCGCACCACCTTCAGCCTGCTGTGCTTCGTAGATCGCCTGACCGAGCTTCATGGAGACTTCCATGAGGGTCTGGGTCTTTGCCTTGATCTCTTCAGCATCCGGCTCGCTTACCTCGACGGCAGACTTCAGAGCAGCAATCGCATCGGAGATCGCGGTGCGATCGGCCTCGGTCACCTTGTCACCGTAATCCTTCAGCGACTTCTCGCTGGAGTGGATCAGGCTTTCGGCCTGGTTCTTGGCTTCTACGCCTTCGCGACGCTTCTTGTCGGCTTCGGCATTGGCTTCGGCGTCCTTGACCATCTTCTCGATGTCGGCGTCGGAGAGACCACCAGATGCCTGGATGCGGATCTGCTGTTCCTTGCCGGTGCCCTTGTCCTTGGCCGAAACCTGCACGATGCCGTTGGCGTCGATATCGAAGGTGACTTCGATCTGCGGAACGCCACGCGGTGCCGGCGGCAGGCCAACGAGGTCGAACTGGCCGAGCAGCTTGTTGTCGGCAGCCATTTCGCGCTCGCCCTGCGAAACGCGGATGGTGACAGCCTGCTGGTTGTCGTCGGCGGTCGAGAAGGTCTGCGACTTCTTCGTCGGGATCGTGGTGTTACGCTCGATCAGACGGGTGAAGACGCCACCGAGGGTCTCGATTCCGAGAGACAGCGGGGTTACGTCGAGGAGCAGAACGTCCTTGACGTCGCCCTGGAGAACGCCGGCCTGGATGGCGGCGCCGAGAGCGACGACTTCATCCGGGTTGACGCCCTTGTGCGGCTCCTTGCCGAACAGCTGCTTGACGACTTCCTGCACCTTCGGCATGCGGCTCATGCCGCCGACCAGAACGACTTCGTCGATCTCGGCAGGCGTTACGCCGGCATCCTTGAGAGCAGCCTTGCACGGTGCGATCGTGCGCTGGATCAGATCCTCGACCAGGCTTTCGAGCTTGGCGCGGGTCAGCTTCAGGGTCAGGTGCTTCGGGCCGGTTGCGTCCGCCGTGATGAACGGCAGGTTGATTTCGGTCTGCTGCGAAGACGACAGTTCGATCTTCGCCTTTTCGGCAGCTTCCTTGAGGCGTTGCAGAGCCAGCTTGTCGCCCTTGAGGTCGATGCCGTTGTCCTTCTTGAATTCGGCAACGAGGTATTCGACGAGGCGCATGTCGAAGTCTTCACCGCCGAGGAAGGTGTCGCCGTTGGTGGACTTCACTTCGAAGACGCCGTCACCGATCTCGAGGATCGAGATATCGAAGGTACCGCCACCCAAGTCGTAAACGGCGATGGTCTTGCCGTCCTTCTTGTCGAGGCCGTAAGCGAGCGCGGCAGCGGTCGGCTCGTTGATGATGCGGAGAACTTCGAGGCCAGCGATCTTGCCGGCATCCTTGGTTGCCTGGCGCTGTGCGTCGTTGAAGTAAGCCGGAACGGTGATGACGGCCTTTTCGACCTTTTCACCGAGATAGGATTCAGCGGTTTCCTTCATCTTCTGAAGGATCATCGCGGAGATCTGTGCAGGCGAATAGCCGGTGCCGCGGGCCTTGACCCAGGCGTCGCCGTTGTCACCCTTGGTGATCTCGAAAGGAACGAGAGCCTTGTCCTTTTCAACCGTCGGATCGTCGTAGCGGCGGCCGATGAGGCGCTTCACTGCGAACAGCGTATCCGTGGGGTTGGTAACTGCCTGGCGCTTGGCCGGCTGACCGACGAGGCGTTCGCCATCTTCGGAAAATGCTACGATCGAAGGCGTCGTGCGCGCACCTTCGGCGTTCTCAATGACCTTCGCGTCCTTGCCGTCCATGACAGCGACGCAGGAATTTGTCGTTCCGAGGTCGATACCAATTACTTTTGCCATGTCATTCTCTCCTTGAAGCAAGCTGTCGGAACCCCGAGAAGGCATTTCCCTGACAGCCCCTTACGGGATGGGTCTTTAAGATTAACGCAATCGTGATTGCGGTGATGCCGCGTATATAAGGAGCGGTTTTCGGGACTGCAAGGCGAGAAATGGCCAGAAAACCAGCAAAACAAGCGCCCAGCGATTAATTTCGACACACACAGGAAAATGGCATTTTCCTGACCGAATGCTTTGGTTATTGCCCCATGATCAAGTCGAGCAAAGTCGTCCGTCTCGGCCTGTGTGCCGGCGCCGGTTCAGGCTCGCCAATGTCACCCGGCGGCAGCGCGTCGCCGTAGCCATAATCTCCGTCCTGGGCGATGTCTGCGGGAGGCACGGGGCCGCCGTTATCAGGCGTCATCGGCTGGCGTCGTGGCCGACCCGGCGCCTGCGGATAACGCTCGGCGCTCTCACCAAAGACGCCGGAAAGAATGCTGCCGATCGTCGTCGGTTCTTCAAGCGGCGGCGCCATGCCAGGCTCGGCGGATGCCATCGGCTGATCGCCGAAGCCGGGATTGGCTGCCGGATCCGCCATGAACTGGCCGTTGCCGAACAGCGGGGCCGGCGACAGTCCCTTGTGCGCGGCGACCATGAACTCCTGCCAGGCCTTGGCGGGCAAGCCGCCGCCCGTGACCTTCTTCATTGGCTTGCCGTCGTCGTTGCCGAACCAGACGCCCGTCGTGAGGTTGCTCGTGAAGCCAACAAAGAGCGCGTCGCGCGAGTTCTGGGTGGTGCCGGTCTTGCCGGCGGCCTGCCAGCCGGAAAGCTTGGCGCTCTTGCCCGTTCCCTGGTTGATGACGCCCATCATCATCGTATTCATGTTTGCGGCGATCGCTTCCGACAGGACGCGGGGCGGATTGTCGTAGGTGTTCTCATAGAGCACCTTGCTGCCGTCGGCCGTCGTCACCCTGCGGATCACGTGCGGCGTCGCCTTGTAACCACCATTCATGAAGGCGGCATAAGCGCCGGTGAGCTCGGTCAGCGACACTTCTGATGTGCCAAGCGCGATCGAGGCATTCGGCTGCAGTTCCGATTCGATGCCGAGACGGTGTGCCAGCTTGATGACCTGGTCCGGCCCGTCATACATGACAAGCTGGGCGGCGACGGTGTTCAGTGACTTTGCAAGCGCCGTCGCGAGCGTCACCTCGCCATTATACTTCTTCTCGTAATTCTCGGGCGTCCAGTCGCCGATGCGGATCGGCGCGTCGTTGAATACGGAAAACGGCGTCAGGCCCTTTTCCAGCGCCGCGGCGTAGACGAACGGCTTGAAGGACGATCCCGGCTGGCGTTTGGCAGTGACGGCGCGGTTGAACTGGCTGTCGGCATAGTCCCTGCCGCCCACCAGCGCGCGGATTGCGCCGGTGCCATCGAGCGAAACCAGGGCCGCCTGTGAGGCATCGAGCTTGGCGCCGTCCTTGCCGAGAACGACATTCAGCGACTGCTCCGCGCGCTTTTCCAGCGTCTTGTCGATCGTCGTATCGACGACGATGTCTTCCTTGACGTCACCGATCAGACCTGGAAGTTGGTCGATGACCATATCGGCGACGTAGTGACCGGCGCCCGACCAATAGCGCTTTGCCTTGGCCGGCGTCTGCGACATGGCGGTCTTCACTTCGTCATCGGTGATATAGCCCTGCTCGCGCATCGTCTGCAGCACCACCTGCGCGCGGGCATTGGCGGCCTCAGGATCGCGTGCAGGCGACAGGCGCGACGGCGCCTTGACGAGGCCGGCAAGAAGGGCGGCTTCACCAAGGTTCACATCACGCGCGGACTTGTTGAAGTAGCGCCGCGACGCAGCCTCGACGCCATAGGCGTTCGAACCGAAAAACACCCGGTTGAGATACATCGCAAGGATCTGCTCCTTGGTATATTTCTGCTCCAGCCATAGCGCGAGCAGAACTTCCTGGACCTTGCGCTCGAGCGTCCGGTCCGGCGACAGGAAGAGGTTCTTTGCAAGCTGCTGCGTCAGCGTCGAGCCGCCCTGAACCATATGCCCGGTCGTCAGGTTGGTGACCAAGGCGCGTGCAAGGCCAAGCGGATCGACGCCGAAATGCGAATAGAAACGGCGGTCTTCGATGGCGACGATCGCTTCGGGGATGTACGGCGACATATCTTCGAGTGCCAGCGCTTCGCCGCCGGTCGTGCCGCGATTGGCAAGGACGCTGCCGTCGACAGCGGTGATCTTGACGTTCGGCGGACGTTCCGGAATGGCCCAGGTGCTCGCGCTCGGCATACGCGAGCCGTAGTAAACGACGAGGCCGGCGACGCCGATCCCGGCCCAAATCCCGAAAACGATGCACCAGTAGACAAGGCGACGGATGAAAGCGAAGAGCCCACCGCCGTCGCGATCACGGCGGTCTCGTTTGCGTCGCTCCGGCTGCCGCGAACGGGACGACTTCGGCGGCGCTTTCCGCGTCGAGCGTCCGCGCACCACACGGTCATCGGCATCGAGCGAGAAATCGTCATCATCATCACGGTCGTTGCGACCGCTGAAAGAAGGTTCGATCCTGTCGCGTGATTTGCCTCTGCCCGCCATCTAGTACCCGGTACACCCCATCTTCGCTTCTCGCGCGGCGATGCCGCAGAAACCGTGCTTTGCCAAACGGTTCTCCACCCGGTTGAACTTTAAATGCGGCGATTTAAGGGGTGGTTAAGAAGTGGTTAGAACGGCCCATGCCTGCCCCAATAATGTCAAATTTGGTTCAGCCCCCGTTCACCGAACCGGCTCTCTAATCGGTAGGCAAGGGACTTGCATAACAGAGGTGCAGAGATGCGTATGAGAATGATTGCAGCCGCGATCGCCATGTTTGGATTTGGCGTTTCCATGGCTGAAGCGATGCCGATTGCGCCAGTGAACGGCATTGCGGCCAAGAATACAGTGCTCGTCGACTATGCCTGCGGGCGCGGCTATCACCTGACCCGATGGGGCAATTGCCGGCCGAACTGGAACCGGCCTCCGCCGCCGCGATACGGCTGGCGCAATGACCGCCGCCCTTATGGCTGGGGCGGCCCGCCGCGCTATGGTTGGCGCTACGAGCGATCCTACGGGTGGGATCGCCCGCCGCCGTGGGTGCGCGGACGCGATTGGCGATAGTCGAATTCAGGAGAATCGCAGGGCCCGGCTTCGACCGGGCTTTGTTTTCTTTGGCTTACCAAGCCACGCTTTTTCGGCATAGCTGCCATTCGTTGCGACTGTCACAAATCTGACATATAGCACGTCGAATTGCGCCTAAGATTAGCGCAGACCGCGCAATATGTAGGCATTTCATGAGCATCGACTTTAACAACACCGAAGAATTCAGGCTGCGCGAAGTCTGGAGCGTGCATGAGTTTGCACGCCACCACCGGCTGACCAAAATGGAAGAGAGCCGTCTGAAGATGCTGCACGGTCCGTTTGCCGAGATGCGCGAACTGCTCGCCTCGCGGCAAAGTTCAGTTTCTCTCTGGTAAGCGGGAACCATTAGCGACCCCGTGGATTATGCCCGAAGCGAAACACGCCCTACACGTTTCGCTAAAGGTCGGCCGTCTCCCCTCAAACGAGCCGATCGCGATCCGGCCCGGTGTCTCTCCCAGAGCGCCGGGCCGTCCTCTGTCTGCTCCAGACATTTCATCTGCAATAAGGCGGCCTGCGGCCGCCTTATCCGTTTACTGCTGAGGTCCGCAACTCGGATCACCGGGCTGGCAGCGCGGGGGTCCACGACGACCATCACCACCACGACGTTGATTCGCGTCGTCGGTCCGCTGCGGCGGTCGCTGGAAATCGTGACGGTTGTCACTGGGTCGCCCCTGGAAATCCTGAGCGTCCGGGCGGCCGCCGAAATCCCGGCGGCGATCCGGGCCGCGGTTTCCATCGGGCCGGCGATCGGGACCACGATCGAAATCGGGCCGCGGGCGGTCGGGGCGCGGGCGTCCGTCAAATTCCGGCGGTCGCGCCGGCCGGACGGCAGCGGGCGGACGATCATAGACCGGATTCCGGCGCCAACGATCCCGGTCCCGATAAAAGTCGCGATTGCGATAGTAGCGATCCCAGTAATTTCCGACGCTGAAGACCACGGTCGGAATTCCGAGGGGACGGTAGTATTCCGGCCCCACATAGACGCGCCGGCTTTGATACAGCGCCTGCACGTAGCGACCAGCTACCCAGCCGCGACCGCCGTAAAACTCCACATCGCACCATGGAACATCCGCAAGGCAACCATGAATCTCCACCGATTCGCCCGCCGGAATGACGGTGACGGCAGGGTATTGCGTGCTCGGCCCGGCGCGCATGTTGACGTTGGCTGTGGCAAATCCTCCTGCGGCTTCCGCAACCGCAGGCGCAAGTAAAAGGGCCGCCACGGCAGCGGCCGTCGTCAGTATGGACTTCACGTTTTAAACTCCTTTGCCGACGCACGCGGATCACGCCGCCTGCGCGTTTCGAAAAGGTCGCCTGGTGCATCGGACACGCGTTCGCCATTCCTCGCCCCGCGTCGATTCAGCCAATCACCTTTTTCTTTCAATGGTTTGTAGTTCGCTCAGATGAACCTGAGTTGAACAGCCGAAGGCCTCGAAACGCAAAAATATGCGAGCCTCGCTTGAAACGCGGGACGGGCATACCGACATAGGGCTCAACAGATTGCAGCCGGTGGAAAGCTGGGCGCGCCAGCAACGTTGCCGCTTCCGCCATTGTGATCGTGGCTCGCTGGTTAACCATTCGTTAACCTTTCCCGATCAGTCTGGCTGCAACATTCGCTTCCTCCTTGACCACGGATGTACTGGCATCGAAGTGAAGCGAATGACGAAAGGCCGGTTTGTTCCGGCCTTTTTGTTTTTCAGGCGCCCGCGAAGCAGGCGCACATTCCGACCGTCACTTGGCCAGCGCTTCCAGGATGCGGATCCAGGAGCGGATGCCCTTGTGATAGGACACCAGTTCGTACTTCTCGTTGGGCGAGTGAATGCGATCGTCGCTGAGGCCGAAGCCGACGAGCAACGACTCCATGCCGAGCATCTTCTGGAAGTCACCGACGATCGGGATCGATCCGCCCATGCCGATGACGACGGCAGGCTTCGGCCACTCGTCGGAAAGCGCGTTCTTCGCCTTTGTCAGAACCGGCGAATCATAGGAAAGATGGATGGCCGGCGAACCGCCGTGCGGGTGGAATTCGACAGAGCAATCCGCCGGGATCTTCGACCGGACATAGGCGCGGAAGCTTTCGCGAATGGCGCTTGGATCCTGGCTCCCTACGAGACGGAACGAAACCTTGGCCGAGGCCTTGGCTGCGATCACCGTCTTGAAGCCCTCGCCCGTATAGCCACCCCAGATGCCGTTGACCTCGGCGGTCGGCCGCGCCCAGGTCAGTTCAAGGACGGACCTGCCCTTTTCACCCGAAGGAATCGACAGGCCAACCTCCCCGAGGAAGGTCTCCGCCGTCTTGCCGAGGGTTTCCCAGGATGCCTTGATGTTGGCCGGGGTTTCCTCGACACCGTTATAGAAGCCTTCGAGGGTGATACGGCCGGTTTCATCGTGCAGTCCAGCGAGAATGGCCGTCAGAATATGGATCGGGTTGGCAGCCGCACCGCCGAACAAGCCGGAATGCAGGTCGCGATCAGCCGCGGTTACGACCACCTCCTCTCCGACAAGCCCGCGAAGCGCTGCGGCAATCGCCGGGGTATCACGGTCCCACATGCCGGTGTCGCAAACCAGTGCGTAGTCCGCCTTCAGTTCGGCGGCGTTGGCCTCGAGGAACGGCTTCAGCGACGGCGAACCCGATTCTTCTTCGCCTTCGAAGAGGATGGTAATGCGGCAGGGCAACGCGCCGTTGACTTCCTTATACGCGCGGCAGGCCTCGACGAAGGTCATCAACTGGCCCTTGTCGTCGGAGGTGCCGCGACCGGTGAGGACCTTTCGGCCGTTGCCGATGTCCTTGATCGCCGGCTCGAAGGGATCGTTCTCCCAAAGTTCGATGGGATCGACGGGCTGGACGTCATAGTGGCCGTAGAACAGCGCATGCGGCGCGTCGGCGCTTGCCCCAGCATGATGAGCGACAACCATGGGATGACCGGGCGTGTCGCGCACGGAAGCCTCGAAACCCAGCGTCTTCAGGTAGGACACGAGCCATTCCGCCGCCTTGCGGCACTCCGCCTTGAAGGCGGGATCGGTCGAGATGGACTTGATCCTCAATAGCTCAAACAGCTTGTCGAGGCTTGATGGCAGGTTCTGGTCCGCGCGCGAAAGCACCGGCATTGCATCGGTCATTTTCGACTCCTTTCGAAATTTCGCGGGACGATAGACCAAAGGTCGACTGCTTTCGAGGCGAAAAAAGCAGAGCAGCGGAACGCTACAGCGAGGGAATGGGGCAAGGGACCAGCCTTTCGGTAAGCCTGATAACGAACCGAGCGTAAGGCTGGCTGCATACGAAAATTTTCTTTCCGTACACGGAGACGAGTTTGACCGCCTTTACAACGCGACACCGATAACGGCAGCGAAATGGCGCCTGCTCAAAGCTTCTTGGCGTTGTCGAGAAGCCGGCGGATATATTCGAGGGTCAGCTCCCGTTCGAAACTCTTGAAGCCCTGAAATAGCGCAAGGTCGGCTTCTCGCGCCGCCTCGATCGCATCATCTTCCATGCCCTTTGCCTTGTCGGTCAGAAAGATCAGCTGGGCCCGCTTGTCGGATGGATGCGGACGACGGTCGATCAATCCGTCGCGCGCCATGCGTGCAAGCGTGTTCGCCATGGTCGCCTGCTCGATGTCGACGCGGGCCAGCAGCTGCTTCTGCGTCAGCCCGTCCTCGGCCCAGAGTTCGAGAAGAACCGGGAACTGCCCTGGCGAAAAGCCGAGCCGCGCCGCGCGCCGCTGCAGCGAACGAGCAAAGCCCTTGGCCAGCTGGCTGGCAAGGTAGGCCCCCGAGTCCATACGATTACTTCCCATCTTCTCAGTTAGTCGCAAAAAACTCGACGAAACAGTGCAACAAATCGCATACGACGCATCACAAGTGCTTCATCGCAGGTTGTCCTTCGGAAGATAGAGCAGAAAAACAAAGCCGCCATAGCCTGGAGGTCTGGCTATGGCGGCTCTAAAATGGGGACAAAGGCCCGGAGAGGGGATAAGGCCTTTGTCCAAGTCCGATGCGGCGGGGGACAAGCCAGCTATCAGACCCTCGACGCGACCAAACACGATCAAACGTCGGTAGTAATCATTTGTGATCGGGAATGTGGCTTTTCAAGGGAAAGCCGAGCATTGACTATTACAAATTGGTAACAGTTTGGTGAGGCGGAATCTTTTCGGTCTCCAAGTTTATATGGACCTTCCAAGGTCGCCGCGCTATCCATGACGCCATGAAAAAAGGCGATCATCTTTTCCTAGTCGACGGCTCCGGTTTCATTTTTAGAGCCTTTCACGCACTCCCCCCTCTGACCCGCAAATCCGATGGTTTGCCGGTCGGCGCGGTGTCAGGATTCTGCAACATGTTGTGGAAGCTGCTGACGGATGCGCGCGACACATCGGTCGGCGTGACGCCGACGCATCTTGCCGTCATCTTCGACTACTCGGCAAAAACGTTCCGCAAGGATCTCTACGATGCCTACAAGGCAAATCGCTCAACACCGCCCGACGAGCTTATCCCGCAATTCGGGCTGATCCGGCACGCAACGCGGGCCTTTAATCTGCCGTGCATCGAGACGGAGGGTTTCGAGGCCGACGACATCATCGCAACTTACGCCCGCCAGGCCGAGGCCCTCGGCGCTGACGTGACGATCGTCTCCTCGGACAAGGATCTGATGCAGCTGGTTACGACTGCGGTCCACATGTATGACAGCATGAAGGACAAGCAGATCGGCATTCCTGACGTCATCGAGAAATGGGGCGTGCCGCCCGAGAAGATGATCGATCTTCAGGCGATGACAGGCGACTCCGTCGACAACGTGCCCGGCATCCCAGGCATCGGTCCGAAGACGGCGGCGCAGCTGCTTGCCGAGTACGGCAATCTCGATGCGCTTCTCGAACGCGCGACCGAGATCAAGCAGGAGAAGCGCCGCCAGACGATCATCGAGAATGCCGACAAGGCCCGCCTGTCACGCGAACTGGTGCGACTGCGTACCGACGTTCCGCTCGAACTCAAGGTGGAAGACCTGATCCTCGAGCCGCAAAACGGGCCAATGCTGATCGGCTTCCTGAAGGCAATGCAGTTCACATCGCTGACGCGGCGCGTTGCCGAGGCTTGCGATTGCGACGCCAGCGCCATCGACGCCGTTGACGTTCCGGTCGAATGGGGTGCATCGGCGCGGGGTCCCGATCTCGACAGCGCAGAGCCCGAGCCGGTGGCCGGGGGCATTCCCGACGTTGCCGGCGACGCGGTGCCCGTCCCCGCGAAGACGAATGGCGTGAACGGTCGCGAAGGTACCTTCCTGCCCGGCGACCTTGCCAAGGCACGCGCCGAGGCTTTTGCCTCGCTACCCTTCGATCACTCGCGCTATGTCACCATTCGCGATGTCGCGACGCTCGACAAATGGATTGCCGATGCGCGCGATACCGGAGTGGTTGGCTTCGACACCGAGACGACGTCGCTCGATGCGATGCAGGCAGAACTCGTCGGATTCTCGATGGCGATCGCCGACAACGACAAGAATGCCACCGGCACCAGCATCCGCGCCGCCTACATCCCGATCGGCCACAAGACGGGCTTCGGCGATCTGCTCGGCGGCGGATTGGCCGAGAACCAGATCCCGATGCGCGACGCCTTGCCCCGGCTGAAGGCGCTTCTGGAAGACGAGGCGATCCTGAAGGTCGCCCAGAACCTGAAATACGACTACCTCTTGATGAAGCGATACGGCGTCGAAACGAAACACTTCGACGATACGATGCTGATCTCCTATGTGCTGGACGCCGGAACCGGCGCACACGGAATGGATCCGCTGTCGGAGAAGTTCCTTGGCCATACGCCGATTGCCTACAAGGACGTGGCCGGTAGCGGTAAGTCGAACGTTACATTCGACCTCGTCGATATCGATCGCGCGACGCACTATGCCGCAGAGGACGCGGAGATCACGCTCAGGCTCTGGCTGGTGCTGAAACCGCGTCTTGCCGCCGAGAGGCTGACGACGGTTTACGAACGCCTCGAACGGCCCCTGCTTCCGGTTCTCGCCCATATGGAAGAGCGCGGGATTACCGTCGACAGGCAAATCCTGTCGCGCCTGTCCGGCGATCTCGCGCAGGGCGCTGCCGCGCTCGAGGAGGAAATTTTCAAGCTCGCCGGCGGGCGCTTCACCATCGGCTCGCCGAAGCAGCTGGGCGATATCCTGTTCGGCAAGATGGGACTGGCCGGCGGTACGAAGACGAAGACCGGCCAGTGGTCCACCTCGGCAAGCGTGCTCGAAGACCTCGCCGCTGCGGGCTTCGAACTGCCGCGCAAGATCGTCGACTGGCGCCAGCTGACCAAGCTCAAGTCGACCTATACGGATGCGCTGCCGGGATACGTCCATCCCCAGACGAAGCGGGTTCACACTTCGTACTCGCTGGCGTCGACGACAACCGGTCGCCTGTCGTCCTCGGAACCGAACCTGCAGAACATTCCTGTACGCACTGCGGAAGGCCGCAAGATCCGCACGGCATTCATTTCGTCGCCGGGCCATAAGCTGATTTCGGCCGACTACAGCCAGATCGAGCTGCGCGTGCTCGCCCATGTCGCCGAGATTCCGCAGCTGACGCAGGCGTTTGCCGATGGCGTCGACATTCATGCAATGACCGCGTCGGAGATGTTCAGCGTACCCGTCGAGGGCATGCCGTCCGAAGTGCGACGTCGCGCCAAGGCCATCAACTTCGGCATCATCTACGGCATTTCCGCGTTCGGCCTCGCCAATCAACTCTCGATCGAGCGCTCGGAAGCGGGCGACTACATCAAGAAGTATTTCGAACGCTTCCCCGGCATCCGCGACTACATGGACAGCCGCAAGCAGATGGCGCGTGACAAGGGCTACGTCGAAACGATCTTCGGACGGCGAATCAACTACCCGGAGATTCGCTCCTCCAACCCGTCGGTTCGCGCCTTCAACGAACGGGCGGCGATCAACGCACCGATCCAGGGATCGGCCGCCGATATCATTCGCCGGGCGATGATCAAGATGGAACCGGCGCTCGCCGAAGCAGGGCTCGGCGACCGCGTGCGCATGCTCCTGCAGGTGCACGACGAACTGATCTTCGAAGTCGAGGACGCAGACGTCGAAAAGGCCACGCCGATCATCGTTTCGGTGATGGAAAACGCCACCATGCCGGCGCTCGAAATGCGCGTGCCGCTCCGAGTCGACGCGCGTTCGGCCACCAACTGGGACGAAGCGCACTGAGCGCTTCGTCGAAAATCCATTAAAATTTTCACTACCGTTCAATCCATTGATACAAAATGGTTTTGCATGAATTCCGCGGCGAATGTAGGCGCGGATGGAAGGAACTTATTAACCTTCATTTCCTAATCCGAGAGCGGGTATTAGTTGCTAATCATGAGTGAGTAGCGGTCGTATGCGCTTTCCTAGAACCAATCTGACAGGGGCCGAGGAGATTTCCGCGGAAGTCGAAGGTGAACAGCTGCAGGAACACGCAGGCGAGAAGCCTACGGCACCTATCTGGCAGAACAATTTTTCACTGGCTCCGAATGTGCGGTTTACCCGCACGCCCGAGAATCTGATCAATCCAAAGCGCGTGCCGACGCCAGCCGTTCGCACGCCGCCGCTTGCGCTGCAGGAGCGCGTTGCGGCGGAAATCGGCGCAAGCGTGGAATCGCTGGCGCCCGTAGTCGCTAACCTTCCGCTCGAGATCTATGAAGCCGTGATTCCGCCTGCGATCGAAGTGCAGCCGGCTGTAGCTGTATCACCGATCATGTCGGCCGAGCCCGAAACCCAGACCATTGTCCGGGCCTCGACCGAACTGGCTGCCATCTCGGACTTCGCGTTCTGGGAAGTCATGGCATTCGAGGAAGCGGCGGCGGAACCGATCCTGCTGCCGCCGGTAGTTTCGCTGCCGAAGCCAGAGGTCAGCCCCGAATCGATCATCAGCCGGTTCCGCGTCATGGAGTGGCGGCCAGGTCGACAACATCAGGCCATCGCCGTTGCACCGACGCCTGAACCAGTCGCGCCGCCGCCCGTCGCGCCTGCTCCCGGTTTGACGCGGGGCCGCGCAGCGCAAAGCCCCGTCGCGACCGAGCAGATCCGCTTGGAAGAAGCGGTACCAGTCGAGCCAAAGGCGCAGCCGATCGCTCCACTGCCGGTTCGCGCTTTGGCGCCGCAGCCGCTCGCACCGGCCCCTCGCTTTGCCGCGCCGAAGGTCGTCCCCTCGAGGGTCGATGCCTCGGGCTACGAGTTCCCGTCGCACTCGCTGCTGCAGGAGCCGCCAGAGCGCGTCGGCGAGATCATGTCGCAAGAGACGCTCGAGCAGAATGCCGGGCTTCTCGAAAGCGTGCTGGAGGATTTCGGCATCAAGGGTGAGATCATCCATGTCCGCCCCGGCCCCGTCGTGACACTTTACGAGTTCGAACCGGCACCGGGCGTGAAATCGTCGCGCGTCATTGGCCTTGCCGACGATATCGCCCGCTCGATGTCGGCGCTGTCGGCACGCGTCGCCGTGGTTCCCGGCCGCAACGTCATCGGCATCGAACTGCCGAATGCGCTCCGCGAAACCGTCTATTTCCGCGAGATGATCGAAAGCGCCGACTTCGAGAAGAGCAGCTTCAAGTTGGCGCTCGGTCTCGGCAAGACGATCGGCGGCGAACCTGTGATCGCCGAGCTCGCGAAGATGCCGCACCTGCTCGTTGCCGGTACCACCGGTTCGGGCAAGTCGGTTGCCATCAACACGATGATCCTGTCGCTGCTCTACCGGATGTCGCCGGAACAGTGCCGCTTGATCATGGTCGATCCGAAGATGCTGGAGCTGTCGGTCTATGACGGCATCCCGCACCTTCTGACGCCTGTGGTCACCGACCCCAAGAAGGCCGTGATGGCGCTGAAGTGGGCCGTTCGCGAGATGGAGGACCGCTATCGCAAGATGTCGCGCCTCGGCGTGCGCAATATCGACGGCTACAACAGCCGCGTGGCGCAGGCCCGCGACAAGGACGAGACGATCCACGTCATGGTCCAGACCGGTTTCGACAGGAGCACCGGCGCTCCGATCGAGGAGCAGCAGGAGATGGACCTGACGCCGATGCCATATATCGTCGTCATCGTCGACGAGATGGCCGACCTGATGATGGTCGCCGGCAAGGAAATCGAAGGCGCGATCCAGCGGCTGGCGCAGATGGCGCGCGCCGCCGGCATCCACCTGATCATGGCGACTCAGCGCCCTTCCGTCGACGTCATCACCGGTACGATCAAGGCAAACTTCCCGACCCGCATCTCCTTTCAGGTGACCTCGAAGATCGATAGCCGCACCATCCTTGGCGAACAGGGCGCCGAGCAGCTGCTCGGCCAGGGCGACATGCTGCATATGCAGGGCGGCGGGCGGATTTCTCGCGTGCACGGACCGTTCGTTTCGGATGCCGAAGTCGAGAAGGTCGTGGCACACCTGAAGACGCAGGGTCGGCCGGAATATCTCGACACCGTCACGGCTGACGAAGAGGAAGACACCGAGGAAGAGGACAGCGCCGTCTTCGACAAGGGCGACATGACGGCCGAGGACGGCAACGACCTCTACGACAAGGCAGTCAAGGTCGTCATGCGCGACAAGAAGTGCTCGACCTCCTATATCCAGCGCCGCCTCGGCATCGGCTACAACCGTGCGGCTTCGCTCGTCGAACGCATGGAGAAGGAAGGCCTTGTCGGCCCGGCAAACCACGTCGGCAAGCGCGAGATCGTGGCTGGACGCGGCGAAGGGGAATGATCTCCCGGAGGGGAGAACTGCTGGCGGCGCGCAAGTGACCGCTAGCCTGGGGACGAGGCCACAGCGCGTTCCCAGTCCTCGACAATGCTGGGATTCGGCTTCTTGCGAAGTCAGTCACGGGCGCGACGGCCGAGAAAGTCGGCGATTGCGACACGACGCGTCCGCAGCTATAGATGCCCCGGTAGGCACCGCCCTTCATGTTGAAACATTGGAGCGCGCGCATGGTCTTCCGCACGGCCGGAGCCATTCGCGACGTCTCGGAAGGAGATTGAGCGATGACAGAAATCGCTGATCACGGTGTCCGCTTCGGACGCATCGCCGCGATGCTTCCCGTAAAAGATATCAGTCGGGCAGTGGACTTTTATAGCGGCGTGATGGGCTTCACCAAGGTGTTTGAGAACGGCAACCCGGTCGGCTTCGTTATCCTGAAGCGTGATGCCGCCGAACTGCATCTGACGCTGCAACCGAACCACGAAATCCCCAATTTCAACGTCGCTCATCTCATGGTCGACGATGCGGATGCTCTCTATGCGCTGTGCCAGGCGCATGGCGCGCGGATCATCAAGAGGCTGCAGGACAAGGACTATGGCCTCCGCGCCTTCGTGTTCGAGGATCCCGACGGCAACCGTATCGATGTCGGGCAGGTGATCTAGGCCAACGCAGGAGCCGGGCGCATCGTGCGTCCGGTCTCTCTGGCAGGCGGGACACCCGTGCTTCGCCTGCTTGGACCGGAGAATGTCCGCACCCGATCCATTTCGCTATCGGGTAAATCGCAAGCCTGTCGACCGAAGCTGTCCATCCTGTTTCCAACCGCACCCGTTGCCGGGCAACACAAAGCCCCGCACCGGAAAGAGCTCCGGTACGGCGTGGACTGGCTGGGAATAGGCAGGCGGCGGTTATAGTAGATAGGGATTGTCAGGCGGTGCAGCCTGCCCGATCGCATCGAGATCTCCGCCCTTCCGGGCCGACAGGAGCGTCTCTCGGCCTTTCCGATGCGGCGGATCGCCAGCCCCGACGACTTGCGACCCCTCTTCTGCAACCATCATCGAACGCCGGACTTTCGACCAGTTTTGTCAGATCCGGTTCGCGACCCGGCTCCCTGTCCAATGACGCCACCAGTGTGCGTCAGATCATGTATGCGGGGATGGGCGGGGACAATACGGCAGGCAAGCGCCTGAGATCGCTTCGAAGTTTCCTGCTACGCAAGAAAATTATCCGCGCAACGACCGTTCGGCCTCGATCATCGCAAGCCGCAGTGTCTCTGCGACGAAGTCGCTCTTGCCGCCGGTGTAGATATCCCAGTCGCCATTGGCCTTTGCGGCAAGGTGACGTTTCAGCGCCTGATACTCGGCCGCCTTTTGCGGGTGGCAGCGGAGGTGGTCGCGAAACAGGATACGGTTACGGTGAGCCGGATTATTAGGTGTGCAGAGATAGAGGCGTAGGCCATAGCCCTCATGATCGCGGGTGAAGGGCCAGCGGCCGTCGCCGTGGGGATCGCCGTGAGCCCGGAAACCGGCAGATGGAAGCAAAGAGGCGACCGAATTACGTGCTGTTTCGTCCACCAGCACGGCATCGAGATCGATCTTCGGCTTCGCCGCCAGTCCAGGGACCGCTGTGCTGCCGATATGCTCGATCGTGAGGATACTATCCGCCGCCAGCGTCACCAGTTCGCGTCTTGCGGCGTCGAAGAGAGCGGGCCATGCCGGGTCGTAATCGAGAACCGTGATCGGCCGCATGCCCCCGCCTCCGCGTCAGCCGATCTCGGCCAGAAACGCGTTCAACGCATCGATGATCCTGCTTCCGCCTTCTTCCAGCGAACCGCTGTTATCCAGGTCGACCACGTCGTAGTCGCCGCGCACCGTCAGGGGGCCGCGTGCGAGCCTGGCCATGATGTCTTCATGCGTCTCGCGGCCGCGAGCCTCCAGGCGGCTTGCCAACACCTCGACGGTCGCTGTCACATTGATGACCTTGAGCCGCGGGAAAACGGCCTTGAAGTGGTGGAGCGCCGAACGCGAACCGTTGGCAATAACCAGATTCCCTTGTGCGAGCGCGACCGACACCTCAGCCGGAATGCCATATTTCAAGCCGTGCGCTTCCCACCAGACCGCGAAGTTTCCGGCCTGCTCCATCGACGCGAAACCCTGGGCCGACACGGCGAGATGCTGCTCGCCGCCGGCATGGGTGTGGCGGGTGATGACACGGCGGACAAAATGCACATCCGGGCGGCCCTGGAAGTGCTTGGCGGCGAGCGCCATCAGCGTGTCCTTGCCGGCACCGCTCGGGCCGACGACGACCACCATGATGCCGCGCTCCGTTCCCGGAACAATGTGAGGTTCGTGCGAGGGCATCATGCGACTCGGCGTCCTTCGCGCCACACGGAGCGAGTGACCGGAACGCCGTGGTCCCGGTAGACCCGCACGAGGTCAGCGCGCAGGCTGGGCGCGATCCGGCCACGGTCGTTGAGGTTGACGGTGCGCGCCGGCGTCGACGTAACCATGGCGATTGCCTGCGGCAGCGAAATGCTCTCGACGTCGTCGGCCAGGATGAACGGCGCGTAGAGCAGGCTGAGTGGCACGTAATCCGACGACAACACGTCCAGCACGCCCCGCTCCGCAAGGTCGCGGGCCGCGATGTTGCCGGAGTGGGACTTGCCACGCACCACGTTGGGGGCGCCCATCAGCACGCTCATGCCATGGCCATGCGAGGCCTTGGCGGCGTCGAAGCTGGTCGGGAACTCGGCCAGGCGAACGCCATTTTCGATTGCTTCATCGACATGGGAGAGGGTGGCGTCGTCGTGGCTGGCAACGGTGATGCCGCGCTCGGCGCAGACCTTGGAAATGGCCGTGCGGTGCGGCGTGGAATTGCGCTCGGATTCGGACACGCGGCGATCGACGAACTTGGCGAACTCGGCGTCGGAGAGGCCACGCTTCTTCTGGTAGTAGAAGATATACTGGTCCATCGTCTGGAACTGGCGCTGGCCGGGCGCGTGGTCCATCAACGAAACGAGGCGAACGTAGGGATCGTTTTCGAAATCGGCGAAGTGCTGCAGCACGTTGTCGGCCGAAACCTCGCAACGCAGGTGGATCAGGTGCTCGGCGCGCAAGCGGCCTTCCTGCTCTGCCTTCTGGATCGCATCGGCCATCTCGCGCATTTCGCCATGCTCGAAGCCGCCGTCCTCGTCAGCGCCCATGCGCAGGCAATCGAAGACCGTGGTGATGCCCGAGGTAACGATCTGGGCGTCGTGCGCCTGGATTGCCGCCGTCTTGTGCCAGCGTAGGCCGGGGCGCGGCGAATAGTGGCCCTCAAGATGGTCGGTATGCAGTTCGACGAGGCCGGGGATCAGGTAGTCACCCTCGAAATCCTCGCCAACATGTGAGCTGCCTGTCGAGATGTCGGCGATCTTGCCATCGCGGATGAGGACCGATCCGTTGACGATCTCGTCTTCGAGGACGATACGCGCATTGGAAAAGACGGTTTCTTTGCTCATGGATCAGGTCTTTCAGCTTTCGGCGCCGGCAAGCGGCCACCAGGAATGAACTTTGAACGGGGCGCCGCGCGCCTCCTCGACGAATACGGCCAGGCCGGAGATTGCCAACGGCCGGCCCGTGAAGGCCGAAAATCGCTCGGCCAGGATTCCCTTCATCACGCCGGATCGCTCCGGGGGCACCTTGCCGGTCAGCGTCATATGGAAGCCGAAGTCATCCATGACGTAGGGATAGCCCCAGCGCAGCAGATTGGCCCTCTGGCTTTCCGTCAGCTCCTCCGGCTTGCGACGCGCGACATCGGCCTCCGATAGCGCGGCGCGGAACGGTTCGAAGGACTTTACCACCTTCGCGGCAAAATCCTGAAGCGGCGGATGCAGGAAACCGGGGATCAGCGCGAAAAAGCGGCCGAGCTGGCCGAGCACCAGTTCCGGAATCTCGAAAGCAGGCGTGCGAGCGGCAAAATCCTCGACAACCGGGATCAGGTCCTTCTCGGTCACCGATGCCGCCAGGCTGAACGGCGCCTTGATCGTCGCATGGAAGCCGTAACGCCGCGGATCGGCGGTCAGCTCGAACTGCTCGCCGGCCGGCATATCCGGATATTCGGGAGCCGGGTAAGTTTCGCCGGTGAAGGCATCGCGGCCAAGCCAGAGCGAAGCCGTGCCGTTCAAAGGATGATCCTTCGGTGGCGTGAAATAGAGTGCGTAGCGCAAGACGCGTATCCTGGGAAATCGTTCCGAAAGCGGGCCGCAGTCTGCCGCGATTTGCGCGGCAACTGCAAGGCCGGTTTCCGGCTAAAAGATTTCCGTGACAGAATGATGATGGCCGAGGCCGATCCTCATTTTTTAATGTGTCTTCGTGCCCATCAGCCGGTGACGCAGGGCGTTCGAAGCCATGTCGAACATGAACACCACCATCAGGATCAACAGAACCATGTAGGCGACGTTTTCCCAGTTGGCGTTGGTGCGCATCGATTCCCAGAGCTTGAGGCCGATACCGCCTGCGCCGACGGCACCGATGATCGTCGCACCGCGGACGTTCGATTCCCATTGGTAGAGCGTCTGGCTGACGAAAACCGGAACGATCTGCGGGATGATGCCGTAGCGATGCGTGAGCGTCGTCGAGGCGCCGGTGGACCTGATGCCTTCGCGCGGCTTGTTATCGATGTTCTCGAGGCCTTCGGAATAGAGCTTCCCGAGCGTACCGGTCTCCGTGAGGAAGATCGCACCGGAGCCAGCCAGCGGTCCAGGACCGAAGGCGCGGGTCAGGAACAGCGCCCAGATCAGCATGTCGACCGAGCGCAGGAAGTCGAAGGAGCGCTTCAGGACCTGATTCAACAGCCTGTTCGGCGTGATGTTGCGCGCAGCCAGGAACGCCAGCGGGAAGGCTGCCAGCGCACCAAGCAAGGTGCCGAGGAAGGCCATGACAATCGTCTGGAAGAGCTTGGTCCAGACGTCGCCGTGCTGCCAGGCGCTGTTGTGCCAGATATTATCGAAAGCGAGCGACAGGTTGGATTGACCGGGCTTCAGTTCCGGACCCGAAACGATCAGCCCCAACACCTTACCTGCCGGCTTGTCGAAGAAGGGGGACTGGGTGTCGAAGACGAAATTCGCCCAGCCGAGGAAGCGCTTGCGGATCTTTACGCGGTCGGCGGAGATGCTGACGTCGCCGGCAAAGCCGAGATCGGCAAGAACGTTGTCGTCATAGACTGTCATCCAGCTCGGGACGGGGCCCACGACCTTCGGCGCACCGCTCGACAGTTCGACCGGGACAGCGATGCCGTGGGCCGTGACGACGGCTTCGGTCTTCGAAACCGTGACCGTGCGGCTCTCGCCACTCACCGAAACCGAGACGCTGCCATCCGGGTTGTTGACCACCCAATCGGGATGCGGGTTGTCGCCCAGCGGCGAGAAGCGCGGATACTTGACGGTGATGCCGGTATCGCCGATGCGGAATTCCGGCTGGACGTCGTAGCTCACCCACTGGCTGAGATAGAGGCCGACACGTTCCCAATGCGCTTCGGCCAGCAGCTTCGGCAAGTCGAAGAACCAGGTGGCGTAGACGCCGTAGAGCAGCGTCGCGATGACGATCATCAGGCCGCCGAACCGCTGACGGAAGGAACGTTTGAAGTAGTCCGGATAGCGGAGTTCGATTTCATGCATCCGGTTGGCGTCGATCACCGTCATGGCGGACCTCAATGCTGCAGAAGGAAGGCATGCTCGCCGACGAGGCGGCGGCGCAGCCATGCGGAGAACTGGTCAACCGCGACGATGGTGATGAAGAGCAACAGAACCAGGGCCACGGTCTTGGCACCGAAACCGCGCGAGATGGAAAGCTTCAGCTCCTCGCCGATACCGCCGCCGCCGACGGCGCCGATGATGGTGGAGGCGCGGACGTTCACCTCAAGCCGAAGCAGCGCATAGGACATGAAGTTCGGCAGAACCTGCGGCAGCGCGGCAAAGCGGACGCGCTCGGCCCAGCTGGCGCCAACGGCCTTCATGCCCTCATCCGGCTTCATGTCGATGTTTTCGACCACTTCGTAGAAGAGCTTGCCGAGCGCGCCGATCGTGTGGAGGCTGACGGCGATGATGGCGGCGACCGGACCGATCGAGAGAATGGCGGCAAAGAGGCCGGCGATAACGATCTCGGGAAAAGCGCGCAGGAATTCCATGAGGCGCTTGACGACGATGCGCAGCGGCGAAGAGGGCGACAGGTTGCGGGCTGCGAGGAAGCTCAGCGGCATCGCGAAGACGACGCCGATGATGGTCGAGACCAGCGCGATGTTGATCGTGATGATCATCAGCTCGAAATATTCGGGGATATAGAAGCTGCCCCATACCGGCACACGACCG
Organism: Rhizobium sp. BK181; assembly: GCF_014193305.1. NCBI lineage: Bacteria > Pseudomonadati > Pseudomonadota > Alphaproteobacteria > Hyphomicrobiales > Rhizobiaceae > Rhizobium > Rhizobium sp. BK181. Next base: position 1,277,688 of record NZ_JACHZA010000001.1, read on the forward strand.
AGCGCGAAATTGTATTCTTCGCCGGTCTGGTGGCTCGGGCTTTCGATATCGAACAGCGCCCGCCAGACGTCGTTCCAGTCCTTCGGAACAAGCCAACTCACGAAATCGAAGAGGTGCGGAAGGCGTTCGAAGAAATGGCCGGCATTGCTTTCGTCGGCGAACTTCACGGAACTGACGAAAGCGACCAGGAGGATCACCAGGCCGAGACCGGTGTAGAGGCGCCGGCGCGCCACCATCTTGCTCCACGCCTCGCCGATTTCATGGGCGCTCTGCTGCGGTTGCTGCGCGCTGTGCGTCTGGGAATGAGGATCGGCAAAAGTCATGAAACGATGTCCGCTTTCTTGGCAGGAAAAAGGGCGGCCGCAAGGGCCGCCCCTCTCGATCTGGAGATCGATCAGCCGCCGATGGCAGCCTTACGAGCGTCGATGATCGCGTTGTAGAAGTCAGGCTTGACCTTGGAGTAGCCCTTGAAGTCGCCGCCTTCGATGGCTGCGAAGCACTTGGCGTCCTTTTCCGGAAGCTTCATGAAGAAGTCCGTGAGCTTGGCCTGCCACTCGGTGCCGAGTTCGTTGCGAACGACGAGCGGGCCGTTCGGGATCAGCGGCGAGCGCCATACTTCAACGAGCTTGTTCGGATCAACGGTGCCCTTGTCGACAGCCTTGCGGAAGGTGCCGGAGGTGTAGCCGTCCTTGAAGTCGCCGATGCCCGAGCTATCGTCAACAGCAACGTCGACCTTGCCGTCATAGGCAGCGAGAAGGTTGTTCTCGTGGCCGCCGTTGAACTGCGTCGAAGCGAAGTACTTGTCGTTCGGAACGCCGGTGTCCTTCGGGATCTGCGTCAGCGGGATCAGGTAACCAGACGTGGAGTCCGGATCGGCGTAGCCGAGCTTCTTGCCCTTGGCGTCCTTGATGTCCTTGATGCCGGCCGACTTCAGAGCGAGACCGATCGAGTAGTAGCCGGTCGAGCCGTCTTCCTGCTGCGTCGTCAGGATCGGGGTTACAGCCTTCGGGTCCTTGATGTGGACGGCTGCGTAACCGGAAGCGCCGAGTTCGGCGAAATCGAGCGTGCCGCCGAGGAGACCCTGGATAACGCCGTCATAGTCGGCAGCCGGGAAGAGCGAAACCTTCTCGAAGCCGAACTCCTGCTTCAGGTGGTCGGAAAGGCAAGCGTAGTTGCGAAGACGGTCGGCTTCGTTTTCGCCGCCGAGGATACCGACGCGGAATTCCTTGAGGTCCGCAGCATGCGAAACGCCGGCGAGCGCAAACAGCGCCGTGGCGGCAAAAAGTGCTTTCTTCAACATGGTTCTCTCCTGATTGACCGGGGTCTCCGGCAATTCTGTTTAAGAAGAAGTGTGCCCATAACGCAGGCTTACGATCGAGGCCGCCCCTCTCAGAGACCGGCCAGCGCCAGCGGTTGCAAGCCGGCGGATTGTTGGGCGGCAGCGGCCGCGGGAATGTTGATCGAGGTCGAGGTCATCGTCTCGTCGATGCCGGCGCCGTCCTTGTCGGTGCCGTAGATCTGCTTGACGGCTTCCGCCGTCAGTTCGGACGGCTTACCATCGAAGACGACGCGACCGGCCGACATGCCGACGATGCGCTCGCAGTAATTGCGCGCGGTGTCGAGCGTATGCAGGTTGGTGACGACGGTGATGCCTTCACGCTCGTTGATGTCGCGGAGTGCATCCATGACGATCTTGGCGTTCAGCGGATCGAGCGAGGCGATCGGCTCATCGGCGAGCAGCATCTTGGGGTTCTGCATCAGGGCGCGGGCGATGGCGACGCGCTGCTGCTGGCCACCCGACAAGGTGCCGGCCATCTGCAGCGCCGTCTGCTCGATGCCGAGGCGCTCGAGGGCGGCAATGGCGTGAATGCGCTCTTCGCGGCTGAAGACGCCGAGCAGGCTCATCGTCGTCGAGCGATGATTGAGACGGCCGAGCATGACGTTCGTCAGGACGTCGAGGCGCGGCACGAGATTGAATTGCTGGAAGATCATCGCGCAGTCGCGCTGCCAATTGCGCAGTGCATGGCCACGCAGACTCGAGACTTCGACGCCGGCGAAATGGATCGAGCCTGACGTCGGCTCCTGCAGGCGGTTGATCATACGCAGCAGCGTGGACTTGCCCGCGCCCGAGCGGCCGATGATGCCGACCATCTGTCCCTGAGGAATATCGAGCGTCACGGAATCGACGGCAGTCTTGGTTCCGAAACGGCGGGTGACATTCTTCAGTTCGAACATCATGCTCTTCCTCATAGTCCAGATGCGATATGGGGGAGTGCATTAGTCCCGGTTCATGAAGCTCCAATGTCAGTTTTATGTAAGGACTGTCATAATCGAGGCTTTGGTGGATAACGAAACCCGGCCGGCTTGCCTGCAGACAAGGACCTGCTGGTCGGCGTCTCGCCTTGCGATTTCAACCCCCGGCCTGTCGCCGTTGACGGTTGACCGGACCACCAGTCGATGGCAGGCAATCCGGGACCCGACGATAGTGGAGCAAAGCGATGGATCAGACACTCTTCAAAAGCCTGTGCAAAGACGGGAAGTTCAAAGAGGCACTCGCTCTCGCCATCCGTGGACACGAGGACGAGAAGTTCACGCCCAGCCGCTTTTCCATGGACAAGAAGACCGGACTGCCGATCTTCTATCGCGGCAACAAGCGCGTCGAGCCTGACGAAACCGGGGAATGGCAGCTGGCGAAGAACCCGTGGGCGTGAGGGCAGAAGCCAATAGTTGATCGCGGCAAGTTACGCGCCGGCAGCGCCTACCTGCCACGCAACGACAGGCGGCCGCGCTCGGCAAGCTCATCCGCGCGCTCGTTGCCGGCAAGGCCCGAATGGCCCTTGCACCAGGCGATGGTCAGCAGGCGATTGCGAGACAGCTGGCCGTCGATCGCTTTCCAGAGATCCGGATTTGCGATGGTTCGGCTCCGGGCCTTCGCGTTGGCGCTTATCTTCTTCCAGCCGTTGTTCTTCCAGATGTGGCGCCACTGATTGCAGCCTTTGACGGCGTAAGCCGAGTCGGACCATACGACAGCAGCTTCCTCCGTGGCGTTGGCGTTGATCCAGGTCACGGCTTCGAGCAGCGCGATCAGTTCCGTCGTATTGTTGGCGGTATCCTTGATGCCGCCAAAACCGGAGGCGACTTCCGCATCGTCGCGAAAGACCGCGAAGGCCCAGCCGCCCTCCCCCGAAACAGGTTCGTAGCAACCGTCCGCGAAGACGTGGAGTTCGTGCCCGGCGGCGATATCTTCAGGGAGGAGAACAGTGTCGGGGTGGTCGGTCATTTGCGCCTTGTGGACATCCATCCGCGAACGACGGATCGCGGATGCTCGGTCTTATACCGAACCACCAGGAACGCCAGACCTATTCGGCAGCAGCCAGAAAAACCGTATTCTCTGACGAAGAGGCAAGGGCGCGAACCCTGGCTTCCGTCGTGGCGATCAGCCGATAGAACTCGTCTGTCGCTTCGACATCGAGCTGGATGACGGCATTTACGTCGTCCGGGGTATCGCAGACGCAGGCGACCGCCGATATCGGACAGATGCCACCCGGATACCGCTTGCCGGTTCCCGTGTAGGCGCGACGACCCCACTGCTCCGAATAGACCGTTTCCTCACGCTCAAGCTGCAGGATCGTGCCCTTGCAGGCCGTCACGATTGCAGCCTTGCCGTAAGCGAACCAATGATAGTTCAGCTTGCGCAGAATATATTTGCCAGTGATATCTTCGCCGGCCAATTCCGCCGGATCTTCAATCATTCTGATCATGATGACTTCCTCAAGATCAGCCTAATATCCATGAAGTACGTTTATCAGACAAGCCGAAAAAGGTTAGCTTTTGTAAAGACTTAGTCACAATGTATTTCCAATTCTTACAGGAATTGGCATTCGCGCAAGCTCATCCACGGCCAAGACGGGTGGTTATCCTTGCGGCAAACAGGGGTCGCCTCCGGCTCTTCCCTAGCAGAGACAGACGCGACTATTGTGACAACGGGGTGCGCCGATGCTTCGTCGGCTGCAAGTTTTAGCGCCCGGGCGAGCCGCGAATAGCGGCGATCGGCCGGCCGCTTTTTGGGCGGCCAAGCTCCGGGGCCGTTGATCATGCTTCGTAGCGGGCGAGGAAATCTTCGGCGCTCAGCGCGCGAAAATCGGCCAGCGCAACGCGCAGGCGGTCGTGCTCCCAGTCCCACCAGGCGAGCTTGTCCATCCGTTCGCCGACCTCTTTCGGGAAGCGTTCGCGGATCAGCTTGGCGGGGACGCCGCCGACGATGGTGTAGGGCGCGACATCCTTGGAGACGACGGCACCAGCGCCGATGACCGCGCCATTGCCGACCGTGACGCCGGGCAGGATAGTGGCGCCATGGCCAATCCAGACGTCGTGGCCGATGACGACGCGGTTGGAGCGGCGCCACTCGAAGAAGTCGGTCTCCATATCCGCATCCGGCCAATAATCGGCGGCGCGATAGGTGAAGTGGTGCAGCGTTGCGCGCCAAGTCGGGTGGTTGGTGGCATTGATGCGCACCGAAGCGGCGATGTTGACGAACTTGCCAATCGTCGCGCACCAGATGGCGCCGTCCTGCATGACATAGGAATAGTCGCCGAATTCGACTTCCTCGATGCGGCAACGCTCCGAGACCTCCGTGAAGCGGCCGAAGGTGGCGTTCTTCACGGATGCCGTTTCATGAAAATAGGGCTCGAGGCCAATCTTGCGGCTCATGCTGCGATTGCCTTTCGCGGCGAGAACTTCTGGACGTCGAGAATGCGGTCGGCGACAGCCTCGCGCACTTCCTCATCGTGGAAGATGCCGAGAAGCGCGACACCCGCCTTTTTCTTCTCCTCGATCATCCCGACCACGACGGCGCGGTTCCTGGCGTCGAGCGAGGCGGTCGGCTCGTCGAGCAGCAGGACGGTGTGATCGGTGATGAAGCCGCGGGCGATGTTGACGCGCTGCTGCTCGCCGCCGGAAAAGGTGGCCGGTGGAAGCTGCCAGAGCGCTTCCGGCAGGTTCAGCTTTGCGAGAAGGTCTGCGGCCTTCTCGCGCGCCGTTTCCGCCTTCTCGCCACGGGCGACCAGCGGCTCGGCAACCACGTCGATCGCCGCGACACGCGGCACGGTGCGCAGGAACTGGCTGACATAGCCAAGCGTATCGCGGCGCACGGAGATGATGGTGCGCGGATCGGCTGTTGCGAGGTCGACGATCTTGTCGTGATGCTTGATGAGGATCTGGCCGCTATCGACGGCGTAGTTGCCGTAGATCATCTTCAAGAGCGAGCTCTTGCCGATACCCGAGGGCCCGCCGAGGACGACGCACTCCCCGCAGGCAACGGAAAAGGATACATCCGAGACAACAGGCAGCTTGATGCCGTCGCGCAGGTGCATGGTGAAGCTCTTGACGACTTCAGAAACAACGAGTGGCGTTGCCATGATTTCTTTCCTTAATTTCGCTTGCCACGGACACCGGTAGCCGGAGTCTGAACAGCATTTGCGATCAGACCTGCAGGATGGAGGAAACGAGGAGCTGCGTGTACGGCTCGCGCGGGTCGTCGAGCACGCGATCGGTCAGCCCCTGCTCGATGACATGGCCATCTTTCATCACCATCATGCGGTGCGACAGCAGGCGCGCGACGGCGAGGTCGTGGGTGACGATGATCGCGGCAAGGCCGAGATCGTTGACGAGACCGCGCACGAGATCGAGCAGGCGGGCCTGTACCGACACGTCGAGGCCGCCGGTCGGCTCATCCATGAACACCAGACGCGGGCCGGTCACCAGATTGCGGGCGATCTGCAGGCGCTGGCGCATGCCGCCCGAGAAGGCGCGCGGCTGGTCGTCGATACGGCCCTCGTCGATCTCGACGCGCTGCAGCCAGTCAACCGCGGTGGAGCGGATATTGCCGTAGTGGCGGTCGCCGATCGCCATCAGGCGCTCGCCGACATTGGCACCCGCAGACACCGTCATGCGCAGACCATCAGCCGGATTCTGATGCACGAAACCCCAGTCGGTGCGCATCAGGAAGCGGCGCTCGGCCTCACTCATGCGGTAGAGGTCGCGATAGGCGCCGTCGCGCATGTGGTATTCGACGCTGCCTGTCGTCGGCATCAGGCGGGTCGAGATGCAATTGAGCAGTGTCGTCTTGCCGGAGCCGGATTCACCGACGATAGCGAGCACTTCGCCGGGCCAGAGTTCGAAGGCGACGTTCTTGCAGCCGATGCGGTTGCCGTAGAACTTCGAGACGTCATTGACTTTGAGAAGCGGGGTGTCGCTCATTCGGCGGCCTCCTGATTGGGTGCCAACATCTCGCCGGCATGCCCGTGGGCGCGGCGGTCTTCGCAATGGTCGGTGTCGGAGCAGACGAACATGCGCCCGCCCTTGTCGTCGAGGATGACCTCGTCGAGATAGACCTCTTCGGCGCCGCAGAGCGCGCAGGGCTTTCCGAAGCGCTGGATCTCGAAGGGGTAGTCGTCGAAATCGAGGCTGACGACTTCGGTATAGGGCGGAACGGCATAGATGCGCTTCTCGCGCCCTGCCCCGAAGAGCTGCAACGCATCCGACATGTGCATTTTCGGATTGTCGAACTTCGGCGTCGGCGACGGATCCATGACGTAGCGGCCGGCGACCTTGACCGGATAAGCATAGGTCTTGGAGATGCGGCCGTTATGCGCGATGTCCTCGTAGAGCTTCACATGCATGAGGCCGTATTCCTCAAGCGCGTGCATCTTGCGGGTTTCCGTCTCGCGCGGTTCCAGGAAGCGGAGCGGTTCCGGGATCGGCACCTGGTAGACCAGCACCTGGTTGGGCCCAAGCTTTTCTTCCGGGATGCGGTGGCGGGTCTGGATGATCGTCGCATCCTTGGTGTGCGTGGTCACCGCGACATTCGCGACCTTCTGGAAGAAGGCGCGGATCGAGACCGCGTTGGTCGTGTCGTCGGCGCCCTGGTCGATGACCTTGAGGACATCATCCGGCCCGATGATCGAGGCAGTGACCTGCACACCGCCTGTGCCCCAGCCATATGGCATCGGCATTTCGCGGGAGGCGAAGGGCACCTGATAGCCGGGGATGGCGATCGCCTTCAGGATCGCGCGGCGGATCATGCGCTTCGTCTGCTCGTCCAGATAGGCGAAATTGTAGCTGGCCAGATCGGTCATTCCGCAGCCTCCTTCATGGTATCGTCGCCGCCGATGCGGCCGGCTTCGAATTCGTTGCGCATGCGGCGGACCAAATCGAGTTCGGCCTGGAAGTCGACGTAGTGGGGCAACTTCAGGTGTTCGACGAAGCCGGTCGACTGGACGTTGTCGGCATGCGAGATGACGAATTCCTCGTCCTGCGCCGGGGCCGTGATGTCCTCGCCGAGTTCTTCGGCGCGCAGCGCACGGTCGACGAGCGACATGGACATTGCCTTGCGCTCGCTCTGGCCGAACACCAGGCCGTAGCCACGCGTGAACTGCGGCGGCGCCTTGGACGAGCCCTTGAACTGGTTGACCATCTGGCACTCCGTCACCTGGATGGTGCCGAGCGAGACGGCAAAACCAAGTTCGGGAACGTCAAATTCGACCTCGACTTCACCGATGCGGATTTCGCCGGTGAAGGGATGGTTGCGTCCGTAACCGCGCTGTGTGGAATAACCGAGCGCCAGCAGGAAGCCTTCGTCGCCGCGAGCCAGCGCCTGCAGGCGCAGATCGCGGGTCATCGGGAATTCCATCGGCTCGCGGGTCAGGTCGCCGATCTCGTGATCCTCCGGCATTTCGCCATCGCCCTCGATCAGGCCTTCCTGCGCGAGGATTTCCGAAACACGCATGACGCGGCCGGATTCGGCATCGCGGAGCGTCGGCTCCTCGACGGCTTCGTCTGATAGCAGCGACGGGTCGAGGAGGCGATGCGTATAATCGAAGGTCGGACCGAGCAGCTGGCCGCCGGGCAGATCCTTATAGGTGGCGGAGACGCGGCGCTCGATCTTCATTTTCGCTGTGTCGACCGGCTTGCTATAGCCGAAGCGCGGCAGCGTGGTGCGATAGGCGCGAAGCAGAAAGATCGCCTCGATCATATCGCCGCGCGACTGGCGGACGGCGAGAGCGGCAAGCGTACGATCGTAGAGCGAGGCTTCAGCCATGACGCGGTCGACCGCAAGCGCCAACTGCGCGACGATCTGGTCGATACCGATAGCCGGCAACGAACGGTCACCGCGACGGCGATCCGCCAGCAGGCGATGGGCGTTGGCAATGGCGGCTTCGCCCCCTTTGACAGCAACATACATGGGTCACATCTCCGTTGCGGTGATCTTGGTGGTGCGCGGCAGGCAGACGAACCGGCTACCCGACGTCAGCACGATGTCGATGCCGCGCGGGAAGAGGGCGCGGTTCTCCGTCCAGAGGCGCAGGAAGGTGTCGGGCAGGCCGAGCGGCGCGATATCGGTGACCGTCTTGATGCCCGGGCCCATGAGCGCCAGCTTGCGGCCGCCTTCGATATCAGCGAGTTCGATGACCAGTGTCGTCGAACGGTCCGGATATTCCTGTGTGCCGGCGGCGAAGAGGCCGAAGGACGACAGCGGCGTTCCGGCTTCGACGAAAGCGAAGCGCGCTTCGGCCTTCTCCGGCGTGACAGGCGCACCGGTGTGGAAGCCAAGCCATTGCGGCACGGCGGATTTTGCCAGCCCTGATGACAGCCAGACGGGGGTGTCATGGTCGCAGAGCGTCAGCGCAATCGCGCCTGCGGCAACGCCGAGCGGAGCCGGCGGCGTCGCGTCAGGGGCAACCGTCTGGATCGTGCCCGGGCGCGCCATCGCGTCCATCATCAGCTTGAACACGCTCTGGGCATGGAAGACCGGCTCGGCGAAGCCTCCGGCCAACACGTCATTCTTGGGAACTTCCGTCTTGAGGCTCATCAGTCGTCTCCGCGAACCATGGTGAAGAAATCGACGCGGGTTGCTGCCGTCTCATCGGCTTTGCGGCGATCGGCATCGGCCACGCGTGCGGCGACCGGCTGCAGAAGCGCCTGCTCGACGAAGGATTGCGTCGCCTGCTCCTGCCAGAGGGCGTCGAAGATGGCGGAGAGCCGGGCCTTCTCACGATCGGTGCCGAGCGCCTGGGCGTGACCGACGGAGCCCGAGGCAAGGCGCACGGTGGCGCGGGTCACCGTCACCTCACCGAGGTTGAACGGCGCACCGCCGCCGCCCATCCTGCCCCGGACCATGACGAGGCCCGTTTCCGGGCCGCGCACCGGCTGGACCACCGGCTTTTCCGCCAGCTTGTCCCATGCCGCGACCAGCTCCTGCCGCTCCGCACGCGCAAGCAGGTCGACGACGCGCTTGCGCCCACCTGCCCCCGGCTCATTCTTTTCCGCTAAGGTCATCGCCACATCCTTTAAATGTCTATTGATATAGACAACTATACAAGATACGGTTACGCTTAAATCGGCGACATGACAAGCGTGTGACATCAAGGGGCAAAATGGCTGGGCAGGTACAAAGACAGACGGGAGTGGCGCTGTGGCGGCAGATCGCCGACCGCATTCGCCAGGCGATCAGCGCCGGCGCCTATGACGAGACCGGCATGGTGCCGCCGGAGACGGTGCTGGCGCTGCAATTCGGCGTCAACAGACATACAGTCAGAAGCGCGATCGCTGCCCTTGCCCAGGAGGGTATCGTGCGCGCCGTGCAGGGACGCGGCACGCTGATCGAGCGCAAGGAGCGGCTGAATTTCCCGATCACCAAGCGCACCCGGTTTACATCAGGGATCGGCGAACAGGCGCGCGAGATGCGCGCACTGCTGCTTTCCCATTCGGAGGAGAAGGCCGACGCGGACGTGGCGCGCTGGTTGAGATTGCGGCCGGGGGCGCCCGTTATCCGCATGGAAACGGTTCGCAAGGCGGATGGCCGGCCGGTCTCCTGCGCAACCACCTGGTTTCCCGCCGACCGCTTCGCCGGCATGCCAGCCGCATACGAGAAGACGGAATCGATCACCCGCGCCTTCGCCGAGCTCGGGCTGCCGGACTATGTGCGTGCCACGACCGAGATTACCGCCACCCATGCCGACGCCGCCGAGCTGGCCGCGCTAGAGCTGACACCGGGCGCAATCGTATTGATCACGAAGGCGATGAACACCGATCTCTTGGGCATTCCGGTCCAGTATGCGATCAGCCGGTTTGCGGCCGACCGGGTACAGTTCACGATCGAAAATTAAGTTGGGCGACGCCGGAGAGCAGGTCTCTGGCGTCGCCGAAGCAGCCCGGTCGTTATTTCTCGGCTTCCCACGGAAACTTTCCGGCACCACCGCCGGGCTCGAAGTCCGTGGAAACGCCGAGGTCGCGCCAAGCCGCATGCTCGCTGGCCCGTGCCGCGTCGTTCTGCTCGACACCGCGCACTGCGTCACTGCCGAGCAGCAGGCGTAGCGGCGGCTCAACCACACCGGCGACGTGGATAATCGCAGCGGCTGCCTTTGCGGGATCGCCCGGCTGCTTGCCGTTGTAGTCGCGCTGGTAGCGGGCCATCTTGCCGACCGTGTCTTCATATTCCGGGCGTCCTTCGCGGAGGGTGGTGGAGGCGCCTGCGAAATCGGTGCGGAAGCCGCCGGGCTCGATGATCGTCACCTTGATGCCGAGCGGTCCGACTTCCCGGGAGAGCGCCTCCGAGAAACCTTCAACACCCCACTTCGCTGCCGCATAAGGCGCGCGGCCGGCCGGACCGATGCGGCCACCGACCGAGGAAACCTGGATGATGTGGCCGGAGCCCTGCTCTCGCATCAGCGGCAGTGCCGCCTTGGTGACGATGATCGTTCCAAACAGGTTGGTTTCGATCTGGGCGCGGAAATCCGCAAGGGTGGTGTCCTCGATCGATCCAACATCGCCATAACCGGCATTGTTCACGAGCACATCGAGGCGACCGAACTCATCTACAGCTGCCTTCACGGCTGATGCAGCCGATTGCTCGTCGGTCACATCAAGAGGAATTGTCAGGACATTGCCGCCATAGCGCTGCATGATGTCCTGAAGCTGCGAAGGATCGCGCGCGGTCGCGACCAGTTTGTGCCCTGCGGCCAGCACCGCCTCCGCAAGCGCCCTGCCGAGGCCGCGCGAACTGCCTGTAATCAACCAAACCTGTGACATCCGAAATCTCCTTAATCCGTCGCAACAGCATATAGGCAAGTCTGTTTCATCTTGAAAGAAGGCACCCGATAGAGCTATACATACCTAATGGTAACTGATCTGACCGATGGTACATTCGATTTCTGCGAAACGCTGAGCGATGCGCAGGATGCGCTGGCTCGCGAGATGCTGGAACGCGCCAGCGCCAAATGGCCGCTGCGGGTGATGCACATCCTGGCGGAAGCCAAGGGGCCGTTGCGCTTCTCGCGCGTTCTGGAGCGGGTGGAAGGCATCAGCCAGAAGGTTTTGACGCAAACGCTGCGGACACTCGAGAGCGACGGACTGGTGACGCGCACGCTCTACCCGCAGGTGCCGCCACGGGTGGAATATGAACTGACGCCGCTCGGCGGCGAGCTTCTGGTGGAGGTGGTTACGCTCTGGCAGTGGATCGCCAATCGCCTGCCTGATTTCGAGGCGGCGCGGAAAAAGGCGCCTCAGGCGGAAGATACGTCAAAAAGCTAAAAGGCTGGTGCCCGTCTGGCTGGAAAAGCGCCGCGCAGCAAAGGATGCGCGGCGCAATGGATGTTAGTGCGCCCCGGACATGTCGCCGAGCACTTCCTTGGAAGCGACGGTCGAGTCGGCGTTGAGCTTGTAGACCATGGGAACGCCGGTCGCGAGGTTGAGCGCGAGGATCTGTTCCTTGGTCAGACGGTCGAGCACCATCACAAGCGAGCGCAGCGAGTTGCCGTGGGCGGCAACCAGCACCTTTTCGCCGCGCAGGACGCGGGGCAGGATTTCGGTCAGGTAGTACGGCCAGACGCGGGCGCCGGTGTCGCGCAGGCTTTCGCCGCCCGGAGGCGGAACATCGTAGGAGCGGCGCCAGATATGGACCTGCTCTTCACCCCACTTGGCGCGGGCGTCGTCCTTGTTGAGACCGGAGAGATCGCCGTAGTCGCGCTCGTTCAGCGCCTGATCCCTGAAGGTCTTGAGGTCCGGCTGACCGACGTTGTCGAGGATGATCTTCAGCGTGTCCTGGGCGCGCTTCAGATCCGAGGTGAAGGCGACGTCGAACTTGATGCCGTAATCGGCGAGTGCCTTGCCGCCGGTGTTGGCTTCCTGAATGCCGAGTTCGGTCAGGTCAGGGTCCTTCCAGCCGGTGAAAAGGTTCTTGAGGTTCCAGTCGCTCTGGCCGTGGCGAACGAGGACGAGAGTGCCGCTCATGAAAAATGCCTCCGAAAAAGATTACTTTGAAGAAAGCCCGAGCACGTCGAGCATGGAATAGAGACCGGGCTTCTTGTCGCGCGCCCAGAGCGCTGCCTTGACGGCGCCGCGGCCGAAGATCGAGCGGTCGGTGGCGCTGTGCGACATCGTTACGGTTTCGCCCTCGCCGGCGAAGATCACCGAATGCTCGCCGACGACGGAGCCGCCGCGCAGCGTCGCAAAGCCGATGGTGCCCTGCTCGCGCGGGCCGGTGTGACCGTCGCGCACGCGCACCGAATTCGAGGCGAGGTCGATGCCTCTGCCCTTGGCCGCCGCGTCGCCAAGCAGCAGTGCCGTGCCCGAAGGAGCGTCGACCTTGCGCTTGTGATGCATTTCGAGAACTTCGATATCCCAGTCGGCGGGTTCCAGGGCACGAGCCGCCTGTTCGACGAGGACGCTGAGCAGGTTGACGCCGAGGCCCATATTGCCTGATTTCACGACACGGGCGTGACGGGCAGCAGCCGCGATCTTCGCGTCGTCGTCGACCGAGCAGCCGGTCGTGCCGATGACGTGGACAATGCGTGCCTGGGCCGCCAAGGCGGCGAACTCCACCGTGCCGGCGGGCGACGTGAAATCGAGAACGCCTTCGGCATGGAGAAAGGCCGCCAGCGGATCATCGCCGATGATCACGCCATTCGGGCCGAGACCGGCAATTTCGCCAGCGTCCTTGCCGAGGAAGGGCGAGCCGGTGCGCTCGACGGCGGCATGCAGCGCCACGCCGTCAATGGCATGAATGAGACGGATGAGCGTCTGCCCCATGCGCCCTGCTGCGCCAACCACCACCAGTTTCATCGCAGCATCGCTCATGTCAGTCGATCATCCTATTGTCAGCGGGCATCGGAGGCGGCCGGCCTCTGCAGATTGTTGAGTCGAGCGTAGAGACCGTCGCTGCGCCGCGCAAGGCTGTCGTGGTTGCCCTCTTCGATGATGCGGCCCTGCTGCATGACGACGATCTTGTCGGCGCGGACGACCGTCGAAAGACGGTGGGCGATCACGACCACTGTGCGGCCGACCATGGCCTCATCGAGCGCCTTCTGAACGGCCGCCTCGGACTCGGTGTCGAGCGCCGAGGTCGCCTCGTCGAGCAGCAGGATCGGAGCGTTGCGGACGAGAGCGCGGGCAATGGAGAGCCGTTGGCGCTGGCCGCCGGAGAGCGTCACGCCATTCTCGCCGACCGGCGTGTCGTAGCCCTGCGGCTGCGCAAGAATGAACTCATGCGCATAGGCCAGGCGGGCCGCGCGTTCGACTTCCTCGTCGGTCGCCTCCTGGCGGCCATACCGGATGTTGTCGCGAATCGTGCCCTCGAAGAGGTACGGCTGCTGGGAAACATAGGCCAGCTGCTCGCGCAGCGACTGCTTCGTTACGTGCGCGATGTCCTGACCATCGATGAGAATCTGGCCGGCCTTCGGATCATAGAAACGCGGAATGAGGGTGATGATCGTCGACTTGCCGGCGCCGGACGGGCCAACGAGCGCGGTGGTCTTGCCGCCTTCGGCGAAGAAGCTGACATCGCGCAACACTTCATCCTCGCCGTAGGCGAAGGAAACGTTGCGGAATTCGATCTTGGCGTCCGTGACGACGAGCGCCTTCGCATCCGGCACGTCGCGCTGATGCGGGACCGTGTCGAGGAATTCGTAGATCATACGGGCGTTGACGACAGCGCGCTCCATCTGCACCTGCAGGCGCGCGAGGCGGCGGGCAGGATCGTAGGCGAGCAGCAAGGCGGTCACGAAAGAGAAGAAGGCGCCCGGCGGAATGTTGTTATAGATCGTGCCGTAGGCGGCATAGGCAAGGACGCTGGCGACCGCGAGGCCTGCAAAGCTTTCCGTCAGCGGTGCCGTCCGTTCCGACAGGCGGGCGATCCGGTTCGCGCGCCGTTCTGCGCTCTCGACGAGCCTGTCAACCTTGCCTTCCAGCTGACCTTCCATGGTGAAGGCCTTGACGATAGCGATACCCTGGATCGTTTCCTGCATCGCGCCTGCGACATGGTTGTTCACGTGGATCGCGTCTTTTGTCGCGGTACGAAGCCGCTTCGACACATATCGCAATGCGTAAAGAAGAGGCGGCGCCAGAACAAACACCGCGAGGCTCAGCAGCGGATCCTGGATGATCATCACCGCCAGCAGCGAGACGAACGTCAGAAGGTCGCGCACGGTCGAGGTGATCGTCAGGTTCATCACATCGCGAATGCCGCTGATGTTTTGATTGAGCTGCGAAACGACGTGGGCCGAGCGCGTCTGGTTGAAGTAGCCGAGCGACAGCTTCATCAGGTGCGAATAGGCACGCTGCTGATACCGCGCCACGATGTTGTTGCCGATCCTGGAGAGGATCACGGCCTGGCCGTAGCTCGCAAAACCGCGCGCGACGAAGGCAACGAAAATCGTAAAACAGATCGCCCAGACGATATCGGCACGGCGGTTCTGGAACGCCTCGTTGATCACCGACTTCATGATCCAGGCGGTATACGCCGTCGACAGGGCGACGATGACGAGGCAGGTGATCGCAACAACATAGCCCCACAGATGATCACGGCCGTTTTCCGCGAGGATGCGCTTCAAGATGCCGGTGATGCTGTCGCTGTTAACAGGCGCCTGCTGGGTGTCGGGTGATTGCAAAAATCAGTCTTCCTGTGTGTCAGGACACGCGAGCCCTCATGACTGCGTGCGCTCGCGCGGCTCTATAAAGAGTTGACGGCCTTTTGACCAGAGCCGTTAGGCCCGCCAGCGGCGCCCATCCGTCGAAACCCCGAAGCTCTCCGGCTTGCGGGCATAGGACGAAAGCCCGGCAAGAGCCGCAAGCGGGTGGGTGACGACATAGGTCGGGATCGTCGCCAACAGCTCAGAATGCGGTGCCTTGTCCTCGAACGCGGCGCGGAATTCCGGCTTTTTCAATGCGAACAGGATTTTCTGCGGAATGCCGCCCGACAGGAAGACGCCACCGCGGGCCATGAAAATCATTGCCATGTCGCCGGCGACGCGACCAAGGTAAGTCGAGAACAGGCTGATCGTCTCGACGGCGACCGTGTCGGAACCGGCCAGCGCATGCGCGGTGATATCAGCCGGATCGGAATAGATGGGGTCAATGCCATCCGCCGTGCAGATCGCCCGATAGAGATTGACGATGCCGCGGCCGCAGAGGATCTGCTCGGCCGATACTCGGCCTTCGATCGTTTCCACATAGGGGAAGATCTGCAGGTCGCGTGCGGTGCGCGGCCCGAGATCGACGTGGCCACCCTCGCCTGGCACGGGGATCCACGCGCCACGTGCATGCACGAGCCCGCCAACACCGAGACCGGTGCCGGGGCCGAGGACGAGACGCGAGGCGATCATCTCGCCGGACGCGTCGCCCAGCTGCTCACGATGTTCGTCAGAGAGATCCGAGATTGCGAGTGCCTGTGCCTCGAAGTCGTTGACGACGAGAACGTCCTCGATGCCGAGACCGTCGATCATCGTTCGCGGGCGCACGACCCAGTCGCAGTTCGTCAACGGAATCTCGTCAGCGCTGATCGGGCCGGCGACGGCGAGGATTGCAGAACGCGGCCGCAGGCTGCTCTTTTCCAGAATGCAGCTGCGGATCGCATCATCGATCGTCTCAAAATCGGCGGTGCGGACATTGGGAAAATGGATCTGCTCTGCCTCGGCATCCGGAATAATGGAAAAACGGGCATTCGTGCCGCCGATATCGCCGATCAGGATCGGAAAGGGCATGACGGTGTCGCTGGTGTCGAGTTGCATGGCAGGTTCCCTGCGAGGGCGCAATCAAGCGCAAGTTACGCGTGAAGGTTGGCTATAAGCTTGTCGGCGGTCGCTTCGTTCAGCGCCATCGGGATATCGTAGACGATCGCAAGCCGCATCAAAGCCTTGACGTCGACATCATGCGGCATCGGCGTCAGCGGATCGACAAAAAAGATCAGAGCATCGACTTCGCCGGTCGCAATCAGGGCGCCGATCTGCTGGTCGCCGCCGAGCGGGCCGCTTTTCAGGCGGGTTACATCGAGATCGGGAACGGCCTCCAGCACCCGGCCGCCCGTTGTGCCGGTAGCAACGATCTTCCAGTTCGCGAATGTCTCGCGGTTACGGCGGGCAAACTCCGCCATGTCGTCCTTCTTCTGGTCATGCGCAATCAATGCAAGGCACTTGCCGCCGGCCATGAAAAGGACCTCCGCCTGAAAATTCAATCGATTTGGCTGCTTCTATACGAAGCGCCCGTCTTTTGAAAGACCGCTGCAGTGCTGGCAATGCGTCACTCGCCGGACGGCTTGTCGTCCGGTACCGGGCCGATGTCGGGCAGCGCCTCATCGGAGGCCGCGGCAGGCATCACCGCCATAGGCGCAACCGCGGGCGCACCGGGAGCACCGCCGAACGTCGCGGCCTGGATGGAGTCGACGGACGGCGCGGCGAGAACCGCGGCGCAGGCGTTCGGAAGATCGGACACCATCACTTCGCGCGGCTTGACCGGCTTCGTGCCGGGCTTCGGTGGCTTCGGCGGCGCCCACGGTTCCTTGGTGAACCACCACGCCAGCGGTTTGCCGCATCCATCGTCAGCCGGCACCGGCGCTTGCGGCTTGCAGGCGGTTGAGCCCGGTGGGCACTTGATGCGGATGTGGAAGTGCGAATCGTGGCCGTAGATCGGGCGCAGCTTGCCAAGATTGGTGCGGTCTCCCGTCCAGGTATCGCACATCTTCTTCTTGATGGCTGGATTGACGAAAATCCGCTCCACCTGCGGATAGCTCGCCGCACGCATCAACAGCCTGGCGCGCGATTCGGTCCAGACGTTGGGGTTGATTGTCAGGAACGCGTTCTTCTGTAGCATCGTCGTGAAGGGCAGCGTTTCACGTTCTTCGATGCTGAGTGGGTGAGCGGGCATCGGCGTCAGCCAGATGTCGGCATCAAGTCCGATCTGGTGTGACGCATGACCGTTGAACATCGGTCCACCGCGCGGCTGCGAGATGTCGCCGACGAGCAGACCAGGCCATCCGTCATACTTTGCCGCATCGCGAGACAGCCGCTCCAAGAGCGAGATCATGGCGGGATTGCCCCAGCGGCGATTGCGCGAAAGCCGCATGGTTTGCCACGTGGGTCCATCGACCGGCAACGCGACGGCGCCGGACATGCAGCCTTTGGCATAGAAGCCATAAGGCTGAGCTGTTCCCTGGTTCGGCAGGGAAACGGAGCCGAAAATCGCCTTGGCGCTGCCGGGACTCGGTTGCTTCTGCTCGGCACCGACTTCGCCGGCAACAAGGCTTGTGCCAAGCAGGCCGGCGAACGCCAATTTCAAAAATGTCTGGAAAGTCCTGGTGGTATGGAAAGCCATGCCATGTCCTGAGCGTCTGCGGCGCAAGGCCGAGTGATTTGCAATCGAATCTACCGTGAAAAGCAATTTTGGTGAATCGATGTTTTGCACAGCAGGGAATGAGCCAGGCTTGCCCGAGCAACAAATGGTCACGATCTCGCGAGCCAGACAAAAACTCCCACATCACCTGTTTTTCGCCTATTGTCGGCGAAAGCAGAAAAACAATCGGGGTTGGCGAATGGCGCTTACGTGGTCGAAACTTGCTGTGGTCTTTTCTCTTCTCGGCACAATGGCGTTGCCCGTGCAGGCCGTTGCCCAAGAGCCAAATTTCCGCATCGGCAGTTCCGTCATCAGCGAGCTGAAATACAAGCCGGGCTTCAAACATTTCGACTACGTCAATCCGGATGCGCCGAAGGGCGGTAATCTCAGGTTATCGGCTTCAGGCACCTACGACACTTTCAATCCGCTGCTTTCGAAGGGCCAAACGGCGGTCGGCCTGACGCTGCCGTTCGAAACATTGATGAAATCGGCCGACGACGAACTGCTCGCCTCCTACGGGCTGCTTGCGGAAGGGCTTTCCTATCCCGATGACGTCTCGAGCGCGACGTTCCGGCTGCGGGCGGAGGCGAAGTGGGCGGATGGCAAGCCTGTCACGCCCGAGGACGTGATCTTCAGCTTCGACAAGGTCAAGGAGCTGAACCCGCTCGCCTCCAACTACTACAAGCACGTGGTCAAGGCCGAGAAATCGGGCGAGCGCGACGTAACCTTCACCTTCGACGAGAAGAACAACAAGGAGCTTCCCAATATCCTGGGTCAGCTCGTGGTGGTGCCGAAGCATTGGTGGGAAGGCACGGGGGCCGACGGCAAGCCGCGCGATATCGCCAAGACGACGCTGGAACCGGTCATGGGCTCCGGGCCCTACAAGATCGCCGCATTCTCGGCAGGGGCCACGATCCGTTACGAGCTGCGCGACGATTATTGGGGCAAGGACCTCAACGTGAATGTCGGGCAGAACAATTTCGGCTCGATTACCTACACCTACTATGCCGACCGTGACGTTGAGTTCGAAGCCTTCCGCGCCGGCAACAGCGATTACTGGCAGGAGACGCTCGCCGCGCGCTGGGCGACCGGCTATGACTTCCCCGCCGTCAAGGAAGGCCGCGTGAAGAAAGAGGACGTGCCGAATGTGCTGCGCGCCACCGGCATCATGCAGGCAATGGTGCTGAACACCCGCCGTGACACTTTCAAGGACGAGAAGGTCCGCGAGGCGCTGAATTACGGCTTCGACTTCGAGGAACTGAACCGCACTGTCGCCTTCAACAGCTACAAGCGCATCGACAGCTATTTCTGGAATACCGAGCTTGCCTCCTCCGGCCTGCCTCAGGGTCGCGAACTCGAAATCCTCAACGGTCTCAAGGACAAGGTCTCGCCTTCGATCTTCACCACCGCCTACTCAAACCCCGTCGGCGGCGACCCGCAGAAGAGCCGCGACAACCTGCGCACGGCGATCAAGCTGCTGAAGGAAGCCGGCTGGGAGATCAAGGGCAACCGCATGGTCAACACGCAGACCGGCAAGCCGATGAGCTTCGAGATCCTGCTGTCGAGCCCGATCTTCGAGCGCTGGGCCGTGCCCTATGCCAACAACCTCAAAAAGATCGGTATCGATGTGCGGGTACGCACCGTCGACGCCTCCCAATATACCAATCGCGTGCGCAGCTTCGACTACGACATGATCTGGAACGTGTGGGCCGAGACGATGAACCCCGGCAACGAACAGGCGGACTACTGGGGTTCGGGCTCCTCCAACCAGCAGGGCTCGCGCAACTATGCCGGCATTTCAGACCCAGCAATCGACGCGCTGATCCGCATGGTGATCTTCGCGCCTGATCGAGACGAGCAGGTGGCGGCGATCAAGGCGCTCGACCGCGTGCTGTTGGCGGGCCACTACGTAGTACCGCTGTTCTACCGCGATACGCAGTCGATCACCTACTGGAACACGATCACCCGCCCGGCCGAATATCCGACCTACTCGACCGGTTTCCCTGATGTCTGGTGGTCGTCTTCCGCCAAGAAATGAGCGGACTTGCATTGGCCTGACGGCTGGGCTCCAAATGGGCCAACCGAATCACTTCGGACGATGATCAGTGCCGGGACTGACCGGCAAAGGAAGGTTGACGATTGAGCGGCGTTAGACTGGACAGCCTACGACAGAACTCCCCGGAGGCCGCTCGCTGATGGGAGCCTATATCCTTCGCCGCCTACTTCTGATGATCCCGACCATTATCGGCATCATGGCTATCTCATTCACCGTCATCCAGTTCGCGCCGGGCGGTCCGGTCGAGCAGGTAATCGCGCAGCTGACCGGCGATGCGCAAGGCGCCGACTCGCGGCTTTCAGGCGGTGGCGGCGATCTTCTCGGCGGCGGTGGCCTCGACGAAGGCGGCTCGAAGTACCGCGGCGCGCAGGGGCTTGATCCTGAACTGATCAAGAAGCTCGAAAAGCAGTTCGGCTTCGACAAGCCGCCGCTGACGCGCTTCGGCGAGATGATGTGGAACTACATCCGCTTCGACTTCGGCGAGAGCTTCTTCCGCAACACCACGGTTCTCGAACTGATCAAGGAAAAACTGCCGGTTTCCGCCTCGCTCGGCATCTGGATCATGATCTTTTCCTACGGTATCTCGATCCCGCTCGGCATCCGCAAGGCGGTCAAGGACGGCTCGACCTTCGACGTCTGGACCTCGGGTATCATCATCATTGGCTACGCCGTCCCGAGCTTCCTGTTCGGTATCCTGCTGATCGTGCTCTTTGCCGGCGGATCCTTCTATGACTGGTTCCCGCTGCGTGGCCTCGTCTCCGACAATTTCGACCAGCTCGCCTGGTGGCAGAAACCGCTCGACTACTTCTGGCACCTGACGCTGCCGCTGATCTCGCTGTCGCTGGCCGCCTTTGCAACGACGACGCTTCTCACCAAGAACTCTTTCATCGAGGAGATCAAGAAGCAGTACGTAGTGACAGCGCGGGCGAAGGGGCTGAACGAACGGCAGGTGCTCTACGGCCACGTGTTCCGCAACGCCATGCTGATCATCATCGCCGGTTTCCCCGGCGCCTTCATCTCCGCCTTCTTCACCGGATCGCTGCTGATCGAGAACATCTTCTCGCTCGATGGGCTGGGCCGGCTCGGCTATCTCTCGGTCGTCAACCGCGACTACCCGATCGTCTTCGCGACACTCTACATCTTCTCGCTGCTCGGCCTGTTCGTCAGCCTGATCTCCGACCTGATCTACACATGGATCGATCCGCGCATCGACTTCGAGCGGAGGGACGTCTGATGGACACCGCCGCCAATCCGACGACCGCAACGCCGGTCAAGCCGCCGCGCAAGGGGCTGCTGTCGCCGACCAACATCAGGCGCTGGACGAACTTCAAGGCCAACCGACGCGGCTACTGGTCGCTCTGGCTGTTCCTTATCCTCTTCGTGCTCACCCTGTTTGCCGAATTCATCGCCAATGACCGGCCGATCGTCGCCTCCTACAAGGGCGAGATCCTGTTTCCCGTGCTGGTCAATTATCCGGAAGAGAAGTTCGGCGGCTTCCTGGCCGAAACCGACTACCGCTCCGACGTGATCGCGGACGAAATCAAGGCCAACGGCTGGATGATCTGGCCGCCGATCCACTACTCCTATCGCTCCGTCAACTCGAACATTCCGCATTCGGCGCCGACAGCACCTTTCTGGATGATGAGCAAGGAAGAGCGCTGCTCGGGATACCCGCAGGGTGCTTCCGATCCCGGCTGCAACTTCGGCAATCTCAACTGGCTCGGCACGGACGATCAGGCGCGCGACGTGCTTGCCCGCGTCATCTACGGCTTCCGCATCTCCGTTCTCTTCGGCCTGGTGCTGACGATCTGCTCTGCCGTCATCGGCGTCACCGCCGGCGCGATCCAGGGCTATTTCGGCGGCTGGACCGACCTGTTGCTGCAGCGCTTCATCGAGATCTGGTCGTCGATGCCGGTGCTCTACATTCTCCTGATCATCGCGGCTATCCTGCCGCCCGGCTTCTTCGTGCTGCTCGGGATCATGCTGCTCTTCTCATGGGTCGGCTTCGTCGGCGTCGTGCGCGCCGAGTTCCTGCGGGCCCGCAATTTCGAGTATGTCAGGGCGGCGCGAGCGCTGGGCGTCGGCAACCGCACCATCATGTGGCGCCACCTTTTGCCGAACGCCATGGTCGCGACGTTGACCTTCCTGCCGTTCATCCTGTCGGGCTCGATCACGACGCTGACCTCGCTCGACTTCCTCGGCTTCGGCATGCCGCCAGGCTCGCCCTCGCTCGGCGAGATGATCGCGCAGGGCAAGGCCAACCTGCAGGCGCCGTGGCTCGGGCTGACCGCGTTCTTCACCATGTCGATCATGTTGTCGCTGTTGATCTTCATCGGCGAGGCGGTTCGTGATGCATTCGATCCCAGGAAGACGTTTCAATGAGTGACGCTGCCGAAACACTGCTGTCCGTTCGCGATCTCTCCGTGGCATTCCACCAGGGAGGCGAAACATCGCTGGCTGTCGATCACGTCTCCTTCGACATCCGCAAGGGCGAGGTCGTGGCGCTGGTCGGCGAGTCCGGCTCCGGCAAATCGGTCTCCGCCAACTCGATCCTGCGGCTGCTCCCCTACCCTGCGGCCAGCCATCCCTCCGGCGAAATCCTGTTCAAGGGCAAGGATCTCCTGAAGGCATCCGACAAGGCGTTGCGCGAGGTGCGCGGCAACGACATCACGATGATCTTCCAGGAGCCGATGACCTCACTCAACCCGCTGCACTCGATCGAGAAGCAGATCGCCGAAATTCTGGAACTGCACCAGGGCGTGACGGGTCAGGCGGCACGGACCAAGGTTCTTGAACTGCTGAACCAGGTCGGCATCCGTGAGCCGGAAAAGCGGCTGAAAGCCTACCCGCATGAGCTTTCCGGCGGCCAGCGGCAACGCGTGATGATCGCCATGGCGCTCGCCAACCGGCCGGAGCTCTTGATCGCCGACGAGCCGACGACCGCGCTCGACGTCACCGTGCAGGCGCAGATCCTCGAACTGCTACGGCAGCTGAAGGGCCAGCATGGCATGTCCATGCTCTTCATCACCCACGACCTCGGCATCGTCCGCAAGTTCGCCGACCGGGTCTGCGTGATGACCAAGGGCAAGATCGTCGAGACCGGCACGGTGGAAGAGGTCTTCCACAACCCGAAGCACGACTATACCCGGCATCTGCTGGCCTCCGAGCCGCGCGGCGAGCCACCGCTTGCGGACGCCTCGAAACCCATCGTGATGCAGGGATCCGACATTCGCGTCTGGTTCCCGATCAAGGCCGGGCTCATGCGCAAGGTCGTGGATCATGTGAAGGCCGTCGACGGCATCGACCTGCAGCTGCGCGCCGGGCAGACGCTCGGTGTCGTCGGTGAATCCGGTTCCGGCAAGACAACGCTTGGCCTTGCGCTAACACGACTGATCTCCTCGCAGGGCCGGATAAGCTTCGTCGGCAAGGATATAGCCAGCTATTCATTTACGGAGATGCGGCCGCTGCGCAACCAGTTGCAGGTCGTGTTCCAAGATCCCTACGGCTCGCTCAGCCCGCGCATGTCGGTCGGCGACATCATCGCCGAAGGGCTCAAAGTGCATGAGCGCTCGCTTTCCTACGAAGAGCGCGACCAGCGGGTCTGCTGGGCGCTGGAGGAGGTCGGGCTCGATCCGCTGACCCGCTGGCGCTATCCGCACGAATTCTCCGGCGGGCAGCGCCAGCGCATCGCCATTGCCCGCGCCATGGTCTTGAAACCACGCTTCGTGATGCTCGACGAGCCAACCTCGGCGCTCGACATGAGCGTCCAGGCGCAGGTGGTGGATCTCCTGCGGGACCTGCAGCAGAAGCACGATCTCGCCTACCTCTTCATCAGCCACGACCTGAAGGTGGTGAAGGCGCTGGCAAACGACGTCATCGTCATGCGCTTCGGCAAGGTCGTCGAACAGGGATCGTCCGCCGATATCTTCGGTGCGCCCAAGGATGACTATACCAAGGCGCTGATGGCTGCCGCCTTCAACATCGAGGCGGTCCCGACGCCCGCCGTCCAACAGTAAAGACGATCATGTCCGCAAAATCGCCTATTCTCGTCGATCTGAAGTTCGACCCCACGACCGTTGCCCGCATCTTGAAAACGGCCTTTGCGGATCGCGGCAGCATCAATCTCGCGGATCCCCTGAACAAGGATCGCGATCTGACCGGCATCGACTATGCTTTGCTCTGGAAGCCGGACCCGGATCTCTTCACCCGCGCACCTGATCTGAAGGTCATCTTCTCCGGTGGCGCCGGCGTCGACAGCTTCATGAACCTGCCGGGCCTGCCCGACGTCCCGATCGTTCGCTTCTCCGACCGCAGCCTGACGACGCGAATGAGCGAATGGGTGGTGATGCAGTGCCTCATGCACCTCCGCCAGCAGCATCAGCACGACCGGGATCAGCGGGAGCGCATCTGGGGCAAGCTGGTTCCGCCCGAGGCCGCCGAAATCACCGTCGGCATCATGGGACTTGGCGTGCTCGGGCAGGATGCAGCGCACAAGCTGAAGGTCATGGGCTTCAACGTCATCGGCTGGTCGCGCAGCCGCAAGGAGATCGATGGCGTCGAGACGTTCGATGCCGGGCAGCTCGATAACTTCCTCTCTAGGACGGATTTTCTCGTCGGTCTGCTGCCGCTGACACCGGAGACGTCCGGCTTCTACAATGCGGCGCTGTTTTCAAAGCTGCGGCAGGGCGGTGCGCTCGGCAAGCCTGTGTTTATCAATGCGGGCCGCGGCAAAAGCCAGGTACAATCGGACATCGTCGCCGCGATAGAGGGCGGCGTGCTCGGCGGCGCTTCGATCGATGTCTTCGCGGTCGAGCCGCTTGCCTCCGACGATCCGCTCTGGGGGCTGGAAAACGTGTTCATCACGCCGCACGATGCGGCAGTTTCCGATGAGACAGCGCTCTTCCGCCACGTCGAGCGCCAGATCGCCCGCTACGAGGGCGGCGAGCCGCTGCAATTCGTCGTCGATCGGCAGATGGGTTACTAAGCGCCGGAACCATGCTGCTTTCCGTTCGTTTTTCTCCGAGGTGAGGTGGCGAGCCGATGACGGCTTGCGCGACATCGGAAGGAGGCAAGCATGGCTCAGCAGACGGAAACGCGCTGGGAAGAAGCGGACGGCAAGCTTCATGCCGAGGAGACGATTTCACCTGTGAAGGCAAAACAGGGCCGGACAGGAACCCGGATTCTCATGGTCCTGATCGTCGCGCTGGTGCTCGCCTTCATCGTATGGATCCCCGTCGAAATCTGGGGCAAGAAAGAGTCAGCGGACGTCGCACCCCAACAGCCGGGACAGCAGATTCAGTCGCAGCAATCAGCACCGACACCATCGCCTTCGCTGCAGAACGGCAATGCGGTGCCGACCGAGACACCAACTCAGCCGCCGGCCTCGAACACGGCGCCGGCAATGCCCAAGCCTCCTGCACAATAGGAGCGCGCGGGTCAAAGTGGTCACTGCCAAGCATCCTGTCGGACCGCCGGCAGGGTGCTTTTCTGTTTGCGCTGGACTTTACCGGCTGATTTTTCGATAAGAAAAGCACACGAGCCGGTTTTCGTGCGCCGGTCGGCGCACCTTACCCGGCTTGGGAATGGGCGGAGTACATGGCCAAGACTGATATCGCGCGGCGCGTCTACAATCACACCTGGAAGCTCGATCCGATTGTTCGCAGCCTGATCGACACGGACTTCTATAAGCTGCTGATGCTGCAGATGATCTGGAAGCTCTACCCTGAGGTCAACGCCACCTTCACGCTCATAAACCGCACCAAGCGCGTGCTTTTGGCCGAAGAGATCGACGAGGGCGAACTGCGCGAGCAGCTCGATCATGCCCGCACCCTGCGTCTCTCCAAGAAGGAAACGATCTGGCTCGCTGGTAACAGCTTCTACGGCCGCGCGCAGATTTTCGAGCCTGAATTCCTTGCCTGGCTCTCGCATTTCCAGCTGCCGGAATACGAACTGTCGAAACGTGACGGGCAGTACGTGCTCGACTTCCATGGATCGTGGAAGGACACGACCATGTGGGAAATCCCGGCGCTTGCCATCATCAACGAGCTGCGGTCGCGCTCCGCCATGAAGGCGCTTGGACCATTTACGCTCGATGTGCTTTATGCCCGCGCGAAAGCGCGGATGTGGGAAAAGGTGGAGCGGCTGCGCGAATTGCCTGGCCTGCGGATCTCCGACTTCGGTACGCGCCGCCGCCACAGCTTCCTTTGGCAGCGCTGGTGCGTCGAAGCCTTGAAGGAAGGCATCGGGCCTGCCTTCACCGGTACCAGCAATGTGCTGCTCGCCATGGATTCAGATCTCGAAGCCGTCGGCACGAACGCCCACGAGCTGCCGATGGTGGCCGCGGCCCTTGCCCAGACCGACAAGGAATTGCACAACGCGCCCTACAAGGTGCTGCGGGACTGGAACAAGCTCTATGGCGGCAACCTGCTGATCGTGTTGCCGGATGCGTTCGGAACGGCAGCGTTCCTGCGCGACGCGCCCGAATGGGTCGCCGATTGGACGGGCTTCCGACCTGACAGCGCACCGCCCGTCGAAGGCGGCGAGAAGATCATCGAATGGTGGAAGAAGATGGGCCGCGATCCGCGCCAGAAGCTGCTTATTTTCTCGGATGGCCTCGATGTCGACGCGATCATCCACACCTACAAGCACTTCGAAGGCAAGGTGCGGATGAGTTTCGGCTGGGGCACCAACCTCACCAACGACTTCGCCGGCTGCGCGCCGACCGAGATCTCCGGGCTCAATCCCATCTCCATCGTCTGCAAGGTCATTGACGCCAACGGCCGCCCGGCCGTGAAGCTATCGGACAATCCGCAGAAGGCAACCGGCGACCCGGCGGAGGTTCAACGCTATCTGAAGTTCTTCGGTACGGAGGATCGCGTCGATCAGGCGGTATTTGTGTAGGCGCTAAGCGCGAGTCTTCCGCGCAGATCCCTGGGACATATTTTACGGCGGAGGACGGCTCGACACCCGATCCGACTTGCTACCCGGTGTTGCAGTGTTTGAACCGCAGGACCCAATCGGCTGCGCAGATTTCCTGGCCGTTCGAGGACCCGCCATCCCGTGCAAACGCCGACCCTTGCTGCCGAGAAGTCTGCAGCGTCCCCGCTGATTGGTACGCCTTGGACGGAGACCAAATCGCAATCCGGTCTGCCAGGCCCAATGATGATCTTTTTGCCGAAGGGCAAACTCCTTATCGACTCTTGCTGGGAAACCTACGCTCTCAGGTCATGGAAACAGCCGTCGGCCAACGAGATTTCATGGGATGAGGACGGCGCAATCATATGGGCCAAGATCAAGACGATCTCTGCTGATAGGCTCACTCTTCAAATCTCCGCGGGGAAGGATCTCGTCGAGCGGAGTTATGCCGCCGCCAAGGCTCCCTATGTCTGCCCCGACATGAAGCGGTAGCTTGAGCCGCTAGCCCTGAAAAGCAGACGGCAAAACGCGGTCTGGCAAAATGGGGCGTCAATCCCCATCTATGGCGCAAGAAACGGGCTCAGATGTCTGTGCCCATTGTTTAGCTGGAAAGGACGTTTCCAATGACTGTAGAGCGTGCGGTACTGGCGGGCGGTTGCTTCTGGGGCATGCAGGACCTCATCAGGCGGCTCCCTGGCGTCGTATCCACTCGCGTGGGCTATACCGGTGGCGAGGTCGCCAATGCGACCTACCGGAATCATGGAAGCCACGCCGAGGCGATCGAGATCCTGTTCGACCCGGCGAAGACCAGCTACCGCGACATCCTCGAATTCTTCTTCCAGATCCATGATCCGACGACAATGAACCGGCAAGGTAACGATATCGGCGCCAGCTACCGATCGGCGATCTTCTACGCCGACGACGCTCAGCAAGCGACCGCCGAGGACACCATTGCCGACGTCGATGCCTCCGGCCTGTGGCCCGGAAAGGTCGTCACCGAAGTTGTTCCGGTCAGCGACTTCTGGGAAGCGGAGCCTGAACATCAGGACTATCTGGAACGCATTCCCAATGGCTACACCTGCCACTTCGTGCGGCCCGGCTGGAAACTGCCGAAACGGGCCCGCAGCACGGCCGCCGGATAACAGGGCGCTAGCTTGCCCGCGTGGCGTTCGAGCGCATACTGACAAGAGGCCTTGCTGTTGGAGCAGGGCCTCTTGGTTTCAGGCGAATGGCTGGGGACAACAGCCGCTAACGCCTCCACAGCGAATGATCCGTTCGTACCAACAATCGCCGGTCACGGTTGGTATACGTCACAGCCGCATCGTCCATAAGGGGTGCTTGAGTTCCTTTCCCAAAGCGCTACATTCGACTTACGGAATTCGCCTTCGATAGGCTGACCACGGAGGTACTGGCAGCCCATCGTCGCCGCGGATTGAGGAAGGTCGGCACGATATCGTTCCGACCTTTTTCCTTATGGCGGCTGAAGGCGGCCGTCACTCCACCCTACATCGTTGCTTTGCGAGGTACAGCGTCAGCACTCGCGAAAAGTTGGCTCAGAGAATCGACCAGAAAATGCGGGCTGAAACACGGATGCTAGGCGCAAGCTTGTCGCTAAACAGCCGAAATGACGCAATCCTCGGAAAGGCAAATGGCGGACAGAGAGGCCGCCTCGACGCTCATCTCATTACATCTCAAACAAGCAAATTTCGTATTGATTTAATTGATGTTTCTGCGATATCTTGGGCATCCACAACCTTATGCAGTATCATTCCATCCCATCGAATTTCGGCTCTTGTGGCGGGCCAGATGGCGGGCTAGGAAAGGTTCAACGAACCTCCAATGGCCAGCAAAAAAATGCTCAGTGATGCCAAAGCCCGAGCTAAAACCGAACGCCAAACCTGTTCTCGATGGGACGATCGTCGGCCTCTATCTCGTCCCCAGCGGCACGGCCGGCAGCGGAAAATGGATCCTGCGTTTCGTGTCGCCGACAAGCGGAAAGCGTCGTAAGATGGGTCTTGGCAGTTATCCGACGACCACGATCCGAGATGCCAGAACCAAGGCCTTTGAGGCTAGAGGTGTGATCGATAACGGAAGAGATCCGCTTGACGCTCGCAGGGACCGGGATCGGGCGAGAGCCCGGCTGGCGGCAGTCCCGACTTTCGAGAAAGCGGCGCGACTGCACCACGCTGACAAGGCCGAGGGCTTCCGTAACCGGAAGCATATCGATCAATGGATCAACACGCTGGAGCAATATGTCTTTCCCAGAATCGGAAAGAAACTGGTCAACGCACTCGGTCCCGCCGACTTTGCGGCTTGCCTTAAACCAATCTGGCTTTTGAAGCCGGACACTGCCTCACGCATCAAACAGCGCTGCGATGCGGTGATGAACTGGGCCGCTGCCAGCGGATATATCGTTGCGAGCCCTGTGGGCGTCGTCGATAAGCTTCTGCCCAAGCAACCAGGCAAACGAGACCGTGTCGCGCATCAGCCTGCCCTTCCCTGGCGGGATTTACCAAGCTTCGTCTCCGATATCCTTCATCCGCGAATGCCAAACGCGACCCGCGACATGCTGGAGTTGCTGATCCTGACCGCCTCCCGTTCGGGCGAACTCCGTCAGATGCAATGGAACGAGATCGACTTTTCCAACGCGATCTGGACGGTGCCTGCGGCACGCATGAAAGCGAAGGTCATTCACCGCGTGCCGCTTACCCGGAGGGGCATCGAGATCCTTGAAAGCCGACTTGAGAAATCGGAAACCGGCGAAGGGCTGGTATTTCCTTCGCGAAACAACACGCCGATCGGCGATATGGCACTCACCAAGTTTCTGCGGGACAATGAGGTTATGAGCGATACGCCAGGGCGCATCGCTACCGCTCATGGCTTCCGCTCAAGCTTTAGAGACTGGGCATCTGAGAACGGGTACTCCCGCGATGTTGCGGAGCGTGCGCTCGCGCATACTGTCAAGAATGCAGTCGAGGCCGCCTACCATCGTACGGACCTTATCGATCAACGGCGCGTCATGATGTTGGCGTGGGAGGCTTTCTGCCTGGGAGCGTGACGGCGGCGATTCATTTGAGCAATGAGAGGATTGAAAAGGCTTTCCCGTCACGTCAGATTGCGGAACCAATAGACTGTCGACCTGCCGGCTAGTCATCCGGTAGCTTGGAACGATGATGTTTGTCCTAGCGTCGTTATCGACACGGTCGTCTCAGCGCGCGATGGGATAACCAACCCGGTTCTGGATAGTCCCTCTAGAGTAAACGAAGTGGGGCGTGACGTACACTGCTACCGGCCACGTCCAATCCTAGACTTGAGGTTTTCAGAACGCCGATGATAACAGCGGTGAAATCCGAACTGGACCTTGATATGGCGCTTTTGAGAGACTCGAATTCGTGAATTAGTGGAACTTATATATTAAAATCAATTTGTAACGCTGCAACGACCGAAAAAATGTACTTCGCTTCTCGCTGGAGCACTGGCTTTCGTTTCCCACGCTTTCCTGCCTATCGTATCGGGAGGCTCGGGGGTATCGATAGTCGGAAGGAGTCGGCACTGATTTCCAGTTCGGTTACTGCCAGTTCGAAAGCACCTAGAACATGTCTGCAAGGGACATGTCGGCTTCTCAACGCCATTTGCCAAGCGCCTACGCGAACCACCACGGATAATAGCGGGATGCGCCGAAGGGTACAGACAGTCACTATTAAGTCCAATTCTAATGTGCTAACCGCGAGCCTTGCGAAAAACAAGCGACTGACCCGGAGACTGCTACTACATGACCAGAGCGACAGCGCAGAGAATTACCGCCTGGAAGGACGTCTGGGATTCTATCGCCAACTTTCAACTGCCCGCGCTCTTGGGATGGCAAGACGTCGCGCAGCGATATCGCCGTTCCAAGGTCGGGGCGTTTTGGCTCACCATCAATATGGGGGTGCTCATCGGCGCTCTCGGATTGGTCTTTGGTACGATTTTCAATTCACCGATGTCGGAATTTCTGCCGTTCATCTGCGTTGGCTT
Organism: Rhizobium sp. BK181; assembly: GCF_014193305.1. Classification (NCBI taxonomy): domain Bacteria; kingdom Pseudomonadati; phylum Pseudomonadota; class Alphaproteobacteria; order Hyphomicrobiales; family Rhizobiaceae; genus Rhizobium; species Rhizobium sp. BK181. The sequence goes on from NZ_JACHZA010000001.1 coordinate 1,308,331, forward strand.
AATCGTGTGGGGATACTATTCGCAACTGGTCAACGAAGGCTGCACCACTTTCATATCAAGCAGCGACACAATGCTGCAGTTGCCAATTCCATTTTTCACTTACATTCTTAGAACGTGGTGGAGAAATACAATTATACTTGCTCACAATTTAGTTATTTTCCCAATTATAATTTTGATATTTGGAAAATTTGTCAATTTTTATGCAATTCTTGTTGTTCCTGGCTTCTTTTTTGCATCACTCAATATTCTTTGGATGATGGTTGTACTGGCAATTCTTTGCACTCGCTATAGAGACCTGACGCAAATCATTCAAAACATCATGCAAGTCTGTCTATATCTGACGCCAGTGATGTGGGAACCTAGCCGTTTGCCAGCCGGCACCAGATCCATGTTGATGCTTAATTTGAACCCATTCTATCACTTGATTAGTGTGATAAGGGATCCGTTGCTCGGCAACGCTGGAACGCTGATTAATTGGTGCGTCGTTCTCGGTATGGCAGTCGTGGGGTGGACCGTTGCACTTCTACTTCTGAATCGCTACCGCTCACGAATTACGTATTGGCTATGAATATCCACGTCCAAAACAATCCTGCGCAGGCAAAAATGACTTCGATGCATCTTGAAGACGTCACGGTAGATTTCCCGATCTACAATGCGAAAAGCAGATCGCTCAAGAACCAGGTGTTCAGTTTTGCCACCGGGGGGACGATCGGCTCCAACTCTGAGGGCCACATCATAATTCGCGGGCTTGAAAATGTTAACCTGAGCCTCAACGAAGGCGAAAGACTGGGCCTCGTTGGCCACAATGGATCCGGCAAAACCACACTCCTACGTGTGATGAGTGGCGTCTATCACCCGTCAGGGGGGCGCATTCTTATAAATGGCAAATGCACATCGCTGATCAATATCTCCTTGGGCATTGATCCTGAGGCAACTGGGCGCGAGAACATTGCTATTCGTGGAGCCCTCTTGGGATTCAAAAAACGTGATCTTGCTGTGCATCAGAAAGACATCGAAGACTTCTCCGAGCTCGGAAATTTTCTAGACATGCCAGTCCGCACATATTCCACGGGCATGCAGCTTCGCCTCGCATTTGCAATTTCGACCGTTATTCAACCAGAAATCTTGATTATGGACGAATGGCTGGCGACGGGTGATCAAAGCTTCCAAGAAAAGGCGAATGAACGCCTACATGATCTCGTCAACAAAACCAAAATCTTGATAGTCGCCAGCCACTCCAAGGACCTGTTGGTAAAAAACTGCACTCGAATAGTTTGGCTGGAACACGGCAGAGTGCGGATGGATGGCGATGCCGAATCTGTTGCCACGGCATACTTCGACCATCATTGAAACCGCGCTGGTATTCAAAGCGTATCTGTTTTCGTGGACGCGCCGCCGAAGAGTGAAGGCGAAACCGAAATCCGCGTTCCGCCGAGGCGCGCGTGTTGCGACTGCGAAGCTCGGTCAGTTGAGGCGCGGTTATCCAGAACAAGTCGAAGCCTACAAGAGCCCGATACGGGCTCAGGTATTGAGCATTGGACCCAAAACACGTATTGGGAAGGCGATTGCAACTTAGTAGGCGGCGTCCTTTAGAACATGTTCACTGACAAAACCATCTTGATTACCGGCGGCACTGGCTCGTTCGGAAATGCTGTCTTGCGTCGCTTCCTGGATACGGATGTTGGCGAAATTCGTGTATTTAGCCGAGACGAAAAGAAGCAAGACGATATGCGCAAGCGCTATGCGCAGTCCAAGCTGAAATTCTACATCGGCGACGTGAGAGATGAGTCGAGCGTGAAGAGCGCAATGCGTGGGGTGGATTTCTGCTTTCACGCAGCGGCCTTGAAACAGGTTCCTTCTTGTGAATTCCACCCAATGGAAGCCGTACGCACCAACGTTCTTGGTACGGAGAACGTGCTAAAAGCGGCGATCGATTTCGGGGTCGAACGTGTTATCTGCCTTTCGACCGACAAGGCAGTCTACCCAATTAATGCCATGGGCATTTCCAAGGCAATGATGGAAAAAGTCATGGTTGCGACCTCTCGCAATCTTGAAGGATCCAAAACCGTCATTTGCGGAACGCGGTATGGGAATGTCATGGCCTCGCGCGGCTCTGTTATCCCGCTTTTTGTAAGGCAAGTTCTCGAGGGGCGGCCGATAACGGTTACTGATCCGTCGATGACCCGCTTCATGATGTCAATCGACGACGCCGTTGAACTCGTAATCTATGCTTTCGAACACGGACGAAACGGAGATATTTTCGTACAGAAGGCTCCCGCGTCGACCATTGGTGCCCTTGCAACGAGCATTGCGGACCTCATGGGAAAGCCTGACCACGAAATAAAGGAAATCGGAACCCGTCACGGCGAAAAGCTCTTCGAGGCACTTCTCAGCCGCGAGGAAATGGCTACTGCTGAGGACCGAGGCGGCTACTATCGTATTCCTCCGGATGGTCGCGATCTCAATTACACGAAATTCGTTGAGCAGGGCGAACTCAAGATCAGTTCGAGCGAAGACTACAACTCGCACAATACCGAGCGCCTCGATGTGGCCGGCACAAAGGAACTTCTTTTGAAGCTGGATTTCATGCGCCGAATTATCAAGGGCGAAAAGCCTTCGCTGGAGGATTGATCACCATGCGAATTGTCGTTACCGGCGCTGACGGGTTCATCGGGCGCAATCTCGTGCTTCGCTTACAGGAACTCGGCCACGGAAATGACCTGGTGCGGATCACGCGGGAAACGGAATCGGGCGATTTGGCGAAATTGATAGCAGGCGCCGATTTTATTTATCACCTGGCCGGGATCAATCGACCGAAGCATGAATCCGAATTTGCGACCGGGAACTTAGAGTTTACACGCACGCTTTGCGATGCCGTTTCAAAGCAAGCGCGCCCAGTTCCAATCGCCTACACCTCCTCGACGCAGGCTGATCGAGACAATCCATATGGAAACAGCAAGCGACAGGCTGAAGACGTTCTGCGCTCATACGGACACGAGGCAGGCGCGAAAGTGCATATCTTCCGTCTGCCAAATGTTTTCGGCAAGTGGGCGCGCCCGAACTACAATTCGGCCGTAGCGACGTTCTGTTACAATATTGCACGTGGCCTGCCCATTACCATTAACGACCCGAATGCTCCCTTGAGTTTGGTCTATATCGATGACGTCATTTCCGCCTTTGTTGGCCTATTGAAAGACAACTCCGTAGTCGAGAGCACGCCCGAAGTCGCGCCAGTCTACAAAACGACGGTTGGGGAGGTTGCCGATTACATCCGTTCGTTTGAGTCCGGCCGCCATTCTCTGATCACGCAACGGGTGGGGACCGGCCTTCTTCGGGCGCTCCATGCGACTTATCTAAGCTACCTCGACCCCTCCGGCTTCTCCTATGTCGTTCCGGTCCATTCTGACGATCGCGGCGAGTTCGTCGAGATGCTCAAGACAGAGGACAGCGGGCAGCTATCGTATTTTACCGCGCATCCCGGCATCACACGTGGCGAACACTACCACCATACGAAGACGGAGAAGTTTCTAGTTATTCGCGGTACCGCTCGCTTTGGCTTTCGTCATGTCGATACCGGGGAGACCTTTGAAGTCGAAACCAAGGGTGGTGACGCAACAATTGTGGAGACGGTTCCAGGTTGGGCCCACAATGTGACGAACGTCGGCGACGACGAATTAGTTTGCATGCTTTGGGCAAACGAAATATTCGATCGCGCAAATCCAGATACGATTGCATACAAGGTGAAGTCGTGAAGAAGCTGAAGGTCTTAACAGTAGTAGGCACTCGCCCGGAAATTATTCGGCTCTCGCGAGTAATTGCGGCGCTAAATGAGCACTGTGAGCATATTCTTGTTCATACCGGCCAGAACTACGATTACGAGCTCAACCAGGTCTTCTTTGAGGACCTGGAGGTACGCAAGCCGGATTTCTTTTTGGAGGCCGCTGCCGGAACTGCATCCGAAACCATCGGAAATATCATCATCGCAGTCGATCGTGTGCTGGACGCCGTTAAGCCGGATGCAATGCTAGTTCTGGGGGATACGAACTCTTGCTTGGCCGTCATTCCCGCCAAACGCCGAAAGATCCCAATCTTCCACATGGAGGCTGGCAACCGGTGCTTTGACCAACGCGTGCCTGAAGAAACCAACCGGCGGATTGTGGATCATACCGCCGACGTCAATTTGACCTACAGTTCGATAGCGCGCGAGTATCTGCTCCGAGAGGGGCTGCCACCAGATTTGGTGATTAAGACTGGCAGCCCGATGTATGAGGTGCTGTCGCATTACCATGATCGAATTGAAGCCTCCGACGTTCTCAAGCGCCTGAACCTTTCAGAGGGCCGTTATTTCGTTGTGAGCGCACACCGCGAAGAGAATATTGATTCCCCTCGTAATTTCAACAACCTGATAGCAGTCCTGAATGCTGTCGCGGAAGACTTTGGAGAGCCGGTCATTGTCTCGACACACCCGCGGACAATGAAGCGTATCGAGGCCGCCGGCGCAACTTTTCATGACAATGTCCGTCTTCTCAAGCCTTTGGGGTTTAATGACTACATTAGACTTCAAGCATCCGCTCGGGCAGTGCTCTCGGACAGCGGCACCATAACGGAAGAATCGTCCATTCTTAATTTCCCGGCGCTCAATCTGCGGGAAGCGCATGAGCGCCCCGAAGGCATGGAGGAGGCCGCGGTAATGATGGTTGGACTTAACGTCGATCGGGTAAGACAGGGCTTGGCAATCCTTGCCTCCCAGGCACAGGGCCACGAGCGGACCTTAAGGTTGGTAGCTGACTACAGTATGCCCAATGTTTCTGACAAGGTGCTCAGAATAATTCATAGCTACACGGACTACGTAAGGCGTGTGGTGTGGCGGACATACGACTGACTGATTATCACTATCGGATAAGCAGAGGCTTGATATTGCCGAATGACCACCGGCGAGTTGCGTCCCAATTGATGCTTGAGCATTGCCCAGTTTGTTTATGCCGAACTAAGTGGCTGGATGATTTGTCGTGATTTTTTGCTTGGTTGCCGCGAGAGGGTGCTGATTGATGAATGAAGTGAAGCAGCTTTTAAGACGCGTCCTGCGGCAGGCAAGAGACTTCAACCCCATACGGTCTCCACTAGCAAGACTCTCTAGTACCGCTCGTTCACTTTCAGATTCCGGCCGGTGGGATGAGGCGCTACAGATCTATAAAAAGGGATTCGCGATATCCCCTCGCGACGTTCACTTGTGGCGGGCATTGTTGAATGCTCCTGAAGAGGCCGGGTATCTCAATACAATCAGATCACAGTTGGTCGCGCTCGCTCCCGAAAACTCAGAATCCTCCGAACGAGGTTTTGTCCGGGCTCTCCAAAAAATCGATAAAAGCCACCAGTTGGCGGCGCGGTACGTTGGGTTGGAGTTTCGCGGTAAGACTGTTCACGAACTAGAAGCGTTTCTAGAGAAACTAAATCAAAGCGATTTGATCGATCTAAGTTTTCTCAAATCGCTTTCGGACTATTTCTGGGAGAATGGGCGCGCGGAGCACGCACTGCTGCCCTCTGAATTGTACGTCGCAAGGCACCGGCATCTCCACCTACTATATCGAGTAAGCGAAATATTGTCGCTGACAGGAAGCAGCGACGACCGTCGTGTCAGCTACTTGAATGAGGCTGTTGCCTGCAAAGTCGAAAGCCCGGTCGATGCTCTTGTTGTGGCGTTAGCGTTCACACGATTGCGGAAATGGAACGAAGCAGTCAGAGCTTTTAAAGACAGCCTAGACCGCTGGCCTAGAGATATAAACCTGTGGCAGGCCTTATTGAATGCGCCTAGAGAATCCGGCTGCCTCGATGCGATGAAATCGCTGTTGGCCGAACGCGCACACGAAGCTTCAGATGCTTCTGAACAAGGTTTTGTCCGGGCGCTCCGAGAAATTGATAAAAGTCACCAGTTGGCGGCGCGGTACGTGGGTCTGGAGTTCCGCGAGAAAACAGTCCAGCAACTAGAAGCGTTTCTCGTGGAGCTAAATCAAAGTAACCTGATTGATTTGAGCTTTTTAAAATCGCTTTCAGACTATTTCTGGGAGAACGGTTTGGCTGAGCACGCGCTGCCGCCGTCGGAATGGTACCTTAAGAGGGGCCGACATCTACATATACTGTATCGCGTAAGCGAAATTCTGGCGCTGAGGGGCAGTAGTGACGAGCGTCGTGTCAATTACTTGAATGAGGCTGTTTTCTATGATGCTAAGAGCCCGGTCGATGCGCTTGTTGTGGCGTTGGCGTTCACACGATTGCGCAAATGGGACGAAGCGATAAAAGCTTTTGAAGGCAGCTTAGATCGATGGCCATCAGACTTGGATCTTTGGCGAGGTTATGGCGATTCAGCAGCTGCCTCTGAGATCGTCTTCGTTCAATTCGCTAGGTCTCTGGCATCTCGTGGTGACAGAGCGGCGGGCATTGTTGCCGAGTTAACTCCCCTTAGCGCCGTATACTTTCTGAAGAATGCGCATGCTGTAGCACCCGGGATCGATCCAAATGGGATCACGGATTTCATAGTCAGTGCTCTTGCGAAGAGCGATCTCGCAGTAGCGGTAAAGAGAGCGGAGGATTACATCACCAAATCCGCATACACAAACGCTGCTGAGTTCCAGGAGAGGTTTTTCTTAGGAATTGTCGGACGCTGGTCCATGGAGACTGGAGAAAAGTATCGAAAAGCCATCTTCCGCTTGAGACTGCAGCGATTGTTCTCTCGATCGCTCGTTTTTGAGCATGTGATCAATGATGAGGAGTTCGTAAGAGCGTTTTGTCGAGACTGCAATGAAATGAGGCTTGAGGCGATGGAGCTTGATGAACCAATTGCCGATCTGGGAGGGTGCACACCGTGGGTTCCAATTTACACGAGAGCCGTCCCCCATCTGTACGCTGACGCGGCTCTAGCGATACATGACTTGTGCGCAGCAGTGTGGCCGCGCCTAAAGTGGACGGCTCCTCACATCGACAGCAAAATCCGCAGCAATGAGAAAATCAAAGTCGGCTTCACTTGTCTTGACTTTATGCCGATGATTTCAGGGCTCATGGAGCGGTTAAACCCAGAGAAATTCGAAAGAATTTTTCTTCAACCTCAATATCCTCACCCTGGTGGAGAGACAGCGCGAAACTGGGTCGCTAGGGCTGATCGCACGGTAAAGTTGCCGGTAGATTCTATTTTTGATATCCAAGAGGTTATCGCGCGCGAGGAGTTGGATATCATTGTTGCAGGTCCCTCGGTGCCGTCAGGAATTTATCCAATGATGGCAAGGTTGGCGCGGATCCAAATGACAATAATCGAACCCAATTGGTGCGACAATTTCGAGAACGTGGACTATTACATCACGTGGAGCAGGGCCGAGCCTGCTGACTATAGAAATTTCCACAAAAATGCTGTCGCATTGATGGAGCACCCACCGTATTGGCTTGAGATGCCTTCTCAAGGAAAGAGGGCTGGCGATGGCCCAGTAACCGCACTTCGCGATGCTCCACCGCATAGTAGAGTCTACGTGTGTCCAACTTCGCCAGTGAAGCTCCATCCCGCTTACGATGAGGTGCTGAAAAGCCTCCTTTCGAAGGACGAAGAGGGGATAGTCGTTTTCCTGAGAATGGATAGCCCTTGGGCGCACTCGGTACGTCATCGCATGGTTGATGCTTTAGGACCGCTTGCGGAGCGGCTGGTCTTTCTGCCGAGCCTCACGCCTGTAGAGGCACACGCACTCCTAAATTCTGTAGACTGTGTTCTCGATGCGTACCCTTTGGGGGGAATGTCTTCCAGCTTCGTGGCAGCAGCGCTAGGGACACCCACTGTGTCGCTTCCGGCTGAGATCCCATTTGGAAAATGGATGGGCGCGATCTACGACTATATTGGGGTCGCCGGTCTCACCGCAAAAACCCCAGGCGAGTATGCGGAGATTGCGTACCGTCTAGCCACAGACACGGCATGGCGCGAAGCGAAGGCGCTAGAGATTCGCGAAAAGCAATCCATGTTGGTCGAGAGTCACCTGTCGGCTACCGAGTTTGAAGCCTTTCTCTTGGCTGCGGCAGAGCGACACTCCAAGGGTCTTTCGGCAACAGACTGGGTTCATGATGGATGGGTTGACAGCGCTCCGCCACACTCGAACCAGCGGAACACACTATGAGTGTTCCGTCGGCCATTATCTACGGCGCCGGAGGGCATGCCCGTGAGCTGAAGTTTCAACTGGAGCTTGAGGGAGCTTCGGTTTCAGCGTTTGTTGATGATTTCGAATCTGGATTTTTGCTTGAGGGCATCCCTGTAATTTCCTTAGACGATGCACGTACGCGTTTCGGGGGGGCGGCTTGGTATGTTGCAATTGGCGCTATTGCCGGTCGCAAGGCCGTCGTTAGGAGATTGCGGGACCTGGGTCATGTTTTAGACTCCTTCGTGAGTTCTCGTGCGTTGATCTCGCCCCGCGCTTCCATCGGGGGAGCCGCTCAAATCTTCGGAAACACGGTAATTTCGTCCGGCGCGGTGATCTCAGACAATGTCATAGTCAACTTTGGTAGCGTAATATCTCACGATGTTGCTATTGGGGCTAATTCGTTTGTTGCGCCAAATGTCACGATCGGCGGCCACGTCGACATTGGAAATGACGTATGGCTGGGGTCAGGGGCGATCGTTCGGAATGGCGCGCCTGGGAATCGACTAAGGATCGGTAACAATGTCACCGTTGGCGCGGCGGCATGTGTAGTAGGTGACGTTGCCGACCACTCGACGGTCATCGGCGTGCCCGCAAAGAGGAAGGACTGACCGTGTCAAAAAACACGCCGATATACGTTGCGCGACCAATTGTTCCGACTTTGGATGATTTTCTCTTTTATCTAAAGCCAGCCTTGGAAGCCCGCAGGCTATCCAACGGCGGGCCAATCTCGGCTAACCTGGAACTGCGGCTTTCCGAACTGCTGCGAACCAGGTACGTCAACCTTATGTCGAATGGGACCGTCGCAATTGAAATTGCGGCCAAGGCTCTCAACTTTCAGAAAAAAGTCATTACAACACCGTTCACGTTCGCGGCCTCCATCGGGGCTCTACTTTGGGTTGGGCTCGACCCAGTCTTGGTGGATGTTGAGGAGGATTACCTTACTTTGAGCCCGGACGCGGTGGAGGGGGCAATCGACGATGACGTTTCCGGGATTTTGGGCGTGCATGTCTATGGATGCCCCTGCGATGTCGATGCCCTTGGTTTGATAAGCCGCAACCACAATCTGCCCATCCTATACGATGGCGCACACGTCTTCGACTCTACATACAACGGGCGCCCGATCGTGAGCTATGGCGATGCCACCACGATGAGCTTCCACGCGACCAAACAGTTCAATACCGGCGAGGGCGGCGCGATCGTAACCTCGTCAGCCGCAACTAATACAAAAATAAGTTTGCTGAAGAACTTCGGAATAGAATCGGAAGACCTGATTTCCGATGTGGGGATCAACGGAAAAATTAGCGAGATAAACGCTGCCTTCGGGCTTGCGAATCTGAATGCACTCTTTGATGAGCGAGCACGGCGGAGCTCCGTATCGCAAATTTACACCGACATCCTATCCGGTGACAACAAAATCAGGATCGTCCCGCAACGTCCGGGGACACTTGGATCACGTAGCTACTTCCCTATTCGTTTGCCGGTCGAGAATGGGACGTCACTCCGCGACAAGGTGTATCTTGGCTTGAGAGAGCTTGGTGTGTACACGCGCAAGTACTTCTATCCTCTCCTTTCAGATATTCCTGCATACACCGGCAAAATGTCGCAAACAAAGTTCCATCTGCCAAATGCCGAACGTGCGGCAAAAGAGGTACTGACGCTTCCGCTCCACGGTGGCATAACGGACGCGGAGGCATCCTATATAGCTGAGTCACTTAAGGCGGTCCTGAATGCCTGACGCTTCGATCACCATTCTGGTGCCAACGTTCAATCACGAAAAATACATCGCGGAAGCGATCAAGAGCGTGCGCGACCAAACGATCATTGGTTCGTGCAATGTCATCATATCGGACGACTGCTCCTCAGACGACACGGTTGAAATTGCTCGTCGCTTAACTCGAGATCTACCAAACTTCACCGTACGTCAAAACGCATCGAATCTCGGGATTATGGAGCATTATCGTTTACTCGCCTCATTGGTAGATACCTCGTATCTAGCGATCCTTGAGGGTGACGACTATTGGCATGCGACTGACAAGATGGAGCTTCAAAAGTCTCTTATGGATAGCCATCCAGAGATCCCCTTGTGTTTTACCGCATGCCTAGTGAAAGACGAAGCAAGTGGTGCGAAATGGCATCATCCTGGCTGGTCTCCAGATCGGCATCGAGTCGTTCATTTTCTCGATATGCTGACATTTAACCCTGTTGCCACCTTCTCGAATTGCTTCTACCGGACGGCGAGTTTTGCTGATGCCGTTAGTGTTGCCGATGCTAAGAGCGGCTATGACTGGCTACTCAACATGTCACTCGCTTCCGCTGGCGGCGCGCTTTTCGCGGCTCGAGCTTGCACTCTCTACCGACTCCACGCAAATGGGACTTGGACTAAACTAAACTCTAAACAGAAGCGCGCCGGTATTATTAGCTCGTTGGAAGCACTTAAAAGCAAAGTAGACAACTCGCTGGGTCTTTACATCGACGCAGCAATCGCCAGAGCACACAATGACAGATAATCCGCTGATTTCGGTTCTCATCCCGAGCTACAACCATGCGCCGTTCATCGAAGCTGCAGTCAATAGCGTTCTGGAGCAGACCTATCAGAGACTTCAAGTCGTTATCGTGGACGATGCATCATCTGATGCCTCGCAACAACTGATCCGATCATTCTCTGACGAAAGAATAGTTTTTCGTCTGCTGGCCGCAAATGTGGGCGCTTGCGAGGCAATGAACATCGGACTGTCAATGTGCGAAGGGGAGTTCATTGCAGTATGCAACTCCGATGATGTGTGGATACCACAGAAGCTCGAGCGGCAGCTCGAGGTGTTCAGCGCTGCAACAAATCTCGGCGCAGTCTTCTCTGATGTCGAATGGATAGACGATTTCGGTAGGCCATTGGCCAAGAAACAGGCCCCAGCATTTCACGCCGTTTTTAAGCAACCTAACCGATCACGCTTTGCCTGGATGAAGGACCTAATCGAAAAGGGTAACAGTCTTTGCCATCCCTCAATCCTTATTCGGAGGGAGGTTTATGATCGAGTAGGGACGTACAACAATTTCTATCGGCAACTGCCGGATCTCGATATGTGGATGCGCGTCTTGCAGCACTACGACATATTTGTGATGCCGGAGAAACTTGTGAGCTTCCGTATCCACAATAGCAACACTAGCCGACCGAACCCTACGACGAGTAACCGATCGATCAATGAACACAGGCTGATACTTCGAAGCTTTCTCCGCGATATTTCTCCCGACAACTTCTATGCCTCGTTTGGATTTACCAGTATTGCTCCACTCAATGGTACCAACAACCTAAAGTATGAGGTTGCCCAGTACCTATTGAAGTTCAGGGGAGGCGAAGTTTTCGAAAGAATGTTCAATCAACTTGGCTCTGAAATTCTCCTGGAGCTTCCGCAAGACGAAATCTTGGCACGAGGCACATCTGCACATGCCTTCCACCAGTATGTAGGTAGAAATAGCGCCTGGATCGGCACCTCAGGATTGGATGGCGATGAGAATTTGCTTGGATTCGGTCAGCGCCTGACGCCAACTCTCTCGGAGACACGCACGATCGATCTGGTCAAAACAATCCTCAGGCGCATTCGATCCCGGGTAAAAGCGATTTAGATCCAGGTCGTCCGAAGTAGGCAGCGTAGGGAGAGCTGCCAACTCTCATTCAATGGCACAAGACCTGCGTGTGCCGAATATAGGCGTATTCTCCCCGTTTTAGGCAACGGGCAGCCTTCGTGTGGCCAGCGATATGCCGATTTTCGATCAGCGACCACGTGAGAGCGACCAAGACGACGGTGCACGCCGGCTTGATGATCCAGAGCCACCAGTGACCAAACAAGCCGATCGCGACCGGTGTGTGGGATATACGCTGTCGACAGAACAAGGCCGACCAGAACGGCGACACGAAAGACGTCTACAGAGTGGCGTTGTTGATCGACAGATAAGTATATTGACCGCCGGTCACTGACCCGTCACCGCACAGTGAGCCGCGAGCCACCAGAGAGCTTTGTCTTCAAAGAGCACGGCGACGCGATCACGTTCGCGCCGCTTGATCGTGGCGCAATACTATGATTTTCACATCGAAAGCTCCAGATTGCTGGGAAAGATCAGACCGCGGTGGGCGAGGACCGAAGAACGGTCGGGCCCGGTCGGCGTTTACACCGTTCCGCTATTCGGCTACCCGTTAGCTGTGTGTAAAACGAGGATCTATCGCTTGAAGCGGGTCAGATTTCTGGATGGATTGCGAGGATGGGGCGCGCTGGTCGTTGTCCTCTATCACGTCTTCTGCAACGGCTTTCCGGAGAATGATTTCTTCAGAAATTACCTGTGGCGGTTCGTGCCGATGAACGGACCATTTGCGGTCATGGTGTTCTTTGTCGTCTCTGGCTTCGCTCTTTCGATCGGGTTCATCCAAAGCCGCGATTTTCGGCAATTAGGGACAATAGCCGCCACGAGATACTTTCGCTTGGCGCTACCCATCTTACTCGCTTGCGCTGTAGTCCATTTGGCCCAAGTGACGGGCGTCCTTCAGGTCCCTGCCGAGAGGTTCCCGCCTTGGGGGAATATCGTTGCCTTCCCGGCTAGCCTTGAGCACCTGTCGCGGTTCTCGTTCTATGACGTGTTTTTCAACTACAGTCTCTCAGAGACCTATATTGGACCGCTATGGACTATGAGTTTCGAACTGGTGGGATCATTCGTCGCGATTGCCGCGATTTTGTTTGCCACTTTGATCAGACTCAGGTTGCTGTTCCTCGCTGTGGTCGCGGCATACTTCCTTGCCGTTGGAAGCATGAATTTTCTTTTCGTAGCCGGTGTGATCGTCGCTCTGCTTTACCAGAGCGGCCGACTGAACGGCATCCCCTCATCCGTTGGCCTCGGCGGATTGGGCGCCACAACGGTTTACCTTCTCGCGTTCCAATGGTCCGAAGGGCGGCTAGATATGGTCGCATCAATCATTTTCATCCTAGGATGCATGATCGTCTACCAAGCTCGCGATTTTCTTTCCAATCGCCTATCGCGGCATTTGGGGACTATATCCTTTCCTCTGTATCTGATGCACGGTCCCGTCATGCTGATCTTCGGGGCGCCAATGATGGGACAATTCGGCGATACCGTCGTATCAAGATCAGTCATTCAGGTGTTGATGGTGACCGTTTCGTTCCTGGCAGCCTATGCATTCGTGCCGGTGAACAACGCCGTGATCTCGTGCCTTCGCAAGGTGAGCAGCCCTTTGATTGCTACTCCTGCCGTAGGAGTTGGTTGGCTCGATCGGCGCCGAGAGCGCCTCTCTGGAAGGCCTTGAGGGTTCCGAAAAGTCCGCCGTCGGTCAGGTGAGAGAAGTGCCGAACGCGTGCGACTACGATCCATTTAAAGCTCAGTTTTGTAAGGGGGAAGTCAGGCTTCAGGACATTTGCCTCGCCTGACCGATCGCTCACGCAAATTGTCAAAGTCCACAGATAAGTGTTCGACCTAAAGTAGACCTCAGGCGGTCACCTGCTTACTAACAGCCGCTAGAGGTGAAGACATGCGTGATTCTGAAAGCCAACACGAAAACGACGAACTGCCAAGTAAGCCGCTGCCTGAGGGCGAGAAGTTCTTCGACCCTTGGGAAGAGGAATTTCGTAAGAGCTACGCCAAGGACGACAAGGCCTTCGATTTTTGAACTATCGGGCGGACAACCCGATTCGCTCCGAGCAGCGCGACGGGAGAAGGTCGCGGCACCTCCGTTCAGCCCGCCCTTGGGCGTCTGTCCAAGTGCAGTGAAAGCGCAACACTCGGTGTTAATTTGCTTTACGGCCTGTCCTAGGGGGGCGTCACTGGTATCGACAAGTCGAGAAGGAAGTGCTGACTGAGTTGCTCGGAGAACATTCGCACTTGGGAGTTCCTGTTTTGGAACACCCGGCTTTGGGGGTAGAAACTGTTGAGGGCAAACAACTTCAATTTGGCACGGATGCTCTTGGCGTCCGCGGTACTTTTGAGTCATTCTTATGCTCTGTCCGGGTTCCCCGAGCCCGCTGCATTTAGCTCCACACTGGGTGCATTTGCCGTCCAATGCTTTTTCGTTATCAGCGGCTATCTGATCTGCGGCAGTGCATCGGCAAGTGATTCCGTTGCACGTTACACGTGGAAGCGCGCCCTCCGCATACTGCCAGCTTTGGTATTCGCGTACATTTTCACGAGGTATGTACACGGATACTTCGATAGGTTTTCCGGCAATCCGATTCCTTGGATGCCTAACGGTTCGATATGGACGCTTCCGTGGGAGGGTGTCTGTTACGCTATTACAGGCCTTGCCGCCGTTCTTCTGCTGCTTACCCCGGCAACAATCAATCCCGTCTACGCACTGTCGGCTGTGATGGTCTTGATTGACGTATCGGGGGCGTTGGGGTCCAACACCGTAGTCCCGAATCTTTTCTTCCTGTTTTTGGCCGGCGCATTCATCAAACTAAACGAAAAATCGCTTTCCCTTGCCCGGATAGCCTTGTTCGGAGCAGCTGTAATCGTCGCGCTGCAAGTTCCGCCTTTCTCAGGCGTGTCACGGAGCGTCTTGGGCATCATCCCATTCGCGTTGGGCCCAGACCTAACGTTTCAGCACGTTTCCTACTTTCTTTATCTGCTGCTTCTGCCGTTTCCTGTCGTCTATCTCTGTGCACAGGCCCCAGCGTTGCCGTTCTTCCGTGGTGACTATTCATATGGGGCATACATCTATGCTTGGCCGGTGCAACAGTCGGTGGTGGCCTATTGCCTATCGTATGGCTACAAAATCGGCCCGATCGAACTCTTCTGTTCTTCGTTCGCGTTGACAATGGGATTTGCTATGGTTTCGTGGCATTTCATCGAACGACCTGCCCTCAGCCTGAAGAACTGGAAGATCCCAAAAATCGGCTCCCGCCAGGATAAAGCGTTGGTTCCCTCGGCCGTGACCGAATAGCGGAAGCAAGACGAGTCAAAACGATGCTGCCACAAAGAAATCATCGATCTGCCAATCGCTGAAATGCATGGCGGGAAGTGTGCCGGCGGCATTGGTTTAGTTTCAACGAACGTTCCGCTGTAGCCTGGTAGCCTGGGGGCGCCGACTTCGCTTCTGCATGTTGCCATGGAGATGCCGACGATCAGAGGGGACAGAGGCCATGGGACCAGCGTCGTGTTGCTAGATCACTAGGCTTTCCATTGAGTCAATCGCGGCCAGGTAGTGGGCAACTGCACTAGCATCGGATCACCCCTGTGCCGGGCCCGGTCAAAAACCGGTGAGAGTCCCTAGCCACAGGATGAAATTGCAGTGGTACGTCTTCAACGCGAGTGCCACTTAGGTGCCCGGCTCCCGCTACCTCAGGCTGCCGGACCAATTCCTCTTAGGGTTTCCACGACCCGATCTTGTTGTGCGTTCGTCAAACCAACCCAGAGGGGTAGCCGAAGCAGCCGCGCCGACTGCTTGTTTGTCACAGCCATTTCTCCGTGTACGCGACCATATCGTCGGCCTGCCGGCGAGGAATGCAATGGGACGTAGTGAAAAACGGCACTAATTCCTTGCCGCTTGAACTCGTCGAGCATCGCTTCTCTAGCCTTCTCGGAGTTCAAGAGCACATAATACATATGCGCGTTATGGCGGCATTCACCCGGCACGATTGGCCTCCGAAGGAGACGTCCGGCCTCGAGAGGCGCCAGCAGCTCGTGATACCGCTGCCAGGTCTCCAAACGTTGACCCGTGATCGTCTCGGCCTCCTCTAACTGGGCCCAAAGGAAGGCTGCAATCAACTCGCCGGGCAAGAATGACGAACCCACCTCCTGCCAAGTATATTTATCTACTTGGCCGCGAAAGAAACGGCTGCGATCGGTTCCTTTCTCGCGGATGATCTCGGCGCGCTGGATGTGCTCCTCAGCGTTGACAAGCAAAGCACCGCCTTCGCCAGATATGACGTTTTTCGTCTCATGGAAGCTGTAAGCGCCGAGGTCACCGATACTCCCCAGAACGCGGCCCTTATAAGTCGCCTGCACGCCTTGTGCCGCATCTTCGACAACTTTCAGGTCATGGCGTCTTGCGATATCCATGATGGCGTCCATCTCGCAAGCGACGCCGGCATAGTGAACAACTGCGATTGCCTTTGTCCGCGGTGTAATTGCCGCCTCGATTAGCTTCTCGTCGATGTTTAGCGTGTCCTCACGAATATCGACAAAGACTGGGATGCCGCCGCGCAGAACGAAGGCATTGGCTGTCGACACGAACGTGTAGGACGGCATAATGATCTCGTCGCCGGGCCCAATATTGAGCAGCAGCGCGGCCATCTCTAGTGCTGCGGTACAGGAATGCGTCAGCAGCGCCTTCGAGCTTCCAGTCTCCGCCTCTAGCCATTCGTGACATCGCTTCGTAAAAGGCCCATCACCGGCCAGAGCGCCGTTGAAGTGGGATTGAGCTATATAATAGAGTTCCTTGCCGGTCATGTGCGGCCAGTTGAAGGGGACTTTCTGATTGCTCATTTTGCTCAAACCCTATGTCATTGGCTTCATTTAGTGAATCGGCTCCATGCCGGTCAGGATCGGCACCGAACATGCCGCACCATCGACGCTTTCCCAGCAGCTCCGCTTATCTCGACTAGGCTGGTTCCAAGCCGCTCGTGGCAATAATCGAACAATAGTGCTCAGCAGCCAAATTCAAACCAAATCCGGCCGGTGCTCTGCCGCCGATCTAAGATGTTTCATCTGGCGGAATGAATAGAGGCTGATCCAACGAAACAAGAAAAACCTCGCGAGATGGCTTTATTGTTATTAAAAAGGCCGCTATCCATTCCTCTCATCTGATCGCTCAAAATAAGTTCATCATATTCTTAGGCCGGCTCGGAATCGGCACTTGCAAAGACGAAATATTTGAAAAGGACAAACAATATCCCCGCGCACACGAATATGGCTCCCCCTTGAACTAACTGATGCGGCCAGCCCGCCTTCTGCCAAAAGACGTACAACATCAGCAGGTTCGCGCCATAGCTGATCGCATGGGCGATTGTGTAACGCAACGGCCCCGAAATCCCTTTTTTATTGTAGGCAAAAGAATATCTTGAATGGCCGAAATAAGCCGTCGTGGCGCCGATCGGATAGAGGAGCGAGACAGCCAACTTCGGATCGAGACCGAAAAACGTAACGGCCAAATATATGCCGTAGCCGAGGAGATTGTTTAAAACGCCAACAACACCATAGCGTACAATCTGGCGCATTGCCGCGTAATTGAACATCAACAATAAACCCCTATTTGGCGACAAGGGCGCGAAGCTGATGTCGATCGACCTTACCGTTGGGGTTCTTAGGCAAATCCCTCATGATAATCACGCTGCTGGGGATCATGTAATTGGGTAAGAACTCTGAAAGAGCGCCCAATAAGATCTTTTCATCAAGCTCAAACGAGCTGGCAACGAAACCGATAAGCTTCCCATAAGCGCTATTGGTGCGATGATATACGACCGCGGCTTGATTGACCTTGGCAAGCTTGCTCAAGGCCTGCTCGATCTCTTCCAGCTCGATCCGATACCCCATGTGTTTTATCTGGTTATCTTTTCTACCGACGAAAAATAGCGTCCCGTGCTCCGAACGCACCAGATCGCCCGTTCGATACATACGCTTCATAAAGCGACCGGGCTCCGTGATTGTTATGAATGAGGCTACGCTGCGCTCTAGGTCATTAAAATATCCTGCTGCAACATTGGGTCCAATCAAGCAAAGCTCACCTTCAACGGCATCTCTATCGCCCTCATCAAGGATGCGGTAGTCGAAATTCTGGTTGAGCTGGCCCAGGGGAGGTAACCCCTGCAATTCAGCAAAATCTTTCTCACTCAAATCGTATGCGCTACAAATACACGTGCATTCCGTTGGTCCATAGACGTTTACAAGCGTAGCCTGCTCGGAGAACAACGAATGTAGCTTTTTCAACTCCACCTTCGGGTAACCCTCTCCTCCAAATACGATGTGCTTCAGTGTCGACAAAATCTGGGGATTCATCGCCTTCATTGCCATAAGGTAGATAAGCAACGAGGGAACCGAAAACCATATCGTGCATCTCATCTGGCCGATATATGCGACGAGATCATAAGGCTTGGTCATCAAGTCGCGATTGACTGGGCTCAGCGACGCACCGGAAAACAGTGCAACATAAAAATCGAAGACCGAATTATCGAAATACATCGGGCTCAGATTGGCGAAATTGTCCTCTTCGGTAATTTTGAAACGCGACTGTCCCCAGGCAATGAAATGAAGGACATTTTGGTGGGTAACCGCAACGCCCTTTGGCGTGCCAGTCGAGCCCGACGTAAACATGATGTAAGCGATTGAGGCACCGTCAACCTTAGTCACGAGATCAAGCTGTCGAGCCAAATCGGTGGCGGAAACCTCCGGCAGCGTTTCGTAGGAGAGAGAAACAAGCGCGCAATCGCCTGCCTCTGCCAGTTGGGTCATGGCCGCAGCGCCTTCTGCATCGTCGTAAAAAACGGCTTTGGCGCCGCTAACTTCAAGAATGCGCGAATTCCGTGCCAGCGGCGATGCAATATCGACGTTCACATAGACGATCCCGATTTTGATGGCGGCGAGCATCAAGGCATAGGAAAGCGGTTGTTTGTTGTGGCCAATGGCGATGACGTCACCTGGGCGCAGTCCGTTATCGAGCAAGGCTTTCGCGAGCTTCTCGGTCCAACTCTGAAGCTCTGAATACGAATGTTCAATGCTAGCGTATCGCAACGCGGGAAGCTGCGCATGTGCCCTTACAACTTCAGAAAAGAGCATCCCGAGATTATAGTAGTATTTGCCCATGAGGTTTGACATCGAACCTCTTTTCCTTATCTGGCGATCGTGAAAAACGGATAGGGAGGTTGTATTGCCGTAAAGCCAACCGATGCAGCCAGCGCCATCGACCCAGTATTGTTTGTGAAACAATCCCACAATGGCATGCACGAACTGTCAAAGCATCGGTCGACGAAATTTGTCACTGCGACACGCCCAAGGCCGAGCCCCCGATACTGCGGAAGCGTTAGTACGTCGATCTCTGCTCTACGGTCTACCTCAGCAGCAGCATAACATACTGACGCGGGCTCCCCCTTGTAGCGCACGACAATTGCATGCGCATGCTCGATGAAATCCGCTGGCGTCCGCCAGAACCGGCAGGCGAGCTGGAAGGCATTCTCTATCAGACCGAAGTCAAGAGAATTCGCTTCTGATATCACAACATCTGGAACCGCAGGTTGCGCCTTGGCATTTCGATACTGGGGGCTGTCCGGCGAAATGGTGAAACGCTGCCGCCATGATCGCAGAATATCGTAACCCTCAACCAACAGAAAATTAGGAAGATAGGGTGCATAGAGCCGGACCTTAACTGGTGTGAACTGCTTGTTGAACAGTAAATACCCTTCAAGCTCCTCTTCGAACCGATCTACCTTCGTGCCAATGATTTGCGCAAATCCAAACGAGTGTTCCACGTAAATCTGCGTGGGCCGCAGGTCATCGTCAGCGAAGACAACTCCGTCCTGGGTCCCTAACAAAACCGCACCGATTAAAGGATAGAAAAATTCACTTGCGCGGTATGTTTGATACACCACAGCACGGGCGGCGGCCGACAGAAGCATCATGCTAAATGGTCACCCCTCCATTAACGTCCAATATCGCGCCATTGAGAAAGTCATTCGATATAGCAGCTGCTACGGCTTGCGCTATCTCTTCGGCCCGACCTAAGCGACGAAGTGGCGTTTCGGCCTCGATATGCTTGATAATTGCTTCATTCAGCGCCGTTCGCGTCGAAGATGTATCCACGAAGCCTGGAGCGACAGCGTTGCAACGAATTCCGAATCGCCCCAGCTCCTTAGCCCACGTCACTGTCATAGCGTTCACGCCAGCTTTTGCAGCAGAGTAAGCCGTTTGTCCCTCGTTGCCACGTGCGCTTATCGAGCTGATATTGATGACTACGCCCTTTGTTCGACGCAGCACCATCTGCTCTACAACGGCAGACGTCATTATAAAAACCGAGTCGAGATTTACCAAAAGGTTCTGCCGGAAGCGATCGTATCCATGCATCATGCCGACCGGATTCATCAAATTAACCATCGGCTCGCTGTAAATCACACCGGCATTGTTTACGAGGACATCGATTCGACCGTATGCTTCAACCAAAGATTGAGCTGCCGATTTTGCGTCGTCGGGCCGCGTCACATCGAGAATACGTCGGTCAAAAATATCAGGTAGGGCGTTCAATGCCGCGGTATCGATATCCGCGATCACAACGCGCCCGCCTTGGGCTTGCAGGTTATGCGCAATCGCTAAACCTAGCCCTTTCGAGCCTCCGGTAACCAGCGACACTGCGCCTTCAAGCTTCAATGGTCACTCCTTTGGCCTTCAGTACGCGATTGATCTTTTCCACTGACGTCATCGTGATGATATCAGCGATCTCAAGTTCGACGTTAAATTCCCTCTCAAGGGAGACAACCAAGTCCATTTGCTTCAGAGAATCCCAGCTCCCAACGTCGTCCTTTGTCAGGTGCGGAACAATCTCTTCCCGCCGCAGGCCGAAAACGTCGGCCAGCAAGGTAACCAGTCTATCGTTCATTCTTATACCCCAAAATACTTCGCATAATCCTGCGACGCGTAACGAATCTGCTCTGCTGATCTCGCCAAATGGACGGTGGATGGCTTCGTGTTCTTCGTGATCAGCGCGCCACCACCAATTACGCAATACTCGCCGATGCTCAGACCATTGGTGATCGTCGCATTTACACCCACAAACGTGTTTCGGCCTATGTCAGCTTTGCCCGAGATCACAGCGCTGGCAGCTATCCAGCAGTTCTCGCCGATGGATGAGTGGTGTGCCAACGTCACATTTCCCCATATCATCGTGTTTGCACCCACGGTTACGCCTGGTTCCACAAGGGCACCCGGCAACACGATAGAGCCTTCACCGAGAGGCACAGCAGTGTAAATCTTTGCGTCCGGATGAAGATAGGTCTCGATTTGGTAACCCATGCCCTTAAGTCTCTGGAACATGGATTCTCGGCCGCGATTCAGGTCATCGTATCCAACAGCTATAACGACCGCCGCATCGCCCGGACGAATTTTGGTTAAAAGTTGGGACAACTTGATCGTCTTGAAGTCGCGGTTATCATCCGAATCGGCAAACTGGTCATCGACCGTCGCGCATAAGACGTTATAGCGATCATCTCGACGCATATAACCGTTGAGGATGTCAGCCGTGACCGCGTTCCCCGCAAGAACGACGTTCTTCATCGCAACTGCTCCATTACCGCCAAGCCAAAGCCCGTTGCTCCATAATTATTGCCGTTATAGAGCATGTACATATGATCGCGATGTTCGAAAACATATGGATAGCATATCATTTGACTATCCCATCCAGATGTCGATACATCGATGCCTGAAATGGCGTCATTTCGTTCCCATTTCAGACCATCGGCAGACGATGCAAACCCGATCCGATAGGTATCGATTTCCTTAGTCGCGCGATGCGCAAACCACATCGCATAAAGGCCTTCACTGTAAAATACGCTGGGGCGACCAAAGGCGTATTCATATTCATCGGCAAAGGGAATGCACATCCCTGGATCGCATACCCAGTCAATGCCATCACTCGATTGAGCGTGGTGAATGCCGTAGTGGTGGTGCCATCCGCTCTCCCGCTTCTCCCATTTAACGCCGGAATTGTACCAAGTGTGCCATACGTCACCATCGATATGAAACGCGGTAGCAGCTGCAAAGAGTGGATTAGTCTTGTCGCGCCCGAGGACCGGGCCTGGAAAATCTTTGACTAGCGTAAGGGCTTTCGGATCCAAGGTCGCCCGCCCTGTATCGCAAATCCAAAGGCCGTCCGGCAGGTTTTGCCAGCCAACATAATAAAGGTGGGTCTGACCTGAGTGCGCAATCAGGCAAACGCTAATTACGCCATCACAGTCGAAATACCCAACTGGACCGGGCGACAGTGCGAGCTTAGGCTCGCCGATCAAAGTCATTTTTCCGTCTGCAACGGATGCATAGCTCAGGAAGACGTGCGAACGACGGTTTGCGTCGCGGCACGTGAATGTCACCACAAAAACGTCATCCTGGAAATGAGTAGCGCAAGGATGCGAGCCATGAGTGAACCCTGGGATGTTGGGTTCAAAAATGAGCCCAGCTTTCTTCCACTCAAACGGCTTTCCAGCCTCGATTTGAGCCCTTATGCTCTTAACCATTCACAGACCGCCTCAAGATTGGACCTCGTCGCGCCCTAACAATTGCTCAATAAATGCTACGCGACTTACGCCTCTCTTTTCCGCCTCCGCATATATGCGAGCCTTCAAAGCCGGATCGATACCTTCCAAAACACCGAAGTAGCGTGTGCGCATTGTCCCGCCACGTCGTCCGATATGAGGGACGTCAATATCGATGTTCGGTTCGGTCTTCGAAACGACATAATCAATCACGTAGAAACAACCACTTAGCTCCCACGACAGATTGACGTTCGTTGCCATCGCCGGCAATGAAGCCAGAGGCGCTTCGTATGCGTAAAGAGGATTGTTGTTGAGCAGAATTTTGCCCACTTCGGTAGACCTAATCCAGGGAGCAATACCCTCGTCGCATATTACGATGCGACCACCGGGTTTCACTACCCGATCCATCTCGGCGATGCCCCTTCCGACATCGGGAAAGAGATTGATGCCCCCAAAATGATATGCGGCATCGAACTGATTATTTTGAAAAGGTAGATTGCTCGCATCGCTGGCAGAAAAAAACACCTCGACATCCGAGTTGCTTAGAGCATTTCCATGTCGTTCGACCGCGGACATCAGCATAGGTAACGCTATATCCTGGGCATAGACAACGCCAGCGTTCAAAACCTCCGCTAGATAAGGTAAATCGTTGCCCGCGCCAGCACCGGTCACGAGAATCGTTTGACCCTTCGCCAACTTCAGGCGTCCGATGAGACTCTTTCTGAGAGTAGCTTCGTCTGTGTGGAAAGTTCGAAAAACCCACCGCAATGCATTGTCATGAATTTCCGCAGCATTTTCAATTGCGTACTCATTTGACCCTTCTTCTTCGCAAGCGAAAACGGGAACCTGGCTGCCGGCAGCGAAAGGATAAAAATGGCCATTCGGGCAGCGCAGCCCTGCAGCCTCCTCGGTAAGCCAAGCTCTGCCGCACGCAACGTCAGTGCAGCAATAGTGAACCGTCATAATTAATCACTACCTTTTTTCTGACAAACTACCCAGAACACCCGTTCAGCGATGCCGTAGTAATCGTTGTCGGCCGAACCGAAAGAGAAATTTTCAAACAACGGCGAAAAATACTCCCCTATGGACGGGGTATCGGAAAACGCCTGAAGTCTGTATTCATTCCGATTTTTATACGGGTCTTTCTTTATCAGCATCGAGCCGTCTGGCAACTGCTCGGCATCTTCAAAGATATAAGAGCGCCGATCGGCCACAGAAGCGACCAAAAAACCTCCTGTCTTTAGGACGCGTGCATATTCTCTCAGATTATCGAACAGCGCATCCCCGTCGTCGCAATAATAGCAGCAATGGCAAGCGAGAATATAGTCGAAGGTTCCGTCTTCGTAGGGAATCGAGCTGTTGCGGCCGACCCGCAAATCAACATGATAACCTAGGTCGTTCATTCGGCCCTGTGTCTGATCGACAATTCCCTGGGTAATTTCTATCCCACTAACATCAAATCCGGCATCGGCAAGTAGCACGGTGTTTCGCCCGTCGCCGAAGCCAACATCGAGCACCCTATCTCCAGCGACGGGCTTTTTGAAGTTAAGTCTTGGGTAACTGGCGAGGAACGTCCTTACTACAAACTCCGTTGGATAGACCTTCCTTGAAGCGCGCTCCGCGTAATGACGCTCGTAGCTTGCGTCAATGCTGCTGCCCTGACTGCCCATAAATATTCCTCACTATCACGTAGGGTCGTTGTTTTGTCTCGGAAAATATCTTTGACAAATAGATTCCGATGATTCCGATAAACGATATAATGGTCCCACCTAGCAGCCATACAGAGACCATGATTGAGGTCCAACCATCCACCGGCTCGGCCGTATACAATCGGTTGACGACAAGAAAAAATGTATAAAATAGTGCACACGTAAGTACAAATACGCCGCAATAAAATATCATTCTAAGAGGAAAATCACTGAACGATGTAACCGCATTAACAAGGTGACTAATCTTTTTAGGCAGGCGATACGTTGTCTCGCTGGTCATGTGTTTCTTGATTGCCTGAGGGCTTTGCTTGAAACCCGTCAATACCCACAAGCAAGAAATGACAGCTTCGCGCTCTTGATACATCAAGAGCGCATTCACATAACGCCTTGTCATCAAGCGGCTAGTAGTGATGTTTTTCGGATGATCGATATTCAACAGCCAATTGAGCATGGCGTAATATAGGTGTCCGCTCCAGCGCTCAACGAAGTCACCCTTTCGGCTTGTCTGGACGCCAAATACCACATCGGAATTCTCTGCGGCCATCTGATCAGCGAATCCAGTCAACCACTCAGGTTCCTCCTCTAAATCACTATCGATTAAGAACACCAAATCACCTCGGGCGTGTTCCAAACCAGCCCTCATCGCTTTGTGATGACCGAAATTTCTCGATAGATCGACCACCACGACATGAGGATCGCTTTCTGTGAGATGAACAGCCATCTGAAGACTATTGTCAGGCGAGCCATCGTTCACCAGCACGATTTCGTAATCGTCGGCCGCAAATTTTTGAGCCGAGCTAGTCGCACGTTGATAGAACTCAGCTAGGTATGGAGCCGATCTATATAGTGTTGCAACTACAGAGAGCTTCATGGGGATGCATTTTCTATAAAGACCACAGGTGCCATCTTTGGTGCTGCATCGCGCCGGTTATACTCCTCGATATAAAGCGCGGCGCGAAGCGTATTTATCACCGAGAGTTTCATTTGTGGACAAACCTCATGAATGCCGGACTGCTCTTTCCACAGTTGAACAACAAGTCGAGAATGCTGACGGCGTGCACGAACTCTCCCCACAATTGGGGGTACTCTGGATAGCCGTGATAGTCAAACCAGGTCAGTTTGAGGCCACGCTCGCTAAATGCGGTCTCATCGATGTAGTCTTTGGCGGCCGGCCCCGAAATGTACTCGGTGCCTCCCGCCTGCGCGCAAAGATCGGCAAGCCGCTCCGATTTTCCCTCGACGAGGTCATAGTCCCAGGAATTTGTGATAAGCGTGGTGATGCCAAGGTATTGGCAGATGCTTTCCAGCAGCTCGCGATTGAGGGGCGACAGGAACCGGTGAGGAGCCCCTAGATAAATAGGCTCGATAAGAGCCGCGATCTCCTCGAAGTAGGGAGCCCTCTTGTAATTCAGGACGAGCGATCTCCAATGTGCAGCGGCCCACTCTCCACCTTCAATTTCCGTTTCCCTGATCGTCTGACTGTACCTGCCCTTGACCTTGACGGGGACGGTCAACCACCCAAGCCCTTGGGGTGTTTTGATCTGATTGCGATTGCGCCAATCGCGCCGCGTGTATTGCATATCATCATACAGAATAAACTCGTCTGCAGCAGCTATCAGGTCGAAATAGCCCTTCCAGGGGATGTAGTTGGATTGAAGGATCGCGACTTTTTTCATTATGGGACACACTTGCCTCTGTAGTTGTCTTAGTCCGCCGTGGGACGCAGGTCGAAATTATCGACAATGTGGGGGCAGCTGAACTACCTGGTTTTCGACAGCGGCGATCATCATGCCCATGGAGCACCAAGTTGAAACCGAAGCGCGGCAAGCTTCTTTTACCCGTTCGATACTCGCGGTCAAAGCCTCCTATCAAAAACGGGTGCAAATCGCCCGCATCGGAGATTTGCGATAGGCAGGCAGCAAGCCGATGAGGTGGTGCTAAAACTAATTCAGATTGACGCAGCAATAGCCCATATCGTTGCTTATTTCCGCCTCTCGAAACTCATTGGGCATCCATTCGCAACGCGCAATGACCCCAGGGCTTCCCAGCTTTTTCAAAAATGGTAGCAGCCGGCCGTTCGTCAAATCGCCGCCATACCCAAACTCAGATACATAGAGCACATGTATAGGCTTTTTCTGTTTGAGGAAGGCAAAGTATGTCATGTGGTCAAGTACCAGATTTTCAGAGGTTGCGGGGGAAAGCCCGCATGAGGCACCGAGGCTTGTGATGGACTGTAGGTGTGATTGTGTGTCGAACACAGGAATGGACAGAGGCTGACCGGGAAGGCTTGCCTTTTGGGAGGATGAATTTTCCATCACCGATGGCGTGACCAATGACAGGAGCGTTGCCATCGAGAAAATTGAAAACATCAAGATGGCGGAATAGCAGCCGGTAGCCATCCTCCCGTAGAGTTTCTGGACGGGCAAGGAATGCATCAGCAGGGCAGTCAGAATTACCGAGATGGGAACGAACTGGGTTCCAGCGTAGAAGTTCTGGATGTTGAAAAACAGTGCGTTCAGAATATCGGCGGAGGCCAGCAATGCAGCCAGGAGGGTGGGAGCGGCGAGCTTTCTCTTTGTCACTTGGATGAGAAACAGCACGAGACTGGCAAGATGCGAACCTGCAACAAAGGCATAAAGTGAATATCTAATTCCTAGGTTCAAAATGAACAGGAAGCTGGTATTTCCCTCGATAGGGGGGAGCCAACCTGACTGAAAGACCGCGTTGAACGTCAAATGCGACAGCAGCCGATCCGGGAAGTTTGCAATATTGCTGAGCGCGGCTTGAATGAACTCACCTGGTGCGGAGAAAAGCCTCCCGGGGAGTAGCGTATTCGCGGCCAACACGCTTTGAATTACTGGCGCATCTGTACAGGCGGCAATGGCTCCTGATTCATGAAGCACCTGAGCAAATAAGAGAACCGCGTATGCGAGAAGCGCAAAGCGAACTGCCCTATGATAAGTTTCGGTCGCCAGCCATAGGGCCACGAGAGAAAAAGGAAGGAAAAACAAGCTTTTTGGGTGTACATAAAAGAAACAGGAAATTACTAGTGATAGGAAAATCGCCCCTGCGCACTGAACCGTTAAGGATTTCTCTCCTTTGAAACAGAGTGCAGTGACGCAAAGTATCAAGATAGGCAAAGTCATAAATTGCTCTGGGCGGGACAGAGCAAATAAGTACGGAACTACACCCAGCGCCGACAATGCGACTAAGCCGGCAAACTGGCGCACTGCGGATGTGATGGCCCCCGTTTGCTTAAAACACCAAATTAAAAGCAACGAAAACCAGGCGGAGGAAAGAATAATTCCGCTTAGTCGTATCCCGAGCGGCCCAAGATCAGCATATACCGTCGAGACTAACATTGCGGCGGGATAGAAGACCCAGGAGACAACGCGGTCAGACATTGTCAAGCACTGCGGATACAATGAAAGCAGATGTCGATCTTCAAGAAAAAATCTTGATGTGCTCCATTTCGTAACCACCTCGTCGGAGTAGATGGGAACGAAAGTTCCGCTCAGAAGTACGAAAAAAAACAATGCGATAACTACGACAGGGAGTCCCTTTGATGCTGTGGCGGTGATTGTCGCAACTCGTGTGTCTTGCATCTTCGGAGGGTCTTCTTGTACCGAGTAATTTTACAAAAATAAGTTGGACGAAGGCTCTTCCATTTGAGCACTTGCGTCTGCATTCGCAATTGAAATTGCTTTCAAAGTGAACAGCTGACATTCGCCTTTTATGTGCCTACTAATGCAGTTCAAATCGCGAGACCTGAGGGCGGTGGCGCCGCCCGCTCGCAAACACCATCAAACATCGAGAGATACAAGCCTGTTGACAGTGCTTGCACTTGAATCTTCCCAATTGGGCGCTCGCCAGCCGAAAACGCGGGAGAAGTGTTCAGTCGACAAACGGGAATTTGCCGGGCGGCGAGCCTTTGTAGGAAATTCCGAGCTCACAATTTCCTTGATCTGAGCACTAGGGCCGCGGTACTTCCGTGCGCAGGAAGTGATGTGGCGAGCAAAGCCGCTCCAATTTGTGTCGCCCGTACCGGCAAGGTGATAAATTCCATATTGGCTGAAATTGGGCGTCTGGTTAAGGGCGTTCGCGACGTGGAGTATCGCATCCGCGATGTCCAATGCCGATGTCGGATTGCCCCACTGATCAGCCACAACCGATATCTCATTTCGTGTTTCGGCTAGGCGCAGCATCGTCTTCAGGAAGTTCTTTCCAAACGGGCTATAAACCCACGCCGTTCGAAATATTAGATGCTTGGGATTGGCCGCCGCGACCAATCGCTCGCCCTCGAGCTTTGTCGCTCCGTACACACTTTGCGGACCGGTCGGGTCCGATTCCACATAAGGCCTCGCAGCCTCTCCGGAAAACACATAGTCAGTGGAGATATGTATGACCGGCACGCCAATAGCCGCAGCCGCGGCCGACACTGCTTCTGCACCAAGTGCGTTGACGGCACGCGCTTTATCTGGTTCGTCCTCCGCCTGGTCCACCGCAGTATAGGCCGCTGCAGAAACAATCAGATCCGGTCGGGCGGCACTTACCAACGCATCAATACCCTCGGGATGTTCGAGATCCAGATCTGGTCGACCAACAGCGATAATGCTGGATCCGGGATGGGATGCGCTTCTTTCGACTAGGCTTTGAACGACCTGTCCCTGGCGCCCGGTGACGAGGATCTTCACCTAACATCCTTTCGCGCTTGGGTATCCCGCTCTCCCAGTCGCTCGCCAGCATATTTGCCGTCACGAATGGGTCTCCACCACCAGGAATTGTCCAGATACCACTGAACAGTCTTTGTCAAACCGGTCTCAAACGATTCGACCGGAGCCCAACCCAACTCACGATCAATCTTGGAGGCGTCGATTGCATAACGTCGGTCATGTCCCGGACGATCGGTGACAAAGGTGATAAGGTTGCGATAAGGCATTCCGTTTGCCCTTGGCCGCTTCTCGTCGAGAATGTCGCAGATTGTCTGGACAACAGACAGGTTAGTTCGCTCAGAGCGGCCACCAATGTTGTAACTTTCCCCGACGACACCTCTCGTTGCTACCGTCGCCAGCGCGCGAGCATGATCCTCGACATATAGCCAATCGCGTACGTTTGCTCCTGCGCCATAGACCGGCAGCGGTTTCTCGTCGAGCGCATTCAGTATGACGAGAGGTATAAGCTTCTCAGGAAAATGGAAGGGACCGTAGTTGTTCGAACAATTGGATAGGACGACGGGTAACCCGTAGGTTTCATGCCATGCCCTTACGAGATGGTCGGACGCCGCTTTAGACGCCGAGTAGGGGGAAGACGGCTTGTAGGGCGTCTCTTCAGTAAATATGCCGCTGTCGAATGGAAGATCTCCGAATACTTCGTCCGTCGAAATGTGATGGAACCGGAAACTCTCTTTCCGCCCAACTCCAAGCTCACGCCAATAGGTGAGCGCGGCGTTGAGTAATCGGTAGGTCCCCACGATATTCGTTTCGATGAAAACGGCCGGTCCATCAATAGAGCGGTCTACGTGGCTTTCGGCAGCAAGATGCATGACGACATCTATATTCTCGTTGCGCAGAATATCGATGATCGTAGCCTCATCCCCAATATCGGCCTGTACGAAACGGTAGTTCGGGAGGTTCTCGATCTGTCGGAGAGATTGCAAGTTGCCAGCATATGTGAGTTTGTCGACGTTAATGACTCGATTGGCCGAGTCGCGAACCAAGTGCCGGCAGACTGCTGATCCAATAAAGCCGGCACCGCCGGTAACGAGGATATTCATGAAGGCGCCTCCCTTATTCAAAAACGTCTGAGTCCGCCAACGTTGGTGCCATTTTGTCTTTGTCGGAAAGCTGAACGATCGATGAGGGGAATGGCCACTCTATGCCGATAGCAGGATCGTCGAACCGAATGGAACGATCGTGTTCCGGTGAATAATAGTCAGTCACTTTGTAAATGACCTCTGTATTCTCCTCCAAGGTCACGAACCCGTGGGCAAAGCCCTTCGGCACTAGAACCTGGTTCCATTCGGCGGCCGAAACGACCAAAGAATTCCATTTGCCGAAAGTCGGCGAACTCTTCCTGATGTCGACTGCAACATCGAGAATCGCGCCCCTGGTGACACGGACGAGTTTATCTTGGGCTCGCGGAGCCACTTGGTAGTGCAATCCACGAACGACGCCTTTCGCCGCGGAGAAAGAGTGGTTGTCTTGGACGAAGGTGAGGGAGATACCGGCTGCCGCGAAACGTTCGGCATTGTAAGTTTCCGAGAAGAAGCCACGCGCATCTCCGAATTTTTTCGGGCGTATTTCAAGAACGCCCTCAAGGCCCAACGGTATGACTTCCATTACTCGTTTCCTAGTTCCTGCGCTCTGCGCTTCAGATAGCTTGCATATTCCGTCTTGCCCATCCGGGCCGCACGATCCAGCACTTTGTCGACTGATATCCAGCCATTATCCAGCCCTATCTCCTCCGGACACGCGATCTTAATTCCCTGGCGATGTTCGATGGTGCGGACGAAAGACGAAGCATCATGCAAGCTGTCGTGCGTTCCAGTATCAAGCCACGCATAGCCACGTCCCAGTTGCTGCACACTCAACTCTCCGCGCTCAAGGTAGATATTGTTGACGGTGGTGATCTCCAACTCCCCGCGGGCCGACGGCTTTATGGAGGAGGCAATATCCACAACGTCGTTGTCATAGAAGTAGAGGCCCGTGACGGCCCAGTTGGACTTGGGTTCTTCTGGCTTCTCCTCTATCGAAAGCGCTCTGCCGGTTTTGTCGAACTCGACGACACCATACCGATTGGGATCGTCCACATGGTAAGCGAATACGACACCGCCCTTATCGAGTTTGGCAGCTCGCTTGCAGATATCCGGTAGGCCGCTCCCGAAGTAGATGTTGTCGCCGAGGATCATGGCAACGCTGTCGTCACCGATAAAGTCCCGTCCGATAATAAACGCTTCGGCGAGTCCATTGGGCTGAGCCTGCTCAGCGTAGCTGAATTTTACGCCGAACTCAGTTCCGTCCCCGAGAAGCTTCTGAAAGATGGGTAGATCATGCGGCGTTGAAATCACCAGAATTTCACGAATTCCGGCGAGCATGAGAACGCTCAGCGGGTAGTAGATCATCGGCTTGTCGTAGATAGGGAGGATCTGCTTGGAAACCGCGATCGTCAGAGGATACAGTCTCGTGCCGCTGCCCCCAGCTAAAATAATGCCCTTCATCTCGATCGAACCCCCACCAACATAGATTGCGGACGATGCTTCTCGCTGCAATTATTCTGCCTTCAAGCACGTAGTTGGTTTCACCGCTGGGATCAATATGCTACCGACGCCGGACGAGATGATAACCCCCCAAGGTGGTATGCAAAGTTCTTCCAGCCCGTCAAAAATCACCGGCGTGATTGTCAGTTACAATCCCGATACGAACGCATTGAGGCAGTTGGCGACAGCGGTTGCACCACAATTGGATCAGCTATTGGTGGTCGACAATGGCTCTTGTGCCGACGTCGGACTTGGCGACGCCATGCCTGCCGACATCATACGGCTCGACAACAACTACGGGATTGCGCGAGCCCAGAATATTGGCATCGAGAAAGCTCGGGCCAATGGCGCAGACTATGTGCTCCTGCTCGACCAGGATAGCGTTCCCGCGCCAGATATGGTCGCGACTCTTCTCGCTGCAATCTTAGTCAAGGAAGCGGAGGGTTCAAAGGTTGCCTGTGCAGGACCTCGTTATACCGACAGTCGCAAGTTGGATGCCGCGCCATTTGTCAGGCTTGAGGGGCTTCGGCTGAAACGGCAAACATGCGAGCGCCCAGCGGCAATCATCGATGTCGACTTTCTTATCGCGTCCGGATGTCTCATCCCTCTTTCCACGATCGAAGCGGTGGGCGATATGGTTGAGGAAATGTTCATTGACTACGTCGACATTGAATGGGGTCTGCGGGCCAAGGCCAAGGGATACCGCTCCTACGGAGTTTGCGGGGCTTTTATGGAACATGCGCTAGGCGATGAGTCGATCGCGTTCGGCAAGCGCCACGTCCCCGTTCACAGCCCACTTCGCCACTACTACCACGTGCGTAATGCAATTTGGTTATGCCGCCAGCCTTGGCTTACAAAGCGTTGGAGGGTCGTGCTCCTGTGGCGGGTGGTATGTCAGTTCGGATTCTTCAGCCTAATGACTGCACCTCGACTTCAACATGCGGGAATGATGACCGTTGGATTGTTCCATGGCATTATAAATCGGATGGGAAAAAAGTAAGGTGAGTGTGCCTGATCAACCACCGGAAGAGCGACTCCGCGAGTCTGCGTCCATTTCCGTCTGTATCGTCACCTACAAACCGCAATGGCCGGTCCTAGAGGCGACGTTGAAAAGTCTCAAGAATGCCCTCGATCTTGCTGCAATTGATGCGAATGTAGTGATAGTGGACAATTCTCCTGTCGATGAGGTCACGCCTTGGGTTCAATCGAGAATGCCGGATTTCCCGCTGATGGTGATTTCCGGACAGGGAAACATCGGCTTCGGCAGAGCCAACAATTTGGCCCTAGCGTGGAAGAGTTCGCTGCATCTCGTGCTTAATCCCGATGTCGAGATGGATTCCGATGCGCTACTGCGAGCGGTGCAGTTCATGTTGTCCAACCCGGCCTGCGGCCTGCTGACTCCTGCCGCATTCTCGCCAGACGGAACCCGTCAATATCTCTGCAAACGCTATCCTGCTGTGTTTGATCTATTTCTCAGAGGATTTGCACCCGCGTTTGCCCGACCGTTCTTTCGCGAGCGGCTGGATCGCTACGAGATGCGCGACCTGATTGACGAGCAACCTGTCTGGGATCCCCCCATAGTCAGCGGATGCTTCATGCTTTTCCGGGGGGACGTTTTTCATGCGCTGGAAGGCTTTGATCCGAGATACATGCTCTATTTCGAAGACTTTGACATCTCGCTACGTGCTTCCGCCATTACCCGGATCGCATACCTTCCTTCGGTCAGAATTGTGCATGGTGGTGGCAATGCTGGCGGGAAGGGTGCCTGGCACATTTGGCAATTCGTTCGTTCAGCCGTGAAGTTTTACTCAACGCACGGCCTCAAGGTCTTCTGAGCCACAACGATCCGTAGATGACGGTCGCCGATTTTGGCAAGATTTTCCCACCGGCAGACTTCTGCCTAGGCCGCGCTTGCTCTGGGAGAGAGCCATACTCGGTTGAGCGGAGCCCATCGACCTAATAACTTGCTTACTATCAGCGCGATGCCCTGCCTATCTCGATACCAGCCGGTTGGCAGAACGATGGCCCGGATAGCCCGGCAGTCGCTCGGCCACAGCGGGCGGCAACTCCTCATAGAGCCCCTCGGCGCGCCACCTCCGCCTCGACGACCGATTGCACCGGGGGAATGGCCTCGCCTGAACCGGTGAAGCCGAAATGCCGGCGAACCAGATACGCAGGACGCTGCTTCGATTCCATATAGATGCGACCGATGTATTCGCCCAGGATTCCCAACCCGATTAACTGGAGGCTGCCCATGAACAGAATGGCGACGAGCAGCGAGGCGTAACCGGGCACATCCACGCCATAGATGAGCGTCTTGAAGATGATGTAGAGCGCGTAGAGCAAGGTGGCCAGCGTCCCGACACTTCCCACCCACGCCATCAGCCTGAGTGGCACGGTGCTGAAACTTGTGATGCCTTCCAGCGCGAAGTTCCAGAGCTTCCAGGCGGAGAACTTGGTCTCGCCTGTCTGGCGCGCAGCGCGCTTGTAGTCGATCACGGCGGTCCTGAATCCGACCCAGGCGAACAAACCCTTCATGAAGCGCTGCCGTTCGGGGAGACGTTTGATCGCAGCCAGGACTGCGCTGTCCATCAAGCGGAAATCGCCGACATTCTCGGGAATCTTGGTGTCGGACATCCGGTTGTGAAACCGGTAGAACATTCCCGCGGTCTTCCGCTTGAAGTACGTGTCCATGGTGCGATCCGCACGCCTCGCCAGCACGACCTCGTAGCCCTCTTCCCATTTTTCGATCATCTTCAAGATGAGTTCTGGGGGATCCTGAAGATCGGCATCGAAAGGAATGGCCGCGTCGCAGTTCGAGAAGTCAATGGCGGCGGTCAACGCAGCCTCTTTTCCAAAGTTTCGGGAGAGCTCGATTACCCGAAAGCGATTGTCCTCCTGCGAGAGCGCGATCAATTGTTCCAACGTATCGTCCTGGCTCCCGTCATCCACGCAAATGACTTCAAAGTCGTATGCCGGGGCTTTCGCCATGACGCCAGCAATTGCATTCCGAAATCGATCGATACCATCCGCTTCGTTATAGAACGGGACAATGATGGATAGGCATTTTTTTCTATTCACAATTCCCTCCAATTAAGCCTCCCACACTCAGACATGCACTGGTCACTGTGTACGCATCACAGCCAGCGGCGCGTTTGTGCTCCTGAAACACGCGACTCGACAACGCACCGTACGCTTCCATCGATCCGGGCAGAGCCGATCGACACTCGTAGCGTTTTGATCACGGCAAACGGCCGGTCGACAACCATCGAACAAAACGATACGGAGGACTTATGAAGATCAGAAACAATCGGCCACATTTTATATTTCTTGCATGCTTTTTTGTTCTCGTATGGTTGGCGACCTATAGCGTTGCCGTCATGAATGGTGACGATGTAGTTCACTATGCGTCGTCGCTGCAGAGCTCAATGCTTCCGAAATTCAGCGGCGGATGGACTCCAAATAGGGTCGTTGACAACTACGGAAGAAGCATCTTCGCCTCGACATTCAATTTTCTGTTCTTTGCCGCGAATGGAGTTTCAAAGGTTAGCTTCTTTAGCTTCTACAAGCTTTTTTCAGCGAGCGTCTTTGCACTCTTCTCCACCGGAGTGCTTGCTTATTTCCTTCGATCATTGCCTTTCGACTCGAGAAACAAGGTTTTTTCATTTGTCTTTTCGCTGATCATTGCAGTTTGCATTTTCAAATTGTTACCCTGGAAGAACCAAGTACATTTTATCTGCTACCAGTTGCCGGCATTCTTGACATTCGTCCTGCTCGGGATGACAGCAGGCATCAAGGATGACGGGGCGAGCATCGAGAAAACCTCGTGCCTGTTGTTGCTGTCCTATGTCTGCTCGTTCTCGCTCGAAGCATTTTCCGCGGCAATTTTCATATTCAACGCAATGCTGCTCGGGTTGCATTTGCACAAGAACGGATGGCAGGTGCCCGCGGTCATGTCGCAGGTCAAAATTGGATCGCGATCGATGATCGCGCTGACCAACATACTCTTCAGCTTGCTCGCTCTTCTCGTCACGATCTTCTTTTCCGAAAGAGCAAGGGTGGTGACCGGTGCGGAGCCCAGCGAAGGGTTCACGTTCGGTCCCGCTTCCAAGCTGGCACCGGTTGGGCTGGCACTTTTTCTTATTGGCGGGAGTGCCATTGCATTGTGGCAGGGGAGAAAAAAGCTGGAAGATGCCGAGCATCGGAGCAGCGTGCTTTTTTGCATTCAGACGGCTCTGGTCGTGCTCGCCGTGACGTTTCTGATCTCTCTGAAGACACGGGTGAACTATCTGGCGATAACAGAATATCCCTGGGGCGACCTCATGCTGGTAGGGAAAATAGCTGTCCTGTATTTATTTGCACTCGTCGTTTCGCGTGTCGCCACCAAGCACCGCACAGTTCAACCTATCCTGACATTACTTCTCGTCGTCTTGTTTTCCAAGTTACAGCAAGGCTCATTTCAGGAGATCGAAAAAGGGAATGCATTTTCACGGCAGGTCGAGGTCGTCTATGCGAGGGCCATGCTGGGCGATAACGCCACGCTCAAGACAGGACTCCAGCTGGACGCAATTCCGATGCAGATCAGACCGCTTCCAACAGCTTCATCGCCGGAGTGGTTCATCAAAGGCTATGAAACGGTGTTCAAGAAATACTATGGGGTGGAGTCGCCGATGTTCGAGTAGGTGCCGCTTGGCCGGTGACGGGCCCACAGTGCAGGGGGACGGCTCGCGATGGTCGTGCCGCAGCGCAGCGCGCCGTTCTGGTGGTCATGGTCTAGCCGCGAAGGATCACAAGGTCGAGTGGCACTATATCGCGCCGGGAAGGCCCATGCAGAACGGATATGTCGAGTCCTTCGGTAATCCCCCGTTTTCAACGGGGCTCTCGGCCCTGCGCGTAGCGCCCTGACTCTCGTTCTTTCAGAACGTCCATCTCCCCGCAAAGGCGTTTGGCCTCTCTGGGATCTTTCGTTCGGAGGGAAACAGAGTAGCGCTCTTTGCCGATATTAGCGATCAGATCCTTGGGAACGCGCTTCACGTAGTAGTAGTAGTAGTAGTAGTAGTAGTAGTAGACGCCGTTCGGGCCTTCGGTAGGATTCGTCATCAAATGCACCATGTACATCACCCGTGTACATGACTCGGGCCTCAGGTAGCCCTTGATACCACTTAGGTTTTTGAAACATAGGGGAAAGAATGGTGGGCGATGAGAGACTCGAACTCCCGACATCCTCGGTGTAAACGAGGCGCTCTACCAACTGAGCTAATCGCCCTCGCGAAATCGGTCCTGTTTGGTCCGCCGCGTCGGTGGCCGTGATTTATGCGGATCGCGGGAAAACCGCAAGAGCGTTTGTGAAGATTTTTTATTTTTTCGGAAGGGCTTTGCAGGCCTCGAACCACTGGGGCCAACCAACCAGAGGCGATGCGCGGTGGCAAATGGCAAATGTCTGCCACCGCGCACTACGGGTGACTATTTCTTGTCCAGCGCCATCTGCAGGATCTTACGAACCATATCCTGGGTATCCAGATCGACCCGCTCGGCAAGATCGCCTATGTCGCGGGCGCCCGGGTTCCGCTGCTTGTCACGCATCTTGCGGAACAGCTCCTGTTTCACGTGAGGCTCGACATCACCATAGTACTTCGACGTCGTGCTCACCTGCTCATGACCGAGGTTCTGGCTGAGCGCCTTCATATCCCGCAAAGAAGAGGCCCACTCATCACAGAGCTTCGCGACTGTGGAGCGGATCGCATGTGGCTTGAAGTAGGGAACACCCGCGGCAGCGGCCGCCTTCCGTAAGACCTGGCGCACGGGGGCAGCCGTGGTAAGGAATTCAAGCTCGATGCTGTGCCGACCGATCCACGGCTTGAATGGCGCCGTGGGAAAGAGAGGGGCATCTTCTCCGGCGTCCATTGCCTTCAACTCCGCGATCCAGTCGATGACAATACGTTCGATATCGTCTCCTATCGGAAACCAGTCGACGATGCTCGTCTTGCTGAACTTCGTCTTCACCTCACGCGCGTCCTGGAACACCTGCTTGCGGTCGATGTCGACATGCTTCAGGCGCAGCGAGATCAGCGCACCATCGCGGACACCAAACAGGAAAAGGGCCGCCAGCATAGCGCGGTCCCTCCGCTGGGCCGGCAAATTTGCCGGCATCTCCCCAAGCATCAACCGCAGCTGCTCTGCACTCGGGACGAACTTCTGCGCCGCGGCTCCAGCGAGCTCGACCAGATGCCGCGGCGAGTTGAAGTGGTTGTAGAGCTGGGCGCTGATCGCCCTCCTGTAGCCGTCCTGACCAGAAAGCCAGGTGAAGAAGGCTTTCAGGTTCCCGAACGTGTGTACGATGGTCGAGGCGGACAATCCCTCCTTGCCGGCTTTGTCTGCCCGGCTGACAAGCTCATCCTTGAAATCCTCGACCATCTTGCGCGTCACTGACCGGAAGTCGACGGATCCGGTGTGCGCCTCAAACTGCCAGATATGGCGCAGGATGTCGTTGACGGTCTTCGGGTGGAAGCCTTTGCCGTGCCTCAGTTCGCCCTGATAGAGGTAGACGATTGAGGCATTATTCTCGATAGATGAAGTCATTTTAGATCTCTAAATTTGATGCGATCGCTTGAGATCGCATGGGTTTGCATTACCAAAGGCGAACCTTCGGTTCGGGACAGGATTTCCGGCTGGCGGCGCTCCATGAGCTTGGTGATGGTCTGGTTGCGGCGACGGCCCCGGAGGCGGGACCGCCGGATTTGCACAAACCTCGATTGGACCGAGGAAACATATTAGTCGGGAGTCTTGCTTCCGGGATCGGTTTCGCGATGCCTCTGGAGCGTCTCCAATTCTTCCCTACAGACGAACCTGTTGGCCCTCACTCCGGTATCCGGGCAAGTTTTGGAGACGCGGAAAATCCTGTCAGTGCGACCGGGAGAAACCGAGACATGTCCCTCAAGCAGTGAATGAGAGCGCTTGCAGCCGAAGCAGTTGACCAAGAACCGACCGAGTGGCTCTCCAGCAGCCTTCAGCCGCCGTCGACTGTGGAAGGCGTTAAGGTCCGAGCCGCGAAACAGACGCAACCCGGCATCAATGAAGGGAAGACCGTCGGCAATCCAGTTTGTGAGCGTATTTCGTGAGATCTCATAGAGCTTGATGACATCGTCGCTCGAATAGAGCTGATGAAGCCTGGCCTTCCGGTCGCTCTGTAGAATACGGCGATTTTTGCGCGGGGCACTGGCGGCGGTCATTGGCTCATCTCCTGGCGCGAAATCTCGAAGGCCAGGATGTCGCTCATGCGCCAGCGGGTCGAACCGGTCAGGATCTTGATCGGTTTGGGGAAGTCCGGATTATGCTTGGTGTGGCGCCAGACGGTCTGGATACTGATGGCATAGCGGCGTGCCACATCCTGGACCGAGAGATAACGCTCGTCTGCCTGAGGCTTTGCCGGCGCAACTGCCTCGCCCTTGAGCCGGAGACCAATGTCTGCCGGAGCCCGGATCTTTGCGAAGAGCATGGCGTCGGGCGCTGCCACAATAGCGGCGCGAGTGGCTCCGGGCGAAGCGGGGGTACGGATCGCTACGTCGCTTGGTGGCGTAGCTTCAACTTTGTCAGGGGAAGAAAACAGTCCCAACTGCGAATCTTTTGACATAGGCGTCCCTTCTTGAGGACACCGCACGTCTTGCGCAGTGGTGGGTTGTTGTGAATGAATCTCAAGTAGCCGAATGTCATAGCAATTGGCAACGGGGGATTCGCATTTTTTTGTGACATGCGAAAAAAACCAGCCCGGATTCTCGTGGCGGGCTGAACGGCGGGCCGACCGAATTCAGATTGAATATCTCTTAAAAATCAGACACTTAAAGACAATAATGGCGGACAGAGAGGGATTCGAACCCTCGGTACGCTTTCACGTACACACGCGTTCCAGGCGTGCGCCTTCAACCACTCGGCCACCTGTCCTTTGGCGGTCTGCATCGGCGAAGATGCAAATCGTCGGAACGGCGCGATATATACCGATGAATTTTTGCCGATCAACCCAAATCTAACAGTTTTTTGACTTCTTCCGGTAAAAGTGCGCTCTGGCCCTCCATTGTAGCTCCACCCCTCCATAACTATCTTTTGTAGAGGTTGACGAATGGCGCGGCTGGCCGGGAAAATGCCTGGCATGTTTGATCGCCGGAGAGTTTGATGCGTTTCCTTTTGCGTTTGGCAAGTCTCGTTGCGCTGGCCGTCGCCGTCATCGCCGGTACGATTGATTCCATTCAGTCCGTTGCCGCCTCGTCGGTAGTTATCACTCCCATGGGTGACGCATGGCAGGACCTCAGCCCCTCGTCGCTGGAAACCCTTCAATCGACCATCGCCTATTACATCCATCCGCGCTTCTACACGCTTGCCTTCCAGTGGCTGATGCTCCAGCCGGCCTTTGCCGTGTTCCTGGTGCTGTCGCTGATGTTGTGGATGGTGGGCTACAAGAAGCCCTCGGTGGCTGGCCGCTTTGCGGCATGACAAGCGGTCTTGGCGAACCCAAATTTGCCGAGAAAAATCGCAAGCCGATGATGATTTTGTACAAAATTCAGCCCGCGTGAGCTGATTTTTGGCAATTGCGGCAAATCTTTACCAGTCGAAAAATTTCTCGTGAATTTTTTTTTGAGCCATGCAAGGATGCGCCCAGCCAGGCCTCCGGGGGGAGGTCGGTGGTTCCGCAGACATGCCTAAACGGCTTGCGGGAGGACCCAAACAATTAGAAACAATAGGGCTGCAACTCATGAAAAAATCCCTTCTGACTCTCCTGGCCGTGGCTGCCATGTCCACGACGGCGCTCGCCGCCGACGTCAAGCCGGCGCTCGTGTACGGCACCGGCGGGAAGTTCGATAAGTCCTTTAACGAAGCAGCCTACAACGGCGCCGAAAAGTTCAAGAAGGAAACTGGGATCGCTTATCGCGACTTCGAGCCGACCGGCGACACCCAGGGCGAGCAGGCCATCCGTAACTTCGCGAGCCGCGGCTTCAACCCGGTTATCGCTGTCTCCTTCGCCTGGACTTCGGCAATCGAGAAGGTCGCAGCCGAATTCCCCGACACGAAGTTCGTCATCGTTGACGCCGTCGTTGACAAGCCGAACGTTCGTTCTGTCGTCTACAAGGAAGAAGAAGGCTCCTTCCTCGTCGGCACGCTGGCCGGCCTCGCTTCGAAGACCGGCAAGGTTGGCTTCGTCGGCGGCATGGACATTCCACTGATCCGCAAGTTCGAATGCGGTTATGAGCAGGGCGCCCGCTCGGTCAAGGCCGATGTCGAAGTGTTCCAGAACATGACCGGCACGACGGGCGCTGCCTGGAATGACCCGGTTCGTGGTGGCGAGCTCACCAAGAACCAGATCGACCAGGGCGCTGATGTCATCTACGCGGCAGCCGGTGCGACCGGTCTCGGCGTCCTGCAGACCGCCGCCGACAACAAGAAGCTTTCGATCGGCGTCGACAGCAACCAGAACCATCTGCACCCGGGCTCCGTCCTGACCTCGATGGTCAAGCGCGTCGACCTTGCTGTCTACAACGGCTTCAGCGACGTCAAGGCTGACAAGTTCACGGCCGGCGTTCTCGCGCTCGGCGTCAAGGAAGACGGTGTTGCAGCCGCCATGGACGACAACAACAAGGCATTGATCACGCCTGACATGCAGGCTGCTCTCGACAAGGCCAAGGAAGGCATCATCGCGGGGACCATCAAGGTTCACGACTATACCTCGGACAATGCTTGCCCGAAGTGATCCGTGACTGAGACGGGCGTATGGCGGATTCGTTCCGCCATACGCCCTTTTCGTATTTGGAGCCTGCTGTGACAGACACGCCCGCTATCGAACTTGTGGGCATCGACAAGAAATTCGGTGCCGTTCATGCCAACAAAGACATCAATCTTACCGTCGCCAAGGGCACGATTCACGGCATCATCGGCGAGAACGGTGCCGGCAAATCGACCCTGATGTCGATCATCTATGGCTTCTACCATGCCGACGCCGGTGAAATCCGCGTTAACGGCAATCCCGTCACCATCAAGGACAGCCAGGCCGCGATCGCGACCGGCATCGGGATGGTGCACCAGCACTTCATGCTGGTCGACAATTTCACGGTGCTCGAGAACATCATGCTCGGTGCCGAGGGCGGCGCCCTGCTCGCCAAAGGCGTTTCTTCCGCGCGCGCCGAGCTGCGCCGCCTTGAGAAGGACTATGGCCTCGAAGTGAACCCCGATGCGCTCATAGAAGAGCTTCCGGTCGGACTGCAACAGCGCGTCGAGATCCTCAAAGCCATGTACCGCGGCGCCGAGATCCTCATCCTCGACGAGCCGACCGGCGTGCTGACGCCTGCCGAGGCAGACCATCTTTTCAAGATCCTTCGCGTCCTTCGCGACCAGGGCAAGACGGTCATTTTGATCACCCACAAGCTGCGCGAGATCATGGCGATCACCGATACGGTGTCGGTCATGCGCCGCGGCGAGATGGTCGCGACCCGCAAGACTTCGGAGACGACGGTCGAGGAGCTGGCCGAACTGATGGTCGGTCGTCGCGTCCTGCTGCGCGTGCAGAAGGGCGAAGCCAATCCAGGCAAGGTGATCCTGTCGGCTCGCAACCTGACCGTTAAGGACAATCGCGGGGTCACCATGGTCGACAACGTCTCCTTCGACGTCCGAGCCGGCGAGATCGTCGGTATTGCCGGCGTCGCCGGCAATGGGCAGTCCGAACTCTTGGAGGCAATTGCCGGCATCCGCAAGCCGCATTCCGGCGAGATTTTCCTCGACAACCAGCCGATCGACAAGGCCGATCCGGCGCGGCTCAGGGAGCTCGGCCTCGCTCACATTCCTGAAGATCGTCATCACATGGGGCTGGTGCTGAAGTTCGAGGAGTACGAGAACTCGGTTCTCGGCTACCATCGCAATCCCGGCTACAGCAAGGGGCCGCTGCTTGATCTCGACGCGATCCGCAAGGACGCGATGGAGAAGATCGAGAAATACGACATTCGTCCGCCGAACCCGCGCCTGAAGACAGCGAACTTCTCCGGCGGCAACCAGCAGAAGATCGTCGTGGCGCGCGAAATCGAGCGCGATCCGACGGCCCTGATCATCGGCCAGCCGACGCGCGGCGTCGATATCGGCGCCATCGAATTCATTCACCGCCGGATCATCGAGATGCGCGACGCGGGCAAGGCGATCCTGCTTGTCTCCGTCGAACTCGACGAAATCCGCGCCCTTTCAGACCGTATCCTTGTCATGTTTGCCGGCCACGTGGTCGGTGAGAAGACGCCCGATGCCGGTGAACAGACCCTCGGCCTGATGATGGCCGGCATTGCCGCGTGAGGCCTCGATGAGCACTGCTTCCGTTCCACTTCCAAATTGGATCAACTACGGCCTCATCCCGCTGTTGAACCTGTTCGTTGCCTTCCTGATCTCCGGCTTTGTCGTCTGGCTGATCGGAGAGAGCCCGCTTGCGGCCCTGTCGCTGCTGGTCGAAGGCGCGCTTGGCAGCGGCGAAGGTATCGGCTTTACGCTTTATTACGCGACGAGCTTCATCTTCACCGGCCTCTCCGTTGCCGTCGCCATTCATGCCGGCCTGTTCAATATCGGCTCGGAAGGTCAGGCCTATCTCGGCGGCCTCGGCAGCGCGCTGGTAGCGCTGGCGCTCGACCACTATGTCCCATGGTATGTGACCATGCCGGTAGCGGTTGTCGGGGCTGGCCTGTTTGGCGCTGCCTGGGCCTTCATTCCGGCCTTCCTGCAAGCAAAGCGCGGCAGCCACATCGTCATCACCACCATCATGTTCAACTATATCGGCGCGGCGCTGATGGTCTACCTGCTGGTGCATGTGCTGATCGTGCCTGGCAAGATGGCGCCGGAAACCCGCACCTTCCTTGAAGGCGGCCAGTTGCCGAAACTCGGCTGGCTGATGGACCTGTTCGGCGCCAAGCTCGGCGCCGCACCGTTCAACGTTTCCTTCCTCATTGCGCTGGTTGCGGCCTATTTCGTCTGGCTGCTGATTTGGCGTACCAAGCTCGGTTTCGAGATGCGCACGCTTGGCGTCAGCCAGAGCGCTGCAGCCTATGCCGGCATCCCCTACCCTCGCATCGTCATGATTGCGATGCTGCTGTCCGGCGCGCTTGCGGGCATGATGGCGCTGAATCCGGTCATGGGATCCTCGGCCCGTCTGCAGGTGGAGTTCGTCGGCGGTGCCGGTTTCGTTGGTATCGCCGTGT
The DNA here is from genome assembly GCF_014193305.1 of Rhizobium sp. BK181. Classification (NCBI taxonomy): domain Bacteria; kingdom Pseudomonadati; phylum Pseudomonadota; class Alphaproteobacteria; order Hyphomicrobiales; family Rhizobiaceae; genus Rhizobium; species Rhizobium sp. BK181. Next base: position 1,351,894 of record NZ_JACHZA010000001.1, read on the forward strand.
CGCTGATGGGCAGAAACCATCCGGTCGGGATCATCTTCTCGGCGATCCTCTTCGGCATCCTCTATCAGGGTGGCGACTGGATCTCCTTCGAGATGCCCAATATCACGCGCGAAATGATCCTTGTCATTCAGGGTCTCGTGATCCTCTTTGCCGGCGCGCTTGAATACATGTTCCGCCCCGCGATGGTTCGCGTCTATCAACAGTTCAAGGCCGCGTGAGGGAACGCACGATGGATTATTATGACATCTTCATCAGCGTCCTCAGCTCCACGATCCGCCTGTCGATCCCGCTGATCTTCACGGCGCTGGCAGGGCTGTTTTCCGAGCGGGCAGGCATCTTCGATATCGGCCTCGAGGGCAAGATGCTCGGATCGGCGTTTGCGGCGGCCTGCGTTGCTTATCTGACCGGTTCGCCATGGCTTGGTCTCGGCGCCGGCATCGTCTGCTCCGTGGCGCTCAGCCTCGTGCACGGCTTCGCCTCGATCACCAACCGCGGCAACCAGATCATCTCGGGCGTGGCGATCAACTTCTTCGTCGCCGGTATCACGATCGTTCTCGGCGGCGCCTGGTTCGGCCAGGGCGGCCGCACGCCGCAGCTGCTTCCTGAGGCTCGCTTTGTGCCGATCGTTCTGCCTGGCGCCGATGCCATCCGCGATATTCCGATCATCGGCCCGCTTTATGCCAACGTGATTTCCGGCAACAACATCCTGACCTATCTCGCTTTCCTCGCGGTTCCGCTTTCCTGGTGGATCCTCTACCGCACGCGCTTCGGCCTGCGGCTGCGCGCCGTCGGCGAGAATCCGGGCGCCGTCGACACGGCTGGCATTTCGGTGACCTGGCTGCGCTATCGCGCCGTCATGTGCGCCGGCATCCTCTGCGGCTTCTCCGGAACCTATCTCGCGATCGCGCAGTCGGCGGCTTTCATCAAGGATATGTCGGCCGGCAAGGGTTATATCGCGCTTGCGGCGCTGGTCTTTGCCAAATGGAAGCCGGTGCCTGTCATGTTCGCCTGCCTGCTCTTCGGCTTTCTCGATGCGCTGGCCAACTTCATGCAGGGCAAGCAGGTGCCACTGATTGGCGAAGTGCCGGTGCAGATCTTCCAGGCGCTGCCTTATATCCTGACCTGTGTCCTGCTCGCCGGCTTCATCGGCGTGGCAATCCCGCCCAAGGCGGGTGGTGTCCCCTATACGAAGGAACGTTGAGAACATGTCCCACGATCTTTTCGAGGCCGCTCGCGGCGCCATGGCTTTCGCTCACGCCCCCTATTCGAAGTTTCCCGTCGGCGCGGCGATCCGCGCCGAGGACGGCAAGGTCTATACCGGCGCCAATATCGAGAACCTGTCTTTCCCACAGGGTTGGTGCGCGGAGCCGACTGCCATCAGCGCGATGATCATGGGTGGCGCCAAGAAGATCGTCGAAATGGCGGTCATCGCTGAAAAGCTGCCGCTCTGCCCGCCCTGCGGCGGCTGCCGGCAGAAGATCTCGGAGTTCGCCTCCAAGGATACGAAGATCTACCTCTGCGATGAGATCGGCGTGCAGAAGACGATGACCATGGAAGAACTTTTGCCATTCAGCTTCGAGACTGAACTCGGATGAGTGCCGCTCTGAAAGTGCTTGCCGGAGGGCTCGGCGGCCTTTCGCCGCGCTATGGCATCGTGCTTGGTTCCGGCCTCGGCTCGTTGGTCGGCGAAGTGACCGAAGCGCAACGCATCCCGTACCACGACTTGCCGGGCTTCCCTGTTAGCGCCGTTTCGGGCCATGCCGGAGAAGTGGTCGCCGGTTTGCTGGGCGGTGTACCCGTGGTCATGTTGTCGGGCCGCGTCCATTTCTACGAGAAGGGCGACGCCAGCGCGATGCGGCTGCCGATCGAAGTGCTGGGCGAACTCGGGGTCGAGACCCTGATCCTCACCAATTCCGCAGGCTCACTGCGAGACGACATGCCGCCCGGTTCGGTGATGCAGATTACCGATCACATCAACTATTCCGGCATGAACCCGCTGATCGGCGAGGAAAGCGATCGTCGTTTTGTCGGCATGACCAGCGCCTATGATGCCAGCCTTGCCGACAAGATGCGCAAGGCCGCTGAGAAACTCGGCATCCCCTTGGCACAGGGCGTCTACATGTGGTTTTCCGGCCCAAGCTTCGAGACTCCGGCTGAAATCCGCATGGCCCGTATCCTCGGCGCGGATGCGGTTGGGATGTCGACCGTGCCGGAGGTCATTATCGCGCGAATGCTGGGCTTAAGGGTTGCAGCGGCGTCGGTAATCACCAACTATGGAGCGGGCATGACCGGTGGTGAACTGAGCCATGAGGAGACCAAGGATATGGCTCCGATCGGCGGCTCCCGCCTCGCCGCCATACTAAGAGAGATGATTGCAGGAGAAAGCGAACAATGACCACTCATTCCAGCAAGGAGACCGCCGCTGTCGCCCTCTCTCTCCTCGATCTGACCAACCTCAAGGACGATTGCACCGAAGCGCAGATCGACGCGCTGTGCGCGAGGGCGCAGACGCCCTATGGCAACACGGCAGCGATCTGCATCTGGCCGCGCTTCGTTGCCCGCGCACGCGCCCAACTCGGCACCGCTCATCCGGTGCGGATCGCAACCGTGGTCAACTTCCCCTCGGGCGAGATGGAAATCGCCGACGTCGCCGCCGAAACCCGCGAGGCGATTGCCGACGGCGCCGATGAAATCGACCTCGTCATTCCCTATCGCAAGTTCATGACGGGTAGCGGCAAGGCCGTTACCGACATGGTGACGGCCATCCGCGCCGAGTGCAAGGATCCGATCCTGCTGAAGGTCATTCTCGAAACCGGCGAAATCAAGGATGCGGCGCTGATCCGTCGCGCCGCCGAACTCGCCGTCGACGCGGGTGCCGACTTCATCAAGACGTCGACCGGCAAGGTCGCCGTCAATGCGACGCTCGAAGCAGCTGACATCATGCTTCGGGTCATTCGCCAAAGTGGTCGAAAGGTCGGCTTCAAACCGGCGGGTGGTATCGGGTCGGTGGCCGACGCGGCGCTCTATCTGAGCCTCGCAGAAACGATCCTGGCACCCGATTGGCCGATGCCATCGACCTTCCGTTTTGGCGCATCCGGACTGCTCGACGACATTCTTGCCGTTCTCAGCGGCACGCAGTCCGCGCCTGCCGCTGCATCGAGCTATTGAAATGATCCCTCAGGAGATCATCCGCCAGAAGCGAAACGGCGGAACGCTTTCCACAGAAGACATCCAATCGTTCATCGCCGCGCTTGCTTCCGGTCAGCTCTCCGAGGGGCAGATCGGCGCCTTCGCCATGGCGGTCTGGTTCAGGGGCATGTCGCGCGAGGAGGTGGTGGCGCTGACGCTGGCCATGGCGCGTTCGGGCGACACGCTGAGCTGGACAGACATCGACCGGCCGATCGCCGACAAGCACTCGACAGGCGGCGTCGGCGACAATGTTTCGCTGATGCTGGCGCCGATCGCGGCCGCATGCGGCCTGGCCGTCCCGATGATATCGGGTCGTGGCCTCGGCCACACCGGCGGCACCCTGGACAAGCTCGAGAGCATTCCCGGTTACACCATCACGCCTGATGCAACGGTTTTCCGCAAAGTCGTGAAGGATGTCGGCTGCGCCATCATCGGCCAGACTGGCGCGCTTGCTCCCGCAGATGGCAAGCTCTATGCCGTCAGGGATGTGACGGCGACGGTCGACTCGATCCCTCTCATCACGGCCTCGATCCTTTCAAAGAAGCTCGCGGCCGGACTGCAGACGCTGGTGCTCGACGTCAAGGTCGGCACGGGCGCATTCATGGCCGAGCCGAAAGACGCAGAGATGCTGGCACGCTCGCTCGTCGATGTCGCCAACAGCGCGGGGGTGCGGACGTCGGCGCTGATCACCGACATGAACCAGCCGTTGGCGGATGCGGCAGGAAACGCCGTGGAGATCCGCAATTGCCTGGATTTTCTCGCAGGCAGAAAGAAGGACACCCGGCTGGAGGCTGCCGTTCTGGCGTTCGCGGCCGAGATGCTGATGGAATCCGGCGTGGCCTCCTCAGCGCAGGATGGCGAAACGCGAGCCGCTGACGCCGTTTCGTCGGGTAGGGCCGCCGAATGCTTTGCCCGCATGGTGCGCCTGCTCGGCGGCCCCTCAGACCTCCTGGAAGAGCCGGACAAATACCTTGTCCACGCGCCGGTAACCAAGGCGGTTCTCGCGACTCAATCCGGTTGGCTCTCCGGCTGCGACGTTCGTGAGATCGGCATGACCGTCGTCGACCTCGGGGGCGGACGACGGCATCCCGAGGACAGGATCGATCACCGGGTCGGTGTATCCGACATTTTGCCGCTTGGCACCCGTGTCGAACAGGGCGATCCGATTGCGCTGGTACATGCAGCCAACGAGGATGCCGCAGACGCGTCAGTCGCCGCGCTGGCTGCCAACTACAGGATCGGCGAGCGTCATCCCGCCATCCCTGATGTCGTTTGCGAGCGCATTGCGGCTATTGCCTGAGGCGGACGCACTCAACAGCGGAACAGGAGGCACGACTGGCGCGCTACGCCCTTTTCGAAAGCCTGAAACACGACTTCGGCGGCTATTTGCCAGCAAAGCAACCATGAGATGTTTATGCGGCGTATAAATTCGCCCTTACGATGAGTTCGCCGTTTACTTGCATTGAAATTGCGCAGAATATTAGCGCATGGGAGGAAGCCCTCGGGCCTTCACTCTCCATAATTTGCGCCCGAACGACTTTCTCCCTCGGCTCAAGGGAGGACTAATCATGAGGCGGACTTTGCTGTACGCAGCGTCGGCTGCGGTACTGTCGCTGGGCGTTACACATGCATTTGCGCAGTCGGGCGGCGTTGAGAAAGCGGTAGGCGGCTATGATTTTGTCGAGGCCGCCAAGGAAGCGTCCGGCACGAAAGATTTTCATTCGGCTGACGGCCATTTGACCTTCGCGATTGTGACGCATACGGCAGGCAATGGCTTTTTTGACCCCGTTTACGTCGGCGCAACCGTTGCCGGCAACATGATCGGTGCCAAGATCCTGTTACTCGGCTCGGAATCACCGGTTGACGATCCGGCGCGCGAAATCGAGATCCTGAACCAGATTGTCCAGGACCCGACAATCGACGGCATCATCATGACGACGCCGCAAGTCGGTGCCTACAACGACATCGTCAAGGCCGCCGAGAAGGCCGGCATTCCGATCGCCACAACCAACTCGTTCGACGCAACCATCTTGAACCGCAGTGGCATAAGCCATACCGGCCAGGACGCGTCAGCCGCAGCCATCGGAGGCGAGGCGCTTGCCAAGTGCGTGCTTGATAGCGGCGCGACCAGCGGCTCGATTCTCCTGCCGTCGTCGACCGCGATGGGCAACATCGAGGTCAATAATCGCGTGACCGCCGCCTTCAACGCAATCGTCAAGACGCTGAAGGATGCCGGCAAGCTTGACGCGTTCAAGGTGGATGCCGGGCCGGAGAATGTTGGCATCGACACGAATCCGAATGACCCCGTCAACGCGCTTGTTTCGCTATTTGAGTCGCGTGGTGACGCAGTCGGTGCGTTTACAGCCAACAATGTCTTCACGCCGCCGCTCGTGAAGGCGGTCGCACAGATGGGGAAGACCGGCAAGTTCTGCGCCTTTGGTTTCGATCTCGGCCCGGCACAGCAAGAGGGGATCGCGGCTGGAAATCTCACTGGCTCGCTGGGACAGCAACCCTTCCTGCAGGGCTTCTGGCCCGTCATGCAGCTTTACCTCCAGATCGATCGCGGCATTTCCGCCGCCAACCTGGACACGCGTGCCCAATTGGTGACGAAGGATAACGTCGCCAAAGTCGGCAAGCGCTTCGAGAACTAGCCACTCTGAATGCATGGAAATCGATGCCGTGGGATGCAAAATCCCGCGGCAGCGCGACGGCAAGGTTGATCGGTGGATACCATGGCGCCCACGACGACATCGTTAGCACGTGCGCCACCTCAGCTCGTCGGCGGCTGGGAGGCTGGGCTGCTGATCTTTCTCGCCGTGCTCTACCTCGGCGGAGCTCTTGTTAATCCGGCCTTTTTTGGGTCTGCGGAAGCCCTTCTGGCGCTGCTGCGCGATACATCGCGTGTCGGGATTATCGCCGTCGGAATGACCTTTGTTATCGCCAACAAGGATCTCGATCTCTCGGTCGGTTCCACCTACGGGCTCATCGCCGTGGTTTTTGCCAGGCTCTTTGCGTCTGATGTTATCGATTTCGGCATCATCGAGTGCGCAATCTTCTGCCTGCTGCTCGGTACCGTGATTGGCCTCCTTAACGGCATCCTTGTAACGATCCTGAGAGTGCCGGCCTTCATCGCAACGCTGACCATGCTTTTCATCGGTCGCGGCTTTGTTCTCGCGCTTACGCACGGTCAGGCGATCTACTATTCCGGCAAGGCGAAAGACTACCCGTTCTTCTTCCGTCTCGGAGAGATAAATACTCTCGGTTTCAACAACCAGATCGCAGTCTTCCTCCTCGTCGCCGTCGTCGGTGCCTATGTGCTTGCCAAAACCCGGTGGGGCTATGAGACCTTCGCGACCGGCGGCAATGAGCAGGCCGCAGCCTATGCCGGCATCAACACGCGATGGGTGCGCATTCGTGCTTACCTGCTCTCATCACTGTGCGCGACGCTTTCCGCGCTCCTGGCAGCGGCGCAGGATAAGGGTGTCACCCCTCTCTACGGCGTCAGCTGGGAACTTACCGTTATCGCTTCGGTCGTCATTGGCGGCGCATCGATCCTCGGCGGGCGCGGAAGGGTATTCGGGTCCTGCCTTGGCGCCGCAGTCGTTGTGCTGATCGACAAGGTGTTGCGAGAAGGCTGGCCGATCACTCGCACCGTCGTTATCGATGGCGAGAATGTTGCCGTCGGCGCGAGGTTCACCTTACCCGCCGGGGCCGTATTGGTTTTCCTGGGCTTGCTTCTTGTCACGGCCGTGCTTATCGAGCCCTTCCTCATTCGGCGCCAGATCGCAGGCCGGTTCTGGGCTTGGCTCCGCGGTCGACCGCCACCGCCAGCCTACGAAACCGGCGGCGTGGCACTGGAAGGCGTTCAGACCAAAGGAGCGATGGCGACCGACATGGCTCTCTCGGCCACGGGGCTCGGCAAGTTCCTCGCGCGCCGTGACGCGCTGGCCATTATCCTGACTGTCGTGCTCTGGCTGACCGGCCTGGCGCTGAGGCCGGACTACTGGTGGAACTTGCCCAACACCTTCGCGATCCTGCTCAACTATACCGAACTTGCACTCATTACCGTCGGGCTCACCTACGTCATTGCAGCCGGGGATATCGATCTCTCCGTTGGCGCCGTGCTTGCGCTTGCCGGCAGCACCGCCGCCTATTTCCTGAAGGTACTGGGCGCCGATCCGTTTACAGCCGTGGCGATGGGTCTCCTGGCGGGGACGGCTGCCGGCCTCGTCAACGCCGTCGTCACGGTCGGCTTCAAGCTGCCCGCGTTCATCGCCACACTCGGCATGTTCTACATTGCTCGCGGTCTTGCCGCCTGGTTCGTGGCAGGCCAGCAGCTGACCGGCTGGCCGGAGGGCTACAACCTGCTTGGCCGCAAGGTGAACGACGTTCTCCTGCATTTCGGCTTTTCGCTGCCGTCGGGAATCGTTCGCGCGGTGGCAGAGGTCGTCAGTCTCCAGACGATCTTCATGTTTCTTGTCGCTCTCGTCGCCGGCGTCATACTTGCCTACACACCATTCGGGCTGAAGGTCTGCGCTGCCGGTGGCAACGTCCGCGCGGCCGCCTATGCCGGCATCAACACCAACCGCGTGCGTTTCCTCTCCCTGATGCTGGCAGCGCTCTGCGCCACCATGGCCGGGATCATCAACGTCGCTTACTTCCGTAGCTTCAACCCGGTTGCCGGCCAATTCCGAGAGCTTGACGCCATTGCCTCCGTCATCATCGGCGGTGGATCGATCTTTGGCGGTTACGGCACGATGATCGGCTCGCTTGCAGGTGCAGCCGTGATCACGCTCGTCCGGGCGCTTCTACAGCTCAATGTCCAGGGCTTCAGCATGCCCCAACACTGGATCAATGTTTTCATCGGGCTCATCCTTATCGTCGCCGTGCTGATTGACATATGGGTACGGCAGGCCAATCTCTTCGCGCGACTGCGGGCCCGTTTCGCGACAGCTGCGCCAACCGGAGAACGCATCCATGGCTGACGCAGAGCCCCTACGGCCCATCGTGGAAATGCGGGGCATCGAGAAGGCCTTCGGAGCCGTGCAAGCGCTCCGCAAAGTCGATCTCGCGCTTTTCCCCGGCGAGATCCTCGGGCTGGTTGGCGACAATTCGGCTGGCAAGTCGACGCTGATGAAGATCCTGACCGGCGCCTACCAGCGCGATGCCGGCGAAATCCTGGTTGCCGGACAGCCGGTGTATTTCAAGAGCCCGCACGAGAGTCGGGAAGCAGGAATCGAAATGATCTACCAGGACTTCGCGCTCTGCGGGAACATGGATGTCGGCCAGAACATCTTCCTTGGCCGCTGGCCCCTCAGGGGGCCCTTCGTCGACCGGCGAAAGATGTATGCCGAGGCGGACAGCGTACTGAAGCGTCTCAAGGTCGACGTGAATTCCGTCTATCAGAAGGTCGAGAGTCTATCGGGCGGCCGCCAGCAATCCGTGGCGATTGCCCGCGCGATCTCTTTTGAACCGCGAGTCGTGATTCTCGACGAGCCGACCGCCAACCTTTCCGTCATGGCGACCGAACGACTGCTCGAAACCATGCTGGAGCTGAAGAAGCAAGGCGTTGCCCAGATCATTATCTCGCATCGCCTGGTCGACATTTTTGCGGTAGGCGATCGCGTCATGGTTCTCAAGCGCGGCGAGTATGTGGGCGACCGCTACGTCAAGAACACGGACGAGCATGAGGTCCTGGAGATCATTGTCTCCGGAACGCGAGAGAGTGCGCGGACCGCCGACCAAGCAAGAAACACAGATCCGTCATGACGCCGTAGGCCACCGTTTATTGCTTCAGGCTGAGGGATCCGTCGGCAACGGAATAGGAAGCAAGTTTCTTGAGGAAGCTCATGCCAACGAGCGTGGAGGTAAGGGCGTCATCCTTCAGCACGAAAGCTTCCACCTCCCGCACGCGGATGCCGCCGATTTCCACCCGATCAAGCGTCACATGCGCTGCCTTCGTCTGCCCGTTGGCGGTGTCGACCGAATAGCGAAAATCCAGCTGGTTGCCGGTATAACCAAGCCTGCGAGCGAAGCTCTCGTTCAGAGCGACATAGGTTGCGCCCGTATCGATCAGGCCCTGCACCGGTCGACCGTTGATCTTGAAGTCTCCGGAGTAATGCCCTTGGGCGTCGGCTCGAAGCCGCATTGTGCCGCCAGCGGCGGCCGTGGCAGGCGCCTGATCGGCCCTGCCGGTAACGAAGTTGGCCGAAAGAGCCACTTCGCCGCCGCGCTTTTCCATGATGGATGGAATTTGCGTCGCAAGCACTGCGGCAACGCTTGCAAAAATGACGGTACGCACGAGCATCGGGACAGAAATCCTTCCTGTATAAACCCCGCGTCATGCGTGGCCATGCTTACAGGTTCTACGCCATAATTGCTGATAAGTTGCTAATGCCAGCAAGGCCAATGGCCCGGCAAACTTGTCCGGGCCACAGGCAACAATGAACTTGGTAAACGAATTGCGAATTACTTCGTGCCGTACATGCGGTCGCCCGCATCGCCGAGACCAGGCATGATGTAACCCTTCTCGTTCAGGTGGCTGTCGATCGAGGCCGTGAAGACCGGCACATCGGGATGCGCGTCGCGGAAGTTCTTGATGCCCTCAGGGGCGGCCAGAAGGCAGAGGAAGCGAATGTTATGCGCGCCACGCTCCTTCAGCTTATCGATCGCGGCGATCGACGAATTGCCGGTGGCAAGCATCGGGTCAACGACGATGATCAAGCGCTCGGAGATATCTTCAGGCGCCTTGAAATAATATTCGACGGGCTGCAGCGTTTCATGGTCACGGTAGACGCCGATATGCGAAACGCGCGCCGACGGCACGAGATCGAGCATGCCTTCAAGAAGGCCGTTTCCGGCACGCAAAATCGAGGCGAAGACAAGCTTCTTGCCTTCGAGGATCGGCGACTCCATTGTCTGCAGCGGTGTCTCGATGGTTTCCATCGTGAGCTCCAGATCGCGGGTCACTTCGTAGCAGAGCAGCGTCGAGATTTCACGCAGGAGTCGGCGGAAACTCCCGGTCGATGTCTCCTTGCGCCGCATGATCGTGAGTTTGTGCTGCACAAGCGGGTGATCGATGACCGTTACGCCGTCCATGGCCAGAGCCCTTCCTATCGTTGTTCTTATCGGATGTTTCTTTCATGGAAATTGCCTCCACCGCAAGAGCAGAGGCAATTTTGCAACGCTGATCCCCAGGGCTGGGGGATCACATCCGGGCAAACAGCGCCTGGCGCGTTGGCTCATCGACGAAGGCTGCACCGATGCCGGTTCGGGTCAACTCGTTGATTGCGGCATCGTTGAATCCGAAGGCGTCGGCGGCCAATTCGTACTCGCGCTCCAGCGAAGTATGGAAGAACGGCGGATCGTCGGAACTGATCGTCACGCGGACACCAGCCTCCTTGAGCTTTCGCAAAGGGTGAGATGCGAAGTCCGGAAAGACCTTCAGGGCAATATTCGAACCGGGACAAACCTCCAGCACGGTTCCGAGATCGGCGAGCCGCTTGACGAGATCCGTGTCCTCGATCGCACGGACGCCATGTCCGATGCGCGAAGGCCTGACAACGTCGAGCGCATCGGCAACGCTGAAAGCGCCGCAGACTTCGCCAGCATGGATGGTAAGGCCGAGCCCTGAATCGCGGGCGATGTCGAAAGCACGTGCATAGTCGGCAACCCGACCCATCCGCTCCTCGCCAGCAAGATTGAAGCCGGTGATCAGCGGGTTTTTCGCCTTGGCGGCATATTCGGCTGCGCCGATGACACTTTCTGGGCCGAAATGCCTCTCACCAGTGACGATCAGGCGTGCCTCGATGCCGCTTTTGCTCTTTGCACGACGGATGCCTTCGCACACGCCCTCGATGTAGGCGTCGGCGCCAAGCCCGATCCGCTTGCCGTGATCAGGAGAGACGATCAGCTCGCTGTAGATGGTGCCGATACCCGCGAGCTCATCCAGATATGTTTCGGTCAGCAGCGCATAGTCTTCCTCGGTCTTGTAGACCTCGGAGACCTTGTCGTAGCACTCGAGGAAGCTCGCAAAGTCATGCCAGACATAGACGCCATCCGCGAGATACGCGCTGATGTCGATGTTGTATTTCCGGGCCTGCGCCAAGGTCAGCGCCGGTGGCGCGGCACCCTCCAGGTGGCAGTGCAGCTCGACCTTCTTCAAATGCGACGTCATAGAAAACTTCTCCCGTGTGCCCCCGGCGGAATCCGCAAGTGGCGGGCGATCGTCTCGCCAATGTCGGCGTAGGTGGTGCGAATGCCGATATCGCGAGATCGCATTCCAGGTCCGTAGGCAATGATCGGCACGCGTTCGCGCGTATGATCTGTTCCGCGCCATGTCGGGTCGCAACCGTGATCAGCGGTCAGAATAACAAGGTCGCCGGGCTTCAGCTTGCCGCCGACCTCGGGCAGCCTGGCGTCGAAGGCTTCAAGCGCAGCGGCATAGCCCGCGACGTCCCGGCGGTGGCCGTAGACCATGTCGAAATCGACAAAGTTGGTGAAGACCAGCTCGCCATCTTCAGCAGTATCCATGGCCGTGAGGCTGGCGTCCATCAACGCCTCGTTGCCGTTCGCCTTGATCACTCGGGATACACCCTTATGCGCAAAGATGTCGCCGATCTTGCCAATGGCATGGACCTTGCGGCCTTCCTTCACAAGCCGATCGAGAAGCGTCGGCTCCGGCGGCGGCACCGAAAAATCGCGACGGTTTCCGGTGCGCTGAAACTTCGAGGCCGTTTCCCCAACGAATGGCCGAGCGATGACGCGACCGATGTTGTATTGATCGAGCAGCGCCCGCGCGATCGCGCAAAAGGTCATCAGCCTGTCGAGGCCGAAATGTGTCTCGTGCGCGGCAACCTGGAAGACGGAGTCTGACGAGGTGTAGCAAATCGGCTTTCCGGTCCGGATATGCTCTTCGCCGTGGCGGGCAATGATGTCGGTGCCGGAGGCGTGGCAGTTGCCCAGAATTCCTGGAACATCAGCCGCCCTGCAGAGCGCCTCGATGAGCTGCGCCGGAAACGCTTCGCCTTCCGTCGGAAAGTACCCCCAGTCGAATGTCACCGGCGTCCCAGCGATCTCCCAGTGACCCGATGGCGTGTCCTTGCCGCGGGAAACTTCGCTGGCGGAACCGAACATAGCGTAGGTTTTTTCTGGCACCGGCATCCCGGCCGGGAAGCGACCCGAGGCGGCCTTGGCAAGATGGACGAGACCCAGGGCTGACATATTCGGAAGCTTGAGGGGGCCGGAGCGCAATCCCTCGCGATCGCCGGCACCGGCCGCGCAGAATTCCGCGATGTGTCCGAGCGTGTTAGCACCCCCATCGCCATAGGCAGTCGCATCGGGCGCGCCGCCGACACCAAATGAATCCAGAACAAAAAGAAAGGCTCGCGCCATGCTCCACCCAGCGACAAAAATTGACGGCCCGCGTAGTGCGGGCTGCTGCTGCTCAAGCCTTATAACGGTGGAGGGCGCTTGGCAAACGAGCTTGGGACCTCAGCAATCGCCACACGTGACAGTCGGGCTCGCCCGCGGCAGATAGAGGTAGCTGCGGCTGATGGTGATCGTGCTGTCGTTCGGCACCAAATAGGGCGCGAACAAGAAGAGCTTATAGGGAACGCTGAGTTCGGTGCGGACCAAAAAGGTATTGGCCTTCTTCATCTCGGTCGGTATCGTCGTGGCAGAATTTAATGCGTAAGGACGGCTGCCATCCTGGGCCCAGGACCATGCCACCTTTGCGGTTGCAGTACCGTCGATCGCGATGCCAGTGATCTTCACCACGAGACCTGTGGAGCCATAGGGTACGAACGCCGCAGTGGCGACCGCCGGCATATCGGTGAGCCAGACCTTGGTCACGCTTTTTTGTTGGGTCACGATGTCGGTGATCATCCCAGCCGCTCGACTGGCGCGCTTGCTGATGCTGAGACCAACGGTGATCTCAAAGGCGCCAACGTACAGCATCACTAGGATCGGGAACAGGATGGCGAATTCGATCGCGCCCACGCCTTGGCGATCCCGAATGAAGCGTCTTGCGAGACTGTGAAGTTGAATCACGGCGCCACGAGCTACCATCAGTACTGCTCGTTCTGGAAGGCTGTCGTGGCGACGATCAGGAAATAGGAGGAGGAGCCGTCGGTGGGGCGGACGCTGCTAATGTAAGGTCGGATCAGATCGGTGATAATCTGCCAGCGGTAGTAGGCCCTGACCATGTTGATCGTACCCGATCCGCCAGGCAGGTACTTGAAGTCAGAGGTCTTGATATCTGCATAGGTGCTGGTGGACGTTCTCGGTATCGTCGTGGGAACGGCGGCAAACGTGCTGAAGTTCTGCACGTCGATGAACAGCTTGCTTGGCGTCGCAACTTCTGTCGAAGAGCATGTTATCAGAATTGCGATCTCATTGCAGAACGCCGTCCGGAATGCCGTTGCATTCGTGTTTGCAGGTGTGATCTGTCCCGTCCGCATCTTTCTGCTCATCGTATCGACGGCATTGGACACCAATTGCTCGCCGGCGAACGCGACGAACGTCTCGATGATGGCAAAGACAACCATGAAATAGGGAATAGCCAGGAGAGCGAATTCGATCGCCGCTGCACCGTCACGCGAGCGCGAAAATGCGGTCAATCGCGGCCTCTTCCACCGATGAAGGCGGGCGGTCGCGTCCGCTACGTTATCCGTTTCCTTCATGGCATGCATCCGAGGACAGCTACGACTACACTGTTGTAAGGTGTGATCGTTGATTTTCCGTTTCAGGTCGGATCAGAAGTTTAACGGAAAATGTCGTTTGATGGCTGTCACTCGCCCGCCGCTGCGGTTTCAGCGCCTTGCTGGCTGTGCTGTTCGCAATTTGGGGTACAGGAAAGAACCGAGCGCTCCGTCTGGCGGAAGACGCGGACCGTGTTTGCCTCGTCGATCGATACCAGGATGCTCTCATCCAGAATTGCGTTACCGTCAGCATCAAGCAGCACAAGGTTGGTCGTTCCGAAACTGCGCCCGGTCAGGACGATCGTCTTGGAATCAGCGACCGTTGCGTCCGCCACCTTTGCGTTGCCTACAATCACCTTGCTCACCGGACGGTCGAGCTTCAAAACACGCGCTTGATCCATGTAGACGCGCAGTATGTCCTGTTGAGCGAGCGCGGATCCACCTAGGCCGAGGATGGCAAAAAAGCAGGCGGGAATGATCCTCTTGCCACTCAGCGACATTTTCGATCTCTTTCGGGTTTCGGCGATTTCACGGAACAGGATGAGAAAAATTGGTGAATGAAGCCTTAAACCTATTCAAATTTGTCTATGATGCCGGCTTTGTGAACCAGATAAAATCAGCTTATCGCTAGCGAAGTGCCTCCTTCCGGTCCTTGCGCGTTCGCGCAAGGTTATCTTTGGAACATCACGAGCGTCGATTACTGCGCGATGCGCCAGATTCTCCTCAAATTCTAAGTAACCAGCAAAGTAAATACTTACCACTCTAGATCGTCTAGTCGTGTTTACGAACCGGTAACCCAACTCTTTAAGTTGATGGAAACAGGCATTGGCTAAATTGTGGCAATCCGATCAACGGCAACAGTTGGCGGACGTGCTGAACCTCAACTGGAGTAGGAGTTACCATGACCAAGCTTGTTAGCCGTTTTCTGAAGGACGAATCCGGCGCGACCGCAATTGAATACGGCCTGATCGCAGCGCTGATCTCCGTCGCCCTCATCACCGGCGCCAGTGCGCTCGGCGGCAGACTGAACGTTCTGTTCAACAACCTTTCCGTGACCATGAACTCGGCAGCCTCCAAGGCTCCGGCTACCGTTCCCTGATCAGCGGCTTAAGGCGGCGGCGAGACCGCGCTTTGCCTAAGTGAAAATCGGGCTCACAGTTAACGCTGTGAGCCTTTCTATTCATGGGGATTCAACGGAATGATCTCGGCAGTCGTATTTGTGATTTTCCCACTCTGCCTTGCCATCGCTGCGTTCTCGGACCTGTTCACGATGACGATCCCCAACCGCGTGTCGGTAATTCTCGCCGTGACGTTCCTCGGAGTCGCAACAGCGACAGGAATGCCCTTCATTGTGTTGGGGACGCACTTGGTTGCTGCATTTGCAGTTCTGGCCGTCTGCTTTGTCCTATTCGCCCTGAATATCATGGGTGGCGGCGACGCAAAGCTGCTCGCCGCGGCGTCCCTCTGGTTTGGTTTTGGCCCGGCTCTCATTGAATTTCTGGCTTATGTCGGCGTCTTCGGCGGCATCATCACTCTTTTGATCCTCCTGATCCGTACACAAGCCCATGTTATCCTGGCGGTCGGGCTACCGGTTCCGAGTTCGATTCTTCTCGCCAAGAAAATCCCATACGGTATTGCTATCGCCGCGGGCGGCTTTATTGCCTTTCCCTCCTCACCGATCTTTGTTGCGGCATTAGAAGGCCTGAAATAGCGCCATTTAAGCCTCCGTTAACTTAAGATCGAAGGTTTTCATTAACCATAATTACACCAATTGTGAGCCATTCTTCGGGTGAATACCGCGAATCCCCGAGGAATGATCGATGAGACCCGCCCGCCTTTTGATACTTGGAGTGGCTGTCGTTGCTGCCGGCCTTGCTGGCGTGCTGGCGATGACGCTCGCGGGCCGCGGCTCCGTTGTCACCCAAGTTCAATCGGTGGTCGAAAAGGAGCCAACCGTCAGTGTGCTCGTCTCCAGTGCCAACCTTCCGGTCGGCGCGCGATTGGATGACAAGGCGGTTCACTGGATGGGGTGGCCACAGAGCGGCGTCGTCCAGGGCTTTATCACCGAAGCGGACAAGCCCGATGCCCTGAAAGACCTGCAGGGTGCCGTCGTCCGCCTTCCGATTTTCGAGGGCGAGCCGATCCGCGCGGAAAAGATCGCCGACTCAAACAGCCGCATCATGTCTTCGCTCCTGCCTTCCGGAAAACGTGCCGTGGCAACCGAAATCTCGGTTTCGACAGGTGCGGGTGGCTTCATCCTGCCGAACGACCGCGTCGACGTCATCATGGTTCGCAAGGCCAAGGAGGCGGACAAGTATCTGACCGAGACCGTGCTCAGCAACGTCCGCGTGCTGGCGATCGACCAGCAGATTCAGGAAAAGGAAGACGGCTCGAAAGCCGTGGTCGGCACGACCGCAACACTGGAACTGACGCCCGACCAAACCAAGGTGCTGGCCGTTGCGCAACAGATGGCGGACCGGCTGTCACTGGCCTTGCGCTCGGTCGCCGATGCCCAGGAACAGGATACCAGCGCTGCGGACTATCTCCTCAGCGGCGACAACGGCAGTGCAATCGTCCAGGTCATCAAATCAGGCTCAATCGTTACAGACGCCGCCAGCGCGCCGAAGGCCGAGTAAAGGAAATGGGAATGGGCAGTTTGACGCGCCACATGAAGCCCTTGATGGCAGGGTGCTTGTCTTTTGCAATCGGGCTCTCCGGCGCCGCACCTGGCGTTCTTGCTACAAGAGCTGCATACGCAGTTTCAGACGGGATCGTTAACATCACTCAGGCTGGACCTGGTGCACACCGCAGTCTGAAGCTCGGTTTGAAGAAGGCGATCGTCGTCGACCTGCCCGTCGACGCTCACGATATCCTCGTTTCTGACCCGTCCATGGCGGACGCGGTCACCCGTAGCTCGCGCCGCATCTATCTCTTCGGCAAAACTGTCGGGCAAACGAACATCTTCATCTTCGGCGCCGATGGCCAGCAGATCGTCAGCCTCGATATCGCAATCGAGCGTGACGTCGCCGGCTTGGAAACCAATCTCCGGCGCTTCATTCCGGACTCCAACATCAAGGTGGAAATCGTATCGGACAACATCGTGTTGACCGGAACGGTTCGCACGCCCCAGGACGCCGCACAGGCCGCTGATCTGGCCCAGGTCTTCCTGAAAGGCGGCGAAGCGACGACGCGTACGGAAACGGCCACCAGTTCAGGTGGAGATGGCTCCGTGGCCTTGTTCGCTGAGGGCCGCCAAACCTCGCAGGTCGTCAACCTTTTGCAGATCCAGGGCGAAGATCAGGTCACGTTGAAGGTGACTATCGCCGAAGTTCGTCGGGAAGTACTGAAGCAACTCGGCTTCGACAATCTGGTTTCGAATTCGGGCGGACTGACTGTCGCGCAGCTCGGCTCTCCGAGCGCGAGCGGGGCAGCGGCGACAATCGGCGGCGGTCTTGCAGCACTCTTCAAGAGCTCGATCGGAAAATACGATATCTCGACCTATCTGAGCGCTCTTGAGCAGGCGAAGGTGGTTAAGACGCTCGCGGAACCGACGCTGACAGCGATTTCCGGGCAGGCCGCAACGTTCAACTCCGGCGGGCAAGTGCTTTATTCCACGACGGACAACGACGGTAACGTCACGATCGTCCCGTACAACTATGGCATCAACCTCGCCTTCAAGCCGGTGGTTCTGTCCTCCGGCCGCATCAGCTTGGAGATCAAGACGAACGTATCGGAGCCAGCGCCTTCGGTTTCCGGCTCGACTCCGACCTACCAGCGTCGCGCGGCTGAAACATCGGTTGAACTTCCGTCCGGTGGTTCGATCGCGCTCGCCGGTCTGATCCGCGACGACGTTGCGCAGACCTCGAACGGAACGCCCGGCGTCAACAAGATTCCCCTACTCGGCACTTTATTCCGGCAGCGCACGGTGGAGCGTAACGAGACCGAGCTGGTGATCATCGCGACGCCCTATCTCGTCCGCCCGGTTGCCCGCAACGAACTCAACCGTCCGGACGACAACTTCAGCCCGGAAAACGACGCAGCGGCTTTCCTGCTCAACCGCGTCAACAAGGTTTACGGCGGCCGCGAAACGCCGGTCGCCGACGCTCAATTCCATGGCTCCATCGGGTTCATCTACAAATGAGCGCAGCAGGATCAGCGATGGCACAACACAGAGATCAGCCGATGGCCCACAAGCAGAACACTGCGTATGAATACCGCTTTTCGAAATCGCTGCTGACCGCGATCACAGTGGCGACCGCCCTGCTCTCCGGCTGCGCCTCCCACGACCAGCTGACGACCGGCGGCATTCCTGACGACTATCGTCAGCGTCACCCGATCGTGGTTGCCGAAGCCGAGCAATCGGTCGATATCCCGGTCGCTTCGACGGATCGTCGTCTAAACATCGCCCAGCGCGACATGATCCGCGGCTTTGCGCAGAACTATACGTCGCGGGCGACCGGACCGGTCTACCTATTGACCCCCGAAGGATCGCCCAACTCCTCCGCAGCACGTCAGCTCCGCGGCCAAGTGCGCGCAGAGCTCTCGGCCCGCGGCGTCGCCAGCTCCAAAATCGTCAACAGCACCTATGCCGCCACTGGCATCGGAGACGCGGCTCCCATCCGTCTGACCTTCGTCGGCACGACGGCGATGACCTCGCAGTGCGGACAATGGCCGCGGGATATGATCAACGATTTCAACAACCAGAATTATTACAACTTCGGCTGCGCAACGCAGAATAATCTGGCCGCGCAAATAGCGAATCCTGAAGACCTGATCGCGCCCCGCGGCATGACCCCCATCGATGCGACCCGGCGCAACGCGGCGATCAAGGAATACCGTGAGCGCACGAGCAACATCGAGGACGTCAGCGGCAGCGCCGACAGCTTCTGATCGGTAGGATTGAAGATGAGCACCGTCGAATACGAGATCAAGAATACCACCGAACTGCGGAACGCCGAGGATGCCATGCGCATGGCCGAACTCGAAACCATGCGTCCCCTTCCGCGCATATCGGTGCACGCCTTCTGCGAGAGCGAAGAATTGCAACGGGTCATGGAGCGTTGCAGCCATGACCGCCGCATGTCTAAGGTCGGCTTGCGGATCACCAGCGGCGGCATCGCAGCCGCTGCGAACATGTTCGCGTCGGCGCCGACGCCAAATCTCATCATTCTCGAGACCAAGGCCGGAGCCGGCAATCTGCTCACCGAATTGGCGCCGCTTGCCTCGGTATGCGACCCTTCCACCAAAGTCATTATCGTCGGCTATTACAACGACATCGCGCTTTATCGCGAACTCGTCCGCAACGGCATTTCCGAGTATATGGTCCAGCCTGTTGCCATGCCTGACATCATGATGGCGATGGCTACCATCTTCGTTGACCCGGATGCGGAACCGCTTGGCCGCAGCATCGCCTTCATCGGCGCCAAGGGCGGCGTTGGTTCCTCGACAATCGCCCACAACTGCGCCTTCGGTATTTCCAACCTATTCTCGACGGAAACGATCCTCGCGGATCTCGACCTGCCTTATGGCACTGCCAATATCGACTTCGACCAGGACCCGACCCAGGGCATCGCCGAGGCGGTCTATGCACCTGACCGTCTGGATGAGGTGTTTCTCGATCGCCTGCTGACCAAGTGCTCCGAGCATCTGTCGCTGCTTGCCGCCCCTTCCCTTCTCGATCGCGCCTATGACTTTGAAGGACAGGCGTTCCAGCCCGTTCTCGAGGTATTGCAGCGCAATGCCCCTGTTACCGTCCTCGACGTACCGCATGCCTGGTCGGAATGGACGCGTTCGGTGCTCGCGAGCGTCGATGAGGTCGTCATCTGCGCCTCCCCCGACCTCGCCAACCTCCGCAACGCCAAGAACATGATGGACGCGCTGCGCAAGATGCGGCCCAACGACAAGATGCCGCATCTGATCCTCAATCAGGTCGGCATGCCAAAACGGCCTGAGATCAGCCCGTCGGATTTCTGCGAGCCGCTGGAGACCGATCCGATCGCCATCATCCCGTTCGACGCCAACCTCTTCGGGAATGCGGCCAATAGCGGCCGTATGATCTCGGAGATGGATGCGAAGTCGCCAACCGCGGAAACATTTTCGCAGGTATCACACATCGTGACTGGGCGGATTGCCGTCAGAAAGGCGCGCAAAGGTAGATTGCTCGGCCTGCTGAAGCGCAAGTAACGCCCGCGAGGGTAGATTGGAATAAGGCATGTTCGGAAAACGCGGAAACGAGGGATTTGGCAAGGCGGGCGGCACAATCGCGCCGCCTCCGCCAGTGCAACAGCCCTCCCCGTCTGCACCTGCGGTTCTCGTCGAGCCCCAGCGCGAACCTCCGCGCCAGCAGGTTCCGCCGCCGCCGATGCAAACGCCGCAGCGCAAGCGCCCTGCCCGCACCGACGAGTATTACGATACAAAGGCGCAGGTTTTCTCCGCGCTGATCGACACGATCGACCTTTCGCAGCTTGCCAAGCTCGACGGTGAGAGCGCCCGCGAAGAAATCCGCGACATCGTCAACGACATTATCACGATCAAGAACTTCGCGATGTCGATTTCCGAGCAGGAAGAACTGCTCGAAGACATCTGCAACGACGTCCTTGGTTATGGTCCTCTCGAGCCGCTGCTGGCGCGAGACGATATCGCCGACATCATGGTCAACGGCGCCGGGCAAACCTTCATCGAAGTCGGCGGCAAGACCATCGAGTCCGAAATCCGCTTCCGTGATAATTCGCAACTGCTTTCAATCTGTCAGCGCATCGTTAGCCAGGTTGGTCGCCGTGTCGATGAATCGAGCCCGATCTGCGACGCACGCCTGCCGGACGGCTCGCGTGTCAACGTCATTGCACCGCCGCTCGCCATCGACGGACCAGCACTTACAATCCGCAAGTTCAAGAAGGACAAGCTGAACCTCGAGCAGCTCGTTCGGTTCGGCGCCATCACACCTGAAGGCGCGACGCTGCTCCAGATCATCGGCCGCGTTCGCTGCAATGTCGTCATTTCAGGCGGTACGGGCTCCGGCAAGACCACGCTGCTCAACTGCCTTACCCGCTACATCGACGCGGATGAGCGCGTCATCACCTGCGAAGACACGGCCGAACTGCAACTGCAGCAGCCCCATGTGGTGCGTCTGGAAACACGCCCGCCGAACATTGAAGGCGAAGGCGAAATCACCATGCGCGATCTCGTCAAGAACTGCCTGCGTATGCGACCAGAACGCATCATCGTCGGCGAAGTGCGCGGACCCGAGGTTTTCGACCTGCTGCAGGCAATGAACACGGGTCATGACGGCTCGATGGGCACGATCCACTCGAACTCGCCGCGCGAATGCCTGAGCCGTATCGAATCGATGATCGCCATGGGTGGTTTCACGCTGCCGGCAAAGACGGTGCGCGAAATCATCTCCGGTTCGATCGATATCATCGTCCAGGCGGCCCGCTTGCGCGATGGTTCGCGCCGCATCACGCAGATCACCGAAGTGATCGGCATGGAAGGCGACGTCATCATCACCCAGGACCTGATGCGCTACGAAATCGAGGGCGAAGACGCCTCGGGCCGGCTAGTCGGCCGGCATAAGTCGACCGGCATCGGCAAGCCGCATTTCTGGGACCGCGCCCGCTACTTCAATGAAGAGAAGCGCCTTGCTGCCGCGCTCGACGAAATGGAAGCCAAGTCCAAGGATTAGTGAAATGTTCGGGTTCGATCCTGTCGTGTTGGCTATTGTCGTGCTCGCCGCCGTTGCGGCGGGCGCTGTTTGCTATGGCCTTCTTTTCACCCGGATGGAAACCGAAAAGAAATCGGCAAGCCGCGTCAACCGTGTCGCCTCAGCGGAAGCAGATAAAGCCAGCGTCAAGGCAGCCCGCGACCGCGTTCAGGAAATGTCGAAGCGTCGCAAGTCGGTGCAGGACAATCTGAAGGATCTCGAAAAGCGACAGCAGGAGAATACCAGGAAGAAGCTGTCGCTGAAATCGCGACTGACGCAGGCAGGTCTAAAGATCACCCCAGGGCGCTTCTACATGTTCAGCGCCATCTTCGGCTTCATCCTGATGTTCGTGGCTTTCCTGGCTGGCGCCTCGGTTGTGGTTGTCTTGGGCCTGCCCATTGTCGCCGGACTTGGGCTGCCGCGCTGGGTGCTCGGCTTCCTGATCAAGCGACGCCAGAACAAGTTTCTCGACGAGTTCCCCAACGCTCTCGACGTCATCGTGCGTTCAATCAAATCGGGCCTGCCGTTGAACGATGCTATCCGGCTCATCGCCAACGAAGGCAAGGACCCGGTCAAGAGCGAATTTCGGCGCGTCGTTGAATCGCAACAGGTCGGTCTCAGCGTGCCGGATGCCTGTGCACGCATGACAAATCACATGCCGCTGCAGGAAGTGAGCTTCTTTGCCATCGTCATCGCGATTCAATCGCAGGCGGGCGGCAACCTCTCGGAAGCCATCGGCAATCTGGCAAAGGTTCTGCGCGATCGAAAGAAAATGAAGGCGAAGGTGAAGGCGCTTTCGATGGAAGCGAAGGCGTCCGCCGTCATCATCGGCGCGCTGCCGTTCATCGTGGCAACGCTCGTCTACCTCACCTCGCCCGAATATATGCTGGTCCTGTTTACCGACCCCCGCGGCCACCTGATCATGGGCGTTTCTGCCGTCTGGATGTCGATCGGTATTTTCGTCATGCGCAATATGGTCAATTTCGACATTTGATGGAGACGGGCGATGTCATCTGATCTCGCGACCACACTGACTGACCCTTCCATGTTGATCGCAGTGCTGGTGGCGATCGCAGTGTTCGCCAGCCTGTACACGATTGCTGTTCCGTTTTTCGAGCGCGGTGACCTCAGCAAGCGCATGAAGGCCGTGTCGACCGAGCGCGAGCAGATCCGCGCCCGCGAACGCGCGCGCATGAATGCCGATTCGTCGGGAAAGGCCACGCTTCGCAACCAGAACAACCATTCGGTTCGGCAGATTGTGGAGAGGTTCAACCTCCGCGAGGCGCTAGTCGACGAAAACACTATGAACAAGCTGCGCGCGGCCGGTTACCGCTCGGAAAATGCGCTGAACATGTTCCTTGTGGCGCGCTTTCTGCTGCCGTTCCTGTTCTTCGGCCTCGCAATCTTCTGGGTGTTCGGTCTCAACAATCTCGCCGACAAGCCAACGATGATGCGTTTCCTGGTGACGTTGGGGGTCGCCTATGCGGGCTTCTATGCCCCGAACATCTTCATATCCAATCGGATGGGGAAGCGTCAGCATTCGATCAAGCGCGCGTGGCCGGACGCGCTCGACCTGATGCTGATCTGCGTCGAGTCGGGTATTTCGATCGAGGCAGCCATGCGTCGTGTATCGGAAGAACTCGGCGAAGCCTCGCCACCGCTGGCGGAGGAAATGATTCTGACGACGGCCGAGCTTTCCTTCCTTCCCGATCGGCGTGTCGCGCTTGAGAATCTCGGCCTGCGCACGCAGATTCCGTTGGTGCAGTCGGTCACCCAGGCCCTCATCCAGGCGGATCGCTATGGCACGCCGATTTCACAGGCACTGCGCGTCCTTGCGCAGGAGGGTCGCGACGAACGCATGAACGAGGCCGAGAAAAAGGCCGCAGCTTTGCCGCCGAAGCTGACCGTGCCGATGATCCTGTTCTTCCTGCCGGTTCTCGTCGCCGTCATCCTCGGGCCCGCCGGTATCAAGGTGGCGGACAGTTTCTAAGTTTTCGAGACTGGCCATCCCGCGGCGTTGAGCTTAGGTTCAGCGGCATCTCTCCGTGAGCGAGCAGGAGCGAGCGATGTCGTCCGCAAGCATCTTTTTGAGCATCATCGCAGCCCTATCCATCGGGGCGATGAGCCCCGGCCCGAGTTTTGTCCTCGTTTCACGGATTGCGATGTCGCGTTCACGTCTGGACGGACTTGCGGCCGCGCTTGGCATGGGAATTGGCGGCGTTGCCTTCAGTGTCTTGGCGCTGGCCGGGTTGACGGCGCTGCTTGCACAATTCGAATGGCTCTATCTGGCCCTGAAGGTGGCTGGCGGCGCCTATCTGGTCTACATCGCCGTTAGAATCTGGCGTGGCGCACGCGAGCCGATCCATATCGGCGATGCGGGAAGCGACAACTGGGCGCTGGCTCGAAGCTTCGCCACAGCCCTCCTGACCCAACTCAGCAACCCCAAGGCGATCGTCGTCTATGCAAGCATCTTTGCTGCCTTGCTACCGAAGACCGTTCCGCTCGGGTTGATTTTCGCATTGCCAGTTGGCGTTTTTGCCGTCGAAGCAGGCTGGTATGCGATCGTGGCGCTCGCATTCTCGGCAATGCATCCGAGGCGGCTATATCTGGCGGCCAAAACATGGATCGATCGCCTTGCCGGTACGGTCATGGCCGGGCTTGGCGTGCAGCTCGTAACCTCGGGACTTGCCGGTCGCTGACGTCAGTTGGTGCTCGTGGCTGAACTGCTATTGTCCTTGGCGGCAAGCTTTTGCCAGGAATTCTGCTGCGACAGCATCGAGCGCAGATAGGCGACATTGGCGTCTGCCTGTTCTTGCGAAAGCTCTCCGCGCGCAATCTTTTCCGCCTCGGGGAAGCGGCCCTGGAGGCCGACGACGAGCGCCAGGTTCTGGCGGACCCTGCTATCAGCAGTAGGCTGCCCCGCGGCCTGGTGCAGATAAGTCTCCGCTGTCCTGAGGTCGCCGGTCAGCACATAGGACATGCCGAGGTTGGACAAGATCGATGCCTCGCCGGGTTGGATATCGAGGGCTTCGCGATAGCGCTGACGTGCTTCGGTGGGGCGGCCGAGCTGATCGAGGATCGCGCCTTCCGCCGATGTCAGCTTCCAGTCCGGACGGTCCGGGGTCTGCGCGCGGCCAATCGTATCAAGCGCCTGCTGCAATTGACCGGCCGCAGCCTGAGCCTTTCCATAAGCCGCCAGCACGGTACGATCGGTAGGGTTGGAAATGGCAACCTGTTGCATGACAGCAAGGGCCTGGACGTCGCGGCCTTGCATGCGCAGGAGGTTCGCATAGTTCACACCGTTGACGGCATCGCGCGGGTTCTTTTCATAGGCCTGCCCGACGCGCTCGGTCGAGCCGCGCAGCTCGGCTTCGTTCATCGCTTCTACCGGCTTGGTGAGTGTCGGTATCGATCCCGTCGTCATCCGGTCCTTGGTCGTCGTGCAGCCGGCCAGCGCCAGCACGACGAGCGCGGTCGCGACGCCCTGAAAAATCCGAGTTTTGAGAAAACTATTGGCCGAAGCAGGCATCGTGCGTCCCTGAGATCCGAAATCGGCGTCTGACCTCAAAACGGAACAGGGAAAGGTTTTGACGCAATCTTCACTCCAGCAATAGTCTGTTAACCCTAACAGACCGTTAAGATGCGATTCCCGGACGCCCCTAAGGATACACATGGCCCCCTATCAGTTCATCGAGAGACCGACCCCGTTCAACACCAAGGGCGGCTCAACCTTGCCGATCTTTGCCGTCACCCCGGCGCACATCGAAACCGGCACGATCGATCCGATCGCACTCGATTGGGCGAAGAAGGCGGGCTACAAGGCCGAGAGTGGCTCGCTGCTGCTCATTCCGACGGAAGACGGTCATCTCGGCGGCGCGCTGTTCGGGCTCGGCACCAATCCCTCCGAGCACCCGTACATCACCGGTAAGCTTGCGCGCACATTGCCGGCCGGCGACTGGCACATCGAAACGGCGCCGCTGACGGCCAACCGCCTGTCGCTCGGCTTCGGCCTCGGCAGCTATCGCTACGACCGCTACAAATCGGAAAAGAACGCGGGCCCCACGCTGATGATCCCGCGGGATGCCGATGGCGCGGACATCAAGCGGCAGCTGGCCGGCGTCTTTTTGGCCCGCGACCTGATCAATACGCCGACCAACGACATGGGGCCGAACGAGCTGGAAGCGGCATTCCGTGGCCTGGCCGCCCACTACAAGGCGGAGATCAACGTCGTCAGCGGTGACGATCTCAGGCAGAACTTCCCGCTGGTCCACACTGTCGGTCGCGCCAGTGCGGATGCGCCGCGCCTGCTCGAAATGCGCTGGGGCAAGAAGGGTCATCGCAAGATCACACTGGTCGGCAAGGGCGTGTGCTTCGATACCGGTGGTCTCGACATCAAGCCGGCATCCTCGATGCTGCTGATGAAGAAGGACATGGGCGGCGCCGCAAACGTCATGGGCCTCGCCCTAATGATCATGGACGCCAAGCTCAAGGTCGATCTCCGCGTCATCATCCCCGTCGTCGAAAATTCGATCTCGTCGAACGCCTTCAGGCCGGGCGACATCTACCGGAGCCGCAAGGGGCTGACCGTCCAGATCGACAACACCGACGCAGAGGGCCGCTTGATCCTCGCAGATGCGCTGGCCTATGCGGACGAGGATGCGCCTGACCTCATGATCGACATGGCGACGCTGACGGGTGCGGCCCGCGTCGCGCTCGGTCCCGACTTGCCACCCTTCTTTACCGATGACGCCGAACTTGCCCAGGACTTGACCGAGGCAAGCCTTGAGACCGACGACCCGCTGTGGCGATTGCCTCTCTATGCCGGCTACGAAAAGGACATCCGCGCGAAATTTGCCGATATCACGAACGCGCCGGCGGGCGGAATGGCCGGTGCGATCACCGCGGCTTTGTTCCTCAAGCGCTTCGTCTCCAACACCACGAGCTGGGCACATTTCGATATCTATGGCTGGGCACCTTCGGAACGCCCCCACTCTCCGGGCGGCGGCGAGGCGCAGGCCATTCGCGCGCTCTATCATCACATCCGGCAGAGCGTGCGCTAGGCGGCGATCGTTAAAATTTTATTCACCGTGACGGGCGGCAAAATCTGCCGCCCCGTTGCGTCGCGCGGTGAGCTGCCGGAAAATGGAACGCGGGCGCAACGAATTTCCGGAGGACCCATGCCGCTCGAACTGACGGCCTCGCAGGCACTGGGCTTGTGGCATGGCGTGACGCTCGATCAGGTCAGGCTCGACAATCGCGATTTGACATTGCGCCAGATGGCGATCCTACTGCATATCTATCTGGTGCCGCCGCCGCATACCGTGCGTGGCCTGGCGGCGACGCTCAATGTGACCAAGCCGGTGATAACCCGCGCGCTAGACACGATGGGCGAGATGGGTCTGGTCGACCGCGTGCGCGACGAACGCGACCGGCGCAACGTGGTGATAAAGCGCACCGTTGGAGGCGCGCTTTATCTGGAAAAGCTTGGCGATCTCGTGCGCGACAAGGGTCGTCGCCTGACGCCATGAAAGGGATAGAATGACGATGCTTGATCGCCGCCTGCATGCCTACCGGCCGGACCTCGCCGAGGCTGGGCTCGAAGGACGAGTGGAAGCCCTGCGCTTCGTTGCCGGCACGCCAGCCCGCATCGCAGTGCCGGTCATCGGATTGAGGCCCGCGCCGGATATCGCAAAGGGAATCGACACCGAACTGCTCTTCGGCGAGGACGTCACCGTGTTCGACCGTGCGGACGGCTGGTGCTGGGTCAAGGCCGCCTCGGACGGCTATGTCGGCTACCTGCCGGAAACAGCCCTTTCGGATCGGTTCGCTGAGCCCACGCACGTCGTCACAGTTCAGCGGACATTTCTCTATCTCGAGGCCGAGCTGCGCAAACCCTACAAAAGCATCCTGTCCATGGGCAGCAGGGTCCGGATCGTCGGGGAGACCGAAACGCGCGGCAACCGCTATGCGATGCTTGAAGACGGGACGGCAATCTTTGCCAAGCACGTGCAACCGATCGGGGCCGGCGACGGTGGGGACTATGTCGACGTCGCGACCCGGTTCCTGGAAACCCCATATCTATGGGGCGGCCGCTCCGGCCTTGGCATCGACTGCTCTGGTCTTGTGCAGCTTTCGATGCTGATGACAGGGCGAAGCGCACAACGCGACACCGACATGCAATCCGCGACCCTCGGCGAACCGATCGACCGGTCCGAACTACGGCGGGGTGATTTCGTTTTTTGGAAGGGTCACGTTGCCGTTCTGGAAGATCCGGAAACGATCATTCATGCCAATGGCCATACGATGACGGTTGCACGCGAAAACTTCGAGGATGCGGTAAAGCGCATCGGCTGGCTGTACGAGCAGCCCACGGGTTATCGCCGCCTTGTCACCTGATCGGCGGCTTCGGCCATGACCTCACCCCGCCTGTCCAAGTCTCGAAAGCCTTCGACAGTCTGAGGACAAGCATATCGTCGAAGCGCGGACCGACAATCTGCAGACCGATCGGCATTCCCGATCGCGAGAAGCCACAGTTGATCGACGAGGCAGGTTGCTCGGACATGTTCCAGGGCACCGTGAAGCAAATGTGCTCGAAGGGGCGCGCCGGATCGTTCGTCGGCGAAGCCCAATCGGCGGGATAGGAGACGATGGGATTGGTCGGCGAAATCACAGCATCGACCTTGGTGAACAGCCTGCCGCAACTCTTGCGCATCTCTATCGTCTGATTGAAGCCCCTGACGGCATCGGCACCGCTGGTCGAGGCGCCGCCCTGCGCCCAGGTGTAGATATAAGGCAAGATCCTGCTCCGCCGCTCTGGGCTCAAGGTCTCGATATCGGCCCAGAAGCGGGAGCGCCAGAAGGTGTCCAACCCGTCCAGCATTTCCCGCGTCAGAACGGGCTCGACCTGAATGACAATCGCGCCCGCATCCTCAAATCTCCGTGCAGCGGCCTCGACCGCCGCGCGCACCTCGTCGTCCACTGCTAGGCCACACCCGGCATCGAGCATCAACCCGATCCTCAGGCCGCGGACGTCGATATCGAGGTCCATCCAATCGAAATCGTTCGGCGGCAGGCTGGTCCCGTCCCGCCAATCCGGGCGCGAAAGCGTTGCCATTGCATAGGCGGCATCTTCGACGGTCCGCGTCATCGGTCCAGCGCAGCGACCGACATACAAGGGATCGACCGGAATGCGGCCGTGGCTCGGCTTGAAGCCGAAGATCCCGGTCCAGCCTGCCGGCAGCCGCACAGAGCCGCCGATGTCTGTGCCGACATGCAGGGGTCCGTAACCGGCAGCGGTCGCTGCGGATGCGCCGGCGCTCGAGCCTCCGGGATTTTGTGAGGTATCCCAGGGATTTCGGCTCAAGCGATGGAAGCTCGAAAGCCCCGAGGAGAGCATCCCGTAATCCGGGCAGGTCGTCTTCGCGAACAGCACCGCGCCGTCTTCGCGCAGCCTTGCAGCCGCAGGAGCATCCTCCGCCGCTGGCACCAAGTCCATGGCCCTGGTCCCGAGCGGCACCGGCTGTCCCTTGGTTGCGATGAGCTCCTTCAGCGTCGCCGGAATACCATCGAGCACGCCAAGCATCGCACCCTTAGTCCAGCGATCGGTGGACGCTTTCGCCTGCTGGCGCGCCGCCTCTGGATCGTAGGCGTAAAGGGCACAAATAGCGGGCTCCCAGGCCTCGATGTGCCGTTCCAATGCCAGCCAGTATTCGAGCGGAGACAGGCTTCGATCAGCAAAGCGCTGTCTCAATTCGCGGATCGTCAAATCGGTTTCGGACATGGCATGTCATCCGGGACTATGTGGTTTCGAAGACTAGCGGCAGTTTGCCTCGCGTGGGTCGAGCATGTCGCGCAGGCCGTCACCCAACATGTTGAAGCCGAACACGCAGAGCGCGATTGCAAGCCCCGGCAGGATTGCAAGCCACGGTGCAAGCGCAAGGTAGGTCTGCGCGTCTGCAAGCATGCGGCCCCATGTCGGTGCAGGCGGCGCGATGCCGAGACCGAGAAAACTGAGACCGGCTTCGGTCAGCACGGCCAAGCCAAGTTGAATCGTTACCTGAACGATGATCTGGCTCATGATGTTCGGCAGCACATGGCGGACCGAGATCGTGAAGCGGCTATTCCCGATGGCACGGGCCGCGAGCACATAGTCCCGGCTCCAGGCCTGCAGGGCTGTTGCCAGCGTGATACGGGCAAAGACGGGAACCATGAAGGTTGCAATGGCGATGATGGCGGTAAGCCGGCCCGGACCGAGAAAGGCGCCCAGCATCATCGCCGAGAGGATCGGCGGCAGCGCGAAGATGACATCGCAGGCCCGCATCAGCAGAGCCTCGAAGGCTCCGCGCGCGGCAGCGGCCGAAATGCCCACGATCGAACCGAGTGTACCCCCAATTGCCACGGCGGTGATGGCGATCGAAAGCGAATTCCAGCAGCCCACCATCATCATCGACAGGACGTCCCGGCCAAAATGGTCAGTGCCGAGAACACCTGATGTCAAGGGCGGCTGCAGCTTGTGAATGATCTGCATCTTCGCTGGCGGCAGCGGCGTCCAGAGCAGCGACAGAAGCGCGACGGCAATGAGCATCGCAACGATGCCGCCGCCGATGACCAAGTTCATTCTCCGGCTAACGTTTGATAGGCGCTGATTGACCGTGTGACTCGATACGAGCGGACCCATATTAGACACCCTCTCGCAAGCGCGGGTCGATCGCAAGATAGGAGAGATCGACGACGAAGTTCATGACGATGACGAGCCCGGCAAAGAACAACACGACATCCTGCATGACGATGATGTCGCGCTGCGATAGCGCCTGATAGGCAAGCCGGCCGAGGCCCGGGAGGTTGAAGACGTTTTCGACAAGAACCGCGCCGGCGACCAGGAAGGTGAACTGCAGGCCGAGGATTGTCAAAACAGGAACGAGCGCGTTCGGCACCGCGTGGCGCCACAGGACCCGACGCTTCGACAGTCCCTTGGCAAGCGCCGTTCGGGTGAAGTCCTCATGCAGGGTTTCCAGAACGGCAGAACGCGTGACGCGCGTCAGGACGGCGGCTTGCGGCAAGGCAAGTGCTATTGCGGGCATCACGAGCGCCTTGAGAGCGGGCCAGATACCGGAACTCCATTCCGGGAAGCCCCCAGCCGGCATCCAGCCAAGCGCAGTGGAAAAAAGCATGATCAGCAACAGCGCCACCCAGAATCCCGGAACCGCGATGCCAAGCTGCGAGAAGATCGAAGCGACGGCGTCCGGCACGCCGCCTCGATGCGCTGCCGCAAGAGCGCCCAAAGGGATGGCGATGGCAATGGAGAGCGCGATTGCGATCAGCGCAAGAGGTAGCGTAACTGCCAACCTCTCGAGGATCAGGCCAGCAACCGGGACACCATAGGTATAGGATTGGCCGAGATTGCCCCGGAATACGCCGGCGAGCCACTCGCCATAGCGCCACAGGAGCGGCTGATCGAGGCCGAGCTCGTGGCGAAGAGTCGCAAGCGTTTCCGGCGAGGCCGACGTTCCGAGCATAATGGAGGCGGGATCGCCCGGCAGTAGGTCCATCACGACGAAGATGAGGAGGGAAACGATAGCAAGCGTGACGATCAGACCAGCGAGTCGACGTGACAAAAGCGTTATCATGTCAGGTCCGGTTCTGTTCGCCGCCTCGCCATGTCATTCATCCGCAATCAGTCTTCCCAAGAGACGTTGGCGAGAACATTGGAGGGAATGGGCTCGTTCTCCCAGAGGCCCTTCAGCTTCTTGTCCCAGACGCCGAGCTTGGGCATGACGAAGAGATAGAGCGCCGGCACATCATCGGCCAGAATCTTCTGAGCTTCACCATAGACCTTCGCTTGTGCAGCGGGATCCGAGGTCTCCTGCACCTTCTTCATCAAATCGTTGAAAGCCGGATTCTTGTAATTGAAGTAGTACGGATCACGGGCGTAGATGTCGATGTCGAGCGGTTCGGCGTGGGCGACGATGGTCATCTCATAGGCGCGATCCTTCATGACATCCTGCACCCACTTGGCCGGGAATTCGGTCGGCTCGATGTTCATTGTCACGCCGACTTCGGCGAGCATCGCCTGCATGACCTCAGCACTTCGCGGCGCATAGGCCATTTGCGGCGACTTGATCGTGAATGTGAAACCATTGGGATAGCCGGCTTCGGCAAGCAAAGCCTTGGCCTTCTCGGGGTCGTAGGGCAGGACGCCGGTAAGATCGACGTAGCCCGGGTCGTTCGGCGTATAGTGGCTGCCGATCGGTGTGCCGAGTCCTGACCAAGCCCCGTCGACGACAGTCTTCCGATCGATTGCCATCATCAGCGCCTGGCGCACGCGCTTGTCGTCGAAGGGCTTCCTGGCGTTGTTCATGCCAGCCACGACCTTCAGCTCGGTGTTGCCGATCTTGGTCGCAAGCCTCGCATCGCCGTCAAACGAACTCATCAGCTCCGGCGCCGCGAACTCCGGAATGGCATCGACATCGCCCGCCTTCAACGCCGCAGCCTGGGCTTGCGGATCGGCGATGAAGCGGAAGGTCACCTTGTCGAGCTTTACCGCGACGTCCTTGTTCCAATAATCGGCGTTCTTCTCGAGTTCGACCTTGTCGCCCTTTGCCCAGTTCACGAACTTGAACGGGCCGGTCCCGACGGGCGTCGTCTTGTCCGCTGCGGCAGACTTCGGGCCGACCATCACCGAGGCTGGCCAACCCAGCCAATAGAGGAGACTACCTGTAGGCGCGGAGAGATGCAGGACGAGCGTTTCCGGGTCGGGTGTCTCGATGGATGCGATCGAGGCGAAGAAGCGTTTCTGCGGATTTACCGAGTCAGCGCCGCGAGCGCGATCCAGCGCAAATTTTGCTGCTGCCGAATCGAAAGCCTCGCCGTCGTGGAATTTGACTCCACTCTGAAGCTTGAACGTATAGCTGAGACCATCGGACGAAATCTCCCAGCTCTTGGCGAGCTGGGGCTTGATCTTGCCGGACTCGTCAATTGCCACCAGGCCTTCAAAAACGTTCTGCCAAGTGACCTGCCCGATCGCGACAGGCGCTGCGATCGTCGGGTCGAGACCAGTCGGTTCGACAGTCATACCGAGGGTCAGATTGGTCTTGGCGGCCTCCGCCGGGGTAAGCCCCAGCGCAACCAGACCGGCCGACACGGCCGCGCCAAAATAAAGTCGCCTAACCAGCTGCGCCGACGGCACGAGCGAAACCTTCTTCATTCTGTTCCCTTGTCTGGCCACCGCGATGGCGATGGCCTTTTGCTGCTAAGGTGTCATTGTCGGAGTGCACACACAATGGCGAGCATGTGTTCTCGGCATAGCCTACTCTTTAGGCTATCTCGCGCGATCGGGGTAGCGATCTCGCCAAGCCTGCTGCGCGCCGGCAACCGGAAGTGCGGTGGCCTCGTAGACGCCACGCGCGATGGCGCGCGCCATCACGATCGTGGCGAGATGGCAGAGTTCCAGAAAGGCGGGAAGGTCCGGCCGTGGTTTTTTGCCCGTGGAAGCAGCAAAGACAGTGTCGCCATCAAGCGGCAAGTGAGCCGGCAGCAGAGCGCGCGCAAAGCCGTCATGCGCCATGATCGCCAAGCGGTGTGCCTCTTGCTTGCTCAATTCGGCATCAGTGACAATAGCGCCGATTGTTGTTGCCGTGATACTCACGCCCTTCAGTCGCATGCGGGTGTCGGCTTCAGAGATCGGTGACGGCAATCCGAGGCCGCCAAATTCCCCGTTCAGTTCGAACGGCGCCGCCCAGAAGTGTGGCCCCTCGCCCACCGTCGCCGAGCCGAGTGCGTTGACGGCGACGATCGCTGCGATCTTTAGTCCGGTGCCGGTCTCCGCGCTGGCCGAACCGAGCCCCCCTTTGAAGGTCGCGGTCGTCGCTCCCGCGCCCGCACCGACAGTCCCGAGTGCAAAGTGCGCTTTCGCCGCCGCCTTGAAGGCTTGGTAGCCCATGTCGCGATAGGGGGACTGCAGACCCCAGTCTTTATCGCCGCCGTTCAGCAGATCCATGAGAATCGCCTGGGGAACGATTGGCACCTTCACATCGCCGACCGGAAAGCCGCGACCGGCTTCGCGGAGCCCAGCCTGTACACCGCCTCCCGCATCCAGCCCAAAGGCCGAGCCGCCGGAAAGCACGAAGGCATCCACCGCGCCGACCGTCATCGAGGGATCGAGAAGGCTTGTGTCACGACCGCCGGGGGCGCCGCCCAATACCACGCCGGATGCAGTGGCCGGTTCGTCGAACACGATGGCGGTCACGCCCGAGCCGAGCTTCAGGTCAGTCGCGTGCCCGACGGAAACGCCTTCAATGTCGGTGATCAGATTGAGCAAGCGCGCCATCCTCGTTTGAACAGGAGCGCGCGATAGGACCGCAATGGCGGTCAAAACACAAGACCGGCTCACCTTTGGGCAAGACCGGTCTCAAATCTGTCAGGGGTGGTTCGCCCGTGTCTCATGCGCTCAGGCATGGATGGGCTTCGGGTCACGGCGGGTCATCAGATCATGGATCGCAAGCTTCACCTCCGCCGGCGAGCTGAAATGCTGCTCGTCCAGGTCGTGAACATGGTACTTCACTGCGATGAACTTCAACCGGTTCTCATCCGGGATGACGATCCCGACGGGAACGCCGGCGTATTCGATTACTTCTTTTTTCATGCGTAGAACTCCTGCCGCGCGGTATGCGCTGGCGATGGCGAATTGACTTGTCTGATTCCGTTAGAGGTGGACGAAGGTCACATTCGACAGTTCGGGCGGGAGAGGGCGCCCGGACGGTCATTGCCAAGCACAAATCGCCCAAGGAAATCGGCGAGAGTATTGATGTCAGTCATGTCTCGTTCCTTTCGTTGGCGTTGCGCTTGCTTGAGGCCCCGTTGGTGGGACCCGGCGATGACTGCGCTATAATCTATCTATTCTGTAGACTATATCTCGCAGTCTGTCAGAAACATATTCCGAAACATGTCAAAAAATCGACCATTCGGAAAATTTCATTCCATCATACTCGAATTGACTGCAAGAACCCTATCAAGTCTTTGTGCAATTCGCGTGACAGCCTGACGCTCTCTTTCGATCACGGAGCAGACATAGGAAGCATCACTGATTCCGGCAATGGGCGTTTGGTTAAAAAGCCGTAAGCCTTGAAATGACCGAAATGGTTAACGGGGCGACCGCCCTTTACCAGCCTTCCGAAAGCACCTTTTTCAGCATGTCGACGAAGAAATCTGCGCTTTCTGGCGTCAGGCAAAGCGGTGGCTTGATCTTCAACACGTTCAGGTGATCGCCGGTCGGCTGCATCAGGACGCCGAGATCGAGAAGTCGATTGCAGATCGCCGCGGTCTCTTCCGTCGCCGGCTCCAGCGTCGTTCTGTCGCGAACCAGTTCCAATCCAAGATAGAGCCCCATGCCATGCACGGCGCCGACCAGCGGATAGGTTTCGATCAGCGCCACAAGGCGACCCTTGAGGTAGTCGCCGACATCACGTGCGTTCTCCTGCAGCTTTTCGTCGGCCATGATATCCAGCACGGTCATACCGGCGACGCAACTGACCGGACTGCCGCCAGCCGAAGAGAAGAAATAACCTTCCTTCTCCAGCGAACCGGCGATCGCCTTGGTGGTGATGACGGCACCGAGCGGATGCCCGTCCCCCATGCCCTTGGCAATGGTGATGATGTCGGGCACGACACCCTGCTGTTCAAAACCCCAGAAATGATGCCCAAGCCGTCCATACCCCACCTGTATTTCGTCGGCGATGCAGACGCCGCCGCGAGCTCGAACCTGCCCGTAAACCGCGGCGAGGTAACCATCCGGCAGCGATATGCCCCCGGCATTCCCATAGACCGGCTCGGCGATGAAGCCCGCCAACCCCTCACCTTTGGTGTCGATGCCCTCGAGGGCCTCAACGACCGCTTCCAAATACCCGGTGGCTGATTCAGAACCGCGGAACATACCCCGATAGGTATTTGGCGACAGAACGGCATGTACCCAGTCGGGCCGCGTCGTCAGGGCCTGCGGATTATCGGCGATCGACGTGGATACGGCGTCGCTTGCAACCGACCAACCGTGATAGGCCTCGAGCAGGCTGAGCACATGCCTGGACCCCGTATGCGCCCACGCCAGTCGCAACGCGAGATCGTTGGCCTCCGATCCACTGTTGACGAGAA
The DNA here is from genome assembly GCF_014193305.1 of Rhizobium sp. BK181. Classification (NCBI taxonomy): domain Bacteria; kingdom Pseudomonadati; phylum Pseudomonadota; class Alphaproteobacteria; order Hyphomicrobiales; family Rhizobiaceae; genus Rhizobium; species Rhizobium sp. BK181. The sequence continues at coordinate 1,387,624 of NZ_JACHZA010000001.1, forward strand.
AGACTGCGTCCAGCCCTTCGGGGGCAAGAGAGGCAAGGCGCTCTGAAAATTCCGCGATGGCTGAATAGTGGAAGCGTGAATTGGTGTTCAGCCGCAACCATTGCTCGCTGATCGCCTCGGCCAGGCGCGGGTGGCCGTGACCGAGAATCGTTACGTTGTTGAGCATGTCGAGGTAGGCTCGCCCCTCGACATCGAACATATGCTCCTTCCAACCGCGCTCCATTTGCGGTGGCGCCTCATAGTAGTGCTTCTGCGGCTTTGCAAGATGAGCTTGGCGGAGAGCGAACAATTCCGTGGACGCCGGCTTCGGTGCATCGACGCCGGTTCCCAGAAGTGCTGCCGGCGACGGGCATAATTCCGACCAGGCAGCCGCCTCCCGAGGAGCGCAAAACAGCGGCGGCTCGGTGCCCACAAGAGTGGAGAGCTGTACCCGCAGACCGCCGAGAGATCCGCTTTCGCCGGAGATCGCACCGAGGGGCTGACCTGGTTCCACGTCCGCCTCATCGTCAATCGTGGGCTCCATACCGTCGAGATGAAGGCTGATACCCTCGCCTGCCAGAACGAAATGGTGATTCTTCCAGCTGACCTTCCCGGCGAAGGGGGCGGAAACCGTGGTACCGCCAGCAAGGCAAATGTCGGAATGCAATGTGTAAGTCGCCGGCGGCGTGGCGCTACGAAGCTTGGAACGCGACAACCGGTACTCGCCATAGCGCGTTGCCGACGTACCGGTCTCGGCCGCAGCGCGGGCAAGCAGGCGCCAATCCATGTCGGCTTGCGACCAGTTGCCCGCGGCGAAATGCCGGCTCGAAACGCCGAGATCGACGAAGGAAATTGTCGCCGGATCGATATCAGGAAAGAGTGGACGCCAGCCTTCGGTCGAAAGCACGGCCGTGCTCATACCAACCGCCTTCAGGACAGCAATCTCCATCAGTTCGTAGGGGGCGGAGACCGCCGTATCGAAAATGCGGCGCTCCAACTCGAGATTGCGGCGAACATAGTCGTTCTCGGGGTCGATCGAGATCTGCTGCTCGCCGCTCGCGACGAGAATGACAGCGCGGGCGACGACCAGCGGCCAGAGCGCGCGCAGCTCCTCCTCGGTCAGAGGATAAACCTCGTGATATGCCTTCACCGCCGGAAGAATATAGAGCGGGTCGCCATCCGCCTGATGCAACAGCGAGGCGCAAGTCACCGCGAGATCCCCGATCAGCCAGCCGCGTATGATATCGCCGAAATCGATAACGCCGTCGGGAACCAGACGGCCGTAGCTGTCGCGGTGGCTGACGACGTTGTCGCCGGTCACATCATGGTGCACGGCCTGCAACCGCAGAGACGGCGCCAGCGGCTGGATTCGCCGCACGGCTGATACCATCGTCTTGGCGATGCGATCGCGCGCGGCGCTGTCGGTAATCGCCGACAGCAGCTGGACGGCGACCGGACCGGCGCGGCGCAAGTCCCATTGCAGGCTGCGATCGAGGCCTGGATGCGTGAAATCGGCGAGCGATTGTGCCAGATGGGCGCAAAGCGCCCCAAGTGCCGCAACCGACTCCTTCGGTAGGTGCTTGCGATGCGTCAGCCCCTCGCCCTCGAGATACTCCAGCAACCGAACCTGATAGGTCTGGTCGCGGACGGTAACTGCGACGATGTCCTGTCCATCGGTCGAGGGGATTACATGCGGGACGCGCGGCGCCCCCTCTTTCGAACTGATGTGATGGATGGCCGCATTCTGGGCTTCGAGCTCCAGAGTCTCATAGGCTACATGACAAATCTTCAGGACATAGCGTCGCTCGCCGGTATCCAGGCAATAGTTGCGATCCTGCTGGCTGCCGAGTTCGGTGAGCGTTCCTGAGAGGCCATACCGCGACTGGAGAAGGTCGCCAGCTTCCGCGGCGGTCACGTCTGGGCGTGGCAACGTCGCGCGATAGGCAAGCGTCTCGTCAGTCATGGCATCCCCCGCGGCATGATTCGATTTTGCAGACTAAGCAGATAATCGAATCCTTGCCACCGGCAAACGAGGAGATCGCCGTCGTCGACGGCGAATCCGTCGTGGCTGTCAGCCCATGCGCTCGGAGGCGTAACTGCCCGGGCTTGCAGGGAATACGATGGTGCGGTTGCCGTTCAGGAAGACGCGACGATGGATATGGGCATGAATAGCGCGGGCCAGCACCTGGCTCTCGACGTCGCGCCCGATGGAGACATAATCGTCGGCACTCTGAGCGTGAGTGATGCGGGCCGTATCCTGCTCGATGATCGGACCTTCGTCGAGATCGGCGGTGACATAATGCGCCGTGGCGCCAATCAGCTTCACGCCGCGCTCATAGGCCTGCTTGTATGGGTTGGCGCCCTTGAAGCTCGGCAGGAAGGAGTGATGGATGTTGATGATCCTGCCGGACATCTTGCGGCACATGGCATCGGAAAGAACCTGCATGTAGCGGGCGAGCACGATCAGTTCGGTGCCGGTCTGATCGACGAGATCAAGGAGCTGAGCCTCCGCCTGTGGCTTGTTTTCCTTCGTCACCTTGATGTGGTGGAAGGGGATATCGTGGTTCACCACGACCTTCTGATAGTCGAAATGATTGGAGACCACGCCGACGATCTCAATCGGCAGCGCGCCGATCTTCCAGCGGTAGAGCAGGTCGTTCAAACAATGGCCGAAGCGCGACACCATCAGGAGCACCTTCATGCGGCTGTCGCCGTCATGGATTTCGGTGTCCATGTCGAATTTCTCAGCGACAGGCTTGAACCCTTCCTTGAGCGCCGCAAGCCCGACCCCTTCTTCGGAAATGAAGCTGACGCGGGTGAAGAACTTTCCGGTATCGAGGTCGTCGAATTGCGACGAGTCGATAATGTTGCAGCCTTGATCCGCCAAGTAGTTGGCGATAGCCGCCACGATCCCGCGCGTCGACTTGCACGTCACCGTCAATACATAGCTCGTCATCTGTTCCGTCCTTCTCGCGGCGCCCATCGGCCGGCCTGCTTAGATCAAAGCGAAAGTCACGGATAGAGTACCGCGCTTTCATTCATGCAACTATCTGCTGGGAGAAACTGTCATAGGCTTGCAGGCTCTCTGGCGTCTTCCCGTCGCGATCAACTTACGGCAGACAGCACGAAATTCCGTTCCGCTTGCGCCGTCAAGACGCGTATCCCCGCCGTAGCAGCGCTACGGCCGAACGAGGTCACGTTTTCGAGATGACGGGCGGCAGAATGAGCCCCTCGCTTGATGCACGCGGTGTCCGCGCCTACATCGATGAAGGAAATGAATCTGGATCCGGCAAGATGTCGTTCGCGAGAGCGTTGTTGATCGCCTTGGCAGTCGGCGCAACCTTGGCGCCAGGCTTGAGCTTTGCTGCGGATTGGCGGCGCGCCGGTGAGGCTCCCGTCCAATCGGACTATCCCTTCGTAAACCTGCCCGGCGTCAAGGCCCAACCGGACCCGAAGGACGAGGAGCAATACAATTGCCGGACGGAAACGCGTCCGCTCCGCCGTTCCTATAACAAGATTTTCCGGACCGGCGGACTACCTACGCTGGTCTATGTCTGCGATCGCGACGGCGTCGAAAGCGTCGGCACGCAGGTGCCGTTGCGGGGACACTACCAGCCGATCCGGTGAGCCTATCGCGCGTTGTTGCCAAAATGGCGTGCTATCAGGTGGTCGATCGAGATCCGCCCCGGCCCACCGGCAATGATCACGAGGAAGCACACCGCCCAGGTGCCATGCGTCGGCCAGGCATCGGGATAGACGAACAGTTCGATCACCAAGGTCATGCCGAGCAGGGCAAGAGCGGAAAGGCGACTCGCCAAGCCGATCACCAGCAAGAACGGGAAGAAGTGTTCCGCAAAAGCTGACAGATGAGCGGCAATCCAGGGATCCACGAGCGGCAACTTATATTCGTTCTCGAACAGATAGACCGCATTGTCGGTGACGTGCCAGCCATCGACCTTCGTCTCACCGGACTGCCAGAACACAGCACCGATCGACAGGCGGGAGATCAGGGCGATCACATCATGTGGAATTCGATCGAGCACTCGCAGCCCACTATAGAACTTCTGCGGCAGTGTCGGCCCCTGTGTGCGGGGCATCGTCATTTCGTTGTGCATGGCTGCATCTCCAGAGGTCGGTTAGCGAACGGAACGAAATGCACCCGCGCGCAAGGCGCCGGCGAGGTTCGTCGATAAGTCGAATGCGGAGGCCCTGCCGACAGCCGCCTCGACCGAGCCGCCGAGCGACACGCCGGCTGCCAGTGCCTCCAGAAAGACGGCGCCACCCGGCGGCAGCCGGCAGACCTCGACGTTCAAATGCGCTCGGGTGACCAGGGCATCTTCGGCCTGCCAATCGTCGATCGGTCCGAGCTCGATCTCGCCGGCGTTCATCGCCCAAATGGTCACCACCGGATGTGGTGAGCGCAGGACCGACAGGGATGGGTGCGGTTCGAAAACGAGACCCGCGAGCTTTTCCGGATCAATTGCGGCCAGCACGCTGGGATCCAAAGGGACCGCGTCGGCGGCGTGGTAGGCGCGACTACGCGCCAATTCAATGCGAATGACATCCGGCAGGTAGGCGATTTCCGTCGCTGGCTCGAACGAGGCGACGAACTTGGGAAACTCATCCCCGTAGGATAAAAGTAGCGGCGAACGCGGCGGGTAGTGGTGAATGAACTCAGACGCCATCACGGCAAAGAATTCCGCACCAACGATCTTCTCCGCAACTGGAAAGCGGGAGGCCAGTGCACCGATCAAACCGACGGTAACATTGTTGCGGTAGACGCCAAAGCGACGCTCCGGCGTCGGCCCATTCCATGCAATCAGCCCGGAAGGGACAGGCGCCTCGGGGTTTATCAAGGCAGTAGCAAAATTGGTCTGCGTCGAGAGGCCCATCGTATCCCCCTATGCAGCCAGATCACTGGCCGCGCGGCGCAAGATAGCGTCGGCAGCCTCGGCCTCTGCCCGCAGCACAGGCCAATCCGGCACCTCGTTGTCCCATTCCACAAGGCTTGCGACCGGCCCTGTTCGGGCAATGAGTTCCTTGTAAAGCGCCCAGACAGGATCCTTGACCGCCGTATCGTGCGAATCGATCAGAAGCGGCGCGCCGCGATCGTCGATCGTTTCCGAATGACCGCTCAAATGGATTTCGCGCACGTGACCGATCGGGAAGCGGGCCAAATAGTCGCGAGGATCCATGTGGTGGTTGGTGGAAGCAACGAAGACGTTGTTGACATCAAGGAGCAGGCCACAGCCTGTACTGCGCGCGATTTCACTCAAGAACGCCGTCTCCTCGATCGTGCTCTCCTCGAACAGGAGGTAGGTCGCGGGGTTTTCGAGCAGCATCTGCCGTTTCAGCATGCTCTGCACTTCGTCGATGTGCTCGACAACGCGCGCCAGCGTCGCTTCGGTGTAGGGCAACGGCAACAGGTCGTTCAGAAACACGCTGTCATGCGTCGACCAGGCGAGATGTTCGGAGAAGCTCTCGGGCTCATAGCGGTCGCAGACAACCTTCAGCCGTGCGAGATGCTCCCGGTCGAGCGGCTGCATCGATCCGATCGACAGGCCGACGCCATGGACCGACAGGGCGTAATCTTCCCTCAATCGACTCAACTGGGCGTGCGGTGGACCGCCCGCTCCCATGTAGTTCTCGGCATGCACTTCGAAAAAGCCGATCGGCTGGCGACCGGCATTGATGCTGACGAAGTGCTCCGGCTTGAAGCCAATGCCGGCGCGGCGCGGCAGTTCGGACGGTTTCATGGCTGATCTCCAACTTCTTGGCGGCAGCGACACGATCCCTGGTGCCGCTGCCGGTGGCTGGTCCCCCGATCAGGCCGGAGCTGGACCTTGCATCAGCGAGCCGTGGCCGTTCGGCGTCTTCATCGAAACGCAGGTGCCCGCCGGAACGAGTTTCCAGGAGTTTTGCTGATAGTCGACCTTGGATGTGCCGGCGCAGGTCGTGCCGGGCCCGGCGGCGCAGTCGTTTTGCCCCTTGAGCGCGATGCCATAGCACTTCTCTTTCGAGGTATCGGCGGCAGAAACCTGCACGGTTCCGATCAGGGACAAAGCAGTCGCCACGGAAGCGGCAAAGACGGTTGCTGAAACGTTGGACATGATGATCTCCGGTCCTTGAAACTACTGATGTCGATAAGCAATCAGGCCGGCATCAACGAGCCGTGACCCTTCGGCGTCTTCATCGAGGTGCAGGTGCCGGCGGGGACAAGCTTGAAGGAAGCCTTGTCGTAGCTCACGGTCGACTTGCCGGCACAATCATGCTTGCCGGCGGCGCAGTCGTTCTGGCCTTTCATTGCAACGCCGTAGCATTTTTCCTTGGCATCGGCGGCAGAGGCCGCCGGCGCCGCGATCGTTGCAAGCGCGGAAGCAAGGGAGCCCGCGAGAGCCAGGGTAGCGATGCTGTTTTTCATGGTTCCGTCTCCGTTTAAGGGACAAGCCGTGATTGGCCTGCACTGGGGTCTACGGAAGCATCCGGTGAGTTGTTACATCAGTGGTCGTGATTTTTTGTGCGGCCCCATCTTGCCGCGTCCTCGATTGCGAGAGAAAACGCTTGCGCAGCAAAGCCTTCCGGCCGGATCGAAAAATCGGCTCCGATGTCGGTAACAAAAACGTGTGGCGGTCCGTAGAGGATAATGCGGATGAGGCATTCGACGCGTGAAGAGGAATGGGCAGGGTGGATGCGTGGCGCTCTCAAAGGCGACACGCAGGCCTATCACCGCTTTCTCGCCGCCGTCACGCCGCATCTACGCGCAATGGCCCGCAGGCGGTGTGATCAGCTGGGCGCCCCGGCGAGCGAGGCCGAAGACGTGGTCCAGGAGGTGCTGCTTGCGGTCCACCTGAAGCGCAGCTCCTGGGATCCGTCGCGCCCGATCGGTCCTTGGCTGTCGGCCATCGTGCGCAACAAGCTAATCGACAGCCTCCGCCGGCGCGGACGACATGTGAATGTGCCGGTTGAAGACGTAATAGATACGCTGGAGGCCGAAGAGCAGACGGATGCCATGGATCGGCTTGACGCCAGCCATCTGCTGGCACGGCTGCGCGATCCGCAGCGCGACATCGTCCGTTCGATTTCGCTGGAAGGTGCCGGTGTGCGTGAAACAGCCGAAAGGCTTAAAATGACTGAAGGAGCCGTGCGCGTCGCGCTTCATCGCGCGTTGAAGTCTTTGGCGGCCCTCTATCGGAGTGAAATACGTGAAGACGAATGACCTGATCAACCTGTTGACCGAAGACGCAGCGGTCCGTACGCGGCTAGGGCACGTCCTCGCCCTAGCGCTTGGTGTCGGCGTCGTCGTCTCAGGTGCCATTCTGCTGACAACGATCGGCATCCGTCACAACATGTGGAGTATCTTCGAGACTTCGCGTGTGCTCTTCAAGATCGGTTTCACCGTCGTGCTTGCGGTGACAGCGTGCATCGTCGTGTTCCGCATCGGGCGTCCTGGGGTTTCCGTCAAGGCAAGCGTCGCAGCGCTGCTTCTGCCGCTTGCCCTGCTGATCGTCGCAGTGATCGCGGAGATGCGCGTGATCCCATCGGATGCATGGGAAGCAAAGCTGATTGGCAACAATGCCCCCTTCTGCCTGATGTTCATTCCGCTGCTGTCGCTTGCGCCTTTGGTAGGCTTCATGCTGGCCTTGAGGAACGGCGCACCGCAGCGCCCATCACTGGCGGGAGGCGCTGCCGGTCTTGCGGCGGGTGGGATTGCAGCGGCGCTCTACGCCTGGCATTGCCCCGACGACAGTCCGCTTTTCGTGGCCACTTGGTACACGATCGCGATCGCAGCCGTGACTGCCATCGGCAGCCTGATCGGGCGTCGTTATCTGCGGTGGTAATGTCTTTTCGGAGAGGAAACGGGAAGCCGTGAATATCGGCTTTCCCATTGCATTTCTTAGGGAATGGTGCCCAGAAGAGGACTCGAACCTCCACACCCTTTCGGGTACCAGCACCTGAAGCTGGCGCGTCTACCAATTCCGCCATCTGGGCGACGGAGAGCCATGTACGGGGGTGGCCTCTTGCTGTCAACAGCGTTTTTGAAGTTTTCCTGACAGGCAGCAAAAAAGTCGTTGATGTCGGTGTATGATGGCAGCGGCCCAGTCTGAAGCAACGCGATAGCGATCAGCGCAAGACGCCCTATATGGAAGCAAGAAAGGATGATCCGATGCCTGGCCTCCACAATCTCTGCCTGATCGCGCTCTTCTCCCTGCTGCCCTGCACCGTGCTTGCGATGCCGCTCAGCGGATTTTCGCCATACGTCGGCGAATCAGACGTGATCCGCGTGGGGTCGACCATGTGCGACGCACGCGGCTGTTTTACCTTCGGCCCGGTGCAATCGTTCCGGCCGTCCTATGTACAGCCGAACTTTCGACCGCCAACGGCCACCGGTCCGACCTACTATCGACCGGGCGCACAGGGACGCGGGCCGCTCTACTACAATCCGCCGCCGCCTGTTCGTACCGTGCAGCCGAAGACGCAGGACCGGCAATTCCATGTGGATTGGTGCAGAACTCAGTATCGAACCTATAACCCGAAGACCGATCGCTTCGTAACCTATGAGGGTTTCTACAAGACCTGCAATTCACCTTTTGACTAGCGGCAGAACCGGTTTTCGATCCTGCCTCAGCTTTCCAGCGAGGCCCGATCGACGTGGCCGAGATCGCGGCCAGGTTCGATGATGTCGCGCACGCGCTGCTTTAGCTCCTTAGGACCGGGAAAGCCGCCGTCACGCTTGCGCTCCCAGATCAAATCGCCGTCGACACGTATTTCAAAATTGCCACCGGTGCCGGGAATGAGCGCCACCTCGCCAAGACTGTCAGTGAAAGTCTGGAGCAACTCCTGGGCCATCCAGCCGGCGCGCAGCAGCCAGTTGCATTGGGTGCAATAGAGGATCGTCACGCGGGCTTTCTTGTCGCTCATGTCGGGGCTCCCTTTCGTTCATCCCGATTTAAGAACTGCGTGGGCATGGCGCAATCCATATTGCAATCGCGAAGCGGCTGGTGTTCCTCTCCGTCTCGAGGATCGTAGGGAGATGCTGATGCGGATCGCCGTCGTTGAGAACATGAAGAGCACGCCGCTCGGCTCGCTGGGCCTAGCGCTGGCGGAAGCCAATGCCGAAATCCAGCACTTCTATCCCTGGATCGACGGTACGCTGCCTGCCGATGATGCCGATTATGATGCGCTGGTGGTGCTCGGTGGTGAACAGAACGCTATCGACGACGCGAACTATCCCTACCTTCCGGCGCTTACGCATTTGATGCGCGAGTTTGCCGAGGCCGATAAGGCCGTGCTCGGCATCTGCCTTGGCGCACAGATCCTGGCGCGCGCCTACGGTGCCGAAAATCTGCTGAATGCCAGGCTGGAATTCGGCTGGCACACGGTCAGCAAGTCCGAGGAGGGCCGGATCGACCCGCTGCTTTCCGGGCTTGCAGAGGACTTCACAACGTTCCAGTGGCACAGCGACACCTTCACGCTACCGGCCAGCGCGACCCGTCTTGCCGTCAGTAGGCTAGCGGAGAATCAGGTGTTTCGCGTGGGACGGGCGGCCTATGGCACGCAGTTCCATTTCGAGGCCAGCGCATCCGTCATCGACAGCTGGAAAGTCGAATTTGCGACTTCAATCGAACAGATGGAGCCAGGCTGGCATGAACGCTATGCGGCGCTTGCCGCCGCCCACGCGAGCGAATCCGATGCCAGCGGCCTTGCCATCGGGCGCAACTGGGTCAGCATGATCAGAGCACAGGTGCGGTCACAGCCCGAAGCCGTCGCCGGCAGATAAGCCGGCGACTTATAGTGAACCTGCGGCGCTACTGGGCTGAGCGAATCCAAACGAGCATTTCGCCGGGCGCGCGGTTGTCCCACAGATGATAGGGCACAAAGCGTGCCGTCCCCTTCCCGGTTGCGGGCGGCTTGGTCCGATAGAGTGTCGCACCCCAATCCGACTCATCCTTGGTCACTGGGACATCGAGGGCGATCGCACCACCAAGCTCGGCGATCTCCGCCGTGTTTGCCGCTAGATCCTCGCCAAGCCGGATGCCATTCAGGGCTGCCCCGTTGTCCGTTGCCTCGACGCAATAGACGAGAGGACCGCGCATCAGGGCAGCGCGCCCGGCGTCCTGGCGAACCAGTGGATTTGCCCAAAGAGCGCGCGCTTCCAGCGGAATGTTCAAGTCGATCTTGTCGCCATCGCGCCACTCGCGTTCGATGCGGGCGTAACCATCAACGTCGACTGAGCCGAGTTCGATCGGCTCACCGTTGACGGCGAGCGTTGCGCCATTCGCCCATTCCGGGATACGCAGCGAAACCGCAAAGCGAGCCGGCGTGCTTGTCTTGATGTCGAAATGAACGGCACCGTGCCAGGGGTAGCGGGTCTTCTGCGTCAGTTCGACATCCGAGCCGGCGATTTTGAACCGCGCCTTGCCTTCTCCGTAGAGATGGATGGCAATCTCGTCGTCGGCGACACCATACATATAGGAGCCGATCGAGGCGAGCAGGCGGGCAATGTTCGGCGGGCAGCAGGGGCAATGGTGCCAAATCCAGCGATGGTGCTTGCCGGCGCTTTCCAGCGGATTTTCGTAGAAGAACGTCTTGCCGTCGAGCGAGAGGCCGGCCATCGCGCCGTTGTAGAGTGCCTGCTCCATGATATCGGCATAGCGACGGTTCGGGCCGCGGCCAAGCATGCGGTTTGCCCAGAAGACCAGGCCGACGGAAGCGCAGGTCTCGGCATACGCGCTTTCGTTCGGCAGATCATAGTAATCAGTGAAGCCTTCGTTGGCCGCGGCTGGGCCAATGCCGCCAGTGACATACATCTGCTTGGTCGTCAGGTCGTCCCAAAGGGTCTCGAGAGCGCCAGTCAGACTGTCATCGTTATACTCGGTCGCGATGTCGGCCATTCCAGAATAGAGGTACATGGCGCGAACGGCGTGGCCGACGACCTTCTTCTGCTCGCGAACCGGCTGATGGGCCTGGCTGTATTCATAGGTCTTCTGATGATAGTCCGCTGTGCTGCGACCATCGCGGATCGCCTCTTCGGTGAAGAAGTGCGGCTCCGTTCCGCGCTCATCGACAAAGAACTTGGCAAGGTCCAGGTACTTCTTCTCACCCGTCGCACGGGCGAGCTTGACCAGTGCCAACTCGACCTCCTCGTGGCCGCAATAGCCCGGCATCTTGCCCGGGCCGTGACCGAAGACGGAAATCAGGTAATCGGCAAAGCGGCACATGATATCGAGCAGCTTACGCTTGCCGGTGGCCTGATAATAAGCGACCGCGCCTTCCATCAGGTGACCGGCGCAATAGAGTTCGTGATGGTCGCGCAGGTTGGTCCAGCGGCGGTCGGGCTGAACCCGCTGGAACCAGGCATTCACATAGCCATCCTTATCCTGCAGCTTCTCGTACATATCGACGATGGCATCGACCCGGCCTTCCAAAGCAGGATTGGCGCGGCGATAGAGCGAATAGGCAACCGTCTCGATCGACTTGCCGAGATCGCTATCCCAGAACATCTGCGTCGAACCGCCCCAGGGACCGATCGGGATGACAATACCTGGGCTCGGTTTGGTAACGTCGATTGCCTGCAGCATGCCGGCCTCGACACAGCGATCGAGCAGCGTTTCGGCGGTGCTATTGCAGATCGCATCCTGGCGCTCTCCGAACAGGCCATGCACATCGACATCAGGTACGGGAAGCGGACGAAACTGGCGATCTCTTTTCAACTTGTTCATGGCTTGATCCATCTTTCTTCGGAGGTCATTTCACAGCGCCGGCCATCAGCCCGCGCATGTAGTAGCGTTGCAGAAGCAGGAAAACGATGAGGCACGGGATCGTCATGACGGCGACACCCGCCTGCACGGCGCCCCAGTTGATCGCGCCCAGACGACCGGCGCGCACCGCCATCATCAGGACGGGCAGCGTGTACTTCTCGTTGCTGGAAAGCAGCACGAGCGCAGCCAGGAATTCGTTCCAGGCATTGAGGAAGGCGAAGATAGCCACGGTCGCGACGCCCGGCAGGACAAGCGGCAACAGGACCAGCACGAGCAACTTCAGGTCGTGCGCGCCATCGATGCGCGCCGCTTCCTCGATCTCCTTCGGTACCGCATCGAAGGCGTTGCGCATCATGAACACGGAAAACGGCAGCTGCAACGTCACGTAGACCAGCGTCAGACCAAAGAGCGAATTGTTGAGCCCGAGCTTGGCGAGGATGATGAAGAGTGGTGTGAGAATGGATTGGAAGGGGATCATCAGCGTCGCGATGATCAGGATGAAGAAGACGTTCTTCATCGGGAAGCGGTAGCGTGAGAAACCATAGCCGGCGAGCAGGCTGATGACCACGGTCAGCACAACGGTCGCAACCGACACGATGAGCGAATTGAGAGTATGCTGCCAGATGCCGGCGCCGAAACTGTCCAGCGAGCGATAAGAATCGAAGCTGATGCCGTTCGTCGGCCATGGCGGCAGCGGCGGCAACCGCGCCTCCGTGCCATGTCGGAGCGAGGCGAGCAGAGTGATAACAAATGGAGCGAGGAAGAAAATGGCTATAGCGATGCCGGTGCCGTGATAGGCAGCCTGCCCACGGATTACACGGCTTCGCCTGCGACCAGTGACGAGGCTCATCAGCGCTCCTCCCCGACACGCAGCAGCCAAAGCTGCACGACACTGATGACGACGAGAATGGCGAGCAGTGCAATCGACAGCGCTGCGCCATAGCCGAGATTGAAAGACACGAACGACTGGTTGAAGATATAGTAAACGACGGAGATCATTCTGTTTTGCGGTCCGCCCGAGGTCATGATGTAGAACTGATCGAAGGCGAGGATCGAGCCGGTCACCGAAATAATCAGAGCAAGCGCGATCGTCCTGCGCATTAACGGCAGCGTCACAAAGCGGAAACGCTGCCACCAGTTTGCGCCATCGACGACAGCGGCCTCGGTGAGATCGGTCGGGATCGCCTGCAACCCTGTGAGCAGGATGATCATTGTAAAGCCGGCGATCTTCCACACGACCATGACGCAAATCGTCAGGAACGCGCTGTCGAAGGTGGCAAGCAGATTGGGGCTCTTCTCGACCAGTCCGAGTGCTTTCAGGGCGGGGCCGATAAAACCGCTGTCGACGTTGGCGAGCCACACCCACAGCAGCGACGCCGACGCCAGACCGACGACGACGGGCAGAAAGATGACGGTGCGATAGGTGCTGACGAAGGCCCGCTGCCGCTCGACGAACAGGGCAAGCGGAAAGGCGACCGCGAAGATCAGGATCGTCACGATGACCGTGTAGTAGGCGGTGAAGTTCAGCGCCGCGACGAAGCGGCCGTCATTGAACATGCGAAAGTAGTTGTTGAAGCCGATCCAGCGCTGGGCACCCATCAGGGGCCAGTTGTGAAGGCTCATCCAGGCGGTGAACCCGACCGGGAGCACGAAGAAAACGATCACCAAAAGCATCGCCGGAGCGATGTAGAGGAGGCCCGTCCATTCCGGTCGTGGGGCACGTCTGCGCACGCATGCAATCTGCTTTTGACCCGTCACGGTCATCGAAACACTCCGCATCATTCCTGGTAAAATCGGCCGGAGGACTGCCACCGCCCTCCGGCCACGGCCGCCGGGAGATTATTGGCCGCTGTCAATGATGGACTGCATCTCCGACTGCGCGTTCTTGAAGGCGCCGTCGACATCGTCGCCGAAGATGGCGGCGTTGGTGAATGTCGCCCACGGACCGTTGGCGCTGTTGATCAGATCGTTGAACTGCAGCGTATAAGGGGTCTTGGCGACCGAGATGGCCTTCAGGCCGACCTGCAGCCGCGGATCGAGGCCCTCGAGCACCTTGTCGGCGATGTCACCGCGGGTCGGCAGGCTGCCGTATTTCGCCATGATCTTCTGGCCGTCCATGGAGTAGATGTATTCGAGGAATTCCTTCACGGCATCGATCTTCTTGGTGCCCTTGGTGATGACGAAGTTGTCGCCACCAGCAAAGGAAGACGGATTGCCGTCAACGCCCGGGATGAGCGTCACGCCGAAATTGATGTCGGGATGCTCGGTGACGAGCGTGCCGATCGCGAAGGCACCGAGGCTCTGCTGGCCGATCTTGCCGTTGGTGAAGGTCAGGAAGTTGGCACCATTGTCGCTGGCCGCACTTGCCGGGACAAGATCCTTCTTAACCATGTCGCGATAGTAGTCGACCGCCTTGCGCATCTGCGGCGTATCGAGCGTCGCCGTCTTGCCGTCGGCCGACAGGATGTCGGCACCCGCACCCCAGGTGAGCGGCGTGAAAGTGAAGATCATGCAGCCGCCGCAGCCCCCGCCGGAGAAATAGAAGCCGTAGGTGTCATCACCGAGCTTGCGGATCTTCTCGGCGTTGGCAGTGATTTCCTCCCAGGTCGCTGGCGCCTTTTCAGGATCAAGACCTGCCTTCTTGTAGAGGTCCTTGTTCCAGGCGAAGACCGAGGTCTCGACCGACAACGGCAAACCGTAGACGCGATCCTGATAGGTGCCGAGGCGGACGTGCGACGGCGATAGCGAATTGAAATAGGGCAGCTTCTTTGCCCAGTCCGTCAGGTCTTCCAACTGTCCGGCAGCAGCGAAGGCCGGGTTGTAGATGAGATCCATCGACAAGGCATCCGGCGCCTGCCCACCGGCAATGGCGGTTGCGTATTTCTGGACGAGTTCCGAGAACGGCACCTCGGTCGCGACGACCTGGTTCTCGTGGCTGGAATTGTAGGCTTCGACAACCTTCTTGAAGGACTCGCCGATGCCCGAACGGACCCACATTTCGACTTTCTCGGCGGCCGACGCTCCGGACACCAGGCATAGGGTGGCAACGCTTGTCGCAGCCAACAGACGCTTAATCATGGCACTTCCTCCCAAATTGGCGCATCTCCTCCGCGCCGGTTCCTCATCTCCTGGGGTTTTGGGCCCCGCATGACTGCCGCACCACAAGCCGGCACGGCAATTTCCTGACACCCGGATCCACCGGGCGTCCCTCCGCCAGCGCCAGGACCGTCAACCCGGCCTGACGCCCTAGTTCCTTCAACTCCATATCGACGGAGGTGAGCGGCGGGCGCGTCTGGCCGGCGACGATCTCCCAATTGTCGAAACCGACCACGGAAACATCGTCCGGCACGCGTAAACCACGCTCGCGCAGCGCATCCACCACGCCACGGGCGATCTGATCGTTGCCGCAGAAGATCGCGTCCGGCCTTTCGCCTTCCTTGTTCCAAATCTCAGCGACAGCCTCGTGACCCCAGGCCTCGGCCCAGTGACCAAACATGACGAGGCCCTCGCCGCCAATGACATCGCGATAGGCATCCGCGCGCTCGCGAACCGAGAAGAAACTCTCCGGCCCGGTCACGTGAGCAATCCGACGACGGCCCATCTTCACAAGCCATTCCACCGCCAGCCGCGCGCCCTGCGCGTCGTCCGAGCGGAAGGTAACGCTTGTGGATGCCCCCTCGGTGAATGCGTAGACGACGGGGACAGGCAGGTCCGACAGATCGATCGGAAGCTGTCGATCCAATCGCTTTCCAGTGGCGATGATCCCGTCCACTTGCTTTTCCAGCATGGCGTCGACATGGATCTGACCGAGCGCTGGATCGTCTTCGATCGCGCAGAGAAAAACCGATACCCCGTGATCGAGCAACGCCTCCGAGATGCCGGCCATGACAGGCAGCGTGAAGCGCCCGTACGTGTCGTTGGTCAACAGGCCGATCGTGAAGCTGCGTTTGCTCAGCAGGCCGCGTGCAAGCGCATTCGGACGGAACCCGACCTCGCCGGCGATGCGCTTCACCCGCTCCCGGGTGTCCGCGCTCATGCGCCCGGTTTCATTCAGCGCTTTCGACGCAGTAGAGATGCTAACACCCGCCGCCGCTGCGACGTCGTGAATGGTGATCCGGCCTCTTTTTCCGCCAGTGACGTTCACGCGCCCCTCCCTGTTCGACGATGAGAAAAGCTTTTCCCAAACCGATCGTCAAGTGAGAAAAGGTTTTCTCAATCAAAAATCATACAATTGCCATCGAGAGACCAGGAGGCACGAAAGCAAAGAAAATCGCGGCAGTTTTTACGACTGCCGCGATCCAATTCAGCCACGTGTATGCGATCAACCCTTGATCGTCGCCTTGCCTTCTTCAAGGAGACGGGCCGCCGCTTCGGCGGGAGTCGTCCGCTCAAAAGCGAGTTCATCGGCGATCGGACGGAAAACGCGCTGGTCGAACTGTGTCGAGCCGAGCGGTGCCGGTGCCGGATATTCGCCGACCTGATCTTTCAGCAGGTTAATATATTTCACGGTGGCCTGCTCGGTCGGATTGAGGTTGGGGAGAATCGCCTCGCGCACGACCGGCGACATGGGCACGCCGCGCTCCACGCCGAGGATCTTGCCAGCGTCGACGTCGTTGACGAAGAAGTCGATGAACTTGGCCGCAGCTTCGCCATTCTTGGTAGACCCGCCGACGCTCCAGATCAATGCCGGGCGATAGTAGTGGCCGGAGGGGCCGCCCTTCTTTTCGCGCGGCAGGAGCGTGATCGCGAGCTTATTTTTGGAAAGAAGCTGGTAGCCGACGAGCTGGTTGGAATACGCCATCCCCATTGCCGATTTTCCGAGCGCGAGTGCGTTCGTGTCGATGGTGTTCTGGTCAAGCGTCTGGATATCGGCAGCGACGGTACCGCCCTTCTTGCGCAAATCCTCCCAGAACGCGTACCACGCCGTCGCATCGTCCACATTGAAGCCGAGCTTGCCGTCGGCATAGAGGCTCTTGCCGCGCTGACGCAACCAGGCATCGAAGACGTAGGTGTAGCGCGCACCGTAAGGGCCGCCCCAGTAGTTGTCCTTGCCGCCAGCCTTCGTCAGTTCGACCGCAAGCTTGGCATACTCTTCCCACGTAAGGTCCGCAGTCGGCACCGGGATGCCCGCTTTCTCGAAGGCAGTCTGGTCAAAGAACAGCGCGAAGGAGTTGAGGCCCAGACCGACGCCGTAAAGCTTTCCGTCCACAGTCGTCAGCTTCAGCATGTCCTTGCCGAACGAATCGACCTTCAATGTCGAGGGTACGAATTCATCCAGTGCCAGGCAGGCACCGCGCTTGGAGTAGTCCGAGATCGTTCCCGGCTCGAGCTGGAACACGTCGGCAATGGCGCGGCCGGCCATCTGTGTGGACAGCTTGGTCCAGTAGCCATCGCCACTCAAGGACTCACCGACGATCGACACGCCGGGATTCTTGCTCTCGTAGAGCTTCGTGACATCAAGCGTGCGCTTGGCACGATCGTTCGATCCCCACCACATCGCGCGAAGCTTCGAATCTTCCGCAAAAGCCGGGATCGAGCCTCCGGCGCCGAAGGCCAGACCGGCAGCAACACCGGCAGAACCCATCAGAAATGAACGGCGATTGACCTGCATCTTTCATCCTCCTCTTTCATCGCCCCGCCATCCTCCAACGGCTTAGTGGGCTTATGCGGCGTAGATTACGCAAAAAAATACTCAATGCAACAAATTATCTTTTTCTTGCAAATTTGCATCATTTGCATAATCTCCTCGATATGAACGAGATAAAGACCAAAAGACTGAGACAAGCCGACATCGCCGCCATGGCTGGAGTCTCCGTATCCACGGTGTCCCGCGTGCTCGCCAACGAGCCCGGCATCAGCGAAAGCGTGCGCCAGCATATTCTCAAGGTGGCGGCCGAGAACGGCTATTCGGCCCGCACGACGAGCGGTCCGCTGCGCGGCACTCTCGCCTTGATAGCCAGCGACGGGGTAACAGGCGGGCTGAGTGTCTTCTACGAAGGGATCGTCGAGGGGTTGCGCGCCGGCGCCCTCGATGCCGGCCTTCCCTTCGAGGTGCGGCTCATCCGCGAGAACAGGGCTACGCCGGACGTGGTCCATGAGTATATGCAGACGGCCGGTGCCGGCGGGCTGTTCCTCGTCGGAATCGATCCGAGCGCCGAGTTGCGCGCCTGGTTCGAGGACGCCGCGATCCCGACGGTGCTGGTCAACGGCACCGATCCGCGGCTCAAGATCGACGGCGTTTCGCCTTCGAACTTTTTCGGTGCCTATGAAGCGACGACCCGTCTGCTGAATGCCGGCCATCGCCGGATCCTACATTTGACGGGATCGCACCGGAACACGATTCGCGAGCGCGTGCGCGGCTTCAAAGCTGCGATTTCAGAGGTGGAGGGTGCGGAAGGACGCCTTGTGTCGATGACCTTCCATGGCAGTGCAACCCGCGAAGCACACGAACTGACGTCCGCCGTGCTCGCGGAGAACGTCGGCTTCACTGCCGCCTTCTGCATGAACGATTTCATCGCCGTCGGCGTTCTCGAAGCCGCAACCGAGGCCGGAATGCGGGTGCCGGAGGATTTCGCCATCGTCGGCTTCGACGATCTTCCCTGCGCGCTGATGACCAACCCGCCGCTGTCGACCATGCGCGTCGATCGCATGGCGCTTGGCAGGGAGGCAGTCAGTCTCATTGTTGCGCGCTTCAAGGACCGCAATGCCCCTGCCCGCCAGATTTGCCATGCCGTCGTACCAATTGGCGGCGGCACCGTTCCGAACTCCTGAAATGAGCAATGCCGATGACCTATGACCCCGCCAGTGCAAATCCGCTTGCCAACAATCCCCTGAAGACGCGCGAGGACATGTCGCGCGCGCTGCGTGACCTCTTCGATCCGCTGCTTCCCTATTTTTCGGCAGGCAATGCCCGCGTCCGGCTTGATGGCGCGGCTGCGCATTTCGATCGCGCGGCAGCGGATCTCGAAGGCTTTGCGCGGCCGCTCTGGGGATTGGCGCCGTTTGGCGCGGGTGGCGGCGACTTTGAGGAATGGCACCGCTTTGCCGAGGGCATCGCCAATGGCACAGACCCGAGACACCCTGAATATTGGGGGACCGTCAACGGTCGCGATCAGCGCATGGTAGAGCTTGCGGCGCTCGGCTTCGCGCTGGCACTGGTGCCGGAGAAGGTCTGGGAGCCGCTGAGCGGCCGGGCGCGCGACAATGTCGTCGCCTATCTCAAGCATGCCCGGCAGTTCGACTATGCCGACAACAACTGGAAATTCTTCCGCATCTTCGTCGACATCGCGCTCGACCGCGTCGGCGCCAATTTCGACCGCAGCCTGACCAAGCAATATCTCGAGGAGCTAGAGGGCTTCTACATCGGTGACGGCTGGTACCGTGACGGCAATGTTCGCCGGATAGACCACTACATTCCATTCGCCATGCATTTCTACGGCCTGATCTACTCTAAGCTCGTCGATGACGACTACGCAGAGCGTTACCGCGAACGTGCTGTCCTCTTCGCCAATGACTTCAAACACTGGTTCGGCTCGGATGGTGCGACGATTCCGTTCGGCCGCAGCCTGACCTACCGCTTCGCCTGCGCCGGTTTCTGGTCAGCCCTTGCCTTCGCCGATCTTGAGGCCTTGCCTTGGGGCGAAATCAAGAGCCTCTGCCTGCAGCATCTGCGCTGGTGGAAGGACAAGCCGATGACCAACCGCGACGGCATCCTGTCGATCGGCTTCGGCTATCCCAACCTGCTGATGTCCGAGAACTACAATTCCGCCGGTTCGCCCTATTGGGCATTCAAGGCGTTCCTGCCGCTGGCTTTGGCTGAGGATCATCCCTTTTGGACTGCGCCGGAAACGCCGCCTGTCGAAACGGCGAGCGTCCTGCCGCAGCGCCATCCCGGCATGGTGCTGATGCGCAATGGCGGCGACGTCGTCGCGCTTTCCTCCGGCCAGGAGAACCTGCAGATGCGGTTCGGCACGGAGAAATACGCGAAGTTCGCCTATTCCAGCCGCTACGGATTCAGCGTCGAATCCGACGAGCGCAACTTCGCCGGCGCCGCCTTCGATTCAGCCCTCGCCTTCAGCGATGATGGCCTGCATTACCGTGTTCGCGAGACCAACCGGGAGGCCAAGCTTGCTGGTGATGTTCTTTATTCCAAGTGGTCGCCATTCCAGGATGTAGACGTCGAGACTTGGCTGGTGCCGGCAACGCCATGGCACATCCGCGTCCACCGGATCAACACACCCCGGCCTCTGCAGACCGCGGAAGGCGGCTTTGCGATCGCACGCCGGGATTTCGAGCTCGATACGCTTGTCGCGGACGGCTCGAGCGCCTATGCCGTCGGGGAAGCTGACTTCAGCGGCATTGTCGATCTCGGCTCACAGGCACCGCGCACCGGCCTCACACAAAAGGCGCCGCCGAACACCAACATGATCGTTGCGAAGACGCTGGTGCCGCAGCTGCGTGGTGAAATCCCAGCAGGCCAGACGATCCTGATGACGGCGGTCCTTGCCGCCAACGACACAAGCACGGTAACCGCCGCGTGGGCTGCTCGACCAAACGCTCCTGATATTGCGGAGCTTGAAGCCCTTGTGGCGAGCGCCGGCATCGAGGTCAGCACCATCAAGGCACCGGGGCAGATGCCATGAAGCACCCGTCCATCGCGCTTGCCATGCAGCCATCCCGAACAGAGCACGTCCTGAACGCCGAGGCCCTGCACCGGTTGGCGGAGATCGGCCATCTTCTCGATCCTACACCGCTTCAGAGCTTTAACGACGATCGTGCTCGACGCGTTCTCGCCGAGACCGACATCCTCATCACCGGTTGGGGGGCGCCCTATATCGGTCGCGAGGTTCTTGCGGCCGCACCACGGCTGCGGCTCATCGCCCATGCGGCCGGAACCGTGAAGGGAATCGTCGACGAGCAGATCTTCGATGCCGGCATTGCCGTCACGCACGCCGCCGAAGCGAACTCGGTGCCGGTTGCGGAGTTTACGCTTGCGACAATCATCTTCGCCGGCAAGCAGGTGTTCCGCTTTCGCGACCTTTACATCGCGGATCGCGACCGACACCGGACGCGCGCGATGCAGCGGCTGGCGATCGGCAATTATCGCCGCACGGTCGGCATCGTCGGCGCATCGCGCATCGGCCGACGGGTCATCGAGCTGTTGCGACCATTCGAATACAACGTGCTTCTCTTCGACCCCACCGTCGATGTGGTCGAGGCGAAAAGCCTCGGAACCGAGAAGGTCGACCTGCCGACGTTGATGACACGATCCGATATCGTCTCCCTGCATGCGCCATCTCTTCCCTCGACGCGTCACATGATCGGAGCGGAGGAGCTGTCGCTGATGAAGGACGGCGCAACGCTGATCAACACGGCGCGCGGCGCCCTGATCGACGAAGCTGCGCTGCTCAAGACGCTCGCCAATGGGAAAATCGACGCCATCATCGACGTCACGGATCCTGAAATACCCGAGAGGGGGTCGGCTTTCTACGATCTGCCGAATGTCTTCCTCACCCCGCACATCGCCGGCGCAGTGGGGCTCGAGCGCGGGCGCCTCGGGGACATGGCAATCGATGAAATAGAGCGGTTCACAAAGGGCGAACCGCTCCGCTATCAGATCCTGCGCCGCGACCTGGCACTTATTGCTTAGCCGGCTTTCAAATTCGCCGGTGCACCGGCGACGATCTCCGGCATCAAATCGGAGATCTTCACGACCTTGCCGGTGCGCGAACTGGTGAGCGCCGCAATGCCACACAGTACCGACATGGCGCCAGCGCGCGTGCCGGCTCGTTGGCCAAGCTTGTCTTCCATCCCCTGCTTGAAGATCATGTTGCGCATGCGGTTGTCGCCGCCGTAGTGGCCGCCCGCCGAATGCGGCACGACGATGCGTTCGACGGCCGGCTTGTCTTTCGGGAAATTGCGGACGAGCAGGATAGTGTCCTCGTCAGGCGTTTCCCAGGGCTGCTTTTCGTATTGTCTGAGCTCAATGCGCCCATGCGTGCCGTTGAAGGCGATGTGGTGGCCTTCGATCGGCTGGAAGGTATTCAACGAATAGGAAACATGGACGTTGTTCTTGTAGCGGATGCTGACGACCATCGTGTCGGGGATATCGATATCCTCGCGATAAACGCAGCCGTCGCGGAAGTAGCCATCGATTTTCGACGGGTCTTCGTACAGTGAATCGAGGAATGGATCGGCTTCGAGGTCGAGATAATAGTCACACTCGCCAGTATGCGGACAGAGCTTGCAGCGCGGGCCGCGGAACGGCCCCTTGCGGCCGTAGTTCTGCAGGTCGGCGAAGGAAGTGACGGCATCGGGGTCGCTATCCAGATACCAGTTCAAGAGATCGAAGTGATGCGTCGCCTTGTGTACGAAAAGGCTGCCGGAGTTTTCTGCATAGGCGTGCCAGCGACGGAAATAGTCGGCCCCGTGCTTCGTATCGAGGTACCAGTGGAAGTCGACCGAGGTGACGCGGCCGATCTCGCCGGCATTCAGCAATTCCTTGATCTTGGCCGCCGTCGGCGCGTAGCGATAGTTGAACGACACGTCCACGCGCTTGCCGGTTCGTTTTTCCGCATCGAGGATACGGCGGATCTTGTCGACAGCCGTCGTCATCGGCTTTTCCGTAATGACGTCGATGCCGGCTTCCAAAGCACGAACGACGATGTCGTCATGCGTATAATCCGGCGTGCAGACGATGACGAGATCGACCTGCTGCTCAGCGAGCATGGCGTCGATGTTTTCGTAGATCGGCGCATTGCTGCCGATCATCGTGCGGGCTCGCTCGGCACGCAGCGAGTTGGTGTCGACGATCGCGACGAGATCCACATGCTCGCGCCAGCCGGCAAGCAATTCCTTGCCCCACATGGTGGTGCCGCGGTTTCCCGTTCCAATCAAAGCAAAGCGACGTTTCTCCATCGAATGATCCTCCTCATGCGTATGAAACGAACAGCGTCCTGATGCCTGACCAAGGAAAGCCGCGCCCCCTATTCGCGGCTCATGGCAAGGCTGTAACTAAACAGTTACCTGACGGCAGAGATGGTTTCCTGTCAATAGCCGATGGCGAATTTCACGGATCAGGCAGAAATCGATGCGAGGGTCACGTGGACGATGTGCCTCTCCCAGGCGTTGAGATTGCCCGGCTCCACCAGGTCACGGCCGAAAATCGTCGAAAGCGTGTACTGGTTGGACAGATAGAAATATCCGAGCGAGGCAATCGTCAGGTAAACATTCAGCGGGTCGGCATTGGCGATGAAGACGCCAGCCTTCTTGCCGCGCTCAAGCACGTCGGCGAGTTCTCCGATCAAATGCGAATGCAATTCCTTGAGCCGAACCGATTGGCGCAGCCAGCGGGCGCGATGAAGGTTCTCGGTTCCGAGCAGACTGAGAAATTCCGGGTGCTTCAGGAAATAGCGCCAGGTGAACAGCGCCAACTCGCCAATGCCCTCCTCAGGCGTGCGGTCGCCGATATGGAGCTCGCGTTCGGCGGTGCGGATCCCGACATAGGCCTCCTCCAGCACCCTGAGATAGAGCTGTTCCTTGTCGCCGAAGTAGTGGTAAAGCATGCGCTTGTTTGTGCCAGCACGCTCGGCGATGGCGTCGACGCGCGCCCCGCCGATGCCGTTCTCGGCAAATTCCTTGGTCGCAGCCTCAAGGATTGCCGCGCGGGTCCGTTCCGGATCGCGCTGCAGGACACGTTCGGGCGATTGACGCCTTACTCTCTTCTTTTGCCCATTTCTGCCGGCGCCTTCCATCGGCTCACCTTTCCAATTTCCCCATTGCGCTCATAGTACGTTGAGAACAGATTGTAAAAACGAGAAGCGTCAGCGGCACCATCAACATCAGCGCTTGACAGCCTCAACGCTTGTCCATAGCTTGTAACCAATTAGTTATTTGTTGCAAGAGAAACCAGCAAGGAACGTGTGGAGGCGTTCCCCAAGGGAGGAGGAGAACAGATGACGTTCAGCATAAATAGACGTGGCTTCATGGCGGGGGGAGCTTCGCTCCTGTCGCTTTCGGCGCTCGGTGCCCCTGCATTCGCAGAGGATGCCCGACTTCGCCTTATCTGGTGGGGCTCGCAACCGCGCGCAGACCGCACCAACAAGGTCTCGGATCTCTACAAGTCGAAAAATCCCGGCGTTTCGATCACCGGCGAATTTCTCGGCTGGGGCGACTACTGGCCGCGCCTGGCAACACAGGTTGCCGGCAAGAACGCGCCCGACGTGATCCAGATGGATTATCGCTACATCGTCGAGTATGCTGGGCGCGGCGCGCTTGCACCGCTTGAGTCCTATATGCCGGCCAAGCTCAATCTGGGCGATTTCGACAAGGCGCAGGTTGAAGGCGGCAGTGTGAATGGACACCTCTATGGCGTCAGCCTCGGTGCCAACTCGGCCGCAACGGTGCTCAACACCACTGCCTTCCAGGAAGCAGGTATAGACCTGCCGACCCAGGCAACCACGTGGGAAGAGTTCGGCAAGATGGCCGCCGAGCTGACCAAGGCGGGCAAGCGGAAGGGCATGTTCGGCATGGCCGACGGCAGCGGTGCCGAGCCCCTGTTCGAAAACTACCTTCGCCAGCGCGGCAAGGCCCTCTACACGGCGGACGGCAAGATTGCCTTCGGCGTCGAGGAAGCCTCCGAATGGTTCGATATGTGGAACAAGTTCCGCGAAAGCGGCGCCTGCGTCCCCGCCGACATTCAGGCGTTGGACAAGAACGACATCGAGACCAATACTGTCTCGCTCGGCAAGTCGGCTGCCGGCTACGCGCATTCGAACCAGTTCGTTGCCTATCAGCAGATGAACAAGGACAAGCTCGCACTTACCAACTACATGCGGGTCGCCAAGGACTCCAAGGGTGGGCACTATCGCAAGCCATCGATGTTCTTCTCGGTGTCGTCGCAATCGAAGGTGCTTGAGCAGGCGGTCGATTATGTCAACTTCTTCGTGCAGAATCCGGATGCTGCGGTCTTGCTCGGTGTCGAGCGCGGCATTCCAGAGTCCGCTGCCATGCGTGACGTGGTCGCTGGCAAGCTCGATGCAGTGGGCAAAATTCCGCTGGAGTATGTCGCCGGACTTGGAGAACTTGCCGGCAAGTTGCCGCCGCCGCCGCCCTCGGGCGCGGGCGAAGGCGAACTGACCTTGCGCAACATTTCCGAACAGGTTGCTTTTGGCCAGGTGGCGCCAGCCGATGGGGGCAAGCAGCTCGTGGATGAGATCACGCGTATTCTCGCGCGAGGTTGAAACCTATGACCAATGCGATGCGCACGACGGCTAGCGGAGCCGTAGCAGTGGAACATTACCAGGGAGCAGTGGCAGACAGCCGTTTTCGGCGGTTGTGGAATGCCAATGCGCCGGGTTACCTGTTCCTATTGCCTTGGCTTCTGGGCTTTTTCGGGCTGACCCTCGGACCTGCTCTGATTTCGCTCTACCTGTCCTTCACCGACTTCGACATGTTGCAGTCGCCGGGCTGGGTGGGCGCTGCCAACTACGTGCGTATCGCGACGGCCGACCCGAAGTTCGCGTCGGCAATGTCGGTGACCCTGACCTATGTTGTGCTCTCGGTTCCGTTCAAGCTCGCTTTCGCACTGCTGGTCGCGATGGCGCTTAACAAGGGTGTGCGCGGTCTGCCCGTCTACCGCGCCATCTTCTACCTGCCGTCGCTGCTCGGCGGCAGCGTGGCGATCGCCGTCCTCTGGCGGCAGCTCTTCGCCCGCGACGGCCTGGTCAACGCGGCGCTTGCCAATTTCGGGATCGAAGGTCCGAGTTGGATCTCACACCCCAGCTATTCGATCTATACGCTGGTGGCGCTCAGCGTTTGGCAGTTCGGCTCGCCAATGATCATCTTCCTTGCGGGCCTACGGCAAATTCCGACCGATATGTATGAAGCCGCCAGCCTCGACGGCGCATCCAAGTTCCGGCAGTTCTACAAGATCACTCTGCCGCTCTTGACGCCGGTCATCTTCTTCAACGCCGTCGTTCAGACGATCGATGCCTTCAAGGCCTTCACGCCGGCCTTCATCATCTCGGGCGGCACAGGCGGGCCGATCAACTCGACGCTGTTCTACACGCTCTATCTCTATCAGGAGGCTTTCGGAAATTTCCGCATGGGCTACGCCTCGGCGCTCGCCTGGGTCCTCGTGTTGATCATCGCGGTCTTCACTGCCTTCTCCTTCCTGACCTCGCGTTATTGGGTGCACTACGATGACTAACGGGATTACATCGGCCGTTGCGGCACCACCTTCCGATATCACCAAGCGCAGCCTCCCGGCATCGATCACGGTCCATACGCTGCTGATCCTCGGCTCGCTGCTGATGCTCTATCCGCTGCTGTGGATGGTCTCCGCGTCGGTTCGGCCGGAAAACGAGATCTTCTCGTCGACCTCGCTCATTCCGTCGTCGGTCGACTTCTCATCCTATCTTCGCGGCTGGGTCGGCCTCGACATCAGCTTCGGCCGGTTCTTCTGGAACTCGCTGGTCATTTCGGTACTGACCGTCATCGGCAATGTTGTTGCCTGTTCGTTGGCAGCCTACGCCTTTGCCCGGCTGCGTTTCGCCGGCCGGAACTTCTGGTTCGCGATCATGCTCGGCACACTGATGATCCCGTACCACGTGACGCTCATTCCGCAGTATGTGCTGTTCCTCAACCTCGGTTGGGTGAACACCATCCTGCCGCTGGTCGTGCCGAAGTTTCTGGCAAGCGATGCCTTCTTCATCTTCCTGATGGTGCAGTTCTTCCGCGGCATCCCGCGCGAACTCGACGAAGCGGCGATGATGGACGGGTGCAGTGCCTGGCGCATCTACTGGAAGATCATGCTGCCGCTATCACTGCCGGTGCTAGCGACCGCAGCGATCTTTTCCTTCATCTGGACCTGGGACGACTTCTTCGGGCCGCTGATCTACCTCAACGACATGAACACCTACACGATCCAGCTCGGCCTGCGCACCTTCGTCGACTCGACCAGCGCATCGGACTGGGGCGGCCTGTTCGCCATGTCCACGCTGACGCTGGTGCCGGTGTTCTTCTTCTTCCTGTTTTTCCAGCGATTGCTGATCGAAGGCATCGCTACGACAGGCATGAAGCGCTGATGCAGTTACGGATATAGGTCAATGACTATCAAGAGAGTTGCGATCGTTGGCTGCGGCATCGGCCGTTCCCACATCGTCGAAGGCTACTTGCCGCATCCCGAGAAGTTCAAGGTGGTGGCGATCTGCGACCTGAACGAAGAGCGGCTGCGCGAGATCGGCGACGAGTTCGACATCGCCAAGCGCACGACCTCGTTTGCCGACGTGCTGGCCGATGAGAGCGTCGATATCGTCGACATCTGCACGCCGCCCGGCATTCACCTGGAGCAGGTGGTGGCGGCGCTGGCAGCGGGCAAGCACGTCATCTGCGAGAAGCCGTTGACCGGCTCGCTTTCCGGCGTCGATATGATCATCGAAGCTGAGAAGGCGGCCAAAGGGACGCTGATGCCGATTTTCCAGTATCGCTACGGCGACGGCATCGAAAAGGCGAAACGGATCATCGAGGCGGGTATCGCGGGCAGGCCCTATATGGGCTCGGTGGAAACTTTCTGGCGCCGCACGCCCGAGTATTACTCCGTGCCCTGGCGCGGCAAGTGGGCGACGGAGCTTGGGGGCGTGTTAGTCACCCATGCGCTGCACCTACACGATATGCTGTTGCATCTGATGGGTCCGGTGTCGAAGGTGTTCGGCAGGGTCGCAACTCGCGTCAACGACATCGAGGTCGAGGATTGCGCCTCGGCAAGCCTATTGATGCAGAGCGGCGCCTTCGTGTCTCTCTCCTGCACGCTGGGCTCCCAGGAGGAGATCAGCCGGTTGCGGCTGCACTTCGAAAACGTCACCTTCGAAAGCAATCATGAGCCTTACTCACCGGGTAAGGATCCATGGAAGATCATCGCCGCGAATGACGAT
This sequence comes from Rhizobium sp. BK181, assembly GCF_014193305.1. Taxonomy (NCBI): domain Bacteria; kingdom Pseudomonadati; phylum Pseudomonadota; class Alphaproteobacteria; order Hyphomicrobiales; family Rhizobiaceae; genus Rhizobium; species Rhizobium sp. BK181. The sequence continues at coordinate 1,415,294 of NZ_JACHZA010000001.1, forward strand.
GTGCAGGCACGCATCGACGCCATCATCGGCAATTGGCAACCGGTCGCGCCGCGATTCACCACGCAGATGGAGCATTTCCACGCCTATCTCAGCGGCAATGGACCACTGCCGGTGACGACAAAGGACGCGCGCCGCGCGCTGGAACTCGTGACCGCCATCTATCAATCGTCCGATACCGGCAGCGAAATCATCCTGCCGATCGGATCGGACAGCCCGAAGTACGCCGACTGGCGTGCTCGCACGAAATAATGGACCAGGGAGGATCCTGAGATCATGGCAACAAGCGTCGTTCTCCAGAAGGTCGAAAAGCGCTACGGCGCGCTTGATGTTATCCACGGCATCGACCTGAAGATCGATCCCGGCGAGTTCGCGGTCTTCGTCGGCCCGTCAGGCTGTGGCAAGTCCACGCTGCTGCGGATGATCGCGGGTCTCGAAGAGATCACCGGCGGCGCGCTGCTGCTCGACAACGAGCGGATGAACGAGGTGGCTCCGGCCAAGCGCGGCATCGCGATGGTGTTCCAGTCCTATGCGCTCTATCCGCATATGTCTGTCTATAAGAACCTTGCCTTCGGGCTTGAGACCGCTGGCTACAAGAAGACCGAGATCCAGCCGAAGGTGAAGCGCGCCGCCGAAATTCTGCAGATCGAGAAGCTGCTAGAGCGCAAGCCGAAGGCTCTCTCTGGTGGCCAGCGCCAGCGCGTGGCGATCGGCCGCGCGATCGTGCGCGAGCCGCGCATCTTCCTATTCGACGAGCCGCTTTCCAACCTCGACGCGGAACTGCGCGTGCAGATGCGCGTCGAGATTTCCCGGCTGCATCGCAGCCTTGGCAACACGATGATCTACGTCACCCACGACCAGGTGGAAGCCATGACCATGGCCGACAAGATCGTGGTGCTGAACTCCGGCCGCATCGAGCAGGTCGGCGCGCCGCTCGACCTCTACAACAATCCCGCCAACCGCTTCGTGGCAGGCTTTATCGGCAGCCCGAAGATGAACTTCCTGCAGGCGAGGGTCGAGCAGGTCGGTGAGGCCGAGACGACCATCAACGTCTGTGGCAACGCCGTTCGCCTGCCACGGCGGCTGAAGGCCGCAGCCGGCCAGACCATCACCTTCGGCATCCGTCCGGAACATCTTTCCGTACTCGAAAATAGCGGCCTCACGCTTGCGACTGTCAACATCGACCTCGTCGAGAATCTTGGCGGCGCCACCATGCTCTATGCGAAGACCCCGGACGGACAGCAGTTGACGATTGCGCTCGACGGACAGCAGAAGGTCGAACGCGGAACGAATGTGAAAGCGTCCTTTGACCCGACACGGTGTCACGTCTTCGATGCATCCGGCGCAGCCATCTAGCCGCGCTTGACAGCTGATCCCGCTCTGGCCATGATTTCAATAGGATAGGCCGCGAAAGGGAAAAGCGTGACGCCTGAAGATCGGATTCATGCGCTCGGCATATGGCAGGGTCCGATCGAAATCGTGCCGATTACAGGCGGCATCACCAACCGGAACTATCTGGTGCGGGATCGAGCGGTGCGCCGCGTGGTCCGGCTCGGCGAAGATATCCCTGTCCATCACATCAGCCGGCAGAACGAGCTTGCCGCAAGCCAGGCTGCACATGCCGCAGGGCTTTCGCCTCAAGTCATCCATCATGCGCCTGGTGTGCTCGTCCTCGACTACATCGACTCGAAGGCGCTCTCGCCTGAGGACATTCGGCGTCCTGAGATGCTGGAGCGGGTCATCCCGCTGGTGCGCGCCTGCCACCATGACATCGCCCGTGAATTTCGCGGTGCGGCGGCAATCTTCTGGGTGTTCCATGTCATCCGCGACTACATCGCCAATCTGGAGACCGCCAACAGTCGCTATCGCCAGCTTTTCCCGGATCTGCTCGCCAAGGCCGAAAGGCTGGAGGCGGCGGGCGGCCCGTTCGAAATTGCCTTCGGCCACAACGACATGCTGGCCGCCAACTTCCTCGATGACGGCAAGCGGCTCTGGCTGATCGACTGGGACTATGCGGGGTTCAACACGCCGCTTTTCGATCTGGGTGGCCTTGCCTCCAACAGCGAGTTTTCCGAGGCGACCGAGCGATCCATGCTCGAGACCTACTACCGGATGCCGTTGAGTGCTAATCTCTGGCGGCGCTACCAAGCCATGAAGTGCGCATCGCTGCTGCGCGAGACACTCTGGAGCATGGTGTCCGAAATCCATTCCACCATCGACTTCGACTACGCCGGTTATACGGCCGAGAATTTAGCGCGCTTCGAGCGCGCCTATGACGCTTTTGAACAGGATCGTTAATATGACGAAGGAATTGCCAAAGACCGCCAAGGCTGTTGTCATCGGCGGCGGGATCATCGGCTGCTCGACGGCCTACCATCTCGGCAAGCTCGGCTGGACGGACACGGTGCTTCTGGAACGCAAGAAGCTGACTTCGGGCACGACCTTCCACGCCGCCGGGCTGGTCGGCCAGCTGCGCACCAGCGCCAATATCACCCAGCTGCTCGGCTATTCCGTCGATCTCTACAAGAAGCTTGAAGCCGAGACCGGGCTAGGCACCGGCTGGAAGATGAATGGCGGCTTGCGCCTAGCCTGCAACGAGGAGCGCTGGACCGAGGTCAAGAGACAGGCGACGACCGCGCAATCCTTCGGGCTCGAGATGCAACTGCTGACACCGCAGGAGGCCTTCGACCTCTGGCCGCTGATGACAATAGACGATCTCGTCGGCGCGGCCTTTCTACCGACCGATGGACAGGCCAATCCATCTGACATCACGCAGGCGCTTGCCAAGGGCGCTCGCATGTCCGGTGTCTCGATTTTCGAGGATACCGAGGTTCTCGACCTCGAAATCGACAAGGGCCGGATTCGCGCCGTCATCACCGAGCATGGCCGCATCGAGTGCGAACGCGTCGTCGTCTGCGCCGGCCAGTGGACGCGCGCCTTTGCGGCCCGCTTCGGCGTCAATGTGCCGCTCGTATCCGTCGAGCACCAGTACATCATCACCGAATCCTTCGGCGTGCCCTCGAACCTGCCGACGCTGCGCGACCCGGACCGCCTGACCTACTACAAGGAGGAGGTCGGCGGTATTGTCATGGGCGGCTACGAGCCGAACCCGATCCCGTGGGCCAAGGACGGCATTCCCGAAGGCTTCCACTACACGCTGCTCGACAGCAATTTCGATCATTTCGAACAGATCATGGAGCAGGCGCTTGGCCGCGTTCCGGCACTCGAGACCGTCGGCGTCAAACAGCTGCTGAACGGGCCGGAGAGCTTTACGCCTGACGGCAATTTCATTCTCGGCGAGGCGCCGGAGCTGAAAAACTTCTTCGTCGGCGCCGGCTTCAACGCCTTCGGCATCGCCTCAGGTGGTGGCGCCGGCATGGCGCTTGCGGAATGGGTTGCCAAGGGCGAACCTCCCTACGACCTCTGGCCGGTCGATATCCGCCGCTTCGGCCGCCCGCATTTCGATACGGACTGGGTGCGCACGCGCACGCTTGAAGCCTATGGCAAGCACTATACGCTGGCCTTCCCCTTCGAGGAGTATTCGAGCGGCCGGCCATGCCGCAAATCGCCGCTCTACGATAGGCTAAAGGCGCAGGGGGCGTGCTTCGGCGAAAAGCTCGGATGGGAGCGGCCGAACTGGTTTGCCGATCTCTTCGCCAACGAGGAACCGAAGGACATCTACACGTACGGCCGTCAGAACTGGTTCGAGGCCGTCGGGCGTGAACATAAGGCCGTGCGCGAGGCCGCCGTGATCTTCGATCAGACGTCTTTCGCCAAGTTCGTGCTGAAGGGGCGTGATGCCGAGGCGGCACTGTCGTGGATCGCCTCCAACGACGTGGCAAAGCCGGTTGGCTCGCTTGTCTACACGCAGATGCTGAACGACAAGGGCGGCATCGAGTGCGATCTAACCTGCGCCCGCGTGGCTGACGACGAGTATTATATCGTGACCGGCACCGGCTTCGCGACTCATGACTTCGACTGGATCGCACGCAATATTCCCGATGGGATGCACGCGGAACTCGTCGACGTCACCTCCGCCTATTCCGTCCTGTCGCTGATGGGGCCGAATGCGCGCGCCGTTCTCGAGAAGGTGACAAACAGCGATGTTTCCAATGCCGCATTCCCCTTCGGGCGCGTCAAGACAATCGGCATTGCCGGCTGCCCGGTTCGGGCGCTGCGCATTACCTACGTCGGCGAACTCGGTTACGAGCTGCATGTGCCGGTCGAATACGCAACAACGGTCTATGACGCGCTGATGGCGGCGGGCGCTCCGCTGCAGCTGACCAATGCCGGATATCGCGCCATCGAGAGCTGCCGTCTCGAAAAGGGTTATCGCGCCTGGGGTTCGGATATCGGCCCGGATCACACACCTGTTGAAGCCGGGCTCGGCTGGGCGGTGAAGACGAGGAAGAACACCCCCTTCCGCGGCCGAGAGGCGATCGAACGGCAGCTCGCGTCAGGCGTCAGGAAGATGCTTGCCTGCTTCGTTCCCGTTGATCCTGAAGTCGTGCTGCTCGGCCGCGAGACGATCTACCGTGACGGCAAGCGCGTCGGCTGGCTCTCCAGCGGCGGCTTCGGCTACACGGTCGGCAAGCCTATTGGTTACGGCTATGTGCGCAATACGGACGGCGTGAGCGATGACTTCGTGCTGTCCGGCAGCTACGAACTCGACGTGGCGCGCGAGCGGGTGCCTTGCCGCGTATCGCTGTCGCCGCTGTACGATCCAGAGATGGTGAGGGTGAAGGCCTGATAGGCGCGTATCGCCCCTTGGGTCGTCATTCCTGTGATTGCCACAGGAATCCAGCTACCGCGCGTCGGCATGGTGAATGACTATTGGAAAACAGTCTCTCGCGCCCAAGGACTTGGGCGCACTGGATCCCCGTGTCAAGCACAGGGATGACGGCGTAGGCCGGCGCTAAACCCGGCCATCGTCACTGATGCAAGGGCGCCAAACGGGCACGGAAAAATCCGTGCCGTGACGAGCGCGCTCATCGCAGTTCCCTTCAGAAAAGCGGGAGCTTGTTGTCCTGGATGAGGATTTCGAGCTTGTTCGCCACGTCCTCGGTCCAAGCGAGATTTCCGGTCAACGCAGAGGGGAAGAGACCCGGTAGACCAAACAGGGCCTTCGACACGGCGCCGCCGTTGCGCGGCACATCGGCCAGCAGTGCGGCAATTTCCGCCGCGCGGGGATCGCGCAATTCGTAGCGTTCGCCGTTCCCGTCAACGCCTAGGGTATAACGCATCCAGGCAGCCACCGCGATCGCGTACGTCTCCGCCTTGCTGCCATCAGCCAATGCCTCGGTTGCCGGCTCCAGAAGACGCTGCGGCAGTTTCTGCGTGCCGTCCATGGCGATCTGATAGGTCCGGTGGGCGATCGCCTTGTTTGCAAAGCGTGCGATCAACTCGTCGGCATAGGCTTCCAGATCAATACCGGGCACTGGATCGAGCGTGTCCGCAGCCGCGTTCATATGGCGGCGTGCCAGGGCTGCTAGACCGGCGTCGTCCATGACGTCGCGGATAAATTCATAGCCGCCTATATAGCCGAGATAGGCGAGCAGCGAATGCGCGCCATTGAGCATCCGCAGTTTCATCTTTTCGTAAGCCGAGACTTCCTCGACCATCAGCGCGCCGGCCTTTTCCCATTCCGGGCGGCCGTTGGCGAAGTGGTCCTCGATCACCCATTGCGTGAAGGGTTCGGTCTCGATCGCCGCCAGGTCCTGCCGGCCCGTCAGCCTTTCGGCATCGCGATAGGTGGCGTCCGTGCTTGCCGGCGTGATGCGATCGACCATGGTCGACGGGAACGGTACGTTTGCCTCGATCCACTGGCGAAGCTCCGGATCGATGCGACTGGCGAACTCGAGCGCGAGCCGCTTCAATACGGCGCCGTTGCTCGGCAGGTTGTCGCAGCTGAGCGGCGTGAATGGCGCTGTACCCTTGGCGCGACGGCGCGCAAGACCTTCGACCAGATAGCCGATGACGCCGCGAGGCGCGTGGCGGTTGGCAAGATCAGCCGCAATGTCGGGGTGCTTCAGGTCGAGCCCGCCTGTGGCGGAATCGAAGCCATAGGCCTTTTCCGTTACCGTCAGGCTGACGATGCGGATGTCCGGGTCTTCCAGTCTTGCAAGCAGGTCGCCGGGATTGCGAGTGGCGACATGGGCGCGCAGGATCGGGGCGATGACATGCGCTGTTGTGCCCGAGGTATCGCGCACGAGCATGGTGTATAGCCCGTTCTGCTCGTTCAGGTGATCGGCGACGTCGGCCGTGCGTAGGCTTGCGACCTCGATGCCCCAATTGCCGCCGGCGACGGCAATCGCAGCATCGGTAAACGGTGCGAAGTGGGCGCGAAAGAACGCGCCCGGACCGAGATGCAGGATACCCGGTTTCAATGCCTTGCGATCATAGGCCGGAAGCTTTGCGGTCGGCGCCAGGCCGGAGAGGCTCGTCAGACGTTCGGTCACAGCTTGTATGCCTTCTTCGCGTTTCCGTAGGAGAGTTCGCCGGCGACGATCTCGGCTTCCTTGCGGGACATCCGGTGTTCGGTCACGAACTGAGCCAGGAAGCGGCAGACCTCGCGGCGCCAGACATCGTGGCGAGCCGGGATCGACAGAAGCGCCCGCGTATCGTCGTTGAAGCCTGCCAGATTGGCGAAGCCGGCCGTCTCCACCACCTGGTCGAGATAGCGGCGAATACCGTTCGGGCTGTCGTGGAACCACCAGGGCGGGCCGATCATCAGGCAGGGCCAATGTCCGGCCATCGGCGCGAGTTCGCGGGCATAGGTCGTCTCGTCGAGCGTGAACAGCAGCACGCGCAATCCCGGTGCATGGCCGTATTTTGCCAGCATGGCCGAGAGACCGCCGACCCAATCGGTCGGCGTCGGGATATCAGCGCCCATGTTCGGACCGCGGGTCTGGAACAGCTCGCGATCGGTGTTGCGGCGCGAGCCGGCGTGGATCTGCATCGTCATGCCGTCTTCGGCCGAAAGCCCCGCCATTTCGGTGAGCATCTGGCCGCGGAAGAGTTCCGCGTCCTCGGCGCTCAGCGTGCCCTTGTGCGCCTTGTCGAGCAGGCGCTGCTTATCGGCAAGCGGCAGGTCCGCGGTGAAGGCCGTCGGTACGCCATGGTCGGTGGCGTTCGCGCCATATTGGCGGAAATAGGCGCGGCGCTTGCGATGGGCGTCGATCAACCCATCCCACTTCGTCACGTCGCAATCGGTGAGTTCGCCGAGTCGGACGAGGTTTTCGCGGAAGCCGACGGCATCCGGGTCGGTGACGCTATCCGGGCGATAGGTGGTGCGGACGCGGCCGATCCAGCCGTCCTTGGCCATCGTCTGGTGATGCACCAGCGGGTCGAGCGCACCTTCGGTCGTAGCGATCGTCTCAATACCGAAGCGCGTGTGTAGGGCGCGCGGGCGAAACTCCGGCAGCGCCAGCTGCGTATTGATGTAATCGTAGAGCGCGTCGGCATTCTCAGGCGTCAGCGGCTCCTCGCAGCCGAGGACGGCCGACATCGCGTGATCGACCCAGAGGCTGGAGGGCGTGCCACGGAAGAGATGGTACTGCGCGGCAAAAACGCGCCAGATGTCACGGCCCTTGGCGACCGGCTTGCCGTCCAGGCGCGGAACGCCAAGATCGTCGAGCTTGACGCCGACGCTGTGCAGCATGCGGAAGAGATAATGATCCGGAATGACGAGCAACGAAGACGCATCCTCGAACGGCTTGTCGTCGGCAAACCACGACGGCTCCGTATGCCCGTGCGGGCTTACGATCGGCAGTGCACGAACCGTCTCGTAAAGATCCCGCGCGACCATTCGGGTTGCCGGATCGGCTGGAAAGAGCCGGTCCGGATGAAGAAAGCCGTTTCCAACATCCATAAGAATTCCTCCCTGAGGGCTACCGGCCTATCCCACAAGTCGGTATGCGGCAAGGGCTTTTAGTAACCAAACGGTTCAGTTTTGCAAATCGCCCTGCCCGCCCCTCGAAATGATTGACCGCACGGACTATTTCCGCTTTTCAGATGCGGACGAAATTGGCCGCTTGCGGCAAGGAGGTTCCATGTCCGACGAGACAAGCCGCGTGATAAAGCTCGAGGAAATTGTTGCTCACCAGGCGAAGACGATCGAGGAGCTATCCGACCAGCTGGCCGAGCAATGGAAGGTCGTGGAGCAGACGCGCGCCAAACTCGATAGATTGACGGAGCGGTTCCTGTCGCTTGAGGAGCAGTCTCTCGACGCCCCTGCCATCACGCGACCTCCGCACTACTGAGCTGCCGGCAGCCCTTGTTTTTGACCGCCGGAATACCTATTAAGAGGAGCGTGAGGACGACCTCCCCCTCTATGGGCATCAACTCGGGACGACCCGAACATTCCCATTGGGGGTAGTCATGCGGAAAACCGCAGATCGTATCCGTCACGCCATCAGCTTCGAACTTGTCGGACTAGCACTCGTCACCCCGCTCGGGGCACTGGCATTTGGCATGCCCATGGCCGACATCGGCGTGATCGGCGTTGCCGGCGCGACGCTGGCGACGCTGTGGAACTACATCTACAATCTCGGCTTCGACCACCTGATGCAGCGTCTGACCGGCGGGACGCGGAAGAGTGTCGCGATCCGTGTGTTGCACGCCGTCATGTTCGAGGTGGGACTGCTTTTGGCGCTGCTACCGATGATCGCCTGGTACCTGGGCATCAGCGTCGTTCAAGCGCTGATGATGGACGTGTCCTTCGCACTTTTCTACATGGTCTATGCCTTCGTCTTCAACTGGGTATACGACCGTGTCTTCCCGCTGCCGGATTGGCAGCCGGTCGCGCAGCAATTATAAAGCAGCTCTACCGATGAAAAGAAAACGGGACCGCCTTTGCCGGCGATCCCGTTGATTTTCAAGGCGTGACCGATCAAGTGATCAGACATTGCCCATGCAGAGATACTTCATTTCCAGATAGTCCTCCGCACCGTGGCGTGAACCTTCGCGCCCCAAGCCGGATTGCTTGATACCACCGAAGGGCGCCGTTTCGCTTGACATCAGGCCGGTGTTGATACCGACCATGCCGTATTCGAGCGCCTCGGCAACACGCCAGACCTTCTTGAGTTCGCCGGCGAAGAAGTAGGCGGCGAGGCCGAATTCGGTGTCGTTGGCCTGCGCGATCACATCCTCGACGGTATCGAAGCGGAAAAGTGGGGCGACGGGACCGAAGGTCTCTTCGCGAGCGACCTTCATTTCGCGCGTGACACCTGTTAGCACGGTCGGCGTGAAGAACGTGCCGGCACCCTCGACGCGCTTGCCGCCCGTAACGATCCTCGCGCCCTTCGACACCGCATCCGCAACGTGGCTTTCGACCTTCGCCAGCCCCTGCTCATCGATCAGCGGGCCGATCGTCACACCCGGCTTGAAGCCGTCGCCGACAGACATTTCCTCCACCTTTGCGGCAAGCTTGGCGGCGAAGGCATCGTAGACGCCCGACTGCACGTAGAGACGATTGGCGCAGACGCAGGTCTGGCCGGCATTGCGGTACTTAGACGCCAGAGCGCCTTCGACTGCCGCATCGAGATCGGCGTCATCGAAGACGATGAAGGGGGCATTGCCGCCAAGCTCGAGGCTGACCTTCTTGATCTGGTCGGAGCACTGACGCATCAGGATACGACCAACCTCGGTCGAGCCGGTGAAGCTGATCTTGCGCACCTTGGCGTTGCCGCAGAGTTCCTTGCCGATCGCCGGGCCGTCTTCGCCAACGATGACGTTGAAGACGCCGGCCGGAATACCGGCCTGCTCGGCTAGAACGGCGAGCGCCAGAGCCGACAGCGGCGTCTGTTCTGCCGGCTTGGACACGACGGTGCAGCCAACGGCGAGCGCCGGGGCAATCTTGCGGGTGATCATCGCGGCCGGGAAGTTCCAGGGCGTGATGGTGCCGACGACGCCGACGGGCTGCTTGATGACGATCATCCGCTTGTCGTTCGACGGCGCGGGGATCGTCTCGCCATAGATACGCTTGGCTTCTTCCGCATACCATTCGACATAGGCCGCGGCATAAAGGATCTCGCCGCGGGCTTCCGCGAAGGGCTTGCCCATTTCGGCCGTCAGGATCGCCGCCAGCTCATCCGCATGGGCGACCATCAGGTCGAACCACTTGCGGAGGATCCCGGCGCGCTCCTTGGCCGGACGCGCCGCCCAGGCCGGCTGCGCGGCATAGGCGGCATCGATTGCTTCCCGCGTTTCCGCGGCGCCCATATCCGGTAGCGAAGCGAGCACCTCACCGGTCGCGGGATTGAGGACATCGAAGGTCTTGGTCGCGCCGCCTGATGTCCAGACACCGTTGATGTAACCGGCGTCGCGCAGGAAAGGCGAGGAAAACGGAACGTGTTTTGTCAGTGCAGTCGTGAATGCCATGTCATGTAACTCCAGGCAAAGAGGCCTTCGCCTTACTTGCCGCTTGCTTCGAGGATCGAGGCTTCCAGAATGTCGAGCGCTTCGCCGAAGACATTGTCCTGAATGGTGATCGGTGCGAGGAAGCGGATGACGTTCCCGTGCACGCCACAGGTCAGAAGGATCAGGCCCTTCTCTAGCGCGATCAGGCGGACTTTGTTGGCGAATTCGGCGCTCGGCAGCTTCGTCGTCTTGTCGTTGAACTCGACGGCGTTCATGAAACCCGGGCCGCGGATGTCGACGATCTCGGGTGCCTTCTCGCGGAGCGATTCAAGGCGCTGCTTGAGCCGGCTGCCAAGCTGGTTGGCGCGGTTGCAAAGATCTTCGTCCTTGATGACGTCAAGAACCGCATGGGCGGCCGCGATACCAAGCGGATTGCCACCATAGGTGCCGCCAAGACCGCCCGGTCCCGGCGCATCCATGATCTCTGCACGACCGGTAACGGCGGCGAGGGGGAAGCCGCCGGCAAGGCTCTTTGCCATGGTCATCAGGTCGGGGGCGACCTCATGGTGATCCATCGCGAACAGCTTGCCTGTGCGGGCAAAGCCCGTCTGGACTTCGTCGGCGATGAGCAGGATGCCGTGCTGGTCACAGAGCTCGCGCAGTGCCTTCATGAAGGAAACCGGCACTGAGTAGAAACCGCCCTCGCCCTGAACCGGCTCGATGATGATCGCGGCGACACGCTGCGGATCGACATCGGCGGCAAACAGCTTCTTCAGCGCGGCCAGCGACTGATCCGGCGTCACGCCATGAAGCTCGACTGGGAACGGCACGTGGAACACATCGCCCGGCATCGCACCGAAGCCAACCTTATAGGGCACGACCTTGCCTGTCAGCGCCATGCCCATGAAGGTACGGCCATGGAAGCCGCCACCGAAAGCAATGACGGCGGAGCGACCGGTCGCTGCACGGGCAATCTTCACGGCGTTTTCGACTGCCTCGGCACCTGTGGTGACGAAGATCGTCTTCTTCTCGAAATTGCCGGGCGTCAGCGCATTCAAGCGCTCGGCGAGGTGCACGTAGTTCTCGTAGGGAACGACCTGGTGGCAGGTGTGGGTGAAGTGATCGAGCTGTTCCTTGACGGCAGCGATCACGCGCGGGTGGCGATGACCGGTGTTGAGAACGGCGATACCTGCCGCGAAGTCGATATAGCGGCGACCTTCCTTGTCCCAGATCTCGGCATTCTCTGCGCGGTCGGCATAGATCTGCGTGGTCATGCCAACGCCGCGCGAAATGGCAGCATTCTTCCGGTCTGTAAGAGTGGTCGCGGTCATCGGTGTGTTCCTGCGCTCTGGAATGTTGGGAAACGATCTTGCATAACTTCTGCAAGACATGTAAAAAATTCCTACATTTTTCCTGCAAGAAATCAAGCGGCATTTTGTGCTTCAAACCGACGTCGTTTTCGGCGATGGTCGCGCAAGAAAAGAAGAGCCGGAGACGGCCTCAAGAAAACAAAACGAACCGGGAATAATTGGCTTATGAGCAACGGGACGTCGGTGCGCTACAAGGTAGCGGAGGCGGCAAAATCAGCGGGCGTTTCCGCGTCCACCCTGCGCCTTTGGGAAAGCCAGGGGCTTGTCGTTCCGGATCGGTCGGAGACCGGGCACAGGCAATACACCACTGAAGACGTCGCGCGGATAAAAAAGATAGCCTGGTATCGAACTGAACGCGGGCTCAACCCGGCCGCCATCCGCGAAGCGCTGGAAAGCGAAGAGCCGTCGGAAAGCTCCGATTCGGCGGACACGTCTGATCTTGGGCGGCGGCTGCGGAGCCTGCGGCATGGTGCGGGAAAGACATTGGATCAGGTCGCCGGCGACGTCGGCATTGCTGCATCGACGCTGTCGACCCTCGAGCGCACATCGCAGGGCGTGAGCTTCAAAACGCTGCACGACCTTGCCGAATATTACGGCACCACAGTTTCCCGTCTCTCCGGCGAGGAACGAGACGACATGCCCGAGGTGGTTCGCGCAGGCGCCTGGCACACGTGGCCCGAAACGACACCTGGCGTCACGGTTCAGCTTCTCGCCGAGGGCCGTACGATGATGGATTGCCACCGTTTTGTGCTCGCGCCCGGCGCGGCAAGTGAAGGCGCCTATCGGCACGAAGGCGAGGAGTTTATGCACGTGCTCTCGGGGCGGCTGGAACTGGTGCTCGATTCCGATCAGTTCTTCGATCTCGGACCCGGCGACTCGCTATACTTCGAGAGCCGCCGCTACCATTCCTGGCGGAACCGTCACGACGGCGAAACCATTCTTATATGGATCAACACGCCGCCGACATTCTAAGCCTTGGCGGTATCGTCCACGATGGCTTTGCGCTATAGCGCCAGAAGTGACAGTTTGAGTGAGAGACGAGATTGATGGCAGCCACCATACGTTTCCATGAGGGTGATATCTCTGCAGCGGATGCCGCGCGCTACACCGGAGCTATTGCGATCGATACCGAAACTCTCGGCCTCGTGCCGCGCCGCGACCGGCTATGCCTTGTGCAGCTCTCGCCGGGCGACGGTTCGGCTGACGTAATCCGCATCGCTGCCGGCCAGAAGGACGCACCGAACCTGATTGCGATGCTGGCGGATCCTTCCCGCCAAAAGATCTTCCACTATGGCCGCTTCGACATCGCCGTTCTGTTCCATACATTCGGCGTCACTACGCAGCCGGTCTTTTGCACGAAGATCGCCTCGCGCCTCAGCCGCACCTATACCGACCGGCATGGCCTGAAGGACAATCTCAAGGAAATGCTTGAGGTTGATATTTCCAAGGCACAGCAGTCTACCGACTGGGCCGCCGCGACCTTGTCGCAGGCGCAGTTGGAATATGCCGCCTCCGATGTGCTTTACCTGCATGCCCTGCGTGACAAGCTGACCGAACGGCTCGTGCGTGATGGCCGCATGGATCACGCCAAAGCCTGCTTCGAATTCCTCCCTACCCGCGCCAAGCTTGATCTGCTCGGCTGGGAAGAAGCTGACATCTTCGCGCACAGCTAAGATATTTCTGGCTTTTTTGACAGATGGGACCGGCGCGGCCCAGCCGTGCACCGATCATTAGCGATTCGTTAACCGCCGCGTCGTTAAATTCTTTACCACTTTTTATGCATTCGACGGCGCGATGGAGCGCCACGTCGCGCAGGTAGGACTGCCGGGGAATGCGACGGGCCGGATGAGCGCGGCCTTCTTGTAACCTGCTTTCACCGCACTTTACGAAAGAAGGAGCATGACATGTTGACTCCGGTTCGTTCAGCGTCAAATACGAGTTTATCCTCCCAAGGCCAGACGGCCGCCGTGAGCGGCGACGTCTTGGTGCGCGCTTCGAGCGCTGTTGCGCCGGTCCACCAGATTCAGAGCGCGGATCTCAATTCTTCTGTTGCCGGCAAACTCAACATCCTCCTGCTGGCAGTGCGTGCCCGCATGGTCGATGCCCTCCTTGATGTGCTGAATGCGACCAGCGATGCGGTTTCAATCCCGCGGGAGGAAGATGAACCCGATCTGGCCTTTGCCTCCCGCCTGGCGGCCGCGATTCAGAAGTTGCCGCCCGCAAAAATCGAACAGCTCGAGCGTCAGCTTGCAATGCAAGGCCACGCAGTACCGCTTCGGTTGTTGGCCGAGGCACTGCGGAACCCGGCCGGACCGGAAGCCGCCCGCATCGCCACCTATCTCGAAACCATTCGTTACAAGGATCGCGATCTGGCGACCCGCGCCGTCGTTCGCTCCTACGGCCAGAACGATGCGTCGCCGCCGCGTCAGGAGCAGCGAGGCGAAATCAGCATCCATCGGGACAATCTCACTGTAGCGCCGGGAGCTCCTGTCACGACGAAGCGGGAGCCAGAGACTCCGCGACAGACGGCGCTCGTTGCCGCCGCCTACCTCGATGCAGACAGCGCGCCGGTTCAACCCATTGAACATTCCGCGGACAAGCCGATCGCCAAACCGGCTGTCGAGGCGACGCTCGAAGAAACGTTGCCCGAGATCGGCGAAGTCTTGGATGAAAGCATGGCATCCGGGGAGAAAGTCGAGCCGGCGCAGGAAGCCGCACAGGCAGGCACGCACGGCCCCGTATCCAAAGGCGATCCCATCATTCCGAAGAGTTGGGCGGCGATACCCGCGTCGCTCTCGGATGATACGACAAAGCTGATCGTGACAATCATTCGGGACCAGGAAGCCGAAGCTCTGGTCGAGGTCGCCGATCCTGATCCTGCAGTCGAAGTCGACATCATCCTCGATGAGACGATCCTTGCCGATCTGCCGGAAGAGTTGATTGCGCTGCATGATCGCGCGCCGTCCCTACCGGAAGGCGTGGCGCGCCAATCGTCGCTTGTCGCCGAACAGCCGGTTAGCGAAGCAGCTGCCACAACTGCGAAAAAGCATCCTGCTCCGGAAATCTCACCGCCCTTGATCGTACAGCAGGCCATCGACGAAACCTATGCGCCGGTACTGATGAAAATCGTCGAAGGCGTGCCCTACGCGATGCAGCCCTACGATTTCTCAAAGGACGAGGCCGACGATAGCGGCGCCCGCGAGATGCATCGCCAGGATCACAATGGCGGCGAGTCGTCGGAGGAGGAGGAGGATGCGGAGAAGCAAGGCGAGCCGTCGAACGAGGACCCGACGGGTGTTGTGATCGACGACGAAGCCGCCGCTGCCTTGGCCGCCCGAGAACGCGCGATCAAGGCCGGGACACCGCCGCACCGGCCGGCACCGCCGCTGCCGATGGCAGCGGCAAACGCGGACGACGCCTATATGCTCTACCGGCGCAAGGTCGACTGGGAATAGCGCGCACACTTGCATGGGCAGCGCAAATGCAAAGAACCCGCCGGATCGCTCCGGCGGGTTCTTTTATTCTTCAAGCCTGAGGCTGGCGATTATTCGCCGCCGCGGTTCTTCAGAGCCGCGCCGAGGATGTCGCCGAGCGAAGCGCCGCTGTCGGACGAACCGAACTGAGCAACAGCTTCCTTCTCTTCTGCGATTTCCAGAGCCTTGATGGACAGCATGATCTTGCGGTCCTTCTTGGAGAAGTTGGTGACGCGGGCGTCAACAACCTGGCCAACCGAGAAGCGTTCCGGACGCTGCTCATCGCGGTCGCGCGACAGGTCTGCACGGCGGATGAACGAGGTGATGTCTTCGTGGTCGACGAGCTTCACTTCGATGCCGCCATCGTTGACTGCGATCACTTCGCAGGAAACGACTGCATTCTTGCGCAGGTCGCCGGAAGCTGCTGCTTCGCCGACAGCATCCTTGCCAAGCTGCTTGATGCCGAGCGAGATGCGCTCCTTTTCGACGTCAACATCGAGAACGACCGCCTTGACGACGTCACCCTTGTTGAACTCTTCGATGACCTGTTCGCCCGGACGGTTCCAGTCGAGGTCGGAGAGGTGCACCATGCCGTCAACATCGCCGTCGAGGCCGATGAACAGGCCGAATTCGGTCTTGTTCTTGACTTCGCCTTCGACTTCAGTGCCAGCCGGATGGTTGCGAGCGAATGCTGCCCACGGATTTTCCAGGGTCTGCTTCAGGCCGAGCGAAATACGACGCTTGGACGGATCGACTTCGAGAACGACGACTTCGACTTCCTGGCTCGTGGACAGGATCTTGCCGGGGTGTACGTTCTTCTTGGTCCAGGACATTTCCGAGATGTGGATCAGGCCTTCGATGCCCGGCTCCAGCTCGACGAACGCACCGTAGTCGGTGATGTTCGTGACAGTACCGGAGATCTTCTTGCCTTCCGGATACTTGGCCTGGATGCCATCCCACGGATCCGACTCGAGCTGCTTCATGCCGAGCGAGATGCGGTGGGTTTCCTGGTTGATGCGGATGATCTGTACCTTGACCTGCTGGCCGATGGACAGGATTTCCGACGGATGGTTCACACGGCGCCATGCCATGTCAGTGACGTGCAGCAGGCCGTCGATGCCGCCGAGGTCAACGAACGCACCGTAATCGGTGATGTTCTTGACGACGCCGTCAACAACCTGGCCTTCTTCGAGGTTCTGAACGATTTCAGAACGCTGCTCGGCACGGGATTCTTCCAGAACCGTACGACGCGATACGACGATGTTGCCGCGACGCTTGTCCATCTTGAGGATTTCGAAGGGCTGCGGGTTGTGCATCAGCGGGGTAACGTCGCGGATCGGACGGATGTCGACCTGCGAACGCGGCAGGAAGGCAATCGCGCCATCGAGGTCAACCGTGAAGCCGCCCTTGACCTGGTTGAAGATAACGCCTTCAACGCGCTCGCCAGCTTCGAACTTGGCTTCGAGCTTGACCCAGCTTTCTTCGCGGCGAGCCTTTTCGCGCGACAGAACAGCTTCGCCGAGCGCGTTTTCGATACGCTCAACGTAAACTTCGACTTCGTCGCCGACCTTGAGGGTGCCGTCCTTGGCCTTGGCGCCGAATTCCTTGAGCAGAATGCGACCTTCGACCTTGAGGCCGACGTCGACAACCGCGGAGTCCTTCTCGATTGCCGTTACGATGCCCTTGGTGACATAGCCTTCGGCCAGGTCGTGCTTGGCAAAGGACTCTTCGAGAAGGGCCGCGAAATCTTCGCGAGAGGGAGTAGCTACTGACATGAAATCTCCTGCATATCCGAATCCGGATATGTATGCGCCGGTTGGTTCGTGTTGAACGGGCCTGAACCCAGTCCGCCTCCTCATCGGGAGGCAATCCGGCGCTTGGACGGAATTTCAGGCTTAGTCTTCAAAAGCGACCCAGACATGGCCCGGGCAAATCGCTCGAATTCAGATATTTCGGCTCAAAGCTGCATCGATGATCGATTTCGCAGCTTGAAACGCGGCCTCTATACTCATTTCCGACGTATCAAGCAAGTGCGCGTCTTCGGCTGGTTTCAAAGGGCTATCAGCCCGTCCCATGTCGCGTTCGTCGCGGCGCTTGACGTCGTCGAAAATGGCATCGAAATCGGCAATTCCTCCCTTGCCTTTTATTTCGTCGTAGCGCCGCTTGGCCCGAACCTCGGGACTTGCAGTTACATAGAGCTTCACCGGCGCTGCCGGGCAGACGACGGTGCCAATATCACGGCCGTCGAGCACCGTACCTGGCGCCTTTTCCGAAAACCGCCGCTGCGCCTCCACCAGTGCACGCCGCACGCCAGGCATGACCGCGATCTTCGAGGCGGCCTCGCCGATCTCGTGTTTCGAGAGTATATCGCGATCGAGACCCGCCAGTTCAACATCGCGGGCCATCTTTTCCGCCACCGCCTCGTCGTCGAGCGTGAGGCCGGCATCGAGCAGGGCCTTTGCCGTCGCGCGGTAAGTCAGCCCCGTGTCGAGATGGTGAAAGCCGTAGGTCTCGGCGATCTTGCGCGATAGCGTTCCCTTGCCGGCGGCTGCGGGTCCATCGATGGCGATCGTGAACTGTTTGATGGTCATCTGTCCGCTCATTTCTCTGTCAATCCGCCGTAGCGACGGACGAGATCGACCATGTCTTCCTGACCGGGCTCTTCACCGAGACCGGCAACAACACCTTCGCGATCGGCAACGGGCCGATTCTGGCTGACCTTCCACTTGCCTTCGATCGTGGCAATCTCGATTTCGACCCCGATGATGCCTTTCATCTGCGCGCGGATGAAATCATCCGGCGCATCGCCCACTGCCCAGGGCCTGTCGCGCGGCCCTTCCTGTTGCGTGGTGATCGCGTTGATCTGCCGGAGCAGCCAATCCGCATCGTCGATGACGCGCGCCTTGCCCCTCGCTTGTACGATCGCGTAGTTCCAGGTCGGCACGACTTTGCCGGTCTCCTGCTTGGTCTGGTACCAGGACGGCGTAATGTACGCATCAGCACCCTGGAAGACGGCGAGCACATCGGCGCCTGCCTCGATATCGCGCCACTGCGGATTGGCCCTGGCGAGGTGGAGACGCAGCGTCCCCTTTTCGGAGGCTGCGGAATCGACAAGGAAAGGCACCGAATTCGCCATCAACCCCGACGCGCCTGCCGTAATCAGCATGCCGAGCGGATGCGCCCGGATCAGGGCGTGCTGGACGCTCAGGTCTTCCTCGCGAAAATGCGGTGGCTGGTACATTCCTTGGCACCCATTCAGCAGCCGGCGACAAGCCGATCTGCCCCGAAAATGAACAATCGCCGGCTCAGTACCACAACTGGCGGCACCGGTCATCCGGCTTGCATCAGCGATGCTTGAAGTTAGGCTTTGACATGCCGAGCTGCAACGATTATGGGGACCGGCTTATAAATTCCGAATAGAACGCCGGTTTTCACGGCATTTGCCGAATCTTGATTCGGCCATTCTCACGAGGCTAACAGTGGCGAAAGCTGAACTTGGAACGAAGCGTACCGATCCGGAAACCGGCAAGAAGTTCTACGACCTGAACCGGGATCCGATTGTTTCCCCCTATACGGGCAAGTCCTATCCCCTCTCCTTCTTCGAGGAAACCTCCGCTGCAGCGGCTGCCGAAGCCCAGGATGAAGAAGAGGTCGCGGAAGTCGATACCGAAAGCACGGAAGTCGAACTGGTTTCGCTCGAGGACGCCGATGAAGGCGCATCCGGCGACGACATCCCAGACATGGGCGACGACGACGTCGAAATCGAAGGCGACGACGACGACACCTTCCTCGAAGCTGACGAAGATGACGACGATGACGACATGAGCGACATCATCGGCGTCACCGGCGACGAAGACGAAGTCTGATCTGATTAAGTGTCGGCCCGGACGAGAAAATTTCGCCGGGCCGATTTTTTGGCTTGCTATCTCCAAAAACCGGAAGTAAGAAGCCGCCACTCCGCGAGGCAAGCGCTTCGCGAAGCATCCCAGGGCCGGCTCGCCGGACTGCCTTGATGGGGCTATAGCTCAGCTGGGAGAGCGCTTGCATGGCATGCAAGAGGTCAGCGGTTCGATCCCGCTTAGCTCCACCAAATCTTCATCGCAGATCGTGCTCACCGTCTTATTGCATTGAAATGCTTACGCTCCAACGTTCTGCCTACAAAGGGCCGCGGCAAATCCCTCTCGGTTCCCGGCACTCAGCATCCTATCTGAATGGATAGGCTGTCCATACGCACGTGGGATTCATTTCGCAGAGCGACCATGGTCTTCTAACCGGGTGTTCGAAGGTCCCTGCACCACCACCGAATTTCGCGCAGAAGCATAGGGATGTTGGCAAGCTGGAGGATTTTGCCATGGAAGCCCCGAGGTACAGCCTGCACAAGAACCTCAACATCTACTGGACGGTGTTTGACGACATGACCGGGAAAAAGGCCGTGCTCGACGGGTTTTTCATGGATATGGTGACCGTCGACGAGGGCCGCGAATTGGTAGGGATGCTGAACTGTCGGGGGAGCGAAGACGATCCCCTCCTGACGCCTACCTCGCAGCTCTCACCGGCTTGAGCTGGCCGACGCACCATCAGGTGATAGGCCAGCGTTACGCGGTGAGCACGCCGGACTTCGCCGCAGTCACGATCAACTGACAGTTTGCCGACTTGCTTTGCACGCCGACGCTTTGCCAAATTTTTAGCAACGGCGACTATGGTTTCCATGCCGACTTCCCCGGCGGACTGGAGCCTTGGTTCAATGACACGAGAAAGACGGCGGCGGCTGATCCATGCGCGTAGAACGGCAACGGGCCTGACGCTTGCCGGCGCGATCTCGTTTTTGGCAGGCATGACGGATGCCACCGGCCTCGCGCTGACGGGAGACTTCGTGTCGTTCATGACGGGGAACACGACGCGGGCTGCCTTGTCGCTTGGCGACGGCAATTTGCGACATGCAATTGTCCTTCTCTCGGCGATCATGGTCTTTGTGCTTGGAAACGCCGTCGGCATCGTGATCGCACACTTTGCAGACCGTCGTACGTTTGCGGTGTTGTCATGCGTCAGCATCGCGCTGGCAACGGCTTCGTTGATGGCAGGAGATAGCCTGGCGATGCCGCGCTTCTATCTCATCGTTGCCTCCATGGGGATGGTGAACGCGGCGGTCGAGCAGATCGAAGGGCTGCCGATCGGTCTCACCTATGTCACCGGAGCCCTCTCGCGCTTCGGACGCGGCCTTGGACGCTGGATCGTCGGCGACGACAGAATGGATTGGACCATCCAGATCGTGCCATGGGTCGGCATGCTGGGCGGGGCTATTGTTGGAGCGCTGTTGGCGCAAATCGCCGGGGCAGCGGCGTTGTGGCTGATAGCCGTTTTTGCGATGTTGGTTGCGCTTGCTACCCTTTTGATTCCGAAACGCACCCAACGCCGGTTCAACGCTGCGTCGCGCTCGTCAAAGCAGACGAAATCGCGGTCGCAATAAAGCTCCACCGAATCAGATAGAGAGCACCAGGAAACCGCTAGAGGAAGTCATCCTTGTTTCTCTTTTCGAAGCTCGTCTGGGTGTTCGGCCAACCCTTGTCGCTCGCTTTTCTCTTCGTCGCGCTTGCCTTGGTGGCGGGTGTTGTCCGCTGGCGCGCGACAAGCTTCATTTCAACAGCGATTGCGGGCCTCATCCTGTTCATCACCCTCTACACGACCGTCGGCAACTACCTTCTACAGGGCCTCGAGGATCGGTTTCTGAAGCCGCAGGATCCGGCAAGCCTGCAGTGCATGATCGTACTCGGCGGCGCGTTCGAGAATGAGGTCAATACCGCCCGCCACGGCATCGAACTCAATGCCGGCGCCGATCGCTTCGTCGAGGCGATGCGCCTGGCACAGAAATATCCGCAGGCCCGCATCCTGATTTCAGGCGGCGATGGATCGATCTCCGGTATCTATGAAGGCGACGCGGCGATATCGGCGCGCTTCTTCCCAATGTTCGGCATCAGCAGAGACCGGCTGGTCGAAGAAACGACGTCACGCACGACCTTCGAAAACGCAGTGAACGCCAAGGAGCTTCTGGCGAGCCAAGGTCTTTCGAACTGTCTGCTGATCACCTCCGGCTACCATATGCCGCGATCGGTCGGCATCTTCCGCAAGCTTGGGATCGACGTCGTGCCGTGGCCGACGGACTATCGCACCGACGGGCGAGAAAGTCTTGGCCTCGACTTCACGCAGCCGAGCCGGAATTCCCAGAACCTGGCAACAGCAATCCGCGAGTGGTTCGGGCTGGTCGGCTACTATCTCGCCGGCCGCACTTCAGAGTTCTATCCGGGCTGAACCAGCTATTTCTTCGAGATCGTCACGAATTTGGTCCCGCGCACACGGGCCGTGACGACACAGGGCTCCTTTGTCTTGTCGGCATCCGGGCGATCGCAGAAGCGCGGGTGCATTTTCATCGCCAGCACCATGTTGCCGAAGCGCTTCACGAAGTCGTATCCGTAGACTTGGGCGGTCGCGATCATGAAATAGCCGCCCTCTGCGACCTGTAGATAGAAATTGTAGGTGCAGCCGTCGTCGTTGCACTGCGGACCCTTCTCGCCGTCGCACGTCAACTCGCCCTCATTGACCACAGCGTCGATCAGGCCGTCATTGTTGATATCCTGGCGGATGACGAAGCCTTCCGAAAAGTCGGCTTTGGTACACTGTTCCTGGAAGTGCTTCTTCTCGTAGATCTCGGGGTCCGAGATAAGCGATTGCTGGGCAAACGCCGCAACCGGGGTAACGAGCAGCACAGCAATGTTCAAAGCGATCAGGAGCGTTTTCACGAAGGGTTTCTCTTTTGGTCGGATAAGGGCGCTGTTGGCCGCGCAGTTTGCTTGATCCGCCTTGCGCCGCCCTTGCGGCCGTGATTCATTTCGGAGAGATACGCGTCGGCTCTGGAGGACTGCATGCCGCTGTTCGTCTACCTGGATTATGCCGGCGTTGCGCTCTTTGCGGCAACGGGCGCGCTCGCAGCCTCGCGCAAGCAGCTCGACCTGATCGGTTTTCTCTTTTTTGCGATCGTCACCGGCACCGGCGGCGGCACGGTGCGCGACATTGTGCTCGGCCGCGTGCCGGTATTCTGGGTTTTGAACCCGACCTATGTCCTTGTCTGCTGCGCCGTCGGCCTCCTGGTGTTCTTTACCGCCCACCTTGTCGAGTCGCGCTATCGGCTGCTGATCTGGCTGGATGCCGTCGGGCTCTCCGCCTATTGCGTCATGGGGGCCGCGAAGGGCCTTGCTGCTACCGGCTCCCCAACGATCGGCATCGTCACAGGCACACTGACGGCAACGTTTGGCGGCATCCTGCGCGATCTTCTCGCCAATGAGCCATCGGTTCTGTTACGGCCGGAAATCTATATCACCGCAGCGCTTGTGGGCGGTGGCATATTCACGGGCGCGAATGCACTTGATCTACCGCTTTATGCGGCTTCCGCAGTCGGTGTCAGCGCGGCATTCCTGGTGCGTGGCGGAGCGCTGTATTTCGGCTGGACCTTTCCAACCTACAAGGCAAAGCCTGGTCGTCACCCTGATGACGTGATGTGAGATCAGCGCTGTTTGGGGCGAAGGCGGATCACCACGTCGACATGGGAGATTTCGAGGCCTGGCGGCGGCTCCGGCAGATTGCCGATCGTCAGGTTGCTGACCGGAATATCGAGCACATCGTTTTCGCCTTCGATGAAGAAGTGGTGATGGTCTGAGACGTTTGTGTCGAAATAGGTCTTGGCGCTTTCGACCGCGAGAACACGGATCATCCCGGCCTCGGTGAACTGGTGCAGCGTGTTGTAGACTGTCGCCAATGACACCGGTACGCCCGCGTGCACGGCTTCCTCGTGGAGTTCTTCGACCGTCAGATGTCGATCGCCCTTGGCAAAGAGGAGGTCACCGAGCGCGACGCGCTGGCGCGTCGGACGAAGGCCGGCGTGTCTCAGCCGTGCCTCAATGGTAAGCGGGGCCTCTGCCACCATCCAACGAACTCCAGTTAATCTAGCGTCAAGCAATCAGGTTTCATTAGCCATATAACTTTTGCGCAAAAGCGTTTCAATAGTTTCAATGGGGACAAAGCGAGTGAAAGCGCCGCAAAATCGGGCTTTTGGCGCAATTAGTGCTGGCCGGGGGCTTGGCCTTCCTGTATGCGACCACCAAATAAGGCGCGCAGCCGGTCCTCCGAAGGTGGGTGAAGCTCAGTCATGCTTATGCTTCATTTTCCGCTGAACTTGGACTAAACGTTCACATCCATCGGCATAGTTGCGGGGGGAATAAGAGTTTTCATGGCGACGAAACAATCCAGCTTCAACTACGAGGAAATTCTGGCCTGCGGCCGCGGCGAACTGTTCGGTCCGGGCAACGCACAGCTCCCCCTCCCGCCGATGTTGATGGTTCATCGCATTACCGACATTTCCGAAACCGGCGGTGCCTTCGACAAGGGCTATATCCGCGCCGAGTACGACGTGAAGCCTGACGACTGGTATTTTCCCTGCCACTTCCAGGGTAATCCGATCATGCCGGGCTGCCTTGGCCTCGACGGCATGTGGCAGCTGACCGGCTTCTTCCTCGGCTGGCTCGGCGAGCCCGGTCGCGGCATGGCGCTCTCGACCGGCGAAGTGAAGTTCAAGGGCATGATCCGCCCGACCACGAAGCTGCTCGAGTACGGCATCGATTTCAAGCGCGTCATGCGCGGCCGCCTGGTGCTCGGCACCGCCGACGGCTGGCTGAAGGCCGATGGCGAAACCATCTACCAGGCCACCGACCTGCGCGTCGGCCTGTCCAAGGACAAAGAAGCCTGATTGCACCGGGCATAGCTGCCCGGTTTCCAAGTTAGAAAAAACGAAAAGGTCGAAACACATGAGACGGGTAGTTGTTACGGGTCTGGGTGTTGTCTCCTCGATCGGCAGTGATGCCGCCGAGGTCACTGCGTCGCTGCGCGATGCCAAGTCCGGCATTTCCTTCTCCAACGATTTTGCCGAACACGGCTTCAAGTGCCAGGTGTGGGGCCGCCCCTCGCTGGATCCGACCGATCTGGTCGATCGCCGCGCCATGCGCTTCCTTTCCCAGGGCGGCGCCTGGAACCACGTCGCGATGAAGCAGGCGCTCGCCGATTCCGGTCTTGAGGAAAAGGACTACAGCGAGAACGAGCGCACCGGCATCATCATGGGCTCGGGTGGCCCTTCGACCCGCACGCTGATCGAAGCCGCTGAGATCACCATCAAGAACAACAGCCCGAAGCGCATCGGCCCGTTTGCCGTGCCGAAGGCGATGTCTTCGACGGCGTCCGCCACGCTCGCCACCTGGTTCAAGATCCACGGCGTCAACTATTCGATCTCGTCGGCCTGCTCGACCTCGGCGCACTGCATTGGCAACGCTGCCGAAATGATCCAGTGGGGCAAGCAGGACGTGATGTTTGCCGGCGGTCACGAAGACCTCGACTGGACGATGTCGAACCTCTTCGACGCCATGGGCGCCATGTCCTCCAAGTACAACGACACGCCGGCAACGGCTTCGCGTGCCTATGACGTCAGCCGTGACGGCTTCGTCATCGCCGGCGGCGCTGGCGTTCTGGTTCTCGAAGAGTTGGAGCACGCCAAAGCCCGCGGCGCCAAGATCTACGCCGAAATCGTCGGCTACGGCGCGACCTCCGACGGTTACGACATGGTCGCTCCGTCGGGCGAAGGCGCGATCCGCTGCATGCGTCAGGCGCTTTCGACGGTGAAGGGCGATGTAGACTACGTCAACACCCACGGCACCTCGACGCCTGTCGGCGACAGCAAGGAAATCGGTGCGATCCGCGAAGTGTTCGGCTCCAAGATGCCGCACATCCAGTCGACCAAGTCGCTGACCGGCCACTCGCTCGGCGCTGCCGGCGTGCAGGAATCGATTTACTCACTCTTGATGATGCAGGCCGGCTTCATCGGCGAAAGCGCCCATATCACCGAGCTCGACCCGGAATTCGATGGCGTGCCGATCGTGCGCAAGCGCATCGACAATGCCAAGATCGACATCGCGCTTTCCAACTCCTTCGGCTTCGGCGGCACCAACGCCACGCTCGTCTTCCAGCGCTATAACGGATAATAATATGACGGGAATTATGCAGGGTAAGCGCGGGCTTATCATGGGCGTTGCGAACAACCATTCGATCGCCTGGGGAATTTCGAAGGCGCTGGCAGCACAAGGTGCAGAGCTTGCCTTTACCTATCAGGGCGATGCACTCGGCAAGCGGGTCAAGCCGCTCGCAGCTGAAGTCGGATCCGAATTCGTTCTGCCGTGCGACGTCGAGGACATTGCTTCGGTCGACGCCACAGTTGAAGCTATCAAGGAACGCTGGGGCACGCTCGATTTCGTCGTACATGCCATCGGCTTCTCCGACAAGAATGAGCTGAAGGGCCTTTACGCCGACACCACGCGCGACAATTTCAGCCGCACGATGGTCATTTCCTGTTTCTCGTTCACCGAGATCGCCAAGCGCCTGGCGCCGCTGATGAACGAAGGCGGATCGATGTTGACGCTGACCTATAACGGCTCGACGCGCGTCATCCCGAACTACAACGTCATGGGCGTTGCCAAGGCCGCTCTCGAGGCCTCCGTGCGTTATCTGGCCGCCGACTACGGCCCGCGTGGTATTCGCGTCAACGCGATCTCAGCCGGCCCGATCCGCACGCTGGCTGGCGCCGGTATCTCGGATGCCCGCGCCATCCTGTCGTGGAACCAGCAGAACTCGCCGCTGCGCAAGACCGTGACTATCGACCACGTCGGTAATTCGGCCCTCTACCTGCTCTCCGACATGGCAGCAGGCGTCACCGGTGAAATCCACTTCGTCGATGCCGGCTTCAACATCACCTCGATGCCGGCGCTTGAGGCGCTACGCAAGGCAGACGTGGAGTAAGACAAAAAAGCCGGGCTCGAAGCCCGGCTTTTCCTTTCGGCGCATCGGCTAGTGATGCACGACCTGCCGCAGGATGGCGGCCGAGTCCCTGGCGCCCCAACGCGTCGTAATCTTTCCGTTTTCGATGACGAACCATTCCATCGCGGTGACGTCGTAGCTCTTACCGGTCGGATCGTGACCCACGAGGCCGCGAAAGAAGCCGGAATAGCGCCCGGTCTCCCTGTACCGGGCGACGACATTCTGCCCTTCGGCAGCGATATCGAGGATCTCGAGGTTTATGTTCATGCCGTCGTGAAGCTCGTGCCAGATCGGCTCGACATCATCGAGGCCACCATATCCTAGAACGCCGTAGATCCGCGCGTCCGCGGTAAACAAGTCGCGCAACGCCGCCATGTCGAAGCGATTGAACGCCTCGACATAGGCTCTGACGATGTCCTTGTTGGCTTCCGTTTCCATGGCTTCCCCTCCCGCTTGTAAGCTCGTGGGGGCAACTCTAACAGATCCGCGAAGGCCGGCTATGCGAGGTGACTACTTCTTTGCCCACAAGACCTTGAAACGGGCGTTCCTGCAGGTTTCGCCGCTTTCCTTGAAGTTCGCGGCCAGCACAGGCTCGTAAGGCAGTCCGCGATTGGCGACCAGCAGCAGGCGACCACCGCCACGCAGCGCCGAGGCGGCTGTCTTGATCATCGCCTGGCCGAGCGATGGCTCCGCCGCATGGCCTTCGTGGAAGGGCGGATTCATGATCACGAGATCGTACTTGTCCTTGACCGGTTCGCCGGCCAGATCGTGCCAAAAGAAGCGCGCAGGCACGTCGGGGCAGTTCTCCTCCAGATTGGCCTTTGCCGCTTCCAGAGCGGCGTAGTTGGCTTCGTAGAGGTCAAGACGGCTGACGCCGGGAGACCGCTCTGCCAATTCGACGGAGAGATACCCCCAACCAGCGCCGAAATCGGCGACGTCACCGGTAAAATCGGCGGGCAGACGCGAGGCGAGCAATTCCGAGCCATCATCGACACGGTCGTGCGAGAACATGCCAGCTGCAGCCAGGAAACGGCCATCCACGCGCACGGACGGCTTGGAAAGCTTGCTGACGACCTCGCTGACGTCGGCCGGCCGTGCGAACCACAGCGCCACGCCGTGATATTTGGGCATGTGTTCGATCTCGAGGCCGAAACCCTCCATGCGCTTGCGAAGCGACTGGATGCCATCCTCCTTGCCGCCGGCGATGACAATCAAGCCGCCCGCCTTCAAGCGCTGCAGCGCAGTGGCGATGTTGGCCTCGTTCTCGCCCTTGTGCTTGTTGCAGAGAACCAGCGCGGCATCGTAGTCCTCGCCTTCGATCTCAGGCGTGGTTTCGATGCGCTGGGAGAGCAACTGTCGGTACAGCGGCCGGAAGCCCTGTACGGCGCTCAGCGAGGCGGCAAAGCCCTCTGGCACAGCGAAGCCCGCCTCAGCGCCAAGGAAGAGTACGCGTTCGCCCTCGCCCGGCGCGTCGACGGTGCCGCTGGCAAAGGGATGGAACAGTGTCTTCAGGGTCTCGCGGCTCATGGTCTCTTCTCTTCGGATGCAAAAAGGGCGCGGGAAAACTCCCACGCCCTCAAATGGTTTGAAAGGCGCGGCTTACTCAGCCGCATCTTCCTTCTTCTTCTCAGCCTTTTCAGCAGCCGGAAGTTCCTGGCCGGTTGCCTGGTCGACAACCTTCATCGACAGGCGGACCTTGCCGCGCTCGTCGAAGCCGAGCAGCTTGACCCAGACCTTCTGGCCTTCCTTGACGACGTCCTGGGTCTTGGCAACGCGCTCGGAAGCGAGCTGCGAGATGTGGACGAGGCCGTCGCGGGCACCGAAGAAGTTGACGAAGGCGCCGAAGTCGGCGGTCTTGACGACCGTGCCTTCGTAGATCTGGCCAACTTCAGGCTCGGCAACGATCGAGTGGATCCACTTGCGGGCCGCTTCGATTTCCTTGCCAGACGAGGAAGCGATCTTGACCGTACCGTCGTCTTCGATGTTGATCTTGGCGCCGGTCTTTTCAACGATCTCGCGGATGATCTTGCCGCCCGAGCCGATGACTTCGCGGATCTTGTCGACCGGGATGTTCATGACTTCGATGCGCGGTGCGAATTCGCCGAGCTGGCCGCGGCTCTCGGTGATGGCCTTGGCCATTTCGCCGAGGATGTGGGTGCGACCGCCCTGAGCCTGGCCGAGAGCGACCTTCATGATCTCTTCGGTGATACCGGCGATCTTGATGTCCATCTGCAGCGAGGTGATGCCGTCGGCCGTGCCCGCAACCTTGAAGTCCATGTCGCCGAGGTGGTCCTCGTCGCCGAGGATGTCGGAGAGAACGGCGAAGCGGTCACCCTCGAGGATCAGGCCCATGGCGATACCGGCAACCGGCTTAGCCAAAGGAACGCCGGCGTCCATGAGAGCGAGCGAGGTGCCGCAGACGGTTGCCATCGACGACGAACCATTGGACTCGGTGATTTCGGAGACGACGCGCAGCGTGTAGGGGAACTGCTCGGCAGACGGCAGCATCGGGCGGATGGCGCGCCATGCGAGCTTGCCGTGACCGATTTCGCGGCGGCCCGGGGAGCCCATGCGGCCGGTTTCGCCAACGGAGTAGGGAGGGAAGTTGTAGTGGAGCAGGAAGCGCTCCTTGTACATGCCCGTCAGGCTGTCGACATACTGCTCGTCTTCGCCGGTGCCGAGCGTGGCAACGACGATCGCCTGGGTTTCACCGCGAGTGAAGAGTGCCGAACCGTGGGTGCGCGGCAGCAGGCCGACTTCCGAAACGATCGGACGAACGGTTTCGAGGTCGCGGCCGTCGATGCGGCTCTTGGTGTCGAGAATGTTCCAGCGAACGATCTTTGCCTGCAGGTGCTTGAAGATCGCGCCAACTTCTTCGGCCGTGTACTTGGCTTCGCCTTCTTCCGGAAGGAAGTGCGCCTTGACCTTCGCCTTGACGGCGTCGACGGCAGCGTAGCGTTCAGCCTTCTGCGTGTTCTTGTAGGCAGTGCGAAGCTCGGCTTCGAAATGCTTCAGCATCTCGCCTTCGAGTTCCGAATAGTCTTCCGGCTGGAAGTCGCGCGGCTCCTTGGCAGCCACTTCGGCGAGCTTGATGATCGCATCAAGAACCGGCTGGAAGCCACGGTGGCCGAACATGACGGCGCCGAGCATGACTTCCTCGTTGAGTTCCTTGGCTTCGGATTCAACCATCAGCACGGCGTCGTGCGTACCGGCGACGACGAGGTCGAGAACCGACTCTTCCATCTCGTCGAGATGCGGGTTCAGAACGTATTCGCCGTTGATGTAACCGACGCGCGCGCCACCGACCGGGCCCATGAAGGGAACGCCCGAGAGGGTGAGTGCCGCCGAGGTCGCAACCATCGACAGGATGTCGGGGTTGTTTTCCAGGTCATGCTGGATGACGGTGACAACGACCTGGGTGTCGTTCTTGTAGCCTTCCGGGAAGAGCGGGCGGATCGGGCGGTCGATCAGGCGGGAAACGAGGGTTTCGTTTTCCGAAGGACGGCCTTCGCGCTTGAAGTAACCGCCGGGGATCTTGCCAGCTGCGTAGGTCTTTTCCTGGTAGTTGACGGTCAGCGGGAAGAAGTCCTGGCCCGGCTTCGGCGCCTTGGCGGAAACGACGGTGGCAAGAACCACGGTTTCGCCGTAGGTCGCGAGAACGGCACCGTCAGCCTGACGGGCGATCTTGCCGGTTTCCAGCTTCAGCGGGCGGCCCGCCCACTCGATTTCCACACTATGAGTATCGAACATATGTCTTGTCCTTCAATGCGGGAACGCGCGCCTGCCCTCCAAGGCACGGCACACGGTCAACCGCAATCGGTGTGACACATCATGGGCAAGACAACGGGAGGCTTTGCATCAACGGTCCCAGAAGAGACCGGGCCAAAGCTCATCGAGCCCTGGCCGAAAGCATCCGGCAATCCTGCCCCATGACAGGTCAACGGTTGGTTTGGCAGAACCGGCCCATCCGGGTCTGCCGGGCAATCCGCCACGGGTGGCGGGTGGGGAAAGGTTCCCCGAAAAAATCCGGCGGGCGTCCCAAGGGGGAGCGCCCGCCGAGAAATCATTAGCGGCGGATACCCAGGCTGCCGATCAGCTTGGTGTAGCGGCCTTCGTCCTTCTTCTTGAGGTAGTCAAGAAGCGAGCGGCGGCTGGAAACCATCGTCAGCAGACCACGGCGGGAATGATTATCCTTCTTGTGGTCCTTGAAGTGGCCGGTCAGGTTGTTGATACGCTCGGTCAGGATGGCAACCTGAACTTCCGGAGAACCGGTGTCGCCTTCGAACGTTGCGTATTCCTTGATGAGAGCCGTCTTGCGCTCAGCAGTAATCGACATCGGATGTTCCTTTCTATGAGAGGAGATTAGGTCGCCAAAAGCCGGGATGTCGTCCAGCTTTGGCCGCGAATGCATCCGGACAAAGCCCGATTGCTGGCGCTGCCTATAAACCAAATGCGTTGCAATGGAAAGAGGCATGCCACAGATGGCCGATTCGTCACTTTCCAGCCATCGCATCGCGGATCATGGCGTTGTAACCCTCTGGGTCCTGCAGCATGGCGAAATGGCTTGCGTCCTTCAGGATCACCAGCGTCGACCCCGGAATCTGCTTGGCCATCATCTCGGTATGGTCAAGCTTGACGGCCTCGTCGTGATCGCCGATCGCCAGAGTAACGGGCACCTTGATCTTGCTGAGGTCGTCGGCTGTCCAGGCAGGCTGGCTTCCCCACATGCCAGAGATCTGGGTGACGAAGGCATCATATTCGTTCGGCGTCGGCGACAGTCTCTTGTAGGTCTCGCCGGCCGCGTTGATATAGTCGCTGAAGGTCTTGTTGTTCATGACGTCGGCCTTGACGCCGTCGGTCGTGACGTTTGCTGCCTGCGCGATCACGCGCGTCAGCTTCTCAGGGTTCTTCATCGCCATGTCGATGCCGATGATGCCGCCATCCGACCATCCGACCAGAGTCACCTTGTCGAGCTTCAGATAATCCAGCAATGCGACGTAGTCCGAGGTCATCAGGTCATAGCCGAACGGCTGCTGGCTGCGCGTCGAGCGGCCATGTCCACGGCTATCGGCGACGATTACCCGGTGGTCCCTGGCGAACTCAGCCACCTGATAGCCCCAGACATCCGCGCTGCCGAGTCCGCCGTGGATGAACAGCATCGGCTCACCCTCGCCGTATTCGGCGTAGTACATCTCGATGTCGTTGACGGGGGCCATGCCGCTTGTCTTAGGGGCCGGCATCGGCGGGAAGGCTGGCAACATCGCCCAGCGCTCTGCCGAGCACGCGTTGGCGGCTATCAAAACCGCCGAGAAGAACATCAGGATGCCGGCTGCAAGTCTGCGCATGACTGTCTCCCTGATCCGAAGGGCTCCGCGGCCCGGATCAGGGAAACATATCTCGATGGCAAAGGCTGACAACTGCCATCTGAGGTTTCGTTCGGCCTGCAACGGGCCGAAACCGGAGGTTTATCGAGCCTCAGCCAAACACGCGCTTCGGGCGGAACTCACCCTGGCCGATCTCGCCGATCGCGACCAGTTTGCCGCGGGACGTGGCATAGGCTTCGCTTTCGGCAACCGGTGCATCGCGACCGCGCACGAGGATCGGATTGCCCATCTTCAGCCTGTGCGCCTGGTCGTCATTGACGACAAGATGCGGCAGCGAGGAGAGCGCTTCGCTGGTCTCGATCAGCAGGGCATCCAGAGCTGCAAGCCGTTCGTCCGCGTCTTCGACTGTCTCAAGCGCAACGAGATCGGCAAGCGGTATCATGGTCTCTTCGGCAAATGGAGCGACAAAGCTGCGACGCAGGCCGGAGATATGGCCATAACAGCCAAGCTCGCGGCCGAAATCGCGCGCGAGCGCGCGCACGTAGGTGCCCTTGCCGCATTCGACCTCGAAATGCGCCGTATTGGCATCCTGGCAAGACAGGAGCGTCAGACGGAAAATCTCGACCTCGCGCGACGGAATCTCGACGGCTTCACCTTCACGCGCCAGATCATAGGCGCGCTCGCCCGATATCTTGATGGCGGAAAACTGCGGTGGCACCTGACTGATGACACCGGTGTATTTCGGCAGAAGGTCGCGGATCTGCTGTTCGCTCGGGCGCTTGTCGGAGCTCTGCGTTACATCGCCCTCAAGATCGTCCGTTGCACGCTCCTCGCCCCAAGTCACGGTGAATTCGTAAATCTTGCGGCCGTCCATCACGTAGGGGACGGTTTTGGTCGCATCGCCAAGGGCGATCGGCAACATCCCCGACGCCAGCGGGTCGAGCGTGCCGGCGTGACCGCACTTCTGCGCCTTGAACAGCCACTTGATCTTGGAAACGGCTTCAGTGGAGCCGAAATCGACCGGCTTATCAAGGATCAGCCAGCCCGAGATCGGGCGGCCTTTCGGTTTGCGTGGTTTGGACATCAGTCTCTTCTACTATTCTTCTTCGGTATCGCCGTGATCGAGATCGCGCTGGACCTCGGGCGAGCGCAGCAACTCGTCGATCTTCTTGTAGTTGTCGAAGCTCGTATCGTCGCGGAAGCGGACCTCCGGCATGTACTTCATCTGCCGTAGCTGGGACCCGAGGCGGCCGCGAATGTATTTTGCATTGCGGTTTAGCGCACCAATCACCGCATCATGATCCGTCACACCGAGCGGCGTCACGTAGGCCGTCGCGATCTTCAGATCGGGTGACATGCGGACTTCGGAGATGGAAATGACGGTCTTCTCGATCACGTCATCGCGCACTTCGCCGCGCTGCAGAACCTGCGTGATCGCGGCGCGAACCTGCTCGCCGACGCGCAGCATACGCTGCGAAGGTGCGGAGGTTGTTGGTCTTATTGCCATTTTTCTTTGCCTCAAAAGGTTCGGGCGCCGGCCTCAGTTGATCCGGCGCCCGTCCAAATTTCCAGTTTCACACGATCAGAGCGTACGGGTGATGTGCTCGACGCGGAAGCACTCGATCGTGTCGCCGGCGCGGATGTCTTCGTAATTCTCGAAAGCCATACCGCATTCCTGGCCGGAATGCACTTCCGAGACTTCATCCTTGAAGCGCTTGAGCGTCTTGAGCTTGCCTTCGTGGATGACGACGTGGTCGCGGACGAGGCGAACACCGACGCCACGCTCGACCTTGCCTTCGGTAACGCGGCAACCCGCGACCTTGCCGACCTTCGTGATGTTGAACACCTCGAGGATCTCGGCATTGCCGAGGAAGGTTTCGCGACGCTCTGGCGAAAGCAGGCCCGACATCGCCGCCTTAACGTCATCCACCAGATCGTAGATGATGTTGTAGTAGCGGATTTCGATGCCCTGGCGCTCCGCCAGTGTACGAGCCTGCGCATTCGCACGGACGTTGAAGCCGATGATCGCGGCGCCAGATGCCTCGGCAAGCGAGATATCCGATTCCGTCACACCGCCGACGGCCGAGTGAACGATGCGGGCACGGACTTCGTCGGTACCAAGCTTTTCGAGCGCGCCTGCGATCGCTTCGATCGACCCCTGCACATCGCCCTTGATGACCAGCGGGAACTCCTTGACGCCAGCGGACTGCAGCTGCGTCATCATCTGTTCCAGCGAGCCGCGCTGACCCGAATGGCGGGCGGCGGCCTTGTCGCGAGCGAGGCGCTGGCGGTATTCGGAGATCTCACGGGCGCGGCTTTCGTTTTCGACGACGGCGAACCTGTCACCGGCCTGCGGCGTGCCGGAAAGACCAAGCACCTCGACCGGCATGGCCGGCGGGGCTTCCTTGACATGATCGCCCTTGTCGGTGACGAGGGCGCGGACACGACCCCAGACATCACCGGCGACGATGATCTGGCCAGGCTTCAGCGTACCGTTCTGGACGAGAACCGTGGCAACCGAACCGCGGCCGCGGTCGAGCTGGGCTTCGATGACCGTTCCTTCCGCCGTGCGGTTCGGGTTGGCCTTGAGGTCCAGGATTTCGGCCTGCAGCAGGATGGCTTCCAGCAGCTTGTCGAGGTTCAAGCCGGTCTTGGCCGAAACTTCGACGTCGAGAACTTCACCGCCCATCGATTCCACGAAGACTTCGTGCTGCAGGAGCTGCGTGCGCACCTTCTGCGGATCGGCACTCGGCTTGTCGACCTTGTTGATCGCCACGATGATCGGAACACCAGCGGCCTTGGCGTGGTTGATCGATTCGATGGTCTGCGGCATGACGCTGTCGTCGGCCGCAACGACCAGGATCGCAATGTCCGTCGCCTGTGCACCACGAGCACGCATCGCCGTGAAGGCGGCGTGGCCAGGGGTGTCGATGAAGGTGATCTTCTGACCGTTCTGCTCGACCTGATAAGCACCGATATGCTGGGTGATGCCGCCGGCTTCGCCGGCAACCACGTTGGCATGGCGGATGGCGTCGAGCAGCGAGGTCTTGCCGTGGTCGACGTGACCCATGATGGTCACAACAGGCGGACGAGAAACGCGATCGCCTTCGGCGTCGGCAATGTTGAAGATGCCTTCTTCAACGTCAGATTCCGAAACGCGCTTGACCGTATGACCGAATTCGCCGGCGATGAGCTCCGCGAGGTCGGCGTCGATGACGTCGCCCGGCTTCATCATCTGACCTTCCTTCATCAGGTACTTGATAACATCAACGGCGCGTTCAGACATGCGCTGCGACAGTTCCTGAATGGTGATGGTCTCCGGCAGGATGACTTCGCGGACAACCTTTTCGCGGGTTTCCTGCATCTGGCTGCGGCGGAACTTCTCCTGGCGGCGGCGCATGGCGGCCATCGAGCGGCCACGGGCGTTGCCGTCGTCGTCGGTGCTCGCAGCGGTGATTGTCAGCTTACCCTGACGGCGGCCTTCGTCGCCCTTCGGACGCGCGGTAACGGGCTTTGCCGGTTCCGGACGCACGATACGGCCACGCGCCGGAGCGCCGCCACGCGGTGCTGCGCGATCGTCTTCGTCGGATTCGCGGCGACCGCGACCGGCAGGTCCAGGTGCAGCGGCTCCCGGCGCAGGACGCGCCTGGGCCGGCGACGGCGCACCATCGGGACGCCGTGCGGCGGGAGCCGACGGCTGAACGCGTGGGGCTTCGGCGCGAGGCGCGGCAGTAGCGGACGCTGGAACTTCAGCCGGAGCCGGAGCCGCAGCAGCGGCGGCAGCTTCCGCGACACTAGCGGCAGCTTCCTCTGCAGCGCGGCGCTTGGCTTCTTCAGCCTCGGCAGCCTGGCGCGCAGCTTCTTCAGCGGCACGACGCTTTTCTTCTTCGGCGCGGCGAACCGCATCTTCAGCATCGCGAACCTGCGCCATGGCGAGCGCGCGGCGGCGTGCATCCATTTCCTCAGGCGACAGATGATTCAGAACCACCGGACGGGGGCGATCCTGCTGGCGCGGAGGCTGAGAAGATGGCTGTTGTGGACGCGACTGCTGGCCACCGGCCGGTTGGATGCGCGGCTGCGGAGCCTGCGGTGCACGCGGCTGATGCGCGCTCGGAGCGGCTTCGGTGCGTACCGGGGCGGCGGCGGAGCTTACGGGGGTGATCGGGCGTTCGTCTTCCGGACGCATCGGACGCCGCTTGCGGGTCTCGACAACGACCGCCTTGGTGCGCCCGCGGCCCATGTCCTGGCGCACGGTGCCCTGGCTCATTCCCGACGGCTTCAGGGTCAGAGTCTTCTTGCCCGGGCCGTTCAGTGTCTTGTCGTCATTGCTATCGGTCATTCGTTCCCGTTCCTTCGGACAGGGAGCGATGATGTCATCAAACCCTGTCAATCAAATATGTCGATCAATGATATCGGGGCCGGACAAGCCGGTGACCGCATCATTGTTTTTGCCGGCCAGCGCCGCCCGCTGCCCGGGACTGACCGCCGTTGCGGTACTGTTCGAGCATCTTTGCGCGCTTCACTACACCCTCACCCGCCTGCCCTGCAAGCACTGCAGCATGGATAAAAGCGTTCTGGCCCATCAGGCCTTCCATTTCGCTCTCCGAGAAGAGACGGTAGGAAGGTATTTCCTCCTCGGTCTCCATTCCGAGGTGCCAGGCCTTGCGGGCCTGGTCGATTTTTCTCACGCCGTCTTCGGCGGCATTCGTTGCGTGGAACACCGCAATCGCGGCCCCACTCCTGACTGCGGCATCCACTTTCGCGGAGCCGGTAACGAACTGCCCCGCCTTGCGGGCCATGTTCATCATCTGCATCAACTGCTGCGCTAGCAGCATCCCGACGGTTTCGCCGAGAGCGGCGTCCGCCTTCACATCCGCTTTCAACGCACGGGCGAAGAGCTTCTTCGCCACGGCCTTGTCGACCAGCGAGCGGTCGATCTTCACCCAACAGCCGCGTCCCGGAAGCTGGCGCTTCAGGTCGGCGATGACTGTCCCATCCGGAGCGGCAACGAAGCGGATCAGCTCATCCGGCGATCCGCTTTCGCGCGTCACGATGCACATGCGACCATTCACGTCATATCCTGCAAGATCCTCGTCCTCAGGAGAAACGGTCGGCTCACGCGCGGACATTATACTTCCTGCTCGGCCTCGGGAGCTTCTTCAGCTTCCGCGTCCTTGGCGAGGTCTTCCTCGGTGATCCAGCCAGCCGCGAGGCGAGCC
This sequence comes from Rhizobium sp. BK181, assembly GCF_014193305.1. Lineage (NCBI taxonomy): Bacteria > Pseudomonadati > Pseudomonadota > Alphaproteobacteria > Hyphomicrobiales > Rhizobiaceae > Rhizobium > Rhizobium sp. BK181. Next base: position 1,451,941 of record NZ_JACHZA010000001.1, read on the forward strand.
TGAACAACCATCTGCTCGGCCTCGACGCGCGAAACGTCGAATTTGGAGAACAGGCCCTCGAACTTCTTGGTCTCGCCGTTCTTGCGTTCGCTCCAGCCAACGAGATCGTCAGCGGCACAGCCGGCAAAGTCCTCGATCGTCTTGATGCTGTCTTCGCCGAGTGCGACCATCATCTGGGCGGTCATGCCGTCGATCTGGCGCAGTTCGTCGGAAACGCCGAGCGCCTTGCGCTTTTCGTCCATTTCGGCTTCGAGCTTTTCGAGATATTCGCGAGCACGGGTCTGGATTTCCTGTGCCGTGTCTTCGTCGAAACCGTCGATCGAGGCGATTTCGTCGAGATCGACGTAGGCCAGTTCTTCAACAGCCGCGAAGCCTTCGGAGGCCAGAACCTGGCCGACCATTTCGTCAACGTCGAGCGAATCCATGAACAGGTTGGTGCGCTCGTTGAATTCCTTCTGACGACGCTCGGATTCTTCAGCTTCCGTCATGATGTCGATATCCCAGCCGGTCAGCTGCGATGCCAGGCGAACGTTCTGGCCGCGGCGGCCGATGGCCAGCGACAGCTGCTCATCCGGAACAACGACTTCGATGCGCTCGGCATCTTCATCAAGAACGACCTTGGCGACTTCAGCTGGCTGCAGGGCGTTGACGACGAAGGTCGCCGGGTCCTGCGACCACGGAATGATGTCGATCTTTTCGCCCTGAAGCTCGCCGACAACGGCCTGAACGCGCGAACCACGCATACCGACGCAGGCGCCGACCGGATCGATCGACGAGTCGTTCGAGATCACGGCGATCTTGGCCCGCGAACCCGGATCGCGGGCAACGGACTTCACCTGGATGATGCCGTCGTAGATTTCCGGCACTTCCATGGTGAAGAGCTTGACCATGAACTGCGGATGCGTGCGCGACAGGAAGATCTGCGGGCCGCGCTGTTCACGACGAACGTCATACACGTATGCACGGACGCGATCGCCATAGCGGACGTTTTCGCGCGGGATCATTTCGTCGCGGCGGATGATGCCTTCGCCACGGCCGAGGTCGACGATGACGTTGCCGTATTCGACGCGCTTGACGGTGCCGTTGACGATTTCGCCGACGCGATCCTTGAACTCGTCGAACTGGCGGTCACGCTCGGCTTCCCGAACCTTCTGGACGATAACCTGCTTGGCGGACTGGGCGGCGATGCGGCCGAAATCCATCGGCGGCAGCGGATCGGCGATGAAATCGCCAAGGGCTGCGTCCGGGTTACGGTCGCGGGCCAGTTCTAGCGGGATCTGGGTCGAGTAATCCTCGGCCTTGTCGACAACTTCGAGCAGACGCTGAAGACGGATTTCACCGGTCTTCGGATTGATGTCGGCGCGGATATTGGACTCGGTGCCGTAGCGGGAGCGCGCTGCCTTCTGGATCGCATCGGCCATTGCGGCAAGCACGATCTCACGGTCGATCACCTTTTCGCGCGCCACTGCATCTGCGATCTGCAGAAGTTCGAGCCGGTTCGCACTGACTGCCATTGTCTTTTCTCTCCGTCTAGGCGTTCAGGGTTCCCTTTCCCCGGCGCCACAAGTTGATCGGTTTATTCTTCGTCTTCCGCTTCGTTCTGGTTCGCGGCCTCTGCCTTCGCCAGCTTGTCGGCGCGCAGTGCATCGCGGATCAGATCGTCGGTCAGAATGAGCTTCGCATCGGCGAGGGCCGTGAAAGGAATGACGATATTCTGTTCCTCACCCTCGGAAACCTGATCACGCTCGAGCGTGAAACCGTTTGCGTCGGTTGCAACGATCTTGCCCCGGAAGCGCTTACGGTTGCCGACCATGATCGACGTTTCGCACTTCAGAAGGTGTCCCTGCCAGCGCACAAAATCGGACTTCCGCACCATCGGGCGGTCGATACCCGGCGAAGACACTTCCAGATGATACTCTCTATCGATCGGATCTTCCACATCGAGAACCGGAGAAACGGCCATCGAGACCTCTTCACAGCCTTCGACGTCCATCGTTCCATCGTTGCGCTCGGCCATGATCTGCATGGTGGCGCCGTTCTGGTTGAGCATGCGCACGCGGACCAGACGGTAGCCCAGGTCAACAAGCACGGGCTCGATTATGTCCGCAAGGCGCTGATCGAGACCGGTCTCGGTGATCAGCCGCGGCTCAAGTTCATTGTTGGCGTTCGTCGGATCCGACAAGCGATGCGCTCCTCGCAATTTTCTGCATTTCGGATGATCGCGGTAATAAAAAAGAGCGGGTCCTTGCGGCCCACTCTTCATCAAAACGATCAAGATTTGAGAGCCATATAGGCCGGTTTTTACGAAATTGCAAGGTCCGTCGCCAACCTTCGGCTCGGCGGTCGCCCAAGGTAGCCAGCGGCATCTTTCGGCATATATTGGTCGGGGGACCGTCATCGGGAGGGATCGTGCCTTACAATTCGTCGACACTGGCGCCGCTACGGCACGAAACCTACCGAACAATCTGGTTTGCAAGCCTCGCTTCGAATTTCGGCGGCCTGATCCAGGCGGTCGGCGCCGCCTGGCTTATGACCACCATCACCTCCTCAGAGAACATGGTCGCACTCGTGCAAACTTCGACGGCATTGCCGATCATGCTCTTCTCGCTCGTATCAGGGGCGCTCGCCGACAGTTTCGATCGTCGCCGGGTGATGCTGACGGCGCAATACTTCATGCTGGGAGTCTCCGCACTGCTGAGCGTTTCGGCCTATTTCGGCTGGCTTTCGCCGTGGCTTCTGCTGTTCTTCACGTTTCTGATTGGCTGCGGCACGGCATTGAACAACCCATCATGGCAGGCGTCCGTCGGCGACATGGTGCCACGTGCGGACCTGCCTGCAGCCGTGACGCTCAATAGCGTCGGCTTCAACATCACCCGCAGCGTCGGTCCGGCGATTGGTGGCGTCATTGTCGCCGCCGGTGGGGCGGCGGCAGCCTTTGCCGCCAACACGTTCAGCTACTTCGCACTGATTTATGCGCTAATCCGTTGGAAACCGAGCCTGCCGACTTCCACCCTTCCACGGGAAACGCTGGGCAGGGCGGTCTTTGCCGGGCTTCGCTATGTGTCGATGTCGCCCAACCTGCAAAAGGTACTGCTGCGTGGCCTCATCTTCGGAATCAGCGCCAGCTCCATTCTGGCGCTGCTGCCGATCGTGGCGATCAACCTGGTTGTCGGCGGCCCACTGACCTACGGCCTGATGCTCGGTTCCTTCGGCATCGGCGCGATCGGCGGTGCGATGTTGAATGACCGGCTGCGTGACCGCTTCTCAAGCGAAACGATCATACGGATTTCGTTCGCGGGCTTTGCCTTGAGCGCCGTCGTCGCCGCCTTCAGCCCGATTGCCGCGCTGACCTGTGCCGGACTGGTGGTATCCGGCGCCTGCTGGGTGCTGGCGCTATCACTGTTCAATACCATCGTGCAGCTGTCGACGCCGCGCTGGGTCGTCGGTCGCGCGCTGTCACTCTATCAGACCGTGACCTTCGGCGGCATTGCGGGTGGCAGCTGGATCTGGGGCGTGGCCGCCGACCGCTACGGTGTCTCAAACGCCCTGCTGATCTCCGCGGTCGTCATGCTCTTCGGCATCGTCGTCGGGCTGCGCTTTGCCATGCCGGCATTTGCCTCGCTCAACCTCGACCCGCTGAACCGCTTCACCGAGCCGGCGCTCAGTCTTGATATCACCCCGCGCAGCGGCCCGATCGTCGTCCAGATCGATTACGAAATCGCAGATGCTGACGTGCCGGAGTTTCTGGCATTGATGGGCGACCGCCGGCGCATCCGCATTCGCGACGGCGCCCGCAATTGGGCGCTGATGCGCGACCTCGAAAAGCCCGGGCGGTGGACGGAGACCTACCATACGCCGACCTGGGTCGAATACATCAGGCACAATCAACGCCGCACGCAGGCCGATGCCGAAAACATCGAACGGCTGCGCGACCTGCACCGCGGTGAACAACTACCGCAGGTGCACCGGCTGATCGAGCGTCAGGCGATTCCACCCAATGACGACGTCTTCTACAAGGCGCCGATCGACCTCCACCATTGAGGCAAGACATGCATTCCTTCCGCCCTGCCCGTCGTTCCGACCTGACCGATATCATCGGCCTACTTTCCGATGACGATCTCGGCGCCACGCGCGAGGTCGTCTCCGATCCACCAGATACCAGGTATATTGCAGCATTCGCGGCGATCGAGGCCGATGCCAACCAGTTGCTGGCCGTCGCCGTCGAGGAGCGCGATCGCATCGTCGGCTGCCTGCAGTTGACGTTCATCCCTGGTTTGTCGCGGACTGGGATGTGGCGCGGGCAGATCGAAAGCGTGCGTGTCGCCAGAGACGCCCGCGGCTCGGGCCTCGGCTCCGATTTCATCGAATGGGCCGTTGGGCGTTGCGCCGAGCGCGGTTGCGGCCTGGTACAATTGACCTCCGACAAATCGCGGACGGAGGCGATCCGGTTCTACGAGAAGATGGGGTTCGTCGCGAGCCACGACGGGCTGAAGCGTAGCCTCTAGGTTTACTTCAACCTGCCGATCATCGATGCCTCGGGATAACAGGTGGGCTTCATGCCATTCTTTTCCTGCCACTGGCCGATGGACCGGCGCGTCTTGTAGCCTGGCAAGCCATCGGAGCCGCCGACATCGTAGCCCTTCTTCTCCAGTGCCTTCTGCATGGCTGCAACGTCGGAGCGCAACATCTTGCCGACATCGCCCCACGGCCCCTGGAAGGCGCCGGAACCATAGGCAATCCGATCCGCGAGGTTGCCGATATAAAGGGCGTAAAGATCGGAGTTATTGTACTCCTTGATCACGTAGAAGTTCGGCGTGACGACAAATTCCGGTCCGTCGCGGCCAGCCGGAACGAGCATCATCCCGGATGCCTTGCCTTCATCTGAAGGGAAAGCCTTGCCCGATATTCTGACAATGCCGAGCGATGCCCAATGCGACACCGGCTTGGCGAGATCCGGACCCTCCTGCGCGCAGGACACCTGCGCGGGGATCGTCACCTCGTAGCCCCAACCGCGTCCGCGCTGCCAGCCCTTCTGCGCCAGGAAGTTCGCGATAGAGGCAAGGGTATCGGGGACCGACGTCCAGATATTCGGATGGCCGTCGCCATCGAAATCGACCGCATATTTCAGATAGCTGGTCGGCATGAATTGCGGCTGGCCGAGTGCGCCAGCAGACGAGCCCTTGAACTCCGCCGGCGTCGCATCACCGCGATCGATGATGTGCAGGGCGGCAAGAAGTTCGGTACGGAACATCTCCTTGCGCGTCGACATGAAAGCCTTGGTCGCCAGCACCTCAATTGCCGAGTTCGGGATCTTGGCAGCGCCGAACCCCGTTTCGCGGCCCCAGACAGCCAACACGATCGACCCGGGAACCCCGTAGGTCCTCTCGATCTTCTTCAGCGCCGACGCATATTGCGAGGCAAAACCGCGGCCGGTGGTAGCCAATCGCTTCAGCCGATCCTCATTGAAATAGGGGGCCGGGGAGGAAAATTCGGCCTGGGTCTGCTTCTGCTCCTTCGGCGGCGGAAAGCCGGGAGGGGCGAGATCCGTCAGGCTCCAATTGAGTTCGACACCGGCGAACGACGCACGGAACGCTCGCTCGGAAATGCCGTTCTTCTGCGCTTCCGGCCAGAGATCGTTCTGCACCCATTTCTCGAACTGCGCTTCGACATCGGCCTTCGACGCGGAAAGCACCGGCGTGCATGACAGAGCCAGAAGCGCCGCCGTCGCGGTCAAAAGGCGGCCGAAAATGCGCTTGCTCATGCTTCCCCCTAGATTGCTGTGCGTGCCCGGAGGGCCGCCTGCAGCGTTCCTTCGTCGAGATAGTCCAGTTCGCCGCCGACCGGAACGCCGTGGGCAAGCCGCGTGATCTTGACGTCCAGTCCGGTCAGCTGGTCGGTTATATAGTGTGCTGTCGTTTGACCCTCGACCGTGGCATTGACGGCGATGATGAGTTCGCGAATGCCGCCCGCCGTGATGCGCTCGATCAGGCCGCGAATATTGAGATCGTCAGGCCCGACGCCGTCCAAGGGCGAGAGGGTACCGCCGAGAACATGGTAGGCCGCATTTAGGGCGGCGGCACGTTCCAGCGCCCAAAGGTCAGATACATCCTCGACAACGATGATGACGGACTGGTCGCGCCGGTCGTCCGTGCAGACAGTGCAGGGATCGACGGTATCGACATTGCCGCAACGTGAGCAAATCTTCACCTTGTCGTAGGCCTCACCCATCGCATTCGACAAAGGGCCAAGCAGCTGGTCCTTCTTCTTGATCAGATGCAGCGCGGCGCGGCGTGCGGAGCGCGGGCCGAGGCCCGGCACCTTCGCCAGAAGCTGGATCAGTTTTTCGATTTCGGGGCCGGTGACTCGCTTTGCCATGAGCGGTTATTAGCCCATATGGTGGAAAAACGGAAACAGGTTGGACGAGCCGAACGAATGAAAATCCTTGCCGTCTGCATCGGAAGTGCCGAGCGTCTGCCCGGCAAGAGCTACAAGACGGGAATCTACAAGCATCCGATCAGCGGCAGCGTGCTTGTCGATGCCGAGGGGCTTCTTGGCGATGCCATCTGTAACCGGAAGCACCATGGCGGCGTCGACCAGGCGGTCTATCTCGAGGGGTCGCTGACGCTCGACTGGTGGTCGACGGAACTGGGACGACGGGTCCGGGCACATTCGGCGAGAACATTGTGATCGGCGGCCTAGACAACAGCATCGTCTCGGTCGGCGATCGCTTCATAGCCGGCGATCTTGTTCTCGAGGTCACCAGCGCGCGTATCCCTTGCGCGACCTTTGCCGCCCGGATGGGCGAACCGGGCTTCGTCAAGCGCTACACCAAGGCCGCCCGGCCGGGCATCTATTGCCGTGTCATCAAAGGCGGAACGATTGCAGCCGGAATACCGGTCGAGCATCTCCCCTATGGCGGTGAAAAAGTCACGATGCCTGACATGATCGCCACGTTCGGCAAGGTTCTCGCGGCGCGGGATCGCGACCGCTATCTCGCGGCTCCGATCCACTACAAGCTTCGCGATATTCTCGAAGAGCAGGCAGGCCCCTAGCGCAAGCGCGCCTCAAGGGCTGCCAGAGCGGCGCGTCCCTGCGGCCAATCCCCAAGCCCGCTTGTCCCGTTTATATGGCCGCGGGTGCCGATCTCCATGAACTCGCTGCCCCAACCATTCGCCCTGGTGCGCGCATAGTCGAGCGAGGCGAAGGGATCGTCGCTGCTCGCGATGACCAGAGACGGGAATGGGAGCGCCGTGTCGGGCGGATTGGCAAAGCCGGCGGCCTCGCAGGGAAAGGCCGGCGAGGTCGGATTTGGTGGTGCTACCAGTAGGGCGCCACCTGCCCGATGCCTACTCCGCGCCGCCCAATGGGCAACAAGCAGGCAGGAGAGGCTATGAGCGACGAGAAGCGGTTCCGCCTTCGACTGCGCGACGGCATGGTCCAATGCCGCAATCCAATTGTCGAGTTCGGGTCGATCCCAACTCGAAGGCGAAAAGCGCTGCATGCGCGCGTCGGCCGCCTCCCACCGAGATTGCCAATGTGTTTCGCCGGACCCGCCAATGCCGGGCAAAGTGATGATATCTCGCATCGATTCCTTCCTGTTGCTCACAGGATAAGCTGCGTGAGATAGTCAGTTACCGACATGGGAAATCATCGGGAAAACCGTCCTCAAGCCGATGAATTAAAGGCGATACAAAAATGGCTGATTTCGTAAGCCGGCAACTTGACCCTACCGACATGCTGATTGTCGAGATCATGCAGGCCGACGGGCGTATCACCGTTTCTGAACTGGGGCGAAAGGTCGGCCTGTCGCAGCCGGCCGCGTCCGAGCGGCTAAAGCGCCTGGAGGAGCGAGGCATCATCGAGGGCTACGGTGCCCGCATCAATACCGCGGCACTCGGCCTGGGCATGATGGCCGTCATCCGGCTGCGCACCATTCACGAACATATCCGCGCCTGCCTCAAGCAATTCTCTGAAATGCCTGAGATCATCGAGGTTCTGAGGTTGACCGGGGAGGACTGCTTCGTCCTGAAGGTGCTAGTTCCCTCGCCGTCCGAGCTTGAAATCATCGTCGACAGCATCGCTCGCTATGGTGCGGTAACAACATCCCTCGTGTTGCGTAGCGAGCCCCCAAAGCCGATCGGTCGCGAACTGATGAAACTGGCGCGCAATCACTCATGAGGCGGATTTCGATCGCCGCCACTTGCTGAGGCGAAGAACACTCCTAGATTTTCACGCACGGGGTGTAAATCGAAGGAGGCTCGCATGTCCATCGCAAGACTTATCGCGGCGGCCGTCATCGCCGCAACAGCCACTACCTTCCTATCAGCAACGCCGGCAGCAGCCCGCGTCAAGGTCGGCTCGTTGGGCTGTGACATATCTCCGGGATTCGGTGTCATCATCGGCTCCAAACGGACGCTCAACTGCATTTTTACACCGTCTTCCCCTGATCGGCCAAGCGAACGATACACCGGCACGATCACCAAATTCGGCGTCGATATCGGGACGCTCGCTGGCGGCGGCATGATCTGGCTCGTCTATGCGCCGACCAATCGGCTCGACGGAGCGCTGCAGGGCAGTTACGCGGGCGTCGCAGCCAATGCTACGGTCGGCCTTGGCGTCGGGGCTAACGTCCTGATCGGCGGCTTCGAAGGCTCGATTGCTTTGCAACCGGTATCGGCTGAGGGCACGTCCGGCCTCAATATCGCAGCAGGCGTTGCGAGTATGGTCCTGACTTGGGTGCCGCCGGCACCACCGCCTTTGCCGCCCAAGCGTCACATCTCGCAGAGGTAGCCTAACGGATCGCGATTGCCACCGCGGCGCCGGCCATCGTGCCGGCACTCGCGCGGTTGGCCATGCGCACAGCACGCCGGCTCTTCAGGAAGCTTCTCGCCTTGGCGGCGAGCAGCGCCCAACTGATATCGATCACGATCAACACCAGAAGCATGGTCACAACCAGTTCGGCCCAGCCGACCATGGTCACCGACTGAATGTCGATGATCGAGGGCAGCAGCGCCATGTAGAACATCATGATCTTGGGATTGCCGAGCGTGACCGTCATGCCGGCAAGGAAAAGCTTCAACGGCGACTGCGCATCAGGCAGCGCCTCGCCGTCACTATCAGGCGATGCGAACCACATCTTCCAGGCGAGATACAACAGATAGCAGACACCCAGCCACTTGATGGCAATGAAAGCATAGTGGAAGGTTTCGGCAATCGCCGCCAAGCCGGCGACGGCGCAGGTCAGCCAGATTGCTTCGCCGAGCCACATGGCCGCAAGGAACGGCAGAACGTCGCGCGCACCCTTGGAAATCACGCGGGCGACGAGCGCAGCAACGCTTGGACCCGGGGAGCCAGCCGCGACAAACAACGCGCAGGCAAAGACAAAAAGACTGGTCAACGTCATCGGCAATCCTCCCTGTTGCGTGACGGAAGGCGATGCCAGCGCAGCCGACACCGCACCCTTAGTCTACCTACTAATCAGAACGGCATCTTGAAGCCTGGAGGAATCGGCAGGCCGGCGGTCAACGCCTTGGTCTTTTCGGCAGCAGCGGCTTCCGCCTTGTCCTTGGCATCCTTGTGCGCGGCAACGATCAGGTCCTCGAGGATTTCGACGTCATCTTCCTTGAAGAGGGACGGGTCGATCTTCAGGCTCTGCATCTCGCCCTTGCCGTTGAGGATCACGGTGACGAGGCCGCCACCCGACTTGCCTTCCGCGTGGAGTTCGGCGATTTCCGCCTGCATCTTCTCCATCTTGGCCTGCATTTCCTTGACTTTGCCCATCATGCCCATGATGTCGCGCATCGTCTCGCTCCTTCTCGATACTTTAGAAAATTATGTCGTCGCCAGGCAGGATGTCGCCTTCGTCGGATTCGGCAGCGGCAGGCGCCTTGACCTCTTCTTCCTCATCCGGTTCCGGCGCCCGTACGCGAACGTCGATGATCTTGGCGCCCGGAAACTGTGCGAGGATCGCCGCCACATCCGGATCCTGCCGGGCGTCGCTCACCTGCTGCGCCTTGGCATTCGCTTCGGCCTCGACCATGGTCGGCTGGCCTTCCTCGCGACTAAGGCTGACGATCCAATGGATGCCGGTCCAGTCCTTGAGCTTGACCGCCAGTTCGTTCAGCAGCGTGCCGGGGGCACCTTCCGTCAGGTTGACGTCGAGGCGACCGGGCTCGATGCGCACAGGGCGCACGAAGTTGCGCACCAGCGCCTTGATCTTCACATCGCGCTTGTCGCCGGCCAGATTGGCGATATCGCCAATGGAATTGACCGACACCAGCGGCTTCGGCGCCTCGGTCGGCTTCGTCTCGACGCGGCCGACCGGCACGTTGTGCGGATCGGGATTGGGGACGGCGCGCAGCATCGCGGTCGGACCGGCGGGGTGTGGACGCGGGATCGACTCGGTCGATCGAGCCGCCAGATTGCCCTGGTAGTTCACCGTTGCGCCGCCACCGCCGTTGCCAGATGACGCAGACGGGCGACCGCCACCGTTCGTCTCGGAAAACTCCGCCAGGCGACGGGCGGCGTCTTCGGGTGCCGGCAGATGCGCGGCATGCGCCAGCCGGATCAACACCATCTCAGCGGCGCCGGCCGGACGCGAGGAGCCCTCGGCCTCCGGAATGCCCTTCAGCAGCATCTGCCAGATGCGCGACAGCGTCGTTACCGCCACGCCCCGAGCAAATTCCGCGGCCTTCGTGCGTTCGACTTCGCTGAGCGAAGGGTCGTTCGCGGCATCCGGCACGTATTTCAGACGGGTAACCAGATGGGTGAAATCGGCAAGATCAGTCAGCACGGCAACGGGATTGGCACCCGCTTCGTATTGGCTTTCGAATTCGCCGAGCGCTGCTGCGACATCGCCTTTGACGATGTGATGAAAGAGATCAACGATGCGGGCGCGGTCGGCAAGGCCGAGCATGCCGCGCACCATTTCAGCCAGAACCGCGCCGCCGCCATGGGCGATCGCCTGGTCAAGCAGCGAAAGACCATCGCGTGCGGAGCCTTCGGCGGCACGCGCAATCATCGCCAGCGCATCGGGTTCGGCCTCGATGCCTTCCTTCGATGCGATCGTGGTGAAAAGGCCGACAAGATCAGACGCGCTGATGCGGCGCAGGTCGAAACGCTGGCAGCGCGACAGGACCGTGATCGGGACCTTGCGGATTTCGGTCGTCGCGAAGATGAACTTCACATGCTCCGGCGGTTCCTCAAGCGTCTTCAACAGGCCGTTGAAGGCCTGCGTCGAGAGCATGTGCACTTCGTCGATGATGTAGACCTTGTAGCGCGCCGAGACCGGGCGGTAGCGTACCTGCTCGATGATCTCTCTGATATCGTCGATACCCGTGTGGGAGGCGGCGTCCATCTCGATGACGTCGACATGCCGGCCTTCCATGATCGCCTGGCAATGCTCACCGGGGATCCGCAGATCGATCGTCGGCTTGTCGATCTCTGCCGTCTTGTAGTTCAGCGCACGGGCGAGGATGCGGGCGGTCGTCGTCTTGCCGACACCGCGAACGCCGGTCAGCATATAGGCCTGCGCGATACGACCGGTCTCGAAGGCGTTGGTCAGGGTCTGGACCATCGGCTCCTGGCCGACCATCAGATCTGTGAAATCCTTGGGGCGGTATTTGCGTGCCAGCACCCGGTATCCGGTGCCCGTCGAGGCGGCATCTTTTGACTGTCGCTCGGTGTCGCTCATCGCCCTGCTTATCACCCGGACTGCCCGAGCAAGAATGGAGAGAAAGGTGGGAGGCTGGCACGATGACCCGTGCCGGGCTCGTTAGGGCTGCTTCCTTCCGGACCTGACCCGGTTGGCGAGTGGCTCGTCCACCACCAACCTCCCGGATGCACATATCGGCAATATCGCCATCAAAAGCAAGCCAAGCTCAAAAAAAACTGCTAGCCTCAGGAAAACATGGAGGAATGCCTGTTGGACGAATTCAAGCTCGACCGTCGGTTGGAAAGCGATAGCGACAGTGTCATGCAGACGGGGCTGTGTGATCTGCGGTTGTCGAAGGACGCCCGTTGGCCGTGGCTGATCCTCATACCGCGCAGGACGGATATCAGCGAAGTCTTCGAGCTGACACCTCTCGATCAGGTGATGCTGACATTCGAGACCGAGATGGTCGCCGCTGCACTGAAGAAGACGACCGGCGCCACAAAAATCAATATCGGGGCCCTTGGCAACATCGTCCGTCAGCTTCATGTTCATGTCATTGCCCGCTTCGAAGGCGATGCCAATTGGCCAAATCCGGTTTGGGGTTTCGGCAAGGCAGAGCCTTACGCTGCGGAAAAGAGAAATGACCTTATAGAGAAGTTGCGGGAAGCCCTTTCATCATGAGCCGTTCGCTTTTCGATTCGGATGTTCCGCATCCGGAACCCAGCAGCCTGACTGCCTTCGCCGCCAATGACCTGATCCGCGATTCCGAACATCGCGACGAGACGTCGGTCGACAAGGCATTGGCCAAGGAAGGAACCCATATCTTCGCTTTCGCCGGCGACAAGCTGGTTCTGAAACATGACGGGCAAGTGCTCGACCCGCTGTTTGCGCGCTACGAACTGAAAGACCTGCAGCCAAACTGGGACGAGACCGTGCTGCTCGGCTACCGCAAGACCGGCGAGCCGCGACTGGCGGTTCCGGTCGGCGTGTCCGAGGACGAGCTTGCCAGCCAGTACAAACCCGCAGACGGACGGTCGCTGTTTCGCGAGATGCTGCTCGACGAGGTTCTGCTGGGCGAATTTGCCCAGGGCGCCAGCCTGATCCGCTGGAACGGCGACAACAAGTTCTGCGGCCGCTGCGGATCGACGATGAACATCCATATCGGCGGCTACAAGCGTGTCTGCGCCGCCTGCGAGCACACGATCTTCCCCCGCACCGATCCCGTTGTCATCATGCTCACCATCGACGAGGAGCGCGATCTCTGCCTTCTTGGGCGCAGCCCGCATTTTGCGCCCGGCATGTATTCGTGCCTTGCCGGCTTCGTCGAGCCTGGCGAGACGATCGAGAACGCCGTGCGGCGCGAGACGCTCGAGGAATCCGGAATCCAGACGGGGCGGATCCGCTACCACGCCTCGCAGCCATGGCCGATGCCGCATTCGCTGATGATCGGCTGCTATGCGGAATCCAAGTCCAAGACTGTCAAATTCGACAGCCAGGAACTGGAAGACTGCCGCTGGTTCACACGCGAGGAAACGCTCGAGATGCTCGAGCGGCCCGGACTTACCGGCAAGGCGCCGCCGCCCAAGGGAGCCATCGCCCATCGGCTGATGCGCGACTGGGTGGAATGGAAAAAGCAATAAGGCCCGTAGAACGAGGCCCCTGAGATGGCACGCTCCGAACGCCTTCTGACTCTGCTGCAGACCCTGCGGCGCTATCGCCGGCCGGTCAGCGGTTCCGTGCTGGCGACCGAGACCGGCGTCAGCATCCGCACGCTTTACCGCGACATTTCGAGCCTGCAGGCGCAAGGGGCCTTGATCGAAGGCGAGCCCGGACTGGGTTACGTACTGAAACCGGGCTTTATGCTGCCACCGATGATGTTTTCGCAGGACGAAATCGAGGCGCTCGTTCTCGGCTCGCGTTGGGTCGCGCGGGCGGCCGATCCGCGGCTTGCCGCCGCCGGCGCCGACGCGCTCGCCAAGATCGCCGACGTGCTGCCGCAGGACATGCGCGACGAGATCGAGACGTCGACGCTACTCGTCCACCTAAAGCCGCCCGTTGCCGACAAGGCGGACCTCGGCGCCATTCGCAAGGCGATTCGTACGGAGCGGATTCTCAAGCTGACCTATTCGGATGAGGGTGGAACCGTCTCCGTCCGCAATATCTGGCCCTTCGCGTTGAGTTACTTCGAGCAGGTTCGCGTCGTCGTCGCCTGGTGTGAATTGCGTAAAGATTATCGTCATTTCCGCACCGACCGGATCGTCGAAATGATCCCGCAGGACGGACGTTATCCGCGCCGGCGCGCCGTGCTTCTCAAGGAGTGGCGGGACCAGCAGGATATTGCTCATTGAGAGCGACGCTACTGCCATAAACTGACAGTGGTCAGCGCTATTATCGGTACCAATCCAACAGGAGGACCGATGATGACGAGCTTGAACCTTACCCGATCGACGCGTGGCAACCATCCGGTCGACGAGACCCCTTGCGATGCAGGATATCCGCAATCCACACTTCTGCGCATGATGTTGAACGCTTCGCGCCAGATGGTGCTGAGGAGGTATTCGCGCCTCGATCTGGAGACCATGCCCGAGCCGATGAAACGTGATCTCGGCTTGGTGGACTGGGGCTGCCCCTGCCAAGAAGGTTAGACGCAAAGCAACTCCCAAGACGCACTGACCGACCGCCGCCGCTGCCAATGAGTGCAGCGGCGTTTCTTCGCCTGCCACCCTGCCACAACGAGGACAACCCGATGAACAGCCCGAACCTCATCATCTTATACGTCAAGGACCCATCCACGAGCGCCGGTTTCTACCGGTCGTTGCTCGGCCGCGAGCCGGTGGCCGAAGCCCCGAACTTCGTTGCCTTCGCACTCGACGGCGGCTTCACACTCGGCCTCTGGCGGCTCAGCAAGGTAACGCCGCAGCCGTCAGCGACCGGCAGCCGGGCCGAAATCGCCTTCATGGTGCCCGGGGAGAACGGCGTCTCGACGCTCTATGAGGACTGGAGCAAGCGCCAGCTGCCGATTGCACAGGATCTGACGGACATGGATTTCGGACCGACCTTCGTCGTGCTCGACCCCGACGGCCATCGCTTGCGCGTATGTGAACCAGACAAGTGACCCGCAAGAAGGGCGCCCGAGGCGCCCTTTTCTATTTCTCCAGCTGGCCCCGCATCGGGTGACCCTTGTAGACCCCGAGGATGCGCACCTTCTCGGAGAAGAACCGCAGTTCCTCCAGCGCGCGCCGGACATTCGGATCGTTCGGGTGACCTTCGATGTCGGCGTAGAACTGCGTGGCGACAAACTTGCCGCCGAGCTGATAGCTCTCAAGCTTGGTCATGTTGATGGTATTCGTCGCAAAGCCGCCGAGCGCCTTGTAGAGCGCGGCGGGGATGTTTCGGACGTTGAAGACGAACGTCGTGACGAGCTTTTCCTCGGCCGAGCTGCGATGCGCCCATTCTTCGTCGCGAGCAAGGACAACAAAGCGGGTGACGTTGTCCTCAGTGTCCTCGACGTTCTCGGCCACGATGTCGAGGCCATAGAGCTCCGCAGCAAGGCGCGGGGCAAGTGCGGCCATCGACCGATCTCCGGTCTCCTGGACGAGTTTTGCAGCACCTGCGGTATCGCCGGCGATCACCGGCTTCCAGCCATGTGAGCGGACGATCTTGCGGCACTGCCCGAGCGCGTGGATATGGCTGTGAACCGTGCGGATCTCATCCTTGGTGACGCCGGGAAGCACCATCAGCTGAAAGCGGATCGGCATGAAATACTCGCCGATGATGTGCAGGCGGGACTCCGGCAGCAGGTGATGAATATCGGCGACGCGACCGGCGATCGTGTTTTCGATCGGGATCATTCCGATATCGGCATCGCCGTTCTCGACGGCCACAAAGGCATCCTCGAACGTCTGGCACGGCAACGGCTCCATGGTCGGAAACATGTCGCGGCACGCCATATCGGAGTTCGCACCGAACTCGCCCTGGAAGGCGATCCTGTTGGTTTTGATGTTCATGGAAAATCCGTCACTTCGTTCTTGCGGAGAGAATGCGCCGCGCCTTTTCAAGGTCGGCAGGAGTATCAACACCGAGCGGAACCGTGTCAACGAGCTCAACGTCGATGCGCATGCCGGCTTCCAGCGCGCGCAGCTGCTCCAGCGACTCGCGCTTTTCCAGGACCGATGGCCCAAGCGTCACGAAACGCTCCAAGGCGGACCGGCGATAAGCATAGAGGCCGATGTGATGATAGAGCGGCCCTTCGCCATAAGGCGCCGTGGCCCGCGTGAAATAAAGCGCTTTCAGTCGGCTTGCGGACAGTGGCGCGCCGACCACCTTGACAACATGGGGCGCCGTCTTGTCTGCCTCGTTGTCGATCGCGATCGTCAGCGTCGCGATATCGACGTTGGGGTCCTCCAGCGGGCGCAACGCGGCGCGGACGGTTTCCGGCTCGATCGTCGGCAGGTCGCCCTGCACATTGACAATGACCTTGGCGCGGGCCTCCGGGTCAACCTTCCCCAGCGCTTCGTAAATGCGGTCCGAACCGGATTGATGATCCTTGCTGGTCATGACGACTTCGAAGCCCGCCTCGGCAACGACGTCATAGACCTGCTGGTCATCGACAGCGACGACGACACGGCCAATCTCGGCTTCCTTCGCCCGCAATGCCACTTGGACAATCATCGGCAGTCCGCAAATATCGGCAAGCGGCTTGCCCGGAAGACGGGTGGATGCCATGCGCGCCGGGATCAGCACAAGCACGTCATCTAAATTTGGACTGGTCATTGTTCGGGCCTTCTAATCCGGGCGGAAAGGTGTCAAAAAGTCTCACGCAGCAGCCCATTTAGACTGTTGCAACGGATAGCCAAAAGACATAGGTTCCGCGCGATTTCAAGATGGTCCGGTTTTATGTCTGCCGGCTGCAAGGGGAGCATTGCAGATGAATTCATACGTGAATACGGCTGTGGGGGCGCTGCTCGGGACGGTTTTCGTTCTGATGTCCGTCTCCATCGCGTCGGAGGGGATCTTTCATTCGGAAGCGCCGGAGAAGGAAGGTTTCGCGATCGTCGCTGATGAGGCACCCGCCTCCGGTGGCGGCGAGGCCGCACCGGCTGCAGCCGTTCCGATCGCACAGCTGCTTGCAAAGGCGGACGCCAAGGCTGGCGAAGCCGTGTTCAAGAAGTGTCAGGCCTGTCATGACGCGACCAAGGGGGGGCCGAACAAAGTCGGTCCGAACCTCTATGGTCTCGTCGATCGTCCGATCGGCACGCACGAGGCGTTTGCCTACTCGTCGGCGATGAAGGATTTCTCCAAGGGTGGCAGCGAGAAGTGGACCTTCGACCATCTGAACCATTTCCTGGCAGCGCCGAAGAAGTACGTTGCCGGTACGGCGATGGGCTTTGCCGGTCTCCCGAAGGATACGGATCGCGCCAACGTCATTCTTTACCTGCACACGCTGGCCGATTCGCCGGTTGCGCTTCCCGATCCGAACGCGCCGGATAGCGCGACGCAGTAAGACGCTGCTCGATTCCATAAGAAAATCTAAGCCCGGCCTGACGCCGGGCTTTTTCTTTTTTGCATTAGCCGCCGAGCAGAAAGGCCCAGAACGAAACGGAGATGGCCCCAAGCGCCGTCGTCAGCGTGATCGTCGACGCTGCGAGGCTGTGGCCGACACCGAAGCGATTGGCGATCAGCCAGGCGTTGACGCCTGTTGGAACGGACGAAATCAGCACAAGGGCAGCCGTCCAATCGCTGGCAAGCCCGACCAGATGGCTCGCCGCCCAGACGCAGGCGGGCAACAGCAGGAGCTTGAAGACGGAGGTGACGCTGGCGATGCCGGCGTTGCCCGAAATTCCGTACTTCTCGAGCGCCATGCCGAGTGAGATCAGCGCAACCGGCCCGGCCACACCGGCAATCTGATCGACGATGGCGCCCACCGGCCCGGGCATGGTGAGCCCTAAAAGATGCATGGCAGCGCCGCCGGCCAAGCCGATCACCAGCGGGTTCTTAACGAGATTTTGGGCGATCTGGCGCACGACCTTGGCGATGCTGCGCTCCTTCTTGCCGGCGATCTTGTGCTCGGCGCGCTCCATCATGATGGTCCCGATTATCATCATCACAGGCAGATGGACCGCGATCAGAATGGAGAGTGGCACGAGCCCCTTGTCACCGACCGTGCGCTGGACGAGCGGCAAGCCGATGAAGATGGTGTTGGCAAAGGCTGACGACACGCCGGCAAGCACGCCGATGCGGTCATCGCGACCGAAGAAGCGCGTCGCGGCGATATGCGCCGCGATCCAAGTCACAGCAACGCCGGAAAAGTAGGCGATCCAGAGACGGAATGGCGAAGCACCATGAAAATCGGCCTTGGCGATCGTCCGGAACAACAGTAGCGGAACGGCGATCTTGAAGACGAACTCGCTCAGCGCATCACCGATCTCCGCCTTCATCAGCCGTAGCTTCACCGTCAGCCAGCCAATCAGGATCATGATGAAGATGGGAAGGACGTCGAAGATGATGGCTGACATTGAGTACGGCTGCCTTGCGAGGGATAAGCATGCCTAGCAGCAAAATGACCGCGATGACAAACGCGCGGAGCACAAAAGCAAAAAAAGCGGGCTCTGCCCGCTTTTCCGCATCCGGTCCTGCCGGATAGCCGGTGTGCCATGCTGCCAGTCCATCCGTGGTCAGCGTCGCTCCGGTAACGTCGAAGGGCATCATTCCCTTCTCGAATGGCTGCAGCCTTTCGGATGCTCATGCCAATCTCGTTAAGGCGATTTATAGAGGCGGCAAATGACAGAGGGATGACGTCAGGGTGGCATTTTTGCGAAGCATCGAGGCAAACCGCGACGACAGATTGTACTGTGTCAACGCCCCGGCGCGAGGGTCTAGACCGCCGATCGGCGTTCGTACTGCCAGCGCCATTGCTCCATCCGGTCAAAACGGGACTTGTGCCCTCCGGTAAAATCGTGCGATGTCCCATTTTGGCTGGGGAGACCAACATGGGGGTAAATTTTGCCAACAGGTAAAGTCAAGTGGTTCAACCAGGACAAGGGCTTTGGGTTCATCACGCCGGATGACGGAGGCACCGATATCTTTTTGCATGTCACGGCCGCTCAACGGGGCGGAATCGACAATGTGAAGGAAGGCATGGGCGTCGCGTTCGAAGTCGCACAGGACCGTCGAACCGGCAGAACGTCTGCCGACAACGTCCGACAGGTTTGAAATGATCGGTGCGGCTGAAAGGCCGCACCGACTTGATGCTCGGAGACAAAATGAAGCGTAGCTTTGCTGTCTGCCTCTTCATGCTTCTCGCCACCGGACCGTCTCTCGCCGACGACGCCACCGCCAAGCTCGCGTTCTTCTACGACAGTTGCGTTTCCTCAGGTCCCGACTTCGAGCGTACGTCCGAGCGCGCGAAAGTCGATGCATGGCCTTCGATGGCACAGGACCTGGCGCTCACCTTCACGCCGATGGAAAACCCGGAAGCGCTCCAGGGATGGATTGTCAGCGGCGGCGAGAGCGAGAGCTTTCGTGCGCTGGTGGTCTCCCGGGCGGACGTTGGCGGCAAGATTGTCGAAGGCTGCACGGTGGCATTGGGCGACGTCGACGCAACTGTCTTCGAGAGCGCCTTGGTCGAGAAGGCAAACGCCGTTTCGGCAGGCGAGGAACAAGGGCAGGACCGCATCTACAAGCGATATACAGCCACCATCAACGGACGCAGCGAAGCAATCACCCTGACGCTTCCGCTCTATGCAAAAGGCTCCGATCAAATCATCGCCAGTACGGTCGCAGAGCAGCAGATCGAACACTGAGATCGACTTACCCGCGACGGTGATCCTCCACTTCACTATGAGATTCTAATACAGGAAGCCTCGCGGCCGAATGGAAAGCATACGGCCACTTCCCCCATCTTAGTGATGAAGCGCCGTGAGCAGACGGCTACCCGAGTGACTTCAACATAACTGGCTCTTGCTCGACCGCTCTTTGTATCGCCGCTGGGCAACGCATGGTGGTCGACTTCGGACCACTCGTTCAGCTGGCCACCTCATCCATTATCAGGAATCCGCATGCGTCCCCAAAAGAAGCCATTCGTCGTGGAGATCAAGAGAACACGCCGTCGTTCTTCAAGAGTGCCATCAAAAAGCAATGTTCCTTTGGAGAAGGCCAGTTCCGAACACGAAAGGCATCTCCGTAGCGGGTCTGCTGCGAGCGCCGCACCGAACGACGAAAGGCAATAGGATGGTGAGCAGACACCTCCCTCACGAATATTTCTTCCTCAATGGTTCGCAATCCGACGGACCGGTTATCGGCCACATCGACGGCCGCCCCATTCCTGCACGCATCATCGACACGCGAGGCAGCCGCTATCGCTTCGTGGGCCTCGCCCGCCGCGACCCGCGTGGTCGGCTCGATGTATCCGCGCTGCGGAGGAATGAGTGGCTGGTCGCACCCGACCTGATCTATGCGGCCGTTGTTTGAACCGCGACCTGTGGGGCTTCACGGCGACCGGCTCGTGGTGTTTGATCCCCAACGGCGAACTTTTACGAAGGCATCGATAGGTTCTCACGGCATTTCCGCTTCCCATGCGGCTAAAATTCGCTAAGACCGATCACCGGCTATCACCAAACACCGGGACCTTACCCTTTCATGACCAAATTCGATGTTCTGACTGTCGGCAATGCCATCGTCGATATCATCGCGCGTTGCGACGACCAGTTCCTCATTGACAACAAGATCACCAAGGCAGCGATGAACCTGATCGATGCCGAGCGCGCCGAGCTTCTCTATGCGCGCATGGGACCAGCGGTGGAAGCCTCCGGCGGCAGCGCCGGCAACACGGCGGCGGGAGTCGCAAGCTTTGGCGGCAAGGCCGCCTATTTCGGCAAGGTCGCAGAAGACCAACTTGGCGAGATCTTCGCCCACGACATTCGCGCGCAGGGCGTTCACTACCAGACGCAGCCGAAGGGTACGTTCCCGCCGACCGCACGCTCGATGATCTTTGTGACTGACGACGGCGAGCGTTCGATGAACACCTACCTTGGCGCCTGCGTCGAACTTGGGCCTGAGGACGTCGAAGCCGAAGTGGTTGCCCAGTCCAAGGTGACCTACTTCGAGGGTTACCTCTGGGATCCGCCGCGCGCCAAGGAGGCGATCCGCGAATGCGCCCGCATCGCCCACGAGAACGGCCGCGAGATGTCGATGACGCTTTCCGACAGCTTCTGCGTCGACCGCTACCGTGGCGAATTCCTCGACCTGATGCGCTCCGGCACCGTCGACATCGTCTTCGCCAATCGCCAGGAAGCCCTCGCGCTCTATGAGACCGAGGACTTTGAAGAAGCACTGAACAGCATCGCCAAGGACTGCAAGATCGCGGCCGTGACGATGAGCGAGGACGGCGCCGTCATCCTCAAGGGCGACGAACGCTTCTATGTCGATGCGATCAAGATCAGGGAACTGGTCGATACGACGGGCGCTGGCGATCTCTTCGCATCCGGCTTCCTCTACGGCTACACGCAGGGCCGGACGCTGGAAGATTGCGGCAAGCTCGGCTGCCTCGCCGCCGGCATCGTGATCCAGCAGATCGGTCCGCGGCCGATGAAGTCGCTGGCCGAAGCGGGCAGGCAAGCGAGCCTCATTTAAAGGCTTCGCCGGGATAAGCACCCCAGATCTCCGACTGCGCCACCCAGCCTTCGGCGCCGTCGATCTTGGCAAAGCACCAGTCGCCATTGCATTCGCCGATGTTCATCATGACGCCGGGTTCGAGCTTGGCGACGACGGTTGCCGACGACAGGGCGTCGCGGCGCATGTTGACATAGACAGACTTGCCCTTGCCCTTCATCCATGGAGCGGCAATCGCCGCCCGTGAGCCCGACAGCAACGATTGGTTGACCCAGCCTTCGGTGCCGTCGGCATCGCGGATCTGGCGCCAGTTGTCGTATTCCTGAATGATCTCGACCGGCAGGCCGGCCTTCAGGTACATCCAGGAAGCTGCATAATCCGTCCCGGGGCCGATTCGCAAATTGACGCGCTTGGACTTGAGCGTAACGAAGCGCGGCAGCGGCAGGCCGCTCGGTCCCTTTGCCGCCTGTGCGGAGGCCATTTCAGCCGTTCCCGCCGAAAGCACGAAACCGATCGCAAGGGCGAGGCAAGATTTCAGGACTTTGCTATGCATGGGATTTCCGTTTGCTCAGAGGAGGGCAGGACTGCTGCCTGATTCCGGGAATTCGACATTCCTGCGCACGCTCAGCGAGTTTTGTTTGTCTTCGCGTGCGGGTCTGGTAGAAATTGCCCGGAACGGGAAAATTATCCCGCGTCTTGGTTAAGGACCTCTTTACAAGTTAGCGCCGGCGCACATGACGACGAAGAAAAAACCGAAGGTCTACATCACGCGGAAGCTGCCCGATGCGGTCGAAACGCGCATGCGCGAACTCTTCGACGCGGAACTCAATATCGACGATGCGCCGCGCTCCAAAGCCGAGCTGATCGCCGCAGTCCAGAGCGCCGACGTGCTGGTTCCAACCGTGACTGACCGAATCGACGCCACGGTGATCGAGGAAGCCGGACCGCAGTTGAAGTTGATCGCCAGCTTCTCGAACGGCACGGACCACATCGACGTCGAGGCGGCGGCCCGCAAGGGCATCACCGTGACCAACACGCCGAACGTGTTGACTGAAGACACGGCAGACATGACGATGGCGCTCATTCTCGCGGTGCCGCGCCGGCTTGGCGAAGGTGCGCGCGTGCTGACCGATCAGCCGGGCGAATGGGCCGGATGGTCGCCGACCTGGATGCTTGGGCGACGTATTCACGGCAAGCGCATCGGAATCGTCGGGATGGGGCGAATTGGCACCGCCGTTGCCCGCCGCGCCAAGGCTTTCGGCCTTTCGATTCACTATCACAACCGCAAGCGCGTGAACCCCGCGACCGAAGACGAGCTGGAGGCGACGTACTGGGAGAGCCTCGACCAGATGCTTGCCCGCGTCGACATCGTTTCGATCAACTGCCCCTCGACTCCGGCAACGTTTCACCTGCTGTCGGCCCGCCGCCTGGCTTTGCTGCAACCGACCGCCTACCTGGTCAACACCGCCCGCGGCGACGTGATCGACGAGGCGGCGCTGATCAAGAGTTTGCGGGAAGGAAAGCTTGCCGGTGCGGGTCTCGACGTTTTCGAGAACGAACCTGCGGTCAATCCGAAGCTCGTCAAGTTGGCCAACGAAGGCAAGGTCGTGCTTCTGCCGCACATGAGTTCGGCAACGATCGAAGGCCGCATCGACATGGGCGACAAGGTCATCATCAATATACGGACCTTCATCGATGGTCACCGCCCGCCAAACCGGGTGCTGCCGGGCCGCTAAGCCGAGATCGCCTTGCGCATCTCGATCGACGTCGTTCTTGTGAAGCCGGGATGGGCATTTTCAGCGGTCTTCTCGAATCCCCAGCGCGCGAAAACGTCATGATTCTCGACGAGTTCGATTCGTGTTTCGAGCCGGAGCGACGACAGTGCGCGGTCTCGTGCCGTCTGCTCCGCGATCGCCAAAAGCCTACGACCAATGCCTCGACCTTGCGAAACCGGGGCAATCGCCAGTTTACCGATGTAAAGACAGCCCTCTTCCGGTCGCAAGAAGACGCAGCCAGACAAGGTTTCGCCTTCCATCGCCACATAGGCGATTTCAACGCTGGCCTTGTCGGCAAGCGTCGCCCGCGTGAGGGTCGAGGCGGAGGACGGTGGATCGATGCGATCGTTCATATAGGCGAACGACGACAGGATCAGCGCCAGCAGCTCGTCCCAACGCTGAAAATCCTCATCGATGCGGACGATGTTCATGATGCCTGGCTCTGCCTTGAGCGGCGGCGCTTGTAGCGGATCGTGTCGAAGCGGGCGGCAAGCGCATCGTAGAGCAATAGCCGGCCGATCAACGGCTCACCGGTGCCGGTTACGAGCTTGATCGCTTCCATCGCCATCAACGTGCCGATCACTCCGGTCAACGCGCCGATAATTCCGGTCTCGGCGCAGGCCGGGATCAGTCCCGCGGGCGGCTTCTCGGGGAAGAGATCGCGATAGGTCGGATTCGGCGTCCCGTCTTCGGCCACCGCATAAGGCTTCAGAACCGTGACGGAGCCATCGAAGCGACCAACAGCGCCGGTCACCAACGGGATTTGCGCCGCCTCGGCAGCGTCAGCTGCCGTATAGCGCGTATCGAAATTATCGGAGCCATCGATCAGGAGATCAAAGCCGGATAGATGGCGGCGCGCAGAATCCGGCGAAAAGCGTTCCTCAAAACGGATCACGTTGACGTGCGGGTTCAAGCGGGCAATCGCGAAGGCGGCGCTGTCTGTCTTCAGCTCGCCCACCGTTCCCGAATCATGGATCACCTGCCGCTGCAGGTTGGAAAGCGAAACCCGATCGTCATCGGCAATGCCGAGCGTGCCGACGCCGGCGGCTGCGAGATATTGCAGGACCGGCGCCCCGAGCCCGCCCGCACCGATAACGAGCACGCGGGCGGCCTTCAGTTTCTGCTGGCCTGCACCGCCGATCTCGGGAAGCAGGATATGACGCTGATATCGCGCGATTTCTTCCGGGCTTAAGGGCTCCATGGGCGCGATGCTAGCACGGCCTTCGGTTGAGGGGGAAGCGGCACAGGTCATTCGAAAACCTTTCCGTCAGCAACGGTGAAAAATTGCGCGCGCGCGCCAAGGGCCGAGAACATGGCACGGTCGGTTCCCGTCATGAAAGCCTGACCGCCGAGGGCGTCAATGAGGTCGAAGAGGGCGGCCCGCCTGCCTTCATCGAGATGGGCGGCGATTTCATCAAGCAGCAGGACCGGCGCGTGGCCGGTGAGATTGGCGACCAGCCGGGCATGGGCGAGGATCAGCCCGACTAGCAGGGCCTTCTGCTCGCCGGTGGAACACCGCGATGCTTCCATCTGCTTCTGCTGGTGGCGGACAAGCAGATCGGCGCGATGGGGGCCGTCGAGCGTGCGACCAGCCGCGGCGTCGCGGTAGCGGCTCTCCGCGAGCATGGCGGCATACTCATCCTCAAGATCGACGGCGGGGCGCGAGAACTGGCCATCCATGAAGCCGGCAAGCTCCAGCGCCGCGGCGGGAAAGGGCGAGGTTTCGTGCGTTTCGTCGATGAGGCGTGCAAGAAGGCCCAGCATTTCTTGCCGTGCCATCGCCATCGCAATGCCGAGGCTCGCCATCTGCTGCTCGAGGCCGGAGAGCCAGGCGGGATCGAAGCGGCGTTCATCGAGCAGCTTGTTGCGGCTGCGCATGGCGCGCTCGAAATCGCTGGCACGGCGGCCGTGGGCCGGATCGAGCGACAGGACGAGCCGATCAAGGAAACGACGGCGTTCGGACGAGCCACCAGTGAACAGCCCGTCCATCGAGGGAGTCAGCCATAGAAGGCGGAGGTGATCGGTTAGTTCGTCGGCTGATTTTGCCGGCGTGCCGTTAATCCGCAGCCGACGGGAGGCGCTGTCGTCGGTGGTATCGACGCCGGTGCCGATCTCCACCTCACCGTCCATGCCAGCGAGCTCCGCGAAGATCGAGAAGCCGGCGGTCGCGCCAACACGGGTGATGTCGCCATAAGTGGCGCGGCGCAGGCCGCGACCCGGCGACAGAAGCGAGACGGCTTCCATCAGGTTGGTCTTGCCGGCGCCGTTGTCTCCAGTCAGCACCACATGCCGACCGTCGAACGACAGCGAGACAGACGCGTAATTGCGAAAGTCGGTCAACTTCAGACGGGACAGGGAGACCTTGTGCGGCATTCGATATCCGGATTCGTGGTGTCCGAGAGCTAAGCGCAACGAGAGCGGATGGCAAGGGTTCGACGCCGCTGCAGATGCAACGCGACGGAAGAGTGCACGTTGGCGTCATCGTCAGAGGGTCGTATGATAACGTCGAGGCCGGGGGGACTTCGATGAGACAGTTGACGAAAACGCGGATAGTGGGCGGCGGTGTGGCGATCCTGTTGGTTGCGTATCTGGTCGTCGCCTATTTCTTCATGCCTGAAATATGGATTCATCGCGACGCCAGCCGCGTCGCGGAATTTGGCCCAATGGTGACTACCACCAAACAGGACATTCCCGGCGATCCCATCAATGTCGGGCTTGTCGGCGCAAAGGAGGACGTGCTCCGGGCATTCGCGTCGGCTGGATGGGATCCGGCTGACAAGATCACGCTACGAACATCGGCCGAAATTGGATTGAGTGTCGTGCTCGATCGGCCCGACCTCGACGCTCCGGTCAGCCCGTTGCTGTTCGAGGGACGCCAACAGGATTTGGCGTTTGAAAAGGCCGTGGGCAAGAGCGCCGACGAGCGCCACCACGTCCGTTTCTGGGAAACCAAGAAGAGCGGTGAAGATGGGCGCCCGGTGTGGCTCGGCTCGGCGAGCTTTGATCGCGGCGTTGGTTTCAGCCACGACACCGGCCAGATCACCCATCACATCGCTCCTGATGTCGATGCCGAGCGGAATCTTGTTATTGGAGATCTTCAGACGGCCGGGCAAGTGTCGTCGACCTACGAGATTGCCGGGATCGGTGCCACCAAGGCCGGTCGCAACGGCGGCGGCGATCCCTATTTCACCGATGGAAAGGCACTGATCGGCGTGCTGCGTGGAGTCACGCCATAGCCGGCTTCCACGCTGCGTCAAATCAGCGGAAGATGCGGGCCGAATCATGAGGGGCGCACCGTTGAAGATTGCCGCAGCACAGACCCTGGTTTCTCCCGACATTGCGGCGAACGGCAGCACAATCCGGAGCATGATAGCAGCCGCGGCCGCCGGCGGCGTGCGTGTCATCAACTTCTGTGAGGGCTCACTTTCGGGCTACTCGAAGTTCCAGATCATGCATCCCGACGACTGGAGGAGCTTCGATTGGAGCAGGCAGGAGGCGGAGCTGAGGGCGATCGCCGATCTCTGCGGCAACCTTCGCATCTGTGCGGTTGTCGGCGGAGCGCATCGGCTGGCGGAAGGCCGCCCGCCGCACAACAGCCTCTACGTCTTCTCCGAAGAAGGAGCGCTTCTCACCCGCTACGACAAGAGGTACCTGTTGTGAGTTCATGCTGAACCGCGACTTTTGTGGCTCATCAAGCTAGCCGGCATGTCTGATCTGCGCGAGCAGTTTCTTGCGGAAGACTTCGGCCGGGGTTCGATAGCCAAGGCATTTGCGGGGTGTTGCGTTGAGCCGGTTACAGATCTCGATCAGATCGGCATCTGTGACCGATAATGGATCGACCTCTCTCGAAAGCCATTTCCGGACGCGGCCATTGGTATTCTCGACGGTGCCTTTCTGCCACGGCGATTGCGGGTCGCAGAACCAGGTTTGGGTGCCGATGCTCGCCTGAAGATACGGCCAATCCGTAAACTCCGTGCCACGGTCGAAGGTGATCGAGCGACGGGCTAGA